>NZ_JFHD01000013.1 GCF_000698575.1 Caballeronia zhejiangensis
CCCGATGGGGCCTATGAGGGCACTCTTTAGGCAGCCCACGATGGACGAGAGGACTACCCAAATTGCGTGTGACCGCGGGCGTATCGGAAGCTGCTTTCTTTGCTTACTTTCTTTGCAGCAGCAAAGAAAGTGAGTGCCGCCCCGCACAGGGGCAATGCTAATAGACCGACACGAATACGGGATCCGGCGAAATCAAAAAGCGATAAGCAAAAGCGAAAAGCAAAAGCAAAAGCAAAAGCAACAAAACCGGCACAGACCTTGCTCGAAAGGTCGACCATGCCCGATACCTCCACCACGCCGAGCGCCCCGTCCGCGGCCTCAAAACCTTGGACCTGTCCGTTCTGCCCTTTACTATGCGACGACATCACGCTCGCACCCACCGCCGATCACCGCCTCGCAGCGCCGCACACCGCCTGCCCGCGTCTGGACGCCTCCCTTGCCCGCTTCGGTCCGAACGATGCAAGCCAGAAGCCCCAAATCGACGGGCAAGTCACCGACGAAAAGTCGGCGCTCTCGCGAGCCGCCGCGATCCTGTCGAACGCACATCGGCCGCTATTCGGCGGTCTCGCGACCGACGTGTCCGGCGCACGCGCGCTCTATGAACTCGCCGCGCAGTGCGGCGCGATCCTCGATCACCTCCACGGCGACACGCTCGCCGACAGCAATCGCGCACTGCAAGATCGCGGCTCGTTCTTCACGACGCTCTCCGAAGTCCGCTCGCGCGCCGATCTCATCGTCGTGTTCGCGTGCGAGCCGTCGCGACGCTATCCGCGCTTCTTCGAGCGCATCGCAAGCGAGGGCCGCGAGACAAAGTTTGTATTCATCGGATGTGACATCGATAAAGCCGCCAACGCCCAAGCCGAATCGATCCTCGCCAACGCCGATCCCTTCGACACACTCGCGCTGTGGTCCGCGCTCGTCGAAGGCGGCCGTCCGATTCCAACGCCCGAACTCGTCGCGCTGACCGAACGCATCAACGCCGCGAAGTACACGGCGGTGATCTACGAGCCCTCGGCGCTGCCGACGCAACACGCCGCGCTCGCGATCGAAGCGCTGCAACGCATCGTCAAGGCGATCAATCGCACCGCGCGCGCCGGCACGCTCGCCCTCACCAGCGACGACGGCGCCGCGTCCGTCAATCAGGCGATCACATGGCTGTCGGGCTTTCCGCTGCGCACGCGCGTCGCATACGGCTTGCCGCTCGATCACGACGCGCATCGCTATCGCTCGGAAACGCTGCTGCAGCGCGGCGAAATCGACGCGCTCCTGTGGGTGTCCAGCTTCGCGCCCGAGCCGCTGCCCGCATCGCTCGATGCGAACGTGCCCGCGATCATCCTCGCGCACCCATCGACAGCCGTCCCCGCGCGCCACGCGCCGACCGTGTTCATCCCCGTCGCGACGCCGGGCATCGACAGCGGCGGGCATCTGTTTCGCGTCGATACATCGGTGGTCGCGCCGCTCGCCGCCGCGCGCGATTACGCCTTGCCGACGGTCGCATCGATCGCATCGCAACTCGCGCAGGCAAGGAGGCCCGCATGAGCGTCACGCGCCTCAAAGGCGGCACGCTTTACGATCCGGCGAATGGCGTCGATGGCGAGAAGCGCGACATCCATATGCGCGATGGCCGCATCGTCGCCGATGCCGCGAACGAAAGCATCGACCGCGATTACGATGCGAGCGGCATGATCGTGATGGCGGGCGGCATCGATCTGCATTCGCACATCGGCGGCGGCAAGACGAATCTGTCGCGGCTGCTTCTGCCCGAGGATCATCGCGACGATCCGCGTGCCGTGCCCGATCGTCCGAACGAAGGCCGATACATGCGTCTGCCATCGTGCGGCGTGTGCGCGCCCGGCACGCTTGCCACCGGTTATCGCTATGCGGAAATGGGCTACACGGCCGCGTTCGAGCCGGCGATGATCGCGTCGAACGCGCGCCACGCGCATCTGGAAATGGGCGACACGCCGATCATCGATCACGGCGCCTACGTGATGATGGGCAACGACGAGCTCTTCCTGCAGATGCTCGCCGCGAAGGAAGACTTCGAACGTCTGCGCGATTACGTCGGCTGGACCATCGATTCGAGCAAGGCGCTCGGCGTGAAGGTCGTGAATCCGGGCGGCATATCGGCGTTCAAGTTCAATCAGCGTTCGCTGGATGTCGATGAAAAGCACGCGCATTACGGCATCACGCCGCGCGACGTGTTGAGCACGCTCACGCGCGCGCTCACCGAGCTGCGCGTGCCGCATCCGCTGCATGTTCACGCAAGCAATCTCGGCGTGCCGGGCAACATCGAATCGACGATCAGAACGATGGACACCGCCGATGGCCTGCCCATTCATCTGACGCATATCCAGTTCCATAGCTACGGCATGGAAGGCCCTCGCAAGTTTTCATCGGGCGCGCGCGCGATCGCCGATGCAGTGAACGCGCGGCCCAACGTGACGATCGATGTCGGCCAGATCATCTTCGGTCAGACCGTCACCGCATCCGGCGACACGATGATGCAGTTCAAGAACGCGCCGATGGCCCGACCGCGCAAATGGGTGCTCGGCGATATCGAATGCGATGCGGGCTGCGGCATCGTGCCGTTCAAGTACCGCGAACAGAGCTTCGTGAATGCGCTCCAATGGATCATCGGGCTCGAGATCTTTTTGCTCGTCGACGATCCGTGGCGCGTGTCGATGACCACCGATCATCCGAACGGCGCGCCGTTCACGAGCTATCCGCATCTGATCCGCTTGCTGATGGACAAGTCCTTTCGCGACGAACAACTCGACAAGCTGCACGCCGATGCGAAAACCGCGAGCGCGTTGAGCGAAATCACGCGCGAATTCTCGCTCTACGACATTGCGATCATCACGCGCGCCGGTCCCGCGAAACTGCTCGGCCTCACGGATCGCGGGCATCTCGGCGCAGGCGCGGCGGCGGACATTGCCGTGTATCGCGACGATGACGATCGCGAGCGCATGTTCACATCGCCTGCTTACGTGTTCAAGGACGGCGAGCTGATCGCGCGCGACGGCACGCTGCTCGCGACGCCCACCGGCGGCATCCATTACGTGCGCCCCGACTACGACCGCGCGATCGAAAAGCGCGTGCGCGAATTCACGCAGGCAAACCTCGCGACGCGCTTCGAGAACATCGCGATCGGCGACGATGAAATCTGCGCATGCTGCAACGGCGGGCGGCTGTTGCCCGTCGCATGCTTCGCTTCGAACGGGAGTTGACGCATGCGTATCAACGACACGCAGATCGACGACACCTTCGCCGAAGCCTTCCCGATGAAAGCGACGCGCCTCGTCATCACCGCGCATTCGTCGACGTGGGCGCGTCACGCGGCCAATTCGCTGACAGGCTTCGCGACGTCCGTCATCGATTGCGGCTGCGAGGCCGGCATCGAACGCGATCTGTCCGGCGATGAAACGCCCGATGGCAGGCCCGGAATCGCGGTGCTGATCTTCGCGATATCGTCGAAGGAGCTCGCCAAGCAGATCGCGCGGCGCGTCGGCCAATGCGTGCTGACGTGCCCGACGACCGCCGTCTATGGCGGCATCGATCCCGCCAACACACGCGCGCCGCTCTCCGACAACGCGCCGCTCGGCGCGGGCCTGCGCTTCTTCGGCGACGGCTATCAAATATCGAAAGTGCTCGACGGCACACGCTATTGGCGCGTGCCCGTGATGGACGGCGAGTTCGTCTGCGAGGAATTCACCGCGACGGTGAAAGCGGTCGGCGGCGGCAATCTGCTGTTTCTCGCGCGCGACATCGACAGCGCGCTCAATGCGGCCGAATCCGCCGTCGCCGCGATGCATCGGCTGCCGAACGTCATCACGCCGTTTCCGGGCGGCGTCGTGCGCTCGGGATCGAAGATCGGATCGAAGTATGCGGGCGCGACGGCGTCCACGAACGATGCGTTCTGCCCGACGCTCGTCGGCTTGTCGAAGAAGAGCGAGCTGACGCCGGACATCGCGTGCGTGCTCGAAATCGTCATCGACGGCTTGACCGATGCCGATGTCGGCGCGGCGATGACCGCGGGCATCGCGGCGGCGACGAAGATCGGGCGCGCCGGCGGCGTGCTGCGCATTTCGGCGGGCAACTACGGCGGCAAGCTCGGGCCGTACCATTTCAAGCTGCATGAACTGTCGAAGGATATCGACGGGAGCCGCGCATGAACGCCATCACGTTGCGCGTAAAAAATGCGCCGGGCTTTCGCGTCGACGGGTCGAAATTACTGCCCGCGACGCTGGCGGAGATATCGGCGACAGAACTGCCGCGCATCACGCTGCAAGGCGCGGGCGAAACGTGCGCGCTCGGCGATCTTTTCGACATCGCGCAGGAACCAAGCGATGCGCCCGCACTCACGATAGAAGGCGATGCGCCGTGGCTCGATCGCATCGGCGCGAACATGACCGAAGGCACGCTCGCGGTGCACGGCGCTGCAGGCGATTACGCGGGCATGAAGATGTCCGGCGGCGAGTTGAACATACGAGGCGATGCGGGCGCATTCGCCGCGTGCGAGATGCAAGGCGGACGACTGTCGATTCACGGCAACGCCGGCGAGTTCGCCGCAAGTGCGCTGCCCGGCGACATGGAAGGCATGACAGGCGGCACGCTCGCGATTCACGGCAGCGCAGGCGCGCGCCTCGCGGATCGCATGCGGCGCGGCACCGTGCTGGTCGCGGGCGATGCGGGCGATTTCGCCGCGTCGCGGCTCGTCGCGGGCTCGGTCTGCATCGGCGGGAAAGTGGGCGCACACTTGGGCTACGGCATGCGGCGCGGCACGGTGTTGCTGGCAAATGCGCCATCCCGCATTCCGCCGACGTTCACCGAAGGCGGGCGCGGCTTCGACGTCTTCTGGCTGCTGTTCACGCGCATGCTCGCGCGCGAGATCGCACCCTTTTCGCAGTTCGCTGGCAAGATATTGCCGCGACGCTACGCGGGCGATCTCGCCGTCGATGGACGGGGGGAATTGCTGATCGCCAATTCGTAGCAAGGAGATGAACAATGGACCGTTGGCACTTCCGGGGAGACACGCCATGAGCACCGCGCGGACATCAGCAACGTCGCGCGACGGCCGTATCGATGCCGCAAGCGAGCGTTACGCAGGCCCGATGATCGCGTTGCACTGGATAATTGCGATCGCAATCATCGCGATGCTGTGCATCGGCTTCTATATGGTCGGCCTGCCGCGCGGGTTGCCGTTCAAGTCGGACCTCATCAACTTCCACAAGTCGCTCGGAATCACCGTTTTCCTGCTGGTGCTGCTCCGCATCCTGGCACGTCTGGCTTATCGCCGGCCGCCTTTGCCGCCGATGCGAACGTGGCAACGCGCCGCCGCGAGCATTACGCAGGCTCTTTTATACGTTGGCATGGTGGCGATGCCGCTCACCGGTTATCTCGGCTCGTCGTTCAACAAGTTCGGCACGAAGTTCTGGGGCATCGCGCTGCCGCAATGGGGCTGGGACGACAAATCCATGCGGCAGATCTTCTTCGGCATTCACGAGTATCTGGCGTGGATCATGGCCGCGCTCGTCATCGTGCATTTTCTCGGCGCGATGAAGCATCAGTTGATCGATCGCGACGGTCTCTTGCGGAGGATGCTGCCTTGAAGATTCGCGTGCTCGGTTCATCGGCGGGTGGCGGCTTTCCGCAATGGAACTGCAACTGCCGCAATTGCGATGGCGTGCGGCGCGGCTCCATTCTGGCGCGTGCGCGCACTCAGTCGTCCATTGCTGTTACCGATAACGGCGAGGACTGGCTGGTCGTCAACGCATCGCCGGACATTCTTGCGCAGATCGCCGCAAACCCGGAATTGCAGCCCGCGCGCCGCGTGCGCGACACCGGCATCGCTGCCGTCATCACGATGGATGCGCAGATCGATCATGTCACCGGTCTGCTGATGCTGCGCGAGCGCGGCACGCCCTTGCCGCTCTATACGACGGACGCCGTGTGGCAGGACCTCTCGACGGGCTTTCCCATCACGTCGATTCTTTCGCATTACTGTGGCGTCGAGCACAGGCGCATCGCGCTCGATGGCGCATCGTTGTCCGTGCCTGAGCTGCCGCGCGTGGGCATCGACGCATTGCCTCTGTCGAGCAAGGCGCCGCCGTATTCGCCGCATCGCGATGCGCCGGAAACAGGCGACAACATTGGCCTTATGTTCACGAATCGCGCTTCGGGCAAGCGCGCATTCTATGCGCCGGGGCTCGGCGCGCTGGAGCCGCATGTGCTCGATGCGATGCGCGAAGCAGACTTGCTGCTCGTCGATGGCACCGTCTGGACCGACGATGAAATGATTCGCCTCGGCCTCACGAAGAAGACCGGCAAGGATATGGGCCATCTCGCGCAAACCGGCGCGGGCGGCATGATCGACGTGCTCGATTCGATCGATCGCGCGGGCGTGCGCAAGGTGCTGATCCACATCAACAACACGAACCCGATCCTCATCGAGGATGGACCTGAAAGGCGCATGTTGTCGGAGCACGGCATCGAGGTCGCGCACGACGGCATGACTTTCGAGCTGTGACATTCGCACTGGAGACCGTTAGATGTTCGACCCGATGCTCAACCCGACCACAGGCCCGATCTTCACGAAAGTGACAGACGAAGGCCCCGCGTGGACGCGCGACGAATTCGAAGCGCAGTTGCGCGCGAAGGGCACGGCGTATCACATTCATCATCCGTTCAACGTGAAGATGAACAGCGGCGGCTGCTCGAAGGAACAGATACGCGGCTGGGTCGCGAACCGCTTCTATTATCAGATCAACATTCCGCTGAAGGATGCGGCGGTGATGTCGAATTGCCCCGATCGCGACACGCGCCGCCGCTGGGTGCTGCGCATTCTCGATCACGATGGCTACGACGATCAGCCCGGCGGCATCGAGGCATGGGCGCGTCTTGGCGATGCGGTCGGCCTCTCGCGCGACGATCTATGGTCGCTCAAGCTGGTGACGCCGGGCGTGCGCTTCGCCGTCGATGCCTACGTGAACTTCGCACGGCGTGCGCCGTGGCAGGAGTCGGTGTGTTCATCGCTTACGGAGATGTTCGCGCCGCAGATTCACAAGGACCGGCTCGCGACATGGCCCGAGCATTACAAGTGGATCGAGCCCGAAGGGCTTTCGTATTTCCGCTCGCGCGTGTCGCTTGCGCAGCGCGATGTCGAGCACGGTCTCGAAGTGACGCTCGCGCATTTCACGACGCGTCAGGAACAGCAACGCGCGCTCGATATCCTGCAGTTCAAGCTCGATATTCTCTGGACCATGCTCGATTCCATCGAAAAGGCTTTTCCGCAATGAGCGATACGAACCCGACTCAACGCAAGCAGGAAGCCGTCGAAGCGCCGGACGATTCGTTGCATCCGAAACTAAAACGCCTCTTCCGGCTGCAATGGGAACCTGCGCAGAACGCGCATGTGCTGCTTTATCCGGAAGGCATGGTGAAGCTCAATCAGAGCGCATCGGAGATTCTTCTGCGATGCGACGGCACGCGCGATATCCCCGCGCTCGTCGCCGATCTGGAGCAGGCGTTCAATGCGACCGGCCTCGGCGACGACGTGCGCGCGTTCATCGCCGGCGCGCGTGCGCGAGGCTGGCTGGAGTAGCGTCATGACCGACTTGTCCGAACCGATTGCGAAGCCCGAGCACGAAGACGCAACCGTCGCGCCGCCGCTCTGGCTGCTTGCCGAGCTCACGTATCGCTGTCCGCTGCATTGCGTGTTCTGCTACAACCCGGTGAATTACGCCGATCACACGCGCGAGCTGGACACCGATCAATGGATCGACGTATTGCGTCAGGCACGCGCGCTGGGCGCCGCGCAACTCGGCTTCTCCGGCGGCGAGCCGCTCTTGCGCGACGATCTCGAAACGCTCGTCGGCGAAGCGCGGAAGCTCGGCTTTTATACGAACCTCATCACATCGGGCATCGGTCTGACGGAGAAGCGCATCAGTGCGTTGCAGGACGCCGGGCTCGATCACATACAGCTTTCGTTTCAGGACTCGTCGCAGGAATTGAACGACTTCCTTTCCAGCACGAAGACCTTCGACTACAAGAAGCGCGTCGCGAATCTCATCAAGGCGCATGGCTTTCCGATGGTGCTCAATTGCGTGCTTCACCGCTATAACCTGCCGCATATCGGACGCATCATCGACATGGCGCTCGCGATGGGCGCGGAGTATCTCGAACTCGCGAACACGCAGTATTACGGCTGGGCGCACAAGAATCGCGCGCAACTCATGCCGACCAAAGAGCAGCTCGACGAAGCCGAAGCGGTGGTCGAACGCTATCGCGGCGAGATCGGCGACCGGTGCAAGATCTTCTTCGTCGTGCCGGATTACTACGAGCGCAGACCGAAGCGCTGCATGAACGGCTGGGGCTCGGTGTTTCTCGGCATCGCGCCCGATGGCGCCGCGCTGCCGTGTCATACCGCGCGGTCATTGCCGGGCCTCACGTTTCCGAACGTCACCGATATGTCGATCAAGGACATCTGGTACGAGAGCGATGCGTTCAACCGGTTTCGCGGCTTCGGCTGGATGAAGGAGCCGTGCCGCAGTTGCGACGAGAAGGCCATCGACATGGGCGGCTGCCGCTGTCAGGCGTATCTGCTGACGCAGGACCCCGCGAATGCCGATCCGGTTTGCGACAAGTCCCCGCATCACGAGCGCGTGATCGAAGTCGTGCGCGCTGCATCGGCACGGCAGGAACCGCAAGAGCAACCCATCGTCTTTCGCAACGATGCGAACTCGAAGCGCATCGCGGCCGAGGCCTCCGGTAGTGGTTCAAAAGAAGGAGAAGACAAGCCATGACTGCCGATATCTCCGTGCTGCTGGTGGACGATCACGCCGTCGTGCGTGAAGGCTACAAGCGTCTGCTCGAACTGAGTCCCGATGTGAACGTCGCGGGCGAAGCGGCGGATGCAGCCGAGGCTTATCAGAAGTTTTGCGCGCTGCAGCCGGATGTCGTCGTGATGGATCTCGCGTTGCCGGGCGCAAGCGGCATCGAGGCGATGCGGCGCATGCTGGCGCGCGAGCCGCACGCGCATGTGCTCATTTTCAGCGTGCATGAAGAAGCGATCTTCGTGCGACGCGCGCTGGATGCGGGCGCGCGCGGTTATGTGACGAAGGCGAGCGCGCCCGATGTGCTCGTCGAAGCGGTGCGTTCGGTTGCGCGGCGCGTTTCGTATCTGAGTCCCGATGTGTCGCAAGCGCTTGCATTGCGCGCGAGCATTCAGGAAGGACGGCAGTTATCCGCGCGCGAATTCGAGGTGCTGAGATTGCTCGTGCAGGGTTATACGCTGCCGAGCATCGCGGAGAAGTTAGGCTTGAGCCAGAAGACGGTTGCGAATCATCAATCGGTGATCCGCCAAAAATTCGGCGCGGATAACGGCGTGCAGTTGGCACAGATCGCGAACCGCCTGGGGCTTCACTTCGTCGATTTCGCTTCGTCGGCGGTCGCAGGCAACGGCAGCCCCGCCTGAGCCGGCACGCGCGCGCAAAACAGAAAACCCGCGCCCGGCTCGCTCACGATCTGAAACTCGCCGCCGAGCGCTTCGACGCGCTCGCGCATGCCGATCAAACCGAGTCCCGTGCGCGGCTTCGCGAGATCGACGCCCGGGCCGTCATCGGCCATCGTCACGACAATTTCTTCCGGCGCGCGCGCCAGATAAATCTCCACGCGTGAAGTCCGTGCGAACTTCGATACGTTCGTCAGCCCTTCCTGCACGAGCCGATACAGCGTGATGTTGAGCGCATCGCTCAAATTGTCGAAATCGCCGTCGACAGCGAGCGTGAACGTCACATCGGGCAAGCGCTCGCGCCAGCCATCGACGCAATGTTCGAGCGCCGTCGGCAAGCCGAATTCATCGAGGCCGATGGGACGCAGCTTGCGAATCATCCCGCCGATCTCGCGATACACATGCGTCGCGCTTTGCATCAGCGCAAGCGACAGCCGATGAATCTCCGCCTCGCGCGTAGCCGACAAATCGCGGATACGCCCCGCATCGAGCGATATCGCGTTGAGGTATTGCCCGAGCTCGTCGTGCAACTCGCGCGCGAGATGACGCCGCTCGGTCTCCTGCGCGGCGAGCGCCTGATTCGCAAGGCGACGATTCTCCGCAAGCAGATGCTCGGCCTCTTCTTCGAGCGCGCGCCGTCTGCGCACTTCCGATTGCGCCTCGCGATAACGCCGCCACGCGAACCACGCGAAACCGATCGCGAGCACGACGAGCGTCGGCGGCAATTCATCGACTTGAAAGCGTTCGGCGCTGCGCGTCAGCCGATACGCGTACTCGCTGAAATCGAAACGCGCAAAGAGCGCGGCCGCGATCAGCGTCGCCGCGAGCACGCAAGCAAGGTCGCGCCACACCGGCGAGTGCGGCGCGCGGCGGTCGGCGTCTTTCGCGAAAGAGGGCAAGGATTCGGTCGGCATCGTGGAATGCATTCTACGCACGGCGTCATCGCGCCGTGCGGTGGGTGGAACGCAATTGGGAACGCTTCCCTGCGCGATCGGGAAAAGCTCCCGGTCCACGCGCGCTGTCTTATGCGACGCTTTCATCGAAAGAAACACGCTCGGCGCGTGAATCGAAATATAAAGAGGAGACGATGATGAAGAGCATGCCGCGCCTGCGCGCGCCCGCGCATCCGTTCAAACCCCGAGCGGGGCTGCGGCTCGTCTTCGGCGGCGCGTTCGCGAGCATCACTGTGGCCGCATGGGCGCAGACGCCGCCAGCCGATACGACGCCGACAACCGAACTGCCTTCGATCATCGTCGTCGGGACCACGCCGCTCGTCGGCGTCGGCACGCCGCTGGAGAAAGTGCCCGCGAACGTGCAAACGATCAAGGGCAGCGAGATCCAGGCGCAGCATTCGCCGACCGTCACGAACTATCTGGAGAAGAACGTCGCGAGCGTCGATACCAACGACGCGCAAGGCAATCCGTGGCAGACCGACATCAACTATCGCGGCTTCACTGCGTCGCCGCTGCTCGGCACGCCGCAGGGCTTGTCGGTGTTCATGGACGGCGTACGCATCAACGAGCCGTTCGGCGATGTCGTCAACTGGGATCTGATTCCGCAGGCCGCGATCCAGACGATGCAGATCATCCCCGGGTCGAATCCGACGTTCGGCCTGAACACGCTCGGCGGCGCGGTCGCGGTAACGACGAAGAACGGGCGCAGCAATCCGGGCGGCAACGTCGATGTCGGCTTCGGTTCGTTCGGACGCAAGTATGCGCAGATCGAGCAAGGCGGCGCGATCGGCGATCATCTCGACTATTACTTCACCGCGAACGTCACGAACGACAACGGCTGGGCCGATCACAACGCGAGCAAGCTGCGCCAGGCGTTCGGCAAGATCCGCTATACCGACGCCGACACGACGGTCTCCGTTTCGATGGGCGGCGCGGACAACACGCTGAACGGCTCGCAGACGATTCCGCGCTCGTTCATGGACAACTTCCGTCAGGCGTACACGTTTCCCGACACGAACGAGAATCAGGTCGGCTATCTGACGATCAACGCCGAGCACTACATCACGCCGAACGTGCAGTTGAGCGGCAACGCGTACTATCGCCACTATCGCAACAAGAACGTGAGTTCGAACGTCAACGACGATTTCGATCCGGACGGCGACGATGCCGACGAACTCACGCAAGCCTTCAACGACCAGTCGGTGATCGTGACGGACAGCTACGGCGCGAGCCTGCAACTCACCTTGCTCAACAGGCTCTTCGATCACGACAATCAATTGATCGTCGGCGCGGCGGGCGACTTCGCCAATTCGCATTTCACGCAGGCCGAGCAGCCAGCCGCATTCGAAGACAACCGCGCGACGATCGCCACGGGTCCGTTCGCACCGACGACCGACGCGAAGACGCACAACTCGAATCTCGGCATCTACTTCGAGAATACGTTCTCGTTCAACGAACAATGGTCGATGACGCTCGCCGGACGCTACAACTGGGCGAAGGCGACCATCGGCGACGAGAGCGGCGTGCAGCCGCTGCTCGACGGGAATCACACGTTCTCGCGCTTCAACCCGGCCGTGGGCTTCAACTGGAATCCGACGCCGAACTTCACCGCCTACGCGACGTACAACGAAGGCATGCGCTCGCCGACCGCAATCGAACTCGCGTGCGCGGACCCCGCCGCGCCGTGCTCGTTGCCCAATGACTTCATCGCGGACCCGGATCTTAAGCCGGTGATTTCGAAGACGTTCGAAGTCGGCGCGCGCGGGCGTCTCGGCAGTCATACGCAGTGGAGCGCCGCGGTCTACAGCACGACGCTCGACGACGACATCCAGTTCGTCAGCGCGCAAGGCGCGGGCAGCACGCTCGGCTATTTTCAGAACGTCGGCAAGACGCGACGGCAAGGTTTCGAACTCGCGGGCCGCACGCAATGGGGACCGGTGGGCATCGCGGCGAGTTATAGCTATGTGAACGCGACGTATCGATCGACGTGGACGGAAAGCAGCGCGAGCAATTCGAGCGCGGACGCCGATGGCAACATCACCGTGCATTCGGGCGACCGCATTCCGGGCATTCCGGCGAATACGGTGAAGATGCGCATCGACTACAACCCGTTTGCGCACTGGAACATCGGCACGAATCTCACGTATCGCAGCAATATCTTCGCGCGTGGCGACGAAAACAATCAGGACGTCAACGGCAGCGTCGCGGGCTATTTCCTGATCGATCTCGACACGACCTACAACGTGACCAAACAGTTGCAGGTCTATGCGACCGTGAAGAACCTGCTCAACAAGCGCTATGCGAACTTCGCGATTCTCGGCGAGAACTTCTTCGACGGGCCCAATCACACGTTCAACAACGGCGCGACGGTGAACGAGCAGTTTCTCGGCGTCGGTGCGCCGCGTGGCGTGTGGGTGGGGATGCGGTATGCGTGGAAGTGATATGACGTGATAGCGCGGCTCAATCCCGATACGACTTCCACGGAATGCCGCGCGCGTTGATGCCTTGCCAAAGCGCAGCCTGACAGCGAAGCCTGTCTTCCTCGCTGCGCGGATGCGTCCTGTCCCTCGCGCGCATTCGTCGTGATCGACGTTGCAATATGCGCAATGCCACGGCGCACGAATGGAAGTGGCCGCGCAATGCGGCCATTTCACACTCGGCAACGCCTCCTTGCCGCTCAACGCCCGACGATCGACCCCGCGCTCGGCGGATAAGTGACGATGCCCCACGCCAGCGGCAGATCGCCGATCTGCTTGACTTCCTTGTAGTCCGATCCGTCGAGCACGTACACCGCGTTCGAACGTCCGCAGGCCAGCAGCAGCTTCGAGCCGTCGGGCGTGAAGCTGAAGTGCCAGCAACGCTGACCGACAGGCACATCCTTCCTATGCTCGTAGGTCGAGCCGTCGAACACTTGCAAGGTCTTGTCACGCGATGCCGCGATCAGCAAGCGCTTGCCGGAAGGATCGAACGAAACGCCATACGGGCCCGTCTTCGTATCGACGGTCTTCACGGTCTTCAGGCTTTTGCCATCGAGCACGACGAACTTGTTCGCGTTCTCCAGCGTGACGACATACTGCTTGCCATCCGGCGACACCTTGATGCCGCGCGGACGCGAACCCTTGTCGAGGTTCACCGTGCGGACCGGCTTGCCCGTCCCGACGCGATACACCGACACCGTATCGTCACCCTCGTTCGTCACGAGGATCAGCTTGCCGTCCGGCGAGAACTCGACGCCTTCGGTCTCGTGCCCGCTCTTGACCGTATGCGTGATCTTCATGGTCTTCAAATCGACGATGGCGATCTCGGCGGGCGGCGAATTCGCGTCGTCGTCGTCCTTCTCCGGCTGGCCCGGTTTCGGCGGGCCGCCGCTTTCACCCGGCTCGTACGTCACATACGCATAGCCGCCGAACACGCGCACGAACTCGGGATTCTTGCCGATCTTCGCGCGCCGCGTGACCTTGCCCGTCGACGTATCGATCTCCGAGAGATCGCTCGTCGCCTTGTTCGCCACGTAAAGACGCGTGCCTTCCTTGTTGAGCGACAGCCCGCGCGGGCCGTCCTTGCCGACATCCCAGGTCGTCGCGAGCGCGAGCGTGTCGAGATCGATCACGCCGACGCCGGCGTTTTCGGTCGTCACGTAGGCGGTCGGCGCGGCGGCATGGGCGACGTTCGCCGCCAATGCAAACGCAAGCGATGTCGCGATCGCCGACGCGCAGGCAATGCGCGCCGCCTTGAATCTGACTTGCATGGTCGTCTCCAGCGGTTTCGATACCGATTGTTCGAGTTCGTGAGCGCACGCGCGCGACACGGCACGGCGCGCGTGCCGGCAGCCTCAACTTAGCCCAATCGGCGCGGCCGAGGCAACGGCATCGGCCGGGAGAAATTCCCGAATTCCGCTGGACTTTTCGCGTGGCGCCAATCTAGCGCGTCGCGGATGGATCGCTTGCAAGGAGATCGACGAGCGCCTTCGCGCCGCGCTTCCACGACAGGTCGGTGTTGCCGCGTATGTCGACGGAGCGTTGAAAGAGCATCGCGCCGCTGTTCGCGTCTTCGACGCGCAGGTTCATGTTGAGGATGAGATTGCTGATCTTCTGCACCCAGCACACGCCGACGCGCGATGTACCGAGTTCCTTCGCCACACGCAGTTCGCAGCCGTTGCACGCGTTCATGTCCTGCGTGCTTTTCAGCGTCGCGATGAGATCGCTGGCCTTCGCATTGTCGGCGACGCGAAAGAGCGCGCGCTCGCGCAAGTCGTCGCGAAACGCGCCGCTCAGCATCGCGAGGCGCGCGCTCTGAATGCGGTCGATTTCGGCGTCGTTGTAGGCGGCGTTATCGTCGATGAGGGTGCAGTCGAGCATCGCGATCGATTGCGGCGCGCTCTGGGCAAGCGCGCTCGTCATGACGATGGCGGGCGCAAGCGCGAGCATCGCGCGGACAGTGTGTGTCATGTTGAAGGCCCCGGCGTTGTGCTTCCCGGCAAAAGCAGATCGCATGCCTGTCATCACGACGCCGCGCGCAACGCTTCATCGGCGATGGCGAGCCGCGACGCCATCATCTTCACGACGAAGCGATGCCACTCCTGCGCGGTCAATGGATCGTCCCGCTCGATCTTGCGCAGCGCCGCGAGCGTGAGACGGCGCAGGCGCGCCGGTTCGTCGGCGACGACATCCGCGCTCCGTGGCGCATGCGTGTACACGGCCATCTCGCCGATGATCGTGCCCGGACCGAACGAGCGCAGCCGCACCGAACGGCCATCGGCGAGCGGCAGCGACACGGTCACGCGCCCTTCTTCGACGATGTAAAGCGCATCGCCCGCATCGCCTCGACGAAAGAGCGCCTCGCCCGCGCCGATATCGCATACGTCTAGGAACGCGGCCAGTCCCTGCAGCGCGCGCTCGCTGAAATGCGGCGCGAGCATCGCGCGGAAATCGCCGGCCGGCGCGCGCGGTTCGAGCGTGCGCGTCGTCGTGGCGAGCTGCTGCGCTTCGATCCATTCGAGGCCGGCGTCGAGCGTGTCGAACTCGTGGATGCCGAGCGAAAGCGCGCCCGTGCGCCCTAGCAGCGCGCGCGAGTTGCGCGGCAGAGCGGTCAGCACGAGATCCGCGCCGATCGCCGCGCACGCCTGACGCAGCTTCACGAATGCGAGCGACACGGACGCGTCCATGCCGTTGGTCCACGCGAAATCGAGCACGACATAGCGCACCGGACGCGGACCATGCGAGCGAATGCGCTCGCGGATGCGCTGCAACATCGAATTCGCCGAGCCGAAGAAAAGGAACCCTTGCAGGCAGACGCCGCAGATCTGATCGCCGCGATCGATCAGCAAGCGCGTTTCCTCGATGCTGCGCTCGACATTCGATGTGCGCGTGCGGCCGTCGAACTCCATGCGAACGCATCCCGCTCGACCATAGAGCAGCGCGAAGGTCACGCACGCCGCGACCACGCCCGCGACGACGCCCGCGATCACGCCATAGAACGCGATCACCGCGAGGATCAGCGGCACGAGCAGATACTCGTGCCACGTCAGCTTGCGATATGCGCCGACGAGCCAGTCCATCATCAGACGCAAGCCCATGTAGATCTGCATGCCGACGAGCACGGGCACCGGAAAGAGCGACACGAGATCGGGCGATGCGATCAGCAGGAAGAGGCACGCGAGCGCGGCGAACACGCCCGCCGCGCGGCTCGTCGCGCCGGCGCGCGCGTTGAGCATCGAGCGGTTATACGACTGATAGCCGACCATGCCGCCGAAAAGACCGCTCGCGATATTCGCGAGACCGGCCGCGCGCATCTCGCGATTGAGGTCGATGTCCTGGCCGGTGGCCGCGCCTAGCGCCGTCGAATTCATGATGATCGTGATCGCCGACACCGACGTGACGATGAGCGTCTCGGGCAAGTGCGCGACGATCGCGTGCCAGTCGATCTCGCCGCGCGCGAGCGACGACGGCAGATGCAACTCGGGAATGTGCAGCGCATGCGCCGGCACATGCTGAAGCAGGAGGCCCAAGTAGCGCGCATCGTCGGGCGAGATGCCGGCGACGCGCAACAGCACGTAGAAGAGCGCGATGCCGATAGCGAGCGTGATCGGCAATGCGGCCGCGTGACGCCAGGTGCGCGCGAGAATCGTCGCGAGTGCGCCGACGAAAAGCGCGGGCGCCCATGCAAGCCAGTGCAGTTGCGCGAGCTTAGGCAACGTGTGCCAATCGAGCGTGACGCCGGTCAGCACGCGAAACGCGCCCGCGATCAGAAGATAGCCGGTGCCCGCGAGAAACCCGCCCATCACCGGATAGGGAAGGAATTGCAGCGAACGGCTGCGTTTCGATGAACCGATCGCGAAGAGAATGAGGCCCGTCACGAGCGAGCACAGCGCGATGGCGACGAGCACCGTCAGCAGGATGACCGTGGGCGTGCCGCCGTTCGCGCGCACGCTGCTCGCGACGCCCGCCGCGACGCCGACGAGAAACGCCGTCGCGTTGCTGTCCGGCCCGCCTATGTTCATACGCATCGAGCTCGTCACCGCGATGACGAACGCAGTCACGATGCAGCTCACGAGCGCGGTGGGCACGCCAAGTTCGGCATAGCGCGCGAGATCGGCGCTGAAGATGAGCGTGCCGAGGCTCATCGCGTAGCACAGCATCATCAGCGTGGACACGGTGCCCGCGGTGATGTCGCCGACGAGCGCGGTCATGCGCGGCATCGCGCGGGCAAGGACAGTACGATGTGTCGTGGCTGGCTTCACCGCGCCTCCCGGATCGGGACAACGGCAGACGTATCCGCTTCAAGCAAGTGCGCCGGAAAGTATCCGCCGCGCGCGAAGACGCTGTCAATTTCCCGCGCCACACATACGCATTTCTTCTGACGCGAATGCGCTTCGCGGTGGCTTCATCGCGCCAACAGGAGTAACGTTGAATCGCGAGCGAACACTACACCAAGGAGGCGGTCATGCCTGACGATCCCGCTCAATGGCACGTTTTCGACTACGAAGGTTTCGAGATCCATGTGCAGCCGCAACTGAAGCCCACGCCCGAACATGCGCCGCCGAGCATGATGGAGCGCTACGTGTATGTCGGATATGTGTGCAGGCCCGGCGCGAACGCGAACACGCCGGGCGAAGCGGTGCACTTCCATGCCGACGGCGACGACGCCTACAAGCGCGCGCAGGACGCCGTGGACGATGCGCGGCATATCGGCAAGAGCATCGTCGATGGCACGCATCCGGATCTCTCGGTGCTGCCGCTCGTGTCGCATCAGCATCATCCGGGATGACGAACGACAGCATGGAAGAATCAAGCGACGAGGCACGCGTCGAAAGCGTGAGCGCGATTACGCTCGCGACGAACGACATGCCGCGCGCCGTGCGCTTCTATGAGGCGCTCGGTTTTCGCATCGTCCACGGCGGCGCGAACGAGGCCTTTACTTCGTTCGCGCTCGGCAGTTCGTTTCTCAATCTGACCAGCGAGACGCACGACCCGATTCGTTTCTGGGGCCGCGTCATCATCCATGTGTCCGATGTGGACGCGTTCTATCGGAAAGCAGTGGCACACGGCCTCGAGCCGCAATTCGCGCCACGCGATGCGCCCTGGAACGAGCGCTATTTCCATCTCACCGATCCGGACGGCCACGAACTCAGCTTCGCGCGCCCGCTCTGATTCGCACGACTCAGGCACGACGTTCGCTTTGAAACCAGTGACGGGTAACGTACGAATCGGCCATTTCATATGACCGATCGCGCACATACCCTCGCATCGCGTTGCAAGACGATGAGTTCAACAGCGCTACGCATCTTTCATCAACGGGCACGGCGAAAGACGCGTTCAAGCTCGCTGTTGCTATTTCGCCAAAACGGGCACGGCTCAGGATTTGAAGCGTAGAGTTCAAGTGCTTTGTCAAGAATGTGATGCGTCGCGGCAGGGGTTTCACTGATAGGGCTTCAATCATCGGCGTGTTCGGCCGTTATCCCTAACATGAAAGCCGCGTGCTGGAGACTGAAATGAAATGCGCGAACGAGCAGTCCCTTCGTTATCAGGTAGAAAAATGGCTCGCGCCGGGCAGCATGCCGGTGCATGTGAGGCAGTTCAGCCGCACGCGTGCCGACAGGCGGCGCTATGTATGCGTCGAGGCGTTGCACGGCGCGGTGTCGCGAGCGCTGTTCTTCTTCCGCCACGATGACGGGCACTGGTGCGTGTATCCGCCCGCACCGAAGCAAAGCAACATGCGCGGCGAAAGACTCGCGGCCTGAGGCGGTTCAGAAACGCAGGTTGTTGAGGAACTGGAACCACATCGCGCCGAGCGGATTCGACGCGTCGGCAGCCGCCGGTTCCTTCTCTTCTTTCTTCGCCGCGACCGGTTCTTCTTCGCGCTCTTTCTCTTTCGATTCTTCCCTCTCCTGACGCGATTCGTGCAGCGCGATCGCGCTATCCGCGATCTGACGCGCGGTCGACTCGTCGCATTGCGCGCCGAGCAGCACGCCGAACACGACGTCACGATTATGGCCTTGCGATGCAAAGCGCATCGCGAGCGATACGCGCTGCGCATAGAGCGCCTCGCGGGCTTCACGCTCCTTCGTTTCGCGCGCTTCGCGTTCGGCTTCTTCCTGCCGCACGCGCTCTTCCCAGCGGCGCATCTCTTCCGTGTAGATGCGGTCGTAGACCTCGCGTTGCGCGGGGTCGGAGAGAATCGCGTAGGCTTCCTTGATCTCGAGGAACTTCGCGCGGGCGACGTCTTCGTTGCCCACGTTGCGATCCGGGTGGCAACGCATCGCGGCCTTGCGATACGCGCGTTTGATTTCTTCTTCGGTGGCGTGCTCGTCCACGCCGAGCGTTTCGTATAACGTTGCCATCTTGCGTTCGGTGGGTGCGGGTCGTCGAGCATCCTAACACGCGAAAAACGGGGTCTTTTCGCGCGATGCGGCATTGCAACACGAACGGCTAGCGACCCGTGATCGCGCGTGCGGCCACGGCGCCTAACGAATCGAAGATGGCGCGCGCGGGCTTCAGATAGCGTGCGATATGCAGCCGTATGTTCACCACGCCCGCCACGAAAATAAGAAGCGTGATGAGCAGATAGTCGCGCCGCTCCGGTAGGAGGTGATAACGCGTATGCAGCAGCACGAACACGATCCACACGAACGCCGGCGCATGCAGCGTCCAATGACGCTGCGCGAAATGCCACGCGATGCGGCGCACATCGCGTCGTGAAGCGCGATCGAGGCCTGCGAGTTCGGGGCGTCGGCGGAAAGAGAAAGGCATGAGGTTCAACGCACGCTTTGCGTGCGCCATCATCGCGTCATAAAGCCTTGCGAGAATCGCGCGTCATTTCGCTCCAAGCATACCCGCCCGACCCTTTCCTTACGATGGCGCTTTCACTCGACGACATCCGTCATCTCTTCGATGAACACGGTTCAATCGCCTATAGCGGCGAGCCGGTCACGCAATTGCAGCACGCGTTGCAAAGCGCGACGCTCGCCGAGCAGGCGGGCGCGAGCCGCGAGCTGATCGTCGCGGCCTTGCTGCACGATCTCGGGCACCTGCTGAATCTGCAAGGCGAGACACCGAGCGAACGCGGCATCGACGATCTGCATCAGTACTTCGCGCTGCCGTTTCTGCGTCCGCTGTTTTCCGACGCCGTGCTCGAACCGATTCGCCTGCACGTCGATGCAAAACGCTGCCTTTGTGCGATCGATGCGTCGTATCACGCGCGGCTGTCGGCGGATTCGGTGCGCAGCCTCCAATTGCAAGGCGGCATATTCGACGATGAAACCGTGCAAGCCTTTCTCGCGAAGCCCTACGCGCGCGATGCCATCGCGCTGCGCCGATGGGACGATGAAGCGAAGGACGCGCGGCGCGTTACGCCCGCGCTGCCGCATTTCATGGAAATCGTGGCGAGCGTCGCGCTGAGTTAGGCGTCGCTGCATCGAAGAACGCACGTTCGCGTATCGCGCTAGACTGTGCGCCATGCGTCCATTCCCATTCGAAAGCGCCTTGCAACAAGCCTTCAGCGCGCATACGAGCGCCGCATCGTGAAAGGCGGCAACTTCCGCATCACCGCCGCCGTCGTCGCTTCGGCGCTCTTCATGCAAAACATGGACGGCACGATCGTCGCGACCGCCATCCCGGCGATGGCCCGCGATCTGAACGTCGACGCCGTTCATCTGTCCAGCGCGATCACCGCCTATCTCGTTGCGCTGACCGTCTTCATTCCCGCGAGCGGCTGGGTCGCCGACCGTTTCGGCGCGCGCCGCGTGTTCATGTGGGCGATCGCGACGTTCACGCTCGCGTCCGTTGCGTGCGCCGCGGCGATGAACCTGCCGCAACTGCTCGCCGCGCGCGTTGTGCAAGGCCTCGGCGGCGCGATGATGGTGCCTGTCGGCCGTCTGATCCTGTTTCGCGGCGTCAAACGCGAGGAACTGCTGCAAGCGACGACATGGCTCACGATGCCCGCGCTCGTCGGTCCGTTGCTCGGCCCGCCGCTCGGCGGCTTTCTCACCGACGCGCTCTCGTGGCGCAGCATCTTCTGGGTCAACGTGCCGGTCGGCGTCGCCGGTCTCTTTCTCACCTGGAAGTTATTGCCGCCTTCGCCGCCCGAAGAACGCACGCCGCCCGATCTGCGCGGCATGCTGATGTCGGGCGCGTCGCTGAGTCTGTTCATGATCGGCATCGAGAGCGCGGGGCGCGGCGTGCTGCCGGCCGGCGTGCCGTGGATTTGCGTCGCCGTCGGCCTGCTGCTCTTTCGCGCGACCGTGCTGCATTGCCGGCGCGCGCCGAATCCGGCCATCGACTTTTCGTTGCTTTCGATCCCCACGTTCCACGCCGCGACGGTCGCGGGCAGCCTGTTTCGCGCCGGCGCGGGCGCGCTGCCCTTTCTCGTGCCGCTGACGCTACAGACGGGCTTCGGCTACAGCGCGACGGCGAGCGGCCTCGTCACGTTCGCGAGCGCGCTCGGCTCGTTCTGCATGCGCCCGATGACGGCGCTCGCGCTGCGGCGCTTCTCCGTGCGGACCGTTTTATGCGCGGGCAGCGTCGTGTTCGCGGCCGTGCTGCTCGTCTGCTCGACGATGTCGCAGGCCTGGCCCGCCGCCGCGATCTTCCTGCTCCTGCTGCTCGGCGGACTCGGCCGGTCGCTGAGTTTCGCGACGATGGGCGCGCTCGCCTTCGCCGATGTGCCCAAGCCGCGCCTCGCCGCCGCGACCTCGTTCCAGGGCACCGCGCAACAGTTGATGAAGGCGGTCGGCGTGACGGTCGCCGCCGGCACGATTCAGGCGACGATGCTCGTTTCCGGCAGCGCGCATACCGAGCGCTGGCAACTGGCGTGCGGTTTCATCGTGACGGCGCTGGTCGTCCTGGCCTCGCTCCCGATGTTCGCGCGTCTCTCGGACGATGCGGGCGAAGGCATATCGGCGCCGGCTTCCAAGCGTGCCGAACGCACGTAATTCCTTCCGATCCGCGAAACAAAACATCAGATTTAAGACAAGTACATGATCCACAAGGCTTTTTTATGTGGCTATAATGCGATTCCGCTTTGATCTGGCCATCCGATGCGTCGTGTACTTGTCATCTTTGCCGCCCTTGCCCTCTCGCTGAACGGCGCGCCTGCCGCCCACGCACAGGACAATCCGCTCGCCGCCAGCAATCCGGTCGCGCAGTCCGCCGTCGCGCAAGACCCGAAGGCCGAGCAGGCAAGTCACAAGATTTCGGAAATGCTCACGCGCAAATTCGGCGTGGCGCGCCAAAAGGCGGAAACCATCGCTACGGCGGTCATGTCGTCCGCGTCGAAATATTCGCTGCCTCCGGCGCTTTTGCTCGCCATCATCTCGATCGAATCGCGCTTCAAGGAAACCGCCCGAGGGCCGAACAATGCAACGGGCCTCATGCAAGTGGTGCCGTCGGCGCACAAGAAACTGGTGCGCAACGTCGATCTGACGGATCCGGAAGACAACATCGAGACGGGCTCTGCCATCCTGCACGGCTATGTGAAGTCCGCTCAGGGCGATGTCGATGCCGCGCTGAAAAGCTACGGCGGTTCGCGCGCCTACGCCGAGAAGGTCAGCGTGCGCGCAAAGGCGTTCGAACCGGCCGCATCCGTCGATGCGGCGTCGGCGAGCGCTCAATAAGCTTTAATCTCGCGCGCCGCCGCCGGGCGGATGCCGCAACACGTCCCGAGGACGTCGCGGCGATCGCACCCGACTGCGCGCCGGCCTCGCTTCAATAAGCCTTCTTGGTGCCACTGCCGTCGGACTTCGTGCCGCCCGAATTCATGTTGCCGTTGTTCGGCGCACTGCGTTGCACCGTGCCCTGATCCTGGCTCATGCCGTTGGTCGCGTCGTTGCCCATGCCGCTCTTCGCGCCGGTGCCGGTCGTGCCATCCGCCGAGCCGCCCATTCCCGTTCCGCCCATACCGACGCCGCCGCCCTTGCCGCCCGCAGCCGAACCGGCGCCGGCCGAACCGTTGCCGCCTGCGCCCATCGAACCGCCGCCGCCCGCTTGCGCATAGACGCCGCCCGACAAGCCGAGTACCAGCGCGGAAATCACCAACTTCTTCGTAGTCGCGTTCATTGCAAGTCTCCCGAGTTTGCGTATCGGTCGTCGCGTATGTCGTGCAACGACCGTGTCCGCATTAGCGCAAGGGACGTGCCGCGAGTCTCATCGCGTCAGACGATCAGTGGATCAGTAGCCGCACGGCACGTACGCATTGCGATAGTTGTCGTAGCAGTAGCCAGGCGGCTGCGCCGGCTGCGCATAAACGGGCTGTGCGTAGGCGGGCTCCGCATACGCGGGTTGCTGATAGACGGGTTGCGCGTAAGCCGGTTGAGCATTGGCGACCGATGTGACCAGCGCACCGAGCACCGCTCCGCCGATCAGCGCGCCGACGATCGCACCGCCATCGCCGCCGTGGCCGCGGCCACCGCCGTGTCCGTGCGCCGAGGCTTGGCCCGCCATCGTCAGACTACCGATCATCAACAAGACAAGTGCTGTGCGTTTCATGAGCTTCTCCATTTCCCGTTTAGCCGGGTTCGTGGAAGTCATCTTAAGCAGACAGCTAAGAAATAACTGCATTACTTGGTAACCGCGCATTTCAACGATTACAAATAGGCTGATTCGTTCGGATTCCCAATCGTTAAAACCACAGTTACAAATGGAAGCGAATTCGCTACGACGTAACAGCTTTTTCAGCCGGTTCGGTAATGCAGATGCTCGCGCCCAAGCAATCCCGCCGCTTTTACCGCATGCCGTTTCATTTGCTCGCCACTGGTTACTGTTTGTCACCAGAAGAACGTCAACTGGATCGAAGCACCCGGCGTTTTCATCGTCAGCGCGGCGCACTGCGCGCCACGCGTCCTCGAATAAAAGATCAAGGGAGTTTCAAACCATGAAGAAGATCGTCGCTGCTCTCGCATCCGCCATGCTGGTCTCCACCGTATTCGCGCAAACCGCCGCCACCGACGCCGGCAAAGCGCAACTGAAGGCGAACAACGAAAAGGCCGAGGCGCAGGCGAGCGCCAACAAGAAGAAGGCCGAAGCACAGCACGACGCCGCGAAGGCGCAGGCATCGGCGAACGAGGACAAGGCATCGGCGCAAGCCGACGCCAACAAGGAAGCCGCGAAGGTAGCGCAGGCGACCACGCCGGAACAGGCTTCCGACGCTCGCGGTGATGCCGCCAAGGCACAGGCGAAAGCCGACAAGAAAAAGCACGCTGCACAAAGCAAGGCCGACAAGAAAAAGCAGGACGCAGCGAAGGATGCCAACGTGGCACAAGCGAAGGCCGACAAGGAAAAAGTCGAAGCACAAAACGACGCGAACAAGTCGGCCGCCGATGCGAAGGTCGACGCGGCGAAGAAGTAAGGGAGGCGAGCGTCCCTCGCATTGCGCATCGGGCATTGCATATCAACAAACCGGTGCGTTCGATTCAGGCGAGCCTTCGGGCTCGCCTTTTTACTTGCCTATGTTCTCGGATCAGCGCGGCACGCGTTTCGATGGCGTCGTGTTCGGGCTCGACCTCATGCGCGATCCGCACGACGCCCCCATCGAAACGCACGGGGCGCGCTGATCAATCCACGCGCTCGATTTCATCCGCGACGGTTTCATGCTCGACGCTCGCGTGATGCTCGCTCATCGGCATCGGCGATGCCTTTTTGCGCGAGCGCATCAGAAGACGCGCGCTATGCACGCCCGTCAGCACGACAGCGATCCAGATCGGCACATAAGTCCCGAGCTGGTGCGCTGAAAACGGCTCGCCGAGCAGCAGCACCGCCACGCCGACGAGCAGCACCGGTTCCACATAGCCAAGAATGCCGAATAGCGCGAGCGGCAGATGACGGCTCGCGCGCAGATACGACGCGAGCGCGATCGTGCTCAATGCGCCGAGTCCGGGAAGCAGCACGAGCCACAGATGCGGCGCGCCCGCGACCTCCGTGAACGCGCCGCGCGCGAACAGCATGAGCGCGGCGACGGGCGACATCAGCATGATCTCCACCGCGAACGACACGAGCGGGTCCGCGTTGAGCCGTCGACGCAACATGAAGTACGGCGGATAACCGAGCATCACGACGAGCGTCGGCCATGCGAACGCATGCGTGGCGATGAGCTCATGCGCAACGCCGACGGCCGCCACCGCGACGCCTGCCCACTGGAATCCATCGAGCCGCTCGCCGTAGTGAAAGCGTCCGAGCAGCACCATCGCGAGGGGAAGCAGGAAATAGCCGAGCGATACTTCGAGCGCGCGCCCGTGCAGCGGCGCCCAGAGAAAGATCCACAACTGCAGGCCGAGCAGCGCGGCCGTGATCGCGAACATCAGCAGCAGTCGCGGCGTTTTGGCGAGCCTCGCGACGAGCGCGCATAATTGCGGCCAGCGCTTTCTCACCGCGACCAGCGCGAGCGCGCCCGGCAATGTCCACACGATACGCCACGCGAAGATGTCGAGGCCGTCGAGCGGCGCGAGCCATTTCGTGTAGCCCGACATGAGCGCGAAGAGCGCGGAAGCCGCGACGGACAGCGCGATGCCGCGCGCGAGGTCATGCTGATTCATCGGGAAGTCGCTGCGCGTTGAAGGTGAATGCAAGCCGGACACAACGTGAACTGCGCATTCTAAACGCCGCGAGCGCTTTGTTTTCGGAACGCGCTTCAAAGAAAACTGCCGCGCGCGCCCGCTTTTTGCTTCCTTCATGCTTCGCATTCGGCATGAACTCTGCCGCGTGAACATTGTCTCTTGCGGTTGTCTTTTGCCGGTCATGTTGATCGGCGACCCTTGTCGGTCCGGCGCGTTCAGCCGGCCTGTCCCTCAGTCCGAGCGGCACACCGCGCGATCATCCGCCGCTCACGTCGAAGCATCCGCTGCAACAACGCGCCGTGCCATCGTTTCCCGGTGGCACGCGAAGAAAACGCCGCATCGATGGAGACGTCATGACTCAAGCTGCCCTTTCCCCCCGCTTCAACAATGCCTTCGCAGAGGCTGTGCACACAGGACTCAGCAAGCGTCCGCAGAAAGAACTGCCGTCGATGTATCTGTATGACGAAGTGGGTTCGGCCCTCTTCGAAGTGATCACCGCGCTGCCCGAGTACGGCGTGACGCGCGCCGAAGAGCGCGTGCTGAAGGACCACGCGACGGACATCGTCGCGGCGATGCCCGGCGACATTCAGGTCGCGGAACTCGGCAGCGGCAGCGGCCGCAAGACGCGCCGCATCCTGGAAGCGCTGTGTAAGAAGCAGCCGACCGCCTATCATCCGATTGAAATTTCGCGCACCGCATTGCAGTTGTGCCGGCGCGAACTGAGCGATATCGAGCGCGTGTCGATTGTCGGACATGAACGCGACTACCTCGCCGGACTCTCCGAAGTCAGCGCCAAGCGCAAGGACGGCGAAAGACTGCTCGTGCTGTTTCTCGGCAGCACCATCGGCAATTTCGCGCGGCTTGCGGCGACGAAGTTCCTGTGCTCGATTCGCGGCATGCTGCAACCTGGCGACGCGCTTCTGCTCGGCACCGATCTCATCAAGCCGCTGCCGGTGTTGATCGCCGCGTACGACGATCCGATCGGCGTGACGGCCGCGTTCAACCTGAACATGCTCGCGCGCATCAATCGCGAACTGGGCGGCGACTTTCCGATCGACGCCTTCGAGCACGTCGCGCGCTTCAATCCGGATGCGCGCAGCGTCGAGATGCATTTGCGTGCGAAGCGCGCGCTTTCCGTACGCGTGCGCGGCGCGGATCTGCGCGTGGACTTCCGCGAAGGCGAAACGATCTGGACGGAAAGCAGCCACAAATATGCGGCCGATGAAGTCGCGCCCATCGCCGCCGATGCGGGCTTCGAATGCACGCATCAGTGGCGCGACGAGGAATGGCAGTTCGCGGAGAGCCTGCTGGTCGCGCGTTAGTGCTGCTCGAAGCGCTCGTAGCGTTTCTCGATGTGGCGCTCCTCGCTGTGAAACTCGGTGACGCGGGCATGCGGCGGCCCGCGTCGCAGCCATTCGAGCATCAGATCGACCTGATTGGCCGCGCCCTGCACGACCGCTTCGACGGAGCCGTCATCAAGATTGGCGACCCAGCCGCGCACGCCCAGCGCGTGCGCCTTGCGCACCGTGTGATGCCTGAAACCGACGCCCTGCACGACGCCGCGCACACGCACGTAATAGGTTTCGATTCTCGTATCCAGATCCGGGCCCGGCATCGCGCTTACTCCTTTCCAGTGTTCATAAGCGCATTGTAGACACGCGCTTCAACTCAGGCGAAAGGGCTGCGCCATGTCGGCGTGTTCGCCCGAGCGCGGATGCGGCACGCGCGGCAGCCTCACTTCGAACACCGTGCCCGTTTCGGACGTCGAGCGCACGGATACGTCGCCGCCATGCATCTGCGCGATTTCACGCGTGATGTAAAGCCCCAGCCCGAGGCCGCTCGACTCGTTCTGACGCCGGCCCGATCGATACGGCGCAAAGATCGTCGGCAGAACGTCCGCGGGAATCTCGCCGGCGTTTTGCACCGCGATGGTGATGTCCTCGGCGTTGCCGTCGAGGCGCACTTGAATCGCCGAGCCTTCGTGGCCGTGCTGCAGCGCGTTGCCGATGAGATTCGAGAACACCTGCGACAGCAGATCGCCGTCGCCCTGCAACAGCGTGTCGCCCTGACGCAGCACGAAGATGCGCCCCTTGCCGACGCGCGCCTCGTATTCATCGACGATATTCTTCGCGAGCGTCATCAACTCGACGGCGCGCGGCTGCAGCGTCACGCGCCCGCCACGCAGACGCGCAAGGTTCAGCAACTGATCGACCATCCGCACCATGCGCATGCCGCTCGACTTGATGCGCGTGCCGATGTTCGCCACGTTCTCGTCCTGCACGAAACGCGCGAGATATTCCGCCGACGCGATGACCGCGGAAAGCGGCGTGCGCAGATCGTGACCGAGCACGGCCATCAGCATTTCGTTCGCATCGAGCAGTTGCTGCACGGTCGCGAGCTGCGTCGCGAGTTGCTGCTTCTGACGCTCCATCTGAATGAAGACATCGACCTTCGAATTGAGGATGCGCGAATCGAAGGGCTTGTAGAGAAAATCCACCGCGCCCGCTTCATAGCCGCGAAACGTGCGGCTCGCGTCCTGCGCCGTCGCCGTGAGAAAGATGATCGGCACGTGCGCGGTGCGCGGGCTGCCGCGCATCAGTTCGGCGAGCTCGAAGCCGTCCATGCCCGGCATGTTGACGTCGAGGATCGCGAGCGCGACTTCGTGCCTGAGCAGCAGCTCCAGCGCGGCGGGGCCCGACTCGGCCTTCAGCACCGACAGATCCGGCCGCGCGAGCGACGCTTCGAGCGCGGTGATGTTGTTGCGAATGTCATCGACGATCAGCACGTGGATGGGTTGCGTCATCTGGTGACTCCTTGCCTTCTTTTCATGGCTGCCGGCCGATGCATTGCGACAGCCGCAACGCCATTTCATCGAGCGTCAGTACTTCATTCACCGCGTCCTCAGCGATCGCCGCGAGCGGCATCGCCGGGGCCGAGGCCGTCTCCGGGTTCTGCGCCCAGCACGCGCCGCCCGCCTCGCGGATCGCGCGCGCGCCGCGGGCGCCGTCGTCGTTCGCGCCGGAGAGCACGATGCCGAGCAGACGTTCGCCATACGCATGCGCCGCCGATTCGAACAGCACGTCCACCGATGGCCGCGAGAAGCGCACCGGCGGATCGACCGACAGCGCGATCGCCGGCGCCGCGCCGCCTTCCGCCTCGACGAGCATGTGATATCCCGGCGGCGCGAAATACACGGTGCCGGGCGCGATCTCGTCCTTGTCGAACGGCTCTTCGACGGCCAGTTCGCAGCGCGACGCGAACAATCCCGGCAAGAGGCTCGGCTGTCCTTGCCGCACATGCACGACGATCAGCACGGGCAGCACGAACGTCTTCGGCAGCGCGGGCAACAGATGATTGAGCGCCTCGACGCCGCCCGCCGATGCGCCGATCACGACTGCTCCGATGCGATGCGCGTCGAACATCGTCACACCTTCTGGTAAAGCCGCTCGCGCGCATTGAAATCCGCGAAGCGGTCTGCATAGGTGGAAAAGCGCAGGCTTTCCTTGCTGCCGAGCCCGAGAAATCCGCGCCGCACGAGCGAATCGCTGAACAAACCGAGCGCGCGATCCTGCAACGCGCGATCGAAATAGATCAGCACATTGCGGCACGACACGAGATGCGCTTCGAGAAACACGCTGTCGGTCGCGAGACTGTGATCCGCGAACACGACGCGCGACTTGAGCGTCTGCGAGAACTTCGCCGCGCCGTACGCGGCGTGATAGTAGTCCGACAGCGAACGCTTGCCGCCCGCCGCCAGATAGTTCTGACTGAAGCTCGCCATGCGTTCCAGCGGATAGATGCCGCTCTCGGCCTGACGCAGCGCTTCGGCGTTGATGTCGGTCGCGTAGAACACGGTGCGATCCGCGATCTTCTCTTCGGCGAAGAGCACGGCGAGCGACCACAGCTCCTCGCCGGTGCTGCATCCCGCGACCCAGACCTTGATCGACGGATACGTCTGCAGAATCGGCACGACCTGCTCGCGAATCGCGCGAAAGTAGTGCGGATCGCGGAACATCTCGCTCACCTGCACCGTGAGGTACTGGAACAGCCGCGCGAACAGCGCCGGATCGCGCAGAATGCGCTCCTGCAAATGCGAGAGCGTCGGCAGGCCGAGATCGTTCACGGCTTGCGCGAGGCGTCTTCTCAGCGAACTCATCGAGTAATGCCGGAAGTCGTGCTGATAGCGCAGGTAGATCGCTTCCAGAATCAGCTTCAGTTCGATGTCGAACGTCGCTTCTTCGTCGTGACTGCCGTCGTTCGCCATGTTCATCGCTGCCGCAACCAAACCCGACATAAAGACACGAGCTTATCCACGTCGATGGGTTTCGATATGTAATCGTCCGCACCTGCCTCGAGACATTTCTCGCGATCGCTCGGCATCGCTTTCGCCGTCAGCGCGATGATCGGCAGACGCGCGTGCTCCGTGCGCTTGCGGATTTCGGTCATCGCGGTCAGGCCGTCCATTTCGGGCATCATGATGTCCATCAGCACGAGGTCGATATCGCTGCGGCGCGCGAGCGCTTCGAGCGCTTCGCGCCCGTTGCGCGCGATTTCGAGCGTGGCGCCGAGCGGCTCGATCACGCGCGACAGCGCGAAGATGTTGCGCACGTCGTCCTCGGCGAGCAGGATCGTGCGGCCTTCGAACACGTCGTCGCGCTGACGCGCCGCGCGCAGCATGCGCTGCTGCTCCGGCGGCAGCGCGCTTTCCACGCTATGCAGGAACAGCGTCACTTCGTCGAGCAGACGCTCCGGCGATTTCGCTCCCTTGATGATGATCGATTTCGAATAGCGGCGCAGGCGCTGCTCTTCTTCCTGCGACAGCAGGCGTCCCGTATAGACGATGACCGGCGGCGACGCGTGCCCGCCGCTCGTCGACACGCGTTCGAGCAGTTCGTAACCGGAGCCGTCGGGCAGCGCGAGATCCATCACGACGCAATCGAACGGCACGCGCTGCATCTCCTCGATGGCCTCCGCGATCGATCCTGCCTCGACGATGCCCACCGTGTCGCTCGCGAGCAGCGCGTGAATGCTCTGACGCAACGCCGGATCGTCCTCGACGACGAGCACGCGGCGCATGCCCTGCGACGAGCGCGCTTCGAGCTTGCGGATCGCGTGCGCCAGTTCTTCGCGCGCGCTCGGCTTCAGCGTGTAGCCGATCGCGCCGAGATGCAGCGCGACATCGGCGTGATCGGTCGCGGAGACGATGTGAATCGGAATGTGACGCGTGAGCGGATCGTGCTTGAGCCATTCGAGCACGGTGAGGCCCGACTGATCCGGCAGGCCGATATCGAGCAGAATGCCGTTCGGCTGCAGCGAACGCGCGAGCTCGACGCCTTGCGTGGCGGTCGCCGCGTGCACGCAGTCGAAATCGAGTTCGTGCGCGAGATCGTAGAGGATGCGCGCGAACGGCTGATCGTCCTCGATGACGAGAATCACGCGATCCGGACGCTTGCGGTCGGCGCGGTCGTCGGCGATGCCGAGCGGCTCCGGACTGACCATGGGCGCCGGCATCGGCTGTACCGGCGCAGGCGCAGGTGCAGGCGCAGGTGCGGGCGCGGGCGCGGCCATGGGCTGCGCTTCCCGCATGTGACCGATCGTATCGAGCTTCGCGGTGACGGTGCCTTCGTGCGCCGCGATCGGCAGCGTCACCGAAAACACGCTGCCCTGCCCAAGTTCGCTCGACACGGACACCGATCCGCCGAGCAGTCGCGAAAACTCGCGCGAAATCGACAATCCGAGGCCGCTGCCGCCGTATTTGCGGCTCGTGGTGCCGTCGGCTTGCTGGAACGCCTGGAAGATCATCTCTTGCTTGTCGCGCGCGATGCCGATGCCCGTGTCGCGCACATCGAAACGCAGCGCGTTGTCGCCGGCGCGCTCGACCGCGACCGTCACGCGGCCGCGCTCGGTGAACTTGAATGCGTTCGACAGCAGATTGCGCAGCACCTGCAAGAGCCGCTGGCTGTCGGTGACGAAGTATTGCGGCACGTTCTCGCCGTGCGCGGTGACGAATTCGACGCCCTTGTTCGCCGCGATGGGCGCGAACGATTGCTGCAACGTCTGCAGGATCGCATCGACGGATGTGTGCGCGAACTGCACGTCCATCTGTCCGGCCTCGACCTTGGACAAATCAAGAATGTCGTTGATGAGTGAAAGCAGATCGCTGTTCGACGAATGGATCGTCGCGGCGAAGCGCACCTGTTCCTCGGTCAGGTTGCCTTGCTTGTTGTCCTGCAAGAGTTTCGCGAGGATCAGCGAACTGTTGAGCGGCGTGCGCAGTTCGTGCGACATGTTCGCGAGAAACTCCGACTTGTACTGGCTCGCGCGCTCCATTTCCAGCGCGTTCGCGGTCAGTTCCTGCTGCGCCTGCATCAGCTCGGACTTTTGCCGCTCCAGATGTTGCGTGTGCTCTTCGAGCTGCACGTTGGTCTGTTCGAGCTCGGCCTGCTGCTGTTCGAGACGCGCCTGCGAATCCTGCAGCGCGCGGCCGCGCTCCTCCAGTTCCTCGTTCGACACGCGCAACTCTTCCTGCTGGACCTGCAATTCCTCGCTCTGGCGCTGCGTTTCTTCGAGCAGTTCGACGAGACGCGCGCGATACCGCGACGAACGCAGCGCCATGCCGATCGGTTCCGAGGCCATGTCGAGCAGCGCGCGGGTATCGTCGAAACGGCCTTCGTTGCCGACGAAGCCGAGTTCGATCGCGCCCACGACGTCGCCATCGGCGAGAAGCGGCGCGATCACGACGCGCGAAGCCGCCGCCGATCCCAGCGCCGAACCGGCCTTCAGATAGTGCGCGGACGCGTCGCGCAATTCGAGCACGCGCGCCTCTTCGACTGCCTGTCCGACGAGTCCCTGGCCGCGCGGTATCCTCGCTGGCGCGCTGGCATCGTCCGGCAGCGCCCACGACGCGACCCGCACGAGCGCATCGCCTTCAAGCGCGTAGACGACGCCGACTTTTGCATTCACGTACGGAATGATCGAACGCAGGATGCTCACGCCGATCGAAGCCGGAGACTGCTCGCCGCGCAATTTCTGCGCGAGTTGCACGATGCCCTGTTGCAGCCAGGTCGTGCGTTGTACGGCGAGCCGCGATTTGATATACAGATGCGCCACCGCTGCGAGCGCGAGCATGACGACGATGCCCATTGCGCGGTTGATCTGCAGCACGTCGCGGCTCGTGTTCGGATCGGTGGCGGCGAGTGCGTATCCTGCGAGCGTCAGCACGGTCGAGACGCCCGCCGTGACGATCGGCACGGCGGGGCGGTCGGCCCAGACGCAGAGCACGACGGGCAGCACGTAGAACACCCAGATCGCGATGCGGATCGGCGTGAGCACGTCGATGCAGAACACCACGGCGAGCGTGATTGCGATTGCGAGGTAAATCCAGGCGCTTAGGTTTCGAGTGTCTTGAGGCATCGCTTACCGGTTGTGTCCATGTTTTGCGCGGTCCTCGCGGCCGCGGCAGGCGAGGACCATAGCATGAGCCGCAAGCCCTTGTCACATCGGGCTTTGCAGCCTTTTTTCGGCGCGGCAATCGTTACAATCGAGGCCGCGCGGACGTTTTCAACGAGGTAAGAATGACTGATTTTTCCGGCTCTCGCGTGCTCGTCACGGGTGCTTCGGGGTTCGTCGGTTCCGCGGTCGCGCGGCTCGCCATCGAACGCGGTTTCGACGTGCGCGTGCTCGTGCGCAAGACCAGCCCGCGCAGGAACGTCGAATCGCTGGACGCGGAGATCGTCGTCGGCGACATGCGCGACGAAGCGTCCATGCGCGCCGCGCTCAGGGGCTGCCGCTTCCTGTTTCACGTCGCCGCCGATTACCGCATCTGGGCGCCGGATCCGGCCGAAATCGAACGCGCGAATCTCGAAGGCACCGAAGCGACGATGCGCGCGGCGCTGTCCGAAGGTGTCGAGCGCATCGTTTATACCAGCAGCGTCGCGACGCTCAAGGTGACGAGCTCGGGCGCGATCGTCGACGAGACGAAGCCGTCGGATGCGCAGAGCACCATCGGCGCATACAAGCGCAGCAAGGTGCTCGCGGAGCGCGCGGTCGAGCGCATGGTCGCGCAGAACGCGCTGCCGGCGGTGATCGTGAATCCGTCGACGCCGATCGGCCCGCGCGACGTGCGCCCGACACCGACCGGGCGCATCATCGTCGAAGCGGCGACCGGCAAGATCCCCGCGTTCGTCGATACGGGCCTCAATCTCGTGCACGTCGACGATGTCGCGAACGGGCACTTTCTCGCGCTCGAACGCGGCAAGATCGGCGAGCGATATATCCTGGGCGGCGAGAATCTGCCCTTGCAGCAGATGTTGGCGGACATCGCCGGATTCGTCGGGCGCAAGCCGCCGACCATCAAGCTGCCGCGCGGGCCGCTTTATCCGCTCGCGATCGGCGCGGAGCTGTTCGCGAAAGTGAGCGGAAAGGAGCCGTTCGTGACCGTCGACGCGCTGCGCATGTCGAAGAACAAGATGTACTTCACGTCGGCGAAGGCGGAACGCGAGCTGGGCTACGCCGCGCGGCCGTACGCGCAAGGTCTGAAGGACGCGCTGGACTGGTTCCGGGAGAACGGGTATCTCGCTGGATGAAGCGCCAAATCATTTCGTGAAACGTTCCGGCCATCGCGACGCGGCCGGAAGACAGCAACTCTTGTATAAGACTCGAAAAAAATTAAGTCATTGAATTCGCAAGAAAAACGCCCGTTTTGGCCAATTTCGCAAGCCGAAATTCACACGCGCGCCCTGCAAAATCAGGCAGAATAGCGGTTTGTTGCCGGAGGGGTGACGAGGCCGGCGGTTTTTTCCAACCTGTTTTCGGATGTCGAGACAAGCGATGAGTAATCAGCAACCCACCATCATCTACACCCTGACCGACGAAGCTCCGCTGCTCGCGACCAGCGCCTTTCTGCCGATCATCCGTGCCTTCACCGCGCCGGCGGGCGTCAACGTCGAGACGAGCGACATCTCCGTCGCGGCCCGCATCCTCGGCGAATTCCCCGAATTCCTGACCGACGAGCAAAAGGTCCCCGACAACCTCGCGAAGCTCGGCGAACTCACGCAGGACGCCGACACCAACATCATCAAGCTGCCGAACATCAGCGCGTCGCTGCATCAGCTGACGAGCGCGATCAAGGAACTGCAAAGCAAGGGCTACAAGCTGCCCGACTATCCCGAAGAGCCGAAAAACGACGAAGAAAAGGCCATCCGCGCGCGCTATGGCAAGTGCCTCGGCTCGGCCGTGAACCCGGTGTTGCGCGAAGGCAACTCGGACCGCCGCGCGCCGCTCGCCGTGAAGAACTACGCGAAGAAGCATCCGCACAGCATGGGCGAGTGGAGCATGGCGTCGCGCACGCACGTCGCGCACATGAAACACGGCGACTTCTATCACGGCGAAAAGTCCATCACGAACGATAAAGCCCGCGAAGTGCGCATGGAACTCGTGACGAAGCGCGGCGAAACCATCGTGCTGAAGCCGAAGGTCAAGCTGCAGGAAGGCGAGATCGTCGACAGCATGTTCATGAGCAAGAAGGCGCTCGTCGAGTTCTACGAAGACCAGATGCAGGATGCGTTCGACACGGGCGTCATGCTGTCGCTGCACGTCAAGGCGACCATGATGAAGGTCTCGCACCCGATCGTCTTCGGCCACGCCGTGAAGGTGTTCTACAAGGACGCGTTCGCCAAGCACGGCAAGCTCTTCGAAGAGCTCGGCATCAACGTGAACAACGGTCTCGTCGATCTGTACACGAAGATCGAAGCACTGCCGGAATCGCAACGCGATGAAGTCATCCGCGACATGCACGCGTGCCACGAGAAGCGCCCGGCGCTCGCCATGGTCGATTCGGCCAAGGGCATCTCGAACCTGCACGCGCCGAACGACGTGATCGTCGACGCATCCATGCCCGCGATGATCCGCGCGGGCGGCAAGATGTGGGGCGCCGACGGCCGTCCGCAAGACACGAAGTGCCTGATTCCGGAAAGCACGTTCGCGCGCATCTATCAGGAAATCATCAACTTCTGCAAGACCAACGGCGCGTTCGATCCGAAGACGATGGGCACGGTGCCGAACGTCGGCCTGATGGCGCAAAAGGCGGAAGAGTACGGCTCGCACGACAAGACGTTCGAGATCGCGGAAGACGGCACGGCGCGCATCGTCGACAACGCGACGGGCGAAGTCCTCGAAGGGCTGACGCAGGAAGTCGAGAAGGGCGACATCTGGCGCATGTGCCTCGTGAAGGACGCGCCGATCCGCGACTGGGTGAAGCTCGCCGTCACGCGCGTGAAGAACTCGGGCACGCCGGCCGTGTTCTGGCTCGACCCGTATCGTCCGCACGAAGCCGAACTCATCAAGAAGGTCGAGACGTACCTGAAGGATTACGACACGACCGGCCTCGACATCCAGATCATGTCGCAAGTGCGCGCGATGCGTTACACGCTCGAACGCGTGATCCGCGGCATGGACACGATCTCGGTCACGGGCAACATCCTGCGCGACTACCTCACCGACCTGTTCCCGATCATGGAACTCGGCACGAGCGCGAAGATGCTTTCCATCGTTCCGCTGATGGCGGGCGGCGGCCTGTACGAAACGGGCGCGGGCGGCTCGGCGCCGAAGCATGTTCAGCAGCTCGTGCAGGAAAACCATCTGCGCTGGGACTCGCTCGGCGAATTCCTCGCGCTGGCGGTGTCGCTGGAAGAGCTCGGCATCAAGAACGACAACGCGCGTGCGAAGCTCGTCGCGAAGGCGCTCGATTCGGCCACCGGCAAGCTGCTCGACAACAACAAGAGCCCGTCGCCGAAGACCGGCCAGCTCGACAATCGCGGCAGCCAGTTCTATCTCGCGATGTACTGGGCGCAGGAACTCGCGTCGCAGTCGGAAGACAAGGCGCTCGCCGAGCAGTTCGCGCCGCTCGCAAAGACGCTGGCCGAGAACGAGCAGAAGATCGTCGATGAACTCGCCGCCGTGCAGGGCAATGCGGTGGATATCGGCGGCTACTACAAGCCGGACGAGAAGAAGCTCGAAGCCGTGATGCGTCCGAGCAAGACGTTCAATGCCGCGCTCGAACAGGTGCGCGCGAAGTAAGTTGGGCTGGAGCGCGTTCTTTCGCGCTTCGGTGATGAAACCGGCATCGCCTTCGGGCATGCCGGTTTTTTTTTGCGCGCGCCGCATCCAACGATCTTTACAGACGCCGGTTCGCCTCTGCATACACTGTCCGCCCCGACAGGAAACCTCATGCAGAACGATCTCATCCAGCGCGCCAGTCGAGCTTATGCGGAGCACGCGTTTGGCATCGCCGTCGAATTGGCCGATGAAGCCATCGCCGAGAATCCGCGCAACGCCGATGCGCTTCATCTGCGCGGCCTGATCGCGCTGGCGCTGCGCAAGCCGGAAGACGCGCGAACGTGGCTCGCACGCGCCATCGAACTTTCCGCGCATCCGGGCTTTTGCAACTCGCTTTGCGTGACGCAGATGCACCTGCGCGATTTCCCGGCCGCGGCGCAAAGCGCGCGCCTCGGACTGCGCATCGCCGATGAGCGCTTTCCGGATTACGGCGACATCGCCCTGCTTTGGTTCAACCTCGGACTTGCGCTGCAACTCGACGAGCAGATGGAAGCGGCGGCGCAGAGTTATCGGCGAGCGCTCGGGCATCGGCCGGATCACGCGGCATCGCATAACAATCTGGGCGCGGTACTCAACCGTCTGGGCGATCTCGACTCGGCAATCGAGCATACGAAAGCCGCCATCGCGCTCGATCCGGACAACCTCGAAGCGCACAGCAATCTCGGCCATGCGCTGCTCGCGGCGGGACGCTACGACGAAGCATGGCCGCATTTCGAGCACCGTTGGGCAAGCTTTCAGACGGGCGGTCAGACGCTCGGCGCACGCGCGCCCGAGTTGCCGATTCCGCTCTGGCGCGGCGGCCCGCTTCCCGCCGGCGCGAGCCTGCTCGTGCTGCACGAACAAGGCTTCGGCGATGCGCTGCAATTCTGCCGCTACCTGCCGATGGCGCTGGAACGCTTCGCGCGCGTCGGCTATGTCTGTCCGGCGCCGCTGCGGCGGCTCTTCGAAGAATCGCTGTGCGCGCGCTGGCCGAACATCGTTCTCGTCGACGGAGACGCCGTCGATCTGTCCATGTGGACGCACCATTGCCCGCTGATGTCCTTGCCGATGTGTTTCGGCACGCGCATCGGCAATATTCCCGCGCCGACGCCCTATCTGCGCGCCAATTCGCAACGCGCGCGTTTCTGGGCGGAACGAATCGGCGAGCGCTCGATGCCGGCGGTCGGTCTCGTCTGGGCGGGCGGCCACACGCATTCGCGCGGCGACAAACGGCGCAGCATCGCGCCGGAAACGCTCGCGCCGCTGCTCTCGTATCGCGGCGTGCGATGGATCAGCCTGCAAAAGGCCGAGCACGCCGACAAGCAACTGCCGCCCGCGTTCGCCGGCCAGATCGCCGACTGGATGGACCGCGTCGGCGACTTCGCGGACACGGCCGCGCTCATCGACGGACTCGATCTCGTGATCGCGGTCGATACGTCGGTCGCGCATCTCGCCGCCGCGATGGGCAAGCGCGTCTGGCTGCTGAATCGCTTCGCGGGCTGCTGGCGGTGGCTGCGCGATCGCGACGACACGCCGTGGTATCCGGACATGCGCCTCTTCACGCAGACGAAGCGCGGCGACTGGACCGACGTGCTGACGCGCGTGCGCACCGAACTCGAAAACCTCGGCGAGCGCGTCGTCTGACACACGGTTGCGTGCATTTCGTTACAAGGTGTGGCGGTATCGGAGAAGTCCAGCGGGTAGAATCGGGGCCTCACTGCTAGCACGCACGTTACAGACACACTCGCATGAATCTACAAGACCAGCTCGGCGCGCTGGAGTCGAGCCTCGATACGCTCCTTCAGACCGCTGCCGCATCTGCGCGCTCATCCGCCGGCTCGCCTGCCGCTCCGCCCGCCGTATCGGACGAACCGCCCGCTTTGCGCGATGTGCGCGAACCGGTCGATGCCGACGCGCCCGCCGAACCGCCCGCGCTGAACGAGCCCCCGACGCTCGTCGTGTCGCGCCCGGAGCGCGATGCGGTCGAAATGACGATCGCGGGCAAGACGGTGAAGCTGAGCCCGGAAGGTGTGTCGGAACTGATCGAGGAATTGTCGAACGTGCGCGCGTCGATGTCGCCGGATCAGCCTGCGGGCATTGCACCGGGATGGCGCTTCGCCGCCACGAAGAATCCCGTCATGGCGACGCAGAAATACGCGAACGGCGACCGCCTGCTGGTCTTGCGCCACGCCGGGCACGGCTGGGTGCCGTTCACGTTCTCGCCGAACATGGTCATCGAGCTGTATGCCATGTTGACGAAGAAGTGAGAAGCCGCGTTTACGAACCTTCCTGCGTCGGCGCCTGCACGCGCGCCTTCCATTGCCCGCCCTTCCCGCTCCAGTACCGCACGGCCGAGCCGATCGTCGCGCTGACGTAGAACAACGCGACGAGCGGCAGGAGCGGCGCCCACAACAGCGATCTGCGGTAGTAGCGCAGCATCGGACCATAGGCGATGCACATCAGCGCCCACGCGGCGCATGCGGGCCACGCGCTCGCGCCGTATGCCAGCGCGAGCACCGGCGGCGCGAGATAGATCACCGCCATGCCGAGCACGGTGCCGGCAAGCAGCAGAGGCGAATAGCGCAATTGCGTGAACGCCGTGCGCGCGATCATGTTCCAGATGTCCCGCCAGCTATCGTACGGACGCAGCGACACGCTGTGCTCGGCGAGATCGAGGCGGATCGGGCGCGCGTCGTTGCGGCCCGCGCGATGCTTGATGCGCGCGGCGAGACTGCAATCGTCGATCAGTTCCTGCCGGATCGATTCGATCCCGCCCGCCTCCACGAGCGCCGAACGGCGCACCAGCATGCAGCCGCCTGCCGCGCCGGCGGTCGCCTTCTTCGCGTCGTTGACCCATTCGAACGGATAAAGCTTCGCGAAGAAGAAGACGAACGCCGGAATCAGCGCCTTTTCCCAAAGGGAATCGCAGCGCAGACGGACCATCAGCGAGACCAGATCGCGGTCTTCGAGAATCGTGCGCGCGACGAGTTGCGTGGCGGCATCGGCCGGATGGTGGATGTCCGCGTCCGTGAGCAGCAGGAATTCCGCGGGCAGGCCGAGCTTGTCGATCGCGCCGATGCCCTGCGACTGCGCCCACACCTTGCCCGACCAGCCCGGCGGCAGCGGCTGCGCGGTCAGGATCGTCAGACGGTCTTCGAGGCCGAGATCGCGGGCGGCGGCGAGCGCGACGTTCGCGGTGCCGTCGGTGCTGTGGTCATCGACGACGATCACATGGAACGCGCCCGCATAGTCCTGCTTGAGCAGCGAGCCGACCGCGCGGCCGATGACGTCGGCTTCGTTGCGCGCAGGCACGACGGCGACGAGCGCGGGCCATGCGCCGCGGCGCGCGATCTCGGCGTTGCCGACGGCGTGGATCGTCGTATCGGATAGCGCCGGCGCGGGTTGCGCGCGCCAGAATCCGCCGCGGGCGAACAGCAGCACGATCCAGATCAAGAAAGACAGCCAGGCGATCAATAGCATGAGTAAACGATTAGCTTGAAAACAGTGGCGCAGCCGATGGCGCGATCGACCCGGCGTTGCGCGAAAAATACACCAGGGAAACAGCGCGGCGAGCCGCTCCGCGAGGCCGCGCGGCAAGGGCGCGTGGCGCGGATCTCGACGCCATGCGGTCCGAAGCGTCCGACAGTTTACTGGGTTCTCAAAATCGCCGTATTTGCGTGTGCCGAAGCGCGTCGCGAAGTGAAGCGGGCATTGAGCACCCAAAAAGGGAACGCGTTAGAATACGCGGTCAACTTCGGCGCGCAGACCGATCCCACCGTGTCTTTTTTTCCGGTCTGCTTTCCCCGGCCTTCCTGACGCTTCCGAGCGTCGTTCGTGGCCAGGTCTTCGGGAAAGTGCGAGCTTCGCGCCGGCTAACCCGAGACCCGCGCCAGTCGGAGTTCGTTCGAATATGCGTATCATCCTTGCTCAACCCCGCGGCTTTTGTGCGGGCGTGGTCCGTGCGATCGAAATCGTCGATCGGGCCCTCGAACGGCATGGCGCACCGGTTTATGTGCGTCACGAGATCGTTCATAACCGTCATGTGGTCGACAACCTGCGCAGCAAGGGCGCAAAGTTCGTCGAAGAACTCGATGAAGTGCCGCACGGCGCGGTCGCGATTTTCAGCGCGCACGGCGTCGCGCAGAGCGTCGAGAAAGATGCGCGGACGCGCGGGCTCGACGTGCTCGACGCGACCTGCCCGCTCGTCACCAAGGTTCATGTGCAGGGCCGCCAGTATGTATCGCAGGGGCGCACGCTCATTCTGATCGGCCATGCGGGTCATCCGGAAGTCGAAGGCACGATCGGGCAGATTCCCGGCGTCGTCGTGCTGGTGCAGAGTGAAGCCGAAGTCGCGACAATGACGCTCGCGCCCGATACGCCCGTCGCCTATGTCACGCAGACGACGCTTTCCGTGGACGACACGCGCGGCATCATCGATGCCTTGCAGCGCCGCTTCACGGATATCGTCGGCCCGGACACGCGCGACATCTGCTACGCGACTCAGAATCGCCAGGCCGCCGTGCGCGAGCTGAGCACGCAAGTCGATGTGCTGCTCGTGGTCGGCGCCACCAACAGTTCCAATTCGAACCGCCTGCGGGAAATCGGCGCCGAGAGCGGCGTTCCGAGCTATCTCGTCGCGGACGGTTCGGAGATCAAGCCGGAATGGTTTGCCGACGTGCAAACGGTCGGCATCACCGCGGGCGCTTCGGCGCCCGAGGAAATGGTCAAACATGTGATCGATGCCCTGCGCGCGTTCGGACACGTCGAAGTCACGACGATGAACGGCCGCGAGGAAAAGGTCGAATTCAAACTCCCCGCGAAGCTCACTCAGCCGGTCGCCGCCGTTGCGGCAGCCGCGGTTCGCGAAGAATAAGGAGAGGACACAATTGTCTATCCCGATGCTCCAGAAGGCCCGCGTTGGCGCCTATATCTTCAAGCAACACCTGACGGGCACCAAGCGTTACCCGCTCGCGCTGATGCTGGAACCGCTGTTCCGCTGCAATCTCGCCTGTAACGGCTGCGGCAAGATCGACTATCCGGATCCGATCCTGAACCAGCGTCTGTCGCTGCAGGAATGCCTCGAAGCCGTCGACGAATGCGGCGCGCCGGTCGTGTCGATCGCGGGCGGCGAGCCGCTGCTGCACAAGGAAATGCCGCAGATCGTGAAGGGCATCATGGCGCGCAAGAAGTTCGTGTATCTCTGCACGAACGCGCTCCTGATGGAAAAGAAGATGGACGATTACGAGCCGAGCCCGTACTTCGTCTGGTCCGTGCATCTCGACGGCGATCGCGAGGCGCACGATCACTCGGTTTCGCAGCCGGGCACGTACGACAAGGCTGTCGCGGCCATCAAGGAAGCGAAGCGCCGCGGGTTCCGCGTGAACATCAACTGCACGCTGTTCAACGATGCGGAGCCGGAACGCGTCGCGAAGTTCTTCGACACGCTCGGTCCGATCGGCGTGGACGGCATCACGGTTTCGCCGGGCTATGCCTACGAGCGCGCTCCGGATCAGCAGCACTTCCTGAATCGCGAAAAGACGAAGAACCTGTTCCGCGAAATCTTCAAGCGCGGCAACAACGGCAAGAACTGGTCGTTCAGCCAGTCGACGCTGTTCCTCGATTTCCTCGCGGGCAACCAGACGTATCAATGCACGCCGTGGGGCAACCCGGCGCGCACGGTGTTCGGCTGGCAGAAGCCGTGCTATCTGGTCGGCGAAGGTTACGTGAAGACCTTCAAGGAACTGATGGAAACCACCGACTGGGACAAGTACGGCACGGGCAAGTACGAGAAGTGCGCGGACTGCATGGTCCACTGCGGCTTCGAGGCGACCGCCGTGATGGACACGGTGGCGCATCCGCTGAAGGCCGCGAAGATCGCGCTGTCGGGCCCGCGCACGACGGGCGCGTTCGCGAAGGATCTGCCGATCGACAAGCAGCGTCCGGCCGAGTACGTGTTCTCGAAGCACGTCGAGATCAAGCTGGAAGAGATCGGCCGCGCGCAGAAGAACAAGGGCGCCAAGACGGCGGCGGCGGTGAATTGAGCTTCGGTTGAACGGAGCGTGGAAAGGGCGAATGGCTTGGGTCATTCGCCCTTTTTGTTTTCTCTGCTACCGAATCGTCGTGACGTGTTCGTAGCTTCGAATCTGCCGGTCCTTGGTCACCAGCGGAGCGGATAGCGAACGCGCCGTCGCGACTATCATGCGGTCGGCTGGATCGCACCTCGCGCAGCGCCCAAAAAAAACGCGACGGCTCTCACCGTCGCGTTATCTTCAATCACCACCCAGCAGCATCAACTCAGCAGCACTTCCCCGCTCCCGACCCGTACCTCGCCTCCTGCCGCTCGCGGAAGAACTCCGCGTAGCTCATCACCGGCTTGTCGGGATGCGTCGTCTGCATGTGCGTGACATATGCGTCGTAATCGGGCATCCCGACCATCAGACGCATCGTCTGGCCGAGATACCGTCCTGCCTGCCGAAGATCGCTGAACATCGCTCGACTCCTTAGTGGCCCGCGCGCACCGCGGTGGAAGCGCCGGAAGGCATCGCTTCGAACGGCGTTTCGCGCACGGTCGGCTTCGCTTCGCGACGCGCCCGCAGCACGGCCAGCACGCCATATACCGCGATGCTCAACACCACGAAGATGAACAGGCCGGCAAGCGCCGCATCGACGTAATCGTTGAAGATGATGCGCTGCATCTCCGCGAGCGACTTCGCCGGCGCCATCACCTTGCCCGCGTCGTAGGCGTCCTTCAGCTTGCCGGCGTGCGCGAGGAAGCCGACCTTCGGATTCGCATCGAAAATCTTCTGCCAGCCGGCCGTCAACGTGCAGATGAGCAGCCACGCAGTCGGCACGAGCGTGACCCACGCATAGCGTTCGCGCTTCATCTTGAACAGCACCACGGTGCCGAGCATCAGCGCGATGCCCGCGAGCATCTGATTCGAGATGCCGAAGAGCGGCCACAGCGTGTTGATGCCGCCGAACGGATCGACCACGCCCTGATACAGGAAGTAGCCCCACGCGGCGACGCACAGGCCCGTCGCGACGAGGTTGGCCGGCAGCGATTCCGTGCGGCGCAGCGCCGGATGGAACGTGCCGAGCAAGTCTTGCAGCATGAAGCGGCCGGCGCGCGTGCCCGCATCGACGGCGGTGAGGATGAACAGCGCCTCGAACAGAATGGCGAAGTGATACCAGAACGCCATCATCGCCGGGCCGCCGATCACCTGATGAAGAATGTGCGCCATGCCGACCGCGAGCGTCGGCGCGCCGCCGGCACGCGCGACGATGGTCGTCTCGCCGACCGCCTTCGCCGTCGACGTCAGCATGTCGGGCGTCAGCACGAAGCCCCAGCCCGAGACGGTCTGCGCGACCGCTTCGGGCGTCGAGCCGAGCAGCGCGGCCGGGCTGTTCATCGCGAAGTAGACGCCCGGTTCGATCACGCACGCGGCGACGAGCGCCATGATCGCGACGAACGATTCCATCAGCATCGCGCCGTAGCCGATGAAGCGCATGTTGACTTCGTTGTCGATCATCTTGGGCGTCGTGCCCGACGAGATCAGCGCGTGGAAGCCCGACACCGCGCCGCATGCGATCGTGATGAAGAGGAACGGGAACAGATTGCCCGACCACACGGGACCCGTGCCATCGACGAACTTCGTGAAGGCCGGCATCTTCAGTTCGGGCGCGACGATGAGAATCCCGATCGCGAGGCCGAGGATCGTGCCGATCTTGAGGAACGTCGACAGATAATCGCGCGGCGCGAGCAGCAGCCATACCGGCAGCACCGACGCCACGAAACCGTAGCCGATCAGAATCCACACGAGCTGCACGCCGGTGAACGTGAAGTACGGCGCGAGCGTCGCGGATTCGGCGACTTGTCCGCCGTACACGATCGCGAGCATCAGACCGACGAAGCCGATGATGGAAACCTCGCCGATGCGTCCCGGGCGAATGTAGCGCGTATAGACACCCATGAAGAGCGCGATCGGAATCGTCGCGGCAACCGTGAACGTGCCCCACGGCGAATTCGTCAGCGCCTTCACGACGATCAGCGCGAGCACCGCGAGAATGATCACCATGATGAGGAACGCGCCGAACAGCGCGATCACGCCGGGCACGGTGCCGAGTTCCATCTTGATGAGATCGCCGAGCGAGCGGCCATCGCGGCGCGTCGAGATGAACAGGACGACGAAGTCCTGCACCGCGCCCGCGAACACCACGCCCGCGAGAATCCACAGCATGCCGGGCGTGTAGCCCATCTGCGCCGCCAGCACCGGGCCGACGAGCGGACCCGCGCCCGCGATCGCCGCGAAGTGATGGCCGAACAGCACGTACTTGTTGGTCGGCACGTAGTCGAGACCGTCGTTGTGACGAACGGCCGGCGTCATGCGCAGGCCGTCGAGCTGCAGCACTTTCGTCGCGATGAAGCGTGAGTAGAAGCGGTAAGCGATGAGATAGACGCAGACCGCCGCAATGACGATCCATAGTGCGCTGATCCGCTCGCCGTGCGCGAGCGCGATGGTGCCGAATGCGAACGCGCCCAGTAGCGCGAGCGCGATCCAGACCAGGAATCCGGAAGCCCGATTCATGGCGTCTCCTTAGTTATTGACCCTTCCGGGCCGATGATTGCGCCGTGATAGCGCATTGGGCGGTAGTATTCGCTTTCGCCCGGGCGCTTACAAGCGCATAACTACTTATGCGCGCTACGTGGCTTCACGTAGCGGAAAACCCTGTGTTTCCAGCAAGCGGCGCGCCGCGGCTTCGAATGTGAACACCCTGTATCGATGAATCTCAAGGCAAAGATTTTCCTGCTCGCGATCGTGCCGTTCGCGCTTGCGATCGGCGGCATCACCTACGGCGTGCGCCAGCAGGCGCAAGCGCTCGCAGCAGCGCAGCACGACACGACGCAGGCCGCGTACCTGTCGAGCAAGGAGATCGAACTGCGCCATTACGTCGAGATTGCGACGAGCGCGATCGCGCCTTATTACGACGCACCCGCCGACGATCCGCGCAGCAACGACGAACGCCGCCGCCTCGCGCTCGATGCGCTTCAACGTCTCGACTTCGGGCAGGACGGCTACTTTTTCGTCTACACGATGCGCGGCACGTCGCTGATGCATCCGCGCCAGCCGGATCTCGTCGGACGCGATCTCTGGCTCATGCGCGATCCGAACGGCGCGCTGACCATCCAGGAGCTGATTCAACAGGCGTCGAAAGGCGGCGGCTATGTGCGCTACGTGTGGCGGCGTCCGTCGACCGGACTGATCGCGCCGAAGCTCGGCTATGTCGTGCCGCTCGAACGCTGGGGCTGGATGATGGGCACGGGCATCTATCTGGAAGATGTCGAGACGACGCTCGCGCGCATCGATTCGCAGGCAGCCGGGAATATCCGCCGCACGCTCATGTGGATCGGCGCGATCGCGCTTTTCGGGCTCGCGATCATCGCGGTGTGCGGCGCGGTGCTCAACATCAGCGAGCACCGCAGCGCGGACGCGAAGTTGAAGCGCCTCGCGCGGCAAGTCGTCGATTCGCAGGAACAGGAACGCGCGCGGCTATCGCGCGAATTGCACGACGGCATCAGCCAGATGCTCGTCTCCGTGAAGCTGCTCCTCGAATCGGCGCTGGCGCGTTTCGAACGGAGCGCGGCGCGCGAACCGACCGCCGAAGCCGCGCTCGCGACGAGCCTCGGACGCCTTTCCGGCACGCTGCGCGAAGTGCGCCGCATCTCGCACGCGCTGCGTCCCGCGATGCTCGACGATCTCGGCCTCGCCGCCGCGCTCGAACAGCTCGCGCGCGAATTCGACGGACAGGACGGCCCCGAAGTGCGCTTCGAAGCGACCGCCGAGGGCAAGCCTTGTGCACCGCAACGCGCGACGCTGCCCGATCCCGTCAATACCGTGCTCTTCCGCATCGCGCAGGAAGCGCTGACCAACGTCGCGCGGCACGCGCAGGCTTCGCGCGCGGCGGTCACGCTCGATATCGCGACGCACGCCGTCACGCTCGACATCACCGACAACGGCCGCGGCTTCGACGCGCACGACGCGTTTTCCGATCCGGCGAGCGGCATCGGCCTGCGCAACATGCGCGAGCGGCTCGACACGCTCGGCGGCACGCTCGCGATCGACTCGCAGCCGGGCCGCACGTCGATCGTGGCGCGCGTACCGCTGCCGCTCGCCGCACCGAATCTTCAAGGACATACCGATGAGCGCTGAAATCGCCCGCATCATTCTGGTCGACGACCATCCGCTCGTGCGCGACGGCTTGCGCGCGCGGCTCGACTCCGTGCCGCATCTGCGCGTGATCGGCGAGGCCGGCAACGCGAAGGAAGCGCTCGCGCTCGCCGCCGACGAAGCGAATCCGCCCGATCTCGCGCTAATGGACGTCGGCATGGCCGGCATGAGCGGAATCGAACTCGCGGCGCTGTTCCACGAGCGGCATCCGGGTATCCGCGTGCTGATGCTGTCGATGCACGACAACGTGGAATACGTGAAGCAGGCGGTGCGCGCGGGCGCGAGCGGCTACGTGCTGAAGGATTCGCCCGCCGCCGAGATCATTCAGGCGATCGGCGCGGTGCTCGCCGGCAAGACGTTTTTCAGTGCCGGGCTGGCCGCGCGCATGATCCAGGCACAGTCGATGCAGACGCCGCTCGAACGCCTGACGCCGCGCGAACTCGACATTCTGGATGCGCTCGCCGAAGGCTTATCGAGCAAGCAGATTGCGCAGCAGCATGGGCTGTCGGTGCGGACGGTGGAAACGCATCGACAGAACATGAAGCGCAAACTGGATATCGACGGACAGGCCGAACTCATCAAATTCGCGGTGGAGCACCGCCGCACCTGAAGCCCGGCCCGCCCTGACAGAGGGCGATCAGCCCGCGGAACGGGCGTTATGCTCGGAAAGGAACTTGATGAGACCGTCGACGCCGCCCTTTTGCAGCTGACCGACGAATTGTTGCTGATAGACCTGGATGAGCCATGCGCCCATCATGTCGATGTCATAGATTTTCCAGCCCTGCGGGGTCTTCTGCAGGCGATAGCGCACCGGATTGTCGCCGCCCGTGGAAATGACATGTGATTCGACGACGGTGTCCTTCGCGTTGGCGTCGACGTTGGGCGCGTCGAACCTGAAGGTCACGTCCTGATCGCGGAGCTGCGCGAGCGATGCCGCGTAGGTGCGGACCAGCAGCGTCTGGAACTGGTCGTAAAGCTGCTTCTGCTGCTCGGGCGTGGCGGTCGCCCACGCCTTGCCGACCGCGATGCGCGTCGTGCGCTGGAAGTCGGTGGCGGGCAGGAAACGCGTCTCGACGAGTTGCGTGATCTTCGCCATGTCGCCGCCGCGCGCCTGCGGGTCGGCCTTCATGGCCTTGACCGTGCCTTCGACGGCATTCTTGACGACGGCATCGGGACTCGTTTGTGCGAATGCCTCGCCTGTGAAAGACATCGAGGCAAGGAGGAAAGCGAAGCAAATAGACAGATAGCGTTTCATGGCACCCGTTCTCTAATCAGGTTTGGTGGCGCGGGTAGTGCGGCCTTCGGACGTTGCAGGAGCGGCCAGGCGGCTGCGAGTCAGTATATCGACACCTTGCCAGCGTAACAGTTCAAGGACGGACCGTTCAGTGCGCCCGGTATACTTGCGCGGCATCATGCGATTCACGCGCTCGCGCGCGCAAAAATAACAGGCACTCCAGGTAACGTCTTCATGCTGACGTCCAACATTACTCGCTTCGTCACCCTCGCCATTCGCCGGCCGGCGTGGATTATCGCCGTTTCGCTGCTGCTCGGCGTGCTGTCCACGATTTATGTCGTCCATCACTTCAAGATCAGCACCGACGTCAGCCAGCTGATCGAGACGGAGCCGGAGTGGGCCGCGCGCAGCAAGGCCATCGAGGAAGCGTTTCCGCAGCGCGGCGCGGCATTGCTGATCGTCGTTCAGGCGCCCGCGCAGGAATTCGCCGATGCCGCCGCAAGCGCGCTCGCCGCCGCGCTCGCGAAAGAGCCGGAGCGCTTCAGGTCGGTGTCGCAACCGGCGGGCGGCGAGTTCTTCGAGCACAACGGACTGCTTTATCTCCCGACGGAGAAGGTCGAGCAGGTCACGAAACAGCTCGTGCAGGCGCGTCCGCTCATCAATACGCTCGCGCACGACCCGACGCTCACCGGCCTCGCGCAGACGCTCAACACCACGCTCAACCTGCCGCTGACGCTCGGACAGGTCAATCTCGGCCAGATGGCCGGCTTGCTCGGCAAGAGCGCGACCGTGCTCGATCGCGTGCTGGCGAATCAGCCGGCGGCGTTCTCATGGCGCGGCCTCGCGGATTCATCGCCGAACGATGCGCCCGGGCGCGCGTTTGTCACCGTGTTGCCGGAGTTGAACTTCAACGCGCTGAAGGCGGCGGCGGGCACCTCGGAAGAGATTCGCGCGAAGGCGGCGGAACTCGGCATCGACAAGAAGTACGGCGCGACGCTGCATCTGACGGGCGCGCAGCCGCTCGCCGACGAAGAGTTCGCGTCCGTGCAGGACGGCGCCGTGCTCAACGGCGTGCTGACCTTCCTCGTCGTGCTGATGATCCTCTGGGTCGCGCTGCGTTCCAAGCGCATGATCCTCGCGGTGTTCATCACGCTTTTCGTCGGGCTCGCGATCACGGCGGCGCTCGGACTCATGATGGTCCACGCGCTCAACATGATCTCGGTCGCGTTCATGGTGCTCTTCGTCGGACTCGGCGTGGACTTCGGCATCCAGTTCGGCGTGAAGTATCGCGAAGAGCGCTACAAGCACAAGCGGCTCGATGTGTCGCTCGCGGAAACCGCGCGCCATGTCGCGGTGCCGCTCACGCTCGCCGCCGCCGCGACCGCCGCGAGCTTCTTCTCGTTTCTGCCGACCGCGTATCGCGGCGTGTCGGAGCTGGGGCTGATCGCGGGCGTCGGCATGTTCGTCGCGTATGCCACCAACATGACGCTGCTGCCCGCGCTCATCAAGGTGTTCGCGCCGCCGGGCGAAGCGCAATCGCCGGGCTTTCCGGTTCTTGCGCCCGTCGACGAGTTCCTCGACAGGCATCGCAAGCCGGTGCTGATCGGCACGCTCGTCATCGTGATCGGCGCGCTGCCGCTGCTCTTCAATCTGCGATTCGACTTCAATCCGCTGCATCTGAAGGATCCGCACACCGAGTCGATGGCGACGCTCATCTCGCTGCAGGACTCGCCGGAAGGCGCGGTGAACGACGTCGCCGTGCTCGCGCCCTCGCTCGCCGATGCGGATGCCATCGCCGCGAAGCTGAAGAAGCTGCCGGAAGTCGGCAGCGCCACGACGCTCTCGTCGCTCATTCCCGGCGATCAGCCGAAGAAGCTCGAACTGATCGAGGCCGCCGCCGATCAGCTTTTGCCCGCGCTCGATCAGCAGACGGCCTCGCCCGTGACGGACGCCGTGCGCGTGGCGGCGTTGAAGCGCGTATCGAGCCAGCTCTCGCTCGCCGCCGACGAGCATCCCGGTCCGGGCGATAAGGAAGCGAAGCATCTGTCCGAAACGCTCGCGAAGCTGGCGCAAGCCGACGCCGCGACGCGCGATCGCGCCGAGCATGCGATGGCCGAGCCGCTGCGTATCGCGCTCGCGCAATTGCGCGCGCTGCTCACGCCGGCGGAGATCACGCGCGAAACGCTGCCGCCGCACATGGTCGCGTCGTTCGTGACGCCGAACGGCCAGGCGCTCGTCGATGTCGCGCCGAAGATTCCGCCTGGCGTCGATCCCAACGACGACGCGCTGCTCGCGCACTTCGCCGATGCCGTGCAGAAAGCCGAGCCGAACGCGATCGGCGGGCCGATCTCCGTGCGTCATTCGGCGGAAACGATCATCAAGGCGTTCGAGCAGGCGGCGCTCTATTCGCTGATCGCGATCGCGGTGCTGCTGTGGATCGCGCTGCGCCGTTTTGGCGACGTTCTGAGAACTTTGGTACCGTTGCTCGTTTCCGCGATCGTCACGCTGGAATTGTGCGTCGTCTTCAGGATGCCGCTCAACTTCGCGAACATCATCGCGTTGCCGCTCATGCTGGGCGTCGGCGTCGCCTTCAAGATCTATTTCGTGATGGCGTGGCGTTCCGGCCAGACCCGGCTGCTTCAGTCCAGTCTCACGCATGCCGTTATGTTCAGTGCGGCCACGACCGCGACCGCATTCGGCAGCCTGTGGTTTTCCCATCATCCGGGCACGTCCAGCATGGGACGGCTGCTGGCGCTGTCGCTCTTTTGCACGCTGATCGGTGCGGTGGTCTTTCAGCCGGTATTGATGGGCAAGCCGCGCAAGGTGCGCGCGGCGGCGCGCGCGAAGCTCAGGGCGGCGCAACGACATGACAACCTAAGAGGAATTGAAGAATGAAGTCGGGATCGACGGCTTTGACCGCTCGTGCTGTGCGTAAATTGGGCTTGAGTCTCGCGATTGTGGGCGCGCTCGCGACGACGGGATGCGCGACCGGCCCGGATCGCAATCCGAAGGATCCGCTCGAACCGATGAACCGCAAGATCTTCACGTTCAACGACACGCTCGATACCTATGTCGCCAAGCCGGTCGCGCAGTTCTACGTCGATTACACGCCGAGCCCGTTCCGCACGGCCGTCAGCAACTTCTTCTCGAATCTCGGCGATTTCTCCAACTTCGCGAACAACCTGCTGCAGTTGAAGATCACCGATGCGACGCAAGATCTGATGCGTATCGCGATGAACTCGGTATTCGGCATCGGCGGTCTGATCGATATCGCATCGCCGGCGGGTCTGCCGAAGCATCATCAGGATTTCGGGCTGACGCTCGGGCACTACGGCATGCCATCGGGACCGTATTTGGTGCTGCCGCTGCTCGGCCCGAGCTCGTTCCGCGACTCGACGACGTGGCTCGTCGACTGGCGCGTGAATCCGTTGAGCTATTCCGATGCGGAGATTCGCTGGCCGCTCTTCGGCCTGAACTTCGTGAGCGCGCGGGCCGACCTGATCGGCGCGACCGATCTGCTTTCCGCTGCCGCCCTCGACAAATACGCGTTCGTGCGCGACGCGTATACGCAGCGGCGTCAGTATCTGCTGACGGGCGGCGGCGCGAGCTCGCTGCCCGACTACGGCGACGAAGGCGCATCGGCGCCCGAAGGCGCGAGCGCGCCGGGCGAAACCGGCGGCGGCAGCACGGAGCAAGGCTTGCCGACGTATGTGGATCCGGGCGCGGCGGCATCGCCGGCCGGTGGCGTCGGCGGGAAATCGCCTGCGCCGGGAGAGAATGCGCCGAAGACTCAGCCGTCGGCGAGTTCGAGCAAGGCGCAGGGATTGCCGCAGTACGACGATCCCGCAGCGCAGCCTGCGAAGTGACGAGCTCGTAAAACGAAACGGGCGCTTCGGCGCCCGTTTTCTCTTTAATGTGCGGCTTCTTCCGCGACTTCTTCGAGCAAGTCGTCGCCCGACACTTTCGGCGCTTCGACGACGCCCTGATCGCGGCGATAGGCTTCGAACAATTCATCCGCGTAGCGAATTTGCGTCCGGCCGTGCGGCGAGGGCTCGCCCTGTTCGTTCAGATTGACGAACACCATCTTCTCGACGGTCAGAATGCTTTTTCGCGTGATCTTGTTGCGCACTTCGGCGCGCAGTGTGATCGACGTGCGGCCGAATTGCGTCGCGGTGATGCCGAGTTCGATGATGTCGCCCTGCCGCGCCGAGCTCACGAAGTTGATTTCCGACATGAACTTGGTCACGACGCGCTGATTGCCCAGCTGCGAGATGGCGTAGATCGCGGCTTCTTCGTCGATCCAGCGCAACAGGCTGCCGCCGAAGAGCGTGCCGTTCGGGTTCAGGTCTTCGGGCTTGACCCATTTACGGGTGTGGAAATTCATTTGCGGTCCCTCGCTTTCATTGCTGCGCGCGTCGCGGAGTTCCTGTAGACGCGCGCTCGATCAGGGTTTTCCCTGATTATACCGAGATGAGGGTTAACCCGCAGAAAGCAAGGGATGAGACCGAAGCGTTATGCCACCGCCAACGCCCGCGCCGATTCCATCGCGTGCCGCGCCTGCACGAGCGTCGCGCGGGCGGCGCGGGCATCGGATGCAAGGCGCAGAAGCGCGCCCAACTGCGCCGGATCGCGGACCAATTCGCGCAAAATCGGACCGATCGCCGTCGTGCCGTCATCGCGCAAACCGGCCGTCGCGGCGGTCGGCAACGTTCGCCACGCGGGATCGACCACGGCGCGGCACACTGCGAACGGCAAGCCGCGCGCCGTCGCGATGGCCCCGGCGATATGCGATTCCATATCGACGGCCAGCGCGCCCGTCGACGAATGCAGCGAGCGCTTTTCCGCCTCGGTCTTGACGGGCGCCGTGACGCCAGCCGTCTTGCCGCGCCGCGTGACGCGCTCGACGGGCGTGCCCGCGAACGCATCGACGATGCGCGCCGACCACGCCGCATCGGTATGCAGCTCGCCGAAAGGACCGCACACGCTGTCGGCGACGATCAGCGCGCCCGGCTTCAGATCCGGTGCGAGCCCGCCCGCCGTGCCGAAGCTGACGATTCCCGAACAGCCGCGCGTGAGCGCATCGGACAGCGCGCGCTCGAGCAGATCGGCGCGCGCCGCGAATACGACATCGACGCCGCGTCCGCGCACGATCTTCGCCTCGAACGCCATGCCGGTCACGGCGACGACGGGCGCGTTCACATCGCCGCCGTCACGCGCGTGAGCCCGTCGCGCGTCAGATTGCGATAGCGCGCGAGCGCCCACAGCGGGAAGAACTTGCGATAGCCGTGGTATCGCAGATAGAACACGCGCGGAAAACCGGTCGCGGTGAAGCGCGTTTCATCCCACAGGCCGTGCTTTTGCTGCGTCTTCAGCAGATAGCCGACGCCGCGCGCGACCGCTGGATGCTCGACGAGACCGGCCGCCATCAGCCCGAGCAGCGCCCACGCCGTCTGCGACGCGGTGCTCGGCGCCTGCTCATAACCGCGATAGTCGAGCTTGTAGCTGTCGCCGTCCTCGCCCCAGCCGCCGTCGTCGTTCTGGATGCCGATGAGCCAGTCCGCCGCGCGCTTCATGCGCGTGTCCGTCGGCGCGACGCCCGCCGCGTTCAGCGCGGACATCGCCGACCAGGTGCCGTAGATGAAATTCATGCCCCAGCGCCCGTACCAGCTTCCGTCGCGCTCCTGATCTCGCACGATGTACTCGAACGCGCGACGCGCCGGCTCGCTGTTCAACGACGTCTCGCCGAGTTGCGCGAGCATCGACAGGCAGCGCGCGGAAACGTCGACGGTCGGCGGATCGAGCAGCGCGCCGTGATCCGAGAACGGGATGTTGTTCAGGTAAAACTGCGTGTTTTCGGGCTCGAACGCGCCCCAGCCGCCGTCGCTGCTCTGCATGCCGACGACCCATTCACGCGCGCGCGCAATCGACTCGCCGTACAGCGCCGTGCCGTTTTCGCGATCGGCGCGTTCCATCGCCATCGCGACGACGGCGGTGTCGTCGACATCCGGATAGTGCGGGTTCGCGAACTGGAACGCCCAGCCGCCGGGCCGCACGTCCGGGCGGCGCGAAACCCAGTCGCCGCGCACGTCGAGAATCTGCATTGGCACCAGCCAGTCGAGGCCGCGCCGGACCGCCGCGCGCGCCTTCGGCACGCCGGTTTCGAGCAGCGCGTGCGCCGCGAGCGACGTGTCCCACACCGGCGACAGACACGGCTGGCAATACGCTTCGCCGTCGTCGGCCGGGTCGATGACGAGCAGCTTGTCGAGCGACTTGCGCGCGATCGCGCGGTTCGGATGCTCGGGCGGATAGCCGAGCACGTCGTACATCATCACCGAGTTGGCCATCGCCGGGAAAATCGCGCCGAGGCCGTCCTCGCCGTTCAGCCGCTCGTCGACGAAACGCACGGCTTCATCGATCGCGCGTTCGCGGCCGGCTTTCGGCAGAAGCGGATCGGCGACGCGCAGAATCGAATCGACCACGCGGAAAAAGGCGAACCAGCCGCGGCTCTGGTGCCCGGCGCGCGACGGCATCCCGGTATTGACCGGCGGGTTCGTGAACACTTCGTCGATACGCACGCCGCGCGGATTGCGGGCGCGCGGGCGCTTGGCGTTGAGCACGAGCATCGGCACGATCACCGTGCGCGCCCAGTACGACACCTTCGACAGATGGAACGGGAACCACATCGGCAGACGCATGATCTCGACGGGCATCATCGGCACCGCGCGCCACGACACGACGCCGAACAGCGCGAGCAGGATACGCGTGAACACGTTCACTTTCTCCGCGCCGCCCGCGGCGAGGATTGCTGCGCGGGCGCGCTCCATGTGCGGTGCGTCGGGCGAATCGCCGATCATCTTCAGCGCGAAATACGCCTTCACGGTCGCGGAGACATCCATCGCGCCGTCGGTGAAAAGCGGCCAGCCGCCGTCCTCGCGCTGAATGCGGCGCAGATAGCGGCCGATCTTCGCTTCGAGCTTTTCGTCGGCGGTCTCGCCGAGATAGTGGACGAGCAGCACGTATTCGGCGGGAATCGTTGCGTCCGCTTCGAGTTCGTAGAGCCAGTAGCCTTCCGGATGTTGCGCCGCGAGCAGCGCATCGGTGGCGTGGTTGACGGCGGCGTCGAGCGGCGCGCCCGAAACCTGCGCGCCCACGGCCGAAAGGGATAAATCGTTCATCAGCGTTCCATCGATTGATTCAACAGCGCATCCGCGGCCTTCTGGCCGGAGCGGATCGCGCCTTCGATCGTCGCGGGCAGGCCGGTCGCCGTCCAGTCGCCCGCGAGCGTGAAATTGCGCCAGCGGGTGCGCGTGGCGGCCCGCAAGCCTTCCTGCGCCGGCACGGCGGCAAACGTCGCATGTTCATCGACGACGACTTGCCAGGGCGGCGTCGGCACGGCGGGCATCCGCACGGCCTTCGCCGCTTCGCGCCAGACCGCCTGCGCGAGCTCTTCGTGCGGCGTCGCGAGCCATTGGCCGGCGCTCGACAGCGTGACCGAGAGCCGTCCGTCGGCCGCGAAAAGCCGGTCCGACATGCCGTTGACGAGACACGTCAGCGGCTCGAAGCCCACGGGTGCATCGACGGCAAAATGCACGGTGACGATCGCGCGCGATGCGTCCGGCGCGCTCAACCCCGGCACGAGGCGCCGGGCCGCATCGGGCGGCACGGCGAGCACCACGCCGTCGCCGGGCGCGAGCGTCAGCGGGTCTGCGCCGTCGAAAGCGAGCGAGCTTACACGCTCCGTCGAATCCGTGCCGGATACCCCGACGGCCGCGACGCGCGAGCCGAGCCGGATCTCCGCGCCGCCGTACTGCAAGAGCCGCAGCGCGGGCTCGACGAACGCGTGCGACAACCCGCTTCTCGCGATGAGCGGACGGCACGCCTGGCCGCCTTGCGCGACGGTTTCGCGCAGCAGGCCGGCCGCGAGTTCCGCGCTCGCCTCGGACGGATCGGCGTTGAGCATCGCGCGCAAGAGCGGGCGCGCGAGCAGGTTCCATACGCGATCCTTGCGCCGCACGCATTCTTCGACCGTGCGGCCCGGTTTCGCCCACAGGAGCGGCAGAAACGGCAGGTAGTCGGCCGGCTGCGTGCCGGGCACGCGCGCGTCGGCATCGAAGATCCAGCGCGGCAGGCGTCCGGACGACATGCGGATCGTCCACGCGTCGCCGCTCGCGACATCGAAAAAAGGATAGTCGGGCTGCGTCGGGCCGATCAGCGTATCGGTTGCGCCGATCGCGCGCAGGTACGCCATCGTCGATTGGTAGCCCGAAAGCAGCAGATGATTGCCGTTGTCGAGCGTGACGCCGAGCTTCGTATCGAAGAAAGAGCGGCAGCGTCCGCCCGCGTGAGGCGCGGCGTCGAGCAGCACGACGCGCGCGCCGCGCCGTTGCGCCTCGACCGCGGCGGCAAGACCGGCGATGCCCGCTCCGACGACGAAAACCCGCCGGGACATCAGATCAGATTGCGCGCCACGATCCACAGCAGGCGCGAGCGCGGCGTCCGCACGCGCGTGCGCGGCAGGTCGAAACCGCGTTTGAGATTGGCGTCGAGCACGGTGCGATACGCCGCCGACATGATGCGCGGCGCGCGCACCTGCGATCGCGGCGAAGCCGCCATGATCGCGTCGGACTGCGCGTAGTGGCCCCTCGCGCGCTCGGCCAGCACGGCGCACACGCGCGGCAGGCGTGCGTCGCCGACGATGCTCGCCGGATCGCTCGTCGAAATGCCTTCGCGCGCGAGCAACTCGCGCGGCAGATACACGCGGCCGATTTCGGCGTCTTCGTCGATGTCGCGCAGGATGTTGGTGAGTTGCAGCGCGCGCCCGAGATGATGCGCGAGCCGCCGGCCGGCGTCCTCGTGCATCCCGAAGATCCTCACCGACAGCCGGCCGACGGCGCTCGCCACGCGGTCGCAATAGAGGTCGAGCGTGGCTTCGTCGGGTGCGACGATATCGCCGGCGGCGTCCATCGCCATGCCGTCGATCACGGCGTGGAAGTCGTCGCGGGAAAGCCGGAAAGCCTGGATGTGCTGCGTGAGCGCTTCGAGCGATTTCTTCGGCGCGCCGGCGTAGCACGCATCGATGTCCTCGCGCCACTGGTCGAGCGCGAGCGCGCGCTCGCGGCGCGGCAGCGTGCCTTCGTCGGCGATGTCGTCGACCGCGCGGCAGAACGCGTAAATCTGGTACATCGCGTCGCGCTGCGCAGCCGGAAGGATACGCATCGCGAGATAAAACGAGCTTCCCGACGACGTTTTCGCGGCGTCGGGGGCAGGATCGTCAGCGATGATGTTGGAAACGGCCAAGACGAACTCCGCTGTGGCGCCCCCACGGGCAAATTAAGAGATCGGGCGCCGGACCCGACGCGGCCCGGCGCGCGCGGAACCACCTGGCGCTGAGCGGGACGATCAAGGAAGAAAGCCGGCGCGAGCCGGCTGCGACTGCGCCGGAAGCGGCAAAGAGTATATCAATACTTTGCCCGATTGCGCCGGAGCCGCGCGGGACATGGCGCGGCGCATCGGGCGCAATTTCAGGGGCGGTTTCAGGCGCGTTTTCAGGCAAATCCCACCGAGCGATTGCGCCCTTCGCGCTTGGCCGTGTAAAGCGCCGCATCCGCCTCGTTGATGAGCGCTTCGTACGACGACGTCACGCCGGTACGCGCACGCGCCACGCCGACGCTCGCCGTCACGGGCACGCGCGCGTTCTGCACGTCGACGGGCGTCTCGCCGATCTCCCTCCGCACTTTCTCCGCGACGATCATCGCGTCGTCGAAATTCGTGCAGGGCAAGAGCAGCGCGAATTCCTCGCCGCCAAAACGCCCGAACACGTCCTGCACGCGCACGGCCTTGGCGACGCGCTCGGCCATCACGCGCAGGACCGTATCGCCGACGAGGTGGCCGCGATCGTCGTTGATGCGTTTGAAATGGTCGAGATCGAAGAGCAGCATCGACAGTTCGCCGCCGTAGCGATGCCAGCGCTGGAATTCGTCGCGCAATCGCAGCTCGAAATAGCGCCGGTTCGCGATGCCGGTCAAGCCGTCGCGGTCCGCGAATTCCTGCAGTTTCGCGACGGCTTCGTCGCGGGCGCGCTGCATCATGCTCGCGTGCGTCACGTCGGAAATCGTCACGCAGACGGCGCGCACGTCGCCCTCCAGCGTGAGCGGCATGAACGTGCAGTCCTGCTGCATGTAATCGACGCCGCCGGTGATCGGCCGGTCGTGGTCGAACTTGAAGAGATACGGGCGCTGCTCCCACGAACTGAACGCGAAGCTGCCGAGCTGGAACACGCTTTCGACCTTGCGCGTGAACCACACGCGCGGCAGTTCCGGAAAGCTCGCGAAAATCGATTTGCCGATCACTTGCTCGGCCGTCTTGCCGCTGTGGTCCTGCATGAAGCGGTTCCACATCAGCACGTTGAGGTCGCGATCGAGCACGAAGATGCCGAATCCGACACGCTCGATCACCAGCTCGCTCAGCAGATGGCGCAGGTCTTCCATTCGTCAGAGGCTCGACAGCAGCGCATCGAGCGCTTCGCTCAGATGCGCGATCGCGTCCTCGGCCATCAGCATCACGAGATGCGCGCGAAAACTGTGGTCTTCGAGCGCGAAATTCACTTCGAGCAGGAGCGCCGTCTTCCACGCGAGCATCGCGGGCTGAAAGACCTCGTCGAGCCCGATGTCCGAGCCGAGCATGCCGGGCGGCGAAAAAATCGGCGAACGGCCAAGGCGGTCGAGAATGCACGACACGCACGCGCCCATCAGCACCGTCGCGATATCGAAGACGAGCTCGGTGCGCGTCGTCGTCGTGTACGTGGACTTCGTGTAGGGATCGTCGACGAGCGCGCACAGCTGATCGACGCTGCCGCTCTTGCAGAGCACGATCGCCTCGCCCTTGATGTCCGAGCGGAAGCCCTGGCGCACGGCGGTGACGGTATCGGTGATGCCGGTCATCTCCGAAAGCGCCGCGGATGCCTCCGCCACGCTCACGACGCGCACGCGCGGCACCGACAGCTCGATGAACGTGCCGAGCAGCTTCGAAAGACGCGTCGCGGCCTGGCCCATCGCCATGTTGGCCACTTCCTGCAGCGCGTCGCGCTGATCTTCGTTGAGGGCGGTTTCAAGCATGGAGACCGTACTCCTTCAATACGGGGCGCAGCGCTTCGGGCGTCACCGGCTTCGGCAGGAAGGCGATCGCGCCGAGCGCGCGTACGCGTTCCTGGGCCATCGGCTGCACATCGGCGGATACGACGATCACGAACGTATTCAGATCTTCGTGCTGCAAGGCGTCGAGAACCTGATAGCCCGTCATGTCGGGCATCGTCAGATCGAGGAACATCACCGAGGCGCGGCCGGCCCGATAGTGCTCGAGCGCCTCGCGCCCGTTGGTCGCGTAGGAGATCTCGACGTCCCAGTCCGGGGGCAGCGCGCGCGTCAGCACCTTGCGCGCGAGCAGTGAATCATCGGCAATGACAATCGGCAACGGCATGGTCGGCAGGATCTTTTAGGCTGTTTTCGGGCGGAGAACGGTCGTGTCGACGGACACGGCGGGCTCTCGTATGGATTACGGCATCCGCGCAGCGATCTTTATAGCGATGTTCACGGAAGAACCGGCGTGAGCCCTTGGGCCCGGCGGGAATGCGGGCGCTGTCGGAGATGCAGGTCGGCGGCGATGAGCCAGGCGCGTCGCCTGTCGACGTCGGCGCGCCACGCGGCGGGCGGGCGCTGTGTAATCAGCGCGCGCCCAGTGCGCGATGGATGCTGGCTCTCGATCGGCGTCATGTTGCCTGCCCCGTGCGTGATCCGGAGATTCCGGACCTTGGCCTTTTTCTCCTCGCTCGGTCGCGCTGCCTGCCCGCATCTGCCGGGCAAGCGGTACTTCGCCCCGACGCGCGCCGGGAGGCTGCTTGTATTCCCCGGCCGACGCTCTCAGCGGCGTTTCGGATCGGAGGATTGCATTGTCTGATTATCAGAATGTCAAAGCAACTCGATGAGGCGCCAAGCGAGAATTAATATGATGAAATAAGGTTCGATACGGGTGAATTCTGCTCGATGTGTTCCGATGCGCTGTCAGTCCATGCTTTTGTGTACGTTTGCGCTTCCAAGAATCTCGCTAACTGCGCGCCGCGTGCAAGCTTCGTTCGACGGCCGGGAAGGCTGAGTCGCGCCGATCCGGCATGCTTCGTGCGTCCTAGTTGCGGTTGCACCGTCCACGCCCGCTACCGCGTACGAAAGGTACGGGCCATGAGTAAGTTTTCCAATTCGCTGCCAAAAATGACGCTGCAACGTGAGGAGTCCGACGCCGTTCCCGCCGCGCAGTCGTGGCAGGAGGAACCGCCTTTTCCGGTGGTGCCCGAGCGCAACTTCGCCGCGCAGCGCCTGACGCTCTATGCGTTGCTGGTCGCGGCGGTCGTGCTGCCGTGCGTGTACGTCGCCATCACCGCATACACCGATTACCACGCGCGCGTCGCCGACGCCTCCGATCTGGTCGCGCGCAACGCCCGCGTCGCGGAAGAACACGCGCTGAAAGTCTTCGATTTGAACGTGACGCTCAACGAGCGCATCGTCGATCTGCTCGACGGCCTCGACGCCGGCGCGATCCGCCGCGAAAGCGCCACGATCCATCAGCGCCTCAAGGCGATCAGCGGCTCCTATCAGCAAGTTGCGGCGGCATCCGTGTTCGGCGCCGACGGCAAGCTGCTCGCGACGAGCCGCATCTGGCCGACGCCCGACATCTCCGTTGCCGAGCGCGACGATTTCGGCGGCCTGCGCGCCGGCCAGAGCCAGCGGATTTCGCGCGTGATGGTCGGCCGCGTCGCCGGCGAGCAGGTGTTCAACACGGCGATCGCGCGGCGCACGCCGGCGGGCGCGTTCGACGGCATGGTGACGATCGCGCTGCGCCCATCGTATTTCAGCGCGTTCTATCGCGAGCTGATCGGCGATAACCCGAGCGTGTCGCTCGGTCTGACGCGCGCGGACGGCGAAGTGCTCGCGTGGTATCCGCCGCGCCCGGCCGATCGCATGGCGCTCGCGGCCAGCTCGCCGCTGCGCGAGGCGTACCGCGCGGGCGGCCGAAGCGGCGTCGTCAGGATGGTTTCGGGGCTGGACGATCAGCTGAAGATCGTCGCGTTCCGGCGCGTCGGCGGGTATCCGGCCTATGTATCGAGCGGCTATCCGATCGCGACGATCTGGTCGGCATGGTGGAAGCATCTGAGCGTGCTCGCGCTCTCGATCTTCGCGCCGTGCGTCGTGCTGTGGGGCGTAATCGCGCAGTCGTTGCGGCGCCTCGCGACCGAAGAGGAAGCGTGGGAGCGCTGGCAGGCCGAAGCGTCGATGCGCCGCTCGATCGAATCGGCGTATCGGCAGGCGCGCAAGATGGAGGCGCTCGGCAATCTCGTCGGCAGCGTCGCGCACGACTTCAACAATCTGCTGATGATCGTCTCGACCAACGTGCAGATCGCGCGGCGGCGCGGCGCGCCCGGCCTCGATCGCGAACTCACGGCGATGGAACGCGCGCTGAAAAGCGGCCAGTCGCTCACGCGGCAACTGCTCGGCGTCGCGCGCAAGCAGCCGTTGCGCAGCGAGATCATCGCGATCGGCAAATGGGTGCCGGCGGGGCGCGAGTTGCTGCGCGCATCGCTCGGCGCGAAGGTGGCGCTCAGCGTCGAAGTCGCGCCGGAGGTGTGGGCGATCCGCGTCGATCCGGCGGAACTGGAGCTCGCGCTCATCAACGTCGCGGTGAACGCGCGCGACGCGATGCCCAACGGCGGCACCTTCACCGTGCGCGCCGGCAACGTGCGCTTTCGCCACGAGGACGGCTTTCCGATCACCGGCGAATTCGTGCAGATCACGCTCGAAGACAACGGCTTCGGCATGAGCGCCGAAGTGCTCGGGCGCGCGTTCGAACCGCTTTTCACGACCAAGCCGAAAGGCATGGGCACGGGCCTCGGCCTGCCGCAGGTGTTCGCGTTCTGCGAGCGCGCGGGCGGGCTCGCGACCATCGACAGCGCGATCGGCGCGGGCACCGCCGTGCGTCTGTACCTGCCGCGCGCGACGGCGGCGGCGCCCGGCGCGGCCGCGAAGCACGAACAGGCGGCGTCGCAGGAAGCGGACGGCTTGCGCGTGCTGCTCGTCGAGGACAACGAGGAAGTCGCCGCCGGCACCGAAGCGCTGCTCACGATGATGGGCCACCACGTCACCTACCTCTTCAACGCCGATGCCGCCGCGACGATGCTCGAAGCCGCGCGCGCCGACGCATCGGCCGGTTTTCCGTTCGATGTCGTGCTCTCCGACATTCACATGCCGGGGCAGATGAACGGCATCGATCTCGCCGAAATGATGCAGCGCTTTCACCCGCGCATTCCGGTGATCCTCGTCACGGGTTACGCGGAAGAGCTCGACCGCGCGCGGCAGGTCGGCGCGCGCGTGCTGTCCAAGCCGTTCGACATCGCGCTGCTCGACGCGCTCCTGCGCGCGATCCGCGACGGCGCGACGCCTTCCGATCTGCGCGCGGCGCGTTCGGTCGATCGCTGAACCGCCCGCGCTGCAATCGACTTTTGCACGCGCGTTTGTAAAAGCGCCGGCTTCTTTGCCCGCGCCGTGCCGCTCGCGCCGGTTCACGCGCATCCGGCACGCGAGTTGCGTGAATGCCGACATGCGCGGCGACCGACGTCGCCGATTTTCGGAATTCGCCCATCCGCAGGAGGCGTACATGCGACACACCGTCATCGGAGTTTTCGACACCTATGCGCAGGCCGAGGACGCGCGCTCGGCCCTGATCGCCGCCGGCTTCCTGCGCGCGGATATCGAACTGCAGGCCAATCCCAAGCGCGACGATGCAGCCGCGCCGTCCGACATGCCCGATGCCGTCACGCATCAGGAGCCGGGCGTGCTCGCCAACATCGAGCGCTTCTTCAGCATGCTCTTCGGCGGACGCGATCAGCCGCCGGAAGTCGCGCACTATTCCGAGGCCGTGCGGCGCGGTGCGATCCTCGTCGCCGTCGAAACGCCGAGCGTGGAGCAGGCCGACATCGCGCGCGCGACGCTGTCCGATCAGGGCGCGATCGATATCGATGAACGCGCGGCAAGCTGGACGACGCTCGAACACGGCACGTCCGCGGCGGCCGCCGATGACCGCGATCATTCGGTGCTCGACGAACTGGGCCTCGGACGCGGCAGCGCGGTGCCGGGACGCGAGCCGGTGAACGATCCCGACCAGACGCCGTCGCGTGCGCGGGCTTATCCGCACGCTGATGTCGGCGATCCGGCCGCGCTGACGCCGCGCGATTACGTCAGCGATCCCGCCGACGATCCGCTGATGCCGCGCGGCGGCATGTCGCAATCGCAGTCCCAATCCCAGTCGATGACGAGCGACGCCGAACGCACCGCCCGCGATCCGCTCGCCGGTCGCGACCCGGTCACGGGCCGGGATCCGTACGCGACGACCGGCGCCGATCCGCTCGCCGATCCGCTCGCCGATCCGCTCGCCGGGACGCCCGCCGATCCGCTCGCGGCGCGCACCGAACTCGCGGGCGATTCGCTATCGGAGCGCGACGCCATCGCGGGCCGCGATCCGCTGCGCACGACCGGCGCGGTGCCGCCCGAGCGCGCTCCGTTGCCCGGCGTGCGTACCGACACGGCGTCCGAATGGCGCTCCGTCGAACCGTTGAGCCCGCTCGACGAACCCGCGACGCCGTCTCAGGCGGGCGCGGCGCGCGCGGCGGGATCGTCGCCCGATCCGGTTGTCGCTTCGGCGGGAACGCAGGCGGGCGGTCCGGTCGGACCCATCGGAAATCCGCAAAACGTGCCCAATGAATTCATGGAGTACGAAGACGACTTCCGCGCCGATTACGCATCGAAGTATTCGGCGACGGGCGAGCCTTACGAGGACTATCAGGGCGCGTATCGCTACGGCGCGACGCTCGGCAACGACGATCGATTCCGCAGCCGCACCTGGGACGATCAGATGGAATACGAAACGCGCCGCGACTGGGAGAGCAAGCACCCCGAAGGCGATACGTGGGAACGCTTCAAGGCGGCGATTCGTCACGGCTGGGATCGTGTGACGGGACATCATCACGTCTGAGTTCCGAGCCGCTCACGACAACGGCCCGCTTGCGCGGGCCGTCTTTTCGTGTGAACGGTGAGCGCTCAGGCCGCCCCATCCCGCACCCATGCGACGTACTTGTCCATGAACGTCTGCAGATATTTGCGCGTGTCTTCGCTCACGATATTGCCGTTTTCGTCGATGCGCTTTTCGTCGTGCTTGATGTACATCTCCGGCTGATTCATCAGCACGATGTCGAGGTACGCGCACACGCCGCGCAGATGCGACTGCGCGATCGCCGTGCCGATCGCCCCGACCGACGTCCCGATGATCGCGCCCGGCTTGCCGCCCCACGCGCTTTGTCCCCACGGACGCGAGCCCCAGTCGAGCGCGTTCTTCAGCACACCGGGAATCGAGCGGTTGTATTCCGGCGTGACGATCAAGAGGCCGTTTGCTTCGGCGATCTTCTGCTTGAACGTGCGCGCGGCTTCGGGAAAGTCGCTGTCGTAGTCCTGGCTGTACAGCGGCAGGCTGCCGATGTCGAGAAACTCGAACGAGAAATCGCCCGGCGCGAGCGACACGAGCGCATGCGCGAGCTGCTTGTTGAACGAACCCTGTCGCAGACTGCCGACGACCACCGCGATCTTTAAGGCCATGAGATCTTCCCCGTCAAAGGTATGAAAAGGCGGATGAAGCGTTCCAGACAACGCCGTCCTCGCGACGGCGCGCGTGCACATGATAGGCGCATCGCGGGTCGGCCGTCTTCATGCGCGCAGTCAATCGGGACTATTTTTGCGATGAATCGAGCAATGTACCTCGCGCCGCGCCACTACGCGGTTCACAGTGAGCTATCCCCATGGTTATCCACAGTTTCTGTGGATAAGTCGAGAGTAACTTTCATTCCGATAATTTTCTGATTCAACCACGAAACAAAGCGCCCCAAGTCGCGCAAAAAGGTCGTACGAATCGGAACGCATCCTTGCTGATCGCGTAAAAATCTCCGCATTAAGTGAGCGATTACTTGCCATCGCGGGCCCGCATTCATCCACTCTGAACAACAATGTGTTGGCTCAATCAGTATTTTTGTCCAATAGGAATCCTCCTAGACTGCCTCTCAAGCGTCGGCCCCGACGCACACGCATCCAGGAGATTCAAATGAAAAGCTCATTGATCGGCGGTCTCGTTTTGTCGGCGCTTCTCGCCACCGCGCCCGCTTTTGCGCAATCGACGCCTGTGGGCAAGACCCGCGCCGAAGTGAAAGCGGAGCTACAGAGCGCGCGTCGCGCGGGCGATCTGGATGCGGTCAACGCGCTGAGCTATCCGCAATTGCGTCCTTATCAGGAACGGCACGCACAGCTTCAGGCCGGCGTGCGCGACGGTTCCAGCGCGCACTGAACAGCAGCGATTTCGATAATCAGAGGAAGCAGTCTGAACTGGCCCTCCTCCACCGTCGGAATGAAGGTGGTTCGCCCGGTGCCCCCGCGCCGGGCTTTTTTTCGCGGTCAGAGCAAAGCCGCGTTCAGTACGCGTAGCCCGCGATGCTGAGACCGAAGACCGGCAGCATGATGGTGAGCTCCGAGGGAAAAAGGTGAGACGTTTCGGGAGCCTCCCCACGGTGAGCCAGCCGATACAGCCGCGCCTCACTTATAGCCGGATCATCGGGATCGCGAAGCAATTTCGGCAGCTCAGTCACATTCTTAAGTGGACCACCCAAGCCGTTGTTCTTTAACGCATTCGACTTGCTTGACCACGATGCGGCGCGGCATGTACTTCGAGCCGCCCGGTCATCGTTTCGAAACGCGCCGGCTTCGGCTACGCGACGCGCTCCGCTAAAGGTGAGCAGATTCGGGAGTCAGGAAAAGGCCTTGTCGCCAGGCCGCGGCCCAGGAATAAAACCCAGTCGGCACAGCTACTTGCGCTTCCCGCGGTTATTTACCCGCGTCATGGATACGCCTTGAGGTGAGGAAATTCGGGAGCCACTCGGCGGACGGAACGGCACTTGCTCTGTCAGCCCTCGTACTTCTCACCCACCCCGGCAACATGACCATCAAAAGACCTTGGGCATACGGCGCTGCGGCGCTGGCTCTGATCGGCGGCGTCGCGACGCTGGCTGCATGCGCGTCGAACGGGGCGCGCCCAAGCGGCAACGACAACGTGCCCGAACCGTCGAAGGCCGTCGACATCGATCGCTATCTCGGTCACTGGCACGAGTTCGCGCGTTACGAAAATCGCTTCGAGCGCAATTGCGAAGCCGTCACGGCGAACTACGCGCGTCGCGAGGACGGGCTCGTATCCGTCGTCAACGCGTGCAGGCAAGGCGGGCTGAGCGGTCCGTACCGGTCGGCGGAAGGACGCGCGAAGATCGTCCCCGGATCGAATGGGACGAAGCTGAAGGTGTCGTTCTTCGGTCCGTTCTATGTCGGCGACTACTGGATTCTCGATCACGCCGACGATTACACGTGGTCCATCGTCGGCGAACCGACCGGGCGTTATCTGTGGATTTTGACGCGCGAGGCGAAGCCTTCGGCGGAGTTGCGTCGCACGCTGATCGAGCGCACGCGCGCGCTCGGTTACGACGTCACGATGCTGCGCGAAACGCAGCAAGGCTGACTTCTCAGCTTGCCTTGCAAGCGACGAGCAGCGAGTTCTGATTGTTCTCGGTCGACTGGCCAAGCACGTCGTAGCCGTTCGGACAGAGCGCCTTCGCGTTGTCCGTGCAATTGCGCCATCCGCCGTAGGCGGGGCATTGAATCTGTTGCGTCGGACGTCCGTCGGCGGAGAAAAGCGGCGGCGCGCTGCTGCATCCGGCGAGGGCCCACGCGCTGCCCGCCAGCATGATCGAAAGGCCGAGTTTTCTGCCGAGTTCCGTCGCGCTTTTCATCCGCTACCCCTTTGATTCTTGGTCGTTATTTTTCGATTTCGGGAGTATGCCACGCGAAGCTTTCGCGACAATTCGCCTGTTCGCAAAAGTGCGTCAGACGGCGATGCCGAGCGCCGCGATCTTCTTGTACAACGTCGCCCGTCCGATGCCGATTTTCTCCGCCGCATCCGCGACCCGACCGCCGCTCGCGCGCAACGCATCCGAGAGAAAGCGCCGCTCGAAATCGGCCATCGCGTCGGCGTACGACACGTTCGGCGGCTCGTCGCCTTCCTGGGCGACGGGTTCGGCCTGCGCCGCGATCGCCACTCGCCCCGCATCGATGAACGCGGAGAGCGCGCGGGCGTCGATGTGCTCGGTTTCGGACAGCATCAACGCGCGTTCGAGCGTGTTGCGCAGTTCGCGGACATTGCCGGGCCAGGAATACGCCTCGAGCAGTTGCAGGCCATCTTTATGCAGCACGAAATGGCCGACGTGCCCCGGCCGCGTATCGGCGGACAGGTCTTCGAGGATCGCGTAAGCGAGCGCTTCGATATCGGCGAGCCGGTCGCGCAACGGCGGCGCGTGGATCGTCAGCACGTTCAGCCGATAGAACAGGTCCGCGCGAAAGCGTCCCGCCGCGACGAGCGCGGGCAGATCGGCGGAGGTCGCCGCGATGATGCGGACATCCGCGCGCACGATGCGATTCGAGCCGAGCGGCTCGAACTCCTTGTCCTGCAGCACGCGCAGCAGCTTGCCCTGAAGCGGCAGCGGCATATCGCCGATTTCGTCGAGGAAAAGCGTGCCGCCATCGGCGAGTTCGAACTTGCCGACGCGCCCTTTCCGCTCCGCGCCCGTGTACGCGCCCGCCGCCGCGCCGAAGAACTCGACTTCGAGCAGCGTGTCGGGGATCGCCGCGACGTTGACGGTCACGAGCGGCTTACCCGCGCGCGTCGACGCGCCGTGGATCGAATGCGCGAGCAGTTCCTTGCCGGTGCCGGTTTCGCCGAGCAGAAGCACGGGCGAATCGACGAGCGCCGCGCGCCGCGCCTGACGTTTCACTTCGAGACTGACCGGGCTCGTGCCGACGAAGCTCGAAAACGTATACTTCGCGCGCCGCGCCTGCGCGAGCGACTGGCGCGTCGCGATCAGTTCCTGCTGCACGCGCGAGTAATGCGCGAACAGCGGCGTGAGCGCCTTCATCTCGTCGAAGAGCGCGAAGCCGATCGCGCCGACCGTCGCGCCGGAGTCGTCCTTTAGCGGCAGACGCGTGACGACGAGCGGCTCGCGATCCGTTTCCAGCACGTCGAGCAGAATCGGCTTGCCGGTCGCGACGACCTCGCGCATCAGGCTGTTCGGAATCACCGCTTCGCAGTCGAGTCCGATCGCGTCGAGCGGATCGTCGAAGCCGAAGCGCGCCGCGTAGCGCTTGTTGATCCACACGACGCGCGCGTCCGCGTCGACGATGAAGGTGCCTTCGCTCAGATTCTCGAAGGTCTTGAAAAGCGACTCCATCGCGCGGCGCATCACGTCGCTGTAGTCCGCCGGCACGTTGATCCAGTCGTTGCGCATGGCGCCCAAAGTCTCCGTTTTCTCCATATCGAGACGACTATCTCAATCCGGAGACGCGCCCGCTATCCGCATCTGCACTAGTTCTCAATGCTGTATGCAGCTGTTTCGATAGACGAGGATGTCTCCGTTCGGAGACATTTTCCTGAAACCTTGCGATGTCATCTTCCCCCGATGCCTGTCGCGCCTGAGTTTCAGCACACTGGCACGGAAAGTGCATTTTGCACGCGCGGTGCGTTATCCATGCGCCGGCAGCGCTTCCAGAAGAGGCGCGCTGACAGTTTCAAAGAACAACCATCACGGAGACTCAATGTCGTTCATCATCGTGCTCGCCGCCCTGGCGTTCCTGATGCTCGCCGCCTATCGCGGCTACAGCGTCATTCTTTTTGCGCCGATCGCCGCGCTCGCGGCCGTCCTCCTCACCGATCCCGCTGCCGTCGCGCCCGTTTTCTCCGGCATCTTCATGGAGAAGATGGTCGGCTTCGTGAAGCTCTACTTTCCTGTGTTTCTGCTCGGCGCGGTGTTCGGCAAGGTCATCGAGCTGTCGGGATTCTCGGAGTCGATCGTCGCCGCAGCCATTCGATACATCGGCAAGTCGCGCGTGAATGCGGTGATCGTCGCGGTGTGCGCGTTGCTCACCTATGGCGGCGTGTCGCTGTTCGTCGTCGTGTTCGCGGTGTATCCGTTCGCGGCTGAGATGTATCGGCAGAGCAATATTCCGAAGCGTCTGATGCCGGGCGCGATTGCGCTGGGCGCGTTCTCGTTCACGATGGATTCGCTGCCGGGCACGCCGCAGATTCAGAACATCATCCCGACGACGTTCTTCAAGACGACTGGCTGGGCCGCGCCGTGGCTGGGCGTGATCGGTTCGCTGTTCATTATCGTCGTCGGCCTGGCGTTTCTCGAATGGCGCCGGCGCTCGGCGATGGCCAAGGGCGAAGGCTACGGCACGTCGCTCGTGAATGAGCCGGAGCGTGTGGAATCGACGTCGCTGCCGAATCCGATGCTCGCGATCGCGCCGCTGATTCTCGTCGGCGTTGCCAACTTCGCGCTGACGAAGTGGATTCCGACGTGGTATGGCGCGAGCTATACCGTGCCGCCGGAAGTGCTGCCGGGCGTGCATGCGCCTGTCACGACGGCTGTCAAAACCGTCGTCGCGATCTGGGCGGTGGAAGGTGCGTTGCTGCTTGGCATCGTGCTCGTTCTGCTGACCGCGTTTTCGCGCGTGAAGGAGCGGTTCGCGGTGGGGACGCGGGCGGCCGTTGCGGGGGCGCTCCTCGCGGCGATGAACACGGCTTCCGAATATGGCTTCGGTGGTGTGATCGCGGCTTTGCCAGGGTTTCTCGTGGTCAGCGATGCGCTCAAGAGCATTCCCAATCCGCTCGTCAATGCGGCTATCTCCGTTTCGTCACTCGCGGGGATTACGGGGTCTGCTTCCGGCGGGATGAGTATCGCGCTTGCTGCCATGTCGGATACGTTTATCGCTGGCGCTCAAGCTGCACATATTCCTTTGGAAGTGCTGCATCGCGTTGTGGCTATGGCCTCCGGTGGTATGGATACGCTGCCGCATAACGGTGCTGTTATTACTCTTCTGGCCGTGACCGGGCTCACGCATCGCGAGTCTTATCGCGATATTTTCGCTGTGACCATCATCAAGACTTTGGCTGTGTTCTTTGTTATCGCAGTTTATTACGCGACCGGAATTGTTTGATTTTTTTCGGTTTACGCCGGATCCCGTTTTCTTAGTGGTCTATTAGCGTTGCCCCTGTGCGGGGCGGCACCTACTTTTTTTGCTGCTGCAAAGAAAGTAGGCAAAGAAAGCAGCTTTTCAAGCCCGCGGTCACACGCAATTTGGGTAGTCCTCTCGTCCTAGGCGGCACTCGCCTAAAGAGTGCCCTCGAAGGACTAACCGGGCTTGGCTCGCGCACGGTCTGCCGCCCGAAACCGTTGAGAACGCTGGTTCAGCACGAAATGGCTTCGGCACAGCGCTACGCGCTGCCGCCGGGTCCGCAAGGGAAACCAACGTGAGGCAAGTGCAGTGAGATGGAGGCGTTAGTGAAGAAGCGCATGCATCCCCGCTTGACCGGTCGGCCGCGAAGCGGGCTGGAGCTATTTCGTGCTGAACCAGTTTGTTATGTGGTGCGATGTTACAGACCGTGCGCGAGCCAAGCCCGATTAGGTGTTTGAGGGCACTCTTTAGGCAGCCCACGATGGACGAGAGGACTACCCAAATTGCGTGTGACCGCGGGCGTATCAGTAGCTGCTTTCTTTGCTTACTTTCTTTGCAGCAGCAAAGAAAGTGAGTGCCGCCCCGCACAGGGGCAGTGCTAATAGACCGACACGATCACGGGATCCGGCGAAAAAAAAGAAAAAACCCTAATTTACGCACAGCAAGCCAACACACCAAACTCCGCAGAACCCGATCAAAACTCCGGAAAGAAGGAAAAAACCCGCATATGACCCAAACCGCATTGAACAAAGCGCTCGCCGGCAAGACGGCATTGGTCACCGGCTCGACGAGCGGCATCGGCCTCGGCATCGCGACGGCACTCGCACAGGCAGGCGCGAATCTCGTGCTCAACGGTTTCGGCGATATCGAAGGCGCGCTGAAGCAGATCGAAGCCACCGGCGTGAAAGCGGTCCACCATCCCGCCGACATGACGAAGCCCGAAGAAATCGAAGCGATGATCGCCTTCGCAAACGAGCAATTCGGCGCCGTCGATGTCCTCGTCAACAACGCCGGCATCCAGCACGTCGCGACCATCGACGAATTCCCGGTCGATCGCTGGGACGCGATCATCGCGATCAATCTGAGCTCGGCGTTCCACACGATGCGCGTCGCGCTGCCGCAAATGCGCGCGCGCAACTGGGGCCGCGTCATCAATATCGCGTCGGTGCACGGGCTCGTCGGCTCGGCGGGCAAATCGGCGTACGTCGCCGCGAAACACGGCATTCTCGGCCTGACCAAAGTCGCCGCGCTCGAAAACGCCCGCACCGGCGTGACCGTCAACGCAATCTGCCCAGGCTTCGTGCTCACGCCGCTCGTGCAGAAACAGATCGACGATCTCGCCGCCCGCGACTCGCTCACGCCGGACGCGGCCCGCGCCAAGCTGCTCGGCGACAAACAGCCGTCCGCGCAATTCGTGACGGCGCAGCAGATCGGCGATATGGCCGTGTTCCTCTGCTCCGATGCCGCCAGCGAAATGCGCGGCTCGGCGCTGCAAATCGACGGCGGATGGAGCGCGCAGTAACTAACGCGCCCTATCGGCGACAAATCGCCACACTTGAGCGTTTCAGTCGGATTCCCCTAAAGATTGTGGGGCCAATCGCCGTTATGTCCTTGTAATAAGACGCGCGCCGCCTTCGAAAATCGGCGCGCGACGCGAAGAAGAATCAAGGACACCATGCGCAATAATCAGCCCGTAACCCAGCAAGAGTTCGAATTCCCCGCCTCGGCGATGCTCGTCTCCGCCACCGACCTTTCCGGCAACATCCAGTACTGCAATCCGGCTTTCGTGTCGGTGTCGGGCTTCTCGCGCGACGAGCTGATCGGCCAGCCGCACAACCTCATCCGGCATCCCGACATGCCGCGCGAAGCGTTCGCCGATCTCTGGTCGACCGTGCGCGCCGGCCGCTCGTGGACCGCGCTCGTCAAGAATCGCCGCAAGAACGGCGATCACTACTGGGTGCGCGCGAACGTCACGCCGGTGATGGACCACGGCAAGGTCGTCGGCTATCTCTCCGTGCGCGTGAAGCCGACGCGCGATGAAATCCGCGACGCCACCGCGCTCTACGCGCAGATCAAGGCCGGCAACGCGTCGCGACGCCTCGTGCGCGGCGCGCTCGTGAAGAACGGCATCGCGGGCAAGCTCGCGGCGCTCGCGAACCTGCCGGTGAGTTCGCGTCTCGCCACGGCTTTCGCCGCCGTGCCCGTCAGCATGCTGGTCGCGGCGCTGGCAGGATGGCGCGGCGTGCCGCCGCTGCCCTTCTGGATCGCGCTCGGCGTGAGTTCCGTTGCGAGCTTCGTGGGCTGGCTCGCGCTTTCGCGTCAGGTCGATGCGCCCGTCCGCACGATGTCCGGTTTCGCGGCGCGCATGGCCGCGGGCGATCTGACCGCCGACATGCCCGATGCGCGTCACGACGATCTCGGCGACGTGCAGCGCGCGCTCGGGCAGTTGAAGGCGAATCTCGCGGCGATCGTCTTCGACGTGCGCGGCCAGATCGGCGGCATGCTCGAGGCCGCCAACGAGATTTCGAGCGGCAACACGGACTTGTCGCGCCGCACGGAGATGCAGGCGGCATCGCTCGAACAGACGGCCGCGACGATGGATCAGCTCACGACGACCGTGCAAGGCAACGCCGACGCCACCGTGCGCGCGCTGGAAGTCGTCAAGGAAGCGCAGGCCGCGGCGGACGACGGCGGGCGCATCGCGAGCCAGGTCGAGCAGACGATGGCGGGCATCACGGCGGCGTCGCGGCGCATCGCGGACATCACCGATGTCATCGACGGCATCGCGTTCCAGACCAACATCCTCGCGCTCAACGCGGCCGTCGAGGCGGCGCGCGCGGGCGAAGCGGGCCGCTCGTTCGCGGTCGTCGCGACCGAAGTGCGCAATCTGGCGCAGCGCTGCGCGGCATCGGCGAAGGAAATCGAAGGCGTCGTCGCGACGAGCGTCGCGCAGATCGCGGAAGGCACGAGCCTCGTCGCGCGCACGACGAGCCAGATGCGCGCCATCGACGAAGCGGTGAACCGCGTATCGGCGATCATCATGGAAGTCGCGAAGGCGAGCGGCGAGCAGGCCGAGGGCATCGCGCAGGTGAATCAGGCGGTCGCGCATCTCGACGATTCGACCCAGCAGAACGCCGCGCTCGTCGAGCAGGCGGCGGCCACCGCGCAGCGCCTCGCGGAACGCGCGGTCGTGCTCGACGAAGCCGTGCGCCTCTTTACCGTGGCGAAGGCTTAGGATCGCTTGGTACTATCGGACATTGCCCACGAGGAGTGTCTCCGATGACCGCTGAGAACAATCGCACGGAAGAAGCGCGAGCGATGGAACGTATCGTCAACGCGACGCGCCAGGTTCAGTCCGCTTTCCTGGCGCTGCAAAAGCAGTTTCCGCCCGAAGGCGACGGCCGGCCTTCGCAGATGGCGCTGCAGACCTTCGACGCCGCGCTTCAGGAACTCGAAGACGCGCAAGCCGCCTTCGACACCATGCTCAACGATCTGTTCGACGGCAACCGCTAAATCGCCACGTTCTCGCGCGGGCCGTTCAGCGCGGTTTCATCGCCGGCGTCGTTGAGGCCCGCCCACGGCACGCCGTCGGCGGACTGGCGGCGCGCGGCGGCCACGCACGCTTCGACCAGCTCCCTGAACGACACCGCCGCCGAACTCGTACGCACGAGCACTTCGCCTTGCAGCGAACTTTCGGGGAAGATCAAGCCGACGATCAGTTCCGCCGACGGCGCGCGCTGATGCAGACGCCGCAGCAGGTTGCGCAGATACGGCGGCGACTCGGCGGCATCGAACGACACGACGCAGATGATCGTCACGCCGGCGAGATCGACCTCGCCGAAGCGTCCGCGCGAAAAGCGCTCGTAGCCCGCGAGGTCCGCGTACAGGCCGTGCTTGCGAAACAGCTGCACGGCGATGGTCGCCGCGAGATCGTCGAGCTCGCTTCTCCCCGCGATGCAGAGCACCGACGCCGTGTGGCCTTCCTTCTGCGCATCGAAGCGCGCGGGCGGCGTCTCGGGCGCGATGCGCGGCCCGTCGTCGGGCGATTCGAAACTCGCGGGCAAGTCCTCTTTCGGCGCGACGGTGACGGCCGTGTCCTCCGCATCCTCCAGCCCTTCGATGATGTCGAGCGCCGACTCGTTGATGCGCCGCAACTGATCCGCCGTGACGACGCCGCGCAGCACGTCGTTATGCGCGTAGCGCAAGCCTTCGAGCGCGACATCGTCGTAATACGCGATCAGAGAGCGTTCCTTGAGCAACGTCTCGGCCTGCACGAGCGCCTCGTCGGGATCGTTCGCGAGCAGGCGCTGATAGAAGTTCTCGGCGGGCGTGAGCGCGGGCCGGTCGCCGAACAGCACGTCGAGAAATTCGAGGCGATCGACATGGCGGCCGAGAATCACGAGGCAGAGCGTGAGCGGCGTCGAGAGCACGAGGCCGATCGGCCCCCAGATCCAGCTCCAGAAAATCGCCGCGACGATCACCGCGAACGGCGACAGGCCCGTGCTATGCCCGTACAGCAGCGGCTCGACGACTTGACCCGCGACGATGTCCGTCACGCCGAAGAGCACGATGGTCCACACGAGCATCGCCCAGCCGGGACCGACGGCCGCCGCGAACACGACCGCGACGATCGCCGCGATCCACGTTCCGACATACGGCACAAAGCGCAGAAGCGCGGTCATCACGCCGAAGAGCAGCGCGCCCGGCACGCCGATGATCGCAAGCCCGATCGAAATGACGATGCCCACGCCCACGTTGATGCCGAGCTGCGCGAGGAAGTAGCGCGACAGGCGCCGCGCGGCTTCGTCCATCGCGGTGGTCGCCCGATGCAGGTCGCGCGAGCCGAAAAGCCGTATCAGCCGGTCGCGCAGATCTTCGCGCTGAAGCAGGATGAACACCGCGACCACGAGCACGATGCCGGTGGTTTCCAGCGGACTGATGATCGGCGACAGAAAGCGCTGCGCGAGTTCCAGCGGCGTCGGCGTGGGCTCGTGCACTTCGACGGGCATCGGCTGGTCGATCGGCGAAGCGGCCGGATTGTCCTCGTTCTTCGGCTCCTGCTCGCGCGCGGGCGAAATCCGCTTCAGCGCGCGCGATGCGCGGCCGAGAAACTCATCGGCGCGGCCGACAGTCATCTTCTGCACGGAATCGATTTTGCGCTCGACGGCGACCTGATACTTCGGCAGATCGCCCGCGAGCTGCGCGACCTGAGCGCCGATCAGCGCGCCGACCGCCGTCAGCACCGACAGCGCGACCACTACGGCGACGATCACGGAAGGCACTTGCCCGAAGCGCAGCCGCCGCAGGAAATCGACGAACGGCGCGAGCAGAAAGCTCAGCAGAATCGCGAGGATGATCGGGATCATCACCGCGCGGCCGAAGTACAGCGCGCAAATGACGATGACGCCTGTCACGAGCGACGCCAGCGCGCGCACGCCGGGCGCTTCCGGCGGCAGGATCTTCGCGGGTGGCCGGCGCGGCCCGGGTGCTTGCGGCATGGAAACGGCTCGCTTTTAGTGTGTGGTCGGCGTGGAACGGCCAGTGCGCAGGCCGGAGCAACGTTGCATTATGCAAGACGCGTGCCGTCGATAAGCCGTTCGCCGCGAATAAGGTGAGCGCCTCCGGGATTCAAATTCGGCTGCGATCGGTTCAATGGTGAGGCAATACGGGAGCGAGCGCGCCGGAACAAACGCTGGTCTGGTTGTAAGAAGGGTGATCGGCCAATGCACCGGCGCGCGGACTACACTGAATCACGCTCTGCATTGGAGTCCGCCATGAACGCGATCCGCGCTTCAGTCGTAGTCATATCGGCATTCGCCGTCACATCGGCGTTCGCGCAGCTTCATCCGAGCGCCGAAACCGACATGTACGCGCCGCAAAACAGCACCAAGCTCATGCCGAACGCGCCGCTCGGCAGTCAATACCCGACGCACGGCAACGCGCAGGCCGGCGAGCTCAATCTCAATCCGAGCGATCCGCGCGCGCAGCTCGTCAACGGCCTGCCGAACAACGCCAACAGCGGCGGATACGGTTCGCCGCTCGCCGGCAACAAGGCGAACGTGCCGCGCGGCGAATAAATGACGTGGGTCCGCGCACCGATAGCGCGCTCACCATTCTCGTTTCGAGAATGGTGATTTGAAAATCGACGGGATTCTCCTCATCACGGCAAGAACCGATACTCGATTCACAGGACGGGACGTCTCCCGGCCATCAACCGAATCAGGGAATCTGCCGTGAAGATCTATCACCATCCGCTGTCCGGGCACTCGCACCGCGCGCGTCTCTTCCTGAATCTGCTGGGCGTCGAACACGAAGAAGCGTTCGTCGATCTCGCCGCCGCCGCGCACAAGACGCCCGACTATCTGAAGCTGAACCGCTTCGGCCAGATTCCCGTGCTCGTCGATGGCGACACGGTCATCGCCGATTCGAACGCGATCCTCGTCTATCTCGCGAAAAAAGCCGGCAACACGAAGTGGCTGCCCGAAACGCCCGCCGAAGCCGCCGCCGTGCAGCGCTGGCTCTCCGTCGCGGCCGGGCAGATCGCGTTCGGTCCCGCCGCCGCGCGTCTCATCACCGTGTTCGGCGCGAAGTTCGACGCGAACGAAGTCATCGCCCGCGCGCACAACGTCCTCAAGGTGCTCGACGCGGAACTGGCGAATCGCGACTGGATCGCCGATATCGACGAGACCGCCGCCGCGCACCCGACCATCGCGGATGTCGCGCTCTACAGCTATATCTCGAGCGCGCCCGAAGGCAACGTCGACCTTTCCGCCTACGCGAACGTGAACGCGTGGCTGAAGCGCGTCGAAGCGCTGAAGGGTTTCGTTCCGTTCCAAAAGACGGCCGCGGGTCTCGCGGCGTAAAGTGAGCGCGGCGGCCGGCTCGCGCCGTGCCGCCGCGCCCGAATCGAAGAGGCATACGATCATGTCCGCTTCCGCGCTTGGCAATGTCAAACAGGTCGCCACGCCCTCGCCGTGGCATCGCGGCGAACTCGCCATTCAGAAGGCTTTCGGCGTCGACGAGCGCATGGACGGCGTCGGCCGGCGCGTCGTGCGCGATTACATGCCGGATCAGCATCGCCAGTTCTTCGGGCAACTGCCGTTCATCGTGGCCGGTTCCGTCGATGAACGCGGCGATCCATGGGCGACGCTGCTCGCCGGGCATCCCGGCTTCATGCACGCGACCGATGCCAAAACGCTGTCGATGAGCCCCGTCCGCGATCCGCTCGATCCCGCCGACGCCGGCATGCGCGATGGCGCGTCGATCGGCCTGCTCGGCATCGAAATGCACACGCGCCGCCGCAATCGCATGAACGGCGTGATTCATCGCGATGGCGCGAACCTCGCGTTCGACGTGGCCGTCGAACAGAGCTTCGGCAATTGCCCGCAGTACATCCAGTTGCGCGATTTCGAGTTCGTGCGCGATCCTTCCTTGCCGTCGCCGGTCGAGCCGCTCGAATCCGACGCCCTTTCGCCGCGCGCAAAAGCGATGATCGCGAACGCGGATACGTTCTTCGTCGCGTCGTATTTCGATCGCGAGGACGGGCATCGGCAAGTGGACGTGTCGCATCGCGGCGGCAAACCGGGTTTCGTGCGTCTGTCGGACGACGGCTCGCTCACGATTCCCGATTTCGCCGGCAATCTCTTCTTCAACACGCTCGGCAACATTCTCGTGAACGCTCGCGCGGGACTCGTGTTCGCGGACTTCGAAACCGGCGACATGCTGCAGCTCGCGGGCGACGCGGAAGTGCTGCTCGACTCGCCCGAAACCGCCGCATTTCAGGGCGCGGAACGGCTGTGGCGCTTCACGCCGCGCCGCATCGTGTATCGCGCCGAGGCGCTGCCCTTGCGATGGAAAGCGCGCAGCGACGGCGCATCGCCCAATTCGCTGATGACCGGCGACTGGACGCAAGTGGCCGAGCGCCTGAAGGCGGCCACGCTCGCGAACGTGTGGCGCGCGTTTCGCGTGAGCAGAATCGTCGATGAAAGCGATGCGATCCGCTCGTTCCATCTCGAACCCGCCGATGGCGCGGGCATCGTTCCGCACAAGGCCGGTCAGCATCTGCCGATGCGCGTGACGCTGCCGGGCGAGGCGAAACCGCAGATTCGCACGTACACGCTGTCGGTCGCGCCGTCGGACGGCGTGTATCGCATCAGCGTGAAGCGCGACGGGCGCGTGTCGGCGCATCTGCACGACACGCTGAAAGCGGGCGACGTCATCGAGGCGCGCGCGCCCGCCGGAGACTTCACGATCGATCCGTTCGAGCAGCGTCCCGCCGTGCTGATGGCGGCGGGCGTCGGCATCACGCCGATGCTCGCGATGTTGCGGCACATCGTCTACGAAGGCTTGAGGAAGCGCCGCGTGCGGCCGGTGTGGATGATCGTGTCGGCGCATTCGCTCGCGAGCCGCGCGTTCTCGCGCGAAATCGATGCGCTCGCGCAGAGCGCGGGCGGCGCGGTGACCGTGATCCGCGTGCTCAGCGACACGAACGGCGCGCAAATGGACCGCGATTACGACGTGTCCGGGCGCATCGACATCGATCTGCTGACGAGCCGTCTGCCCTTCAACGACTACGACTTCTATCTGTGCGGGCCGGGCGCGTTCATGCAGTCGATCTACGATGGCCTGCGCGCGCTCAATGTCGCCGATGCGCGCGTGCATGCGGAAGCGTTCGGTCCATCGGCGCTCAAGCGCACGGCGGATCGCGGCGCCGACGTCAAGCCGATGCGTCCCGCCGCGACCGAGTCCGTGAAGATCGAATTCCTGAAGTCGGGCGCGAGCGCGCAATGGCAGCCGGGCAGCGGCACCTTGCTGGAACTCGCCGAAGCGAGCGGTCTGTCGCCCGAGTTCAACTGCCGCGGCGGCACTTGCGGCACATGCCGGACGCGCATCGCGAAAGGCGCGGTGTCGTATGAAAGCGAGCCGGCGTTTCATGTCGGCGATGACGAAGCGCTGATCTGCTGCGCGATGCCCGCCGCCGAAGGAGACACGCTCGAACTCGATCTGTAACGATTGTGCCCCGCGCGCATATCCGTGAGAATGCACGGCATCTCAAGCCTGCATGTCTCGTGCTTTCCCATGGACCGTTTACAGGCAATGACGACCTTCGTCACGGTGGTCGAAACCGGCGGCTTCGCATCGGCGGCGCGCAAGCTCGACGTGTCGCCGTCGGTCGTGAGCCGCGTCGTGACGGAACTCGAAGAACATCTCGGCGTGCGCCTGCTCACGCGCACCACACGCGTCGTGCGTCTCACCGACGCCGGCAGCGGCTATTTCGAGGACTGCCGCCGCATTCTCGGCGAAATCGATAACGCCGAACTTTCCGCGACCGGCACGCATTCCTCGCCGCGCGGACTGCTTTCGATCACCGCGCCGGTGATGTTCGGCCGCCTGCACGTCACGCCGATCGTCCTCGATTATCTGGGCCGTTATCCCGAAGCGGACGCAAGCTGCTGGTTCGTCGATCGCGTGGTGAATCTCGTCGATGAAGGCATCGACGTGGCGGTGCGGATCGCGCAATTGCCGGACTCGTCGTTGCAGGCGATCAACGTCGGGCGCGTGCGGCGCGTGCTGTGCGCCTCGCCCGCTTATCTCGCGAAGCACGGCACGCCACGTCATCCGGACGATCTCGCGGAGCATGTCGTGATTGCGTCGACGGGTTCGTCGACGCCCCCGGAATGGCGTCTCTCCGACGGCGAGCGGCAGTTTCTCGTGCGCTCGCATCCTCGCCTGACGACGACCACCAACGACTCGGCCATCGCCGCCGCGCTCGCGGATTTCGGCATCGCGCGGCTCCTGTCGTATCAGATCGCGCAACACGTTGCCGACGGGCGTCTCGCAATCGTGCTGCCGGAGTTCGAGACGCCGCCCCTGCCGATCCATCTCGTGCATCGCGAAGGGCGTCACGTCACGCAGAAGGTCCGCGCATTTCTCGACCTCGCCGTGACGACGCTGCGCGCGAACGAATCGTTGCGCTGAGCGCGTTAAACAAACACGTCTTCGGTGACAAATCGTCCATCGCTCGCCGAATCGAACGGCCGTTAGCACGACTGCCGTGCAAAATGCCGGCAAAACATGCAACATAGCTGTCTCGAACGATCGCTTCGATCGCCGCGCTTTCGGCTTATCTGAACCCTTACCGGCTCACGCACCATGACGAATCCAACTTCTCCCGTGAATGAACGCCCGCTCGACATGATCATCTTCGGCGGCGGCGGAGACCTGGCGGCGCGCAAGCTGCTGCCGGCGCTCTACATGGCGCACACGCACTGCAACCTGCCCGCGGACACGCGCATTCTCGCCATCGGCCGCAAGGACTGGACGCGCGAGGATTACCTCAAGAATTTCATGGAAGAGCAGGCGCGCCCTTTCATCGATTCCAAGGTTTTCGATGCCCAGTCGTGGGACAAATTTCTCGCGCTCTTCGATTACGTGCGCATCGACGTCGAGAATCCTGGCGATTTCGAGCGTCTCGCACAGGCCGTGCGTCCTGGCTCGCAGCGCGTGCTGTATCTGTCGACGTCGCCGGAACTGTTCGTGACGATCTGCACCAACCTCGATAACGCCGGCATTCTCGACGAAAACGCCCGCGTCGTGCTTGAAAAGCCGCTCGGCCACGATCTCGCATCGGCGCGCGCGATCAACGATGCGGTCGGCAAGCACTTCAAGGAAGAGCAGATCTATCGCATCGACCATTATCTCGGCAAGGAAACCGTGCAGAACCTGATGGTGCTGCGCTTCGGCAACGCGATCTTCGGCCCGCTGTGGCAGGCGCCGTACATCAAGAGCGTGCAGATCACGGTGTCGGAGACGGTGGGCGTCGGCAGCCGCGCGGGCTTCTACGATCACACCGGCGCATTGCGCGACATGGTGCAGAACCACTTGCTGCAACTGCTTTGCATTGTCGCGATGGAGCCGCCCGTCTCGCTCGATCCGGACGCCGTGCGCGACGAAAAGCTGAAGGTGCTGAAGTCGCTGCGGCCGATGACCGTCGCCGATATCGCACGCGACACCGTGCGCGGCCAGTACACGGCGGGCGCGGTCGGCGGCGAGGCGGTGAAGGGTTATCTCGAAGAGCAGAACGTGCCCGCCGACAGCCGCGCGGAAACCTTCGTGGCGCTGCGCGCGCATATCAACAACTGGCGCTGGGCCAACGTGCCGTTCTTCCTGCGCACGGGCAAGCGCATGCAGAATCGCCGCTCGGAGATCGTCATCGACTTCGCGGACCTGCCGTTCTCGATCATCCCCGAAGGCCCGCGCCATTACGGCAACCGCCTGACGATCACGCTGCAGCCGGAAGAATCGATCCAACTTCAGATGATGGCGAAGGAACCCGGCAGCGGCATGCACATGCAGCCCGTCACGCTCAATCTCGACCTGCAGCAGGCCATGACGCAGCGGCGCGCGGAAGCGTACGAGCGCTTGCTCATCGACGTGATTCGCGGCCGCCTCACGCACTTCATGCGGCGCGACGAACTGGAAGCGGCATGGACGTGGGTGGAGCCGATTCTCAACGGCTGGAAGGAACTCGGCGACCGTCCGCGCGGTTATACGGCGGGAACGTTCGGCCCGGCCGCTTCGAGCGCGTTGATGGCGCGCGAGAATCTCGCCTGGGCGGAAGAAGCCTGATTCACCGCATCGCGGCGTGCGGCCCCCGTTTCGAGGCCCACGCCGCGCCCACGGCCATCACCGCGGACAACACCACGATGCCCGCGAGAATGCCTTCGAGCCGCATCAGCGCGGGCATCGGGTCCGACGACCAATGGTGGTCCTGCACGAACACCATGATGAACGCGATGCTGAACTGCCGTCCGACATAGCTCGCGCCCTGCGTGCCCGTCTGCACATGACAGCCGATCCACACGCCCACGCATAGCGCGATCATGCAGGCGAACGCGTTGTCGCCGAGTAGCGGCAACAGCGCGAGACTCGCCGCGCCCGCCAGCAGACAGCCGATGAAACGCTGAATCATGCGCTCGGCGATCGGCTTTCGCGTCGGCTTGCCGAGCGCCGATGTCGGCAAGATCAGCACGGCAACCGCCGTCACCATCGCCTGCGCGAAGCCGGGCAGATTCCACGCATATGCGATCGCCGCGAGGATCATCACCGACCATGCGCCTTGCCACGCGAGCCGCTTGCGCATCGCGAGCGCGGTCTGCTCGGCGCGCGCGAGGTGCGTCGCGTCGAGCGCCTGCACGGCGCGGGCGGCATCGGAAGGAATGACGGTGACGGTTTGCGCGTTGACGCCATCGACGCGATCCACGGTGGATGCCGCCTGCGCGCGCGGCACCGGCGGCGCGCCGCGCGACTTGCGATAGTGCTGCACGCCCGCATGCACAAGCGCCGACACGGCCACGCACGCGGCCGTCCCGACCATCACTTCGGCGACGCGCAAGAGCGCAAACGACGCCGTCGCCGCCGCGGATTCGAGCCGATGCGCCTCGAACGTGACCATGAGCGAGGTCACGCCGCCGAGCACCCACGCGTAGCCCGCATCGGAAACGAGCGCCCGATACACCGACATGCCGACGATCGCCCCGAGCAGCGGCACGAAGAGCCACGGCACGTCGCCGATGATCGGCCCGGCGACCGCGCCGATCAGCGCGCCGGCGATCGTCCCGACCACGCGATGCACGCCGCGTTGCGCGCACGCCGAGAATTTCGACTGCATCACCGCGAAGCCGCTGATCGCGGCCCACCAGATGTTGCTCAAATGGAAAGCGTAGGCGAGCGCGACGGCAAGTCCGACGGAAAGCATCGCCTGCGTGGCGAAGAGCGCACGGGCGGGCGTCGGCCTGATCGCGACGAGTTCGCGCCCGAGCGCGGCGAAGGCGTCGCGGACGATGTGGACGAACGCGGCTGCGGCGGTTTCGTGCGGGATCGGGCGGGCGCTTCGGGAAGAATCGTCGGTCGGCATCGTTCTCGCGATTGTTCGGACGTCTGGCTTGAGCGTAGCCGCCGATCGTCCGGATGCAAAGCCGAACCGCGAAAGTGCGGCAAATCCGCTACACGCGCGAAGTGAGCAGACGCAGGCCCGCCGCGCCGAACACGAGCGCGAGACATGCATCGAGGCCGCGCTGGATGCGTTTGTGCATGCGCCGCGCGGAGGCCATCGAGAAGAGCGCGGCATAGCCGCCGAACACGCATACGCCGATGCAGAGGCACCCCGCGACGACGACGAGCATGTGTCCCGGCCCTTCCCCCGCCGACGATCCGAGCGCCGCCACGGACATCCACACGAGAATCGCTTTCGGATTCGTGAGATGCAGAAGTGCGCCGCGCGCGTAGAGCCTGCGCGCGCTCTGCCCTTGCGCATCCGCCGACGAAGCGCGCAGCGGCGGCTTCAACGCCGCGCGTCCCGACTTGAACGCGAGCCACAACAGATACAGCCCGCCGCAGATCTTCACGCCGACGAGAAAGCCCGAGTACGCCGTCAGCGCGGCGGAGAGGCCGAGCGCGGCGAGCATCGCCCAGAAGAAGGAGCCGGACATCACGCCCGCCGCGAACGCGAAGGCCGCGCGCCGCCCGGACGTGCTCGCGATCGACATGATCGCGAGATTGCTCGGCCCGGGACTCGCGGTGCCGACGAAATACGCCGAATAAGCGATGAGCAGATTCGCGCTGAGCAAGGCGTGGCCGTTCATGGCGTGTGCGTCTCCGGTTCGGGTTTCGGGCAGTGTCGTCGAAGGCAGACGCGCGCGTCCATGAACGCTTCGCATTTTTGCGGGCAGGCCAGTTCCTTGCGCACGCACTCGCCGGTGCTATCTTTGAATGCGCACAAGCCCCTCTCACAAGGACACATCATGGCGAAAGTACTGGTTCTCTATTATTCGATGTACGGCCACGTGGAAACGATGGCGCAAGCGATAGCCGAAGGCGCGCGCGGCGTCGCGGGCACGGAAGTCACGCTCAAACGCGTGCCCGAAACGATTCCCGCCGATCAGGCCGCGAAGATCGGCGTGAAGCTCGATCAGCAGGCGCCGGTCGCGACCGTCGACGAACTCGCCGACTACGACGCGATCATCTTCGGCACGCCGACGCGCTTCGGCAACATGGCCGGCCAGATGCGCACGTTTCTCGATCAGACGGGCGGGCTCTGGGTGAAAGGCGCGCTCGTCGGCAAGATCGGCAGCGTGTTTTCATCGACGGCTTCGCAACACGGCGGACAGGAAACCACGATCACATCGTTCCATACGACGCTGCTGCATCACGGCATGGTGATCGTCGGCGTGCCGTATGCGTGCGCGGGACTCACGAACATGAGCGAGGTGTCCGGCGGCACGCCCTACGGCGCGACGACGCTCGCTTCGTCCGACGGCAGCCGTCAGCCATCGCAGAACGAACTCGATATCGCGCGTTATCAGGGCAAGCACGTCGCCGAGCTGGCCGCGAAGCTCGCCGCTTAAGCGACGCTCACGCCTCGACGTCGAGCTTCACTTCGTACAGCGACTTGCCGTTGAGGTCGTGCAGCGAGACCGTCAGCGCGCGGCTCGCGGGATCGATCTTCGCGCGGCCATAGAACTGCTGCATGGCCGCGGGCGAACGGTTCTGCGGATTGTCCTTCGGCACGCTGACATAGCGCAGTTCGGGACCGAACGTCATGTCGAGATCGTTCGGGCCGAACGTGCCCGCGTTGATCGGCCCGCCGACGAATTCCCAGAACGGCTTGAACTCCGTGAACTTCGCGCGCGACGGATCGTAGTGCGTCGCCTGCGCGTAGTGCACGTCCGCCGTAATCCACACGACGTTCCTGATGTCTTCCTGCTTAATGAAGCGCAGGATGTCGGCAAGCTCCAGTTCGCGGCCGGACGGCGCGCCGTTGTCCGCGTTGGCCCATGCCTCGAAGGTGCCTTTGGGCACATCGGGGTTCGCATCGGGCACGACGAGCGAGATCGGCATGTCGCTCGCAATCACCTTCCACGTCGCGCGCGATGCCTTGAGCGATGCCTTCAGCCACGCGGTCTGCTGCGAGCCGAGAAATGCCGAATCCGCGTCGAGACGCGTTTGCGTGTTCGGCGAGTTCGCGCCGCGATACGAACGCTCGTCGAGCATGAACACATCGAGCAGCGGCCCGAACTGAAAGCCGCGATACACCTGTTCCGGATCGAGCTGATTGATGCGATACGGGTTGTACTCGAACATCGCCTGCTTCGCGCGCGCTTCGAGCAGGTTGATCGAACGCGTCTGATAACGCTTCTCCGCTTCGCCGATCACTTGTCCCGGATACCAGTTGTTGCGCACTTCGTGATCGTCCCATTGCACGAGGAACGGCACTTCGGCTGCGAAGCGGCGCTTGTTTTTATCGAGCTGGTTATAGGCGAACGCCGCGCGATAGTCGTCGAGCGTCTGCGCGACATGCGACTTCCCTTCGGTCACGATGTTCGTCCACATCGTGCCGTCGGGCAGCTTCACTTCCGGTTCGATCACGCTGTCCGCATAGATCTGATCGCCCTGATGGATGAAGAAATCCGGCGCTTCGCGACGCATCGCTTCATAGATGCGATAGCCGCCGAAGCGCTCGTTGATGCCCCAGCCCTGCCCCGCTTCATCGCCGGAAAATACGAAGCAGATCGGCTTCTCCGCTTCGATCGATGCCGTGCGCAGACGTCCCGTCACCGGCTCGCTGTAGGCTTTGCCATCGACGAGATCGGCGAAGCGCACGCGATAGAACACATCGGCGCCGGGCGGCAGGCCGGTCAGATCGACGCGCGCCGTGAAACCACTGCTTTCGAGCGCGGCCGGTCCGATGCGCCGTTGAATCGTCCTGAAGCTTTCGCTCGTCGAATACTCGACGATCATGCGCGCGGGCCGGTCCGTGCGGCTCCAGACGATGCCGCTCGTCGCGGTGACGTCGCCGCTCATCACGCCGCTGGGTAGTTGCGGACGCAACTTGTCGGCGGTGACGACGGCGGGCGCGACGCCTTGCGCGAGGGCATCGGCGAGACCCGCGCCTGTCAGGGCGAGGCCCGTGCCGGAAACGAGGCCCTTCAGCAAGGTGCGTCGGGACGGTTTGATGATGCGATCCGGCATGGCGAGCTTCCTCTCGAACTGAATGATGGGGTTGTGCGCTGCGTCGAATCGACGATGGTAAAGCGTAACGGTGTCGCTTTTGTTTCAACGCTCGCTTCATTACCCGCGCGGTTCGATGCGATCAGCACGCGGCGATTGCTGTGGCGGCTCACGGCATCGGCCACGCGTTCTTCCCAGAAACGCCAGTGCGTGGCTTTCGTGCGGCCTATCACGATGAGATCCGCGTCGAACTCGCGCGCCGCCTGCGCGATCGTGCGCGCGAGCGTCGTGCCGCCCGGCAGGTCCATCGTCACGCACATGCCGTTGATGCTCGACGCGCGTATCGCCTGAAGCGTGCGCTTCTCGACTTCGCGCGCGAGGTCGTCGACCTGCGCGAGCGCCACGCCGAAGTCGTATTGCGCGGACGATATCGCCCAGAACGGCGCGCGGTCCACGACATGAAGCGCCGTGAGGCGCGCGTTGCATTCGCGGGCCCGCGCGATGCCGAGCGCAAGCGCCGCATGGCTGCCATCCGGTCCCACTGCGACGAGAACGTGTTGTTGCATGATGTCGTCTCCGGTTGAGTTTCGCGCGGTTCAGTGCATGCGCCACGCGCGCTTCACTGCATCGATCACGGCGGCTTCCGTGCAACTCATGACGCCATCCGCGACCACCGCCGATTCGCACAGCGTGAGCACATCGCGTCGCACGCGCTCGTCGGATACGTCCTGCGCGAGCTGATGCACGACATGCGGGTCGACGCGGCACACGTCGTCCCATGTGAGATACGAGCATCGCGTGAGATCCTCGCAAACCTCGCGCACGACGTCGTGCAACTCGCCCGCATGAAGCCCGAGCCGCGCATAGAAGCCGCGCCGTTCGAGCGCTTCGATTTCCGCGCTGCCGATATGCCCGTCCGCGATCAGCGACATCACGACGATGCGCGCGGCCGCGCGAGGACTGTCCGATGGATAGTGGCGCATGGCATTTCTCCTTCGATGAAACGTCGTCAATGAAAGGCAGTGCGATGGTTTCGATCAGGACCGCGCCGCCCGGATGCCTTGCATCGTAGGCGCGGACAATGAGCGTCGAATGAGCGTGCGATGTCTGCGCGAGCCGCACAGCGGCGCCGAAAAAGCGTTGGCCTTGGCACGACAGTTCGCATCTCCGCGCGCCTGCTACTCCCGTTCTGTGCGCCTTGCCACACAAGGCTTTCGCACGCGCGATGCAGCGACTGGCATGGCGGATGCATAAGGCCTGCCGTCGCGTCATGACTGCCTGCCACTGTTTGACGCGACCGGGCCGACGCCTCGCGCGCCGGCCCGTTTCTTCCGGCGCCGCGACGATGGTTCCGGCGGCACGCGCAGGCGCCAAGGAGATCGACATGAACAGCTTCGACGACGCCTTCGAAGCGCTGATCGGCAGCGAAGGCGGCTACTCATTCCATCCGGCGGACCCGGGCGGCGAAACGATGTGGGGCGTGACGGCGCGCGTCGCACGCGGCTATGGCTATGCGGGCGCGATGAAGGACTTGCCGCTCGATCTCGCGAAGCGCATCGCGAAGCAGAAGTACTGGGACCCGCTGCATCTCGACGAATTCGATCCGCGCGTCGCGTTCCAGATCTTCGATGCCAACTACAACGGCGGGCTCGTCGTGCTGTGGATGCAGAAGGCATCGGGCGCAAAGGAAGACGGCAAGTTCGGCCCCGATACCGTCGATGCCGTGAAAGCCGCCGATCCGATGCGCTTCGTCCTGCGCTTCATTGCGTATCGATTGCGTTATCTGAAGGGCCTGCACGCATGGCCGACGTTCAGCCGCGGCTGGACCGAGCGCATGGCGACGAATCTTCTTTTGGGAGCAGCATGATGGACTGGTCGAAAGTGGCGGCAACCATCGGCGCGAAGGCGCCTCTTCTCGCGGGTCTCATCGGCGGGCCCGTCGGGCTTGGCGTCAGCACGGCGGCCGCGATCATCTCCCATGCGCTCGGGACGCCTAACGATCCGGATATCGTCGCGACCGCGCTCAACGATCCCGCCGCGCTCGACAAGATCAGCCAGGCCGAAAACGCGAACTCGTTGCAGTTGCAACAACTCGTGGTGGCGGCGGCGCAGGCGCGTCTGTCGTTCGAAGCGGACATGGCGCGCATCTCGGCGGGCGACCGCGCCGATGCGCGCGCAATGGGCATCGCGAACAGGGACTGGGTGCCCAAGTTCCTCGCGATGGCCGTGACCGGCGGCTTCTTCGGCATTCTGCTGCTGATGGCGTTGCGCGCGTTGCCCGAGGCGAATCGCGATCTCGTGAACGTCGTGGTCGGCGCGCTCGGGACCGCGTGGATCAGCATCATCGGGTATTACTTCGGGACGTCGGCGGGCTCGATGCGCAAGACCGAACTGCTCGCGCAACCGAGCGTGCCGATCACGCCCGAAACGGCGGTGACGTTGCGCGATCCGGCGCCCGCGTCGGGCGCGAACGGCGATAGCGCGCATCGCGCATTCGTGCCGGGCGGGCAAGGCCCGATCTTCACGGGCGCGTCGTGAGCGTCATCGTGTCAGAGCTCAGTTGGTCGTGCAACGCGCATGTTGACCGGCGATGTCTGCGCATAAACCGGCGCTGAGCCGACTCCGAGTGAAAGCGCGGTGGCGACCGTTGCTGCCGACAGACTGAGAAGCCGTTTCGCGTCGAACTGAGTCATGTCGATTCCCCTTTCCTTGTGTCGATATCCGCTTGGCGTTGCGAACGCTGGTCGCTGCAACCGTGGGGGGAATGTGGAGCTGGGGAATTAGGTAAAAGTGAGGATGATGCGGTCTGATCCCGAAAACGCTCACCTTTACGTCATAGGCGATTCAGAAATTACCTTTAAACAAGGGCTGCGAGCGCCATTCGACACGCATTCCCGAAAACCCTCACCTTTGCGCGATCTCGCCGCGGTCAGATCACGTTCAACATCGACAACGCCGTCTCCTGCAACGGCGGCAGCACGCGGGCAAGCGCTGCCTCGGCGGTTTCCTTTCCGATCGGCATGTTCGCCGACAACGCCGCGACCACTTCGCCGTGCCGGTTCTTCATCGGCACCGCGATGCCGCGCACGCCCATCTGCAATTGCTGCTCGATCGCGACGTAGCCATCCACGCGCGCCTGCCTGATCTTCTCGTATAGCTTTTCCTTGTTCGTGATCGTGAGCGGCGTGAAGGGCTTGAACTCGGTCGCTTCGAGCCAGCCGCGCACCGATGCCTCGTCCATATACGCGAGCATTGCGATGCCGCCCGACATCAGCGCGGCCGGCACGCGCGCGCCGAGCACGAAGCCGGTCGTCATCACGCGCGTCGAACCATTGCGCGCGATGATCACGAGGTCCCAGTCATCGAGCACGCTGACATACACCGACTCGTGAATCAGCGCGCTCAATTGCTGCAGATAAGGCTGCACGATGCGCGGCAGCCGCGCCGACTCGAAATACGACCAGCCCATGCGCAGCACGCGCGGCGTGAGATTGAAGAGCTTGCCGTCGGTCTGCACGTAACCGAGATGCGCAAGCGTCAGCAGATAACGCCGCGCCGCCGTGCGCGTGAGGCCGGTGCGCGCCGCGGCTTGCGTCGGCGTCATGCGCGCGTGCTGATCGTCGAAGGCTTCGAGGATCGCCAGTCCCTTCTCCAGTCCGGCGATCCAGTCGCGCTTGTCGAGTTCCGGTTTAGTCATGCTTGTATGCTTGTTTAGTTATGGATGGGCCGATGTTTCGGCGCTCCATCAAAGTCAATTGCTAGTGCTAACCCCCAAAGTGATCGATTATCGGACACGCGCGTGCGATAATCGCGCAAAATTTATCATAAATCGTTGATCGAAAGGGGTTGCGCTTTTATTCTCCAATCACTTTCAGAGCGCGCGTATTGCGACAAACCAAAACGCTCCGCCGCTCGGCCAGATTCCAGGCTCAACTCCATAAACCCATTGTTCGGAGACATCTCTATGGCTAGCCCTAAGGAAGACGCGCACGGCGGCCGCCAGGCGAAAAAAGCGACCGCGAGCGGCTGGATCGGCTCGGCGCTGGAGTATTACGACTTCTTCATTTACGCCCAGGCTGCTGCACTCATTTTCCCGCAGTTGTTCTTCCCGTCGGGCAATCCGAAGGTGGCGATCATCGCGTCGCTCGCGACCTACGGCGTCGGCTACGTGGCGCGTCCCATCGGCGCATTCGTGCTCGGTCATCTGGGCGATACGCACGGCCGCAAGAACGTGCTGCTCGTCTGCATGTTCCTGATGGGTATCTCGACGATGGCTGTCGGCCTGCTGCCGACGTATCACCAGATCGGCATGGCCGCGCCCGCGCTGCTCGTCGTGTTGCGCCTGCTTCAAGGCTTCGCGGTGGCCGGTGAAATCTCCGGTGCGAGCTCGATGATTCTCGAGCACGCGCCGTTCGGCCGACGCGGCTACTACGCGAGCTTCACGCTGCAAGGCGTGCAGGCCGGCCAGATTCTCGCGGCCGCCGTGTTCCTGCCGCTCGCCACGTTCATGCCGGAAGACATGTTCAACTCGTGGGGCTGGCGTGTGCCGTTCCTGCTGTCGGCCTTCGTGCTGGTCGCGGGCTACATCATCCGTAAGGAAGTGCATGAAACGCCCGCGTTCACGTCCGAGGAATCGCATGGCGGTGTGCCGAAGTCGCCGATCAAGGAAGCGTTCGCCAACAGCACGCCCGACATGATCCGCGTCGTCTGCATGGCGCTGATGAACGTGATTCCCGTGGTCGCGACGATCTTCGGTGCGGCGTATGCGGTGCAGTCTTCCTACGGCATCGGCTTCCACAAGAGCGTGTATCTGTGGATTCCGGTCGTCGGCAACATCGTCGCGGTGCTGGTGATTCCGTTCGTCGGCAATCTGTCGGACAAGATCGGCCGTCGCCCGATGATGATCGGCGGCTCGCTCATCTCCGGTCTGCTGGCCTTCGCGTATCTCTACGCGATCAGCATCCATAGCGTGCCGCTCGCGTTCCTGATGTCGCTGCTGATGTGGGGTGTCGTGTATCAAGGCTATAACGCGATCTTCCCGAGCTTCTATCCGGAACTCTTCCCGACCCGTTCGCGCGTTTCGGCGATGGCGATCTCGCAGAACATCGGCACGACGATCACCGCGCTGTTGCCCGCACTCTTCGCGGCCGTTGCGCCGCCGGGGTCGGACAACATTCCGCTGACGGTCGGCGCCATTGCCTTCGGCGTGACGATCATCGCGGCGATCGCGGCTTACTCGGCGCGTGAGACGTATCGCATCCGCCTGAGCGATCTCGGCAAGAAGGACGCCGTGCCGATGAGCCAGCAAGAATACGAGCGCCTGCGCGCCGATTCGATCTCCGTGGACAAGGTCGCGAAAGCGCACCACGCATGAGTTGACCGTGTTGGAGTGATCTTCCGGGCCCTTCGGGGCCCGTTTTTTTGCGTGACGCGATAACATGAATGCCTTCTCATCCATGACGCGGAGGCATGAATGGCCGGCTTCAACGAACGCATCCTCAACGGCATCAGCGTGTTCGCTGCGATCGTCGATGCAGGCACGTTCGCCGCGGCGAGCGATCGGCTCGGCATGTCGCAACCCGGCGTGAGCCGCGCGATCGCGCGTCTCGAAGCGCGTCTGAAGATTCGTCTTTTCGATCGCACGACGCGCAGCGTTTCGCTCACCGACGATGGCCGGCGCTTCTTCGAGCACGTCATGCCGCATCTCGCGGGACTGGAGGAAGCGGCGGCCACGGCATCCGAAGGGGCGACGGCGGTGCGCGGCCGCTTGCGCGTGAACGTCGATCCGATCTTCTCGCGGCTTCTGCTCGGCCCGAAGCTCGACGCGTTTCTGAAGGCGCATCCCGATCTGCAACTCGAACTCATCACGAGCGACCGTCTCGGCGACATGATCGCGGATGGTTTCGATCTCGCCGTGCGCTTCGGCGAGCCGCGCGATTCGAGTCTCGTCGCGCGCAAGCTGCTCGATACGCCGGTGCGGACCGTCGCCGCGCCGTCGTATATCAAGCGATGCGGCACGCCCGCTACCCCGCAGGCGCTCGCAGACGGCACGCATACGTGCATCGAGTTTCGCGATCCCGAAACGGGACGGCCGTTCGCGTGGGAGTTTCATCGCAAGAAGAAGCGCATCACGGTGGAAACGCACGGCCGTCTCACGCTCAACGATCCCGGCACGATGCTGAGCACGCTGCTCTCAGGCTATGGCGTCGCGCAGATTCTGCTGCTGGGTCACGAACATCTGATCGCCGATGCCAAGCTCATCGACCTCTTCCCCGACTGGCCCGACGAGCGCTTTCCGCTGTATGCGTTTTATCCGTCGCGGCATCATCCGCCGGCGAAGACGCGCGCGTTTCTCGATCTCGTCATCGCGCTGACGGGAGGCGTCAACGCAAACTCTTCTCGAACCAGTGATGCGCGTAAGCCTCGTCGCTGAACGGCGCGACCTCGACATAGCCGGATCGCCGATACAGGCCGATCGCTTCCCCGAGCGCCTTGTTCGTCTCCAGACGCACGGCTTTCGCTCCGTTCTTCGACGCGAGCCGTTCGGCCTCTTCGAGCAGCCGACGTCCGACGCCGAGTCCGCGCGCGCCGGCGCTCACCCACATGCGCTTCAACTCGGCCGGCGACGCGCCGTGGAACTTGAGCGCGACGCAGCCTATCGCCGCGCCGCGCAGCCTCGCAACGATCAGCGCGCCCTGCGGCGCCGTCAATTCGCGCGAATCGGCGGACAGGCTGACGGACGGATCGAAGCCCGCTTCGAAGCGCGCGTTCAACTCCGCGAAGTATTGGTCGATGCACCATTGCGCATCCTCGCTCGTCGGGTCTTCGATCGCGAAGCGCATCAGCGAAGGTTGCAGCAAGCGCTCGACTTCGGCCATCGCCGCGATCAGCCGCTTGCGCTGCGCATCGTTCAACGGCGCGAGCATGCCCCCCGCGACCGCGTCCGATAACCTTTCGAGTTCTTCACGTTCGGCGCAGCCCGCATCGGTGAGGCTCGCGCGGCGCACGCGGCGGTCATCGGGACGAGACTCGACCGCGACGAGACCTTGTCGCTGCAGCGCGGCGAGCGTGCGGCTCACGTAACCCGAATCGAGACCGAGACGCTCGCGCAACACGCGAAGATCGACGCCCTGCGCACCGATTTCCCAGATGAGCCGTGATTCGCCCATCGGACGGCCGCGCCCGAGAAAATGCTCGTTGAGCGCGCCGATGCCCTCGGCAACGGTGCGATTGAAGCTGCGAATCTGGCTGATGTCGGTCGGGTTCATATCTCTGACTCTAGTCAGAGAATCGCCCGGCGTCAATCAATGTGCTTGCGCCTCGGCTTCCACGCGCGTTTTCTCCCGGCGCCACGTCGCGGGCGGCTTGCCGACGAGGCGCTTGAACGCACGAATGAACGCCGCTTCGGATGCATAGCCGACGTCCTGCGCGACCGCTGCGATCGTCGCGTTCGTGTTGCGCAGCAGTCCGGCCGCGACCTGCATGCGCCAGTTGACGAGGTACTGCATCGGCGGCAAGCCGATGATCTCGCTGAAGCGCTCGTGCAACGCCGAACGCGAGAGGCCCACGCGCTCGCCCAGTTCTTCGACGGTCCACTCGTGCGCGGGCGCATCGTGCATGACGGCGAGTGCGCGCCCGACGAATCGGTCGCGCAGGCCCGCGAGCCAGCCGCGGCTTTCATCGGGCAGTACATCGACGTAACGGCGCACGGCATCGACGAACATCATCTCGCTCATGCGTTCGAGCATCGCTTCGCCGCCCGGCCGCTTGTGACGCGATTCGACGACGGCCTGCTGCATGAAGTGATTAATCCAGCCCTGCGCGCCCGATTCCTTCAGATGCAAGAGGCGCGGCAACGTCGCGATCAGCGGATTGAACGGACGCAGATCGCAGCCGAGAAAGCCGCATACGAGCATCGTTTCATACGCGTCGTCGGGGCGTCGATTGTTGCGCGCCTCGACCGCGTCGTAGGTCAGCGTGAAGGGCAGCTGATCGATCTTCATCGAGAACGGATCGATATCCGCTTCGGCGCGAATGCCCGGCGCGCTCGAAATCACATGCGCGTCGCCGTGCGGAAACACGATGATGTCGCCGCTCGCAAGACGCACCGGCGCTTCGCCGACGAGCGCGCCCCAGCAGTTGCCGTGCGTCACGACGTGATACTCCATCACATGCTCGCAATCCGGCATGACGATGCTCGCGATGTCGCGCGCGGGCGGCGCTTCGGCCGCCCAGCTTCGATTGCCGCTCACGTGAAAGAACAGCGCGCCGCGCAAGCGCACGGTGCGCAGCACGTCGGACAGGATGTCGAGACTCATGGCGTCTCCCGGTGATCGTAAGCATCGCAAAGCGGACGAACGGACAATTCGCGGCGACTTGCGGACAGGCGTCGAAGCGATGGTAACGGGATACTGCATCTGCCCGCTATCAGGGCGACGCTCGACACATCATCCGGAACTGGAGAACGAACCATGCATGCGTTGAATACATCCGCGGTCTGCGACGAGCCGGCCAAATCACAGCAACCCGATTTCGCCGCGATCAAGGCCCGCCAGCAAGCCACCTGGGCGAGTGGCGACTTCGCGGTGATCGGCACGACATTGCAGATCGTCGGCGAGATGCTTGCCGAATCGATCGATGTGCGCGCCGGCGAGCGCGTGCTCGATATGGCCGCCGGCAACGGCAATGCGACGCTCGCCGCCGCGCGACGTTTTGCCCGCGTGACATCGACCGATTACGTTCCGGCGCTGCTCGAAAAAGGCCGTGCGCGCGCGCAAGCCGAAGGACTCGCGATCGACTTCGAGGTCGCCGATGCCGAGAACCTGCCCTTCGACGACGGCAGCTTCGATGTGGTGCTGTCGACATTCGGCGCGATGTTCACGCCGGATCACAGGCGCTCGGCGAGCGAAATGCTGCGCGTGGCGAAGAGCGGCGGACGCATCGGCATGGCGAACTGGACGCCCGAGGGTTTCATCGGCCAGTTGTTCAAGATCATCGGCGCTTACGTGCCGCCGCCCGCGGGGCTGCAATCGCCCGCGCTTTGGGGCACCGAGCCGCATCTCGTCGCGCTCTTCGGCGCCGAGGCAGCCGATATTCGTTGCGTACGCAAGTACTTCAACATGCGCTATGAATCGCCGGCGCACTGGATACAGGTGTTCCGCGATTTCTACGGGCCCGTGCATCGCGCGTTCGCGGCGCTCGATGCAGCGAAGCAGGCCGATCTCGAACGCGAGATCGGCGGCCTGCTCGAACGCTGCAATGTTGCGGGACCGTCTTCGCTCGTCGTGCCGAGCGAATACATGGAAGTGGTGATCGTCAGGCGTTGACGAGATGCGCTCGCGCGCGAATCACAGCGTGACGGGCTTGCCGCTGCGCGCGCTTGCGATGATCGCGGCGAGCGTCGCGGCATTGTCGAGACTCACTTGCGCGTAGTACTCGATGGCGGCGGCACCGTGCGTTGCGACCATGCGCGCGAAGCTTTCCGCCGCGAAGAAGAAGCCGCTTCCGGTGTCCGACTCGACCGTCTCGAACGGCACCGAATTCGGAATGCCGCGACGCAAGCGCATCTGGCTCGGCAGATAGCCGTATTGATCGCCCGCCGTCTGCGCGCTCGTGTGATTCAGATATTCGGTGTCGATCGTGCCCTGCGTGCCGATGATCGTCGCGTGCCGATGATTCGCCGCATCCATCGAGCACGAGACTTGCGCGCGGCGGCCATCGGCGTAGATGAGCGTCGCCATGAGGCTGATGTCGACGTTGCTGTCGGCCCATGTCGCGATTGCATCGACGCGTTGCGGCGCGCTGCCCATCACGAGACGAATGAGGCTCAGCGGATAACTCCCCGCATCGAGCAGCGCGCCGCCGCCGAGCTCGGGCTTCATGCGGATGTTTGCGCCGGGATTGCCGACGGTGAAGCCGAAGTTCGCCTGAATCGCGCGCACGTCGCCGATCGCGCCTTCGCCGATTAGCGCCATCATCGTCGCGGTCTGCGGCTGGAAATAGTATGGGAACGCTTCGAGCAGCAGCACGCCATTGCGATCGGCGGCCTCGAACATGCGCGCGGCTTCGTCGCGATCCAGCGCGAGCGGCTTCTCGCACAGGATGTGCTTGCCGTGATCCGCGGCCTTGATCGCCCATTCGGCATGCAGGCTGTTCGGCAGCGGAATGTAAACCGCGTCGATGTCCGGGCTCGCAAGCAGCGCGTCGTAGCTGCCGAACCATTTTTCGATGCCGTTTGCTTGCGCGAAGGCTTGCGCATTCTCGTCGCTGCGGCTCGCGACCGCGACGACGCGCACGCGCTCGCTCGGTCTCACGTCACGCGTGAATTGTCTGGCGATGTTCGCGCCACCGAGAATGCCGAGGCGCAGGACGGACGATGCTTGAGTGGATGACAAGGCGGGCTCCTGAATTTGTACCAAATGGTTCACCACGTCAAAGGTAACACAATCGCGTGCTTCAAGGCATGCACTTGTCGGGACGAACTTTCGTGCCGCGCCGGTCCGCCGGGACGTTGCAATTGTCCACGCGTTGATCGTCGCTGGCCTTGTCGCCGAGACGTTCCTTCAAGGTCTTCGGTTCCGGTGCGGCGGACGAAGCCGCAACGGGCGCTTCCGCTGCGTCCGTTGCAAGCGCGGCGCCGGTCCACGCGAGACAAGCGCATAGAAGAACGAGTGTCTTCATGACAGACCGCCATGAAAGATGAAACGAGCAGCTTCGCCGCGCGGCGAGCGCACGACGCCCCGCTTCTTGCGGTTTCATTCAGGCATGCATTCCGCTGACGACATCCTTCGCGCGCGCCGCCGACGCAACCGGACACAAGCCGCGCACCGCGACGATCAGACCGCTCGCGTCATCGCGGTTCCTGACGTCGAGCGTCGCGTGATGCCGTTGCGCGACGCGCAGCGCGATCGCGAGACCGAGCCCGCTGCCGTGTCCCGACGTCCCGACGCAACGATAAAAGCGGTCGCATACGCGATCGATCTCGTCCGGCGGAATGCCGGGGCCGGAGTCCAGCACGGTGAGCGCGATGCCATCCGCTTGGCGCCGCAAGGTCACGTCGACGCGCCCACCGTGCGGCGTGTGACGGATCGCGTTATCGAGCAGGTTGTTCACGAGGACGGCGAGCGCGTGCGTGTCGCCCATGATCGTGAACGGATCGTGATCGTCCAGCGCATGTTCGAGTTCCAGGCCGAGGTCGATCGATCGTGCTTCGGCCAGCAACGAGAAATCGCTCACGCGGAGTTCGCAGAGCGTGCGCAGGCTCATCGGCGCGATGGCCGCTTCGCGCGCGGCGTCTTCGCGCGCCATGCTGAGCAGCTGCTGCGCGAGATGGATGAGGCGATTCAACCGGCCGTCGATCTTCGCGAGCGTCGCGGCATCGACCTGAAGCGAGCCATCGCCGATTGCGCCCTGGATTTGCAGCTTGAGCGCGGTGAGCGGCGTGCGCAGTTCGTGCGCGGCATCGGCGACGAACGTGCGCTGCGCCTGCGATGCCTCCGAGAGACGCGCGAGCAGGCCATTCAACGCATCGACGAGAGGACGCAGCTCGTCGGGCATCGGCTTGTGGAAGACGACGGGCTCGAGCGATTCCGGCGAGCGCGCGACGAGCGATTGCGACAGCCAGCGCACCGGCGAAAGCCCGCGCGCGACGACGAGAAGCACGATCACGACGATCACCGGAATCAGCAATGCGAGCGGCCAGATCGTGCGCAATGCGAGCGCCATGGCGAGATCGTCGCGGATGAAATAAGGCTGCGCGACCTGCACGAAGCGATCCGGCTGCGCGACGCCGAACGCGCGCCAGCGATACCCTTCCCGCTCCGCCGATTCGAAACCGTCGCCGAAACGCGGCAAGGCGGGCTCGCGCGGCGAGTGATAGATGAGGCGGCCCGTCCGATCCCAGATGTCGATGACGAGCCGGTCGTCCGCGATGCCGTGCAGTTCGGGATTGCGGCCCTCTGCAACGTCGTCGGCGGTGATGTTATGCGGCAGCGAGAGCGCGACGGTGCGCAGTTCGTAGTCGAAGAGTTCGCCGGCTTCGAGGCGCGCGGCGTCGAATATGCCGACGCCCGCAATCAGGCACGCGATGCCAAGGCTGCAGATGAGCCAGCCGAGCAGCCATCGGCGGATCGTTGTCATCCGATCCTCTTCAATCGATAACCGACGCCGCGCACCGTCACGATCTCATCCGCGCCGATCTTGCGCCGCAAGCTGTGAACGTGGACTTCGATCGCGTTGCTGCCGACTTCCTCGCCCCAGCCGTACAGTTTTTCTTCGAGCTCGGGGCGGCGAAATACGCGCGACGGCTCTTCGATCAGCGCCTGCAGCAGCGCGAACTCGCGCGGCACGAGATTGAGCGCGACGCCGCCCTTGGTCGCCTCGTGTGCGGCCGGATTGAGCGTCAGCTCGCCATGCGAGTACACCGGATGCTTGTGCCCGGTGCGGCGTCTCAACAATGCGCGGACGCGAGCCGCGAGCTCGTCGAGATCGAAGGGCTTCATCAGATAGTCGTCCGCGCCGGCGTCGAGGCCGCGGATGCGGTCATCGACGGCATCGCGCGCGGTCAGGATCATCACGGGCGCGTCGCCGCCGTTCTTGCGATACGTGGCGAGCACGTCGAGGCCGTCGCGCTTGGGCAGGTTCAGGTCCAGCAGCACGAGGTCGTACACGCCGTTGCCGAGCGACAGCTCCGCGGCCCGTCCGTCCTGCGCCCAATCCACCGTGTAACCGGCGCGGCGCAACGCGGCGAGCACGGTCTCCGCGATCATCTCGTCGTCCTCCACCAATAACAGGCGCATGCACTTTCTCCAGGCTCAACAGGTCGCCGCCGATTGTCCGGCTTGCATGCTTAAGCGCCACTTAAGCTTTGCGCGCAGCCGCACATTATGTCCCCGATAACGCCTTGCGGCGCCGGCGGCTTAAGCATCGCATAAGGTTTGTCCACGCACTATACGTCGAGCGCGCCGATTCGCGGCCGTGCGGCCCCGGAGATGCCGATGCGAGCGTCCACTATCGTTTCCCTGCGTGCGAACGCCGTGCTGATCGCATTGTGCGTCGCGGCATCGGATGCGGCGTGGCTCGCGGTCTGCGGTTGCACGGGCCATGTGCATGCGCTCGAAACCACGACGATGCGTCTCGCGACGCTCGGGAGCGCGGCAGGCATCGTCTTCATCGTGCGACGCATCGCCAAGCTCGAATTCGATGCGGCCAGAGCCGCAAGGCGCATCGCCTGGACCAGCGACAGATTCGTCATCGACGGAACGTGTCCCGGCGCCTGGCTCGTGCAGCTCCATGTGGAGCTTCATCCCGACGGCTCACGGTCGAGCGCCGCGCACGCGTGTCCCCACGCAGCGGCGTCCAGCAGAGTGCCACGCGGTCGGGCGTGACCTCGGAATCGCGCCCGACCTCCTTCGACCCGGCTCATGAGCCGGGTTTTTTTTGTCCGCGAATATTTGCCGCGTCTCGCACTACACATTGCTTTCGCTCGCATTTCAATGTCCATTCGTTCGCTTACCTAAGCATCCCCGTCTGTATCGTGCGCGGCGCGTGCGCGAGTTCGCGTGGGGCGGCATCGCAATCGTGTTGCTGCGCGTGGCGGAACCGCGGCGCGCGAGCGAATTGGCGCGCCATCGCGGCTAAAGGTGAGGCTTTTCGGGAGCGCGATTTTTCTTGCGAAAGTTGCAGATCGCAACTAAATTAGAGGCATTTGGTTGCGCCTCGCAACCGATGGAGAGGACATGGACTTCATCGACACACCCGTTCAATCGCGCGACAAAACCATTCTCGAACTGCGCGAATTCTCGCGCAAGCTCGTGCGCGAACTGGGCTTCATGCGCAACACGCTGGCCGACAGCGGACTCGCGCCTTCGGCGGTTCACGCGATCATCGAGATCGGGGCGACGCCCGGCATTCAGGCGCGCGACATCGCGCAAATTCTGCGGCTCGACAAATCCAACGCCAGCCGGCAGATCGCGCGGCTCGAAGCGGCGGGGCTTGTCACGCGGCAGACATCGAGCGAAGACGCGCGTTCGTCCGAGCTGTATCTCACGGCGAACGGACAGAAGCTGCGCAGAAAGATCGACAAGTTCGCGACCGATCAGGTTTCCGACGCGCTGCGCCGCATGGTGCCCGAAGATCAGCAGACGCTCGTGCGCTCGCTCGCGCTCTACGCCGATGCGCTCGCCCACGGTCACGAACACAAGATCTATCACAGGACGCATGCCGCGCATACGGAAAGCGCGCGCATCGTCGAGGGATACCGGCCCGGCTGCATCGGCGATGTGGCGAGCCTGCACGCGCGTTTCTACGCTCATCACGCGGGCTTCGGCGTGTTCTTCGAGCGCAGGGTCGCGACGGAATTGGCCGCATTCGCGGAAAGTCTGCCGGTCGAAGGCCGCGCGTTGTGGCTCGTGATGGAAGGCGAGCGCACGCTCGGCTCGCTCGCGATCGATGGCGATCTCACCACGCGCGTCGCGCATCTGCGCTGGTTCATCGTCGACGATTCGTTGCGGGGCAGCGGCATAGGCAGGCAATTGATGGCGCGCGCGATGAGCTTCGTCGACGCGCACTACGACGAAACGTATCTCTGGACCTTCAAGAGCCTGGACGCCGCGCGCCACTTGTACGAATCGTTCGGATTCACGTTGAGCGATGAAGCCGAAGGCACGCAATGGGGCACATCCGTGATCGAGCAGCGCTTCACGCGGCACGCGGCGCGCTGATTCATCGGCGCAAGACGCGCGATGTCGGCCCTAGTCGTTGCGCGAAACGGCGCGCGCATTCGATGCCGAACGGCGTCGGACGCGCGCCGCGATCGTGCTGCACGTCAAAGCCCATGCGCCACGCCGCGATGCGCTTGCCGTAACAGGTGAGCGTTTCCAGGGACTGCATCACGAAGACGATTTCCGGCAGCGTCTCCGCATACAGCGATTCGGCATCGTCCTCGCGGCCTTCGGCGAACGCGTCGTAAATGGCGGCCTGACGATCGAACGCGTCGGGCGCGACGATCAGGCCATCGCAGCCCGCACGCAAGTTGTCCACGAGTTCCTGGCCACCGCGCCCGTTGAACACCGCGAGCGTCTGTTCGAGCGCGCGCAATCGTTCGATGGTCGCGCGGATCGTCACAGCCGGGCCCTCGCCCTTCAGCAAACGGAAGTTCGGCCGCTCGGCAGCGAGCGCGGCAATCGATTCCGCCGACAAACCCACGCCCAGATATTCCGGCGCGTTCTGAATGCCCGCATTCGCGCCGGTCCGTTCGAGCACCGACGCGAAGAAGTCGTAGTAGAACGCTTCCGGCTCGCCGCGTTTGGACGGCGGTTGAAGGATCAACCACGACGCGCCGCGTTCGAGCGCATGGCTTGCGAGCGCGACTTGTGCATCGACGCTGTCGCCGGTGATCGTGACCGCGAGCGGCACGCGACCGGCGATATGCGCGGCGCATACGTCGATCATCGTGCGCTTCTCGTCTTCCGACAGGCGATGCACTTCCGTCGCGAGACCGAGCGTGACGATCGCCGGCGCGCCCGCCGCGAGGGTCGCGTCGATCTGCTTGCGCGTGGCGTCGTGGTCGAGGCGGTTCAGCGCATCGAAATAGGCGTACAGCACCGGCCACATGCCGGGCGGCGGCGTTTGCAGGTTCGTCATCGATTGCCTCCGCTCAATGCGAATCGCGCGGCACGGGCGCGCCGCTCGAACCGACGAGAAAGTCCAGGTCCGCGCCCTGATCCGCCTGCAAGACATGCTCGACATACAAGCGGTAATAACCGCGCTTCGGCAATTCGGGCGCCTGCCATGCGGCGCGGCGCTTCGCCAGTTCTTCGTCCGATACTTCGAGATGCAGACGCCGCGCTTCGACGTCCAGTTCGATCATGTCGCCGGTCTGCACGAGCGCGAGCGGACCGCCCGCCGCCGCTTCCGGCGACACATGCAGCACGACCGCGCCGTAGGCGGTGCCGCTCATGCGGCCATCGGAGATGCGGACCATATCGGTGATGCCTTTTTGCAGCACCTTTTTCGGCAGCGGCATGTTCCCGACTTCCGCGAAGCCGGGATAACCCTTCGGCCCCGCGCCCTTCAGGACCATGATGCAGTGCTCGTCGATATCGAGCGAATCGTCGTCGACCTTCGCGTGCAACTCTTCGACGTTTTCGAATACGACCGCGCGCCCGCGATGCTTCAGCAACGATTGCGTCGCCGCCGATGGCTTGATGACCGCGCCGTTCGGTGCGAGATTGCCCTTCAGCACGGCGATGCCCGCGTGCGGCTTGAATGGCTTCTCGAACCGCGTGATGACCTTCTCGTCGTAGTTCTGCGCGTCGCTGACGTTGTCCCAGATCGTGCGGCCGTTCACCGTGAGCGCATCGCGATGCAGCAAGCCTTGCTCGCCGAGCTGACGCAACACCGCGGGCAAGCCGCCCGCGTAATAGAAGTCTTCCATCAGATACTCGCCCGATGGCTGCAGATTCACGAGGCAAGGCACCTTGCTGCCGAGTTCCCAGTCTTCGAGCGTGAGCTCCACGCCGATACGCTTCGCCAGCGCGATCAGATGCACGACCGCATTCGTCGATCCGCCGATCGCCGCGTTCGTGCGGATCGCGTTCTCGAAGGCTTCGCGCGTGAGGATCTTGTCCATCGTGAGATCGTCCTTGACCATATCGACGATGCGTCGGCCGGCCATGTGCGCGAGCACCTGACGGCGCGCATCGACGGCGGGAATCGCGGCATTGTGCGGCAAGCCCATGCCGAGCGATTCGACCATCGAGGCCATCGTGGATGCGGTGCCCATCGTCATGCAATGGCCGCGCGACCGGTTCATGCACGATTCGGCTTCGACGAATTCTTCCTGCGTCATCGTGCCCGCGCGCACTTCCTCCGACATCTGCCAGACGCCCGTGCCCGAGCCGATGGTGCCGCCGCGAAAGCGGCCGTTCAACATCGGTCCGCCCGACACCGCGAGCGCGGGCAGATTGCACGACGCCGCGCCCATCAGCAAGGCGGGCGTGGTCTTGTCGCAGCCGACGAGCAGAATGACGCCATCGATCGGATTGCCGCGTATGGATTCTTCGACGTCCATCGACGCGAGATTGCGGAACAACATGGCTGTTGGCCGCAGATTCGATTCGCCGAGCGACATCACCGGAAACTCCAGCGGAAAGCCGCCTGCCTCGCGCACGCCGCGCTTCACGTATTCCGCGAGCTCGCGAAAATGCGCGTTGCACGGCGTGAGTTCCGACCATGTATTGCAGATGCCGATGACCGGCCGGCCATCGAACTGATCGTGAGGTATGCCCTGGTTCTTCATCCACGAACGATGGATGAACGCGTCTTTATCGTTGCCGCCGAACCAGCTTTGCGAGCGTAGCTTCTTGCGCATGGAAGTCCCCTTTATCGCGCTTTCTTCATAGTGTGGGATCCAGTAAAAAAGGCCGCGCGGGCGGCCTTTTCAGAAACCCGGACACGTCGAGTTATACACCTCGCATACGCATCCGGCGCGCGTGCAGCGCAAGATTTGACGATCAGTCGAGCATTTCCTGCGACCTTTCGCGCATGCACGCCACCGCGATCACGGAGAGCACGCCGCAACCGATCACGTACCACGCGGGCGCCATCACGCTCTTCGTAATGACGATGAGCGACGTCACGAAGAACTGCGCGAAGCCGCCGAAGATCGCCACGCCGATGCTGTAGACGATGGCCGCGCCCGTCGCGCGCACCGAACGCGGGAACAGCTCGCCGAGCATCGCGCCGGTCGGACCGACGTTGAGCGAATGCACGATCGAGAGCACGGTGACGACCGCGAGCAGCGTCGTCGCGTTCGGCGATTTGTTCAGCAGCGCGAAGGCCGGCCAGATCGCGAGCATCAGCAGGATGCGCGTCGTCTGCGCGAGCTTGTTGCGGCCGATGCGGTCCGACAGATAGCCACCTATCGGCGCGACGATAAAGAGAATCGCGCCCGACACGCAGCCCGAAAGCATCGACGTCCAGCTCGGCAGGCCGAGCGTCTTCACGCCGTAGATCGACAGATAGAACACGATGATGAAGTGCGCCGACGTGCCGCCGATCGTCAGGCCGAGTCCGTTGAGCACCGCGCGGCCATGTTCGCGCAGCACGGTGACAAGCGGAATCTTCGGTGCCTTGGGCGCGGCGGCGACGTTTTGCGGCGGTGCTTCTTCCATCGTGCGACGCAGCCACCAGCCGACGGGCACGATCGCCGTGCCGATGAAGAACGGCACGCGCCAGCCCCAGCTTTCGAGTTGCGCGGTCGTGAGCGTCGCCGTGAGCGCGACGCCGGTCAACGCGCCGGCGAGCGCCGAGAGTCCCTGGCTCGAGAACTGCCACGATGCATAGAAGCCGCGCCGGTTCGCGGGCGCCTGTTCGAGCAACAGCGTCGTCGATGCGCCGACTTCGCCGCCCGCCGAGAAGCCTTGAATCAGCCGTGCGATCACGAGAATGATCGGCGCGGCGATGCCCGCTTGCGCGTAAGTCGGCGCGACGGCGATCATCGCGGTGCCGAGCGCCATCAGCCCGAGCGTGAGGAGCATCGCCTTCTTGCGGCCGGCGCGATCGGCGTACATGCCGATCAGCAAGCCGCCGATCGGCCGCGTGAAGAACCCGACGCCGAAGCTCGCCACCGCAAGCAGCAACTGGCCGACCGGATCGTCCACCGGAAAGAACAGCTTGCCGATGGTCAGCGCGAAGAACGCATAGACGATGAAGTCGTAAAACTCGAGCGCGTTGCCGACCGCCGCCGCCAGAACGAGCCGCGTGCGCGCCGCGCGGCTGGTTTGCATCGAAGGATTCGCGGGCGCGCTGGCAAAGGTAGGTGCGTTCATGATGGATTCCGAAGGATCAGTCGGCGAGCCAGGCTTCGGCCAGGCGCACCCAGTAGCTCGCGCCGATCGCGAGGATGTCGTCGTTGAAATCGTAGCCGGGGTTGTGCACCATGCAGCCGCCCTTCGAGCCGATGCCGTTGCCGATCCACGCATACGTGCCGGGGCACGCTTCGAGCATGAAGGCGAAGTCTTCGCTGCCCATCAGCGGACGCGCGGCCGGATCGACGCGTTGCGCGCCGAGCATTTTCGTCGCGACATCGGTGGCGAAGGCGGTCGGTTCCGCGTGATTCACGAGCACCGGATAGCCGAGTTCGTAGTCGATGTCGGCCGTGCAGCCGAACGCCAATGCCTGCGCGTTCACGAGCGCGGTGATGCGCTCCTGAAGCTGCTTGCGCACGCCCGCGTCGAGCGCGCGCACGGAGAGCTTCATCAGCGCGGTCTCGGGGATCACGTTGCACGCCTCGCCCGCCTGCACGCTGCCGACGGTGACGACCGCGGATTTCTGCGCATCCACTTCGCGCGCGACGATGCTGTTGAGACCGAGCATGATCGATGCGACCGCGGGCATCGGATCGCATGCGACGTGCGGCATCGCGCCATGTCCGCCGACGCCGCGCACGGTGATGTTCACCCGATCCGACGACGCCATGCCCGGACCCGGCGTGAAGAACATGTCGCCCGCGGGCAGGCCGGGCATGTTGTGCAGGCCGAACACGGCGTCGCACGGGAATTTTTCGAAGAGACCGTCTTCGATCATCGCGCGCGCGCCCGCCTCGCCTTCCTCGGCGGGCTGGAAAATCACGATCAGCGTGCCCGAGAACTGGCGGCTTTCGGCGAGATGGCGCGCGGCGCACAGAAGCATCGCGGTGTGGCCGTCGTGGCCGCATGCGTGCATCGTGCGCGCGTGTTTGCTGGAATACGGCAGGCCGGTGGCTTCCTCGATCGGCAACGCGTCCATGTCGGCGCGCAGTGCGATGCGCTTGCCGCCCTCGCCTTCCGTCAACACGCCGACGACGCCCGTCTTGCCCAGCCCGCGATGCACTTCGTAGCCCCATTGCGCGAGCAATCCCGCGACGAGATCGCTGGTTTGCGTTTCCTCATACGCAAGTTCCGGATGCGCGTGAATGCGCCGGCGCACATCGACGAATTCCGATGCGATGGCGGCAATGCCGGGGATGACGGGCTCGACTGACAACATATGACGCTCCTTGCTCGATGCGATTCGATGTGTGCCAAGCATATAAAGCCGATAAGCAAACCAAAAGACGGTAAATTTATTGCGTGATGACTATTAGTTGTCGGCGATAACCCTAGGATGTCGGCCATGAGCATGAAATATCATCAGTTGCGCGCTTTCCTGACGACCGCCGAGCAAGGCAGCATTCGCGCGGCCGCGCGCAGCCTTCATTTGTCGCAAGCGGCGCTGACTAAGGCGATCAAGGAACTGGAACAGGATCTGGGCGTACCGCTCGTGTTGCGCACCGCGCGCGGCGTGCAACTGACGGCGTTCGGGCAGCAGTTGCGCGTGCGGGCGCATCTGATCGTCAGCGAAATGCGCCGCGCGGAAGACGACATCGCGCAGATGAAAGGCGCCGGCGCGGGCAGCGTGAGCGCGGCCGTCACGCCGACTGCCGCGCTATCGATATTGCCGCAGGCGTATCGGGCGTTTCGCAAGCAGATGCCGGACGCGCGCGTGAGTTTCATCGAAGGCTTTCCGGGCGTCGCGATGCCGCGTCTGCGCGATGGTTCGCTGGACTTCGTCGTGGCGGTCGTCGTGCCCGAACATCTCGCGCCGGAGTTCGATCACATCGAGCTGTACGAGAGCCGCTCGGCGATCGTCGGGCGCGCGGATCATCCGTTGCGGCACTGCACGTCGCTCGCGGAGTTGTCGGATGCGGAGTGGCTGCTGAATCCGTCGCCGGAAAGTTCGACGCAGGCGCTGCTCGATTCGTACGCCGAGCGCGGTCTGATGGTGCCCAAACGCGTGATCGAATGTCCGAGCTTCATCATCGCGCACGGGTTGTTGCGTGGCTCGGATGCGCTCGCCGCGATGCCCGCCGCGTTGCTGGAACATCCATGGGTCGGCGAAGGGCTCGCGATCTTTCCTATCGTTGATCCGTTGCCTGCCGTGTCGGTGCGAATCGTGACGCGCAGGGACAGTCCGCTGACGCCCGCTGCGACGTTGATGCTGGAGTGCTTGCGGCACGCGGCGCGGGGACAGTGAGGCAGGTGCGCTTCAAGAAGATTCCGGATTCGTGGAATAGACAGCGAGAATCGGGGCTGTGAGGAGGAATGCACTCACTTTTTCTGGACGATCATTGCATCAGTCGATGCCTATCCGAATTAGCGACTAAACTCCAAAGAGGCGTCGGTGCATGCGTCCAACGTCTGCGCCCAAACAGTCACGATCCAGACGTGCAAGCGAAGGAGGCAGACCCATGCCGAAAACCGTTCGAACCCCTGAGCAGATTCGCGACGAACTGCAAAGCCGCATGGCCAAAATCTCCGCTGACGCGCCGGGAGCCTTGCGCGTGCGCATACCGCTGCCAGAGCGGCATCCGCCCGACGCATCCGGCCGCAACTGGAACATCGTGCCGCTCAACGACCTCGGTGCGGACTATGTACATCACGTCGAGAAGGTGATCGAAGACATGCGTACCGAGTTCGTGCTGCCAGATTGACGCTGAAAGCATCGGCAGCACGCCAACAGAATATCAATCGCGCTTTTCGCGATCCCGCGCGGCGCGCTCTGCAATCGCCGCATCGACGGGATCGTCGCGTTGCCGCATTAGCCAGTAGACGCTGCCGAGCGCGATCAGCGCGGCCGCCAGTGCGGCAATGCGGCCCGGGTCCGTGGCTGGATCAAGGATGATGAACTTGCGCGCTATCGCGAGCATCGCCACGAGAAGCACTGTCTTGACCTGCACGATGTGATCGCGTCTTAACATGACGCGAGTGATCGAATGCTTGAATTCCATCGCGATCAACAACGTCATCACCATGCCGAAAACCGCCTGAAAGATCGCATGATCCAGCGGATCGAGCGCCCCCGACAGCGTCAGCGCTATGACCGCCCGAATCAACTGCCACAGCGATACGACGATGATCACCGAGATCACGACGCTCAGGATGTGGGCGATGATCTGCTCGAAGCGCTCGTAGAAGGTCAGCACGCGCCATTGCAGCCGATATTCGTCGAGCTTCATGCGAATCTGGGTTGGCTTGCTCATGGATGGGGTCGCAGAGAGACTCGGGCACGGAGTGACGCCGACATCGCGTAGCGAGCCCAAGCCGGGCCTATGACGTTGAGCCATGCGTGCGGCGTTTTCTTTCGTCTACGTGCTGATTCTTTTCTCTTGTCTGCTGTGCACGATGCGTCACATCGCACCCCTCAGCAATCGTTGGGCCGCCAACGCTGGTGTAATGAACGCATGCGCGGCGCGCCTGACAGCGTCGCCGGTTTGCCTCGGCCGCGAAGGCGTTAGCTGGATTCTCGTTCAGTCGTCTGGAGCTCGGGAGTACGTCACAAACCACAAAGCCCGCACGATGTTCAGAATCGCATTCTGAGCATGAACCCAAGCGTGAATGGAAGATCGCTCGAAGGGATCGGCGGAATCAGGATGATGTTCGCGCCGACGCGCTTGTATTCCAGCATGATGAGCGGCGCGGCAACCGGACCGACCGTATGGTTATGGCCGAGGCCGTAGCTGCCGTAGTCGTAGCCGGAGATGAGCCCGGCCATGACTGCGAGCCTGATGTAATTCCAGTGAAGGAAGTCCGGTCCCCACACGCCGCCGCCGTAGAACGACGGCTTCGACAGCGAATTGCGAAAGTAGCCGCCTGTCACCGCCCATTGCGGCGTGACCCAGCATTCCACGCCGATGCCCGGATTGAATTGCTCGAAGTCCTTGTCCGGGTGAAAGTGATGCGAAGCGACCATCGCGTCGAGCCAGAGACCGTCGCCGCACCAGCTTGCGTGCGCGGCGGGCGTCCAGCCCAGCGCGACGAGCGCGGCAACCGCCGACAAGTGCGCGCGAAACGTTCGGAATCGGGACAGCCATGTGCACATGTTTTATCCGCCAACGCGCGTACGGTGGCGCCGCTTTTTTGAGATGTAGGTCGAGGCGAACTCTACCCGATCGCGACATTTTCGTGTGTGCTGACGAAAAGTCCGTGACGGCTTGCGCGCGTTCGGATGATCTCGGCGAAACTTGTCGACGTTCTATTTTTGTTTTCGAGGCAATGCGCGATGAAGGCTTATAAGCGTCTCGTTCTTTTTCTCGCGGCGATCGCATTGACGGCGTGCACGCCGCTTCAGGTCGTGACGCATCACGTTTCGTCGAGTGAATCGAGCGTGCCGGCAGGACGTTATCAGCTCGATCCGCATCACTGGAACGTGAGTTTCGACGTCGATCATTTCCACTACTCGCGCTTCGTCATCCGATTCGATAAGACCACGGCGCAACTCGACTGGAACGCGGACGGAATGTCCGGAAGCTCGGTACGCGCGCGAATCGACGCGTCCAGCGTCAACACCAATGTGCCGCTGCTCGATCGCATGCTGAAAGGGCCGGACATGTTCGATGGCGCGCGTTATCCGGACATCGTTTTCGTCAGCACGGCGTTTCAACGCACCGGCGAAGACAAGGGCATATTGACGGGCGATCTGACGATACGCGGCACGACGAAGCCGGTCACGCTCAACGTGACGTTCAACGGTCACGCGGTCAATCCGCTCACGAAGCAGGAAACGCTGGGCTTCTCCGCCGACGGACATTTCAGCCGCGCTCAGTTCGGACTGACGACGTGGTATCCGGCCGTCGGCGACGATGTGCACGTCGCCATTCAGGCCGAATTTTCGAAGGCGTCTGCGGACAACGCGCCGTGATGCGTGCCGCTCAGGCCGCGACGGCGGTCCAGTCGAGCACGACCTTGCCGCTGTTGCCGGAAAGCATCGTGTCGAATGCGCGCTGATAGTCGTCGACGGGAAACGTGTGCGTCAGGATCGGGGAGAGATCGAGGCCGCTTTGCAGCATCGCGACCATCTTGTACCAGGTCTCGAACATCTCGCGTCCGTAGATGCCCTTGATTTCGAGTCCCTTGAAAATCACCTGATTCCAGTCGATGGCGGTCTGCGCCGGCGGAATGCCGAGCAGTGCGACCTTGCCGCCGTGATTCATCGATTCGAGCATCGCCGTGAATGCGCTCGGCACGCCGGACATTTCCAGGCCCACGTCGAATCCTTCGGTCATGCCGAGTTCGCTCATCACGTCGCGCAGGTTTTCGTTCGCCACGTTGACCGCGCGCGTCGCGCCCATCTTGCGGGCAAGTTCGAGCCGATAGTCGTTCACGTCGGTGATGACGACGTTGCGCGCGCCGACGTGCCGCGCGATCGCCGCAGCCATCACGCCGATCGGCCCGGCGCCGGTAATCAGCACATCCTCGCCGACGAGATTGAACGAGAGGGCAGTGTGCGTCGCGTTGCCGAACGGATCGAAGATCGCAGCGAGATCGTCGGAAATGTCAGGCGGAATCTTGAACGCGTTGAACGCCGGGATCACGAGAAACTCCGCAAATGCGCCTTCACGATTCACGCCCACGCCGACCGTGTTGCGGCACAGGTGACGACGGCCCGCGCGGCAGTTACGACAAAAACCGCATGTGATATGGCCTTCGCCCGACACGCGGTCGCCGATGGCGAAGCCGCGTACTTCCTGTCCCATCTCCACGATTTCGCCGACGTACTCGTGACCGACATGCATCGGCACCGGAATCGTCTTCTGCGCCCATTCGTCCCATTTCCAGATGTGGATGTCGGTGCCGCAGATCGCCGTCTTGCGGATGCGGATGAGAACGTCGTTGTGACCGACTTCGGGTCGCTTCACGCGCGTCAGGGTGAGGCCGGGTGCGCGTTCGAGTTTGGCGAGGGCTTTCATTGCGTTTGATCCTGGCGTTTGATCCTGGCGTTTGGTCTTGATGATGCTGCTTCGAAGGTCGCGGGCCTTTATGCGCATAAAGTCAGCCGATGACGCCGAGGGATCGGCCGACGCGAGCGAACGCATCGACTGCACGATCGATCTGTTCCGGCGTGTGTGCCGCGCTCATCTGCGTCCGGATGCGCGCGCGTCCTTTCGGCACCACAGGATAGGAAAAGCCAATCACATAGACGCCTTCGTCGAGCAGCGCATCAGCCATCTTGGACGCGAGTTGAGCGTCGCCGAGCATGACCGGAATGATCGGATGTTCACCGGGGACAAGATCGAAGCCGAGCGCGGACATCGCCTTGCGGAAGTGCGCCCCGTTCTCGCGGACGCGCCGGCGCAACGTCGCGCCTTCGTCGCTCGCGAGCAGTTCAAGCACTTTCAGCGATGCCGCGGCGATGTTCGGTGCCAACGTGTTCGAGAAAAGATACGGCCGGCTGCGCTGACGCAGCAAATCGATGACTTCCTTATGCGCGGCGACATAGCCGCCTGACGCGCCGCCAAGCGCCTTGCCGAGCGTGCCGGTAATGATGTCGACGCGATCGAGCACGCCGCAGTGCTCCGGGGTTCCGCGCCCGTTCTCGCCGATGAAGCCGACGGCGTGGGAATCGTCGACCATGACGAGCGCACCGTAACGGTCAGCGAGATCGCAGATGCCGGAAAGGTTGGCGATGATGCCGTCCATCGAAAAAACCCCGTCGGTCGCGATCAGCTTGAAGCGTGCGCCGGCTGCATCGGCTTCCTGAAGACGCGCTTCCAGATCGGCGAGGTCGTTGTTTTTATAGCGCAGACGCCGGGCCTTCGAGAGCCGCACGCCGTCGATGATGCTGGCGTGATTCAGTTCGTCGCTGATGATCGCGTCTTCTTCGGTCAGCAGCGTTTCGAAGAGGCCGCCGTTTGCATCGAAGCAACTCGAATAAAGAATGGCGTCGTCCGTTTCGAGAAAACGCGCGATCGCCTGTTCAAGTTCCTTGTGCACGGTCTGCGTGCCGCAGATGAAACGCACGGACGCCATGCCGAAACCATCGGCGTCCAGTCCGTCCTTCGCGGCCTCGATGAGCCGGCGATCGTCCGCAAGACCCAGGTAGTTGTTCGCGCAGAAGTTCAGCACCGCCGCGCCGTTCGCGAGCCGAATGTCCGACGACTGCGGACTCGCGATGACGCGCTCCGTCTTGTAGAACCCCGCAGCGCGAATTTCGTCGAGCGTCGAACGCAAATGGGAGAGATATCGGTCTTTCATCGCAATCCTTGTTCTGGGCCTGCCAATGCAATCCGCGCCTCGTGACTCGCGCGCGCCGTCCTTAGCCCTGTTATAGTGCATCCATCGCATCGGACATGTTCGATATTTCGAACGCATTTCCGATATGCCGAACACTTTACGGGATTGGTCGATTCATGGCAAGCACGGGTTCAGAGGGAAAAGCAGCCGATCTGGCGGGCGCAGGCGCAACACCGCCGCGCGTCGGAGAGATCATTCAACGCTTGCGCAGCGAACGGAAGCTGACCCTCGACGATCTGTCGCGCGCGGCCGGCGTGTCAAAGTCGATGCTGTCGGAGATCGAGCGCGACAAGGCAAATCCGACGATCGCCGTCGCGTGGCGACTGACCAATGCGCTCGGCATCAGCCTCGACCAATTGTTCGCGCAGCAAAGGCCCGCCGAAGCGATCCGCGTTTCGGGGCTGCATGAAATACCGACCCTGAGTGGGGACAACGGCGGCTATCAGTTGCGCGTGTGGGGACCGATTGAACTCGCCGGCAAGTTCGAGTGGTACGAACTTACGCTGCAATCGGGCGCCGCGCTCACGTCGAACGCGCACGAACCGGGAACGCGCGAGCATCTCACAGTGCTGAACGGTTCCGTTGAGGTCGATGCGTCGGGTGCGACGCGTCGTCTGAAGGCGGGGGAAACCGCGCGGTATGCCGCGGACGAGGCGCACGCGATCCGGAATGTCGGGCGCGCGGAGGCCAAGGCGTTGCTCGTCGTCATCCACGGCTGATGCGCTGAGCGTCCGGAACTTTTTGCGCATAAAGTCGGCGCGCCGCCGTGCGCCCGCCAATAAAAACGGGACGCGCATCGAGCACGTCCCGCTCAAAGCGGCGCCGGAGTCGCGGCGCCGGTTGGCCCGTCTTACGGGTTCTTTTTCACGCTGTCCTTCAGATCCTCGCGTGCATCGCCCACGCCTTTTTGGACCTTGCCGGCTGCTTGCTGCATGTCGCCCTTGGCTTCCTGAGCCGTGTCCCCCGTCATTTTGCCGACGCCCTCGTTGATCTTTCCCTTGACCTGCTTGCCAACGCCTTCGGCTTGATCCTTGTTCATGTCAGTTCTCCCGTGGTTTGCAGCGCTGTTGGCCGCGCGGTGCCGTCGAACGAACGCAGAAACTGCCTGCGCGTTCCGCTCAGGAGTTTCCCAAGCACGGTTAAACGATGCGCTTTGTCGGCAGGCGCGCATAGCCGCGCATGTCTGAAACGCACGTAGGCGGAATCGCACATACAGCCGGTTCGACTCGCGCGACGCTATTTTCATTGCAACAAGTACTGTATATTTGTACAGTACAATAAGACCGGCTGGAAGGGGTGGATCATGGAGTCGAATGGTGAAAACCTGAGCAGAAGGCAGTTCGCCCGCGCGGTGCATGACCTCGAGCGCATCACGCGTCAGATCGCGGGGCGTTACATCGATAAAGGAGTGCCGCTGACTTGGCGGCTGTTGCATGCCATCGAGGCGGAGGCCGTCGCGGACCTCGGATTCGCGGGACGACACGAAGCCGCCTTGCGCGAGCTGTTCGCGCGTCCCGATGACTTTCATTTCCCCGAAACCGATGACGTCGTCGACGTTGCATCCTCGGATGCCTTGCCCGCCGTTTTCGCCTTCGCCGTAGACGCCTACGAGCGCGCATCGCGACAGGATCGGCCGCGAGCAGTCAGCGCCGCGCATTGACGCATCCCCGCGGCACGCGACTGAACCCGCGTGCCCCGGTTCATGTCATCGCGCAGCGGATCGTTTCACGGCGCGAACTCCGCCGCGATGTCCGCATCCGAACGCGATTCGAGCTTGCCGTCCCGGCACGCAACGCGAAACACCTCGTAGTCCTTTTCCACCTGATCCGCGTAGGCGCGACCGTAGCGCACTAGAACTTCGGCCATTCGATCGCTGTTGCCCAGGTAGCCCGAGATTTCCGGCGCGCATCCGCCGGACTTCGCGTGCGCGCGGGCAAGCGCCCAGCCGCAAAGCACGGCGTATTCGCGAAAGACGTCGTCGCTGAAAGTATCGAGTTCTGCGGAGATTTTCATGTCGCGTAACTGGCGGATGTAGAGCGTGCGCCCGAGCGGTCCGGTCGCCCAGCCGAGAAACGGGTCCGTGGCGGCCTGCATCAGACGTTGTCCGTGAACGACGCGGTGCCCGTCGTGTTTGATATCGTCGGCGTGCTTCGCATGTTTCGTGAATCTCGCGACGACCGACGTCGATGCCTCCTTCATCTGCAGGAAAAGCGGCTTGTCGTGATGATCCGTGAGCAGCAAAACGAGGCAGCGCGTGCCGACGCTGCCCACGCCGACCACCTTGAACGCGACATCCTGCAGGCTGAATTGCGACAGCAATCTCGCGCGCTCCGGCGTAAGCGTCGCGACATAATCGCGCACGAGCGTCGCGAGCGCATCTTCACGACTGGCTTTGAGCGTCATCCAGCCGTCGTTCTTATCGATCAGCGTGCTCTTGCCGTGGATGTGAAACACGGCAGGCGGCGCATCGCGAATGCGCCACGTGTCGCCGGTTCGGTCGGCGAGTTTCGGCAGCATCGTTTCGTGCGTGCGGCGCGAAGCCCGTTCGATGCCGCGCTTGATGCGCCGCCGCGCGTCTTCGCTCTGCACGGCCTGGTACATGCGATCGAAGGTGATGCGCTCGTACCAGAGATCGAGCACGCTCATTTCAGCGTACTCGCGCAGATGCGTCTGATAACTGCGCGCGGCGACAAACGCGAACTCGTCCGCAGCCAGATCGCCGTGGCCGAGATGCCGGCCGGCGATCGTGAAGCTCGCGACCAACCGTTTCAAATCCCATTCCCACGGACCGGGCGCGGTTTCGTCGAAGTCGTTGAGATCGAAAATGAGCGCGCGCTCCGGCGTTGCGAAGCCGCCAAAGTTGGAAAGATGACAGTCGCCGCAGATCTGAATGGCGATGCCGCTGTCCGGTGTGCCGGCCAGGTCGTGCGCCTGAAGGATCGCGCTGCCGCGATAAAACGTGAACGGCGAAACGAGCATGCGGCCGTAACGCAAGGGAATCAGCGCATCGACGCGGCCTTTGCTGCTTGTCCGCAAAAGCTCGATGGGATCGCGATCGACATCGCCGATCGCCTCTTGCGCGGCCCGCGGTGTGCGTTCGCGCCTGGCGCGTCCATTCGCGCGACGTTCCTGCCAGGATTGCTGGGGCATCGCTCGCTCCTTTTTGCTCTTGTGTTCGTGGATGGAAGGAAGCCGTATAGACGACAGTAGTCGACGAAACGCACGCCCGCCAAGACAGTTATCGACACTTTGGCGGACACACGCGCTTGACGTCGCGCGCCCGAAGCCCGACCCTGTGCGCAGTGCAATACAGCGCGCAACGCGCCTTCGAACAATATGCCGAACACTTCCGATCTCTTCGACCAACAGCGCGCCGACTGGCAGGCGGACCCGCACGCCGCGTTCGATGCATGGCTCGCCCAGCAATCGTTCAGGGCGTCATCGGCCGATGTGTATCGCGCGCAATGGGGAAATTTTCTCGAGTGGCTGGCCACCAAACGCGCGACGCTGCATACGGTGCAACGTCCGGTCATCGAACAGTTCGTCGCGCAACTGGACATCCGACGCCCGCAGCGCATGCGGTATCTGCGGCTGATCGAGCGCGTGCTGGATCACGTTCGGGAAGTGGAATCGGCGGCGACGAATCCGGCGCGCTTCATCGCTCAGGACGGCGACGCGGCATGGCGCAAGGCACGCGACAACGAGCCGACGGGCTTTCTCACCCACGATGAGCGCGCGCTGCTCGTCGCGCATCTGTTTTCTCCGATCGGCGCCTTGCCGGCCGGGCAGCGCTGGCGCGAGCGGCGCGACCGGGCGTTGGTCGCCGTCTTTCTCGGCGCAGGCGTGAAAACGGGCGAAGCGGCGCAATTGACCGTCGATTGCTACGCGGCCGGCGCGCCTTACGTGACCGTCGACGCGTCGAATCCGCTGCTGATCCGGCAGGCGCGGCTCGCTCCGTTCGCGGTCGAACTGCTCGACAACTGGATCAGCGAGCGCAAGACGGCTGGCCTTGCAGGCGAATTGCTATTCCCGGCAGCACCGACGGGACGCTCCATGCACAAGGCGACGATGCTGCGCGCGATCGACGCCGTCGTGGCCGCGTCCGGGATAGCGGCATCGCGCGTCGCGCGCGCAAGTCCGCAGACCTTGCGCAACACGTACGCGGCGGAGTTGTTCGAGGATGGCACGGACCCCGATCGCGTCGGCCAGTGGCTCGGATTCCAGCAGACGATCTCGGTTCACCGGCTGCATCGTGCCTGGCAAGAATGGATGGGTGAGCAAATACGGGAGCGTGACATTGCTCACGCGCGCGCCGACGGGGAACGGCACATGTCCGTCGACGATCCCGAAAACCCTCACCTTTGACGCCGGCGCTCACTCGACGCGCGATTACGAGGTGCTGACACGCGCCGACCGGATAAATTCGTCGACGGCCGCAAGCTTCGATGCCGTGGCCCCGGACGTGCGCTCGCAGTTCGGGCAGGAAAGCTCGTATTCGTCTTCGTGGCGCTGCAGTTCCGGTTCGCCAGCCTCGCACGCCGGACAGGAAGTTGGCGCGGCGACGTGCGCGTCAATCTGCGTGCCGAGGCGGGCGATCTCGGCGGAAGTGAGGCGCCCCTGCGCCGCCAGCGACGCGATCAACGCGCCGACTTCCGCGCTCGCACCGGATTGAACCCGCCGTGCATCGCGCTCGAGAACTAGCGCATCGATTTCGTCGGACTGCGCCCGCACTTGCGACTCGAGCCGGTCGGCGCGGCTTCGGGCTGCGCTAAGTTGTTGAATGAAATCGAATTCTTTCTGACTCGCTTCGCGTGCGCTGGTCTGATAGGTGGCGGCCATGCCGCGCAGGGAGTCGAGTTCGACGAGCATCGGATGCACGCGCCGTTCGGCCTCCTTGACCGCGTCCTTGATCTGCTGAGCGTAGTGCTCGGTGCTGTGGCGCAGCTCGTTTTGAAGCTCGTCGATGCGGTCGCGCAGCCGTGCCGCAGCGTCCTGCTCGTGCTGCAGACGCGCCGAGAGCGTCTCGTTCTCCTTCTCCCATCGGGCGATGACTTCGCGCAAGCCCGCCTGAGCGTCTGTGCCTTGACTGCGCAGCGTCTTCAATTCGGCTTCCAGCGCCGCGATCTGAGCAGCGCCTGCTTCGGCGCGCGCCTCGGCACGCTGCTGAGCCCGCTCGATCGCCTCGCGACGAATATCGGCATCGCGAGCCTGGGCTTGCGCGGCCTGGATGGCCATGTCCAGACGGGCCTTTTCCTCGTTAAGGGCGGCACGCGCGGCCGTTTGCGCCTCGTCATATAACGCCGCCAGCAGTTCGCCGGCACGTTCCTGCAATGATTCCGGCATCGCCCCAGCGTCGATGCGAACGCGCAACGTCGAACGCAGACCGGCCCAGAACGCCTCGATGTCCTTGGGGATGTCGCTTGCGCTGCCGGTTTGAGTCAGTTCGCGGACAGTCGTAACCGAGGGCCGAACGCCCAGGTCGAAGAAGAGTCGCTTGCAGGCGTGTTGAGAGAGGTCTTGCCGCCGTGCGCCGGTGGCGCGCATCGCTTCGATTTCTTGGCGCAGCGTGTCGCGAGTAGATTGATCCATGGTGAAAATCTAGCAGTTCAACATGATGATCATAACGTTTTACGTGTTGATCGTTATGTTTTTCGTTCGATCGTTCACACCAACGTCGATAACAGAGCATTTAGGCCGTTTTCGACAACTTGGCATGGTACACATGTCCGCCGTCGTGAAACATCCTGAAGATATCCCTGCAAGTCGATGATTTGTCGCGGATTTTAGTCCCATACGCGCCATGGGTGTCTGTTTCACGCAGCTTTTCGTTTTTCTAATTACTGCGTGCAAAACACTGCACCGCTAGAGAGTATTAGAAGTAAACACCTTTGAACCTTGTTAACATCGTTAACGCCAGCCAGAACCCTTATCGGATAAGGCTTTGCCGGACGTCAGGTGAGATTGTACGGGAACTAGGGTGAAGCTCTGCGGGAGCGAACGGTGACGGGCTTCGGGATGATCGGTGAGGGCTCTCGGGAAGAATCGTGAGCGGGTTCGGGGAGGCTCCAAAATGATGGGTGAGTTTATTCGGGGGCACGCGCACGCTAACGCGTTGATTTCCGAGGGCGCCCCCCTGGTCTGTCGGCTTCGTTCGGTGAGAATTTTCGGGAGCATGCGAATCGCACTATTTTGGAGTCGATTCGGGTAAAGCTTACCGATCGGTGAGGGTTTTCAGGGTAATTCCCGAGAGAAAGGTGAGCGTTTTCGGGGGCGAAGGCTGCTTTTCGCTGAAATTTTCATCTGCCGACGCCTGAGGTGAGCTTTTCCGGGTGCGAAATGGAAGATGCACGTCTCGGTGCAGCCGTAGTCTCTTCTTGGATGGGCTCGCAGGGCCGGTGAGAGCGTCTAAGGTGAGCCTTTCCAGGAGTGTCTGCGCCTGCTTTTTTCAGTCCATCTTCCCTGTCATGCGCCTCGCATGGTGAGGCAATCCGGGATCACGCGCGCTGTACGAGAACTGTCGCTGCACTAGATGAGAAATCGCGCGCATGAAAAAACATATTAAAAACAGCTGGATAGACCAGGATGGTCTGTCGTTGCGTTTAGCGGAAACACGGTATGGTGAGGGAATGCGGGAGCTACGAGCGTCGGTGCGGGACAGTGCCAAGAAACCGTCGGTGAGGGTTTACGGGAGCCGCCTTCTTCACGTTTTGTGACGAAAGCGAGATAAGTGCCTGGGAGAGCACCATTTTTGAGCGATGACAGGAAAAGGTGAGGCTTTGCAGGACGCAGCAGGGTGAGCCTTTGCGGGACAGGCGATATGACGTGCAGCAGGTCAAAAAGTGATAGTTTTCGGGAGGCCATAGGCGGCGCGAAGCCCGTAGAACGGGGCTGAACGGGGGCGATCGGGTTGAGGAAAACTCGATGAGGTGAGACTTTTCGGGACCTGTCGATGCCGATCTGTTGAAGTGAGTGCGCCCCGTTATAACTTTGCACCGCACCGATGCGCGGCCGAAGCGGAGAAGGACGGACTTTTGGCTGTCTCTGCCGCGCCACACGTCGTTCAACGAGCCGAAAAATTTTTAAGGTGAGCCTATCCGGGAGACTGCTTGAGCTCCCGGATGGCGCCGAAAAACCGTCGCAATCCGTTTACCCGCGTGGACACTACAGCTAAAAGATACCTTCGATCGGTGAGCGGTGAGTGTTTTCGGGAGCGCACCGCAGTGAGCCGTGCTGTCTGTCTGGCAATCACCCCTGTGTGGTGAGGGTGTCCCTATAGACGGGCTTCACCCCAATCGGTATCCTTGCTCGCAATATCGATCTTGACCATTTCATGGCCACCAAGCGCGCAAAGAAAACCGATGTCGTTAGCCCCAGTTCGGCGGAACTGCGCAAGGCAGTCGAGGCCATTGCGATTCAGCCGAAAAGCGGCAAGATCACGCTGCTCACCAGAAAGTTGTTCAATGTGCTGCTAGCCGTTGCTCAACAAGCCGACGACTCCGGTGACACGTATCGCGCGCTGCTGTCGGATATCGTCGCAAATTCGGCGTTCGATTCGAACGACACTGCGCTCGTGAAGGAGCATTTGCGTCGCATGGTGTCGGTGCAGGTCGAATGGAGCACCGGCACATCGAGTCAGAAGCCGGGTCGCAAGTGGGGCATCTCGACGCTGATCGCCGACGCCGAAATCCTCGAAGATCCGACGACGCGCCGCGTCTGGGTCGAATTTTCATTCGCGCCGAAAATCAAAAAGAAGCTGCTGGATCCTGTGCAGTATGCGCGCCTGAGCCTGCAATTCCAGAGTCAGTTGCGCAGCAGCGCCGGCCTCGCACTCTATGAAATCTGCGTTCGCTATCTCACGAATCCCAGCCATCTGACGATGCGCGAGACGTGGGAATGGTGGCGGCCTATTCTTTCAGGAACGCCCGATACCGAAGCCGGCGACGAAGCCAAGCGCGAATACAAATACTTCAAACGCGATTATCTGCGGCCCGCAATCGCCGAGGTGAATGCGGTGACCAATATCTTCGTCGAACTGGTGGAACACCGCGAAGGGCGCCGCGTGGCTGAGATTCAGTTCCGCGTGACCGAACAAAAGCAGCCGATGCTCGCGCTGGACGAACATCCGAACGTCTTCGACAGCACGTTGGTGGATCGGATGGTGAAGATTGGCATTCCGCTCAAGGACGCGCAGACGCTGTATGCCGACAGCGAGGAAAACCGCATCCGCGCGGCGTTGCAGATGACCGAACAGCGCATGCGCAGCACGACTTTGCCGCCGGTTCGCAGCGGCGCGGCGCTTTTCAAGGACGCGCTCAAAAAGGGCTACGCGCCACCGGTAGAAGCGCTGCCTCCGGCAACGAGCGGTACGGCCTCCCGCACGCCGGCTGCCGCCGACGATCTCAAAGCCCGCTTGTTGAGCGAATTCTCGGCGTACCGCCGCAAGGAAGCGCGCGTGCTGTACGACGAGCAAGGTGAGGAAGAACGGGAGGTCGCGCGTCAATCCTTCGAGGAAGACGTTTTGCCGGGGCTCGGTGCCCACATGCGCGACGACTGGCGCAAGCGCGGACTGGATTCGAAGCTGGCGGAAACATCCTTCTTCGACTGGCTGGCGCGAAAGACGTGGGGCGAGCCGACCGATGGCGACTTGCTGGCATTTACGCTCAGTCAATCGCGCTAAAGTCTCCGCGGGCAACCGAAAACGTCCCAATTCGAAAATGGCCGCCGGTCCATGATCTCGGCGGCCATCGTGTGCATTTACTTCTTGGTCTCGACAGGCTGAAGCATCAGTTCGATCTGATGCAGCAGCTCATCGCGCTTCTCGCGCGACAAGCCGCGCAAACGCAACTCGAGACGATCTTCGCCGTATGACTTCAGATCGCCGACTGCGACGCCGTCCAGCTTGATTTCGAGGCGCTGCGCATAGCGTTGCCGGCCAGGCGTCTTCGGCGCTTCCTGAGCGTTCGCGCGGCCCTTGACGATATCGGCGACCTGCCGCGTGCTCAGGTCATCCGACGTGATCTTGTTGATCAGCCGCAGCGTGGCGTCGGTGCCGCGCGCGGCGTGATAGCGCACGATCTGATAGGCCATGTTCGAGCCGAATCGGTCCGGCCGCGCAACCATCTCGTGCATGACGTTCTCAGGAAGCTTCGCGATCGACAAAGCGACGGCGATCGTCGATTCGTCCAGCCCGAGGTGATCCGCCAGTTCGCGCTGGCTCTGGAAATGCTGTTCGTCGAGAAAGCGTCGCCAGACCACGGCGTTGTCGAAAACAGTCTGCGAGTCGCGCTGAACGTTCAGGTCATAACCGAGCTTGTAGCTCTGAATGCCGATCGGCAGATCGACGACCACCGCCTTCACGGTTTCCTTGTTTGCCTCTTTCAGTGCGCGCACGCGCCGGCCGCCATCGCTGACGAAGAACGTTCCCGGATTCTCGTAATCGGGAATGACGTGAATCGCCTGTTGCTGGCCCTGCTTCGCCAGATTGACGGCCAATTCCGCGATTGACGTCTTCAGATAGAAATGGCGCGGGTTGAACGGGCTGGGCTTGATCGACTTGAGCGGCAACTCGATTATCTGTCCGGCCGTGTAGCGGTTTGCACGGCGCCACGCACGATATTCATCGGACTCAGGTCCGGCGTTGATGTCGCCCGGCTCGTCGGCCACGAAGGCGCTCGATCGGCCGTTCGCGGCGGCCTGCCCCACATGTTGAATGTCGACGATGCCATCGATCGCATTCAGACGATCCAGCGCAGTGCGCTTCTCGCTGCTCGTCGTGTCGGGCCGAGCCTTGAAGCCCTTGGCAAATTGGGACGGTTTCATTCAGGGTCCTTTATGCGCATAAAGTCAGGAGAGCATGTCGAGGATCTCGTCCGCGACCGAGCGGATTTCCGCCGCTGCGAGGCGCGAGCCGCGATCGCTCATTTGAAGCACGGTCTGTCCAAGCGCCATCGCCTGCTTGTAACACTCGCGCGTTGGGATCTGCGTTTTCAATAAGGGAAAGCCGAGCTCTTCGAGCGCAACCTTGAGTTCGCGCGTGAGCATGCGCTTTTCTTCGGTCTTGTTGAGCAGAAAGACGGCGCGCAGATCTTCGTTCATCACCTGCGCTTGCTGAACGAGCTTGACAAGGCCGACGCTCGACCAATAGTCCGCCGGCGATGACGAAGTCGGAATCACCGCGACGTTCGCCGCCAGCAACACGACGCCAGATACCTTCTCGGTGATCGACGGCGGGCAATCCACGACGATGATGTCGTAGTCGCTGACGAACTTTCTGATTTCCCGATGAATCTGCCCGCCGGCCTCGGAGAGATTGACGACTGGAAACGGGATGCCGCTTGCGTCATCCGATGCGGCGCTTGACCAATGGATCAGCGTGTTCTGACCATCGGCGTCGACTACGAGCACACGCTTCTTTTTTTCGTGAAAGGCCGCACCGAGATGCATCGCAATCGTGCTTTTGCCGACGCCGCCCTTTTGTTGCGTGATCGCTATGATTTCCGCCGCCACGTTCCACTCCGTATTTTGAAGTCCGTTGAATTCTACATTGTCGTTGTTGTTTTTCCAGTGATATTCCGCAACAACTGACTCGCGTTAGCCGTTCGGCCGAGGTTTATGCGCATAAAGTCCTTGTCCGGCCGGCGGCCGGCGTCGGAAGTGCCCGACTTTATGCGCATAAAGCCGCCGCCATCCTATGGCGAGGCGGGTCTTACAAGCACCGCCGCCTCGCCTTTATGCGCATAAAGTCGCACTCCCTCGGTGGCCTGGACGCCAGTCATCACCTGCAAAACGAAATCGCCTATCCTAGGCGCTGACACAACTGCGCCTACGCCGGAGCCTCCATGACTGTTCGCAACCTGGACACCCTGTTCGCGCCGAAGTCGATCGCTGTCGTCGGCGCTTCCTGGCGTGCGGGCAGCATCGGCGAGATGGTCTGGGCGCGTGTGCAATGCGCTGGCTTCACAGGTTCTCTTTGGCCAGTCAATCCAAAATACGACTCGCTGACCGGCGAAACCGTGTACCGCGACGTCGACGCGTTACCGGAAGCGCCGAACGTTGCCGTGATTTGCACGCGACCGCACACTTGGCCGGACCTCATCGAGCGCCTCGGCCGACGCGGAACGAAAGCCGTCGTGATCGTCGGCGAAGCGAAGCAACGCGGAGAGTCTTCCGCAGCGGACGCCGACGAATGGACCGTTCGTACGCTCGCCGCCGCCCGGCCTTTTCTTGTGCGCGTGATCGGACCTGCCAGTCTCGGCGTCGTCACGCCGGCAATCGGCGCATGTCTCGGCGCGCCCGCATGCAGTGTCAAATCGGGCGGCGTCGCGTGGGTGTCGGGATCGAACGCGCTGACGAACGGCGTACTGGGATGGGCGCGTGCTCGCGGACTCGGCTTCTCGCGAATCGTCGCGCTCGGGGATGAAGCCGACGTCGATTCCGGCGACATCCTCGATTTCCTTGCAAGCGATGCATCGACGCGTGCGATTCTGCTCGCCATCGAAACGGTTCGGTCGGCGCGCAAATTCATGTCCGCCGCGCGCGCCGCCGCGCGAAACAAACCGGTGCTCGTGCTGCGCACGGGTCGCGATGACCCTTTCGACCGCCTCTACGGCGCGGCCTTCCGCCGTGCCGGACTCGTCCGCGTCGATTCGCTCGATGATCTGCTCGATGAGATCGAGACCTTGGGCATCGGCCGCGTCGCGACAAGCGATGTCGCAACTGTCATCACAAGCGACCGCGGCGTCGCAGCACTTGCCCAGGACGCCTTTGGCGCAGCCGGCGACGACCTCGCGCAATGGCCGATCGCCGCGCGCGACGCCGTCGCCGCCGCGCTGCCTCGCGCTCGCGCGGGCAATCCTCTTCTTCTCGGCGACGACGCCACGCCCGCGGATTTCGGCGCGGCGCTCGAAGCGCTCGCATCGCATCGCGAGACCGGCACAGTGTTCGTCGTGCATGCGCCGACGCATAGCGCGCCCGTCGCCGAAGTCGCCCGCACGTTGATTGCCGAGCGACGTCACGCTTATCGCGGATTGCTCGCGTGCTTTTTCGGCTGTGTCGATGCCGCCACGCGCGACGAGTTGCACGCGAACGGCATTCCCGTGCACACGACGCCGCATCGGCTGGCGCGCGGTTTTGCCCGGCTCGTCGATTTCCGGCAGGGCCGCGAACTCTTGATGCAAACGCCCGACGGCCTCCCCGCGAATATTCCCGAAGACATCGACGCCGCGCACAACGAGATTCGCACGGCGCTCGCAAACGGCATCGCCGAATTGAATGGCGAACGTGCGGCGCGCGTATTCGCTCGTTTCGGCATCTCGGTGAAACCGGGGCCGCCCGACTCGCTTACGAGCGATGCCGTCGAAATTCAGACGCGCCTGCTCAACCATCGCGTGTTCGGTCCGGTATTCGAATTCAAGGCCGAAGGCGCGCTCGGCCTTGCCGACGCACTTCACGAGTTTGCGTTGCCGCCGCTCAATCCCGTGCTTTCGCGCGATCTCGTCATGCGCTCGCCGCGTTCGCGCGAACTGCCCGCCGAGTCGCTGCTCAATGCGCTGACGGCGTTATCGCAACTCGTTTGCTATATCGAAGAAATCGTTGCGCTGCGTCTCACGTTGCGCGTGACGCGCGATTCAGTCGCCGTTCACGAACCGCAACTCACGCTCGGCGCGCATCGCAAGCCGCTGGCGATCGTGCCGTATCCACGCTGCCTCGAAGAGACGCTCGACTGGCGCGGCATGCGCGTCACCGTGAGGCCGATTCGTCCCGAAGACGAAGAAGCGCACGCGGCGTTCGTCGCGGCCAATACCGCCGAGGATTTGCGCCTGCGCTTCTTTGGCGCTGTCCGTAACTTCGATCATTCGCAACTCGCGCGCATGACGCAGATCGACTACGACCGCGAAATGGCGCTGATCGTCACGCGAGCGAACGGTGACGGCACGGGCGAGACGCTCGGTGTCGCGCGCGCGATCGCCGATCCGGACAACGAGACCGCGGAATTCGCCGTCGCCGCGCGCTCGGATATGAAGGGCAGGGGATTGGGCTCGCTGCTGCTGTCGCGCATCATCGACTACGCGAGACAGCGCGGCACCCGCTGGATGGTCGGCGAGGCGTTGCGCGAGAACGCCGGCATGATCGCGCTCGCACGCAACACCGGCTTCGAAGTGACGAAAACCGACGACCCGGGCGTCGTCGGTTTCAGGATGCGGCTGTGCGATGCGCCGTCACAGCCGCGCGGCGATTAAGCCGCGAATTTGGCGAGCGCGTCGTCGATCTGGGCGCGCGACAGCGAAAGCTCGTCGAGCAATGCTTCGGCGTACAAACTGCCCGTTTCCTTTTCGAGGCGCGCGATTGTCAACGCACAGCGCGACGTGTCCTTCAACGTCGCGATGAACGGCTTCACCGATTGCCCCGACGTGAACGCATCGAAGAGCGGCACGCGAATGTCGTCGGGCAGCGCGCGCGACGTCCACTGATACGGCTTGCCGTTGTACGTCAGTTGCGGCGGCAGCGTGCGCTCCTTCTTCGCGGCGGGAATCAGGCCGAATGTCCGTGCCGCATCGCCGATCTGCTCGGCCGAAAAAAGCTCGTCGGGCGTGATGTCGAACTGCGCGATATACGTTTCGATCGCCTGCATCGCGGCCGCGCGATCGTCGCGTTTCTTTTGCGCGCGGGCGACAATCTCGCGCAGTTCGTCGGCTTCTTCGGATGTGATCGTGAAGTTCGCCTGTTTTTGCTGCAGTTCGGTGAAGCGGAGGAATTCGGAGTCGGAAAGGAGTTTCGCCATCGGGAATGCGTCGGATTGGATACGGCGGCACGCCATCGCGGCGCGCCGTCTTTTTGAGAGGGCCGCCATTCTAACGCGCGAAGCGTGCGCCATTCAGTCGTGCGTCATCGAAAGCGACGCGGCTGCATTTTTCAGCAAGGACGTGACGTCTTCGATCGACGGCGCCACGTAATCGTCGATGCGCCGCAGGTACGGGCAGGTGAGGGCGGCGATCGCCTGGCCGGACGGCCCGAGCAGCGGATACGTCACGTCCGTTACGCCGAAAGTCTGCTGGCTATCCTTTTGCGAATAGCCGAGTTCGCGAACTTGCCGGTAGTCGGCGTCGAGCACGGCGCGATCGACCGCGAGTTCGCCTTTGACCTTCGTATGCTCGGCGAGCATGTGTTCGCGCTGTTCGTCGGTCTGAAACGCGAGCATGACGCGGCCGGAGCCCGTGTCGATCAACCCGACGCGCGAGCCGAGCCGCACTGAAATGCCCCACGTGCCGGGACCGTCCACTTGCGCGATGACGAGCAAATTTCCGCGATCGTAGACGACGAGATGCACGGATTGCTCGGCTGCATCTGCGAATCGCTGCATCGCCGGAAGCGCCTCGGCGATGAGCCGATTCATCGGCGGATGCCGATGCGCGAGCGCATACAGCTTCAGGCTCAACGAATAACGATCGCCTTCGGGCGAGCGCACAACGTACTGCCGCGCGACCAGCCGCTCCAGCATCCGATACATCTCACTCGCGTTGCGCCCGAGCATCTTCGTGATTTCCGCACGCGTGAGGCCCGACTTCTGTTCCGAAAGCAATTCGAGAATATCGAGCCCTTTATCGAGCGCGGGCGCGCGATAACGATCGGCGTCGTTGTCTTCCACGTCCATGTGCTGTCTGAGTTGGTTCATGAATTCGCGCGAGTTTAAGCCTTCCGTCAGGGAGCGCGATCCCATTCGCATGCGCCGGCTAGGGAAATCACTGATCGATCCGGGTTGCGTCATTGTTGACTTCGACTGGTGCGTCTATGAATATTACGTTCACTGATGAATCGTTGCATCCACGTTTTCCCGCGGCGACTTGCTTTGGACGTTCGGCGCAATCCTCCTTCTGAGATCGACGATGCAAGAAACCACCGACCCGCGCCTGATTCTTCTCAGTCCGGAAGACAACTGCCTGATCGCCGCCGCGCGCCTGCCCGCTGGCGAGACGCTAATGATCGAAGGCGAGTCTGTCACGCTCGCGACGACCATCGAGCTTGCGCACAAGATCGCGCGGCGCGCGTTGTCGAAGGACGAAAAGGTACTGCGCTATGGCGCGATCATCGGCCACGTAAGCGTCGATGTCGCGCGCGGCGAGCATCTGCATACGCACAACCTGGAAAGCGACTACCTACCCACTTACACGCACGACGCCGGACACGCCTACGTGCAGCACTGAACACTTCCATGGACACTTCCGCACTGCAGGGCTATCTCCGGGCGGATGGCCGCAAAGGCATCCGCAATGTCGTCGCGGTGGCGTATCTCGTCGAATGCGCGCATCACGTTGCGCGCGAGATCGTCGCGCACTTCCGTCCATCGTTCGATGATTTCGATTCCTTCGTTCCGCAAGTCGAACCGCCCGTGCATCTGATCGGCTTTCCGGGCTGCTATCCCAATAGCTACGCCGAAAAGATGCTGGAGCGCATCTGCACGCATCCGAACGTCGGTGCGGTGCTGTTCGTGTCGCTCGGCTGCGAGAGCATGAACAAGCACTATCTCGCCGATGTCGTGCGCGCGAGCGGCCGTTCCGCCGCCGTGCTCACGATTCAGGAAAAAGGCGGCACGCGCAGCACGATCCAGAACGGTCTCGACTGGGTGCGCGAGGCGCGCGCGACGCTCGCGGCTCAACAGAAAGTGCCGATGGCGCTCGACGAACTGATCGTCGGGACGATCTGCGGCGGCTCGGACGGCACCAGCGGCATCACGGCGAATCCGGCCGTGGGGCGCGCGTTCGATGCTTTCATCGATCAAGGCGCGTCGTGCATCTTCGAGGAAACGGGCGAGTTGGTCGGCTGCGAATTCCACATGAAACGGCGCGCGGCGCGGGCCGAACTGGGCGATGCCATCGTCGAATGCGTGCAAAAGGCCGCGCGCTATTACACGACGATGGGCCACGGCTCGTTCTCGGTCGGCAACGCGGACGGCGGACTGACGACGCAGGAAGAGAAATCGCTCGGCGCATATTCGAAGAGCGGGGCGTCGCCGATCGTCGGCATCATCAAGCCGGGCGATATTCCGCCGACCGGCGGTCTCTATCTGCTCGATGTCGTGCCCGATGGCGAGCCGCGCTTCGGCTTTCCGAATATCAGCGACAACGCGGAGATCGGCGAGCTGATTGCGTGCGGCTGTCACGTCATTCTCTTCACGACGGGGCGCGGCTCGGTCGTCGGCTCGGCGATATCGCCCGTCATCAAGGTCTGCGCGAATCCGTCGACGTATCGCAATCTGTCCGGCGACATGGACGTCGACGCGGGCCGCATCCTCGAGGGCCGCGCGACGCTCGACGAGGTGGGCCGCGAGATCGTCGACGTGACCGTTGCGGTGGCGGCGGGCGCGGCGTCGAAGTCGGAGGCGCTCGGGCATCAGGAGTTCATCCTGACTTACAAAACCTTCGAGCCGGTCGGCCCCGCGTGTTTGCCGAGCGCCGCGCGACGCGTTACTGTGGCGGCTTGAGTTTCGCCATCTCTAAATCATTCGGGGTTTGCAGATGACCGCAGAAGCGCAAGAGGCAGTTTCACGTCGACGCAGGATTGGCCGCACGTCGCTGGAAGTCACCGCGTTGTCGCTCGGCACCGCGCCGCTCGGCGGTCTGTATCACGAGCTGACGGAAGACGAGGCGCGCGCGACCGTCGATGCCGCGTGGCAGACGGGCATCCGCTTCTTCGACACGGCGCCGCACTACGGCCACACGAAAGCGGAGCATCGGCTCGGCGATGCATTGCGGCGTTATCCGCGCGGCGATTTCGTGCTGTCGACGAAAGTCGGCCGCCGCTTCGTGCCGCGCACGACGCCCGACGACGGCAGGGAAGGCTGGGCCGCGCCGCTGCCGTTTCAGGCGATTTACGACTACACCTACGACGGCATCCTTCGTTCATTCGAAGACAGTCAGATGCGGCTCGGCATGACCGATATCGATATCGTGCTGATCCACGATATCGGCCGCGTGACGCACGGCGACAAGAACGCGCACTACTGGAAGCAACTGACCGATGCAGGCGGCTTCCGCGCGCTCGAAGAATTGAAGCAATCGCGCGGCGTGAAAGCGGTCGGCCTCGGCGTGAACGAAGGCGCGGCAGTGATGGAAGCGATGGCCGAATTCGACATCGACTGTGCGCTGCTCGCCGGCCGCTACACACTGCTCGAGCAAAACACGCTCGATGATTTATTGCCCGAATGCGAGAAGCGCGGCGTGAGTATTTTGCTGGGTGGCGCGTTCAACTCGGGCATTCTCGCGCGTGGTCTCGATGCCAACGCGCATGGCGATCTCAAGTTCAATTACGGCGATGCGCCGAAGGACGTCGTCGAGCGCGTCGGCAAGCTGGAACGCGTATGTCGCGCGCATGGCGTTGCGCTGTCGACGGCGGCCATCCAGTTTCCTTATGCGCATAAAGTTGTGGCCACGGTTCTGATGGGCGCGCGCACGCCGGACGAAGTGCGCGTGAACGCTGCATCGTTCGCGACGCCGGTTCCGTCCGCGCTGTGGGACGCGTTGCGCGCGGAAGGTCTGCTTCATGCGAATGCACCGGTGCCGCGATGACATCGAATGTGAACATCGACGCGCATCAACACTATTGGGATCCCGCGCGCGGCGACTATGGCTGGCTCACGCCCGACATGAAGCCGCTGTATCGCGTGTTCGGTCCCGACGATCTCGCGCCGCTGCGCAAGGCGGCCGGCGTTCAGAAAACGGTTGTCGTGCAGGCCGCGCCGACGGTCGACGAAACGCGCTATCTGCTCGATCTCGCGCGCAGCGACGATTCGATCGCGGGCGTCGTCGGCTGGGTGCCGCTCGATTCGACCGATGCCGCGGCGATCATCGACGAACTCGCGCGCGAGCCGAAGTTCAAGGCCGTGCGCCCGATGCTTCAGGACTTGCCCGACGATACGTGGATCGAGCACGCGCCGCGCAAGGACGCGATCGAGCGTCTGATCGATCTCGATCTCGCCTTCGACGCGCTGATCTTCGCGCGGCATGTGCCGTCGCTCGTGAAGTTCGTCGAGCGATATCCAGAACTAAGAATCGTCGTCGATCATGGCGCGAAGCCGCCGATCCGCGACGGCATCGACGTGGGCTGGCAACCGTGGGCCGATGGCATCGCGCAACTCGCGAAACTGCCGCAAAAGCTGCATTGCAAATTGTCCGGACTCGCGACCGAAGCGAACCCGAACTGGACCGACGAAACGCTGAAACCCTACGTCGCGCATCTGCTCGAACATTTCGGATATGCACGGCTGATGTGGGGTAGCGACTGGCCCGTGCTCGACATGAATGGCAGCTACGCGGCGTGGCACGACACGGCGCGCAATCTCACGTCACATCTCGAAAAGGCGCAGCAGGACGCGATTTTCGGCGCGAACGCCCGCGCCTTCTATCGCCTAAGAAACGGCTGATATACCCGGCATGTCTCAAAAACACTTCCGACTGGAGCAGTAGATGGTACAAAGACTGGCAGGCAAGACCGCGCTGATCACGGCGGCGGGGCAAGGCATCGGGCTCGCGACCGCCGAACTGTTCGCGGCACAGGGCGCGCGCGTGATCGCCACCGACATCCGCACGGAATCGCTCGAAGGCAAGCCCTTCGAAGCGCGCAAGCTCGATGTGCGCGACCCGCAGGCGATCAACGCGCTGGCCGGCGAGATCGGCGCGATCGACGTGCTCTTCAACTGCGCGGGCTATGTGCACGCCGGCTCGATTCTGGAGGCGAGCGAGGAAGACTGGGACTTCGCCTTCGATCTGAACGCGAAGGCGATGTATCGGACGATTCGCGCGTTCCTGCCGAAGATGCTGGAAAAAGGCGGCGGCTCGATCATCAACATGTCGTCGGCGGCATCGAGCGTGAAGGGCGTGCCGAACCGCTTCGTGTACGGCGCGTCGAAGGCGGCGGTGATCGGCCTCACGAAATCCGTCGCCGCCGATTTCGTCACGCGCGGCATTCGCTGCAACGCGATCTGTCCGGGCACGGTGGAATCGCCGTCGCTCAAGGACCGCATCGCGGAGCAGGCGAAGGCGCAGGGCGCGAGCGTCGATCAGGTGCAGGCCGCGTTCGTCGCGCGCCAGCCGATGGGACGCGTCGGCCGCGCCGAAGAAATCGCGGCGCTCGCGCTTTATCTCGGCTCGGACGAATCGTCGTTCACGACGGGACAGATTCACATCATCGACGGCGGCTGGTCGAACTGACCGACCGCTCACGTTATTTGGAACCAGGAGGATCACATCAGATGAAGCTGCTTCGTTACGGCCCCAAGGGTCAGGAAAAACCGGGTCTCTTGGACGCCGAAGGCCAGATTCGCGACTTGTCGAAGGTCGTCGATGACATCGCCGGCGCGACGCTGACCGAAGCGGGCCTGGCCAAATTGCGCGCGACCGATCCGGCGACGCTGCCGGTCGTCGACGGCAATCCGCGCATCGGACCGTGCGTGGGGCGCGTCGGCAAGTTCGTGTGCATCGGCCTGAACTACGCGGATCACGCCGCCGAATCGAATCTGCCGGTGCCGACCGAGCCGGTCATCTTCAACAAATGGACGAGCGCGATCTGCGGCCCGAACGACGACGTCGAAATCCCGCGCAACTCGGTGAAGACCGATTGGGAAGTCGAGCTCGGCGTGGTCATCGGCAAGGAAGCGAAGTATGTCGATGAAGCCAACGCGCTCGATTACGTCGCGGGCTATTGCGTGATCAACGACGTTTCCGAGCGCGAATGGCAGCTCGAACACGGCACGCAATGGGACAAGGGCAAGGGCTTCGACACGTTCGGCCCGATCGGTCCGTGGCTCGTCACGAAGGACGAAGTCGCCGATCCGCAGAAGCTCGATCTGTGGCTCGAAGTCGACGGCAAACGCTATCAGAACGGCAACACGAAGACCATGGTCTTCACGGTCGCGCAACTGGTCGCGTATCTGTCGAAGGTGATGAGCCTGCAGCCGGGCGATGTCATCTCGACGGGCACGCCGCCGGGCGTCGGCATGGGCGTGAAGCCGAACGCGGTCTTCCTGAAGGCCGGCCAGACGATGAAGCTCGGCATTCAGGGTCTCGGCGAGCAGACGCAGAAGACCGTCGCGGCGCAGTAATCGGCCCGCAGCAACGACAAAAAACCTCGCCGCGGCGAGGTTTTTCGTTTCGGACGACGGGATTTGAAAAGTTCAGGCGTGATAGACGGGTTCCGCCGCAACGCCTTCGGAGATGCGCGTGATCGTGCCCTGCGCGACCGCGACGAGCCGCTCGGCGCCGCCATCGGTGACGAACACGTCGCACTGGCAGGTTGCCTGCGTCATGCCGGCATGGACGACGCGAGCACGCGCCATCAGCGTTCCGGAGACGGCCGGGCGCAGATAGTTGATCTTGTATTCGCCGGTGACGACCTTCGGCCCGAGCCGCAGCGCGCCCGCGAAGGTCAGGGCGTTGTCCACGAGATAACTCACCACCCCGCCGTGTACGAAGCCGTGTTGTTGCCTTAGCTCGTCCCTGATCGTCAGACACAGCGTGAGACTCGCTGAATCGACCTGCATCAGTTTTGTTCCGAGCAAGGCGCTGAACGGTTGCGCATTAAGCGCACCGCGCGCGATATCGACAATTTCGGCCATTCGGACACTCCTTGGGTGGGTTCGGTGCCGTCCTGCAAAGACAATAGGAAGCGATCGCGCGCACTGCAAGGAAGTCACGCAAAAATTGTGCAATGGTGCGTTTCGGGCGGCACGCGCGCTCTCCGATGACGATTCGCCGAAGCGGCGCGTTCCCTGCATTCGCATAGACAAGCCGCTGCGGCAAACGATTCAAGCTTTGTCGCCGACTGCCGTAAACCCGCAGTGTCCCCGCATCGGCGGGCCTTAATTCGGAAAGTGTGGGTGCTAGTGATGTTCGGAAAGATCAAGGTTTCATCGGGTTTGCTCGCCGTTCTGGTGGTGTTCTGTCTCTTTCAACTGGTGACCGAAGGGCTCGGTTTCTGGTCCCTGTCGCGCACGCATGACGATGTCGGCAGTCTGTCCAACATCGCGCTCAAGCAGGTCAACGCGGTCAACAAGACCACCCAGCATCTGATGGATGCGCGCATCAACCTGTCGCGCGCGGGCACGCGCATGGTGCGCGGCGGAAGCGAGCCGACGGAAATCGTCCAGCACGCGCGCGAGCAGATCGCGGCGGCGGACAAGTCGTTCACGGCGTTCCTGAACGCGCCGAAGACCGGCGATGAAAACACGGCGCGCATGAGCGCGCTGCAGGCCAAATACGCGGAGTATTCGAAGGCGCTGAGCGAGCTCGTGCAGTATCTCGACGCGGGCAATCTCCAGGCGTTCCTCGACCAGCCGACGCAAGGCTTCCAGGATCGCTATCTCGCGGAACAGCAGAAGTTCGTCGATTTCGGCGATGAAGCGGGCCGCGGCTATCTGTCGTCGATCGACACGCGCTACGCGTGGTTCCGCGCGGTCGGCATCGCGATTCTGGTGACGCTGGTCGCGGGCATCGCGCTCGTGCACGTCGCGCTGCGCCGTGCCGTGATTGAGCCGCTGGAACAAGCGGGCCGCCATTTCGAGCGCATCGCGAACGGCCGTCTCGACGAGCGTATCGAAGATCGCGGCACGAACGAAATCGGCCGTCTGTTCGCGGGCCTCGCGACGATGCAGGCAAGCGTCGCGAACACGGTGAAAACGGTGCGCGCAACGTCGGATTCGATCAACCTCGGCGCCGATGAAATCGCGAGTGGCAACGCGGATTTGTCCGCGCGCACGGAGAATCAGGCGGCGTCGCTCGAAGAAACCGCATCGAGCATGGAAGAGCTGACCGCGACGGTGCGCCAGAACGCCGAGCACGCGCGCGAGGCCAACACGCTCGCGGGCGAAGCGCTCAACGCGACGTCGCGCGGCGCGAGCGTGGTCGACGATGTCGTCGAGAAGATGCGTGGCATTGCGTCGAGCTCGGACAAGATCGCGGAAATCATCTCGGTCATCGACGGCATCGCGTTCCAGACCAACATCCTCGCGTTGAACGCGGCTGTCGAAGCGGCGCGCGCGGGCGAGCAGGGCCGTGGATTCGCGGTCGTCGCGGGCGAAGTGCGCGGTCTCGCGCAGCGTTCGGCGCAATCGGCGAAGGAAATCAAGGAACTGATCGGCGAGTCGGTCGCGCAAGTGAGCGACGGCTCGGTGCTCGTCGAGCGCGCGGGCACGGCGATGCGCGAAGTGTCGGCGTCGATTTCACGCGTCACGCAGATGATGGCGGAGATCAGCGCGTCGTCGCTCGAGCAGAGCGTGGGCATCGAGCAAGTGAATCAGGCGGTCACGCAGATGGACGAGATGACGCAGCAGAACGCGGCGCTCGTCGAGCAGGCTGCGGCTGCCGCGTCGTCGCTGCATGAGCAGACGCGGCAACTGAAGGCTGCGGTTTCGGTGTTTCAGCTCGTCTGAGTTCGCTTAAAGAGGCAAGGCCGCGTACGACGTCGCGAGGTGATACGGCGTCGTCGACGGCATCTCGGCGCGGCTGATCTCGCCCGTCGCCGAGCGGCATTCCACCCAGCCGGTTTCGTGCAGGAAGCGCGCGCGAAACCGCTCGATTTGCGGACCGACGGCGTCGCCGCGCGTCGCCAGCGCGCGCAGATATTCCGTCTGCGCCCAGATGCGCTGCGTCCCGTCGATCACGCGCCCGGTTTCGTCGATGGCGGCATGAACGCCGCCCGTCTGCTCGTCCACGCCGTGCCGCTGCGCGAAGTCGAACGCGCGCGCGAGCCGTTCGTTCAGCCCCGCCGCTTCGAATGCGGCGTGACCGCTGCCCAGCGCCAGAAAATACCACTCGAACTGATGGCCCGGCTCCAGCCGGTTGCCCGCCGTGCCCATCGGCAATTCGGCGATCGAGCCGCTCGGCTCGTGCACGAACGCATCCGCGACGGATTTCGCGAGCTGCGCGAGACGCTTGTCGTAGGCGGGCTCGCCGGTCGCTTCGCGCGCCGCGAGCCACGCTTCGGCGAGATGCATCAGCGGATTTTGCAGCGGCGTCTCGATGGTCGCGCCGAAATCCTCGGCAAGCACCGCGTTCAGCAGATCGCCGCCGCTCGAAAAGCGCGCCTCGACGAGCCGCGACGTTTCATCGAGCAGCGTGAAAGCATCGGCGGAACCGCTTTTCTTCGCGTAATGCGCGCACGCAAAAACGACGAACGCATGCGTGTAGAGATCCTTTTGACGCTCCAGCGGCGCGCCGCTCGCGTCCACGCTGTAGAACCATCCGCCGTTGCGTTTGTCCTGAAAATAGTGACGTAGCGATTCGAACAGCGTCGCGGCGTGCGCGAGATCGCCGGCTTCCGAGAACACGAAGAGCTGGCGCGCGCAGGCCATCGCCCGATAGCGCTTCGGCGGCAGCGGCGCGTGATCCCCCGGCGCGACGGCTTCATAGGCGAGCCCGAGCGCCGCGTTGAAGCCCGGACCGCGCCAGATGGGCAACACGATGTTCGCGTAATGCGCGCGCAATGGCGCGGCGGATTCCGGGTTCGCCGATTGCATCGCCGGCGATGCGTTTGGTTGCTGATCCTGCATAGGACGACTCTTATTGTTTCGGGGGATGCGCGGCCGTGAGGCACCTACGCAACGGGAAAGGATAGCAAAACCGGCCCGCAGCGCGACGCATTCGCGGGCGACTCACCGAGAGGAGGACGAGAACATGATAGGAAATATCGAACTCGTGTCGCGGCTCATGATGGCCGCGGCGCTCGGCAGCGTGATCGGCTTCGAGCGCGAGCGGCTTTCGTGGGCGGCGGGACTGCGCACGCACATGCTCGTGTGCGTCGGCTCGGCGCTCATCATGATCGTGTCGGCTTACGGTTTCGAGGATGCGCTGAAGTACGACCACGTCGTGCTCGATCCGTCGCGGGTCGCGGCGCAGGTCGTGTCGGGCATCGGCTTTCTCGGCGCGGGCTCGATTCTGCTGCGCGGCGAGATCGTGCGCGGCCTGACGACCGCGGCGAGCCTCTGGTCGGTCGCGGCCATTGGCCTCGCGGTCGGCGGCGGGCTCTATACGGCGTCGATCGCGGCGACGGCGATCATCCTCATCATTCTGGCGGGGATCAAGCCGCTCGAACGCCGCTTCATCAGCGTGAAGCAGCGCCGTCAACTGACGATGCTCGTCGATCGCGGCGCGCTCAGTTTTCATGCGCTGCACGAGGCGCTCGGGCCCGGCAGCGTGCGCGTGAAGCAGTTCGTCGTGCAGCAAAGCGATGATTCGCCCGATCTCGACGAGGTGCGAGTCGAACTGTCGCGTGCATCTGCGGTGGAATATCGCGCGATTTGCGATCGTTTGCGTCAACTCGACGTCGTGCGCGAGTTTCGTGAGGACGATGCCGCCTGAAATCGCCTTCGGGATGCGGGTTTGCACGCGCAGCCATGCGACAATGCGGCCTCTCGAAATAATCGCCGATGCGCCGGTGCGCCTTGCACGCCGGTTCGGGCAGCCGCCTTTCGAACCTATGTCAGATTCCGCAGTAAAGAGAGACGCCGACGCCTCGTCCCGCCGCCGGCGCGCAACGCAAAAGCATGAGATGCGGGCGCCGCAGACCAGCGCCGACACGGAAAAGAAACTCGCTCGCGCCGCACGTTCCGCGCAGCGTCTCGCACAACTGAGCGAAGGCGCGCGTGCGGGCGAAACGCTCGATCTGTTCGCCGAAGACGCCGAGCGCGCGCAACTTCAGGCGATGAACACCGATATCCGCCAAGGCACGTTCGAAGGTTTCGAACTGCCAGAAGTGTTTCTCGCGGCCGTGCAATCGAATGGCGGGAACGCGCCGGAATCCGTCGTCGCGAAAAGGGCGGCGCGTGGCGGCGTGACATCGGTTGCGCCGGAGCAGGGCCTCTTCGGGGACGATTCCCCTCTCATCGATGCCCCGCCGCCGGACGCGAGCCAACCAGCCGCGAGAACCGGCGCGATGGCCGCGGTGACGACGCGATCGGCGAGCATCAGCACGTCGGTTGCGCCGGAGAATGCGGCGCCATCGCTCGCCGCGCTCGCTTCAGCGCTCATCGCCCGCGATCGCGGGGCTCGCGGCGACCGCAACGAAGCGGCGCCGTTCGCGCAGCCCGGCATCCGCGATGCCGCCGCGCCCGAACTCGACCGCGCCCGCGCCACGGCGTTCGCGGACACCATCGACGCGCTCTATGCGGTGATCGCGGAGCAGCGCACTTCGACGGCCGCCCACGCGCGCCGCATGAAGACGATGCTGACGATCATCGTCTGCGTGATGCTCGTCACGGTGGCGACGGGCATCGCGCAAACGGCCGTACTGCTGCGCATGAACCACGATAGCAAGCTGCAGCAGGAACGCACCGAGCAACTGATGCTCAACCAGCAGGCGACGCTCGCGTCGCTCTTCGATACCGATTCCGCCAATGTCAGCGTGCGCCGTCCTCCCGACCTGACGGACGCATCACCGGTTCGGCCGATCAGCGCCGCGACGCCCGATCCCGCGCCGAAAAAGCACACGCGTCACGCGCACCATCGCGCCACTTCCTCGGCGCACTGACTCACGCTGTCAGATTCGCGCGACACGCCGTTCTGCGGCGGCGTGTCGCGCAGCCGCTCGTCCTCGGATCGGAATGCCGTCGTACGGGCTTCGCAGATCCGTCCCCGTTTCGAGGAGACGGCAAACCGGTAAAAATGTAGAAAAACTACCAAATTTCTTGCCACGAAATGTTGCATTGCACTAGAAATCGGTTAGGGACAACCCTATAATCCTCTCTAAGGGAAAACCCTCTGTAACTAACCGGAGTCAGTCATGAGCTACCTCTTCGCCCTGCTGCAAAAATTTGCTTCGATGTTCGAATCGGCCCACCTGCCGATGGACAAAGATTACTCGTATCAAGCGCGTTTCCGTGAATCCGAGCGTCAGCGCAAGGCGCGCGGCACGGCTTTCGGCTTCCGCCTGTAATGCGCAGCTGACGGCGGCGCGGGAAACACAACACCAGCAACTTACGACGGCACGAGCCGTACGACCCGCCCGCCAGTTTTCCGTTTTATGTAGTTTTTCTAGCAATTCCACATCGCTTCGGCTTCGTGCCGGACGCATCCTTCTTCGCCCTTCCTGCGCGACGCCAGTCTTTTCTTTCTTTCGTATTGCTGACGCGCGGTTCGCAAGCCGCCTGCATCGCAAAAAGGCTTCGCGACTTGTTCATGCGCGACATGCCGAAAATCGCAAGATCGTTCGCTGCGCTTCCCGCAAACCCTTATCCAGCAAGGATTCGATCGACCGCTGGCACTTTCGCGCTTATTCCGGTGTCGTATTTCCACATGTGGTTGTCGCAAATAGTCGGCTGATGTGACTTTTTTCTGGCAACTATGTATGCACAGCGCGGACGCACGTCCGCACACGCCAGGAGATATTCGATGAATTCCCCCAAGGTGGTAGTCGAAGGACTGTGCAAGGTTTTCGGCAACAGTCCCAAACAGGCGCTGGACATGCTGGCCGGTGGTGCGACGAAGGAAGAGGTTTTCAAGCGCACCGGACAGATCGTCGGCGTCCATAACGTCTCCTTTGACGTCAAGGAAGGTGAGATTTTCGTGCTCATGGGCCTTTCCGGCTCGGGCAAATCCACGCTGATCCGGCTCATCAACCGGCTGGTCGAGCCGACGGCGGGCAAGGTGCTGATCGATGGCCGCGACGTGGCCGCCGTGCCGCGCTCCGAACTCACGTCCCTGCGGCGCAAGGACATGAGCATGGTGTTTCAGTCCTTCGCGCTGATGCCGCAGCGCACGGTTCTTTCCAACGCCGCATTCGGCCTCGAGGTCGCGGGCGTCGGCAAGAAGGAGCGCGAAGCGCGCGCCATGACCGTGCTGGAGCAGGTCGGCCTGGCTCCGTTCGCCCAAAAGTTACCTGCGCAACTATCGGGCGGCATGCAGCAGCGCGTGGGTCTCGCCCGCGCGCTTGCCGTGAATCCTTCGCTGATGATCATGGACGAAGCGTTCTCCGCGCTCGATCCGCTGAAGCGCAAGGAAATGCAGAACGTGCTGCTCGATCTGCAACGCGAGCAGCGCCGCACGATCCTGTTCGTGTCGCACGATCTCGAAGAGGCGATGCGCATCGGCACGCGCATCGCGATCATGGAAGGCGGCCGCGTGGTGCAGATCGGCACGCCGCAGGAAATCATCACGAATCCCGCGGACGACTACGTGGAAGCGTTCTTCGAAGGCATCGACACGAGCCGCTATCTCACGGCCGGCGATCTGATGCAGACCGACGACGTGCCGCTCATCAAACATTCGCCGCAAATCGACGCATCGAGCGTCGCGGCGACGCTCAACGGCAGCGCCGACTACGCGTTCGTGCTCGACGCCGAGCGCCGCATCCGCGGTTTCGTCGGACGTGATGCGAACGGCAACGCCGCGCCGCGCATCAATCCGATCGAATGCATCGAGCGTCACGTCGCGCTCGACGAGGTCGTGAATCGCGTGGTCGCAAGTCCCGCCCCGCTGCCGGTCGTCGAAGCGGACGGTTCGTACTGCGGTTCGATCAACAAGACCAATGTCCTGAAGGTCCTTACGCACCATCGAGGTTCCCATGTCTGAAATCATCCCGCTTGGCAGTTGGGTGGACCACGGCGTCCACTATCTCCTCGATCACGACGCGAAGACCTTCGACTCCATCGGCAAGGTCATCGAAACATTCGCTGCGGCCGTCGAGCACGGCCTGCAGGCCATTCCGATGTGGGCGCTCATGGCGATCTTCGTCGGCATCGGCTTGTGGCGAGTGGGCTGGCGATTCGCCGTGTTCGTCCTCGCGTCGCTGTTGCTGATCTACGCGACGAACTTCTGGGATCAGATGGTCATCACGCTCGGCCTCACGCTGTCCTCGACGTTCATCAGCTTGCTGCTCGGCATTCCGCTCGGCATCTGGACGTCGAAGAGCAAGTACGTCGAAATGGGCGTGCGCCCGGTGCTCGATCTGATGCAGACGATGCCCGCCTTCGTCTACCTGATTCCGGCCGCGATGCTGTTCGGTCTCGGCCGCGTGCCGGGGATTCTCGCAACCGTCATCTTCGCGATGCCGCCGGCCGTGCGCCTCACCGCGCTCGGCATCAAGCAGGTGAATCGCGAGATCGTCGAAGCCGGCCAGGCATTCGGCTGCACGCCGTTCCAGCTGCTCTACAAGGTGCAGATTCCGAACGCGCTGCCGTCGATCATGACCGGCGTGAACCAGACGATCATGATGGCGCTGTCGATGGTCATCATCGCGTCGATGGTCGGCGCGGGCGGTCTCGGCAACGACGTGCTCGCATCGATTCAGCGTCTGGATATCGGGCTTGGTTTCGAGAGCGGCTTGTCGGTGGTGTTGCTGGCGATCATCCTCGACCGCATCACCGAGAGCTTCGGACGAGCGCCCGGCATGGCACGCGCCCCGCTCTTCGCCGGTCTGAAGAGCGTGATGAAAGTGCGCCGCGAGCCGGCGGCGCAACAAGGCTAACAAGGCACACGACCCATGAAGCGCGACGCGATCGTTCCGGCGGGTACCGAATCACCGTTGTCCAGTCTTTCGCGCTTCGGCTTTCTCACGCTGCCGAACTTCTCGATGATCGCGTTCACGAGCGCGGTCGAGGTGCTGCGCATGGCCAATTACGTCGGCCGCGCGCAGCACTACAGCTGGTCGATCATCACGCCGGACGGCGAGCCCGCGCGTGCGAGCAACGGCATCACCATCAAGCCGACGATGACGCTCGACGAAGCCGGCATGCCCGACGTGCTGATCGTCTGCGCGGGCTGGCATGTCGCCGATTATGTCGACGACAAGGTGATCGGTCTTCTGCAGCGCGCGCATGAAGCGGGCATTCCGCTCGGCGGAATCTGCACCGGGCCGTATGCGCTGCTCGCGGCGAAACTGCTCGATGGTTATCGCTGCACGCTGCACTGGGAAGACATGTCGCCGGTCAACAAGCGCTTTCCGCATGTGCGCTTCGCCGACGAGCTCTTCGTGATCGACCGCGACCGCCTGACGTGCACGGGCGGCACCGCGCCGCTCGACCTGATGCTCAATCTCGTCGGCATGCGGCTCGGGCAGGCGCATGCGGCGCAGGTGTCGGAGCAGTTCATCGTCGAGCGAATTCGCGGATCGACGGATTATCAGCACATTCCCGTCGATGCGCGCGTCGGCTTCTCGCGTGCGGAACTCGTCGAAGTGGTGCGGCTGATGGAGGCGAACATCGAAGAGCCGTTGTCGCTCGAAGAACTCGCGCGGCTCGTGCATCTGTCGCAGCGGCATTTGCAGCGCATGTTCAAGATGTTCCTCAACGTATCGCCGACGCATTACTACCTGACGTTGCGATTGCGTCGCGCACGCGAACTGTTGCGCAACACCGATGCGTCGATCGCGCGCGTGACGAGCATCTGCGGCTTCCATTCGCCGTGTCACTTCAGCAAGGCGTATCGCGCGCAGTTCGGACATGCGCCGAGCGTCGAGCGGCGATTATCGGCCTGACTTTTTCTTTTTCTTTTTTGGCCGCGCGGGCTTCGTATGAAAGCCTCGCGTGCGGGCCGCGTCATGCCTTGAAAATAACTTCGGAGAGAGATCGATGAAACGATTGTGGATCGCGGCAGCTTTGCTATCTGGTTTGTCGGGAGCGTATGCAGCCGAGCCTGCCGCGTGCAGGAACGTGCGCTTTGCGGATGTCGGCTGGACGGATATCGCCGCGACCACCGGACTTGCATCGACCGTTCTTCAGGGCTTGGGCTACAACCCGACGAAGACGATCGCGTCCGTGCCGATCACGTTCGCGGGCGTGAAGAGCAAGCAGATCGACGTGTTCCTCGGCTACTGGTCGCCGACGATGGACCCGATGATCGATTCGTTCAGGAAAGCGAATCAAGTGAAGGTCTTGCCGACGCCGAACTTGACGGGCGCGAAGTACACGCTCGCGGTGCCGGATTATGCGTATCAGGCGGGCATCAAGAACTTCAACGACATCGCGAAAAACTACGACAAGCTCGACGGCAAGATCTACGGCATCGAGCCGGGCAACGACGGCAATGCGCTCATCAAGAAGATGATCGACAACAACCTGTACGGGCTCGGCAAGTTCAAGCTCGTGGAATCGAGCGAGGCGGGCATGCTCGTGGAAGTGAATCGCGCGATTCGCGACAAGAAGCCGATCGTGTTCCTCGGCTGGGAGCCGCATCCGATGAACGTGCAGATGAAGATCGACTATCTCGCGGGCGGCGACGATGTCTTCGGCCCGAACTATGGCGAAGCAAAAGTGCTGACCGTCACGCCGACGGATTACGACACGCGCTGTCCGAATGTCGCGAAGCTCGTGTCCAACCTGCAGTTCACGACGGATATCGAGAACCACGTGATGCTGCCGATCATGAACAAGACGGATGCGAACAAGGCGGCGCGCGAATGGCTGAAGGCGAATCCGGCGGTGCTCGATAAATGGCTTGCGGGCGTAAAGACGTTCGACGGGAAGGATGGGTTGCCGGCAGTGAAGGCGTATGTCGCCGGCAACTGAAAACTGACGCAGTGATTCAACGAAGGCGCGTCAGGTCCGATAATCCGGCTTCGCGCCTTCGATCATTCTCAACGCCGCTTGCCACTGCAACGCCATGATTCCATCGGCTTCATCGCGCCGATATTGCTCTGCAGTCAACTCGCAAACCCTCTGCGACGGCAGATTCAATTCCGCATTGCCCGCCAGCGCGCGAATCTGAATCTCGCAAGCGCGTTCAAGAAAGTACATTTCCTGGAACGCTTCCGGAATGGACTTTCCGCACGACAATAACCCGTGATTCTTCAGGATCATCGCGTTATGCGAGCCGAGATCGTTGACGAGGCGATCGCGCTCCGCGAGGTCCAGCGCAATGCCTTCATAGTCGTGATACGCGATATGTCCGTAATACTTCAACGCATGCTGACTGATCGGCAATAAGCCCTGCTTTTGCGCCGATACCGCCGCGCCCGCCGCCGTATGCGTATGCACGACGCAAAACACATCGGGCCGTGCCATGTGAATCGCGGAGTGAATCGTGAAGCCCGCCGGATTCACGAGATATCGCGCGGGATCATCGCGTGCGCCCGCTTCGACCGGCCGCCCTTCATGATCGATCTTCACGAGATCCGATGCGCGCATCTCGTCGAAAAGCACGCCATAACGGTTGATCAGAAAGTGATGATCGGTGCCCGGCACGCGCGCGCTGATGTGCGTGAAGATCATGTCGGTCCAGCGAAAATGCCCGATCACGCGATACAGCGCCGCGAGATCACAGCGCACTTTCCATTCTTCCTGCGAGTATCCGTGAGTCTCCATGCCGTTCCTCCTTGGTTTGATGAGCCGCGGAAAACGTATTCAGATCCTGCTAGATTGCCTGCGCGCGGCCCGGGAAAGTTTCGTCGTAATCCATTGCGTGATTTGCATCCGGCGCATCCGGCGCGCCGCCCTGCTCGCGATACATCATCGGCGGCAGGCCGAATTGCTTGCGAAATTCGCGGCCCAGATGCGATGCGTCGGAAAAGCCGCAACTCGATGCGATATCGGCGACCGTCTTGTCCGAACTCGTCAGCAGCCACGCCGCCGTGCGCAGCCGCACCTGCTTCGCATACGCCTGCGGCGCCTTGCCCGTCTCCGCCTTGAATAACCGTTCGAGTTGCCGCGTCGAAAGATCGAGCTTGTGCGCGAGTTCATCGAGCGTAAGCGAACGGCCGACGTGCTGCTCCATCAGCAGGATCGCACGTTTTACTTTCGGATGCGTCGCGGGCGCGAGACCCGGCGGATGCGGCTGCGGCGCGTTGCCCTTCTGCATGTCATCGACGAGCAGGATGCGCAGCGCCTTTTGCACCGTCGCCGTTTCGAAGTGACGCAGCAGAATGGCGGCGGCGACATCGATCGATGCGCGCCCGCCCGAACACGTAATGCGCCTTCTGTCGATGACAAAGAGCCGGTCCGCGACGAGCGATTGCTCATCCGCGTGCGGGAATCGCTCGACGAAGTCCCAATAATGAAACCAGCTCACGCAGATGCGATGGCCTTCGAGCACGCCCGCGCGCATCAGCGAGAACACGCCGGTGCACATGCCGACGAGCGTTGCATTTGAGGCAGCCGCGCGGCGGATGAACTGCAGCGTCGCATCGCTCGTCGCGGGGCCGGAATGCAGCAGGCCGCCGACCACGACGACGTAATCGAAAGGCTCGGCCTGATCGTAGGTTTCCCACGGCGTGATCTGTATGCCGCAACTCGCGCGAACGGGCGCGAGCGTCTCGCCGATCACGCTCCACGAGCAGCGCACCGGTCGGCTGAAATCGCCTTCATCGGCGGAAAGGCGCAGCAGATCGACGAAACCGGAGAACGCGGTCAGCGTGAAATTCGGCAGCAGGATGATGCCGAAGCGGATGCGCGATTTCGATTGACCGTCGACAGACGACGACGGAAGAGATTCTGCGGCGTTCATGCGGGAGACATGCGGCTGGACGTTATCCAGCGAGCATATCACTCGGCCGCGAGCATCGGGCGTGCGTCAGAAATGGAACGCGGCCGGCGTCGTGTGACGCCGGCCGCGCAAATAACCATGAATCGAAGCGGTGCGCTTCAGCCGCCGAGCACCGCGAAGCCCCAGGCGAAAGCGCCGCCGATGAGCGCGCCCGCCGCGCGGCCGAGCACGCTCGCGATCGTGTAATCGGCCCAACGCTGTTCGACTTCGGCCTTCAACACGCCGAAGTAGCGCAGGGCGGGATCGATCGAGCAGAGCAGCATCAGCGCGATCCAGACGGGCACCTGACGCGTGAGCACCCGATCGACGGCGAGCAGATCGACTGCCTGAAGCGTGCCGACGACAGCCACGCTGATAAGGAAAGCGAGAATCCAGGATTTGAAGAACTGGTCGGGTAAGGCGTGAGTTTCCATCAATGCGAACCGGATAAGCAAGAAAAGGCGGAAAGGACGAGTGATCCGAAACCTGTAGGCGTGGCTCACCTCAAGACCTAGGGAATATACCGATGCCTGTCGGCGCGACGCTTCGGACCAGTCTCAAAAATGCGGGATGTGCAACGAAGATGCGCAAAAACGCGCCGGGCGCGAAATGCTCTGTTACGCGCCGTCGCGCTTGCGTCGCCGGGCCTGAAATCATCGGAAATCCGACGTCGTCCACGCGCGAAAAACGGCGCTGACGCCGCGATCCCATTTCGATGGCGTTTTTGTTCTATCGGGTCTTTTCTGGGTTTGGTGCAATGAGCGCCATACCGGAACATCTCGCCAACCCAAGGGACACGCCAATGAACGTCAGCGTCTTCGATCTGTTCAAGATCGGCATCGGACCGTCGAGCTCGCATACCGTCGGGCCGATGATCGCGGCGTGCCGCTTCGCGTCGCATATCGAAGACGCCAATCTGCTCGCCTTCGTCACGCGCGTGCGCGCCGAGCTGTTCGGCTCGCTCGGCGCGACCGGCAAAGGCCACGGCACCGACAAGGCCGTGCTGCTCGGCCTCGAAGGGAATCTGCCCGATCTCATCGATCCGGACGTCATCGCGCCGCGTCTCGCGGAAATCCGCGCGACGAAGCGCCTGAAGCTGCTCGGCAAGCACGATGTGATGTTCGAGGAGCGCGAGCATATCGGCTTCTATCGCAAGCTGATGCCGGGCGCGCCGGGATCGAGCATCGTGCATCCGAACGGCATGCGCTTTCAGGCGTTCGACGAGAACGGCCAGCTTCTCGTCGAGAAGGAGTATTACTCGGTCGGCGGCGGCTTCGTCGTGAATCGCGAAGGCGATCGCGTGAACGGCTTGCGCGCGGCCAATACGGTGCCGTATCCGTTTCGCACCGGCGACGATCTCATGCGCGTCTGTCAGGAGACAGGTCTGTCTATCGCCGACGTGACCATGCAAAACGAATGCGCGAATCGCAGCGAATCCGAAGTCCGCGAAGGCATGCTCGCGGTGTGGCGCGTGATGGCCGCGTGCGTGGAGCGCGGCTGCAAGGAGCGCGGCGAGCTGCCCGGTCCGATGCAAGTCAAGCGCCGCGCCGCCGATCTGTCCGCGTCGCTGCGGTCGCGCTCGGAAGAGTCGCTGCGCGACCCGCTGTCGATGCTCGACTGGGTCAATCTCTATGCGATGGCCGTCAACGAAGAGAACGCGGCGGGCGGCCGCGTCGTCACCGCGCCGACCAATGGCGCGGCCGGCGTGATTCCCGCCGTGCTGCATTACTACGTGAAGTTCATGCACGGCTCGAACGATGACGGCATCGTGCGCTTCCTTCTGACAGCCGCGGCCATCGGCATCATCTACAAGGAAACGGCGTCGATCTCGGGCGCGGAAGTGGGTTGCCAGGGCGAAGTCGGCGTCGCCTGTTCGATGGCCGCCGCCGCGCTCGCCGCCGTCATGGGCGGCACGCCCGCGCAAGTCGAAAACGCCGCGGAAATCGGGATGGAACACAACCTCGGCATGACGTGCGACCCCGTTGGCGGCCTCGTGCAGATTCCGTGCATCGAGCGCAATGCGATGGGCGCGATCAAGGCGATCAACGCCGCGCGCATGGCGATGAAGGGCGACGGCAAGCATTACGTGTCGCTCGATTCGGTCATCAAGACGATGCGCGAAACCGGCGCGGACATGAAGACGAAATACAAGGAGACGTCGCGCGGTGGCCTCGCCGTGAACGTCATCGAATGCTGAATTCAGGACCCCACGAAGGAAGAGAAACACCATGAGCCGCTATTCCATCTTCAGCCTCTTACGCAACGGCATGTCGTATCACGAGAACTGGGAGCGCCAGTGGCGAAGTCCCGAGCCGAAGCGCGAGTACGACGTGGTGATCGTCGGCGGGGGCGGTCATGGTCTCGCGACCGCGTATTACCTCGCGAAGGAGCACGGCATCACGAACGTCGCGATTCTCGAGAAGGGCTGGATCGGCGGCGGCAATACCGCGCGCAACACGACCATCGTGCGCTCGAACTATCTGTGGGATGAATCGGCGGCGTTGTACGAAAAAGCGATGAAGCTGTGGGAGGGCCTCTCGCAAGACCTCAACTACAACGTGATGTTTTCGCAGCGCGGGGTGATGAATCTCGCGCATACGCTGCAGGACGTGCGCGATACCGAGCGCCGCGTGAACGCGAACCGTCTCAACGGCGTCGATGCCGAGTTCCTCACGCCGCAGCAGATCAAGGAAATCGAGCCGACGATCAATCTCAACAGCCGCTATCCGGTGCTGGGCGCGTCGATTCAGCGTCGCGGCGGCGTCGCGCGTCACGATGCGGTCGCGTGGGGCTTCGCGCGCGGCGCGGATCGCGCGGGCGTCGACATCATCCAGAACTGCCAGGTCGTGGGCATTCGCCGCGACGGCAGTCAGGTGACGGGCGTCGATACGACGAAGGGTTTCATCAAGGCGAAGAAGGTCGCGGTCGTCACGGCGGGCAACACGACGACGCTCGCCGACATGGCCGGCGTGCGCCTGCCGCTCGAAAGCCATCCGTTGCAGGCGCTCGTGTCGGAGCCGATCAAGCCGGTCGTGAACACGGTCGTGATGTCGAACGCGGTGCATGCGTACATCAGCCAGTCCGACAAGGGCGACCTCGTGATCGGCGCGGGCGTCGATCAATACACGGGCTTCGGTCAGCGCGGCAGCTTTCACATCATCGAAGGCACGCTGGAAGCGATCGTCGAGATGTTCCCCGTGTTCTCGCGCGTGCGGATGAATCGTCAGTGGGGCGGCATCGTCGACGTATCGCCGGATGCGTGCCCGATCATCTCCAAGACCGACGTGAAGGGTCTGTACTTCAACTGCGGATGGGGCACGGGCGGCTTCAAGGCGACGCCGGGTTCGGGCTGGGCCTACGCGCACACGATCGCGAAGGACGAGCCGCATCCGCTGAACGCGCCGTTCTCGCTGGATCGTTTCTATACCGGTCATCTGATCGACGAACACGGCGCGGCTGCCGTGGCCCACTAATCGCATTAGGAGCGAAAAACATGTTGCTGATCGAATGCCCCTGGTGCGGGCCGCGCGCCGAAACCGAATTTTCCTGCGGCGGCGAAGCGGATATCGCGCGCCCGCTCGACACGGACAAGCTCTCCGACCGCGAGTGGGGCGACTACCTCTTCATGCGCAAGAATCCGCGCGGCGTGCATCGCGAGCAATGGAATCATGCGCAAGGCTGCCGCCGCTGGTTCAAAGTGCAGCGCGATACGGTTTCATATGAAATTCAAGGCTACGAGACGTTCGACCGTCCGCTGGCTGTGATGCATGACAACGGAGGCACGTCGAAATGAGCCAGAAAGACCGACTCGGCATGGGCGGGCGCATCAATCGTGCGATTCCCGTCACCTTCACGTTCAACGGCAAGACGTATCAGGGCTTCGAAGGCGATACGCTCGCGTCCGCGCTGCTCGCGAACGGCGAGCGCTTCGTCGCGCGCAGCTGGAAGTATCACCGTCCGCGCGGGATCATCACGGCGGGCGTCGAAGAGCCGAACGCAATCGTGCAACTCGAAACCGGCGCGTACACCGTCCCGAATGCGCGCGCTACCGAAGTCGAGCTGTATCAAGGGCTCGTCGCGCAGAGCGTGAACGCGAAGCCGAACATCGAAAACGATCGCATGGCGGTCAATCAGAAGATCGCGCGCTTCATTCCCGCAGGCTTCTACTACAAGACGTTCATGTGGCCGCGCAAGTTGTGGCCGAAATACGAGGAAGTGATTCGCGATGCAGCGGGTCTCGGCGAAGCGCCGAAGCAACTCGACGCCGATCGCTACGACAAGTGCTTCGCGCATTGCGACGTGCTCGTGATCGGCGGCGGACCTTCGGGTCTCGCGGCGGCGCATGCGGCGGGTTTGTCGGGCGCGCGCGTGATTCTCGTCGACGATCAGCGCGAACTCGGCGGATCGCTTCTGTCGTGCCGCGCGGAGATCGACGGCAAGCCCGCGCTGCAATGGGTGCAGAAAATCGAAGGCGAACTGCGCAAGATGCCCGATGTGAAGGTTCTTTCGCGCAGCACGGCGTTCGGTTATCAGGATCACAACCTCGTCACGGTCACGCAGCGTCTGACGGAACATCTGCCGGTATCGCGCCGCAGCGGCACGCGCGAACTGATGTGGAAAGTGCGCGCGAAACGCGTCGTGCTCGCGACCGGCGCGCACGAGCGCCCGATCGTTTTCGGCAACAACGATCTGCCGGGCATCATGCTGGCGTCGGCGGTGTCGACGTATCTGCATCGCTATGCGGTGATGCCGGGCCGCAACGCCGTTGTGTTCACCAACAACGACGACGCATATCAATGCGCGCTCGATCTGAAGGCGGCAGGTGCGGATGTGACCGTCGTCGATCCGCGTCCGGCGGAATCGAAGGGCACGTTGCCGGCGGCCGCGCGACGCTACGGCGTGCGCGTGCTGAACAACGCGGTCATCACGGCTGCGCGCGGCAAGCTGCGGGTTGCATCGGTTGAAGTGGCTTCGTACGACAAAGGCCAGGTCGGTCAGAAGCAGACGGACCTGCCATGCGATCTCGTCGCCATGTCGGGGGGCTGGAGCCCCGTGCTGCATCTCTTCGCGCAATCGGGCGGCAAGGCGCACTGGCACGAAGAGAAAGCGTGCTTCGTGCCGGGCAAGGCGATGCAACTGGAGAGCAGCGTCGGCGCATGCGCGGGCGAGTTCTCGCTGTCGCGCGGCATTCGCCTCGGCGCGGATGCGGGCGCGGAAGCGGCGCGCGCCGCGGGTCATATCGTCGTGAAGCCGGCTGCCGTGCAAGTCGCTGAAATCGTCGAAGCGCCGATGTTGCCGCTGTGGATCGTCGGCAACAAGGAATTGTCGACGCGCGGTCCGAAGCAATTCGTCGACTTCCAGAACGACGTGTCGGCGGCCGACATCTATCTTGCGGCGCGCGAAGGCTTCGAATCGGTCGAGCACGTCAAGCGTTATACGGCGATGGGCTTCGGCACCGATCAGGGCAAGCTCGGCAACATCAACGGCATGGCGATTCTCGCGCAAGCCTTGGGCAAGACGATTCCCGAGACCGGCACGACGACGTTCCGCCCGAATTACACCCCTGTCACTTTCGGCACGTTCGCGGGCCGCGAGCTGGGCGAGTTTCTCGATCCGGTGCGCAAGACCGCGATCCACGAATGGCACGTCGAGAACGGCGCGATGTTCGAGGATGTGGGCAACTGGAAGCGTCCCTGGTACTACCCGAAGGCGGGCGAGGACATGCACGCGGCGGTCGCGCGCGAGTCGCTCGCGGTGCGTCAGAGCGTCGGCATTCTCGATGCATCGACGCTCGGCAAGATCGACATTCAAGGCCCCGATTCGGCGAAGCTCCTGAACTGGATGTACACGAATCCGTGGAGCAAGCTCGAAGTCGGCAAGTGCCGTTACGGGCTGATGCTCGACGAGAACGGCATGATCTTCGACGATGGCGTCACGGTGCGTCTCGGCGAACAGCATTACATGATGACGACGACCACCGGCGGCGCGGCGCGCGTGCTGACGTGGCTCGAACGCTGGCTGCAGACCGAATGGCCCGACATGCGCGTGCGTCTCGCATCGGTGACGGATCACTGGGCGACCTTCGCGGTCGTCGGACCGAACAGCCGCAAGGTGCTGCAGAAAGTGTGTCACGACATCGACTTCGCGAACGCGGCGTTCCCGTTCATGAGCTATCGCGATGGCACGGTGGCGGGCGCATCGGCGCGCGTGATGCGGATCAGTTTCTCGGGCGAGCTCGCGTATGAAGTGAACGTGCCCGCGAATGTCGGACGCGCGGTGTGGGAAGCGCTGATGCTCGCGGGCGCTGAATTCGACATTACGCCGTACGGCACGGAAACGATGCACGTGCTGCGCGCGGAGAAGGGCTACATCATCGTCGGCCAGGATACGGACGGCTCGATGACGCCCTACGACCTCGGCATGGGCGGGCTTGTCGCGAAGTCCAAGGACTTCATCGGCAAGCGCTCGCTCACGCGTTCGGACACTGCAAAACAAGGGCGAAAGCAGTTCGTCGGCCTGCTCACCGACGATCCTTCGTTCGTGCTGCCGGAAGGCGCGCAGATCGTCGCGGGACCGTTTCAGGGCGATACCGCGCCGATGCTCGGACACGTCACGTCGAGCTATTACAGCCCTATTTTGAAGCGCTCGATTGCGTTGGCCGTCGTGAAGGGCGGTCTGGAGAAGATCGGCGAATCGGTCATGATTCCGCTCGCGAACGGCAAGCGGGTCAACGCAAAAATCACCAGTTCGGTGTTCTACGACAGCGAAGGAGCACGTCAGCATGTTGAATGAGATCAAAGGTTCCTCGACGGTCGTCGATCGCGCAATCAGCGGACAGGGCGTGTGGCAGGAGTCTCCGCTCGTCGGCGCGGATGCGTTGATGAAGACGCATCAGTCGGGCTCGCCGAAAGCGTTTCGTCTGGCCGAGCGGCCGTTCCTCGAACTCGTGAACGTGCGTGGCGATACGCGCGATCCGGCGTTCGCGAAGGCGGTGCAGAGCGTGATCGGCTGCACGCCGCCCGAGAAGGCGAACACTATTGCGCGCGGCAACGGTTATACGATGCTGTGGCTCGGTCCCGATGAATGGCTCGTGCATTCGGATACGGCGCACGATGCATCGCGTCCCGCGCCGCTCGAAGCGAAACTGCGCGACGCGTTCGTCGGACAGTTCTCGGCGGCGGTGGATATCGGCAGCGGTTATACGGTGCTCGAAATCGACGGACCGAAGACGCGTGAGGTGCTTTCGCGCGGTTGTCCGCTCGATCTGCATCCGAAGGTTTTCGGCGAAGGACAATGCGCGCAGAGCCATTACTTCAAGGCATCGCTTACGCTCGTTCCGCTGGGCGGCGATCGCTTCGAGATAATCGTGCGCCGCAGCTTCGCCGATTACTTCGTGAAGATGATGCTCGACGCCGCCGCGCCGTTGCTCTCATGAAGCCGTTCGAACCGCTTGCCGCGGGTGGCCTGGGCTGGCGCGTGATCGTCGATGAGTTGATCGTGAAGACGCGCGTCGGCTTGTATGAGCATGAGCATGAAGGGCCGCAGCCCGTGTGCATCGATGCGAGCCTGCGTTATCGCGGCATGCCGCATGAATCGGACGATGGTCTCATTGATTACGAGGCGTGGTGCAATCGGGTGAGCGCGTTTCTTGAAGGGAAGGCGCATACGCGCTTGCTGGAGACGCTCGCGGTGGAGATCGCCGCGTTGTCGTTCGAAGAGTGGCCGGCGCTGGATGCGCTTACTTTGGTGCTGCACAAGCCGAAGATTCGTGAGGGCACGAAGCGGCTTGGGCTTGAACTCGACTGGCGTCGGGCGGATTTCGATGCTTGGCGGTCGCGCGTCGATGCGTGGGATGCGGCTGTAGTCCGGCGATGAACGCGTCGCGTGATTCGGCTGCGCAGCTCTCCGAACGTGCATGCAAGAAGCATGATGCGGATGCGGCGCTTAAGCTGCTGGATCGAAGTATCGCGCTGAAGCATCGGCGGATTGCGTTGATTCGGTATCTGCATGCGCAGTATCTCGATGCGCCGTTAGAGGCCAGGCATCATGAGTATGTGAGGGTCGTGGCGGCGCGGTTGAGCGCGGAGGCGGTGGTTAGGGTGGTGGAGGCGGCTAGGGGGAGGTTTGGGGGGAGTTGAAGCTCCGCGGGGGCGGAGGAATGACTTTGATGTTTTTGCCGTAGTTGTTCGGCATGGGGATATCTCCGCGAGGGCGGAGGAACACGAAGATCGAGCCGTGCGCGGTTCGTAAGGTCGGGTCTATCTTCGCGCACGCGCAGGAACCTTTCGCGCGAGTAAACACAGATCGCGGAATCCGGGCCTATCTCCGCGGACGCGGAGGAACCTCTCGGACGAATTCCAGCGCGCGCTTTTCGTAGGGTCTATCTCCGCGGACGCGGAGGAACCCGAATGCCGAGCGCGGCAAAAAGAGGATCGAAGGGTCTATCTCCGCGGACGCGGAGGAACCCGGTACTGATCCAACAATATCAAGCGCTTCAACGGTCTATCTCCGCGGACGCAGAGGAACCGCCGAAAAGGTAAGGACGGTGGGCCGCTTCAAAGGTCTATCTCCGCGGACGCGGAGGAACCTCTACACACAATCTTCATGATTTGAAAAAACAAACGACCGATTCGTTGTCTCGAACCGACCGTGCCGCGGAGAGTATGGCTATCAGTCCTGCTGCTGTCAAACGTCGGATTTTCGAACGGAATGTTCTGCGGTAACGCTGTTCGGTCGCGCAGCAAAGAATTAAGCCAATTCGTATGGCGGCGGAAGCAAATCTTCCGTAAAAGATAGGTATCCAAAATAAATCACGAACGCGCAAAAAATACTTATCGGCAGCACATGCAAACCGAGGCCACCAAAAACGATACCTGCATCGCGTGGGGCAAGCGGCCGCGCGACGGCGACGAGCACTCGCCATTTCATCCGCTATGCGATCACATGCTGGATGTGGCCGCATGTTTCATGGCAATTGCGCGGTGCGGACGAATCCGCGATGCTTTGACGTCGACCGCTGGCCGAGCATTGAGCGAGCAGGACATCGAGCGGCTTGCCGCGCTTACTTATCTGCATGACGTTGGTAAAGCCAACAGCGGCTTTCAGGCGAAGCGCTGGAAGGGCCCGGCACCGCGCGAATGGCCGCAGAAGGCGGGACATGGCTCCGAAGCACTCTACGCGTTCAGCTGCGATGAAGCACTGCTTGCAGGATTGCCCATCGAGGCGATGTCGAACTGGGCGGGCGGCGTCGATGAGCTCTTGCATGCAAGCCTCGGCCACCACGGTCGTCCCATCCCCGAGCCAAAAGGAGTCGACCCGCTGATATGGCGTCCCGTGCGCGACGCTTCGGGGCACGAAATCTACCGTCCCGCAAACGCGCTGAAGCAAATCGGCGATGCGTTGCGTCGGCATTTCCCACTCGCGTTTGCTTCGGGCGGTGAACCGCTGCCGTCCACGCCGTCGTTCGTTCATCTGTTTGCGGGTCTCGTGCAACTGGCCGATTGGCTAGGCTCCGATACGCGTTTCTTCGAGTACAGCGAACCGGGCTCCGCCCGAACGCTGCAAGCCGCACTTGAGCGCGCGTCGAGAGCCGTGGGCGCAATCGGATTGGAAACATCGGCACTGCGCGCACAGTTGATCCGAGATGGATTCTCTTTCCAGTCCGCCTTCGGCATAGAAGCGCCGCACGCCACTCAAAGCGCGTTAGGCGAGGAAGGACTCGGTCCACTTCTCGTACTCGAATCTGAAACCGGCAGCGGCAAGACGGAAGCGGCGCTCTGGCGCTTCGCGAAGCTCTTCGAGGCGGGCAAGGTCGATTCGCTTTACTTCGCGCTGCCTACGCGCGTGGCCGCCACGCAGGTCTATGAGCGTGTCCGCAAGTTCGTCGCGCGTCTCTGGCCAACGTATGCGCCGGTCACTGTGCGCGCCTTGCCGGGCTATGAAAGCGCGGATGGCAATGAAAAGTCGGCGTTGCCGGACTTCAAGGTCTTATGGTCCGATCATCCCGACGAAACCAAGGCGCATCAGCGCTGGGCAGCCGAGTCGTCGAAGCGCTTTCTCGCGGCGACGATCGCCGTCGGCACCATCGACCAGGCTTTGCTCGCGGCCCTGCAAGTGCGACATGCCCATCTGCGTCATGCAGCACTTTGCCGGTCCTTGCTGGTCGTCGATGAAGTCCACGCGTCCGATACCTACATGTCGCAAGTGCTCGAACAACTCCTGGAAGCCCATCGTACAACGGGCGGACATGCTCTGCTGCTGTCCGCGACGCTCGGTTCAAGCCAGCGCGCGCGGTTCCAGAGCATTGCAAACGGCGGCAAGCATGTCAGCGCGCCGGGGATCGAAACAGCCGCGGATGCGGAGTACCCAGCGCTAACGGACGGTACGAGCATCAAGAAATTGCGGGCGTCGGGCGAGCCCAAGACGATCCACTGGCAAACCCTCAACGCAATCGACGACCATGCGCGCGTCGCCCGACTCGCCTTCGACGCCGCGAAACAAGGTGCGCGCGTGCTCATCGTCCGCAATACGGTTCCAGCCGCGATCGCGACGCAAAAGGCGGTAGAAGCATTGGTGAACGCATCCGGCGATCGCGCATGGCTATTCGATATCGATGGCGTGCCGACGCTGCATCACAGTCGCTTTAGCCGACAGGACCGACCGCGTCTCGATGCGCGCGTCGAGGAACGCATGGGCAAGATCCGCAATGGCGTCCACGCGTGCATTGTTGTCGGCACACAGACGCTCGAACAAAGTCTCGATATCGACGCGGACATGCTCATCACGGATATCTGTCCGATGGACGTGCTGTTGCAGCGCATCGGCCGTCTGCATCGTCACAAGCGCGAAGGGAAAGATCGAAGGCCGGATGGCTTCGAGCGGGCTCGCGCATGGGTCCTGATACCCGAGAGCGGTTCCTTCGAAGCGTGCCTCGACGCCCCGCGCAATGGTCTTGGACGGCTGAAAAATGGCGGAGGCGTCTATCCCGATCTGCGCATGATCGAAGCGACGCGTCGTCTTATCTCCGAGAAGCCGAGCCGTATGATTCCGCTCGAGAATCGCGAACTGGTCGAACGCGCGACGCATCCCGATTGCCTGCGTTCGATACAACAGGAGCTTGATGCAGCTTGGGAGCAACAGGCGCAGCAACTCGAAGGCGGCAAGGGTGCGGAGCGAACCATCGCGCGGCTTCATGCGCTTCCCTACGACGCGGCTTTCGCCAAGCTCGCATTCCCAGAAGGCGAAGAACGCATTGCAACGCGTCTCGGCGCGGTTGACAAGCTCGTGGAATTCGACCCACCCGAACTCGGACCCTTTGGCGAAGACGTGCGTCAAATCGCGATGCGCTTTCACATGCTGCCGAACGGGCTTGACGCGGACGCCACGCCAATTTCCATCATCCGTCGCGACGACGGCGGTTTCGAGTTTGACTTGGGCGCAGCGCGTTATTCGTATAGGCGGTTCGGCGTCGAGAAGATCGGCCCACGCAAGAGTTGACGGCTTTCCATGACCATCCAATTCAGTTTGCTGGATCACGCGCTGATTCGCTATCGCACCAGCCACGGACAGGAACGGCACGCGACGTTGCCAGAACTATTCGTCGCGTTCAATCATGACGAAGTGTGTGCATTTCCCGCGCTGCGTCCACATCAACGACATCCGTGGCATGCGATTCTTGTGCAACTCGCGGCCATCGCGCTTTACAACGCGAGTCGAAAGACACCGTTCGCAACCGCCGCCGACTGGCGCGCAGCCCTGCTTGCTTTGACGCCGGACGATGGCGACGGCGCAGCGTTCGCGCTCGTGACACCGGACGATCGTCCCGCATTCATGCAGCCGCCGTGCGGACGCGGAACGTCGCTTATGTGGAAGAAGCGAATCGCAACGCCGGATGCGCTCGATATGCTGGTGACATCGAGAAATCACGATCTGAAAGGCCATCGCATGCTTCATGCGGAGGCGGAGGACTGGATCTATGCGCTCGTCAGCTTGCAGACGCAAGAGGGCTTTCTTGGCGCGGGCAACTACGGCATATCGCGAATGAACGGCGGCTTCGCCAGTCGCCCCGCGGTCGGTGTGGTACCGGTCGGGCGATGGGGAAAGCGCTGGACGCGCGATGTGCAGGTACTGCTTCGGAACCGCGAGGCAATCGTCAAGGAACACGCGCTGAAGGAAAACGGCGGCGTCGCACTTGTGTGGCTTCAGCGTTGGGAGGGCGACAGCAGTCTCTCGTTCTCCGAACTCGATCCCTTCTACATCGAAGTTTGCCGGCGCGTCCGATTGCAGGTCCAGCACGATGCGCTCAACGCGATCGCCACGGGCAGCAAGGTCGTGCGTATCGCTGCGAACGAACGTTGCGGCGTGACTGGCGACGCGTGGACGCCGATCAATGTAGTCGAGGGCAAGGCGCTTTCGATCACCCCGCGGGGTTTCGACTACAAGCTCGCGACCAAGCTCGCGTTCTCGACCAAATACAAGCCGACTATCGCGCGAGAGTTATTGGAAGACGACGGGAAAGAAGGGCTGTTCATTCTCGCGCAAGGCATCGCGCGCGGTAAGGGAAAGACCGAGGGACATCACGAACGGCGCATTCCCATCCGGGAGAAGACGCGTGGCTTGCTGCTGCGGCAAGAAAGCAATGTGATCGAAGAAGCGGCGGAAGAGCGCATCCGGGCAATCGATGACGTCCGCAAGACGCTTTGGGGCGCCTTGTGCCTGCTCTTGGGCAACGGCGACCAGAACGTCAGCGATGACACGAAGAACAAAGCCAACCATTTCGCGAGAGCGTTCGAGCAGGGCGAAGACCGCCGTTTCTTCGACGATCTCAGCAACGAGATCGAAGCCGCCGATGGAGAAGCGGAGCACGACCAATGGCTCCTCGCGCTCGTCGATCGTGCCGCGGCGGTGCTGGAGCAGGCATTCGTCGCGGGCCCGCGCAGCGCGGAACGTGTCTATCGCGCGCGCGGTGCGGCGCTCTCGCGTTTTCATCTCGGGTTGCGGTTCGGAAAGGCGCCGCCGCGAATCGCTCGCGTGTTGAAGCAGCGCGATGAAGCACGCAGAGCGACGCAACCCGAATCGTTCGAGGAGGTTTTAGATGAATCAAATTGACGGCATTGCGCGAGAAGGATCGCGTGTCTTCGGCTACCAGGCGCAAGCGCTCGCCCGTTTCATCGATGCGGGCAAACAAGGCGAAGGCGCCTTGAAAGCGGACTACGTCGCGCTCAAGCGTCTCAATCCGGACGCCGATGCGCTGACCGTGCAGCAGATCGCGGCGCTCACGCGCGCATTGCATCGTGCGAAGGTGGACTGCCAGCAAATGAGCGTCGAGCGCTGGAAGCGGTGGGCCGTGATTGTGAACGGCATCGCGCTGACGGGCCACCACGTCCCGGAGAATGGCGAGGAAAAGGTGAACGCGCGATTCGGCGTTCAATTGCGGCGCGCGCATGTGTCCGATGCTCGCGTGACGAGGCTATTCAACGCGCGCGGCGACGCATTCTTCCCGCTCTTGCAGCGCGTTCTTCGCTTGATGGAAAGCAGGAAGGTCAAGCCGAACTGGGCTGATCTTGGCACGTTCGTCCTCAATGAGAGCGCGGAGGATTCCAGGGGAAAACGCCGCGCGGAAGCGTTGCGCATCAGGTTCGTTCATGACCACGCGAGCGCCAAAGCTTGACGGTCAAACAAGCCACGACCGCCAATCGCCCGATCACGCCCACTCAATCAGCAACAGAAGGACGAACATGACTCAGCCGCGCTTCATTCAGATTCACACGCTGCAAAGCTACTCTGCCGCGCTTCTCAACCGTGATGATGCAGGACTCGCCAAACGTCTCCCGGTGGGCGATGCCATCCGCACGCGCATTTCGTCGCAGTGTCTCAAACGTCACTGGCGCATGGCGGACGATCATCATTCGCTCGCGCGGCTCGGCGTACCGATGGCGATTCGCTCGCGCATCACGCTAACGATGATTCGCGACGAGCTGATCAAGTTGAACGTCCCTGAGAATCTCGCTCAGACCGCAGCCGAAACGTTGCGTGACGCGGGCCTGCTTGATAAGGGCGGCAAGAAACTCAAAGGAAAGGATGCGCTGGAAACCGGTCAGGCTGTATTGCTTGGTAAGGCGGAAATCGACTATCTGGTGCAGCGTTGCACGTCGCTGACGCAGGAATGTCCGGACGAAAAGGCTTTGACGTCAGCGGTCGAGCGTTTCTTGAAGGACGAGAAGTCGAATATCGAAGCGCTCAAGCACGGCAGCGGTCTGGAAGCGTCGCTCTTCGGCCGCATGGTCACATCGGATGTGCTTGCATCGCGGGATGCGGCCGTGTACGTCGCGCACGCGTTCACTGTCCACGAAGCACAGGTCGAGAACGACTATTTCACCGTCGTCGACGATCTGCTGCGCGAGACCGGCGAACGCGGCTCCGCGGGCATCTTCGACACGGAACTTGCGTCGGGTCTTTACTACGGCTATGTGGTCGTGGATGTGCCGCAGCTCGTCGCGAATCTCGAAGGCATCGGCATTGCCGAGTGCTTCGACGCGCATCCCGAGCGGCGTGAACTCGCGGGACGGGTCGTCGACAGCCTGTTGCATCTGATCGCGACCGTCAGTCCAGGCGCGAAGCGCGGATCGACCGCGCCGTTCGGTCACGCGAGCCTGATGCTTGTCGAAACGGGCGATTGGCAGCCGCGCAGTCTCGCGGGCGCGTTCGAAACGGCCTTGAAGCTGAAGGGCGGAAACATCCGCGAGCAAGCGATCAGGCAACTCGCGCGGGAAATCGAAAAGCACGATGCGGCGTATGGCGCACCGCTGGATCGGCGGTATCTCGCGCTCGACGACGAAACGCCGGTGCCGAAGGCCCAACGTCTGTCGCTCGTCGAACTTGGCAAGTGGGTACAGAATCGCATCGTCGAAGGAGCTTGAGATGCCGCGACATCTGCTGATGCGCTTGCGCGCTCCACTCGTGTCGTTCGGTGGCGAAACGATCGACAGTCACGGCGTGATCCGTGACTTCCCGGCTTTGTCGATGGTGACGGGGCTGATCGCCAATGCGCTCGGCTACGATCGCAGCGACTTCCCTTCGCACGACCGCTTGCAGGCGCGCCTGGTGATGGGCACGCGGCTCGACGCCAGCGGCGCGCGGCTTGTCGATTTTCAGACGGCGCAGCTCGGCAAACGCGACGAGGCATGGACGACGCGCGGCGCGCCCGAGACGCGTCGGGGCGACGAGGATTCGTACAAGAGCCCACACTTGCGCCATCGCGAGTATCACGCGGGACTCGATGCGCTCGTCGCCATCCGGCTCGAACCCGCGGACGAGCAACCGGCGCTCGATGACATTGCTGATGCGCTCGATCGACCGAAGCGTCCGCTTTTCATCGGCCGAAAGCCTTGTCTGCCGACGACGCGCGTGTTCGTCGACATGATCGACGCCGATGATCTGCTCGACGCGCTCAAACGTGCGCCCGCGTCCGAACTGTGCGATTTCCGCTTTCAACTGCCCGAAGGCCAAGGCGCATTTCAACACTCCCAATCGCTCGACGTCTGCGACGAACGCAACTGGAAAACCGGCGTGCACGGTGGATGGCGGCGCGTGCTCGAAGGCAGCGAGCCGCAAGTGATTGCCTCGGAAAGCCAAATGAATTCGTCGGAACGAGCCGCATGACAACGTTCAATCTGATGCACTGTCAGCCCGATCCGCGCAAGTTCGTGTTGTGGGCTTCACGGCAAGGCGGGCTGCCGGCGGGCGGCGATTTCGGCTACGCATTGCATGCGGCGCTCCATCGCGTGTTCGGCGAACGCGTGCCGAAGCCCTTTTACTATCGCGATGCACGCGCTGGTCTGCTTGCCTATACGCAAAGTTCAGCCGAAGAACTGCGCGAGGCCGTTGCGTTGTGCGCGGCGCCCGATCTGGCGGATGCGCTCGGCCTCGACGCAGGGCCGAGAAGTCCCGGTCTCGGCGTGCGCTCGTTTCCGCTGCGATGGGACGGGGGCCGCGCGCTGGGTTTCGAAGTCCGCGTGCGGCCGATGCGTCGTTTCAAGAAGGACGACCGAAAGCACGGGACCGAGCGCGATGCGTATCGCGAGCCCGAAGCGCGGAGGGAGGACGAAAAAGATCTGACACGCGAGGCTGTCTATGTGCGATGGCTCGCCGAGCAATTCGGGGCGACCGGAGCCGCGAAACTGATCGAAGCGCGCATGACGCGTTTTCAACTCACGCCCGTGATGCGGCTGACCCAAGCGACAAGCCAACCACCCGCCGGACGACGCCAGCCGCGCACGAGCATCGGTCCGGATGCTACGTTCAGCGGTCATCTGCGCGTCGAGGACACGGAGGCGTTCGCGCGATTGCTGATGCGCGGCGTCGGGCGTCATCGCGCGTTCGGGTTCGGGATGTTGCTGCTCAAGCCGGCGTCGGTTTCGGTGTGAGTCGCGCGAGAAGGCCGTGCTGAAGGGCCGGCTCGGACTCGATACATCGCGCGTTCCGCACGCGGATCGACATGGTCTTTTGTGGCTCGAACGCGGCGAGCTGAACGTGATCGACGGATGTCTGCACTTCACGAGCGGACAGCACGTTGATCAGATTCCGCATCAGTCGGTGTCGATGATTCTGCTCGGTCCCGGCAGCAGCGTGACGCACGATGCGCTGCGTCTGCTCGCGCGTCACGGTACGTTGCTCGCGGCGGTTGGCGTCGATGGCGTGCGTACTTACACCGCGCCGCCTTTGATGCCGGACCGTTCGAGCGTCGCGCGGCGGCAGGCGGAGTTGTGGGGCAATTCCCGACGGCGTCTGAGCGTCGCGCGGCATATGTACGCGTTGCGTTTGGGCGAGGTGCTGCCGCATCGCGATCTCGATACGCTGCGCGGCATCGAGGGCGCGCGGGTCAAGACCATCTATCGGCTGCGGGCGCAGCAGTTTGGCATCGAGTGGGACGGACGTCGTTACGACCGCGCGAATCCCGAGGCCGCCGATCTGCCCAATCAGGCGATCAATCATGCGGCGACGGCGGTGCAGGCGGCGGCTGCCATCGCCGTGCAGGCGCTTGCGGCGATACCGCAGCTCGGGTTCATTCACCAGGATTCGGGGCAAGCGTTCGTGCTCGATATCGCCGATCTTTTTCGAGATGACATCACGCTTTCGATCGCATTCGCCGCTGCTAAAGAGGCCGGACGGAGCGATCAGACCATCGACCGACTCGTGCGGCGCGAGGCGGCGCGCGTCTTTCGGAAGAAGGCTGTCATTCCCGCGATGATCGATCGCGTGAAGCAGGTGCTGCGTCTGGATGAGACGCTGGAGGACAACGATGGCGCTGGTCGTGGTGGTGACGTCTGACGTCGCGGACCGGTTTCGCGGGTTTCTGGCGTCGGTGATGCTGGAGGTGTCGGCGGGTGTCTATGTGGCGCCGCGCATGAACAAGGGCGTTCGCGAGAGAACGTGGTCGGTGCTTGCCGAGTGGCATGGACATGAGCCGCGCGGTAGCGTCGTGATGGTTTGGCGGGATTTGGATGCGGCCGGCGGCATCGGGATCGCGCATCTTGGTGAGCCGCCGCGCGAGCTTGTCGATGTTGATGGGATGTATGTCGTGCGGCGGATGTTGGCGGGGTAGGGGCGTTTTGTTCTTTGAAAATTGGGGAGGTGAGACTGGATCGGTTTGGGGGATTCCTCTTTGGGATCATGGTGTTACGAGGCAGAGGTTCCTCCGCGCGCGCGGAGATAGACCCAAAGGGAGCGACGCCGCTCGCCCATTCCCAAAGGTTCCTCCGCGCGCGCGGAGATAGACCCCAGAGGCGCGACCCAATCAAGTGCAGCGGGTCGGTTCCTCCGCGCGCGCGGAGATAGACCCCTGTGCCGGGTGAAGGTCCGGTCTCTGTTCCCGGTTCCTCCGCGCGCGCGGAGATAGACCTCAACAGGGCTGCGTCAGGAAGCTGTTTCGGAGGGTTCCTCCGCGCGCGCGGAGATAGACCCTATGAAGCGATTATTGAAGGCTTTATCGAAATGGTTCCTCCGCGCGCGCGGAGATAGACCTCTGGTTGCACTTGCGCGTCATCACGACTTGGCGGTTCCTCCGCGCGCGCGGAGATAGACCTTGCCGTATTCATACATCGGTTCAGGCCGCGCAGGTTCCTCCGCGCGCGCGGAGATAGACCGCCAGGTAAGGCTGCCGACGGTGCAACCCAGAAGGTTCATCCGCGCGCGCGGAGATAGACCCTTTCCCGGCAAGACGACGCCGGCCGCAGTCGCGGTTCCTCCGCCCGCGCGGAGATAGACCGCGCAGGGAAGCCGATCCGGATCTCTTCGAAGCGGTTCCTCCGCTCACGCGCAGATAGCCCGTCGCCGACTCCCGGCTGCTGCACGATCAGATCGTTTCCTCCGCCCAAGCGGAGCTCCCCCTCAAACCCCCACCAACCCCCCCACCACCTCCCGCGCCCGTTTCCCCCGCGCCACAAAATAAGCCGTCTCCGCCCGCCCCAACGCAGCAACGCCTCTAATCCGATCCGCAATCTTCTCCGCCAACATGATCGTCGGCGCATTGAGATTCCCGGTCGTGATCTGCGGCATGATCGACGCATCCACGACGCGCAATCCTTCCATCCCATGCACGCGTCCTTCGCCGTCGACGACAGCCATATCGTCATAACCCATCTTGCACGAGCACGAAGGGTGAAAAGCCGTCTCCGCCTTCGCCCTCACGAACGCATCGAGTTCCGCATCGCTTTGCAGATCATCCGACGGATGCAACTCCCGCCCGCGATATCGCGCGAGCGCGGGCTGCCGCATGATCTCGCGCGTAATCCGAATGGCATCGCGAAACTCGCGCCAGTCGAGCGGATCGGCCATGTAGTTGAAAAGAATGCTCGGATGCGCGTTCGGATCGCGCGACTTGAGCTTCACGCGCCCCCGACTCGGCGAGCGCATCGATCCGACATGCGCCTGGAACCCATGCATCTTTATCGGATTCGAGCCGTTGTAATTGATCGCGACCGGAAGAAAGTGGTACTGGATGTTCGGCCAAAGATCCTCGTCGCGCGTGCGGATGAAGCCGCCCGCTTCGAACTGATTGCTCGCGCCGATGCCCGTCCCGTTCAGCATCCATTCGAGCCCGATCGCCGGCTGATTCCACCACTGCAACGCCGGATATAAGGACACCGGCTCCTTGCATTCGTACTGCATGTACATCTCGAGATGATCCTGCAAGTTCTCACCGACGCCCGGCAGATCATGCACGACAGGAATCTCCAACTCCTTCAGCCAGTCAGACCGTCCGACGCCCGAGCGCTGCAACAACTGAGGCGATGCAATCGCGCCGCTGCACACGAGCACTTCGCGCCGCACATGCGCCGTCACGCGCTGCCCGCCATGCAGATAAGCAACGCCGATAGCCCGCTTACCCGAGAACAACACGCGATCCGTGATCGCATGCGTCACGATGGTCAACCCGGCACGATGCTTCGCGCGATCCAGATACCCGCGCGCCGTGCTCGCACGACGTCCCTTCGCGGTCACGGTGCGATCCATCGGACCGAAGCCTTCCTGCTGATAACCGTTGAGATCCTCGGTACGCGGATAACCCGCCTGCACGCCCGCCTCGACCATCGCGGCGAAAAGCGGATTGTTGCCGGGCTTGCTCGTCGTCACATGCACGGGACCATCGCCGCCGTGATACGCATTCGGTCCGATATCGCGCGTCTCCGCTTTGCGGAAGTACGGCAGACAGTCGAGATAACTCCAGTTCTCGAGACCGGGCATCGACGCCCAGTTGTCGTAATCGAGCGCATTGCCGCGGATATAACACATGCCGTTGATCAGCGACGATCCGCCCAGCCCCTTGCCGCGCCCGCACTCCATCCGACGGTTGTTCATATGCGGCTCGGGCTCGGTTTCATACGCCCAGTTGTATCGCCGCCCTTGCAGCGGATAAGCCAGCGCCGCAGGCATCTGCGTGCGAAAGTCGAAGCGATAATCCGGCCCGCCCGCTTCGAGCAGCAGCACCGTCACGTCTTCGTCTTCCGTGAGACGCGACGCGAGCACGTTGCCCGCCGATCCCGCACCGACGATGATGTAATCGTATTCGTTCGCGCTCATCGCACATGCTCCTTAAAACACAGGCTGATAGGGACCGAGCTCGACCTGCACGGACTTTATGCGCGTAAAGGCGCTCAGCGTGACGATGCCGTTTTCGCGCCCGACGCCCGATTGCTTGTATCCGCCGACGGGCATTTCCGCCGGCGACTCTCCCCACGTATTGATCCAGCAGATGCCCGCTTCGAGCCGATGAATCACGCGATGCGCGCGCGACAGGTTCTCCGTCACGACGCCCGCCGCGAGGCCGTAGTCGGTATCGTTGGCGCGCGCGATGACTTCGTCTTCGTCATCGAACGCGAGGATGCTCATCACAGGCCCGAAAATTTCTTCGCGCACGATGCGCATGTCGTCGCGGCAATCAGCGAACACGGTCGGCTCGACGTACTGGCCGCGCGCGAATGCGCCGTCGGTCATGCGCCCACCGCCCGCGACGAGCCGCGCGCCTTCGCGCTTGCCGCTCTCGATATACGTCAGCACCTTCTGCAACTGCGCGGCGCTCGCCAGCGGCCCGAAATTCGTCCGCGGATCATCGGGCGCGCCGATGCGAATGCGCTCCACGCGCTCCATCACGAGCGCTTCGAACTTGCCGATGACACCGCGTTCGACGAACACGCGCGTGCCGTTCGTGCATACCTGTCCGGAACTGAAGAAGTTCGCGCTCGTTGCGATATCGGCGGCGCGTTCGAGGTTGGCGTCGTCGAATACGATGAGCGGCGACTTGCCGCCGAGTTCCATCGTCACTTCCTTCAGCGTCGATCCGCCCGCGCGCGCCATCACTTTCTTGCCGGTTTCGACGCCGCCCGTGAACGATATCTTCTCGATGCCCGCATGTTCCGCGAGCATCGCGCCTACGCGTCCGTCGCCATGCACGACATTGAAGACGCCCGCGGGCACGCCCGCTTCCGTATAGATTTCCGCGAGCTTCGACGCAGTCAGCGGCGTGATTTCGCTCGGCTTGAAGATCATCGCGTTGCCCGCCGCGAGCGCGGGCGCGGATTTCCAGCACGCGATCTGAATCGGATAATTCCACGCGCCGATGCCCGCGCACACGCCGATCGGTTCGCGCCGCGTATAAACGAACGACGATTCGCGCAGCGGAATCTGCTCACCTTCGATGGCCGTCGCGAGCCCCGCGTAATACTCGATGACATCCGCGCCCGTGACGATATCGACGGCGCGCGTCTCCGCGATCGGCTTGCCGGTATCGCGTGTTTCGATCGCGGCGAGTTCGTCGTTGCGCGCGCGCAGCAGATCGACCGCGCGGCGCAGGATGCGCGAGCGCTGCATCGCGGTCATCGCGGCCCATTCGCGCTGGCCTTCGCGCGCCGATTTCACCGCGCGATCGATATCCGCCTGCGACGCCCGCTGCACGCGCGCGAGCGTTTCGCCGGTCGCGGGATCGAGCGTGTCGAAGGTTTCGCCGCTTGTCGCATCGACGTATTCGCCGCCGATATAAAGCCGTTGCTCTCCGAATGCGGACATGTCGCGCTCCTTTCCTTGAATGTGATTAATCAGCCGTGCGCTTCCAGCACGAGGTCGATGTATTCGTAAGCGAGCCGCAGCGCGCCCTTCGTGTCGAACGGCTCGCCGGCCAGCGCGCCGCGCAGCCACAGGCCGTCGATCAGCGCGGCGAGGCCGCTTGCGGCGCGGCGCGCGGCGGGCTTCGTCAAGGCACGCGCGAAATCCGCGCACAGGTTCGAATGCAGACGCCGCGTGTTCACGCGCTGCAGCCGGCGCAATTCCGGCTTGTGCATGCTTTCCGACCAGAACGCGAGCCAGGTTTTCATGACGGGCCCGTTCACCTGTTCCACATCGAAATTCGCCGCGACGACCGCGCGCAGTTTCGATCGCGGATCGGGCTTCGCGGCTTTGCGGCGGCGCGACGTGCCTTGCCATAGCGAGCGCAGCACATGGCGCATCGTGGCTTCGAGCAGACCGTCCTTGTCGCCGAAGTAATGGCTGACGATGCCCGTCGACGTGCTCGCGCGCTGCGCGACCGAAGCGAGCGTCGCGCCGGAAAGTCCCGATTGGTCGATGGTATGCAACGTGGCGTCGATGAGTTGCGCGCGGCGGATATCGCGCATTCCGAGCTTGGGCATGGTCTTTTCGTGACTGACGATGTGCGCAGATACTATTTTTTTTATTTTGAACGGTCAATCAATAAAAACCGGGTCGAAAGGTTTTCTGCGCGCGATGTCGGTTTCAGTCAAACGTGCGTCGCATTGAGTGCGAGTCGCGGCGTCGCGAGAGCGCTACCCTCGTTGCACGGGCGCGGTCATCGGTCGGATGGTTCGCGCATGCCGTCCACGAAACAAGGAGACGATCAATGAGCAGCAATCGCGGCGTCGTGTATCTGGGGCAGGGCAAGGTCGAAGTGCAATCCATCGACTATCCGAAGATGGTCGATCCACGCGGGCGGGACATCGGCCACGGCGTCATTCTGAGGGTCGTCAGCACGAACATTTGCGGCTCGGATCAGCACATGGTGCGCGGCCGCACGACTGCGGAAGTCGGCCTCGTGCTCGGCCATGAGATTACGGGCGAAGTGATCGAAGTGGGGCGCGATGTCGAGACGCTTGCCATCGGCGATCTGGTTTCGGTGCCATTCAACGTCGCGTGCGGCCGTTGTCCGACGTGCAAGGCGCAGCATACGGGCGTGTGCCTGAACGTGAATCCGTCGCGTGCGGGCGGCGCGTATGGCTATGTCGACATGGGCGGCTGGATCGGCGGTCAGGCGGAATACGTGATGGTGCCGTACGCGGACTTCAATCTGCTGAAGTTTCCCGACAAAGCGCAGGCGATGTCCAAGATCCGCGATCTGACTTGTCTCTCCGACATTCTTCCGACGGGTTACCACGGCGCGGTGATGGCGGGCGTGGGGCCGGGCTCGACTGTGTATATCGCGGGCGCGGGGCCGGTCGGGATGGCGGCGGCTGCGTCGGCGCGCTTGCTGGGCGCGGCTTGCACGATCGTCGGCGACATGAACGAGGAGCGTCTTGCGCATGCGCGCGCGATGGGCTTCGAGACGATCAACCTGTCGAAGGATGCGACGCTCGGCGAGCAGATCGAGCAGATTCTCGGCAAGCCGGAAGTGGATTGCGCGGTCGATTGCGTCGGTTTCGAAGCGCACGGTCACGGCAGCGATGCCGGTCACGAAGCGCCCGCGACGGTGCTCAATTCGCTGATGGAGATTACGAAGGCGGCGGGCGCGATCGGGATTCCGGGTCTTTACGTGACTGACGATCCCGGTGCGGTCGATGCTGCGGCGAGGAAGGGGAGTTTGAGCATTCGCTTCGGGCTGGGCTGGGCGAAGTCGCATTCGTTCCATACGGGGCAGACGCCGGTCATGAAGTACAACCGCAATCTGATGCAGGCAATTTTGTGGGATCGGTTACCGATTGCCGATATCGTCAATGTGACGGTGGTTTCGCTCGATGAAGCGCCGGATGGGTATCGGAAGTTTGATGGCGGAGCGCCGAGGAAGTTTGTTATCGATCCGCATGGGTTGTTGAAGGCGGCTTGAGCCTTTGTTTTTGCCCCCGGCGGGTTGGGGGCCTTCGGTTTTCTTGTTGTTGCCGGATCCCGTGATCGCGTCGGTCTATTAGCACGGCCCCCGTGCGGGGCGGCACCTACTTTCTTTGCCGCTGCCAAGCTGGGTTTGGCGTTTCGTTTCGTTTCTTTTCGCCGGATCCCGTTTTCGTGGCGGTCTATTAGCGTTGCCCCTGTGCGGGGCGGCACTCACTTTCTTTGCTGCTGCAAAGAAAGTAAGCAAAGAAAGCAGCTCGTCACGGCCCGCGGTCACACGCAATTTGGGTAGTCCTCTCGTCACAGGCGGCACTCGCCTAAAGGGTGCCCTCAAACACCTAATCGGGCTTGGCTCGCGCACGGTCCGCCGCCCGAAAACGCTGAGGACACTGGTTCAGCACGAAAGAGCTTCGGCACAGCGCTACGCGCTGCCGCCCGGTATGCAAGGGAAACCAACGTGCGGCAAGTGCAGCGAGATTGAGACGTTAGTAGCGAAGCACG
>NZ_JFHD01000014.1 GCF_000698575.1 Caballeronia zhejiangensis
TGCCGAAGTGCCGGATACGAGGAATGTGAAGGTGGTGAATTTGATTGGGGCGTGATGTTCCGCTTCAATGAAGGACCGAACCGATCAGACTTCGAAGGTTTCGCGCATCGAAGACGACGGTCTTCCAGGTGTAGTAGTTGGCGCGTTCGAACTGTGCCTTGCCGACGGCCAACTGACTCTCGGCGATCGCCAGTATGTGCCCTGACTTCTTTGCCTCGCGATACTGCATGTGAATCAATTCCCCTTCCAGGAGTCGCGTGTCGCTCATGGCTGCAATGACGATCGACGGCGTCGGCGTCTCGATCACGTGGTCCGCGATGAATTTCCCTGAGATGGGCAGTTCGACCTCGGCATAGTGCTTCAAGTCGAATTCTTGGGCTATGTCGGCAATCGTGCGTGACAAGCGTCCCTTGAAATCACTTCCCGATCGGCGTTCGACGCGCGACGTCGCCACACCGTAAAGCTGCTGCGCCGCCTCGGCCACGCGAAACACGTAGGGGACCACCAGCCGCTCGTCCATTGTCGTGGCGCGAATGACTTCGTCGTTGCAAAGACGCGCCGGACTGTACTGCAAAAGGCTCTGCGACCACTGCTCGACGGCGCCGGACTCGACGTCCCCGCCGATCATGCTTGCGCAAAGGCAAGCCTCACCGTTCTCGTCGATCGAAAACGCGCCATCGCGAACGCGCACTCGAACCACCACGCGATCTCCGGTGCCCGGATACTCGAGCGGAGTGACGATGCGAAACACCTGACGCGGATCTTCGTGAACTTCGAAGAGCGCGCATACCGTTCGCTTCAGGAATTCGGCTAACACAATAAATCGCCTTGACCGTTTTGCTCGTTAGAGATCGTGATGCCTGTCGCTCGGCAAAATAGGACGATGAGCGCCGAGCGATCATCTGTGACGCGCGGATCGAAAATTCGAGATGACTTGAGGTTAAGCTCCGGCGCGCCCGGCAGCAAGCGATTCCGATAATCGATGGTCGTTTCGGAGGGCATCTTGCAATGCACGCCTCTATGGCTCGGATGATAGTGAAACTCCAACAGCGGATACAAATCGCCTTGAGGCAAAGTCCAGAGCAGGTGTCCGTAGAACGATCGATCCATTAGCTCTTCGCCATCGCGCCACATGAACAGCACGCAGTGCGCATCCGAAACGGGAATCAGATCGGTGGCCTGGACACGCGGACGCGCCATTCTGCTGAATGGCTTCGGCCACTTGCTCTTGTTCATCTGCCTGAACTTGGGCGACGCAGTCAGCGTCTTGAACGCCTGCTTGTGGGCAAGCAATTGATCGGATTCCAATGCTGCTCTCTCGGTCTGCAATCGGCAAAATCTGTCTTGGATTCCGCTGATGCTAACCGCGTCCGCACCGCAAATTATCTCGTACAACGAATGTTTCAGTCATCGATAAAGCGGCTTGTCCGCAGGCAACCCCTAGCGCTCAACACTCCACGATATTCACCGCCAATCCGCCGCGCGAAGTCTCTTTATATTTGGTCTTCATATCCGCGCCCGTCTCCCTCATGGTCTTGATTACCGAATCGAGCGAAACGTAGTGCGATCCGTCCCCGCGCATCGCCATGCGCGCCGCGTTGACCGCCTTGACCGAACCCATCGCGTTACGCTCGATGCACGGAATCTGCACCATTCCGCCGACCGGATCGCACGTCAGCCCGAGGTTATGCTCCATGCCGATTTCCGCCGCATTCTCGACTTGCGCCGGCGTGCCGCCGAGCACCGCGGCCAGCGCGCCCGCCGCCATCGAACACGCGACGCCGACTTCGCCCTGACATCCGACTTCCGCGCCGGAAATCGACGCATTCATCTTGTACAGAATGCCGATGGCCGCAGCCGTCAGCAAAAAATCGATCACGCCTTGCGTATTCGATCCCGGCACGAAGCGATCGTAGTAATGCAACACCGCCGGAATGATGCCCGCCGCGCCGTTGGTCGGCGCCGTCACGACGCGTCCGCCGATCGCGTTCTCCTCGTTCACGGCAATCGCGTAGAGATTGATCCAGTCGATCATCGACAACGGATCGCGCAACGCCTGCTCGGGCTTTTCAGCCAGCGCGCGATAAAGCTGCGGCGCGCGCCGCTTCACCTGAAACGGCCCCGGCAGATGCCCTTCCGCTTCCGGATTGCCGATGCCGCACCCGCGCGCGACGCAATCCTGCATCACGTCCCAGATGCGCAGCAGCCCGCTGCGAATCTCGTCTTCCGAACGCCACACGCGCTCGTTTTCCCACATCAGTTGCGCGATCGATTTGCCCGAGTCCGCGCACATCTTCATCAGCTCGTCGCCGGTCTGGAACGGATACGGCAACTGCTCGTGCGCCGTCAGCACCGCCGTATTCGCCGCGCCCGCCGTCACGACGAATCCGCCGCCAACAGACAGATACGTCGCCTCGCGCAGCAACGCGCCGTTCGCATCGAACGCGTAGAGCTTCATGCCGTTCGGATGCTCCGGCAGCGCCTGCCGGTAGAACGCGATGTTCTCCTTGATCGTGAACGGAATCTGGCGCGCGCCGAGCAGCGCGAGCGTTTTCGATGTTCGCACTTGCTCCAGGCGCGGCACGATGCTCGAAGCATCGACGGTATCGGGCGCGTCGCCCATCAGGCCGAGCATCACGCCGCGATCGGTGCCGTGGCCCTTGCCCGTCGCGCCGAGGGAGCCGTACAGCTCGCATTTCACCGATGCCGTCGACTCCAGCAGTTCGTCGCGCTCGAGCCCCTGCGCGAACATCAACGCGGCGCGCATCGGTCCGACGGTGTGCGAGCTCGAAGGTCCGATGCCGATCTTGAAGAGGTCGAATACGCTGACTGCCATGACATCACCTGACTGAAAGAATTAACGCGCCGGCAGCGGCAGACACACCGCGAGCCACGCGGGCGGCGCGGGCGCGAGCCGCAGCGCCACCGGCGCGTAGCGGCCGTCGAGACGCGCCGCGAGATGAAAGAGTTCCGCCGCGTTCCTCGGATCCCACTGACCCGAGTAACCCGGCAATCCTGCTTCGCGCCGCTTGGCGTCGAAAGGCACGGACGACTTCACGAATTCGTCGTGCGTCTTCGTGCCGAGCGCATACGGCGTGAGCCAGTTGAGCGCCACGGCCAGTGTCGCACCCGACTGCGCGCGCTCCGGCAGCCAGTTGCGGTTGTGCCTGCGCGCGGCGAGCGCCGCCGTCACGAGCGGCTGAAGATCGTAGGTGACGTAGCGCAGCGCATCGCGTTCGGCGAAATCGACCGTGGATCCGTCCGGCGCGATGTTGTCGCCGATATGTTCGATAAAAAGCCGCTGCGCCGCGTTGATGAGCTTGCGGTCGTCGATGGTGAACGCGCCCATCGCCACCAGCTTCACGCGATGGCTCTGCCAGTTGTTGCGATAGCTGCCGGTCAGCGGGCGCGGCTGCTTGTCCATATCGTCGATATAACCGCTCACCATCTTCGTGATGAACGCGTTCGCCGCGTTGCGCGTCTTGACCGGCAGCGCGCTCGCCGTGAGGTCGTACGCGAGAATCAGCGATTCGAAATTCGTTTCGTCGATCGGATTGAAGCTCGGCTGATACGTGGTCGTCCACGCGAACAGGAAGCGGTCGACGAGACGCAGGTAACGTTCGTCGCCGGTCGCGCGCCACGCGAGCGCGGCGTCGCGCATCAGGCCGAGGTCTTTCTCCGCTTCGACGCTTTCGTCGTAGATGCCTTCGTGCGGCAGCGTGCCTTCCGTATGCAGCTTCGCGCGCGGCTTCGGCTGATCGTTCACGCGCGACTGCACCATTTTCACGAGGGCCTTCACACCGGGATCGGCGTTGGTGCGCTCGCTCGTCTGCATCGCGGGCGCCGCGCAGAAATTCATCGCGGCGTGCGCGGACGATGCGGCAAGCGACATCACCCCGAGCATCGCCAGCGCCGCGCACGCGCGGTTCGTCCCTTTCACCTCTCGCACCTTGAGCGCCATGTGAACTCCCTGTTTTGGCTTTTGGTCCGGGGTGAGATGTTAGCCGTTCTGGAACGCGCCGCAAAACCGCCCGACGAAGCTTTACGCTTTCGGGCGGCGCTCTCTCAGGTTCGTGCGCGTAGCCTTACTCGTCCGCGTATTCCGATACCGGCACGCACGAGCACATCAGATTGCGGTCGCCATAAGCGTTGTCCGCACGGCCGACCGGCGACCAGTACTTGCGCGCGATCAGCGACTTCAGCGGATACGCGGCCGCTTCGCGCGTGTACTTGTGCTCCCACGCATCCGATGCGACGACCGCCGCCGTGTGCGGCGCGTTCTTCAGCACGTTGTCCTCGCGATCGGCGCGGCCTTCTTCGACCGCGCGGATTTCCTCGCGGATCGCGATCATTGCGTCGATGAAGCGGTCGAGCTCCTCCTTCGATTCCGATTCCGTCGGCTCGACCATCAGCGTGCCCGGAACCGGGAAGCTCATCGTCGGCGCGTGGAAGCCGTAGTCGATCAGGCGCTTCGCGACGTCTTCCACCGAGATGCCGCTCGATTCCTTGATCGGACGCACATCGAGAATGCATTCGTGCGCGACCAGTCCGCCCGCGCCGCTGTACAGCACCGGATAGTGCGGCGCGAGACGCTTCGCGACATAGTTCGCCGCGAGAATCGCGCTTTCGGTGGCGGCGGTGAGGCCGCTCGCGCCCATCATCGCGATGTACATCCACGAGATCGGCAGAATCGCGGCCGAGCCGTACGGCGCCGACGACACCGCGCCGATGCCTGCTTCATCGCGCTTGTAGCCCGTGGACGTCTGATTCGGCAGGAACTTCGCCAGATGCGCGCCGACCGCGACCGGACCGACGCCCGGTCCGCCGCCGCCGTGCGGAATGCAGAACGTCTTGTGCAGATTCAAGTGCGATACGTCGCCGCCGAACTGGCCGGGCGCGCAGAGACCGACCATCGCGTTCATGTTCGCGCCGTCGACATACACCTGGCCGCCGTGCGCGTGCACGATGTCGCAGATTTCGCGGACGTTGCGCTCGAACACGCCGTGCGTCGACGGATACGTGATCATGATCGCCGCGAGATTCGCCGAATGCTTTTCGGCCTTCGCCTTCAGATCGTCGATATCGACGTTGCCGTTCGCATCGCACGCGACGACGACGACCTGCATGCCCGCCATCTGCGCCGACGCCGGATTCGTGCCGTGCGCGGACGCCGGAATCAGACACACGTTGCGATGCCCTTCGCCGCGCGACTCGTGATACGCGTGAATGATGAGCAAGCCCGCGTACTCGCCTTGCGAACCGGCGTTCGGCTGCAACGACACCGCCGCGTAACCCGTGCACGCGACGAGCATCTGTTCGAGCTGATCGATCATCGTGCGATAGCCGACCGTCTGCTCGGCGGGCGCGAACGGATGAATCGCCGCGAACTCCGGCCACGTGACCGGCAGCATTTCCGAGGTCGCGTTGAGCTTCATCGTGCAGGAACCGAGCGGGATCATCGTGCGGTCGAGCGCGAGGTCTTTATCCGCGAGACTGCGCAGATAGCGCAGCATTTCGTGCTCGGAGTGGTGGCGATTGAAAACCGGATGCGTCAGATACTCGCTCGTGCGATGCAGTGCCTGCGGCAGCGAATCCGTCACCGATTGATCGAGCGCGTCGATATCGAATGTTTCGGTCTTGCCCGCGACCTCCGCAAAGAGCGCGAAGAGCTTCTGCAAGTCGTCGCGCGTGGTGGTTTCATCGAGCGAAACGCCGACCTGGCTCGCGCTCACATGACGCAGATTGATGTGCGCGGCGTACGCGGCCTGATGCAGCGCGGTCGTGCTCGCGCCGCTTTCGATCGTGACGGTATCGAAGAACGTGTCGTTCGCGATCGTGTAGCCGAGCTTCTTTACGCCCGCCGCAAAGATCGACGCCACGCGATTCACGCGCAGCGCGATCGTTTTGAGACCGCGCGGGCCGTGATAGACCGCGTACATGCTCGCCATGATCGCGAGCAGCGCCTGCGCCGTGCAGACATTCGACGTCGCCTTCTCGCGACGGATGTGCTGCTCGCGCGTCTGGAGCGCGAGACGCAGCGCCGGATTGCCCTGCGCATCGACGGTCACGCCAACGAGACGGCCCGGCATCTGGCGCTTGAATTCATCGCGCACGGCCATGTATGCCGCGTGCGGCCCACCGAAGCCGACCGGCACGCCGAAACGCTGCGTATTGCCGATCGCGACGTCCGCGCCCCATTCGCCCGGCGGCGTGATGAGCGTCAGCGCGAGCAGATCCGCCGCGGCGACGACATGGCCGCCCGCCGCGTGAATCGCTTCGGCGAGCGCGCGATAGTCGCGCACATCGCCGTTCGCGCCCGGATATTGCAGCAGCACGCCGAATGCATTCGCGCTGGCGGCATCGGCGGCGGGACCGACTTTCACGTCGATGCCCGCCGGCTTCGCGCGCGTCTTCACGACTTCGATCGTCTGCGGCAGCACGTCGTCGGCAACGTAGAACACGTTCGACTTCGGCTTGCCGATGCGTTGCAGCAGCGTCATCGCTTCGGCGGCGGCGGTGGATTCGTCGAGCAGCGAGGCGTTGGCCATCGCGAGGCCAGTCAGGTCCATGACCATCTGCTGGAAATTGAGCAGCGCTTCGAGGCGCCCTTGCGAAATTTCCGGCTGATAGGGCGTGTATGCCGTGTACCACGCCGGATTTTCGAGCACGTTGCGCAGGATCACCGCCGGCGTGTGCGTGCCGTAGTAACCCTGGCCGATGTAAGTCCGGAACACCAGATTCTCGTCCGCCAGCTTGCGCAGATACGCGAGCGCTTCCGCCTCGCTTTTCGGCTGCGTGAACGCGCCGAGCGGCAGCGTGTCCTTGCGGCGGATCGATTCAGGAATCACCGCGTCGATGAACGCCGCGCGCGACGCGAAACCGAGCGCGTCGAGCATCGCGCGCTGGTCGGCATCATCGGGGCCGATGTGCCGCTCGGCGAATGCGTCGTGGCATTCGAGCGCGGCGAGTGACAGGGATGTGCGGTTCATCAGGCGATCCGGGTGTTCGAGCTTCATGTGAATTCCTGCGACGCGGCTCGCTCTTGGTCTGCGCGAGCCGCCATCGTCATTGAGATGGGTTATTCGCCGATCGACTTGCCGTAGCCTTCGGCGTCGAGCAGCTTGTCGAGCGTGGCGTCGCCGGCCGGCTTGATCTTGAAGAGCCAGCTTTCGTACGGCGCGCCGTTGACCTGATCGGGCGCCGAAGTCAGCGCGTCGTTCGATGCGACGATCTCGCCCGACACCGGCGCGTAAATATCGGAAGCGGCCTTCACCGATTCGATCACCGCGATCGCGTCGCCCGCCGCAACGGTCTTGCCCGCCGCGGGCAGTTCGACGAACACGATGTCACCGAGCGCTTCCTGCGCGTGATCGGTGATGCCGACGGTCAGCGTGCCATCGGATTCGGTGCGGACCCATTCGTGCGATTCGGTGTATTTCAGATCGGCCGGGATGCTCATTGGATGCTCCTTGCGTGGTTCTTTCGTGAGGTTCTTGATCGGAGGAAACGGGCGCGACGGCTTCAGGAAAGCTCAACCAGAACCTTGCCGTTGCGCACGAACGGAAGTTTTACCACGCGCGCCGGCAGTTGCTTGTCGCGGATGACGACCTGCACCGTGTCGCCGACGGCAACACCCGTGGGCACGCGCGCGAACGCGATCGACTCCTGCATCGACGGCGAAAACGTGCCGCTCGTGATTTCGCCGTCGCCGCGTTCCGTGACGACTTTCTGATGCGCGCGCAGCACGCCGCCCGCCTTGCCGTTTTCCTTGATGAGCACAAGCCCGACGAAGTTCGCCTTCGAGCCGTGCGCTTCGAGTGCGCTGCGGCCGACGAAATCGCGCGGCGTCTTCAGATCGACGGTCCACGCGAGGCCGGCGTCGAGGGGCGAGACGTTCTCGTCCATGTCCTGGCCGTAGAGGTTCATGCCGGCTTCGAGGCGCAGCGTGTCGCGCGCGCCGAGGCCGGCGGGCTTCACGCCTGCGTCGCGCAAAGCGTTCCAGAGCGCTTCCACATGCGTCGCCGGCACGACGATCTCGAAACCGTCCTCGCCGGTGTAGCCGGTGCGCGCGAGCATCAGTTCGCCGAATTGCGTCGACGGGAAAACGACCGCGTTGAACGGCTTGATGTCCTGCGTCTGCGCGCGCGTGTCCGGCAGCACTTGCCAGGCTTTTTCGCGCGCGTTCGGACCTTGCACGGCGATGATCGCGAGATCGCGACGCGGCGTGATGGAAAGGTTGAATTCGCCTTCGGCATTCAATTGACCGAACCAGGCGATGTCCTTCTCCGCCGTGCCCGCATTCACGACGACGCGAAAACTCGTTTCGGAGAAGTAGTAGACGATCAGATCGTCGATGACGCCGCCGTCGCCGTTGAGCAGGCAGGAATAGAGCGCTTTTCCGGGCGTCGTCAGCTTGTCGACGTTATTGGCGATCGCGTACTTGAAGAATTCGCGGACGGCCTCGCCTTCGAAATCGACGACGCGCATGTGCGAGACGTCGAACATGCCGGCGTCGGTACGCACCGCGCGGTGCTCGTCGATCTGCGAACCGTAGTTGACGGGCATGTCCCAGCCGCCGAAATCGACCATGCGCGCGTTGAGCGCGAGGTGAGCGGCGTGCAGCGGCGTGTGTTGAAGAGAAGTCATCGGGGCCTCGGTTCGCGAAACAAAAAAGGCCACGCAGCGCACTATTCGCCTGCCGGATGCGCCTTTCGTGCTGCGGAAAGCAGCGCGCAAGGCCCATGCCGCGAGCGGTTGCGATGCGTGACCCCTCTGTCCTCGGTACCTGAGAGATTGCGCGAACCGTGCACGGCTGTGCCGCGGTCCATCGCGCGCCCCTTCGGTGGGCAACTGGCTCAATGACGAAGCCGCTGCCGCTCTCCAGAGTGCGAGGAAACTCGTTCCTCGACGCGGTCGGTCCTTTTGCCTGAGAGTTTGCGGGTATGCCCCTTCGGCGGCGCGGTCTTTCTCGTTGCGATGAAAGGCCACGCGCTCTCCCGACGCGTGCGGCAGAATTTACGCGACCGAATTAGGGTTGTCAAACGGATTCGGACTTGCGCGATTGCGCTTTTCCGCAGATTCGAAACCGATGCAAACGCGCGAGCGTGTATCGACAAATCCGTCGTAGTTTGTTTCAGAAGCAGCGCTTTTTCGCAATGAAATCACGCGTACACTGTTCGGATCGCGTTGATTCCTCTTCGACGAACATGGCCACGATCACCATCAACGGCGTTACTTATACAGGCAACCATGTGTCGGTTCGCGGCGGCCGCGTGCTCGTCGACGGCAAGAACGTGAGCGCCGGCGAAGCGACGCGCATCACGCTCGAAGTGCACGGCGACCTTCAGGCGTTTCAGGCGGACAACTGCGATACGGTCGCGGTTCACGGCGCGGTCGGCGTCGTGTCGACCGTGTCGGGCAACGTGACTTGCGGCGATGTCGGTGGCGCGGTGTCGACGGTGTCGGGCAACGTGAACTGCGGCGACATCGCCGGCGAAGTGCGGACGACGTGCGGCAGCGTCAGCCGCCGCTAGGCGTCAGCCGCGCGCGAAGGGCACGCGCCGCCCTTCTTGCTCGCTCTGCATCGCGAGTTCGATGATCGTCATCGTGTCGACTGCGTCCTGAGGCGAAACCGGAAACGGCTTGCCATCCAGAATCGCCGCCGCCAGCGCACGATAAAACTCGACGTACGCGCCATCTTTCGTGGCGAATTCGTGACGCAGATCGAGATCGCCATCGACCTCGCGCAACGTGCCCGGCGGATTCTTCGCGAACTCCGGATTGCCCGGGCGCATCCCCGAACGCAACTGATCTTCCTGCGTATCGAGCCCGTTCTTCACATAACTGCCGCGCGTGCCGTGGATCGCGAAACGCGGCGGCTCCAGCGCCGCGAGCGCGCTCGCGTGCAGGATTACTTCCTTGTCGGCGTAACCGAGCACGAGATGCACGTAGTCCGGCGCGTGCGCGTGGTCGCGATGCGCCTTCACGAACGCCGTCACCGTTTGCGGCGCGCCGAAGAGCGTCAGCGCCTGATCGATCAGATGCGGCCCCAGATCGAACAGCAGGCCGCCGCCGCGCTCCGCTTCCTCACGCCAGCGCTGCGGCACTTTCGGGCGGAAACGGTCGAAATGCGATTCGTAATGCGTGATGCGCCCGAGCCGTCCGCTTTCGATGAGGGCGCGCACCGTCATGAAATCGCCGTCCCAGCGACGGTTGTGAAACGGCGCGAACACGAGCCCTTTCTGCTGCGCGAGATCGGCGAGCGTGCGGGCGTCGCGCGACGAAAGCGTCACCGGTTTGTCGACGACCACGTGTTTGCCCGCCGACAGCGCCCGATGCGCGAGATCGAAGTGCGTGTCGTTCGGCGTCGCGACGACGACGCACTGGAGTTCGTCGATGGCGAGCAGCGCGTCGAAATCCGCGACGATCCGCGCGTTCGGATAATCGGCCTGCGCGCGCTCGGCCTGCGACGTGGCGACGGCCGTGACTTCGGCGCGGCCGCAGTGCTCGATGACGGGCGCGTGAAACGTCGCGCCGGCGAGGCCGTAGCCCATTACGCCGACTTTGAGTGCTGTGTCCATGCGGGCATCGTCCTGTCGTTGAATTGACCGGATATTGTGGCACGAACAGGGGCCGGAACCGCGCCGCCTCTATCGTGTTAACATCGCGCTCTCCTTTCGCGCGCAAGTCACAGCCAGGCGCGCCCAAACTCCAAAGCCAAAACGATGTCCGCTGGTCTGAACGCCGCGCAAAGCGAAGCCGTGCGCTATCTCGATGGTCCCTGTCTCGTGCTCGCCGGCGCGGGCAGCGGCAAGACGCGCGTCATCACGCAGAAGATCGCGCATCTGATCGAAGGGCGCGGCTTCGAGCCGAAGCACATCGCCGCGCTCACCTTCACGAACAAGGCCGCGCTCGAAATGCGCGAGCGCACGGCCAAGCTCCTCGAAGGCAAGACGCTCACGACGCCCGGCAAGGAAGGCCGCAAGATTCCCGTCAATCAGTTGACGATTTGCACGTTCCACTCGCTCGGCGTGCAGATCATGCGGCAGGAAGCGGAACACGTCGGACTCAAGCCGCAGTTCTCGATCATGGATTCCGACGATTGCTTCGGCATGGTTCAGGAACAGCTCGGCACGACGGACAAAGGCCTGATCCGCAAGATCCAGTCGATCATCTCGCTGTGGAAGAACGCGATGGTTTCGCCCGATCAGGCGTCCGTGCTCGCGAGCAACGAGGACGAGCATCAGGCGGCGATCGTCTATCGGAGTTACGCCGCGACGCTGCACGCGTATCAGGCGCTCGATTTCGACGATTTGATCCTGCGTCCCGCGCAGCTTTTCGCGGAGAACGAGCAGGTGCGCGACAAGTGGCAGAACCGCCTGCGCTATCTGCTGATCGACGAATATCAGGACACGAACGCGTGCCAGTATGAACTCGTGAAGCTGCTGGCCGGTCCGCGCGCCGCGTTCACGGCCGTCGGCGACGATGACCAGGCGATCTACGGCTGGCGCGGCGCGACCATCGAAAATCTCGCGCAGCTCGGCAAGGATTTCCCGAAGCTGCATGTCATCAAGCTGGAGCAGAACTATCGCTCGACGGTGCGGATTCTGACGGCGGCGAACAACGTCATCGCCAACAATCCGAAGCTGTTCGAGAAGAAGCTCTGGTCCGAGCACGGCATGGGCGACACGATCACCGTCACCGGCTGCAACGACGAAGAGCACGAGGCGGAATCCGTCGTGTTTCGCTTGTCGGCGCACAAGTTCGAGCGGCGCACGCAGTTTCGCGATTACGCGATTCTCTATCGCGGCAACTTTCAGGCGCGCATCTTCGAACAGGTGTTGCGGCGGGAGCGCATTCCTTATGTGCTCTCGGGCGGGCAATCGTTCTTCGACAAGGCCGAGATCAAGGATCTGATCGCGTATCTGCGGCTGATCGCCAATCCCGACGACGATCCCGCTTTCATCCGCGCGATCACCACGCCGCGACGCGGTGTCGGCAACACGACGCTCGAAGCGCTCGGCGCATTCGCGGGCGCGGCGAAGGTGTCGCTGTTCGAGGCGGTGTTCATGGGCGGCATCGAGGCGCGTCTGTCGGCGCGGCAGGTCGAGCCGCTGCGCACGTTCTGCGAATGGATCCGGCGTCTGTCGGACCGCGCCGCGCGCGATCCCGCGACCGAAGTTCTCGACGACATGATGGAAGCCATCCACTACGAGTCGTATCTCTATGACGCGTACGACGAGCGCCAGGCGCAGTCGAAATGGCAGAACGTGCTCGAATTTCTCGAATGGCTGAAGCGCAAGGGCACGAAGCCGGAAGCCGCGCCGGGCGCGGAGCAGACCGGTTTCGACACCGCCGACGGTTTCGCCGATGAAGGCAAGAACCTGCTCGGCCTGATCCAGACCGTCGCGCTGATGTCGATGCTCGAAGGCAAGGAAGAAGACCCGGATGCAGTGCGCCTGTCGACGGTGCATGCGTCGAAGGGGCTGGAGTATCCACACGTCTTTCTGGTGGGCGTCGAGGAAGGCATCATGCCGCATCGCGGCAGTTCGGACGACGACGCGCCCGTCGACGATTCGCGCATCGAGGAAGAGCGCCGGCTGATGTATGTCGCGATCACGCGGGCGCAGCGCAGTCTGCATCTGAACTGGTGCAAGAAGAGAAAGCGCGCGCGGGAGACGGTGGTGTGCGAGCCGTCGCGGTTCATCCCCGAGATGCTGCTCGACGATGCGCCGCCGCCGACGGCCGAAGAAGCGCCTTTGTCGCCGAAAGATCGCATGGCGATGCTCAAGGCGATGTTGCAGAAGACGTGAACGGTTTGCCGTCTTGCTGATGAAAAACCCCGCTCGCGCGGCCGCTCGCGCGGGGCTTTCGCTTACTTCGCCGCGTTCGCCATGTAATCGACGGCGGCTTTCACATCTGCATCCGATGCGTTCGATCCGCCCTTTGGCGGCATCGCGCCCTTGCCGTGCAGCGCGTAGTTGTAGACGGTGTCCATCGGCTCTTTCAGGCGCGGCGCCCACGCGGCCTTGTCGCCGAACTTCGGCGCGCCGAGCACGCCCGCCGCGTGACACGCCTGACAGACCTGCTCGTAGAGCGCCTTGCCCGCCTGAGCGGCGTCGGCGCTTTGCGCGCCCGCGGCCGGCGCCGCCGCCGGCACCGATGCGAGCGCCGCGACCGCTGCGGCGGCCTGAGCATTTTCGTTCGAACTGGCTGCGGCGGGCGCTGCCGCGCTCGATGCAGCCGCGGCGCCCGATGCCGGTTGCGCCGGTTCCGCGAGCTTGCCGCCGCTGCCGTTCGCCATATAGACGACCGCGCGCGCGATTTCGAAGTCGGAGTAATCGTCGGGGCTGGTGCCGCCGCGCGCGGGCATGCCGCCCTTGCCGTTGAGCGCGTTGTGCAGCAGCGTGTCGTAACCTTCGCCGATGCGCGGGGCCCATGCGCCGGCATCGCCGAACTTGGGCGCGCCGGCGGTGCCTGTCGCGTGACAGGCCGAGCACACGGCCTTGAAGACTTCCTCGCCGGACTTGTAGACGCGCGGCGCGTTGGCGTCGCGGACATCGACTTGTGCGGCGGGCGCGATGCGCGCGTTGACCGACTGCTCGATGTCCGTGCCGGCGCCGGTGCGCGTGGAATTGTTCACGTACACCGCGAGCAGGATGATGATGGCGACCGGGATGCCGAATCCCGCGATGACCGCGGCGATGAGTTGGCCGGGTGTCTTGATCGGGGCTCCGTGGGGTGCTTCGCTCATGCTTGTCTCGTCTCCCGTTTTTTGGTGTGAGTCGGTTCAGTGACAGCGTGACAGCTACGGCAGTGCGCTAGGCGCGCCTTGGGGAAAGGCACGGTCGATTATAGACGGAACGCTTAACTGTCGGCGCGGGGTGGCCGGGGCGGCGAAGCGGGCGTTTACCCGAATCGTGTGATGCTTTGTGACTCGTTCCGCGCAGGGCGTCCGGTCCCGCACAATGGACGGCGTCACGGAAAACAGGTATCCTCTCGGATTCGCATGGGCCTTGCAGCCGTCTTACGGCGTGTGTAGTTCTTCCGCAAGCCCTTCTCCGATGCGCCCGTAGCTCAATGGATAGAGTACTGCCCTCCGAAGGCAGGGGTTGCTGGTTCGATCCCAGCCGGGCGCGCCAAGCGTTTCCACTCGACAGCCGTCGCAGTCGAAACTACTCGAGTCCGCCCTCGCGGTTCGCCGTCGTCGTCCCCCAACCAAACCCCATCCCCGCCAACCACCTCCTATAAGCCACCGCCATCCGATCGCACTTCTGATGCAACTCCGCATCGAGATCGAGCGGCAAGCGCTGCGGCCATTGCGACTCCACCACCGGCGTGTCCTGCATCAAAATCTCCATATTGAAGTCGTATAGCTCGCGATCGGAATGCGTCGAATCATCCTCGTGAATCGAGACGAGCCACGCGCGCGTCTCTGTCTGCGTCACCGGCGACGCCGCCAGCATGATATGCAGCGCGCCCTGCCCGCCCGACGCCATCTTCGTCAGCTTCGCGATCAAAGGCCGCTTCACGCGATACACATAATCGATCATCGCGCCGCCGCCCTGCCCCGGCATTCCCGCCGGTTGCCAGTATCGGCATTGCCGCGCTTCCAGACCTTCATCGCTCGCGACGACTTCGTAATCGGGCACTTCCGTATGCGTGTCCTCGCCCAGAATCCCCGCATGCACGAACGAGAAATGCGCCATGTCCAGAAAATTCTCGACGACGCGCGGCGCCGACGACCTCACCGTCTGCGGCGCGAGATTGATGCGCCGGCCACCGGGAATCGCGGCTTCGGGAAAGAAATCGAGCGCATACGCAGGCTCGCCGAAACACATCCAGATAACGCCGTACTTCTCTTCGCAAACGAAAGTCGTCGCGCACGCGCGCTTCGACGGACGCAATGAAGGATTCGACGGAATCCGCAAACACTGTCCTTCGATGTCGTAACTCCAGCCGTGATACGGACACACGATCTGATCGCGCATCACATGCCCGAGCGACAACTGCGCGCCCCGATGCGGACAGTAATCGCGCCACGCATGCGCCGCGCCGATGCTGTCCCGCCACACGACGATCCGCTCATCGGCCACGATGAATCCGCGCGCGCCGCCTTCCGGCACGTCTTCGCTATTGCAAACGGGCAGCCATTCGGCAGCTAAAGAAATGGATTCGTCGCGCATCGCCGTGAATGAGAAATGGACGTTCTTAAGCTGTTCTTACACGAAACACAGCGTCTTCGCAAAACGTTGCAAAATAGCGGATCGCTCGCTCGGTGCAACTCGATACCACTCCATTCAGCCGATGCCATGCGACGGGGCCGCAGTACTTGGCAGCAAGATAAAAGAAAGAAATCACCATCCAGGGGTTCAGTATGGAGCAGGCGCATCAACCGGCACGCCGGACTTATGCCTTCGCATGGTCCGAACACCGGAATCCGGAACGCGAGCAGGCCACGCTGCGGGTCTGGATGGGAGCGGTGGTTCTTCTGGCTTACGGCGTTTTCGCGTGGCTCCGCCCTTCACACGATGCCTTCCTGACCACGCGCCTCGTCGCGCTCTATGTGTCTTATGGGGCGATCACGCTTCTGATCGTCAGCCGCATGAGCGCGCCTTCTGTTGCGCGCCTGACCGTCACGACCATCGCCGATCAGACGATCCTCGGGCTCGCGCTCGCCGCGGGCGGCGCAACGGCGCTGCCGCTTCTCTGGGTGATGTTCTGGTTTCTGATCGGTTCGGGATGCCGATACGGCAAGCGCACGCTCGCCGTATCGTGCGCGACGGCGCTCATCATCGTCACGGCGATGGCCGTCTGGCAGCCGTGGTGGCACGAGAATCTTCCCGCCGCGATCGGGCTCGCGCTGAGCGTACTCGGCGCATCGGTGTATCTGAGCGTGCTCGTCGATCGGCTCGGCAACGCGAATCGCGATCTAGCGCGTCAGGCATCGACCGATCCGCTCACGGGTCTGTCGAACCGGTACGCGCTGGAAAGAGTCGTCGATCGCGCGATGAACGCGCCCGAAGCCAATGGCGATCACGCCACCGCGCTCCTTCTGATCGATCTCGACGGCTTCAAGGAAGTGAACGATACCTACGGTCACGCCGTCGGCGATCTGCTGCTGCAAGCCTTCGCGGACTCGCTCGCGAAGCGCATGCGCAAGTCGGACACCATCGCGCGTCTGGGCGGCGACGAGTTCGTCGTGCTCGCGCATCAGATGCGCGACCGCGACGCCGTGTTGTCGGTGGCCGACAACATCCATTCGGCGCTCGGCGAAATTACGTCGGTGCAGGAGCGGCCGGTGTCGGTATCGGCGAGCATCGGCGCATGCCTGCTTTCGAGCGCGGCGTCCGCGCATCAAACCGGCATGACCGCCGTGCTGCGCGCCGCCGACCGCGCGATGTACCGCGCGAAAAGTCTCGGCGAAGGGAAAACGGTCTTCGCCGAGACGCGGGACTTCGAGATCAGCTAGGGAACGTCAGGCCTCGACGCTCGTCCACGCCTGCTCGCGCAGCTTCGTGCGCAGACGCGCGACCGCCTGGCTGTGCAACTGACACACGCGCGACTCGCTCACTTCCATCACCGCGCCGATTTCGCGCAGGTTCAGGCCGCGTTCGTAATAGAGGCTCATCAGGAGCTTCTCGCGCTCGGGCAGCTTGTCGATGGCTTCGATCAGCGCGCCGCGAAGGCTGTCGTCGAGCAGCGCGGACAGCGGATCCGAACGATCGACGCAATAGCGGTCGAGGAACGGCTCGTCGTCGGCGGAGCGATCGAAGTCTTCGTAATAGATCAGCTGGCTGCCGTGCAGGTCCTGAAGCATCGACTGATATTCGTCGAGCGGCATCTTCATGTGCTCGGCGATTTCCTGCTCGCTCGCCGCGCGGCCGAGGTTCTGCTCGACCTTGTGCACCGCCGATTCCACTTCGCGCGACGTCTTGCGCATGCTGCGCGGCAGCCAGTCGTTCGCGCGGAGCTCATCCAGCATCGCGCCGCGGATGCGCTGGCTCGCATATGTTTCGAACTGCGCGCCCTGATCTTCCTTGTAGCGGCTCGCCGCGTCCAGCAGGCCGATCATGCCGGCCTGAATGAGATCGTCGAGATCGACGCTCGCCGGCATCTTGGCGACGAGTTGGAGCCCCAGCCGTCGAACGAGCGGTGCGTATTTCGTCAGCACTTCCGACTGTGAGAGTTTGCCTTGGGCGTTATACATCTTGGTCACCTATCTTGATCACATCGACGCCGTGCTGCTCAATGCAAAGTCGTGAAGCGCAGCCGCACGATGCGACGCCTCCCGCGCGCCCTGTACAGAGTCGCTAACCGGATTTCGCGCGTCGGCCTGGCCGCCCGCATCGCGCATATAAGGCGCGGGGCGCATCGGCCAGTGCAGGAGCTCCGCCGCGATTGCGCGGTAGTCGCGCGCCGCGGCCGTGGCCGGGAACGCTTCGACTGCGCAGCGTGAGAGTTCCATCGCCCGAGCGACGCGCGCATCCTCGGACACATATCCCGCCTGCACGAGCGACACGGCCAGATACCGGCTCGCGACGCCCGACAGGTTGTCGAACGCGACCGCCGCGTCGGCCGGGTTCTGCACGTGATTGACGAGCACGCGGAACTGGCCGATCGCATGGGCGTAGTGCAGTCGTTTCATGCACGCATACGCCTCGGTGATCGCCGACGCGGCTACCCGCGTCACAATAAGAAAGTCATGCGCCTGCGCCGCGAGCGTCGACAGCGCGCCGTGGCGATCGAGTTGCGCATCGATCAGCACGATGTCCGCCGGACCGTCGAGCAGCGCGCGGCATTGCGCGGCATCGTGAACGATGCGTTCGTCGCGCGGCGCGGCCATCAGCGAGAAGCCGAACGGCGTGCGCTCGACGGCATCGCCGAGCATGCGCCGGCCCGACATCACCGAGGCGAGCGCGCCCGCGTCTTCGGTGCCCACGAGACGGCTCACCGATCCCGCGTTGCGGTGCTCGTCGATCACGAGCACGTCCTTGCCGTGGATGGAAAGCGCCGCGCCGAGATTCACCACCGCCGACGTGCATCCGATGCCCGCCGGTCCGCCCGCGATCGCCACCACGCGCGAACCGGCGCGCGTAAGGAGCCGTCGCAGGCCTTCCGCCTGGTCGAGCACGAACTTATCCAAAGTGCACCTCATGCAGTTCGGTCGTGGCGCGCGCGGACAACGCGGACAGCAGCGCAGGCGTTTCTTCGTCTTGCGGCACGAAGGGCGAGTTGTCGCGCGGGATGCAGAACGCGCTCTTGATGAGAAACCGCTTGGTCGCGACGTACAGGTTCTCCGGCACTTTCTGACCGGTCGACACGTAATGCACCGGCAGCTTGTAGCGGATGACCGTATCGAGCACGCCGCCGAGATTCGTCGCTTCGTCGAGCTTGGTCAGGATGCAGCCCGCGAGCGGCGGCTGGTCCGCCGCGCTCTTGTAGGCCTGCACGACTTCGTTGAGCGTGTCGCCGTGGCTCGTCGCGTTGAGCAGCAGGATGCGCTGCACCGGATGACCCGCGCCGCACAGCATCGCGATCTGATCCGAGACCATGCGATCGCGCTGGCTCATGCCGATCGTGTCGATCAGCACGATATGTTTGTTGCGGAGTTCCGAAAGCGCGAGTTGCAGGTCCGCGCCGTCTTTCACCGCGTGAACCGACACACCGAGAATCTTGCCGAAAATGCGCAGTTGCTCGTGCGCGCCGATACGGTAGCTGTCGGTCGTGAGCAGCGCGACCTTGCTTGCGCCGAAGCGCATCACGCAGCGCGCGGCGAGCTTGGCCGTCGTGGTCGTCTTGCCGACGCCAGTCGGGCCCATCAGTGCGAACACGCCGCCGCGTTCCATCAGCGCGTCTTCGCTGTCCATCACCGGAATGTTCGATTCGAGCACCTGCTGCACCCACTCGAGCGCGCCTTCGACGCTCTCGAGTTCCGGCATGTTGTCCACCATCATGCGGACGAGCTGCGCCGAGAAACCGGCGGCGAACAAACGCTTCGTGAGCGCGCCACCCGTCGGGTTGCGGCGCTGGCGCTCGCCCCACATGAGACCGGAGAAGTGCTCTTCCATCATCGAGCGCATCGACGAAAGCTCGTTCATCACCGTTTCGTTGACGACCTGCTCCATGCGCGTGCGGATCGCTTCGGTAACGACGGCCGCCGCGTTCGCGGGCAAGCCATCGAATGCGTGTTCCTTCGATGCCGGCGCGGCGTTCGCCTCGGCTGCTTCGGCGTGCGGCGCGCTCGCGTTGATCTTCTGCGCGGCGCGGCGCGCGGCGATTTGCGCGGCTTCGCGTGCCCAGTCGGGCGTTTGGACCTTCGGCTCGACGGCGGCTTCCGCGCGCTTCGTTTGCTGACGCATGGCGTAGCGGGCCGAGTCCGCCGTCTTTTCGACGCGCGTCTCTTGCGCAGTCACCGGGACCGGCACGCCCATGCCGCGTGCGATCGCAGCCGACGCGGTCAGCGGACGGTTCGACGGCATCGACGCCTGCTGCGCGATGCGCTTCGCATGCTCGATCAGCCACGGATTGGAATCGGCCATCGTCGGCGGCGTGTCGTCTTCTGCGCGAGCTTCCGGCTCGGCGTGAAATTCATCGTCCGCATCGGTGTTCGCGCCGAAGACGGACGAGAACACATCGCCGCTCGCGTACGGATTCGCGGCCGGCTGCTTCGCCGGCATCGCGGCTGCAGCGGCGGCCAGCGCGGCGCGCGACGTGCCCGCCGAACGTGCTGCCTGTTCCTTCGCGGCGGGCGAGATCGACGCGATGTCGCTGTCCGCGACGCCGACGATCTCGACCGAGCCGTCATCGAGCGTGCGATTGGACAACACGATGGCATCGGGGCCGAGCGCTTCACGAACCTGGCGCAGTGCGTCGCGGCTGTTCGCGCCGATGAATTTACGAATGTTCAAACTTGCCCCCGATGAGGTGAAACTGCGATCTTTAGCAAGCGGACCCACTTGGCTCGTTGCCGTGTCCGCTTTTCAGTGAAGCCATTATTGCGAACTTGAGTCTTTGTCCATCGCTGGATAAGGGGTGAGAAAAAGGGGTATTTCGGCTGATGGAAGCGCGCCGTGCATCGCAAGGGCGGGCGTTTGCGCGGAAAAAGATTCCGCTTCGCCCGTTTCCGCGCGCGGGCGCGGCGGCGTAAGCTTTAGGCTCCGCGCGCATCGAAGCCGCGCCGGACAATCAAAGGAGACTTCTTCGCATGACGTCCGCTGTCCCTTCCTCACAGGATCAAACCACCGGCGCGCGATTGCTCGTCGATGCGCTCGTCCATCACGGCGTCGAGCGCGTGTTCTGCGTGCCCGGCGAGAGCTTTCTCGCCGTGCTCGATTCCCTGCACGACGAGACCGAGCAGATTCAGACGATCGTCTGCCGCCACGAGGCGGGGGCGGCGAACATGGCCGAGGCGGTCGGCAAGCTCACCGGCAAGCCGGGCGTCGCGATCGTGACGCGCGGGCCGGGCGCGACGCACGCGTCGATCGGCGTGCACACCGCGTTTCAGGACTCGACGCCGATGATCCTGCTCATCGGCCAATGCGCTCGCGATCACATGGATCGCGAGGCGTTTCAGGAAATCGACTATCGGCGCATGTTCGGGCAGATGGCGAAGTGGGTCGCGCAGATCGACGATCCGCGCCGCGTGCCTGAATACATGAGCCACGCGTTTCACACGGCGATGTCCGGCCGTCCGGGTCCGGTCGTGCTCGCGCTGCCGGAAGACATGCTGACCGAAACCGTCGATGCCGTGCCGCCCGCGCCGCGATATCAGCGCGTGGCGGCGTCGCCGTCGAAGGCGCAGATGGAGCGCCTGCGCGAACTGCTCGCGAACGCGAAGAAGCCGTTCGTGATCGCGGGCGGAAGCGGCTGGACCGCCGAGGCGACGCAGGACTTCGCGCGCTTCGTGGAAGCGTGGAAACTGCCGGTCGGCTGCGCGTTCCGCTTTCAGGACACGCTCTCCAACGACCATCCGAACTACGCGGGCGATGTCGGCCTCGGGATCAATCCGGCGCTCGCCGCGCGCGTGCGCGATGCCGACGTGCTCTTCGTGCTCGGCCCGCGCATGGGCGAATCGACGACGGGCGGCTACACGCTGCTCGATATCCCGAAGACGAAGCAGACGCTCATCCACGTGCATCAGGGCGCGGAGGAACTCGGGCGCGTGTATAGCGCGGAATTGCCCATCGTGTCGGGCATGCCGGAGATCGCGTCTCTTCTGGCTTCGCTGGAAGCGCCCGCCAGCGTTGCATGGGATGGCAGCGCCGAAGCCGCGCACGCCGCGTATCTCGAGTGGCGCAAGCCGCGCCCGATGTTGGGCGATGTGCAGCTCGGCGAAATCATGCGTCAGCTCGCCGAGACGATTCCCGCCGATTCGATCCTGACGAACGGCGCGGGCAATTACGCGACGTGGCTCCATCGGCATTATTCGTATCGGCATTTCCGGTCGCAGTGCGCGCCGACGAGCGGTGCGATGGGCTACGGCGTGCCCGCCGCGATCGCCGCGAAGTCGCTGTATCCGGACCGCACGGTGATCGCGTTTGCGGGCGACGGCTGCTTCATGATGTCGAGCAACGAACTCGCGACGGCGATGCAGTATCGGCTGCCGGTGATTTTCATCGTCGTGAACAACGCGCAGTACGGCACGATCCGCATGCATCAGGAGCGGCATTATCCGAATCGCGTGCACGGGACGGAGCTCACGAATCCGGATTTCGCGGCGTATGCGCGCGCGTTCGGCGCGCATGGCGAGCTGGTCGAATCGACGGAGCAGTTCATGCCCGCGTTCGAGCGCGCGCGGGAATCCGGCTTGCCCGCGGTGATCGAGATTCGCATTCCGCGGGACCAGAGCACGCCGGGCGCGACACTCGAACAAATTCGCCAGCAAGGCAAGCGCTAGCGGACAAACTTTCAAGCTGCTTGCAGCGCGCTTCCGGTGGCAGTAGAGTAGCCAGTTCGAAAACACCGGGAGTTAGCGATGCTTAAGGTTCTGGCTTTGTCGTTGGCGTTGGGCTTTTCGGGTGCGGCATTCGCGAAGGCGGATTGCACGGCGCATCCGAAGAGCGAATGGATGAAGGAATCGGATGCCAAGGCGCAGCTTGAAGCGCAAGGCTACAAGATCCGCAAGTTCAAGGTCGATGGCAACTGCTACGAAATCTACGGTCACGACAAGAACGGCAAGAAGGTAGAGATCTATTACGACACGAAGACGCTGGCGGTCGTGAAGTCGGAAGTCGAGTGACGCTCGCGCCGTGAAAGTCTGGGACGGCTTCGTCCGGCTGACGCATTGGGCCGTCGCGGGCATCGTCTTGTGGAATCTGTTCGGACCGACGGATTCCACGCATCGCGTGCTCGGGTATGTCGCGGCCGGGCTTGTCGTTGCGCGTATCGTTTGGGGTTTCGTCGGCTCGCGTCATGCGCGGTTTTCGGCGTGGTGGCCGACGCGCTCGCATCTCGTCGACTATCTGAGGTCGCTTGCCAGGGCCAGGCCGATCCATCACGTTTCGCACAATCCGCTTGGCGGGTTGATGGCGCTCCTTCTCTGGTTCCTGATTCTCGCGCTCGCGCTGTCCGGGTGGATCATGCGGCTCGATGCGTTCTGGGGCGAGGACTGGCCGCAGGAGATTCATGCGTGGCTCGCCATCGCGGTCGAGGTTTGTGTCTGCGTGCACGTCGCCGCGGCCGTGCTGATGAGCGTGTGGACGCGGGAGAATTTGGTTCGGGCGATGGTGACGGGCAACAAAAAAGCCCCGTGACGCGAATCACGAGGCTTTCTCTCGACTCAATGCGAGGAACGCTTACTTCCCGCCCACGCTCTGCAACGTCGTCCACTTCCCGCCGACGACCTTATACAGCGTAATCCCGCCGTTCTTCAAATCGCCCTTCGAGTCGTACGACAGGTGCTTCGCCGTCACGCCCTGCATGTCGGTCTTCGCGAGGAACGGCAGGTACTTTGCCGGATCCGTCGAGTTCGCAGCCTTCATCGCGGTGAACATGGCCATCGCCCCGTCGTAGGCATACGGCGAGTACGTCTGCACGTCTTCGTTGAAGCGCTTCTTGTACTTCGCCGAGTAGTCCGCGCCGCCCGGCATTTCGTCCATCGGCAGGCCGGCGAGCGATGCCACCGTGCCGTCAGCCGCGTCGCCCGCGATCTTCAGGAACGTGTCGGTCTTCACCATTTCGCCCGCCATCAGCGGCGCGCGGAAGCCGAGCGTCTTCATCTGCTTGACCATCGGGCCGGCTTGCGAATCCGCGCCGCCGTAGTACACGAGGTCCGGATTCGTCGACTTGATCTTCGTCAGAATCGCCTTGAAGTCGACAGCCTTGTCGTTCGTGAATTCACGGTCGACGATCGTGCCGCCCGCCGCCTTCGCCGCCTTCTCGAACTGGTCGGCAAGACCCTGGCCATATGCCGTGCGGTCATCGACGATCGCGATCTTCTTGACCTTCAGCGTCTTCACCGCGAACTCGCCCGCGACCGAGCCTTGCTGCGTGTCGGAGGTCATCATGCGGAAGGCGGTCTTGAAGCCTTGCGTCGTGTACTCGGGCGCCGTCGCCATCGCGATTTCGGGGATGCCCGCGTTCGCGTAGATGCGCGATGCCGGGATCGTCGTGCCCGAATTGAAGTGGCCGAGCATGCCCTTGATGCCATCGTCGACGAGGCGTTGCGCCACGGTCGTGCCCGTGCGCGGGTCGGCCTGGTCGTCCGCCGAGTTCAGCACGATGCGAACCGGCTTGCCGCCGATCACCGGCTTCGTGGCGTTGAAGTCTTCGACGGCGAGCGTGATGCCGTTCTGCATGTCCTTGCCGTAGTGCGCCTGCGCACCGGTCAGCGGGCCGGCGTAGCCAACCTTCACGTCTTCTGCCTGCTGTGCAGCTGCGGTCCCCGCGAACAGGCCGGCGAGCGTCATGGCTGCCGCCAGCTTGGTCATCGTGTGCTTCATAGCTTCTCCTGTGTTCCAGTGTGGATGGCAGCCTGTGCCGCGCGTGTCTCCGTTACGCCGTGCCTGCTGCCGATTGTTTGAATTCGTTTGAACCGAGCGTTCGAGGGGTGTCTCAACCGATCGTCATCAAATTCGCATTGCCACCCGCCGCCGCCGTGTTCACGCTCACCGAGCGTTCCGTCAGCAGACGTTCGAGCGCGTAGTCTTCACCGTCGTGGCCAGCGTCGGCGAACGCTCCTGCAGCCACGCCCTGCACCGATACGATCGGTCCCGGACGCTTCGCGACTTCCTTCACGAGCGACAGCAGTTCATCGCTGTCGCCTTCGAACAAGACGGCGTCGAAGTCTTCCGCCGCTTTCCTGACCATCGCGAACGGCTTGAGCGCAGAAGGCAACGACGCCGCCAGTTGCTCGCCCGCCGAGCCGGAGAACAACGCCTTGTTGCCCGTCGCCAGCACGGCGGCTAGTTGCGCGCGCGCGCCGCTCGCCGTCGCCGCCACGCACAGCACCGTGCCGCGCGCGCCGAGCGTGTACGTGTTGCGTTCGCCGGTCGGTCCGCTCAACACGGCCGTCGCGCCCGCCATCACATGCTGCAGATAACCGTCGCAACGCGCGGCCGTCTGCGGATCGCGTTCGCCGATCGCCCAGTCGCGCAATGCGGTGAGCGCGGCCGTCGGCGTGTCCTTCGACGCCACCTGATCGACGACGAGCGTGCTCGCCAGCGATTTCGGCAGACCGGTCGGGCGCTTCGCGAGCAGACGCTGCAGATACAGCGCGCCGCCCGCCTTCGGACCCGTGCCCGACAGCCCTTCGCCGCCGAACGGCTGCACGCCGACCACGGCGCCGATCACATTGCGGTTCACATAGATGTTGCCGACATGCGCCCGCGAGATCACGTGCGCGATGGTTTCGTCGATACGCGTATGGATGCCGAGCGTGAGGCCATAACCCGTCGAGCGAATTTGGTCGAGGAGTTTATCAAGGTTCGAACGGCGATAACGCACCACATGCAGCACCGGGCCGAATACTTCGCGCTTGAGTTCGTCGATGCTATCGAGCTCGATCAGCGTCGGCGGCACGAACGTGCCTTGCGCGCAGGTGTCGGGCAGCGGCAGTTGCGTGACGTTGCGGCCCTTGTCGCGCATCCCGGCGATATGCGCGTCGATGCCGCGTTTCGCGTCGGCGTCGATGACGGGACCGACATCCGTCGACAGACGATCCGGATTGCCGACCGCGAGCTGGTTCATCGCGCCGGTCAGCATCTCGAGCGTGCGATCCGCGACGTCGTCCTGCAGGCACAGCACGCGCAGCGCCGAGCAGCGCTGGCCAGCCGAATCGAACGACGACTGCAGCACGTCCGCGACGACCTGCTCCGCGAGAGCCGACGAATCGACGATCATCGCGTTCTGGCCGCCGGTTTCGGCGATCAGCGGAATTGGGCGGCCATCCGGATCGAGGCGCTCGGACAGCGTCTTGTTGATGAGGCGCGCGACTTCCGTCGAACCGGTGAACATGACGGCGCGCGTGCGCGGATCGGCGACGAGCGCCGCGCCGACCGTCTCGCCATTGCCCGGCAGCAGTTGCACCGCGCCCGCCGGCACGCCCGCTTCGCGCAGGAGGCGAACGGCTTGCGCGGCGATCAGCGGCGTCTGTTCAGCGGGCTTCGCGAGCACCGGGTTGCCCGCGGCCAACGCAGCGGCGACCTGGCCCATGAAGATCGCGAGCGGGAAGTTCCACGGGCTGATACACACGACCGGACCGAGCGGGCGATGCGTATCGTTCGAAAACTCGGCGCGAATCTGCGACGCGTAGTAGCGCAGGAAATCGATGGCTTCGCGAATCTCCGCGATCGCGTTCGGCAGCGACTTGCCCGCTTCGCGCACGACGAGGCCCATCAGCGTGTGCATTTGCGCTTCGAGCAGATCGGCGGCGCGCGCGAGGCAATCGGCGCGGTCTTCGACCGGCGTCGCCTGCCAGATCGGCGCGGCGGCGACCGCGTTGGCGATCGCGGCGCTCACCTGTTCCGGCGACGCTTCCACGACCGTGCCGACGAGATCGCGCAAATCCGACGGATTGCGCACATCGCGCGCGACGCCGTTGCCGATGTCACCGCCTTCGAGCATCGGTTCCGCGCGCCACGGATGATGCGCGCTCGCCAGCAACGCCGACGACAGCGAAGCCAGCCGATGCTCGTTCGACAGATCGAGGCCCATCGAATTGGAGCGCTCGTTGCCGTAAAGCTGACGCGGCAGCGGAATCTTCGCGTGCGGCGCGCCGAGCGGCGTGATCGCCTGCGCTTCGTCGATCGGATCGCGCACGAGTTCCTTCACCGGAATCGATTCATCGGCGATGCGGTTCACGAACGACGTGTTCGCGCCGTTTTCCAGCAGACGGCGCACGAGATACGCGAGCAGCGTTTCGTGCGTGCCGACCGGCGCATACACGCGGCACGGACGGTTCAGCTTGTCGCGGCCCGTGACTTCTTCGTAGAGCGGCTCGCCCATGCCGTGCAAGCACTGGAACTCGTACTGGCCGGGATAGTAGTTCTGTCCGGCGAGGTGATAGATCGCGGAGAGCGTGAACGCGTTGTGCGTCGCGAATTGCGGATAGACGGCATCCGGCGCGCCGAGCAGCTTCTTCGCGCACGCGAGATACGAGATGTCCGTGTAGATCTTGCGCGTATAGACCGGATAGCCCTCGAGTCCATCGACTTGCGCGCGCTTGATTTCCGTGTCCCAGTACGCGCCCTTCACGAGGCGAATCATCAGGCGATGACGGCTGCGGCGCGCGAGATCGATCAGATAGTCGATCACGAACGGGCAGCGCTTCTGATAACCCTGCACCACGAAACCGATGCCGTTCCAGCCCGCGAGCTCCGGATCGAAACAGAGCGCTTCGAGCAGATCGAGCGAGATTTCGAGACGATCGGCTTCCTCGGCGTCGATGTTCAGGCCGATGTCATAACGGCGCGCCAGTTGCGCGAGCGAGCGCACGCGCGGCAGCAGCTCGTTCATCGTGCGTTCCTGCTGCGAGCGCGAATAACGCGGATGCAGCGCGGAGAGCTTGATCGAAATGCCCGGGCCTTCGTAGATGCCGCGCCCGCCCGCCGCCTTGCCGATCGCGTGGATCGCCTGCTCGTAGGACGCGTAGTAGCGCTGCGCGTCTTCTTCCGTCGTCGCGGCCTCGCCGAGCATGTCGTACGAGTAGCGGAACCCGCGCGCTTCGTACTTGCGGCTGTTCGCGAGCGCTTCGGAAATCGTCTCGCCGGTGACGAACTGCTCGCCCATCAGGCGCATCGCCATGTCGACGCCCTTGCGGATCAGCGGCTCGCCGCCCTTGCCGATCAGACGCGTCAGCGCCGACGACAAGCCCGCTTCGCTGTTCGTCGTGACGAGCTTGCCGGTGATCATCAAACCCCACGTCGCCGCGTTCACGAACAGCGACGGCGCCTGGCCCATGTGCGATTTCCAGTCGCCCTTGCTGATCTTGTCGCGAATCAGCGCGTCGCGCGTGGCGCGGTCGGGAATGCGCAGGAGCGCTTCGGCGAGGCACATCAGCGCGACGCCTTCCTGGCTCGACAGCGAGAATTCGTGGATCAAACCTTCGACGCCGCCGCCCGAGCTTTTCGCGCGCAGCGCTTCGACGAGCTTCGTCGCGAGCTTTTCGGTTTCGGCCGCGACGTTCGAAGGCAGTCGCGCCTGACCGATCAGGAACGGCACGCACTCCGGCTCCGGCCGGCGATACGCCGCCGTGATCGCCGCGCGCAGCACCGATTGCGGCTGCACGTTCTGCGCGAAATCGAGGAACGGATGCGGCGCGCCGTCTTCGTCGCCATCGACGGAAGGTGCATCCGCCATTTCCGACGAGCCGTTCGCACCCGTCAGTTCGGGCGGAAGCTGGCCATGCTCGATGCGCTCCAGATAAGCGAAGATCGCCTGCTTGATAAGCCAGTGGGGAGTGCGTTCGAGGCGCGTCGCGGCATCTTTGAGCCGGGAACGCAGCAGATCGTCGACTTTGACGCCTAGGGTTGTGCTCGCCATATTTCCTTCGTTTGCCGGTCGTGCTCGGCCGGCCAGAGACCTGAAAAGTTGGCGAATCGTACCCCGCTGATTTAAAAGGTGCAACCGAGATTTTCGCTAGGGTTGCACCACAATGAAACCCTTGTGGCACAAGGCTTTGAGCGGTGCACCGCCGGATGGCGCGCGGCGCTCGGTGCCTAGTAGTTTCCCTAATCCGGAATTTTTGAGACGGCCCCTAAGTAAATCCTCGGACACCGCCGTTATAAACGCCATGCGCCGTCGATGGCGACGCCTTCAGCGGTCGATATTCCGCGATTTCGGGGAGAGCAACGAGCATGAGCACTTGGATGGTGGTGGCCGGCGTTTGGGCGATGTTCGCGGTCTGCGTCGTGTTGTTCGTGCGGGGCGCGTCGCCGCACGTTCATCGGTCCGATGACGCTTCCGGCCAAGGCGACCGCGCGGTCAGCGACGTTCCACGCGCCGAAATCTGAATCAGACGTCCAGCGGATCGACTTCCACGTTCCAGCGCAGCACGCCCTTGAGGGAGCGCAGCACCGGCTGCCACGCGCGCAGCGACGCCTGCAGCGCGGCCCGCGACGCGCTTTCGAGCAGCAGTTGCGCACGGTGGACATTGAACACTTTCACGATGGTGAGCGGAACCGCGTCGTAGACCGTCACGCGCTCAGCGCCGGGCAGAGGTCCGAACGCCGCCGCCGCTTCTTCGAGGAATTTCAGCGCCGCATCGAGCGTGCGGCCTTCGGCGCGCAGCATCGCCTGATAGACGAACGGCGGCAGACGCGCGTCGCGGCGTTCGGCGAGCGTCGAATTGGCGAAACCCACGTAGTCTTGTCGCGAAAGCGCCTGATACAGCGCGTGACGCGGATAGCGCGTCTGAATCATCACTTCGCCGGGCAAGCCCGCGCGTCCGGCGCGCCCGCTCACCTGCGTCAGTTGCGCGAAGAGCCGCTCGCTCGCGCGAAAGTCGTGGGAGAAGAGCGCGGTGTCCGCGTTCAGCACGCCGACGAGCGTCACGCGCCGGAAATCATGGCCCTTCGCGATCATCTGCGTGCCAACGAGAATGTCGACTTCGCCCGCGTGGACATCGGAGAAAAGCGCCTGCGCGCTGCCTTTGCGGCGCGTGCTGTCGGCGTCGATGCGCAGCACGCGAGCACCCGGCACCACGCTCGCGAGCGTTTCCTCGACGCGCTGCGTGCCGCGGCCCATCGGCGCGATATCGATGTTGCCGCATTCCGGACACGACTTCGGAATGCGCGATTCCCAGCCGCAGTGATGACAACGCAGCGCGCGCTCAGGCTTATGCAGCACGGCATACGCGCTGCAACGCGGACAACCGGCGACCCAGCCGCAGGCTTCGCAGGACAGGATCGGCGCATAGCCGCGCCGGTTCAGGAATACGAGGCTTTGCTCGCCGCGCTCGACGCGTGTCTTCAGCGCCGCGATCAGCGGCCCCGCGAGCCCCTCGACCGAGGCGCGGCCTCGCCGTCTTTCCTCTTCCAGATCGATGAGCCGGACGCTCGGCAGCACCGCTTCGGCGACGGCGCGGCGCGTGAGCGTGAGTCGCGTGTAGCGGCCCTGCTCGGCCTGCCACCAGGTTTCGAGCGATGGCGTCGCCGATCCGAGCACGACGGGAATATCCAGTTGCTTCGCGCGATAGATGGCGAGATCGCGCGCGGAGTAGCGCAAGCCTTCCTGTTGCTTGTACGCGGGATCGTGTTCCTCATCGACGACGATGATCGCGAGCTTCGGCATCGACGCGAGAATCGCGAGGCGCGTGCCGAGCACGATGCGCGCGCTGCCCGTATGCGCCGCGAGCCAGTTGCGCGCGCGTTCGCCTTCGGCGAGTCCGCTGTGCATCGTGACGATCGAGCCGTCCGCGAGCGCCGCGAAACGCGCGCGAAACGCCGCTTCGAACTGCGGCGTCAGATTGATTTCGGGAACGAGGACGAGCGCCTGCGCGTCAGGCCGGTCGGCGAGCAACGCGGCGAGCGCGTGCAGATACACCTCGGTCTTGCCACTGCCCGTCACGCCGTGCAGCAGGAACGGGGCGAACCCTTGCGCGCCGGAAATTGCATCGACGGCTTCGCGTTGTTCATCGGTCAGCAAGGGCAGCGGCACCGCGCCGGTCGGCAGCATGGGCGCGCTCGCGTCGGGTTCGGCGATCTGCGCTGTCACCGCTTCGATCCATCCGCGCGCGATCCAGTCGTCGAAGGTCGCGCCCGCTTTCGGATGCAACGCACGCGCGTCGGACAACGTCAGCGACGGCTGTTCCGCGAGCGCATCGGCGAGACGCCGGAGGGCGCTGGCGCGGGCGGGCAAAGCATCGGGGAGTTGCGCGCGCCCTTCGGGGAGAATCCGAAAGCGCGGCTCGACGGCAAAAAGGCGATCCCAGCGCGAGGCGTCGCGCAACGCCTGCGGAAGCGCCGGCAGCGCGACTTCGCCCAGCCCGCGCTGATAGTAATCGGCGGCGAAGCTGACAAGCGCGATCCACTTTTCCGACAGCGGCGCGCAGCCTTCGCAAATCGAAGTGATGTCGCGCAGTTTGGCAGCGGGCACGTCGCTTGAATGGGCGATTTCGCAGATCAACCCGACGACTTCGCGTCGCCCGAACGGCACCTGCACCAGCATGCCGACGGCAGGCGCGGCCGGCAGCGCATAGCGGTAGTCGAACAGCACGGGCATGGGCTGATCGACGGCGACGCGGACGAATAGATCAGTCACCGCGCGGGACCCCGCGCAAGACGGTTCGACAGAACCAAGCGCCCGAGGCGGGAGAAGTTAAAGTGAAACATCAGAATCGTCTGTAAACCGCCGATTATTTTTGGATTTCCGATGCTTTCCACAGCCCTGTGGATAACTTTGTTGAGAAGTGCGTCCGTGATCGCCGCAAACAATGTCACGAATCCCTTATGTGCGCTAACCCACATTTCGGGCGAAGCCGTCGAAATGCGTTAAGAATCATTGGCTTGAAGCACATATAGCGACATCTTATTGGTTGCTGTAAGCCATACGTCTGATGGCGCGCCGCAGCGAACAAATTGTGCATAAGTTCAGTCTTGACATCGGGGAGCGCCGCCTGAGGCGGGCGATCCGGACAGAACCCTCCAGTTCCTGATCACTTGCCCCGAATCACCGATATTGCACTGCAGCACGCGTCCGCAACGCAGGCTTTCGTACGCCGTTTACCGGGCGGCTTGGTCGGCGCGCATGGCGCGGCTATGTCGATGAACCTCGTCGACCAGCTCCGCGACATTTTCCGGCGGCGTGAACTGCGAGATGCCGTGGCCCAGGTTGAAGACGTGGCCCGGAAAATTGCCGAAGCTTTCGAGCACGGCGCGCGCTTCGGTGCGGATCGACGCGGGCGGCGCGAACAACACGCTCGGATCGATGTTCCCCTGCAGCGCTACACGCGAGCCGACCTTTTCGCGCGCCCGGCCGAGATTCATGGTCCAGTCGAGACCGACCGCATCGACGCCCGTCGCCGCGATTTCCTCGATCCAGAGTCCGCCGCCCTTCGTGAACGTGATGACCGGGACGCGCGCGCCATCGTGCTCGCGCTTCAGGCCGGCAACCACCTTCGCGATGTATTCGAGCGAGAAGCGCTGATACGCGCCATCCGCGAGTGCGCCGCCCCATGTATCGAAGATCATCACGGCCTGCGCGCCCGCTTCGATCTGCGCGTTCAGGTAAGCGGTGACGGCTTGCGCGTTGACCTCGAGAATGCGATGCATCAGGTCCGGCCGCGAATACGCCATCGACTTGACCGTGCGATGGTCGTCCGAGCCACCGCCTTCGACCATGTAGCACGCGAGCGTCCACGGACTACCGGAGAAGCCGATCAGCGGGACCTTCTGGCGGCCTTGCGCGTCGGTGAGCGCGCGGCGAATCTGGCTTACGGCGTCGGTGACGTAGGAAAGCGTCGCGCCGATGTCCGGCACGGCAAGGCGCTTCACATCGTCTTCGGTACGCACCGTGCGCTCGAAACGCGGCCCCTCGCCCTGCACGAAGTTCAGACCGAGCCCCATTGCGTCGGGGACGGTCAGGATGTCCGAGAAGAGAATCGCGGCGTCGAGCGGAAAGCGTTCGAGCGGCTGAAGCGTGACTTCGGTCGCGTAATCCGGATTCTTCGCGAGACCGAGAAAACTGCCCGCCCGAGCACGCGTCGCGTTGTATTCCGGCAGATAGCGCCCTGCCTGGCGCATCAGCCAGATCGGCGTGTAGTCGGTCGGCTGGCGCAAGAGCGCGCGCAGGAAGGTGTCGTTCAGAAGAGTGTGTGCCACGTCGCTCGATGCTCAAGGCAGAGAATCGTCCATTCTACCGGAGCGGTCGAACGTTTACGCCGGCTGAGCCCGGCAATTCGGAACGGCTCATGCCGCGCGGCCTATGTCGTTTGGCCGGATTTCGGGCAAGCGAAGCCCTCGTTATGATCAGTGTGCTTACACAACTAGAACCAGGAGAATCGATGCAACGCACGTCCGTCAGTCTCGCAGCCGCTGCCTTCGCGGTGTCGCTCTCGCTTTTGAACGCCGCGCACGCGCAGACGATTCAGGCCGGCACCGTCGCCGGAGCAAAGTCCGCCGCGCCCGCGCCTTCGTCGGTTGCCGCGCCCTCTCGCCTCGACGACATCCTCGCACGCCACACGCTGCGCGTCTGCACGACCGGCGATTACAAACCGTACTCGTTCCTGCGTCCGGACGGGCAGTTCGAGGGCATCGACATCGATCTCGCGGAAAGTCTCGCGAAGTCGCTCGGCGCGAAGGCCGAGTATGTGAAGACGTCGTGGTCGAATCTGATGAACGACTTCATCGCGAAATGCGATATCGCCGTGGGCGGCGTCTCGACGACGCTCGAACGGCAGAAGCGCGCGTTTTTCACCGCGCCGTACATGGAAGACGGCAAGACGCCGATCGTGCGTTGCGACGATGTCGAGAAGTATCAGACCGTCGCGCAGATCGATCAGCCGAACGTGCGGACGATCGTGAATCCGGGCGGTACGAACGAACGCTTCGCGAAGCAGTTCTTTGCGCACTCGCAACTGATCGAGTATCCGGACAACGTGACCATCTTCAAGCAGATTCTCGACGGCAAGGCCGACGTCATGGTCACGGACGCATCCGAAACGCTGCTTCAGCAGAAGCTCAATCCGGGGCTGTGCTCGGTGCATCCGGACAAGCCGTTCCAGTTTGGCGAAAAGGCGTATCTGCTGCCGCGCGGCGACGTGCCGTTCCAGCAGTATGTCGATCAGTGGCTGCATCTCGCCCGTTCGTCGGGCGAGTTCCAGGCTGTCTATGACAAGTGGCTGAAGTAGCGGTCAGCGCGCGGCGCGCAAGAGTTCGCCGGTGCGCTCGCCGATCTTGCGCAGCCAGCCGAGCGCCGCGTCGGACTGTGAATGCATGCGGCCGAATCCGTGCGTCATGTCGCGCGCGTCGATCAGCTCGACACGGCCGCCGTTCGCTTGTAGGAAGCGTTCGAGTTCGACGGCGTCGTCATAGAGCGGATCGTACGCCGCCGCGACGACGATCGCGGGCGCCGGCGTGCGCTCGAACGGCTCGGAGAGCGGAAAGGCGCGCACATCGTGCGCCTGCGGTGTTTCACCCGAAAGGAACTGGATCCAGTACCACTTCATCTCATCGTTCGTGAGACCGGGACCGTTCGCATTGGCGATGCAACTCGGGCTCTCGAACTGACGACGCATGACCGGGTAAAGCAGCAGTTGCAAGCCGACGATGCCCGCGACGCGCTCGTTCGCGCCGCGTGCCGCAACAACCGCCAGATGCGCGCCCGCGCTGTCGCCGCCGACAGCCAGCCGGTCGGTCGCGAAGCCGAGCCGCGACCGGTGCTCCGCGAGCCAGAGCAGCGCGTCGAGCGCGTCTTCGCACGGCGCGGGAAACGGATGCTCGGGCGCGAGCCGGTAGTCGACGCTCGCCACCGCGCATTGCGAGTCGCGCGAGAGCCGTGCGACGAGGCCATCGTGCGTGTCGATATCGCCGACGACCCAGCCGCCGCCGTGAAAGTACACGATCAGCGGCAGCGGGCCGCGGGCCTCTTTCGGCTTGTAGATGCGGGCGGCGAGCGTGCGGCCTTCGAGATCGAGCTGAATATTTTCCGCCGTTACGGCATCGTCGCGCTCTCCGGCGTAAGCTCGAGCGACCTTGCTGAAGCGCTCCCGGATCGCCAGCGCGTCCGCGTCGGGCGGCAAAGCCGGAAAAGCGTCCTCGACGGCGCGGTAATAGCGAAGCAGGGCTGCATCAATGCTCATGCGTATCTCCATAGGTTTTTGTGTCGTTATGCGCGCGCGGCCTACTTTGCGCATCGATTTCATGCGTTCGGGCGTTCGATTTCCGCGAAAAAAATAGAATAATCGCACGAGTTCGAAAATCTGCAATCGCGCGTCAAGTCATCCCGAACGGATTAATCGTCCGAATAACAGACAATATATCGGTCGAAATCTGGACAATCGCGCTCGAAAATTTCCTCCGAGCCTTATCGGGCGCGGGTTACAACCTGAAACACTTTGTTACGGCGACTCGGATTCAATTCGCCCACAATCTGTTGAAACGGTTTCAACACGGATGTATTGCGTCGCGTCGTGCGAGAACAACGCGATCCGATGGCAGGCTGTGGCCGAAGCACTCACATTTGGGGCATCGGTGTTGGGATCGTTATTCGAATGCAAGGCATTCGACACATCCCACGTTTGGTCTCCTCGCGCTAACCCCGTAGCGTGTGGTTTTTAGCGGGCTCCAGGCCCGCTTTTTTTTCGCCCGGACAAACGTTTGCGTTTTGGGATTTCAACACCCGAACGTTTCGTCCAATGACAGAAGGGAGCGCCGCAGCGCTCCCTTTGTCTTTTCACCGCGAAGCGGCGCCGAAGTTCAGGCCGTTTTGGCCTCGGCGATCTTCAGTTCGTCGATCATGCGAGCGCGCATCACGAATTTCTGCGCCTTTCCGGTGACGGTCATCGGCAGTTCGTCGACGAAGCGGATGTAGCGCGGAATCTTGTAGTGCGCGATCTGTCCTTGGCAAAACTCGCGAATTTCCTCCTCGCTCGCCTGCTCGCCGGGACGCACGACGATCCACGCGCATACTTCCTCGCCGTATTTCTGATCGGGCACGCCGAAGACCTGCACCGACTGCACCTTCGGATGACGGAACAGGAATTCCTCGATTTCGCGCGGATAGACGTTCTCGCCGCCCCGAATCAGCATGTCCTTCAGGCGGCCGACGATGTTGCAGTAACCTTCCGCGTCGATGGTCGCGAGGTCGCCGGTGTGCATCCATCCGTCGACGATCGCCTCGCGCGTCTTGGCGTCGTCGCCCCAGTAGCCTTTCATCACCGAATAGCCGCGCGTGCACAGCTCGCCGGTTTCGCCGACCGGCACGATATTGCCCAGCGGATCGACGATCTTCACTTCCAGATGCGGCTGAATGCGTCCGACGGTCGTGGTGCGCTTGTCGAGCGGATCGGTCGTCGAGCTCTGGAAGGACACGGGGCTTGTCTCAGTCATGCCGTACGCGATCGTGATCTCGCTGAGATGCATCTTCGACACGACGCGCTTCATCGTCTCGATCGGACACGGCGAACCCGCCATGATGCCCGTGCGCAGCCGGCTCAGATCGTACTTCCCGAAGTCCGGGTGGTCCAGTTCGGCGATGAACATCGTCGGCACGCCATGCAGCGCCGTGCATTTTTCCTCGTGCACGGCAGCGAGCGTCGCGGCGGGGTCGAAGGCTTCGCCGGGAAACACCATCGTGCAGCCCGTCGATACGCACGCGAGCACGGCCAGGACCATGCCGAAGCAGTGATACAGCGGCACCGGAATGCACAGCGAATCCTGCTCGGTCAGGCGCATCGCCATTGCGATATAGCGCGCGTTGTTGACGATGTTCCGATGTGTGAGCGTCGCGCCCTTCGGATTGCCGGTCGTGCCGCTCGTGAACTGGATGTTGATCGGGTCGTCCGGCTTCAGCTTCGCCTCGACTGCGTCGAGCGGCGTCGCGTCGAGCCGTTCGCGACCGGTACGCATCACGTCCTCGAAATTGAGCATGCCGGGCGTCTTGCTCTCGCCCATGCGGATCACGGCGCGCAATTCCGGCAGATTCGCGGCGTGAAGCGCGTTCGGCTCGGCATGCGCGAGTTCGGGCGCGAGCGTCTGCAGCATCTCCAGATATTTCGATGACTTGAACTGCTCGGCCGCGATGATCGCCTTGCAGCCGACCTTGTTCAGCGCATATTCGAGCTCGGCCAGCCGGTACGCCGGATTGATGTTGACGAGCGTGGCGCCCATGCGCGCGGTGGCGAACTGCGTGAGCAGCCATTCGATGCGGTTGGGCGACCAGATGCCGACGCGATCACCCGCCTCGATGCCGAGCGCGAGCAGTCCGCTCGCGAGCACGTCGATCTGATTTGCGAACTCGCGCCACGTCCAGCGGATGTTCTGCTCGCGGAACACGACGGCCGGGCGATCGGGGAATCTCCCAGCGGTTTCGAGAAGGAAGCGCGCAACGGTCGCGTCGCTCAATGGGATGTCGGTCGCGCCGCGAACATAGGAAATGCCGTCGCGCGGTTCGATCTGCGCGCCGGCGTGGGTCGGTTCAGTTGTCATCGATGGTCTCCGCCAATGTGAATCGCCGCCCGGTGAAGGCTAATTGGAGGCCATTGTGCATCGCGAGGACGGGCGCGGGCATTGAGTGTTTCCCGCAATGCCGCTTTCGTGCAATCGGCGAAAGATGCGCTGAATCAATCGCTTACGTGAATCGGAGTGAGCGCCACATAACCGTTATGCAGATTTGCGTGCGCGATTTGCCGATTAGGAGCATAAAAAAAGCAGCCCGAAGGCTGCTTTCTTGACCTGCTGATCGCTGCTGCTCGATGCGTCGTGCGCTTAGTGCTTTGCGTGCGCCTTGCGCAGACGTTGGATCGCCGCGAGTTGAGCCGTCGCGTAAGCGAGTTCCGCTTGCGCGGTCGCGTACTCGAGCTCCGAGGTGTTGTTTTGAATCGCTTCCTCGGCGCGCTTCTTCGCCTGCTCTGCCTTCGCTTCGTCGAGATCCGCGCCGCGGATGGCTGTATCGGCGAGCACGGTCACGATGCCCGGCTGGATTTCGAGAATCCCGCCGGCAACGAACACGAACTCTTCCGTACCGTCTTCCGCCTCGATACGCACCGCACCGGGACGAATGCGCGTGATGAGCGGCGTATGACCCGGCAGAATGCCGAGTTCACCCGCTTCGCCCGGCAGCGCGACGAACTTCGCCTGGCCCGAGAAGATCTGCTCTTCCGCGCTGACGACGTCTACCTTGATGGTTGCCATGTATGTCGACTCCTGTCGTCGGTGTCATGAGTGGACGCCCGCGCTGCGCGGACGTCCGCCTGAAAAACACCCGACTCTTACTGGATCTTCTTGGCCTTTTCGAAGGCTTCGTCGATCGTGCCGACCATGTAGAACGCCTGCTCCGGCAGATGATCGCACTCACCTTCGACGATCATCTTGAAGCCGCGGATGGTTTCCTTCAGCGGCACGTACTTGCCCGGCGAGCCCGTGAACACTTCAGCAACGTGGAACGGCTGCGACAGGAAACGCTGGATCTTACGAGCGCGCGCAACCGACAGCTTGTCTTCCGGCGACAGTTCGTCCATGCCCAGAATCGCGATGATGTCGCGCAGTTCCTTGTAGCGCTGCAGCGTCTGCTGCACGCCGCGCGTGATCGTGTAGTGCTCTTCGCCAATCACGTTCGGGTCGATCTGACGCGAGGTCGAATCGAGCGGGTCCACTGCCGGATAGATACCCAGCGAAGCGATGTCACGCGACAACACGACGGTTGCATCCAGGTGGCCGAAGGTCGTAGCCGGCGACGGGTCGGTCAAGTCATCCGCAGGGACATACACGGCCTGAACGGACGTGATCGAGCCGGTCTTCGTCGACGTGATGCGCTCTTGCAGCTTGCCCATTTCTTCAGCCAGCGTCGGCTGATAGCCCACTGCCGAAGGCATACGGCCGAGCAGTGCGGACACTTCCGTACCCGCCAGCGTGAAACGATAGATGTTGTCGACGAAGAACAGCACGTCGAGGCCTTCGTCACGGAAGTGCTCGGCCATCGTCAGACCGGTCAGCGCGACGCGCAGACGGTTGCCCGGCGGCTCGTTCATCTGGCCGTAGACCAGCGCGACCTTGTCGAGAACGTTCGAGTCCTTCATTTCGTGATAGAAGTCGTTCCCTTCACGGGTACGCTCGCCAACGCCCGCGAACACGGAGTAACCGCCGTGCTCCTTCGCGATGTTGTTGATGAGTTCCATCATGTTCACGGTCTTGCCCACGCCTGCACCGCCGAACAGACCGACCTTGCCGCCCTTCGCGAACGGGCAGATCAGGTCGATAACCTTGATGCCGGTTTCGAGCAGTTCCGTCGACGGCGACAGCTCGTCGAACGAAGGTGCGTTCTGGTGGATCGAACGCGTCGTTTCCGATTCGATCGGACCCGCTTCGTCGATCGGACGGCCGAGCACGTCCATGATGCGGCCGAGCGTCGGCTTGCCGACCGGCACGCTGATGGGCTTGCCCGTGTTCTTGACCATCGTGCCGCGGCGCAGGCCGTCGGATGCACCCAGACAGATGGTGCGAACCACGCCGTCGCCCAGCTGCTGCTGGACTTCGAGCGTCAGTTCGGTGCCTTCCAGAATGAGCGCGTCGTAAATCTTCGGCATTTGCGCACGCGGAAATTCCACGTCGATAACGGCGCCGATGCACTGTACGATCTTGCCTTCTACCAAAGCAGTAGTACTCATCGCATTTCCTTTAGATACTGTGTTCTTTCACGCGGCCGTCAGACCGCTGCGGCGCCGCCGACGATTTCCGACAATTCTTTCGTAATCGCGGCCTGGCGGCTCTTGTTGTAGACGAGCTGCAGTTCGTTGATCACGGTCTTCGCGTTGTCCGACGCGGCCTTCATCGCGACCATGCGCGCGGATTGCTCCGACGCCATGTTTTCCGCGACCGCCTGATAGACGAGCGCTTCGACGTAGCGCACGAGAAGCTCGTCCACCACGGTTTGCGCGTCCGGCTCGTAGATGTAGTCCCACGAGGTCTTCGGCGTGACGCCGCCTTCGTCCTTCGCGTCCAGGTCGTCCACCGACAACGGCAGCAGTTGCTCGATCACCGCTTCCTGCTTCATCGTGTTGATGAAGCGCGTGTACGCGAGGTACACCGCGTTGATCTTGCCTTCCGAATACAGGTCGAGCTGCACCTTGATCGCGCCGATCAGCTTTTCCAGATGCGGCGTGTCGCCCAGTTGCGTGACTTGCGACACGACCTTCGCCTTCAGGCGATTCAGGAAGCCGAGTCCCTTGCCGCCGATCGCCGAAGCTTCGATCTGGACACCGCTTTGATCGAGTTCCTTGATCTTGTTCAGCGACGCACGCAGGATGTTCGTGTTCATGCCGCCGCACAGACCCTTGTCGGTCGTGACGAGGATCAGGCCGGCCGTCTTTGCGCCCTTGTTCTCGACCATGAACGGATGGCGATACTCGGGGTTCGCACGGCTCATGTGCGATGCGATCGAACGGACCTTGTCGGCATACGGACGGGCGGAACGCATGCGCTCCTGGGCGCGGCGCATCTTCGATGCGGCGACCATTTCCATCGCTTTCGTGATCTTGCGCGTGTTCTGCACGCTCTTGATCTTGCCGCGAATTTCCTTCATTCCAGCCATTGCTTACTCCTTGATCGAAGCCGCGCGACGTCCGGTGACATCGCGCGTTGCTCCTCTATCCCGATCAATAAGCGCCCGACTTCTTGAAGTCCTTCAGCGCGGCATGCAGTGCGCCTTCGTCGTCCTTCGACAAGTCTTTATTGTCTTCGATGCGCTTAATCAGATCGCCGTGGCTGGTCTTCAGGAATTCGCGCATGCCCTTTTCGAATGCGAGCACTTGCGAAACTTCGAGATCGTCCAGATAGCCGTTGTTGGCTGCGAACAGCGCGACGGCCAGTTCCCACACTTGCAGCGGCTGATACTGCGGCTGCTTCAGCAGTTCCGTCACGCGGCGGCCGCGCTCGAGCTGCTTGCGGGTGGCTTCGTCGAGGTCCGATGCGAACTGCGCGAACGCGGCGAGCTCGCGATACTGCGCGAGGTCGGTACGGATACCGCCCGACAGCTTCTTGATGACCTTCGTCTGAGCCGCACCGCCGACGCGCGACACCGACACGCCCGCGTTGATAGCAGGGCGGATACCGGCGTTGAACAGGTCGGTTTCCAGGAAGATCTGGCCGTCGGTAATCGAGATCACGTTCGTCGGAACGAATGCGGTCACGTCGCCGGCTTGCGTTTCGATGACCGGCAGTGCCGTCAGCGAACCGCTCTTGCCTTTCACTTCGCCGTTCGTGAACTTCTCGACGTACTCTTCCGAGACCCGAGCCGCACGCTCGAGCAGACGCGAGTGCAGATAGAACACATCGCCCGGATACGCTTCGCGGCCCGGCGGACGGCGCAGCAGCAGCGAGATCTGGCGATACGCCCACGCCTGCTTGGTCAAGTCGTCATAGACGATCAGCGCATCTTGGCCGCGATCGCGGAAGTATTCGCCCATCGTGCAGCCGGCGTACGGCGCGAGGTACTGCATCGCGGCCGATTCCGAAGCCGAAGCCGCCACGACGATGGTGTAAGCCATCGCGCCGGTTTCCTCGAGCTTGCGCACCACGTTCATGATCGACGAAGCCTTCTGGCCGATCGCGACGTAGATACAGATGAGATCCTTGCCCTTCTGGTTGATGATCGCGTCGACGGCCACCGCGGTCTTGCCGCACTGACGGTCGCCGATGATCAGCTCGCGCTGGCCACGGCCGATCGGCACCATCGAGTCGATCGATTTCAGACCCGTCTGCACCGGCTGCGACACCGACTTACGCCAAATCACGCCCGGGGCGATCTTTTCGATTGCGTCCGTTGCCTTCGCGTTGATCGGGCCTTTACCGTCGATCGGGTTGCCGAGCGCGTCGACCACACGGCCGACGAGTTCCGGACCGACCGGCACTTCCAGAATGCGGCCCGTCGTCTTGACGATGTCGCCTTCCGAGATGTGCTCGTACTCGCCGAGAATAACGGCGCCGACCGAGTCACGTTCGAGGTTCAGCGCGAGGCCGAAGGTGTTGCCCGGGAATTCGAGCATTTCGCCCTGCATCACGTCCGACAGGCCGTGGATACGCACGATACCGTCGGTCACGGAGATCACGGTGCCCTGGTTGCGAACGTCCGCGCTCGCTTCAAGGCCCTGGATCCGGCTCTTGATCAGCTCGCTGATCTCAGAGGGATTGAGTTGCATTATTCGCTCCTGATAGTCAATTCTGTTGCGTGCCAGTCATCAGACTCGGTTGATCGCATTAATTCGCAAATTAAGCGGTCAGAGCCGTCTGCATGCTGGCGAGGCGCGCGCGGACCGAGGTATCGAGCACTTCGTCGCCAACCGTCACGCGAACGCCGCCGATCAGCGACTGATCGATTTCGACGGTCGGTTTCAGCTTGCGCTGGAACTTGCGTTCGAGGCTTGCAACGAGGTCGTTCAACTGTTCGCCTTCGAGGGGGAACGCGCTCACGATGTGAGCATCGGCAGCACCTTCACGGGCGTTCTTCAGCTCGTCGAACTGGACGGCGATTTCCGGCAGCAGCGGCAGGCGATGGTTCTCGACCAGCATGCCGACGAAGTTCTTCGCTTGAGGCTGGCTTTGGGCCAACGGCGACTTCACTGCGGCGAGCAGGAGATCGACGATTTGCTGGCGGCTCACCTTCGGGCTCGAAGCGACCGTTTCCACTTCGGGCAGACGCGCAACCTGTGCCAGCTCCTCAACGAAGGTGGACCAGCCCGCGAGATCGCCGGTTTCGGCCACGCGGAACAGCGCTTCTGCGTAAGGACGAGCGATGGTTGCAAGTTCGGCCATGATCAGAGCTCGGTTTTGAGTTGATTCAGCAGATCGGCGTGTGCCTTCTGATCGACTTCGCGCTTCAGAATCTGCTCAGCGCCTTTCACAGCCAGCGCAGCGACTTCGCCACGCAGCGCTTCGCGAGCCTTCACGATTTGCTGGTCGGCGTCGGCCTTGGCTTGCGCAACGATACGCGCGGCTTCGGCTTGAGCGTTGGCCTTGATTTCTTCTGCGACTGCGGCAGCGCGCTTTTCAGCGTCGGCGATGCGTTGCTGGCCGTCGTTGCGCGCTTGCGCGAGTTCCTGGTCGACGCGCTTGTGCGCAGCTTCGAGTTCCGCTTTGCCCTTGTCGGCGGCGGCGAGGCCGTCGGCAATCTTCTTCGAGCGCTCGTCGAGGGCGTTGATCAACGGCGGCCACACGAACTTCATCGTGAACCACGCGAGGATCAGAAACACGACCATTTGCGCAAACAGGGTTGCGTTGAGATTCACGGTGTTTCCTTAAACGTTGCTTGATCGGAGGTGAAACGGTTAAAAGGCGCTCATCGGCTTGTTGAGCTCGATCAGCGCCTCACCCGTTCCGTTAAGCGTCTTTAAAAAGTCAGACGCACACTTCCGAGGAACCTCAGCCTGCGAGCTTCGAGAGCAGCGGGTTCGCGAACGCAAACAGCATTGCCACACCAACGCCGATCAGGAACGCCGCGTCGATCAGACCAGCCAGCAGGAACATCTTGGTCTGCAGCGGGTTCATCAGTTCCGGCTGGCGGGCGCATGCTTCGATGTACTTGCCGCCCATCAGACCGATACCGATACAGGCGCCGATTGCACCCAGGCCGATGATGATGCCGATACCGATGGCGGTCAGACCTTGGATGTTGGCGATGAAAGCTTGCATGATCACTCCTTTGATTAAAGACTTTGGAACTGGATTTATAAAAAACGAAAACCTAAAACCTGAACGATTCCGGAACGTGCCGCAACGCGTCAGTGTGAGTCATGCGCCTGGCCGATGTACACCAGCGTCAGCATCATGAAAATGAACGCCTGCAACAGCACGATCAGAATGTGGAAGATCGCCCAAACCGTGCCCGCGACCACGTGGCCGATGAAGCCGAGCACGGAAGCGTCCGCACCGAACGTCCACATGCTGCCCAGAAGGGCGATCAGCAGGAACAGCAGTTCGCCGGCGTACATGTTGCCGAACAGCCGCATGCCGAGCGACACCGTCTTGGCGACGAACTCGATGATGTTCAGCGCGAGGTTCGGAATCCACAGCAGCGGATGCGCGCCGAACGGAGCGGACAGCAGTTCGTGCACGAAGCCGCCAGCGCCCTTGATCTTGAAGTTGTAGTAGATCATCAGCACGAACACGCCGAGCGCGATACCGATGGTGCCGTTGAGGTCAGCCGTCGGAACGATGCGATGATGCGGAAGGACGTTTTCGAGACCGAGCCAGCCGATGATGCGCGGCGGCAGATCCACGGGGATGAAGTCGAGCGAGTTCATCAGGGCGACCCAGACGAACACGGTCAGCGCGAGCGGAGCGATGAAGCGGCGGCTGCCGTGGATCATCGACTTCGACTGGTCTTCGACCATTTCGACCAGCATCTCGATGGCGCACTGGAAACGGCCGGGAACACCGGACGTCGCCTTGCGTGCAGCAAGACCGAGAATGACGATGGTGATGACACCGCACACGATCGACCAGAACAGCGTGTCGAGATTCCAGACGTGGATGTCGAAGATCGACGTCTGTGCGTGCGTGGAAAGATTCTGCAAGTGGTGCGCAATGTACTCGGACGGATCCAGAGCGTGCGTTCCTTCGCTAGCTGCCATATCGTTAAAGCCACCCAAATTGTCAAAAATCTTTCGCCGCCTGTCGCTTCCGAGCCGCCGCTTCGCGGCGCGGCTCCGGGTCGAGAGGCCCGAGTGCGGCACAACGTCCGCACTTGTTCATACGTGATGCTACTTACAATCCGTGCTGCGGGCACTTACCTGGGACGTCAAGAATCGTCACCGAAGCGCCATTGCAACCCAGTAAGTCTTCAGAGCGACGATGTACGTAACGAGCAGCGGCAACCACAACGCGCTCTTGTACCAGTACGCGACCGCCACGAACATGGCGATCGTCGCTCCCATCTTGAGCGCTTCGCCGATCATCCAGCTCATGATCGTCTCCGCGCCGCTCTTCGCCCGCAGGCGCGCGGCGAACAGAGCGCTCGGCACCCAGCAGATCGCTCCCCCCAGAAATGCGGACAGCGCAGCATCGCCCGGCGGCTTGTAGAACAGCCACCACAACAGCGTCGCACCCAGGGACAAAACCATTTGCGCTGCCACGACCTTAAACGGCGTGACACGCGATGGACGACTCACCTCGGGCCCAAACAGCTTCTGTGCCTGATCCCGCGTGAGCGGAACGATATTATTTTCTTGCGCTTCGGCATCCCACGAGTCGCTCGACGAACTGCGCGGCTGATTTCCGGAGGCGTTTTCATCGCCGGTTGCGTGAGCGTCCGGCGCTCGATTTTCCTCTCGCACCGTCTTCCAACCTTCAACCAAAAGTCCGGGAAAATCACCCTGCGCTTTCGCTGCGCTTTCGAGGTGGCCTAGCTGATAAATCCGGGCGATTGTAAGCGATTGTTGTCACGGATTCAATAGTTTAGGCGCGTCAAAAACCAAGCAGACGAACCTTAAAAAACGGTCTCAAAAGCGAGACTTTCCTTGCAATTGCAAGGAGATTTTCATTCGATGGAGGAGCCTGCGCCGAGCATCAAACGAGCGCCCAGCCGATGACGATTGCCACGATCCAGAACGGGATCGACACCATGTGAAATGGCATCCACATGCCTTTTTCACCCGACAAGCGCACGGCGATGAGATTCGCGAGCGAACCGATTGCGATACCGAATCCACCGACGCTCACGCCAAATGCGAGCGCGCGCCAGTCCTTCGAGAACTCCGCGAGCACGATGGCCGCCGGCACGTTGCTGATGGCCTGCGACAGCACCGCGCCCGCCGCATACGCGCGCATCGGCGTATCGATGCCTATATGGGCGATGCCTGCGTGAATCGACGGCAACGCGGCCGCGCTGCGCAGCACGATGAACATCATCACGAAGATGAGGAGCAGCAGCCAGTCGATCTTCAACACGACTTCACGTCGCCACAACAGGAAGACGGCCGCCAGAACGGCCAGCGCCGGGCCGGCGTGATGCGCATCGGCGAGCGCGACGAACGCCGCAAACGCGAGCACGCTGACACCGCACAGCACGCGATCGACGCGATGTTCCTCGACATCGCCGGAAAGATCCAGCGGCTCCGCGCGGAACATCGCGAACGTGACGATGCCGAGCAGCGCCATCAACGCGGCGCACAGCGGCAGCATCGCCCAGACGAACGCCGGGAAGCCGACGCCGCTCGTCTGCCACAGGAAAAGGTTCTGGGGATTGCCGAGTGGCGTGAGAATCGAGCCTGCGTTGACCGACAGCGCAATGACGATGACGAGCCGTTTGATCGGCAGCGGCGCGAGCTTGTGCAACGACAAGGCGAGCGGGACGACGGCGAAAAGCGCTACGTCGTTGGTCAGCACCGTGGAGAGGCCCGCGGCGAGCGCCACGAGGAGCAGCGCCAACGTGCGTTCGCCATGAATGTGATGCACGAGCCGATGCGCGGCCCACATCAGGAATCCTGATAATTCGATGGCCTTGGTCAGCACCAGCAGGCCCGCGAGTGTAAGCACCGTCTGCCAGTCGACGAGACCCGGCAGGGACATCCACGGACGTGGGTGGGCGATCTGCAACACGACGAGCGCGAATACCAAAATGGCGAGAACCGGCTCTTTCGAGACGGCCCGCCAGATGCGCGCAAGAAAGTCGGAACGTGTACGGTTGACGTCGAATTCGGACAAGATGTGCGCGGGTCAGGCTGTGGGAGTCGTCGCTTCGATGCTGCCGCGCAGCTTCGTCAGAATGCCTTCGAGCGAGTCGAGCGTGCCGAAATCGATCGTGACTTTTCCGCGCCCTCTTCCGCCCAGCTTGATCTTCACGTTGGCCGATAGCAGATCCGACAACTCTTCTTCGAGCCGACGCGTATCACGTCCGCCGTCGTTCGCGGCGCGTGCTTTTGTCGCAGGCGCTTCCTTGGTCGTCGCCGCGACGAGGCGCTCCGTTTCACGCACCGACAAGCGGCGATTGACAACGTGATTGGCAAGTTGAATTTGCGTCGCTGCGTCGACGGCGAGCAGCGCGCGCGCGTGGCCCATGTCGAGGTCGCCGGCGAGGAGCATCGTCTGAACGGGCGTCGCCAGGTTCAAAAGACGCAACAGATTAGAGACGGCGCTGCGCGAGCGGCCGACCGACTCGGCAGCCTGTTCGTGCGTGAAGCTGAACTCATCGAGCAGGCGCTGGATGCCCTGCGCCTCTTCCAGCGGATTCAAATCCTCGCGCTGGATGTTTTCGATCAGCGCCATCGCTGCGGCAGCCTGATCTGGCACGTTTTTTACGAGAACGGGGACTTCATCGAGCCCCGCCAGGCGCGCGGCGCGAAAACGCCGCTCGCCTGCGATGATTTCATAGTGATCGTCGCCGACCGAGCGCACGAGGATCGGTTGCATCAGCCCTTGCGCGCGGATACTCGCCGCGAGCTCCTGCAGCGCGCCCTCGTCCATGCGCGTGCGCGGCTGATACTTCCCGGCCTGCAGCTTGTCGAGCGGCAACACCGACGGCGTGCCTTCACCGCGCACGGCTTCCGTAATGTCGACGCTGCCGCCGAGCAATGCATCCAGGCCTCGGCCCAAACCCTTCTTTTTCATCACAGCGCTCATTTCGGTTCCTCCATCGGCGTGACTGCCGCATCGAATGGGTTTGCTTAGTTGAGGTCGAGCGCACGCACGCGCTCGATCATTTCCGTGCCGAACTGGATATACGCCTGCGCGCCGCGCGACGATTTGTCGAACACGACACCCGGCAGCCCGTAGCTCGGCGCCTCGGCAAGACGCACATTGCGCGGGATCACGACATCGAACAGCTTGCTGCCGAAATGCTCTTTCAATTGATCCGACACTTGTTGTTGCAGCGTGATCCGGGGATCGAACATCACGCGCAGCAAGCCGATGACCTTCAGGTCGCGGTTCAGATTGGCGTGAACCTGCTTGATCGTGTTCACGAGGTCGGACAGCCCCTCCAGCGCGAAGTATTCGCACTGCATCGGAATCACCACGCCGTGCGCCGCGCACAACGCGTTGAGCGTCAGCAGCGAAAGTGCCGGGGGGCAATCGATCAGCACGAAGTCATAGTCATCGACTACTTCTTCGATCGCGACGCGAAGAATGCGCTCGCGGTTTTCCATGTCCACGAGTTCGACTTCCGCGCCAGCGAGTTCGCGATTGGCCGGCAGCACGTCGTAACCAACGGCCTCCGGACGGGTACGCGCTTCGCGCAGCGTGACGCCATCGACGAGCACTTCGTAAACCGTGTTCTCGCACGCGGCCTTGTCGATGCCGCTACCCATGGTCGCGTTGCCCTGCGGGTCCAGGTCGATCAGCAACACGCGCTGACCCAGCCCCGCGAGGCTCGCCGCGAGATTGACCGCTGTCGTGGTCTTTCCAACGCCGCCCTTCTGATTTGCGACGCAGAAGATTTTTGCCATCGTTTAGTGTCCTCGTTTCTTCGCTGTCAGAAGATCAGCGTGCCTGGAATGGCGGATGAAAACCTTCAACGAACCGTCATACCGGCTCGACGGCAATCTCGACGAGATGCCGTTCGGCGTCGAGCATCGGCACATTCAAGCGCTCGATGCCGAGCACCGTGGCGCCCGCCGGCACTCGCGCGGCTTCGGCATCTGGCTTCACCCCTTTCATCGCCAGAATCCGCCCGTTGTCCGCAACCAGATGACGCGAAAGTGTAACGAAATCGGAGAGCTCTGCGAATGCGCGCGACACGATTACATCGAATTTTTCCGGTACTTCGATGCCCGGACGTAAACTTTCGACGCGCCCGGTTGCGACAGACAGATTGTTCAGACCTAACTGGGCCTTCGCCTGCGACTGAAAAGCTGTTTTCTTGTGGACGATGTCATTCAACGTCACACGCACATCGGGCTGCGCGATCGCCAGCACGACGCCGGGCAAACCGCCGCCCGAACCGACGTCCAGCAGGGTCGACGGATTTCGCGCGGATACAGCCGGGACGATCGCAAGCGAATCGAGAATGTGCTGGATCAGCATCTGCTGCGGGTCGCGGATTGCCGTCAAGTTATAGACGGAGTTCCACTTGCCGAGCAGCGCGACATAATCGAGTAATTTCTGGCTTTGCGAAGACGACAGCGCGAGGCCGAGCGCGGAGACGCCCTTTTCGAGCGTCGTCGCCAGAGTTTGGTTGCGCTCCGTCATTGAACCGCCGTCGTATTACGGCTTGACGAATCGTCGCTAGGCGAGTTGAGGCCGCGACGTCCCGCGCCGCGCTTCAGATGCACCATCAGCAGCGAGATCGCGGCCGGCGTAATGCCCGAGATTCGCGATGCCTGACCGATGGTCTCAGGCCGGTGCTGAATCAGTTTCTGGCGAGCTTCAAACGACAAGCCGCGGACTTCGTTGTAGTCGAGACCTTCGGGCAGGCGCGTATTTTCCTGCGCGTCGTTCCGCACGATCTCGTCCGCTTGCCTGTCGATGTAACCTTGATACTTCACGCCGATTTCGATTTGCTCCTTGATCTGGCTGAGAAGAACCGAATCCTCCGCTAACGGCGCGTCCGGGCCACAAGCTCCGTCGCGCAGCGCGCAGATGCCGTCGTACGAAACACCCGGCCGGCGCAGCAGATCCGCCAAGCTGTACTCATGGTCGATCGGCTTGCCGAGCAACGCGGTCGCCTCTTCGGCCGGCAGCGTCTTCGGGTTGACCCATGTCGAGCGAAGACGCTGTGTTTCACGTGAAACAGCGTCGCGCTTGCGGCTGAACGCGTCCCAGCGAATATCGTCGATGACACCAAGCTCGCGGCCAATTTCCGTGAGACGCATATCCGCGTTGTCCTCGCGGAGTGACAGACGGTACTCTGCGCGGCTCGTGAACATGCGGTACGGCTCAGATACGCCCCGCGTCACGAGATCGTCTACGAGCACGCCCAGATACGCCTGATCTCGACGCGGCGACCACGCCTCTTTACCTTGGACTTGGAGTCCGGCGTTGATTCCCGCAAGCAAGCCTTGCGCAGCGGCCTCTTCGTAGCCGGTCGTACCGTTGATCTGTCCGGCGAAGAACAAGCCGTTGATCGCCTTCGTTTCCAACGACGCCTTCAGCGCCCGCGGATCGAAGTAGTCGTATTCGATCGCATAGCCAGGACGAAGGATGTGCGCGTGCTCCAGGCCCCGCATCGAGCGCACGAGCTCGAGTTGCACGTCGAACGGCAGACTCGTGGAGATGCCGTTGGGATAGAACTCGTTCGTGGTCAGTCCTTCCGGCTCCAAGAAGATCTGGTGCGCGTCTTTCGAAGCGAAGCGGTGGATCTTGTCCTCGATCGACGGGCAATAGCGCGGTCCGACGCCTTCAATAACGCCCGTATACATCGGCGATCGATCGAGTCCGGAGCGGATGATGTCATGCGTCCGCGCATTCGTGTGCGTGACCCAGCACGGCAATTGACGCGGATGCTGCTCTACTCGACCCAGAAACGAGAACACCGGGATCGGATCGAGGTCGCCCGGTTGCTCTTCGAGCTGAGAGAAATCTATCGTGCGGCCATCGATGCGCGGCGGCGTGCCCGTTTTGAGACGGCCCTGAGGCAGCTTCAATTCCTTCAGACGCGCGGAAAGCGACACCGCAGCGGGATCGCCCGCGCGACCGCCGACATAGTTATTCAGACCAACGTGGATCTTCCCATCGAGGAACGTCCCTGCGGTCAGTACGACGGCGCGCGCGCGAAAACGCAGACCCACCTGGGTCACAGCACCGACGACGCGATCGCCCTCGACCATCAAATCATCGACCGCTTGCTGGAACAGCCAGAGATTCGGTTGATTTTCCAGCCGATGGCGGATCGCCTGCTTGTACAGAAGGCGATCAGCTTGGGCGCGCGTCGCCCGCACCGCCGGCCCCTTCGACGAATTGAGAATGCGGAACTGAATGCCGGACTCGTCCGTCGCCGCAGCCATGGCGCCGCCGAGCGCGTCGACCTCCTTGACGAGATGGCCTTTGCCAATCCCGCCGATGGACGGATTACAGCTCATCTGACCGAGCGTCTCGATGTTATGGGTCAAAAGCAGCGTTTTGCAGCCCATACGCGCGGAGGCGAGCGCCGCCTCAGTGCCCGCGTGACCGCCTCCGACGACGATCACATCAAATTCTGTGGGATAAAGCATTGGGATATCGTGTGCGAACGACACGAACCTGAAGAGAGAATAGCTTTGAATTATAACGGTTTCTTCCCGCCCTCGAATTCGCTCGAACGGCCCGCGACGAAAAAAATGGCGTGTTTCACGTGAAACACGCCATCGGTGGGCACCGCCGTTGTGGCGTCTAAGCCACCTTCTTCGTCAGGCCAAGATAAGTCTCGATAACTTGGGGATTGTGTTGAAGCGCATCGGCGTTCCCTTCGAGGGCAAACTCACCCGTCTCGAGAACATAGCCGTAGTCGGAGATTTGCAGCGCCGCGCGTGCATTTTGTTCAATCAGCAGCGTGGCAACGCCCGTCTGACGCAGAGCGCTGATGATATGGAAAATCTCCCTGACGATCAGCGGCGCCAGCCCGAGGCTCGGCTCGTCGAGCATGAGAAGTTGCGGCTTACCCATCAGCGCGCGACCCACCGCCAGCATCTGCCGCTCTCCACCCGACAAGGTTCCGGCCGCTTGCTTCCGCCGTTCCTTCAGTCGCGGGAAAAGCTGAAACACATGATCGAGCTGATCAAGGTAATTCCGTTCGCCTGCCTTCTTACGCCGATAAGCGCCGAGCACGAGGTTGTCCTCTACCGCCATCGTCGCGAATAGCTCGCGTTTTTCCGGCACCAGGCACATTCCACGTGCGACACGACGCTCAATCGGTAACGCAGAGATATCTTCTCCAAGATATCGCACAACGCCCTTCGAATGCCCCGTCTGCGGCAGCGCACCCATGATCGCGTTAAGCAGCGTCGACTTTCCTGCGCCGTTCGGCCCGATGACGGAAACGATCTGCCCCGCGCCGACGGTGAGCTTGCCGTCGTGCAACGCCTCGACCTTGCCGTAGCGTACCGACAAGCCGTCCACTTGAAGAATCGGATCTGCCATCACTCCACCCCACCCAAATATGCTTCGAGCACCGCAGGATCCTTCTGGACTTCTGTCGGCAATCCTTCGGCGATCTTGGTGCCGAACTCCATCACCACAAGCCGATCCGTCAGATTCATCACGAAGTCCATGTCGTGTTCGACCAGAAGAATGCTCATCCCTTCGGCGCGAAGTTTTCGCAGCAAGTCAGCCAGTTGTAGCTTTTCCTGATACCGCAAGCCAGCGGCAGGTTCGTCCAAGAGCAACAGAGTCGGATCGCAGCACAGCGCGCGGGCGATTTCCAGAATCCGCTGCTGACCCAGCGCGAGACTCCCCGCTTCGCTATAAATATGCTTCTCCAGCCCGACGCGCTTGATCTGCTTCGCGGCCTCCGCCATCAGCCGCGCTTCCTCCGCCGCATTCAGACGGACGACGCTGCGCCAGACGCCCGTATTGCCACGCAAATGCGCTCCGATCGCGACGTTCTCCAGAACCGTCATCCCCGGCAGCATCTTGACGTGTTGAAACGTCCGCCCGATGCCACGTTTGACGATCTCGCGCGAAGTCAGCTTCTCGATGCGTTCGCCGTGAAAACTGATCGCGCCGCTCGTCGCTTGAAGCACGCCTGTGACGAGATTGAACGTCGTGGATTTGCCTGCGCCGTTTGGTCCGATCAAACCGATGATCTCGCCCGCCTTCACCTCGAAACTGACATCATTCACCGCGACGAGCCCACCGAACTGCTTGCGCGCCTTGTCGACAACCAGCAAGCGCTCGCCCGCCGTGGGTTTGCTGCGCTGCGGCAGGGCGTCGCCGTGATCTGGAACCTGAGCGCGAGGACCACGAGGAAAGATGCGCGCGACGAACGGCCATACGCCCTGTCTCGCGTATTGCAACAGCAGAACCATCACGACGCCGAAAACGATGATCTCAAAGTTGCCGTTGGCGCCGATCAGCTTGGGCAGAAGCGTCTGCAGATAATCCTGCAGAACGGTGAGGATCGTCGCACCGAGAATCGCACCCCAGACGTGCGACACGCCGCCGACCACCGCCATGAACAGGAACTCGATGCCGTGATTCAGCCCGAACGGCGTCGGATTCACCGCGCGCTGCAAGTGCGCGTACAGGAAGCCGGAAATGGCCGCCAGAACTGCTGCATAGATGAAAATGACCACGCGCATCCACGCAGTATTGACGCCCATCGCCTCGGCCATCGTGCCGCCTCCGCGCAATGCGCGAATCGCGCGGCCGGGCCGACTATTAAGCAGATTCTGAACAGATATCACCGCGAGCAGCACGACGACCCAGATCAGGTAGTAGATGCTGCGCCCCGATTCGAGCTGCCAGCCGAACACGTTGAGCACCGGAATCCCATTGATGCCGTCGTACTTGCCGAGCAGTTCCATGTTGCCGAACAGATAGAACAGCGAGAGGCCCCACGCGATCGTCCCGAGCGGCAGAAAGTGCCCGGACAGACGCATGGTGATAAGACCGAGCAGCAGCGCGATAAATGCCGTCAGCACGACGCCTGCGATGAGCGCGAGCCACGGCGAGACGCCATAGCGCGTCGTCAGGAAGGCCGTCGCGTATGCGCCCACGCCGACAAACGCAGCCTGGCCGAAGCTCGTCATCCCGCCGATGCCCGTCAGCAGAACGAGGCCGATCGCGACGATCGAATAGAGGCCGATGTAGTTCAGCAGCGTGATCCAGTACTCGGGCACGGCGACCGGCCCGGGCAGAATCGGCAACGCGAAAACGATCAGCAGAAAGATCCAGAAAGAACGGAATTTCATCGGCTCACTCCTCGTCCTCATCCGAATGCGGGCTCGCCAGGCTTCGCCACAGCAGCACCGGAATAATCAGCGTGAAGACGATCACCTCCTTGTACGCGCTCGCCCAGAACGACGAATACGATTCGAGCAGACCCACGAGCAGCGACCCCGCCGCCGCGAGCGGATAGCTCACCAGACCGCCGACGATCGCGCCCACGAAACCCTTCAGGCCGATCAGAAAGCCCGAGTCGTAGTAGATCGTCGTGATGGGCGCGACGAGCACGCCGCAGAGCGCGCCGAGCCCGGCCGCGAGCGTGAACGCGAGGCGCCCCGCCTGTGTCGTGCCGATGCCCACGAGCCGCGCGCCCAGACGATTCACCGACGTCGCGCGCAACGCCTTGCCGGAAATCGAGCGATCGAAGTAGAAGTACAGCGCGACGATCAACACGACAGCCGTCCCCACGACCCACAGGCTTTGCCCGGAGATCGATACGCTGCCGAGATTGAAGTTGGCGTCGGAGAATGCCGTCGTGCGCGATCCTTCGGCGCCGAACATCACGAGCCCGAGGCCGACCATCGCGAAGTGCACGGCGACCGCGACGATCAGCAGCAACAGCGTGCTCGCCTCCGCGATCGGCTCATAGGCGAGGCGATAGACGAACGGCCCCATCGGCACGACGATGAGAAGCGTCAGCGCGATCTGGGCCAACATCGGCAAAGGCTGCGCAAAAGCGGCTTGCGTAATGCCCCAAACCGCAACGGGAAACAGCAGATACTTGCCGGCCAGGACGGTGAGCAAGCGTCCGATCTGGTGATATCGCGAAGGATGCCGAACGATGCCAGCGAGTTCGGCGATAAAGCAGCCGACGCCCATCGCGATGAGCAAATAGCAGGTGGCGGGCAGCTTCTGCGTCTGCAGCGCGGCCAGCGTGAGCGCGCCATACGCGACGAACTCGCCCTGCGGAATGAAAATGACGCGTGTCACGGAGAACACGAGCACCAGCGCGAGCGCGAGCAACGCGTAGATCGCGCCCGTGGTGATCCCGTCCTGCGCGAGGATCGCCGCAATCGATAAGTCCATACTTCCTCTTTGGAGCTTCTTGTGAAACATGGTCAAGCGGCGCGCCGTTGCCGGTGCGCCGCTTGTTCTACGAGATCATCTCGAAATTAAGAAACACGAACGCGCGGGTAGGCGCGTTCCACGACATCAGTCGTTCAGCAGCTTCCACTTGCCGTCGACGATCTGCACCATCACGCGCGCGCGATTGTCGAAGCCGTTGTGATCGGTCGGCGTCATGTTCATGATGCCGTGCGACACCGGCAGATCCTTGAGGTTTTCGAGCGCCGCGCGCAGCGCTTCGCGGAACTCCGGCGTGCCCGGCTGGCCCTTCTTCAGCGCTTCGGGAATCGCGCGCTGAAGCATCTGCCCGGCGTCCCAAGCGTGGCCGCCGAACGTCGACAGCGAACCCGCGCCGTAGGCCTTCTCGTACGCGTCCTTGTACGCCGCCGACGACTTCTTCACCGGATTGCTCTCCGGCAATTGCTCGGTGACGAGCACCGGACCGGCGGGCAGGATCTCTCCCTCGCAATCCTTGCCACACACGCGCAGGAAGTCGTTGTTGGCGACGCCGTGCGTCTGATAGACCTTGCCCTTGTAGCCGCGCTCCTTCAGCGCCTTCGCCGGCAGCGCGGACGGCGTGCCCGCACCCGCGATCAGCACCGCGTCGGGGTTCGCGCCCATCGTCTTCAGCACCTGGCCGGTCACGGACGTGTCCGTGCGGTTGAAGCGCTCGTTCGTGACGATCTTCAGCTTGTGCGCCGTGGCCGCCGTGTTGAACACGTTGTACCAGCCGTCGCCGTAGGCATCGGCGAAGCCGATGAAGCCCACGGTCTTCACGCCGTGCTTCTCCATGTAGCTCGCGATCGCGTCGGCCATGAGCGCGTCGTTCTGCGGCGTCTTGAAGACCCACGCTTTCTTCGCGTCCATCGGCGAGATGATCGCGGCCGAGGCGGCCATCGAGATCATCGGCGTCTTGCCCGCGGCGGCCGGGTCGATCATCGCGAGCGAGTTTGGCGTCACGGTCGAGCCGACGATCGCATCGACGTGATCTTCGTCGATCAGCTTGCGCGTGTTCTGCACGGCTCGGCTCGTGTCGGAACCGTCGTCGAGCACGATCCATTCGACCGACTTCCCGCCGATTTCCTTGGGCAACAGCGCGACGGTATTTTTCTCGGGAATCCCGAGCGATGCCGCCGGTCCCGTCGCCGAGAGCGTCACGCCGATCTTCACTTGCGCGAGCGCCGCGCCCGCGCCCGCGAACACGCTGCCCGCGATGGCGAGCGCGATGCCGGTCTTGATCCATGCCTTCTTCGTTTTCATTGCTTGTCTCCAAACGCGCACACTGGCGGTGCGTTGCTGCGAGTTGTTATCGATGCGACTTTCGAGGCCAATCAAAGAGCCGCCCCAATCTATTTACCGCGATACTGCGTGCCAAGGCTCGTTTTCCCTGACCGTTGCGCCCTCTTCTTCGTCGGGGCTTTCGTTGCACAGCGCAGAAAAAAGGCGCGTTCGAAACGACGCGCCTTTGTTCTTCGAATCAGTTCACATGCGATTGCGTCAGTTGCCCGAGAGCTTCCACTTGCCGCCTACGATCTCCACCATCACGCGCGCGCGCTGGTCCAGTCCGGAGTGATCGTTGGGGCTCATGTTGAAGATGCCGTGCGATGCCGGCAGATTCTTCGTCTCTTCGATGGCCGCGCGCAGCGCTTCGCGGAACGCCGGCGTGCCGGGCTGGCCCTTCTTCAGCGCAATGGGAATCGCGCGCTGCAGAATGAGGCCCGCGTCCCAAGCGTGACCGCCGAAGGTCGACACCGAACCCGCGCCGTAGGCGCCTTCATACGCTTTCTTGTACGTGAGCGCGGCCTGCTTCACGGGATTGCTGTCGGGCAACTGCTCCGCGACGAGCAGCGGTCCGGCGGGCAGGAACGTGCCTTCGCAATCCTTGCCGCACACGCGCAGGAAGTCGTTATTGGCGACGCCGTGCGTCTGATAGATCTTGCCCTTGTAGCCGCGCTCCTTGAGCGTCTTCTGCGGCAGCGCGGCCGGCGTGCCCGCGCCCGCGATCAGCACCGCGTCCGCGTTCTGCGACATCGTCTTGAGCACCTGGCCCGTCACCGATGCGTCGTTGCGCGCGAAGCGCTCGTTCGCGACGATCTTCAGCTTCGCGAGATCGGCCGCTTTCGAGAATTCCTTGAACCAGCTCTCGCCGTAGGCATCGGAGAAGCCGATGAACGCGACCGTCTTCACGCCATGATTCGACATGTGCTGCGCGATGGCGGTGGCCATCAGAATGTCGTTCTGCGGCGTCTTGAAGACCCACGCCTTTTTCGCGTCCATCGGTTCGACGATGCTCGCGGCTGCGGCCATCGAGATCATCGGCGTGTGCGTTTCAGCGGCGATGTCGGTCATCGCGAGCGAGTTCGGAACGACGGTCGAGCCGACGAGCGCATCGACATGATCTTCGCTCGTCAGCTTGCGCGCGTTTTTCACGGCTTGCGTGGAATCGGTGGCGTCGTCGAGAACGATGTATTCCACCTTCTGCCCGGCGACCTCCTTCGGAAGCAACGAAACGGTGTTCTTCTCGGGAATGCCAAGCGACGCCGCCGGGCCCGTTGCCGAAACCGTCACGCCGATTTTCACGTCCGCCAAAACCTGATTGCTGATTACCGCCGATAATGCCGCGACGGCCATTGCGACCGCCTTTCCGCGTAATGCCAACTTCATTGATTTGCGCCCCGTAAATCGTGCTTATGCGTAAAGAATCGCCTGCGGATATGTCCGTGATTCGCGCCGCTTCGAATCGCCGACCGACGGGTCGGGAAATGCAGTTTAGCGGACGAAAGCGCCGGGCAGCAAGCGTTTTGAAGGGTCTTCCCGGGCTTCGAACGTTGTTTTTTCAGCGCTTTTCCGACGACGCCGCACGCATCCCTAAACCCTCGGGAAAACCCCGCCTTAAATCCGTCGAGGGATTAATTCGTATTATCGACGGGCAAATAAAAAAGCGCTGTTGGACTCATCCAACAGCGCTTTTCGGTCGGGCACTTCGTGCCTCATGTCTCCTCGTTCTCCACCTCAAAAATCTGGGTGCAACAGAACTAGGACGCATGTTAAAGAACGCAACAGTGCCCGGCAACCTAGCATTTACCCTAGTGGTGCACAAAAGCACCTCAACGGGGCGTATTTCTTGCAATACAGCGCGCTTCTCGCGAAGCCCCAATTAATTCGCAATTCAAAGTAAATCGCTTCAGCCTTGCAGCGGCCGAACCCGCGCAACGATCTCCCCGACAATTCCGCGACGGAACGCCAGCACGCACGCGATGAAGATGACGCCCGTCACGATCGTCACCGATTCGCCCAGCGAGTTGAACCACGTTACGCCCGTGAGCCGCGCGATGCCGCTGCCGATATCGCCGAGCCGGTCTTCCAGCGCGACGATGATCGCCGCGCCGAGCAGCGGGCCGAACATCGTGCTCATGCCGCCGACGAGGGTCATCAGCACGACGAGGCCGGACATCGTCCAGTGCGCGTCGCCCAGGGTTTCGAAGCCGAGCACGAGCGTCTTCGTCGCGCCCGCGAAACCCGCGAGCCCCGCCGACAGCACGAACGCGAGCAGCTTGTAGCGCGACGTGTCGTAGCCGAGCGAAATAGCGCGCGGCTCGTTCTCCTTGATCGCGATCAGCACTTGCCCGAACGGCGAATGCACGATGCGCACGATCAGCGCGAACGCGAGCAGCATCACCACGAGCACGACGTAATACAGCGTGATGTCGTTGCCCAGATCGATCGCGTTGAACAGCTTGCCGCGCGGCACGCCTTGCAGACCGTCTTCGCCATGCGTGAACGGCGCCTGGAGGAAGACGAAGTACACCATCTGCGCGAGCGCGAGCGTGACCATCGCGAAGTAGATGCCCTGGCGCCGAATCGCGATCAGGCCGGCGACGAGACCGAGCAGCGTCGCCGCCGCCGTGCCCGCGAGCACGCCGAGCTCCGGCGTGAAGTTGAGCGTCTGGATCGCGTAGCCGGCCACGTAGCCCGCGGAAGAGAGGAACATCGCGTGCCCGAACGACAGCAGCCCCGTATAGCCGATCAGCAAATTGAACGCGGCTGCGAAGAGCGCGAAGCACAGCACTTTCATCATGAACAGCGGATACACGCCGACGAACGGCGCCACGATCAGGCCGATCAGCAACAGGCCGTAGAGCGCTTTTCTCTGCATCATTTTTCCTTGCCGAAGAATCCTGCCGGGCGAATCATCAACACGATCGCCATGATGACGAAGACGACCGTCGCGGACGCTTCCGGATAGAACACGCGCGTCAAGCCTTCGATCACGCCGAGCAAGAGACCCGTGAGGATCGAGCCCATGATCGAACCCATGCCGCCGATCACGACCACCGCGAACACCGTGATGATCATCGACTGGCCCATCAGCGGCGACACCTGAATCACCGGCGCCGCAAGCACGCCCGCGAACGCCGCGAGCGCGACGCCGAAGCCGTAGGTGAGCGTGATCATCATCGGCACGTTGACGCCGAACGCCTCGACGAGCTTCGGATTCTCCGTGCCCGCGCGCAAATAAGCGCCGACGCGCGTCTTCTCGATCACGAACCACGTCGCGAAACACACGACGAGCGACGCCACGACCACCCACGCGCGATAGTTCGGCAGGAACATGAAGCCGAGATTGGTCGCGCCTTGCAGCAGCGACGGCACGTCGTAAGGCTGCCCCGACGAACCGTAGATCGAGCGAAACACGCCTTCGATCACGAGCGTGAGGCCGAACGTGAGCAGCAGCCCGTAGAGATGATCGAGCTTGTAGAGCCAGCGCAGCATCGATCGCTCGACGAAAACGCCGAACAGCCCGACGATGACGGGCGCGAGCACGAGCATCGCCCAGTACGGGACGTTGAAGTAGGAAGCGCCCATCCATGCGAGCATCGCGCCCAGCATGAAGAGCGCGCCGTGCGCGAAGTTGATGACGTTGAGCAAGCCGAAGATCACCGCGAGCCCGAGGCTCAGGATCGCGTAGAACGAGCCGTTCACCAGCCCGAGCAGCAGCTGGCTCATCATCGCGGCGAGTGGAATGCCGAAAATTTCCATTGAACCTGCCGTCAGAAACGTGTTGACGCGGTTGCGGCGGCCGAGCGGCCCTCTTGGCCGCCCGCCTCGCGAACGCGCTGAATCACCGCCGAACGCTTACTTCCAGAGCTTGCAGCGCGACTCCGCCTTCGTGCCGAACGCCTGATCGCCCGGAATCGTCGCGGTGATCTTGTAGTAGTCCCACGGCTCCTTCGATTCCGACGGCTTCTTCACTTCCATCAGATACATGTCGTGAATCATCGAACCGTCTTCGCGGATGTAGCCCTTCGCGTAGAAGTCGTCGATCTTCGTCTTCTTGAGCTGCGCCATGATCTTGTCGCCGTCGGTCGTGCCCGCCGCCTTCACCGCGTTCAGGTAGGCCATCACGGCGGAGTAGTCCGCTGCCTGCAGGCTCGACGGCATCTTCTTCATCTTGCCGAAGTAGCGCTGCGCCCATTTGCGCGTGTTCTCATCCTTGTTCCAGTACCAGCTGTCCGTCAGGACGAGACCCTGCGTCGTTTCGAGCCCGAGGCTGTGGATATCGTTGATGAAGATGAGCAGCGCGGCGATCTTCATCGACTTGGTGATGCCGAATTCCTTCGCGGCCTTGATCGAGTTGATCGTGTCGCCGCCCGCGTTCGCGAGGCCGAGCACCTGCGCCTTCGATCCCTGCGCCTGCAGCAGGAACGACGAGAAGTCCGACGCCGACAGCGGATGACGCACTTCGCCGAGCACCTGGCCGCCGTTCGCCTTCACGACGTCGGCCGTATTCTTTTCGAGCGCCTTGCCGAACGCATAGTCGGCGGTGAGGAAGTACCACGTCTTGCCGCCCTGCTTCGTCACCGCGGAACCGGTGCCTTTCGCGAGCGCCATCGTGTCGTACGCGTAGTGCACCGTGTACGGCGAGCATTGCTCGTTGGTCAGGTTGTCCGCGCCCGCGCCGATGTTGATGTACGGCGTCTTCTTCTCCGCCGCGACTTGCGCGGTCGAGAGCGCCGTCGCCGAATTCGTGCCGCCGATGATCGCGTTCACGCCGTCGCGGTCGATCCATTCACGCGCGCGCGATGCCGCGATATCCGCCTTGTTCTGGTGATCCGCATAGACGAGTTCGATCGGCTTGCCGTTCACCTTGCCGCCGAAGTCCGCGATCGCCATGCGAATGGCTTCGAGGCCGCCCTGGCCGTCGATGTCCGCGTAGAGGCCCGACATGTCGGTGACGAAACCGATCTTCACGGTGTTGCCGTCGGCGGCGTTGGCGCTCGTGCTCATCACCGCCACACTCGCCGCCGCAGCCGCAAAGCACAGAGTAGAGAGGCGCGCGAGGGTCTTCTTTTTCATTCCAGTCTCCATGAGTTTTGATTTGTTGCGGTGTTACTGGTGTTGCCCTTCTTTCCGGCGTGCCGCGTTCGGGATCGATTACACCCCGAGCAATTCGTGCAGCACCGGCATCTTCGCTTCGAGTTCCCCCGCGCCGAAATGCTCGACGATGTTTCCGTGCTCCATCACGTAAAAGCGGTCCGCGAGCGGCGCCGCGAAACGAAAATTCTGTTCGACCATGACGATCGTGTAGCCGCGCGACTTCAGCATGAGGATCATGCGCGCGAGTGTCTGCACGATGACCGGCGCGAGACCTTCCGAGATTTCATCGAGCAGAAGCAGATTCGCGCCCGTGCGCAGAATGCGCGCGACGGCCAGCATCTGCTGTTCGCCGCCCGAAAGACGCGTGCCCTGGCTCGCGCGGCGCTCTTTCAGGTTCGGGAACATCGAATAGATCTCGTCGAGCGACATCGCGTCCTTCTGCTTGCCGATGAGCGGCGGCAACAGCAGGTTTTCCTCGCACGACAAGCTCGAAAAAATGCCGCGCTCCTCCGGACAATAGCCGACCCCGTAATGCGCGATCTTGTGTGTGGCGAGCCCGATGGTTTCGTGTCCCGCGACGCGAATCGAGCCCGTCCTGCGCCCGGTCAGGCCCATGATGGCGCGCAGCGTCGTCGTGCGGCCCGCGCCGTTGCGACCGAGCAGCGTGACCACTTCGCCGCGATTCACCTTGAGGTCCACGCCATGCAGAATGTGCGATTCCCCGTACCACGCCTGCAATCCCGAGATTTCCAGCGCGGGCACATTGCCCGCCGCGCCGTTCGCCTCGCGCGAGCGGCGCTCCTCCACGATCGTACTCATGCATGCGCTCCGGTGAGCGCCGCATCGGCGCTGCCCATGTAGGCTTCCATCACGAGCGGATTCTTCGACACTTCCGCGTAGCTGCCTTCGGCCAGCACTTCGCCGCGCTGAAGCACGGTGATGGTGTCGGAGATGCCCGCGATGACGTTCATGTTGTGCTCGACCATCAGGATGGTGCGGCCCGCCGATACTTTCTTGATGAGCGCCGTCACGCGGTCGACGTCTTCGTGGCCCATGCCTTGCGTCGGTTCGTCGAGGAGCATGAGTTCGGGCTCCATCGACAGCGTGGTCGCGATCTCCAGCGCGCGCTTGCGGCCGTACGAAAGCTCGACAGTTTTGGTATCGGCGAAATCGGTGAGGCCGACTTGCGTGAGCAGATCCATCGCGCGGTCGTTTAGCGCGTCGAGAGAACGCTCGCTGCGCCAGAAATGAAACGACGTACCCAGTTGCCGCTGCAAGCCGATACGCACGTTCTGCAGCACGGTCAGATGCGGAAACACGGCGGAAATCTGAAACGAGCGGATGATGCCGCGCCGCGCGATATGCGCCGGCCGCTCGCGCGTGATGTCCGTGCCGTTGAAAACGATCTGGCCCGCAGTGGGTTCGAGGAACTTGGTGAGCAGGTTGAAGCAGGTTGTCTTGCCTGCGCCGTTCGGTCCGATCAGCGCATGGATCGAACCGCGGCGAACGCGCAGGTTCACGCCATTCACGGCCGTGAAGCCTTTGAATTCCTTCGTGAGTCCTCGCGTTTCAAGAATGGTGTCGCCGAGAATCATGTCCCCTTCCATGCGAAGTGAGACGCTGGGGCAAACTCTGTTCGCCTGCGCCTTATTTTTTCTTTCCGCGCGCACCCGAACGTTGTCTCCATTCCGGTACTGCTTCGCTTCGCGCGTCGCTGTTGCGGCCGCACAAAGTGTGCACGTGGCATGCCGAGCATCACTAATTCCGGGGCCATTGTCGCGCCAATGATGCAGCGCAATCATTGGGATTTGCACTTACTAACGATTTGCTTGGAGTCCCGCCGCATGCACGTTATGGGGGCATGGGGAATGCTTATGCAGGGCGCAAATAAGCGATGACTGATCGAGCGTCATGCGCGCGTCATGCATACGTCATTCATCACGTCACGCGAGCGCCGTCGCGATCACTTCCTGCGCTTCGACGCTGCGCCGGTCTTCGCGGATCATGTCGCTCGCGCGCTCGGCGATCATCAGCGTCGGCGAATTCGTATTGCCCGATGTGATCGTCGGCATCACCGATGCATCGACGACGCGCAGGCCGCGCACGCCGATCACGCGCAGGCGGCTGTCGACGACCGCCCCCGGATCGTTGTCCGTGCCCATGCGGCATGTGCCGACCGGATGAAAGATCGTCGTGCCGACCTTGCCCGCCGCTTCGACGAGTTCTTCCTGCGTCTGAAACTGAATGCCGGGCAAGATCTCTTCCGGCGCATAACGCGCGAGCGCGGGCGCGCCGGCGATGCGCCGCGTGAGGCGCAACGCATTCGCGGCGACTTCGCGGTCGCGGTCCGTCGACAGATAATTCGGCGCGATCAGCGGCGCCGCATGGGCATCGGGCGATTCGATATGCACGCTGCCGCGCGATGTCGGCCGCAGATTGCACACGGATGCCGTGAACGCATTGAACGCGTGCAGCGGTTCGCCGAAGCGTTCGAGCGACAAGGGCTGAACGTGATACTGCACGTCGGGGCGCTTGATCGATGCATCGTCGGGATTGGACTTCGCGAACGCGCCGAGCTGCGATGGCGCCATCGACATCGGGCCGCTACGCAACAGCGCGTATTGCATGCCGATGAAAAGCTTGCCCCACCAATGCGCGGACAACGTGTTCAACGTGCGCACGCCGTTGACCTTGTACGCCATGCGCAATTGCAAGTGGTCCTGCAGATTTTCGCCGACGCCGCGCAGACTCTTCACGACATCGATGCCGAGACGCTGCAGACGCGCGCCATTGCCGATGCCCGAGAGTTCGAGAATCTGCGGCGAATTCACCGCGCCCGCGCTGAGAATCACTTCGCATCGCGCGCGCGCGATGTAATCGACATCGCCGCCGCGATACTCCACGCCGACGCAGCGCGCGCCTTCGAACACGAGGCGTTGCGTGTGCGCGCCGGTGATCGTCGTGAGGTTCGGACGCTTCATCGCTTCACGGAGAAAGGCCTTCGCCGCATTCCAGCGAATGCCGCCGCGCTGATTCACTTCGAAATAACCGACGCCCGTGTTGTCGCCGCGATTGAAGTCATCGGTCGCGGGAATGCCGCTCTGCTGCGCGGCCTTCGCGAAGGTTTCGAGAATCTTCCACTTCAGACGCTGCTTCTCGACGCGCCATTCCCCGCCCGCGCCGTGCCATTGGTTGCCGCCGCCGTGATGATCCTCGCTGCGCTTGAAGATGGGCAGCACGGAATCCCACGACCAGTTCGGATCGCCGCTGACATGCGCCCAGTCGTCGTAGTCCTCGCGCTGGCCGCGCATGTAGATCATGCCGTTGATCGACGAGCATCCACCGAGCACGCGCCCGCGCGGATACGACAGCGCGCGTCCGTTCAGGCCCGGTTCGGCCTGCGTCTTGTAAAGCCAGTCCGTGCGCGGATTGCCGATGCAATACAGATAGCCGACCGGAATATGAATCCAGTGATAGTCGTCCTTGCCGCCCGCTTCGAGCAGCAGCACGTTCACGTCGGGATCCTCGGTGAGGCGATTCGCGAGCACGCAACCGGCCGTGCCCGCGCCGACCACGATGTAGTCGAATTCACCTTCCAGCTTGCGCGCGTTCTGTTTCATCGCTTGTCTCCGTGGCGCGCCGTCTTGTGCGGCGTCTTTGGCTTGCAGATCAACCGAGCGTACTGCGGGATGCGCTTGCGAATCCAATCAGATATGTTCAACTGGGATATAAGAAGCTTTAATATCAGCCGATGGACTACATTCTTCTGCGCGCCTTCATCACCGTTGCACGCGAAGGCAACCTCACGCGCGCGGCGGCGCAACTGCATCTGACGCAGCCGGCCGTCAGCCTGCAGATCAAGAATCTGCAGGAGATGCTGGGCGTCGTCCTGTTTTCGCGAACGTCGCACGGACTTTTGCTGACGCGCGATGGCGAAGCGCTCCTGCCGCACGCCGAACGCGCGCTCGCAGCCGCCGCCGACGTGCAGCGCGCCGCTGCTGCGCTGCGTCACGAAGTGAGCGGCACGCTGCGCATCGGCACGATTCTCGATCCCGAGTTTCTGCGGCTCGGCGGATTTTTGCGTCAGCTCGTGGAGACGCATCCGCGCATCGAGACGTCATTGCGGCACGGCATGTCGGGCTGGGTGCTGGAGCGCGTGAGGGCGCGTGATCTGGACGTCGGCTATTACATCGGCGATCCGGCCGTCGACGGCACGCGCGACGGCGAGCGCTTTCACGTCGTCAGGCTGACGCCATTTCTGTATCGCGTGCTTGCGCCGGCGGGCTGGCACAACCGCGTCAACAAGGGCAAGCGCAACTGGGCCGCGCTCGCCAAGCTGCCGTGGATCTGGACGCCGCAGGAATCCGCGCATAACCGGCTGTTGTCGCGCCTCTTCCGCGAGGCGGGCGCGATGCCGCTCGTCGTCGCGGAAGTGGATCAGGAGCCGTCGATGCTCGATCTCGTGAAATCGGGCGTCGGTCTGTCGCTCGCGCGCGATTCGATCGCGCTGGCGCAGGCGCACGCACACGCGCTGACGATCGTCGAAGGCGTCACGGTGCCGACGCAGTTGTCCTTCGTCGCGCTCGCGGAACGTCGCGATGAACCGGCGATCGCGGCGGCGCTGCGGTTGATCGACGCGCAATGGTCCGTCTGAGGGCAAATCCCGACTTCGCGGGCAAGGACTTTCAAGCGCGCTTCATCGATCGTCTGCTAGGCTGGGCGCTCGCTTTTTTACATCCAACCGTGTTCGAGGAGTCTTCATGGCACGCAACATCGAAATCAAGGCGCGCGCGCATCAGTTCGACGCACTGCGCGAACGCGCGGCCGCGCTCGCCCCCGACGCGCCGCTGGTTTTCCGCCAGCAAGACTTCTTCTACGACGTGCCCACCGGACGCCTCAAGCTGCGCCAGTTCGACGACGGCACGCCATCCGAGCTGATCTTTTATCAGCGCGACGACCGCGACGGCCCGAAAGTCTCGTACTACACGCGCAGCCCGGTGACGAATCCCGAGGCGATGCACGCGCTGCTCGCGCAGGCGCTGACGACGCGCGGCATTGTCTCGAAGGAACGGCATGTGTTTCTCGTCGGGCGCACGCGCATTCATCTGGACCGCGTGGACGGTCTCGGCGATTTCATCGAGCTGGAAGTGGTGCTCGGCCAGGACGACGACGAAGCCGGCGGCGAAGAAGAAGCTCACGCGATGTTCGCGCGTCTCGGCGTGGCGCAGACCGATCTGGTGCCGCTCGCTTACGTCGATTTGCTCAGTCCCGAGGCGTCGTCGTCGGCGAGATGAGAAAGCGGCAGCGGACCGTTGCGCTTGAACGTCGTCAGCACGATGTTCGAGCGCACGCTGTCGACGCCCGGTACGCGCATCAGCTTCTTCATGACGAAGCCTGAAAGCGCGTTCAAATCGGGCGCGACGATGCGCAGCAGGTAATCCGCATCGCCGACGGTCGCGTGACATTCGAGCACTTCGGGCAGCATTTCGATCTGCTGCTGAAACTGCTCGATGATCGAATCGCCGTGATGCTTCAGCTTCAAACTCGTGAACGCCGTCACGCCCAGGCCGAGCTTTTCGGGCCGCAACACCACCCGATATCCTTCGATCACGCCCGTCGCTTCGAGGCGCTGCAGGCGCCGCCCGATCTGCGACGGCGAAAGCGGCACCTGCTCGCCCAGTTGCTGATGCGTCGCGCGCCCGAAGCGTTGAAGCACGTCGAGCAGGGCGAGGTCGAAATGATCGAGTTCGAGCATGAGGCGGATATGCGCGGTAGCCGTGATGAATGCGACTTTATCGCATGGCAGCGGGTGCCCTCACAAACCCTTTGCGCAAAGGGGCCGTTTCGCGCGCGTTTTACGAATTCCTTGCAGCGGCAAACAAGGTAACGCGCATGTTACCAACCATGACACCGCGAAAGGCCGGATTTCATACGGAAAGACGCGAATTCGGCATAAACGCAAGCCTTCGAACAGCAAATAGAAAGCTCGATCGTCAGTTACCTTTCAGTCTCGACTACCATTCCTGAAGCGCTCGTAAGCTTCCCAGGCGGCGCGAGCCTCGTCGTCCAGTTGCTCGGGCGGCAGCCCGGATTGACGCTGTACAATCAGCAGCGCATAGGGCCTGGACAGCGCGCTCGCTTCCTTGCAGAGGCTGAGTTCGTCGCCGCTCGACGGGGAGCGGCCGCGCCAGTAGTTGATCGCGGCTTCGAGTTCGTGGATCGGGATGACAGCCATGTCCGGGCAGAAATACATTCGGTGTACGGCCGCTCGCGGCTTCAGGAAAACAGGTCGCGCACGCCGCATGAGATGTGAGTTTTGAACCGGCTCGAGCCCGCGCCGCACGCCGCGCATGTGACCATGCCGCCGACCGCCCCGCCCGCTAGAGCTCAACCCATTGTACTTGAGCGACTCCATGCGAATCCTTCTGATCGAAGACGACCGCCCCATCGCGCGCGGCATTCAAAGCAGCCTCGAACAATCCGGCTTCACGGTCGACATGGTGCACGACGGCATCTTCGCCGAACAGGCGCTCGCGCAGAACCGCCACGAGCTCGTCATTCTCGATCTCGGCCTGCCCGGCATCGACGGCATGACGCTGCTTTCGCGTTTCCGCCAGGGCAATCGTCACACGCCGGTGATCATCCTCACCGCGCGCGATGAACTGCACGACCGCGTGCAAGGCCTGAACAGCGGCGCCGACGACTACATGCTGAAGCCGTTCGAGCCGCAGGAACTCGAAGCGCGTATCCGCGCGGTGATGCGACGCAGCGGCCCGCACGGCGACGTGCCACGCCCCGAAGTGTCGCTCGGCGGCTTGCGCCTGTCGGGCGTCGATCGCCGCATCTTCAACGACGAGCGTCCGCTCGAACTCTCGCCGCGCGAATTCGCCGTGCTCGAAATGCTGTTGCTGCGTCACGGCCGCGTCGTGAGCAAGGCGCAGTTGCAGGATCATCTGACGCACTTCGGCGGCGATCTCGGCGATACGGCCATCGAAGTGTATGTGCATCGCGTGCGCAAGAAACTCGAGAACACGCGCGTGGAAATCGTGACGGTGCGCGGCTTCGGCTATCTGCTTCAGGAGATCCGGCAAGCGGCGTAACGCTTCTGCCGTAAAACGCCTTGCGATTTCCCACTCGCCGCGCGGGCGACCAGCGTTTCGCCCGCGAAGACTGGCTCGATCTGGCGCGGTCGAAAGCCGCCGAGACGCCGGCGCCGCCGAGTCTGCGGCGCACGCTCCTGCGCCGCCTCGCCGCGCCGCTGTCCCTGCTCGCGCTGATGTCCGGCCTCATGGCCTACTGGCTCGCGTGGCAATACACGCAGCACGTCGTCGACCGCTCGCTCGCGGATCTCGCGACGGCCATCTCCAAGCAGATCCAGCTCGCCGGCGTCGATGCGCCCGTCACCGTGCCGCCGCTCGCGCAGGCGATGTTCTCGGACCCCGTCGAGCAACTCATCTACCGCATCAGCACGGGCGATGAGGAAATCGCCGGGGAACCCGATCTGCCGCTCACCGGCACCAACGTGCGGCGCATTCACTACGCGTACGTCTTCGAGACGCACTTCGAGGGCGTCTCCGTGCGCGCGGCGCAAGTGCGCGTGCCGCAGCCGACGGGCAATCCGATCGTCGTCGAAGTGGCGCAACGCGTGGGTTCGCGATATCGGATCGCGGTCGAATTTCTCATCGCGATCATGATGCCGCTGCTGTTGCTGCTGCTCGCCGGATGGGTGATCGTGTGGCGCGTCGTGAATCAGCAGTTGAACCCGCTCACCGATCTCGCCGACGCGCTCAATCAGCAGACGCACATCTCGCTCGAACCTGTCGACGAGACTTACGTGCCGAGCGAAATCCGCCCGCTCACGAGCGCGATGAACGGCCTGCTCGTGCGCCTGCAAAGCGCGCTCGATGCGCAACGCAAGTTCATCGCCGATGCCGCGCATCAACTGCGCACGCCGCTGACGGCGGTCAAGCTGCACGCCGAGCAGGCGCTCAGTTCGCGCGATCCCGCGAAGGCCGTCGAAGCGGTGAAGGAATTGCGCGCATCGGCGGATCGCGCGGTGCGGCTGTCGAATCAATTGCTTTCGCTCGCGCGCGCCGAGCCGGGCGAACAGGCGGCGCGCTTTTCCGATTTCGATCTGGCCGCGCTCGCGTTCGATACCGGCGCGGAATGGGTGCCGCGCGCCCTCGCCGCACACGTCGATCTCGGTTTTCAGCGCCTCGACGATCCCGAGAACGAACATCCGCTGATCGTGCGCGGCAATGTCGTGCTCGCGCGTGAGGTGCTCGCGAATCTGATCGACAACGCGCTCAAGTACATTCCGCCGTTTCGCATCGAAGGCGCGCGCATCACGATGTCGGTCACGGAATGGAGCGACGCGAACGGCCGGCGCTTCGGCGAAGTCGTCGTGGAAGACAACGGACCAGGCGTGCCGCCGGATCAGCAAGGCGATCTCTTCAAGCGCTTTTTCCGCGGCGACGGGCAAAACGTCGAAGGCGGCGCGGGCCTCGGACTCGCGATCGTTCACGACATCATGGTGCTGCACGGCGGCACGGTGCATTACGAAGATGCGCCCGAAGGCGGCGCGCGCTTCATCGTGCGCATGCCGCTGAAGGAAGACAAACCGGCGGCGGAATAAAAAAGAGCCACGGGTTTCGGTCCGTGGCTCTGTCCGGTCTTAAGCGCGGCTTACTTCTTCTTTTTCGCCTTCTCTTCTTTCAGCGCGAGCATCGTGCCGCGGCATTTCTTCGCGCCGCATCGGCATTCGTATTCTTTCTTGAGCTTCTTGGTGATGCGGCCGTCGATGACGAGACCGTAGTCGTAATTCAGCTCTTCATCCGCCTCGATGTCGCGCAGCGCGTGGATGAACACGCGCCCTTCGACTTCCTCGGCCTCGCAATTCGGCGCGCACGAATGATTGATGTACTTCGCGCTGTTGCCTTCGATCTTGCCGTCGATCACGCGGCCATCGTCGAGTGCGAAGTAGAACGTGTGATTCGGCTCGTCGGGATTGTGCGGATGGCGGCGCAGCGCTTCCTTCCACGAAATGCGCTCGCCCTTGTACTCCATCACCTTCTCGCCGGCGGCGATCGGCTTCACGGCAAACACGCCTTTACCGTGCACACCGGAGCGGCGAACGGTGACCCTGCGTGAACTCATCGAACGAATCCTTAAATAACGCTTCGCTCCCGCGCGATCGGGGATGAACATCGGGACAAAAAAAACGCGGTGGCTTCGATGCCGCCGCGTTCGCTCGTTGAACGCTCGCGTCCAACACACCGGTATCCTACACTCCCGGCGCGCGTCTGCTCAACCGTCCGGGCGATGCGCGCAACGTTTCAGCGCTGGCCGATTGTGATCTCGCCAAAGAGGTTCTTCTGGTCGCGCGGCTGCGAGCGCCAGTACTGCGGCGGCGCCGTGACGGTCGCGCCGAGCTCGGCGGCGGCGTGCCACGGCCAGCGCGGATCGTAGAGCATCGCGCGCGCCATCGCGACGTAGTCCGCCTTGCCGCTCGCCACGATTTCTTCTGCTTCCTTCGCCTCCGTAATCAGTCCGACGGCGACAGTGTTCACGCCCGTCGCTTCCTTCACGGCCTGCGCAAACGGCACCTGATAGCCCGACGACAACGGAATCTTCTGCAACGGCGAAACGCCGCCCGACGATACATCGACCCAGTCGACGCCGCGCTTCTTCAACTCCGCTGCGAACGCGATCGTGTCTTCGATGCTCCAACCGCCTTCGACCCAGTCGGTCGCCGAAACGCGCACGCCGACGGGTTTGTCGGCCGGGAACGCGGCGCGCACGGCATCGAAGATTTCGAGCGGATAGCGCATGCGGTTTTCGAGCGAGCCGCCGTATTCGTCGGTGCGCTGATTGGCAATCGGCGACAGAAACTGATGCAGCAGATAACCATGCGCGCAATGCACTTCGATGCCGTCGATGCCGAGGCGCGCAGCCCGCTTCGCCGACGCGACGAACGCTTCCTTCACGCGGAGGAGACCGGCGGCGTCGAGCGCGAGCGGCGGCGTTTCTTCGGGCTTATGCGGAACGGACGACGGCGCGTAAGTCATCCACCCGCCATCGGCGACGGAAACCAGCGCTCCCCCTTCCCACGGCTTGCGGCTCGATGCCTTGCGGCCCGCGTGAGACAACTGCATCGTCACCGCGATCTTCGAATACTGGCGGATGGCGGCGAGCACGGGACGCAGCGCGGCTTCGGTGACATCGTCCCAGAGACCGAGATCGCCCGCCGTGATGCGTCCGTCCGGCTCGACGGCCGTCGCCTCGATGAACAGCATGCCCGCGCCCGACAACGCGAGCTGGCCGAGATGGATCATGTGCCATGCCGTGGCCTCGCCGCGCTCGGCGGAGTACTGGCACATCGGCGATACGAAGATGCGGTTCGGAAGTTCGAGACCGCGTAGGGTCGTGGGTGTGAACAACGCGCTCATGGCGGTGACTCGTCGATGGAAATGAAGCGATCGAGAATAGCACCGCCCTTCACGACACGCAGAAACGCCGATGGCTCATACCATCACACGTTCAGCGCGCATCCACGGTGAAGCGATCGAGCCACTCGCCGAACATCGCGCGGGCGGCGCGTTCGAGCTTCGCGCCGTGACGCGCGGTTTCCTCGCGCAACGCGGCGACCGTCGTGCCACTTTTCGCGACATCGCCCGGATAGGCGACGAGCCAGCTCTCGAAGCGCTCGACGAGCACTTCCGGATGACACTGCAGCGCGAGCACGTGCTCGCCCCAGGTGAACGCCTGATGCGCGCACATATCTGTCGATGCGAGCAGCGTCGCGTCCTCGGGGAGATCGAAGGTATCGCCGTGCCAGTGAAAGACGGGCACGGACGCGCCTTCGGCTTCGAGATGCCGCAGCGCGGACGCGCGTCCCGCGTCGGTCAGCGTGAGCGGCGACCAGCCGAGCTCCAGCTTCCCCGACGGATACACCCGCGCGCCGAGCGCGCGCGCGATCAGTTGCGAGCCGAGACAGATGCCGATGGTCGGCAAGCCCGCCGCGATGCGCTTTTCGAGCATCGAAAGCAGCGGCGCGAGATGCGGATAGTGCGCGTCTTCAAAAGCCCCGATCGGACCGCCGAGAACGACGAGCAAGGAAGGATCGAGCGGATTGGGCGCATCGATGCGCCCGCGCCCGACGTCCAGATACCGCACCGGCAGGCCGCGATCGCCGAGCACGAGTTCGAGGCTGCCCAGATCTTCGAAATAGACGTGGCGAATCGCCAGGACTTCATGTTTCATCGGCGGCTTTCCGTAGGTCGAGCGCGTGTGGCCCGGAACGAAGTTGTGACGAGCCGCGCCTCGCGGTGAGGCGCGACGGGCACAGTCTAACCGACTCGCCGCGGCCCCACAGCGCCGGATGACGCCCAATGGCTTGTACGCCGTCCGCCCGGATCAGGCGACCTGGGCGAAGACCTTCCAGCTTTTCTTCTGCGTGGCAACGTCGGCTTCTTCGTATACCGAACAGTCGAGACGCAGATCGGTGTCCGCCATGTCGATCTGAAGAAGCGAGCAGTGATGCGGCGTCTTCTTCGGATTCTTGCTCGCTTCGAAGTGCGAGCAGGACAGACACATGCGGTGCGCCGGAATCTGCTGTTGCGATTCGAGCTGACGGATGGTCTTGAGCAGCGTGCGGTAGAACGCAACCTGCTCGTCCTCGCGCAGCGTGCCGACCGCCTTCGCGAGGAAGTCCGGCCATTGCAGCGCCTTCTTCGCGGCCGTGCGGCCACGCGCGGTCAGACGAACCGCGAGCGCGCGGCCATCGTCGAGCGCGCGGCGCTTTTCGACGAGACCCTTGCCTTCGAGCGTGCTCACCGCATCGCTCGTCGTGGCGGCGGTCAACGCCGTTTCACGCGCGATCTCGCCGAGGCGCATCGGCCCCTTGCGCTGCATCAGCAGAACGAGAATTTCACCCTGGGTCGGCGTCAGCCCCGCGCCTTCCGCCCATTCCCATGCCTGGCTGCGCATCGCGGTGCTCAGCCTCAGCAGGCCGTGGGTCACCCGCCCCGTCGCCTGCTCTCCGTAAACGCCTTCACTCATAGTCTTTCGCTTGTTGTTCCGCTTATGTGTTTGACGGCACGTTCGCGCCGACCGCCGCGAACACCTCGTCCGAAACGCCGTCCGCAGAAGAGTACTCCGAACCCCTTGCGAACTGCACTTCGTTCTCGGTCCCCGCCGTCTCAAAATTCAGGCGTGCCAAGCCAATTAGCGGTGCCTGATTGGGGACATTGCAACCCTCTTCGTTTTGCGCCTTCTTATGGTCCTGCTCGTGGCGCTGTTTTCCTGCCGACTATAACGCTACGCCAGCAAAGTCGCCATTCTAAGCGACCTAGAACAAACGTACACCTTAATTATCCACGCAGAACTGTGGATAACCCGTGGAAAAACGTCTTCTTTGTTTGTGGACGTATTCTTGATAACACTGCCGGCGCGTCGCACGCCCTTCGGTTGTCCAGAATTTCGTATCGCGACGAGCGCATGATCCACATGGTTATCATCGCGCTAGCACGTTGACTCTGAACCTCTTTTTGACGTTTTCCACAGCGACGCGCAGGCCTTGTTAACTACTATTACGGATGTATACGGATTCTTCGAAGTAAACCTTAGCGACGTCGAATCGGTTCTTTTTCAAACGTTGCCGTGAGCGCGTTATTCCCGTTGCTCGTCAAGCACATGTTTCATTCGGCTCAAAAACAAAGGCCGCTTCGGAATAGTTCGAAGCGGCCTTTCGTCATGATTCGCTGAGCATCAGCGTAAGCGTAAGCGCTGCGTTATCGACGCCATTGCAGACATTGCTGTCTGACTGCCTCGTGCAGCGACTTCTCCTTGTCGACCACGCCGCGCAGCCACGTCGCGTCGTTCACGCCGCGCGCGATGTCCGCGACTTCCGCCAGCGCGGCCTGCGAGCCGAGCGCTTCGGCGTGCGGCGCGAGCACGTCGAGCGTTGCCAGAATGTCCTCGCCGATGGTCTGCCGCTCGCCCGTCTGCGGATGGATGCAGGTGCCTTCCAGCCCGAAGCGGCACGCCTCGAAGCGGTTGAACGTGTAGACCAGATAGTCGTCCTCCCGCGGCGTCAGCGGCTTGTCCAGCAGCAGATAGCGCGAGAGCGTCTGGATGTAGCAGGCGATCGCCGCGGCACGGTCGACGGACAGCGGCGTGTCCATCACGCGCACTTCGATCGTGCCGAAGCCGGGCTTCGGCCGGATGTCCCAGTAGAAGTCCTTCATGCTATTGACGACGCCCGTGTTGACCATCTTCGAGAAATATTCCTCGAAGCCGTCCCAGGTCAGCACGAAGGGCGCGCGTCCCGACAGCGGAAAAGCGAATACCGAGTTCAGACGCGCCGAGTGAAAGCCCGTATCGACGCCCTGAATGTAAGGCGACGACGCCGAAAGCGCGATGAAATGCGGGATGTAGCGCGACATCGCATGCAGCAGGAAGAGCGCGCTGTTCGGATCGGGACAGCCGATATGTACGTGCTGCCCGAACACCGTGAACTGTTTGGCAAGGTATCCGTACAGCTCGGAAATGTACTGAAAGCGCGGCGCGTCATAGATCTGGCGATCGCTCCATTGCTGGAACGCATGCGTGCCGCCGCCCGCAAGCCCGACGTTCAGCTGGTCCGCCGCGGCGACGAGCACGTCGCGGATCTTGCGCAGATCGGTCACGGCCTGCTCGTGCGTCGTGCAGATGCCGGTCGACAGCTCGATCATGCTTTCGGTTATTTCGGGCGTGATGTTGCCCGGAATCTTTTCGTCCTTGATGAGACGCATGAGGTCCGACGCGGCGCGCGTCAGATCGTAGTCATGCGTGTTGACGACCTGGATCTCCAGCTCGACGCCGAACGTGAACGGTTCGGAGTTGATGAAAGGTTCGAGTGCCATGGCGCCTCTTGAATGAACAATGCTTGAAGAGTACGGGCGCTTACTCGCGCCGCTCGCCCACCGCCGACAGGCTACGGTACACGACGAAAGGCGAGACGATCTGCAACACGACGATCGAGCACATGACGATCGCGCGCAACGTCGGGTCGTAGTCCGGATAGAGCACGTACATGTCGTCGACGAGCAGATACGCGAGCGCGGACATCGGCGTGAGCGCGACGCCGAGCGCCGCGCCCTGCTTCCAGTTGAGGCCGCTCGGTTTCGCGAAAATCAGCACGCCGACCAGCTTGCCGACGAAACGCGCAACGATCAGCCCGACCGCCGCAACGCCGCCGAGCGCGATGTCGCGCCAGTGAAACGATGTCAGCGTCAGCGCGAACAGGATCACGGTGAGCAGCCATCCGGCGGAACCGAAATGCGACGGCCACAGTTGCGGGCGTTCATCGGCGTTCTTCACGATGATGCCCGCGGCGAGCAGCGCGAGAATCGTCGACAGCTTGAAGATGTGCGCGATCGCGATCGCCAGCAGCACGAGCCCGAAGAGCGCGACGAACGAATGCTCGTCGTTCGCGGGCAGGCGCCGCACGAGCATGTTGCACGCGCGCGCGAGCAGGAACGCGAGCACGAGCGAACCGATCAGCAGATAAAGCGGCTGCAGGATCGTCGCAAACGCATTGCCGTAGATTTCCTGATGCAGCACGCCGGCCGCGAGCTTCTCGACGACCACCGCGTACATGCTGTTCAGCGCCGTCAGCGTCAGGAGGCGCTGCGTGACCTGGCCTTCCGCGCGCAATTCGGTCTTCAACTGGATGACCATCGCGGGCGACGTGGCCATCGCGATGGATGCGATCACGACCGAAGGCATCGTCGGCACGTTGAGGAGCGTCAGCGCGATCAGCACGAGGCCGAACGTGAGCGTCGATTCGGCGATGCTCGACAGAATCAGATACGGATTGCGGCGAATCCAGCGCAAGTCGAGCCGTCCGCCCAGTTCGAAGAGCAAGAGCCCGAGCGCGACATCGAGCAGCGGCCGCGACAGTCCGCCCGCGCTCGCGTCGATGACGCCGAGGCCCGCGTTGCCGGCAATCAGCCCGATCACCGCGAAACCGGTGATGCGCGGCAAGCGCCACGCGCGCCACAGCAACTCGCCGGCGAGGCCCGCCGTGACGAGCGCGAGGCCGGCCCAGAGAATCGCGTCGGGTTCGAGCGGCCAGGCGGGCAAAAATGAAAATGCCGAATTCATCGTATGGGATTCTCCTTCGGTGCTGCAGCAGAGCGTGCACGTTCCGTTGCGTGACTCGCATCGGCGGCGCGCGCTCGCGGACGAGGCGCATCCGCCCGGCTACGCGAGCGTTGGTTCATTCAGGCGAATCGAAATGCGAACGAACACGGCGTCACGGCGGAACCGTGCACGAATTAGACGACGCGTCCGGCTGACCACGAGACGCCTTGCATGCCCTCAATGTCGCACCGGACATCTCCGATCCGTGTGACATGAGTGGCGCATGCGGCGCCCGCTCGGATGCCGGGCCGAACGCAGCAAACGACGGTTGCGGCTTCGTTGATCAGATTCTTGGCTCGCAACCATCGTTCCATTGAAGCGGACGCCATCTTGGAGAGGGCGCAACGCAGGAAGAAGCGCGATTGTGCCATACCTCGCGTCGCCCGGCAGAAAGTCCAAGCTCATGATTCTTATGAAGTAAAAGCGACTGCCAGGCTCGACGCGAATGGCAAACCTGACCGGCTACCGGCTTGCCCGGCGATCGGACTTCCACGTTTACGGCCGGCCGATGAACTCGCCGTCAGGTGTTTACAGGTTTACTGTATATAAACGTAGTAGTGGTTAACAAAGCAACGCCTTTTCTGTTGATAACATGGGTTTTGTCTTTTTATTCAATCATTTGGAGAAAGCAGAAGCGGGCCGTAAACATGTTGGCGCCGCGCGGTGAACGCGGAACAACTTTTGGCCGCGTAAACCGGACGCCTCAGTTGTCCCGTTTACGTGCACAACGCGTTCACACGACTTTCACACGCAATTCGACGGCTTATCCACAACTTGCCGGGGATATCTCGCCGTGCCTCAACGCCTTTAGCAAAAAGCGGGCTGGATCGATGGCTTCGGCCAGTTCGCGCTCGATGGGCCAGGGTTCACCTTCGACGAGCGAAGCGATCAGCTCGGCCGCGAGCGTCGCCCAGACGAGTCCGCGCGAGCCGAACGCAAACGCGCCATAGAGACCCGGGATGCGCGGCAGATCGAGCGGCCACGCGCCCGACAGTTCACGCGCATCGCGGCGCGCGGCGTGTTCGTCGGCGAGCTGGCCGATCATCGGCATGCGGTCGCTCGTCACGCAGCGAAACGCGACGCGACCCGCGCGTACTGTGCCCGGCATCAGCGCGAGGTCCGGCAACATGCCCGCCACGCGCCCGATGTTCTCCCGATGTCCGGCCTCGCGGATCGCGCGATCGGGATCGTCGATGTCATACGTCGCGCCGACGAGCGTGCCGCCCGCGCCGAGCGGCACCGCGTAGCCTTCGCCGATCACCGGCATGCGCAGAGGATCGAGCGCGCAGCTATCGAGCACGGTGAGTTGGCCGCGCACGCTGCGCGTCGGTTCGCCGTACAGGCCAGCGAGCCGCGCCGCATCGTGCGCGTTCGCAAGCACGATGACCGGCGCGCTCGCGATCTCACCGCCGCTCGCGTCGAACGCGCGCCAGATGCGGCCATCGTGTTCGATGCGCGTCACTTCGGTATTCATGCGCGCTGTGATCCGCGCCGAAGCGTCATCGATTTGCGCCGCGCACACGGCCGCGGGCGAGATCGCACCGCCGCGTGGAAAGAACCAGCCGCCGCGCGCGACATCAACGCCCGCGATGCGCGATGCATCCGCGCGCGTCATAGCCTGCACGTAGTCGGATGGATACGCGAATCGCGCGATGGCGGCGGCGAGCGCATCGGCGTCGTCGGCCGTATCGGCGATCTGAAGCAGACCCGCGCCGCTGCGATGCAACTCGTGATTCGCGTCTTCCAGCGCGCGCCATCGGCGTAACGCGTAGAGAAATGCCGCGCGCGTGAGGCGTGCGGCGACGCTGTCGTCGCGCCAGACGATCGGATGAAACACGCCCGCCGGATTGCCCGATGCATCGCGCGCGGAGACCGCATGACGATCGACCAGCGTGATGTGCCAGCCGCGCGCGGCGAGCCGCGAACTCACCGCGCAGCCCGCGAGCCCCGCGCCGATGACGATGGCTTCGCGCGCGCCCGCGTCGCAAGGCAGCGGCGGTTCATGACGACGCACACGCCAGCGCGGTGCGAAGCGCGCAACGAGCGGCGCATCCGTTGCGTCGGGCGAGCAGTCGAAACCCGACGATGCCAGCGCGCGCCGCAACGTCGGACGATGCGCCGGAGAGGCGTTCGCGCAAACCGTCGCGCCGTCGCCGGCAAAGCGCGCGAGCGTCTTGCACAGCTTGCGCGGATCGTCCGGCGCATCGAGATGAAACGCGTCGGCGCGCAGCCAGAGTTTCGCGAGCATCTCGTGGACGTCATCGCCGATGGCGAGCGTCAGCACGACGCGCCCATCATCGAACTCGAGGCGATGCACGCCCGGCACGCGCACCGGCCAGGCGCGCGCGAGTTCGGCGGCGAGCGGCGATGGATCGTCGGCCGAAGGCGGTTCGTTCAGCGCATTCGGCTGCGCGATAGCGACGACATGCAGCCGCTCGCAACGCGCTTCGTCGTCGCGCCAGCGTTGCCAGAGCGGAAGGAAGGCGCTGAACGTCGTATCGACGAAAGTGAAGATGCGTTCATGCCGCCAGCGCACGGGCAGATCGTGCGGCGCGAAAAGCAGGGATTCGGTCATGCGAAAGATTGGGAAACATCAAGCCGAAGATGACTTGGCGATGGCCGGCGCCATGCCGTTCGCGGCGTCTTCGATCATCAGCGGTTCGAGCGCGTAGCCCGCCGCGCGCCATGCTTCGAGGCCGCCGAGCAGCGGCGCGACATCGGTGAAGCCGTGCGCCGTCAGCTCTTTGGCGGCGAGCGCGGCCGATACTTCGCTCGGGCAATCGCAGTAGGTCACGAGCTTGCGATCGCGCGATATGCCGGCGAGTTGCGATGCGGCGTCGTCGTGCAAGAGCAGCGCGCCGGGAATCGCGAACGGATCCATCGCGCGACGTTCGCGTCGGCGCACGTCGATGACGAGCGGCGGCGGCTCGCCTTCTAGCAGCGTGCGGAGCATTGCTATATCGATGCGCGCCATGCGCAGCCTGCGCAACAGCGACACGCGCTGCCACCAGCGCACGGCGAGATAAAGCGCGAGCGCGATGACCGCGATCGCGATCACGCCGCGTCCGAACAGGTCGAGCCAGGCGAGCACGCTATCGACGAGATCGGCGAACATCGCGCCGAACGCGACGCCGATGCCGGACCACAAGAGCGCGCCGAGCGCGTCATAGAGAAGGAAGCTGCCGATGCCGATACCGGTCGCGCCCGCGACGGGAATAGCCAACGTCGACAAGCCGGGAATGAACTTCGAGACCGCGAGAATGCGTACGCCGAAGCGGCCGAAGAAGTCGAGGCTGCGGTTCACGCAGGTATCGCGCGAGATCGAAAGCTTGCACATGAAGGCGAGCACGCGGCTGCCGTAGCGGCGCCCGAGCCAGAACCAGAGCGCATCGCCGATGAGCGCCGCGATGCTGGCCGTGGCTACGATGGCCGCGAGCGCCTCCCACACCGCCGATGGAAAGCTCGTTGCAAGCCCCGAACCCGACGCCGAAGCGAAGCTCGCGGAGACCGCGATCGCTCCCGTCAAAACCAATGTGGGCAAGGCTGGGAGCGGCAAGCCGAGGCACTCGAGCAGAACGTTGGCAAAAACCAACGGCAGGCCGTATTCGATGATCAGCTCGCGTAGCATGGTTCGCGCCCTGGTGTTCTACGCCCAAAAAAGCGGCCGGGAGCCTCAAAAATATAAGGGTAAATCTTTGAAACCCTTATCCTGATTGGGTTTGCGCTGCGCTATCATACCAAGCGCCGCGTATAGAGGCGGCGCGAAGGCGACGAAGTGAAGCAATGCCGGTGAGATGCCGCGCAAGAACGCCGAATCGTCGGGGAGGCACGCCAGAAGGCCGTCCCTACTCGACTGCACGGTTTGCGCACGTATAATCGGCGCGTTCGCGCTGTTCGTGTCAACCTAAACTGATAAAGGAACCTTAATGAACAAACAGGAACTGATCGACGCCGTAGCCGCGCAGACCGGCGCCAGCAAGGCTCAAACCGGCGAAACGCTGGACACGTTGCTCGAAGTGATCAAGAAGGCTGTCTCGAAAGGTGACGCAGTGCAGTTGATCGGCTTCGGCAGCTTCGGCTCGGGAAAGCGCGCAGCGCGCACCGGCCGCAATCCGAAGACCGGCGAGTCCATCAAGATTCCGGCCGCGAAGACGGTCAAGTTTACGGCTGGCAAGGCATTCAAGGACGCAGTGAACAAGCGGTAAGCATCTTGCCGATTGTGCGGCTACTCGAAGTAGCCAGATGTACATGACCCGCCCTTCGGCGGGTTTTTTTTCGTCCGGCATCAATGCCGATGATCGTCGCAATCGCAGTCGGGACCGTGGTCGTGGTCATGCTCATGATCGTGGTCCTCGACTTCCCACGCGGGGAACGGATCGGCGAAGCTTCGCCAGGCGTCGGGACCGCGCGCCCATTCGTCGTCGGTGAGCAGACATGCGTCGAAGCGGTCTTGCCAGACGGCAGGATCGAGATTCAATCCGATCAGTACCAGCTCCTGCCGGCGATCGCCGATGCTGTTGTCATCCGGATCGCCATACCATTCCGCGACGATTTCGGCTTCGAGCTCGGGATCGTCAGTCGGCCATTCGCTGCGATCCTGCGCGGCCCACCATAGTCCCGCCGGTCCATGCCGGACCGTTCCGCCCGCTTGCGACAGCGAGCCGCCTACATCGCTTCGCGTCGCGAGCCAGAAGAAGCCCTTCGCGCGCAGCACGTCGGGCCATTCCTGATGCAACAGATTCCACAGACGCTCGGGATGAAACGGCCGGCGCGCGCGATACACGAAATGGCCCACGCCGAACGCATCGGGTTCGTCGGCCGACGGATGTTCGCCGTTCAGGATCGCGAGCCAGCCGGGCGCGCTCGCGGTCGCATCGAAATCGAAACGGCCGGTGTTCAGCACGTCGCCGATGGGAACGTCGCCCGATTGCGCCCGGACCTGGAGCGCGCGCGGATTGAGACCATGCAGGATGCGCGCGACCTTTTCGATTTCATCCGCGCTGGCGAGATCGATCTTGTTGATGACGATGACATCGCAGAATTCGATCTGTTCGATGAGCGTCTCGACGACCGTCCGATCGTCTTCGTCGTCATGGCCTTCCGGCGACAGACCGCGCTCGGCGAGCGAATCCGCGGACGCGTAATCGCGCAGGAAACTCGCGGCATCGATCACGGTGACGAATGTGTCGAGATGCGCGTGGCCCGCGAGCGTCGCATCGTCGTCGTCGCCGAACGCGAGATGCTCGGCGATGGTCATCGGCTCGGCGATGCCCGACGTTTCGACGACGATCGCATCGAAGCGCTGCTGCTCCGCGATCCAGTTGATCGCGCTTTCGAGCGCTTGCATCGACCGGCTGCCGAGTGTCAGAAGCAGGCAGCCGTTGGGCAGTTCGGTGGTTTCGCGATCGGCGCCGGAAGCGGCTTTGCTGCACGTCACGGCGCCGATGCGCACGCCTGCGGCGTTCGCGAGCAAGGCATCGACGAGCGTGGTCTTACCCGCGCCGGTGAATCCCGATAGCACGGTAATGGGCAATGGCATCTGATTCATCGCAATGGAGCGTGACAGGGAACGGAGCGCACGAGCGCGAACCCGCGCTGCCGGTCGGGCGGCGCGGGCGATCGAATAGGGGATTTTGCATCAAATGCACGCCGTGCGCGGCGCACATGCGGAAAAGCGCGGGCGAAGGTCAGCGCGTAGCCTGAAGCAGCTTCCAGCGACGCAGGATCTCGATGATCTGCGCCGAGTACTTGTCGCGCAGCGCAGGTGTTTCGGAATGGTAAGCACCGACCGCCTGCCACGAATTGCCATACTTGTTCATCTTCTGACGCAGATGCCACGCGGCCACATAGACGCTCTTGCACGGCTCCATCAGCGTGCCGCTCGAGATGCCGTACTGGGCGAGCGTGTTGAGATGGATCGAGTTGATCTGCATCAGCCCGTAATCGGTCGAACCATTCGCGTTCTTGTTGATGGCGTCGGGCTTGTTGTGCGATTCCTGCCACGCGATCGCGCGCAGGATGAGCGGATTGACCTTCTGATACTTCGCCGCTTCGTCGAAGCAGTCTGCGTGCGCGGCCGCGGCCGCCATGAGCGGCCCGCATATCGCCAGTGATCGCAATATTCTCTTCATCTTCCTTCTGCTCCATCCGCACACGCGGAACGTCATGCCGCCGTTGCGGCGCCTTGGCGCCAACGCCAACAAATCAACGTCCGCGGCCGGGCGTGCATGGGGAAAACCCACCCTTTCTGTAACCGCCCGGAATGCGGAACCGACCGTATCATACCGGCTGACGAATCCGCCCAAAAGTTGGCTATCAGACATACGCCCGTTTCGCCCTCCGAAACCCGCATGCGCGCGAGGCGCACCGGCCTATTGATCGGACTTGTTCTAAATGTCTGAATAATAAGACTTCTGGACGTTGTACAATTCGGCTCCCGCGTACATCGGCCGAGTCTCGGAATCGTTCAGATACGGTCTATCGGCAAGTTATTCGAAAGCTTGAGAGCGCTGGATTTTGTATCGCACGTGGCAGCCTAGGGCAACGTGATCCGGAACGAATTGGCACAATTCCGTTACACAAAGCTGCTATCGTCATATTTTTTAAAATAACCGCGAGGGGTCGGGCCCGCCCGTTCCACACCGCGGTTGGCGGCGCTCTCGGCTGACGAGCGGGGCTGCCTCAGCCGGCTCCGAAGACCCGGCTCTGACATCAAACCCATGAGAAGACAACCTATGGCACTGCGTCGTCTGGCGACGGCAATGCTGGCGGCGGGACTTATCGTCGCCCAAGCCGCGCACGCGCAGGTGACGTTGAATTTCGTCAACGCGGATATCGACCAGGTCGCGAAAGCGATCGGCGCCGCTACCGGCAAAACGATCATCGTCGATCCCCGCGTCAAGGGGCAACTCAATCTGGTTTCGGAGAATTCGGTTCCCGAGGACCAAGCGCTGAAGACGCTCCAGTCGTCGCTGCGCATGCAGGGCTTCGCGCTCGTGCAGGATCACGGCGTCCTGAAGGTCGTGCCCGAAGCCGACGCCAAGCTGCAGGGCGTGCCCACGTATGTCGGCAATGCGCCGGCGGCGCGCGGCGATCAGGTGATCACGCAGGTCTTTCAGTTGCACAACGAATCGGCGAACAACCTTCTGCCGGTGCTGCGTCCGCTGATCTCGCCGAACAACACGATCGCGGCGTATCCGGCGAACAACACGCTCGTCGTCACCGATTACGCGGACAACGTGCGCCGCATCGCGGGCATCATCGCGGGCGTCGATACGGCGGCGGGCCGCTCCGTCGACATCGTCACGCTGAAGAACGCCAATGCGATCGACGTCGCCGAGCAGATGAACAAGCTGCTCGATCCCGGCGCGATCGGCAGCACGGACGCGACGCTGAAAGTCACCGTCACGCCCGATGCCCGCACCAACTCGCTGATGTTCCGCGCATCGAGCAGCTCGCGCCTCGCCGCGGCGAAGCAACTGGCGCAGAAGCTCGACGCGCCCACGACCCAGCCCGGCAACATGCACGTCGTGGCGCTGCGCAACGCCGACGCGACGCGTCTCGCCAAGACGCTGCGAGGCATGCTCGGCAAGGGCAACAACAGCTCGGACAACACGTCGAACACCAGCTCGAACACGTTCGGTCAGAGCGGCGGCGGTCTCGGCAATTCGTCGATGTCCACCGGAACGTCCGGCACGCCGCCGCTGCCGGGCGGACTCAGCGGCAGTTCGGGCAGCGGCAGCAATCCGATGTCGGGCGGCACCGGCAACAAGGACTCGAGTTTCTCGTCGAACAAGGACAACGATTCCGGCAACGACCAGGGCGGCGGCATGATCCAGGCCGATGCCGCGACGAATTCGCTGATCATCACCGCGGCGGATCCGGTTTATCGGAACCTGCGCACCGTGATCGACCAGCTCGACGCGCGCCGCGCGCAGGTGTACATCGAAGCGCTGATTGTCGAACTTTCCGCGACGAGCGGTTCGAATCTCGGCATTCAGTGGCAGGGCGCGCTGCTTTCCAACAGCGGCAACAACGCGCTCTACGGCAGCTCGAGCTTCGGCGCCGGCAATACGAACATCGTCGATCTGACCTTGCAGGGCAACGCGATCGCGCAGAATCCGTCGTCCCTCACGTCGACGTCCGGCCTGCTCGCGCAAGGCTTGAACATCGGCCTTTTGCACCGCTTCGGCAATCTCTTCGGTCTCGGCGGACTCTTGCAGGCGCTGTCGACATCGGCGGATGCGAACATCCTCTCGACGCCTAACCTCATCACGCTCGACAACGAGGAAGCGAAGATCGTCGTCGGCCAGAACGTGCCGGTCGTGACGGGTTCGTACGCGACGCCGACCGCCAATGCCGCCACGTCGGTCACGGCGTTCAACACGTTCGACCGCCGCGACGTCGGCGTGACCCTGCACGTCAAGCCGCAGATCACCGACGGCGGCGTGCTCAAGATGCAGATCTATCAGGAAGATTCGAGCGTCGATTCCACGACGAAGAACGATCCGGGCGGCGTGACGATCAACACGCGCTCGGTGCAGTCGACGATTCTCGCGGACGACGGCGAAATCGTCGTGCTCGGCGGTTTGATGCAGGATCAGTACAACAACAACAACAGCAAGATTCCGCTGCTCGGCGACATTCCGTTCATCGGCAGCCTGTTCCGCAGCGAAGGCAAGACGCGCACGAAGACCAACCTGATGGTGTTCCTGCGTCCGGTGATCGTGCGCGACCAGGCGACGGCCACGCAGATCGCCAACACGCGTTACGACTATCTGCGTCAGCAGCAATACGGCTCGACGACGGATAACCGCATCATCAAGGATCAGAACGTGCCGGTCATGCCGCCGAAACCGCTCGGTCCTTCCGAAGGCGGTGGACCGCCGGCCCAAAATCTGCTGGACTGGAGCGATACGACGCGCGGTCCCGGCCCGAGCACGACGCTGCCACAGAATCCGGATGCCGGCCCCGCGCCGCAACCGACGCAGACCGCGCCGCAATCGACGCTGCCGCCGCAAAGCACGTATCCGGCGCCGTCGAACGGCGCGACGAACGCGATTCCGGCCAATGGCGCGACCAACGCCATGCCGGGCAATGCCGCAACGGGAGTCCATCCGTGAGCACGGTCAACGATGCAGTCGAGAGCGCGAGCACCGCGGCGTCGCCGCTGGCGGCCCGGCTCGTGCCTTACGGCTTTGCGCGCAGCGGGCAGATTCTGCTCGCGCATCAGCACGCGGACAGCATCGAAGTCTGGATAAGCGAGCGCACGACCGACGCGGCGCTCGCGGAAGTCGCGCGTAATTTCGGCGCGCTGTCGATCATCCGCAAGCCCGCCGACGAGCTCGCCGCGGCAATCAACTCGGCCTACGCGCGCAACGACGGCAGCGCCGCGCAGGTCGTCGGCGAAGTGGAAGGCGAAGTCGATCTGTCGCGCCTGATGCAGGATATTCCGGAAGTGGAAGACTTGCTGGAATCGGAAGACGACGCGCCGATCATCCGCATGATCAACGCGCTGCTCACGCAGGCGGCGCGCGAACAGGCATCGGATATTCACATCGAGCCGTTCGAGAACGCGTCGGTCGTGCGCTTTCGCGTCGACGGCACGCTGCGCGACGTCGTGCGGCCGAAGAAGGCGCTGCACGGCGCGCTGATCTCGCGTATCAAGATCATGGCGCAGCTCGATATCGCCGAAAAACGTTTGCCGCAGGACGGGCGCATCACGTTGCGTGTCGGCGGCCGTCCGGTCGATGTGCGCGTGTCCACGCTGCCGACCGGCCACGGCGAGCGCGCGGTGCTGCGTCTCCTGGAAAAGGACGCGCAACGCCTGAATCTCGAAACGCTCGGCATGGCGCGCGACACGCTCGTCCAGTTCGACAAGCTGATCGGCCGCCCGCACGGCATCGTGCTCGTGACCGGCCCGACCGGCTCCGGCAAGACGACCACGCTGTACGCGTCGATGTCGCGCCTCGAGACGACGACCACCAACATCATGACGGTGGAAGATCCGATCGAATACGACCTGTCGGGCATCGGCCAGACGCAGGTGAACGAACGCATCGGCATGACGTTCGCGCGCGCGTTGCGGTCGATTCTGCGTCAGGATCCGGACATCATCATGATCGGTGAAATCCGCGATCTCGAGACCGCGCAGATCGCGGTGCAGGCGTCGCTCACCGGCCACCTCGTGCTCGCCACTTTGCACACGAACGATGCCGCTTCCGCCGTCACGCGTCTCACCGACATGGGCGTGGAGCCGTATCTGCTCGCGTCGTCGCTGCTCGGCGTTCTGGCGCAGCGGCTCGTGCGCCAGCTCTGTCCGGTGTGCAAGGAAGAGCGCGTCGAGGAAGACGGCACGAAGCATTACCATCCGGTCGGCTGCGACCGATGCGGCCAGTCGGGTTATGTCGGCCGTCGCGGTGTCTATGAGCTGCTGCTGATCGACGACGCGATCCGCCCGCTCATCCATCGCAATGCGGCCGATGCCGAGATTCTCGAAGCGGGCCGCAAGCAAGGCATGCGCACGCTGCGCGAGGACGGCGATCGCTGGCTCGCGGCCGGCGTGACGTCGCTGGAAGAAGTGTTGCGCGTGACGGGCGGAGAATAAGCAGATGCCGGCATTCCGTTTCGAGGCGATCGATCACGCGGGCAAGACGCAAAAAGGCGTGCTCGACGCCGACAGCGCCCGCGCCGCGCGCAGCCAGTTGCGCACGCAAGGGCTGACACCGCTCGTCGTCGAGGCGGCGGGCTCGCGCACGCGCGGCGAGCGCCAGCAGCGCCTGTCGCTCGGGCGGCGGCTGTCGCAGCGCGAACAGGCGATTCTCACGCGTCAGCTCGCGAGTCTTCTGATCGCGGGCTTGCCGCTCGGCGAGACGCTCGCGGTGCTGACCGAGCAATCCGAGCGCGATTACATCCGCGAACTGATGGCCGCGATCCGCGCCGAAGTGCTCGGCGGCCATTCGTTCGCCAACGCGCTCGCGCAGCATCCGAAGGACTTTCCGGAGATTTACCGCGCGCTCGTCGCGGCGGGCGAGCATACCGGCAAGCTCGGCCTCGTGCTGTCGCGTCTCGCGGACTACATCGAACAGCGTAATGCGCTGAAGCAGAAGATCATTCTGGCGTTCACGTATCCGGGCATCGTGACGATCATTGCGTTCGGCATCGTCACGTTCCTGCTGAGTTACGTCGTGCCGCAGGTCGTGAACGTGTTCGCGAGCACGAAGCAGGCGCTGCCCTTCCTGACCGTCATGATGATGGCGCTCTCCGCCTTCGTCCGAAGTTACTGGTGGGCCGTGCTGATCGGCGTCGTGATTTTCGCGTGGCTCGTGAAGACGATTCTCGCGCGGCCCGGGCCGCGCATGTCGTTCGACCGCTGGCTGCTGGGCGCGCCGCTCATCGGCAAGCTGGTGCGCGGCTACAACACCGTGCGCTTCGCCAGCACGCTCGCGATCCTCACCGCCGCCGGCGTGCCGATCCTGCGCGCGCTGCAGGCCGCGGGCGAAACGCTCAGCAACACGGCGATGCGCGAGAACGTCGACGACGCCATCGTGCGCGTGCGCGAAGGCTCGTCGCTGTCGCGCGCGCTCGGCAACACGAAGACGTTTCCGCCGGTGCTGGTTCACCTGATCCGCTCGGGCGAAGCGACCGGCGACGTCACCACGATGCTCGACCGCGCTTCCGAAGGCGAAGCGCGCGAACTCGAACGCCGCACGATGTTCCTCACGAGCCTGCTCGAACCGCTGCTTATCCTTGCGATGGGCGGCGTCGTGCTCGTGATCGTGCTCGCGGTGATGCTGCCGATCATCGAACTGAATAATCTGGTGCAGTGATGAACGCCCTTCAAACTCGCTTACTGACGCTCGCCGCGCTCGCGCTCTTTTGCGTGACGGTGACGTATTGGGTCGTCACGCTGACTTCGCGGCAAACCGCGCCGCTGCCCGCCGCGGCGGCGACGCGCCAGCCGTCGGTCGGGCAGGCTGCGACCATTTTCGGCGGACGGCTGGAGCGTCAGGCCAATTCGGACGTGCATCTGTTCGGCATTCTCGCGCTGCAGGGCGGCGCGGCGGCCATCGTGAGCTACGGCGGCGAGGCGGCGAAAGCCGTGTCGCTGGGCGGTCCGCTCACGCAAGGCGTGAAGCTTTCGGAAGTGCGCGCGCGCTCGATCATCATCGAGCGCAACGGCGTCAAGTCGGAGATTTTCCTGCCGCAGAATCCGCCCGGCCCGACGATCTGGGTGCGCTGAACGCGACGCGATGCCTCGCTTGCGGCCGAATCACGCGACGAAAGCGGATCGATAGAATGACCGGCGGCTTCGGCAAGGCGGAAAGCCGCGCGATTTTTGTAATCACCGGGCAAGACCCGGAAACAATATTTTCAATTCAAGAGGTAGCAGTCATGCAATTGTGGACCCAACGCCGCATGCGAATTCAACAAGCTCAGGCGCAAGGACGCCGCCAGCGCGGCTTCACGCTGATCGAAATCATGGTCGTGATCGCGATTCTCGGCATTCTCGCCGCGCTGATCGTGCCGAAGATCATGAGCCGCCCGGACGAGGCGCGCCGCGTCGCCGCGAAGCAGGACATCGGCACCATCATGCAGGCGATGAAGCTGTATCGCCTCGATAACGGCCGTTATCCGACGCAAGAGCAAGGCCTGCGCGCGCTGATCGAAAAGCCGACGACCGAGCCGGTGCCGAACAACTGGAAAGACGGCGGCTATCTCGAGCGCCTGCCGGCCGATCCGTGGGGCGGCCAGTATCAATATCTGAATCCGGGCGTGCACGGCGAAGTCGACGTGTTCAGCTACGGCGCGGACAACAAGGCCGGCGGCGAAGGCAACGATGCCGACGTCGGCTCCTGGCAGTAAATCGGCGGCTTGAATCGTGAACGGGCATTCGGCGGCGCGGCGTCAGGCAGGCTTCACGCTGCTCGAAATGCTCGTCGTGCTGGTGATCGCGGGCCTGCTCGTGTCGCTCGCGTCGCTGCAACTCACCCGCAACCCGCGCACCGATCTGAAGGAAGAAGCGCAGCGTCTCGCGCTGCTGTTCGAATCGGCGGGCGACGAAGCGCAGGTGCGCGCGCGGCCGATCGCGTGGCAGCCCATCGACGGCGGGTATCGCTTCGACATCCGCACCGAGGACGGCTGGCGTCCGTTGCGCGACGAACTCCTGCGTCAGCGGCGCTGGGAAGGCGGCGTGACCGGCGTATCCATCCAGTTCCTCGATTCGGACAAAACGGCGGGCCGGCTCGTGTTCGGCACGGAGGCCATCGACTCGCCCATGGAAATCACCTTGTTCTCGGCGGTAGGCCGCGTGACGATCGTCGGCAGCGGCAACGGCCGCTATCAGGTGCAGTGATGCGCCAGCGTCGTCATCAACGCGGCTTCACGATGATCGAAGTGCTCGTCGCGCTGGCGATCATCGCGGTGGCGCTCGCCGCCTCGGTGCGCGCGGTCGGCTCGCTCGCGACGGGCGAAGCGGAGCTGCATCGGCGGCTGCTCGCGGGCTGGAGCGCGGACAACGAACTCGCGCAGCTCAGGCTCTCGCATCAGTTTCCGGCGATCGGCTCGCGCACGTTCGACTGCTCGCAGGGCAATCTGAAACTCTCGTGCACGCAGCGCGTGAGCCAGACGCCCAATCCGATTTTCCGGCGCGTCGAGATGCTGGTCACGACGCCGGGCCGCTCCGGCTATCTGGCGCAAATGGTCACGGTGGTGGCGAATGAAACGAACCGCTCGCTCTGACCGCCGCGCCAGTCAGCGCGGTTTCACGCTGCTGGAAATGCTGATCGCCATCGCGATTCTCGCGGTGCTCGCGGTGCTGTCGTGGCGCGGGCTCGATTCGGTGATTCGCGGCCGTGCGACCATCGAGAACGCGATGCAGGACGAGCGCATCGTCGCGCAATTGTTCGACCAGATGCGTATCGACGCGCGCCAGGCCGCAACCGACGACGAAGCCGGCCAGCCCGCCGTGCAGATCGGCAATGGCTCGCTGCAGATCGTGCGCGGCGTCTTCGCGCCCGGTACGGCGCCGCGTCTGCAAGTGGTGCGCTATAGGCTGTCGAACGGGCGGATCGTGCGCTATGCATCGCCGCCGCTGTCGAATGTCGGCGAAGTGCGGCGCGCGTTGCAGTCGGGCGATTCGGGCGACGGCTGGACATCGATTCCGCTGATGGGCGGCGTGGCGTCGCTCGCGACGCGCGTCTACATTCCGGAAAAAGGCTGGACGACGCGCATGGGCGACGTGTTCGCGCAGATCAACCAGAACGACAACAACCTGAAAGTGCCGCAACTGGGCAACGCGCCGCTGGCGCGCGCCGTGTCGGGCGTTCAGGTCGCGGTCGGCGCGCGCACGCTGGCGACGCCGATCACGCGCGTCTTTCTGGTCGGAGAATGAACATGCGCGCTCCGAACCGGAAGAAGCAGCGCGGCGTCGCGATCATCAGCGCGCTCCTCGTCGTATCGCTCACGGCGATTCTCGTCTCGGGCATGCTGTGGCGTCAGCAGGTGCAGATTCGGCGCATCGAGAATCAGCGGCTGCTCGCGCAGGCGCAATGGATTTCGCGCAGCGCGCTCGACTGGACGCGTCTCATCCTGCGCTCGGAAGCCGATACTTCGCCGACGGTCACGTATCTCGGCGGCGTGTGGGGCGTGCCGATCGCGCGGACGAAGCTGTCGGATTTTCTCGGGCAGATCGGCGAAGTGCGCGCGCAGCAAGGCGCGTCGACGTATCTGTCCGGCTCGATCGAGGACGCGCAGGCGAAATTCAACCTGCGCAATCTGGTGTCGACGCCGACGCCCGGCGTGCTGACGATCAACGTCGCGCAGATTCAGGCGTTTCAGCGGCTGCTGACGATGCTCGGCATCAACGGTTCGCTCGCGAAGACGGTCGCGCTGCAGATGCGCGCCGGCCTCGCGCGCTCCGCAACGCGCTTCCAGACGCAAACGGGCAACAGCGCGACCACGGCGAGCGGCCAGAACAACGAATCGACGACGCTCGCGGCGATCGCGCAGGGCGGCGGCGCGGCCGGCGGCGGCAATTTCACCGACGATCCCGGCCTGAAGGACCCGGACAGCAACGCGCCGGTCGCGCCCTTGCAGATGATCACCGTCGATTCGCTGCTCGACGTGCCGGGTTTTTCCGCGGAAGCGGTCGCGAAGCTGAGGCCGTTCGTCACCGTGCTGCCGACGACGACCGCCGTCAACATGAATACCGCGCCCGCCGAAGTGATCGCCGCGCTGATCCCGGGCATGAATCTGTCGCAGGGACAAGCGTTCGTCGCGCGCCGCGAGACGGTGTTCTTTCACGACATCGGCAACGTGCAACTCGCGCTGACCGGCGCGGGCGTCAAGACGGTCTCGATCGATTCGAACGAGATGGACGTCACGACGAAGTATTTCGTGATCCACGGGCGCGTCGAACACGAGCGCGCGCAACTGGAGCGCACGACGCTCGTGTATCGCGATCCGACGACGCATACGACGCGCATCGTCTACACGCGTGATTCGCTGTAGAACCGATGCGCTGTTATTGATGAGAGGAAGTGGCCTTTGAGCACACTGATCGTTTTGTTACCGCCGCGCGATCCCGCGGTGCGTTCGGAAGAGTGGCATCTGCCGGATCTGCCGTTTCTGCTGCTCGACAAGCGCGGCGAGCCGCAACGCATCGGCCGCGCGGCGATCGGGCTGTTGCCGCGCGCGAGTGCGACCGTGCTGATCGTCGCTGCGCGCGACACGCTTCTGCTCGCCGCTGCCGTGCCGCCACTCAAGGGGCCGCGCTTGCGGCAGGCGCTGCCGAACGTCGTCGAGGATCAGCTGATCCAGGATCCGCAGACGTGCCACATCGCCGTCGATCCGGTCGCCCTCGCCGATGGCAAGCGCGTCGTCGGCGTGATCGATCGCGGCTGGTTCCGCTTCGTGGTCGGCGCGTTTTCGGGCGCGGGGCATCGCAATCTGAAGGCCGTGCCCGCGATGCGCTGCCTGCCGGTTCCGGCCGCCGTGCCATTCGATGAAACCGGCGAAGCCGAAGAGATCGAAGCGCCGCCGCAGCCGTTTATCGCGGGGCTGCTCGGTCATGTCGTGTCGACCGCGCCCGCGCTGATCGGCGAAATGGCCGCGCCCTCGCCCGCCGCGCTCGGCGCGCCGCGCATCGAGGTGGCGATTGCGCGCGGCGAACGCGCGGCGCTCGGCGAAGGACTCGCGCTGCCCGCCGATTCGATCGAGGCAACGCTCGCCGCGCTCGCCGGCGATCAACCCGTGACGCTTTATTCGCTCGCCGATCTGCCCGGCGACGAACCGCGCTTGTCCGGTTCGCGCAATGCTGCGGCGGCCATCGCCGGCGCGCATCCGATCACGTTCGAGGCGCTCGCGCGCAACGCGCTCGCGTGCCGCTTCGACCTGTGCCAGTTCGAATTCGCCGCGCAACCGTGGCGGCTCGACCGCGCGACGATGCGGCGTCTGCGCGTGCCGATCGCGCTCGTGGCGGCGTCGGTGGTCGTGTCGATCATCGGCATCAACGTGCAATGGCTGCAGCTTGCGCGTCAGCGCGACGCGATCAGCGCGCAGGAAACCGAGCTCCTGCTCAACGCCTTCCCGAAGACGACGACCGTGCTCGATGCGCCCGACCAGATGACGCGCAATCTCGATCGTCTGCGCGTGGCATCGGGCGAGCTGTCGCCGTCGGATTTCCTGTCGCTCGCCGACGGCCTCGCGCGCTCGCTCGGTCCGGTGCCGGTGAACGGCGTCGCGGGGCTCGATTATCGCGAGCGTCGGCTGGAAGTGACCTTCAAGCCGGAGACGAAGGTCGATCCCGATCTTTCGAAGCGCCTCGCCGCGAACGGCCTGAACGGATCGATCGATACGAACACAGGCAAATGGACGATCAGGAGCGGCCAATGAAAGCGGAAATCGGACGTTCCCTGTCGGAATTCTGGGAAGCGCGCACGCCGCGCGAGAAGACCATTCTCATGTGGGGCGGCATCGCGGTCGGGCTCGCGCTCGTCTATCTCGTGCTGTGGGCGCCCGCCTATGAAGGCCGCGCGCGGCTGCGCGAATCGCTGCCGACGATGCAGCGCCAGCTCGCGACGATGACCGCGCAGGCCAACGACGCGCGCTCGCTCGCGCCCGCCGCCGAAGGCGTGATGCCGACCGGCGCCGCGTTGCGCGATGCGCTCGCGAAGTCGCTCGCCGACAACGGCATGCAGCCGACGCAGGTTCAGGTGATCGGCGCGGCGGTGCAGATTCAGTTGAAGAACGCGTCCTTTCCGAACTGGACGGCGTGGCTCGACGACGCCCGCAAGCAGTTCAAGGTGCAGGTCTCGGAGGCGCACGTCACGGCGCTGAAGCCGGATGGCCAGGTCGATCTGACGGCATCGCTGCAACCGGCCGGCACGAAATGAGTTACTGGACGCGACGAATCCGGCTCGCGTTGCCGGCGCTTTTCGTGATCGTGATTTCGGTCGCCGGCACGCTGCTCGCGATGATGCCCGCCGCGTGGATCGTGCCGCAGTTCTCGAAGGCAACGGGCGGCCATGTGAATCTGGTCGATCCGGCGGGCTCGCTGTGGAGCGGCTCGGCCACGCTGATGCTCGCCGCGGGCAGCGACGGCGCGGGCGCGACGCTCTTGCCGGGGCGCATCGAATGGACGACGGCGTTTCTGCCGCTCTTCACCGGCCGCGTTCACATGACCATGCGTCAGACCGAAGCGATGCCCGATGCCGTGATCGTCGACGCCACCACGCGCGGCGCGGTCATCACCGCCGGCCAGATCGCCGTGCCCGCGACGTTGCTCTCGGGCCTCGGCGCGCCGTTCAATACGCTCGATTTCGACGGCAGCGTGCGGCTCTCGTGGACGGAGTTCCGCCTACTGAACCGCAATGCGTACGGGCAAGTGGTCGTCACGCTCGATGACATGGCTTCGCGCGTCTCGCGCGTGAAGCCGCTCGGTTCGTATCGCGTCGCGTTGCAGGCGCAGGGCGCGTCCGCGACCATCGATCTTTCGACGAGCAAAGGTCCGCTGATGCTCACCGGCAACGGCGCGATCTCACCGGAATCGACGTCGTTCCAAGGCACGGCGACGGCCGCGCCGGATCAGCGGGAAAACCTCGCGGGTCTGCTCAACCTGCTCGGCCGTCACACCGATCCGGACACGGTCGCCCTGACCTTCATGCGTTGATCAGCGGCTGGCGGTTTGCGCCGGACTCGACGCGGGCGCGGGCGCTTGAACCGCGCCCGTTTCGCGATCCATCTGCCCGACATCCCAGCCGCCGCCGAGCGCCTTCACCAGTCCGACCGACGACACCATCCGCTGTCCCGCGATGTTCGCGAGCTTCTGCTGCGCGGTGAATGCGGTCGTCTGCGCGGTCAGCACGCTGATGAACGCGACCGTTCCCGCCTTGTACTGATTGTTGATGATCGCGAGCGCCTGCTGCGCCGATTCCACGGCCTGCTGCTGCACGACGATTTCCTTCTCCAGAATGCGCAGCGACGCGAGATTGTCTTCGACGTCCTGGAACGCGGTCAGCACCGTCTGCCGATACGTCGCGACGTTCTGGTCGTAAGTCGCGCGCGCGGCTTCGGTGCGCGCGGAGCGCAGGCCGCCGTCGAAAATGGTCGCGGCGATGTCCGGCCCGAGCGTCCAGAAGCGCGACGGCGCGCGCAGCAATTGCGACAGCACCGAGCTTTCGAAGCCGCCTTGCGCGGAGAGCGTGAGCGTCGGGAAGTACGCGGCCATTTCGATGCCGATCTGCTCGTTCGCCGCCGCGGCCTTGCGTTCCGCCGACGCGATGTCGGGCCGGCGCTCGAGAATCGCGGATGGCATCTGCACGGGAACGGTCGGCGGCGTGGCGTCGAGCGGAATCGGCGGAATCGAAAACGTGGAAGCGGCCTCGCCGACGAGCACCGCGATCGCATGTTCGTATTGCGCGCGCGCGACGCCGTTATCGATGGCCGATGCCTGCGCCGACTGCAACTGCGTCTGCGCCTGAATCACGTCCGAACGCGCGACGATGCCCTGCGCGTACTGATTCTGCGTGAGCTTGAGCGATTGCTCGTAGGCCGCGACGGTGTCGTCGAGGAGCCTTTGCTGCGCGTCGAGCGAGCGCAACTGGAAATAGGTTTGCGCGAGCGTGGCCTGCGCGGACAGCCGCGCGTTGGCGAGATCGGCGGCGGCGCCTTCCTGGCCGGCCTTTTGCGCGGAGACCGTGCGCGACACGCTGCCCCACAGATCCGGTTCCCACGATGCGTCGAGCGCAAGGCTGAACTGGTTGGTGACGGCACCCGTCTGCCCGAGGCTGGAGCTGCTGGTCGACCGGTTGCCCGCGCCCGTTCCCGAACGCGCCGCCGAAGCCGATGCGCCGATCGTCGGGAAATACGCCGCGCGCGCCTCGCCGACGAGCGCGCGTGCCTGACGATACGCGGCCGCGTATTGCGCGATGGTCTGGTTCGATTGATTCAGGCGCGCTTCGAGATCGTCGAGGCGCTCGTCGCGATAGATGCTCCACCATGCGCCGCGATCGGCCTGGTCGGCGGGCTGGGCGACTTTCCAGCCTTCGGGCGCTTCCTTGTAGCTGGCCGGGACCGCCGTCGTCGGGCGCTGATAATCGGGCCCGACAGCACAGCCGGCGATGAACATCGCGAGCATGGCGGCGAGCGCCGTCGTGGTCAGGCGCGCGGCGGCGGAAGCGGGAAAGGCGGGGCGATACGGCATCTGCTTGTCGGAATTCCTGTCGGCGCCGCGCCGTTCGATATGACGGACGCGGCAAGCCGAAATGGTAACGGAACGCGACGGGCGCTCGTGCGGCGCGCGCGTCAGGCAGACGTTAGCGTAACGGGTTCGCCGTAAGGCGGGTGTTACGCAGCGGGTGGAATCGGTTACGACGCGTTACGGTGACGATTATCGTCCGCTACCGGGACACGGCGAGCAGGGCGCCGAGAGCAACGGTCGCGCCGGCGCTTTCGCGGGCGCGGCCGCCGCCTTGCGACGCTGACGGTTCTCGAACCATCCCATGCCCAAGACGACGAACGATCCGCCCGGCAGCAGGAACACGATCAGATACAACGCGAGTTTCCACGAACTCAGCTTCGGCGGGACGAAGTGACGGGAGGCGTCGGCGATCTTGCTGCTGATGGGGCCGAAGCGTCGGCGGGCGGTACGGACAAAGCGGGTCATCGAAAGGTCCTTCGGGCGTCGGCGAGCGACGGCGGGCGGTCAGAACATGGTCTCGGGCGGCGCATGAAGCGCGTAACTCGTTGCATAGAATAATATTGACTGTGCAACTACTTTTCAAGATACTGCTGATTGCTTTTCGCAATTGTTGCCTTTAGGAGACGCGGCGCAGTGTCACACTTTTGCATCCGCGGTTTGACCGATATCGCATGAACGGCGAACCGCTTTACGATCCCGCGACGATCCAGCTCGAAACGAGCCTCGGCTACTACCTCGCGAAGGCGCGCAACGTGCTCGTCATGCGAACCGATCAGGCGTTGAAGCCGCTCGAACTCACGTCGCCGCAGATCGGCGTGATTCTGCTGCTCGCGTCGGGGCGGGCGCGCACGCCGCTGGAACTGTCGCGCGAGCTGTCGTACGACAGCGGCTCGATGACGCGCATGCTCGACCGGCTCGAGAAGAAGGGTTTCGTCAGCCGCGCGCGTAGCGAAGTGGACCGGCGAATCGTCGAACTCAGTCTGACGGAGCGCGGACGTGACGCGGCGGCGCGTTTGCCGGTGATCGGCGCGGCCGTGCTCAACGAGCAGTTGCACGGCTTTACCCGCGCCGAGCTGGATCTGCTGATCGCGATGCTCGCGCGCATCGTCGGCAATACGCCGATGGGCGACTGCGCGCCATGCATGCTCGACGACGACTTGCCCTGATTCATCGGAATTAACCTGCATTTCTGCACCGATTTCACTGTCTGAGCAGAGAATGCCGCGACAAGAAATAGTTTGCGTGCGATGCGCGTTTCGAGCGCCGCGCGCCGGAGAAACCGTCAATGTCTACATCCGCCGCGGGCACGCCCGCCACGCCACCCGCGCCCGTGCCGCTCACGGGCGGCATCCTCGCCCTTTTGACGATGGGCCTCGCGCTCGGCACCTTCATGGAAGTGCTCGACACGTCGATTGCGAACGTCGCCGTGCCGACCATTTCGGGCAGCCTCGGCGTCGCGACGAGCGAAGGCACGTGGGTCATTTCGTCGTACTCGGTCGCTTCGGCGATTGCGGTGCCGTTGACCGGCTGGCTCGCGCGGCGCGTCGGCGAGGTGAAGCTCTTCACGATTTCCGTGCTGCTGTTTTCGATCGCGTCGGCGCTGTGCGGGCTGGCTCACAACTTCGAATCGCTGATCGCGTTCCGGCTGCTGCAAGGCCTCGTCTCCGGCCCGATGGTCCCGCTGTCGCAAACCATCCTCATGCGCAGCTATCCGCCCGAAAAGCGCGGCCTCGCGCTCGGTCTCTGGGCGATGACCGTGATCGTCGCGCCGATCTTCGGCCCGGTGATGGGCGGCTATATCACCGACAACTACACCTGGCCGTGGATCTTCTATATCAACGTGCCGATCGGCGTGTTCTCGGCGGCGATCGCGTACTTCCTGCTGCGCGGCCACGAGACGAAGACGACGCAGCAGCGCATCGACGGTGTCGGATTGGCGCTGCTCGTGATCGGCGTCGCGAGCCTGCAGATGATGCTCGACCTCGGCAAGGATCACGACTGGTTCAACTCGAACTTCATCGTGACGCTGGCGATCGTGTCGGCGGTCTCGCTCGCGTTCATGTTCGCGTGGGAGTTGACCGAGAAGGAACCGGTGATCGACCTTTCGCTCTTTCGCGACCGCAACTTTGCGATGGGCGTGCTCATCACGTCGCTCGGCTTTCTCGCGTTCTTCGGCTCGGTCGTCGTGTTGCCGTTGTGGTTGCAGACCGTGCTCGGCTACACGCCGTGGCTCGCGGGTCTCGCCACCGCGCCGGTCGGGATTCTCGCGCTGGTGCTGTCGCCGATCATCGGGCAGAACATGCATCGGCTGAATTTGCGCGTGGTCGCGAGCTTCGCGTTCCTCACGTTCGCGTTCGTGTCGCACTGGAACTCGACCTTCACGCTCGATACGCCGTTCGACCAGATCATCTATCCGCGCTTGATTCAGGGCATCGGCGTCGCGTGCTTCTTCGTGCCGATGACGACGATCACGCTCTCCAGCGTCTCCGACGAACGGCTCGCGGGCGCCGCGGGCCTGTCGAACTTCCTGCGCACGCTGTCGGGCGCGATCGGCACGGCGGTCAGCACGACGTTCTGGGAAAACGACATGATCCGCCATCACGCGCGTCTGACCGAATCGGTCACGCCTTATTCGGCGGGCACGAACGCGTATTCGGACCTGCTGTCGGGACTCGGCTTGTCGGGACAGGCGCTGACCGCGCAACTGGATCGCGTGGTGTCGGCGCAGGCGTACATGATGTCGACCAACGACTTCTTCCGCATTTCGTTCTATGCGTTCCTCGTGCTGGCCGCGATGGTCTGGCTGACGCGGCCGAAGAAGGGCGCGTCAGCCTCGATGGGACACTGAACTACTGAGGCGTGAGCGGCGTGACCGACTGCCCCGGCTGGTTTTCCAGATTGAGCGGGACCGGCTGATCCAGCGGGCTGACCTGCACGCCGCTCGGCGCGGGTGCAGGCGGGGTCTGCGTGGCTTGCGGCGTTTCGGTCTTGCGCAGTCCGGGGCCGTTCTTGATGAACTGCTTGAAATCCGCGCCCGCCTGCCACGGATTCGGCTGGCAGCCGAGCGGATTATCGCAATGCGCGGCGAAACCGATCGTCGCGGTGCCTTCGTTGGTCGGCGTCTTGGTGATCTGATACGCGAGCGCGCGCTTGCCGCTCGACGGCCCCGCCGTCTGGATGATCGAATCGGTGACGGTCTGCAGCTTGTATTCGGAATGGTTCGTCACCCAGACCTGGGCGCGCGCCCACCACGCGTCGCATTCCGGCTTGCTCATGCAGGTGAGCGGTTGCGTGGCCTGCTCCATCGTCGTGCTGCTGACCTGGTCTTGCACGGCGCAGCCGCTAAAAAGGGCGAGCCATGCAGCCCCAAGCGCGGCGGCGGCGAAGTACTTCTTCTTCATTACTCCCCCGATCGTCGAAAAGTCGGCCATATTTTGACCCCTCAAATCGGATGATGTGATGACGCGTTTCCCTCTGTTGCATAAGCCGGAAACAATTGCCGCCGCGTGCTGACACCGCAGCGGAAAAATCGCCTCACGCGTTCGCGGGGTTCAGCTTGTAGACCTGATACGCCGCAACGAAGGCGTCGAACGTTTCGGTGTCGCTGCTTTCGACGACCGCCTGTTCCACAAGCGATTTTGCCGCAAGCTCGTTCATCACGCGCTCTTCTGCGACGGAAAGCGGACGCGCACGAAAATCTTCCGCGTGACGCGCGCTGAGATCGAGCGCGAACTCGTCGAAGGTTTGCTGCTTGTCGCGCATCGTTTGCAGCACGCGCGCGGACGGCGTGAGCGACGCATCGGCGATGCGCGGCCGCAGCGCTTCCAGCGCGCGCGTGTGATCGCCGTTGCCGTTTAGCGTGTCGAGCGTCTTCGCGACCGGTTCGATTGCATCGAAGAGTTCTTCGGCCCATTGCTGCATCGGCACGCTTGCGCCGTCGCGTTGCAGCGCGAGACCCGGCTTGCGCCCTTCCTTCGACACCGTCATGAAATTCGCGTTGGCTTCGATGCTCGCGCCGGGCGGCAACAGCGGGCTGTCTTCCAGTGCGCAATAGAGCAGATAAGCATCGAGAAAGCGCGCGGTTTCGAGCGAGATGCCCGTCGGCACGAACGGATCGATGTCGAGGCAGCGCACTTCGATGTACTGCACGCCGCGCTCGGCCAGCGCATGCAGCGGACGTTCGCCCGAATGCGTGACGCGCTTCGGGCGGATCGTCGAGTAGAACTCGTTTTCGATCTGCAGCACGTTCGTGTTGATCTGCACCCATTCGCCGTCGCGCTGCGTGCCCATGGCTTCATACGGCGCATACGGCTGGCTCACGGCTTTGGCGAGCACGTCGAGATACGCGTCGAGATTGTCGTAGCTCGGCAGCAGATCGGCCTGGGCGGGATTGTTGGTGTATCCGAGATCGCTCATGCGAAGGCTGGTCGCGTGCGGCAGATAGAACGTGTCGGCATCGAACGTTTCCAGATGATGCTTCTTGCCGGCGACGAAGCGCTTGTTCAGCGCCGGCGACGCGCCGAACAGATACATCAGGAGCCAACTCGTGCGGCGGAAATTGCGGATCAGCGCGAAGTAGCGCTCGGACTGAAAGTCTTTCGCGGACAGCGTGCTCGTCGCATCGAGCGCCTGCCAGGCGCGCCATACGTTTTCATCGAGCGAATAGTTGTAGTGGATGCCCGCGATGCATTGCATCGTGCGGCCGTAGCGCAGCGCGAGGCCGCGCCGGTACACCGTCTTCAACATGCCGATGTTCGACGTGCCGTAATAGCCGAACGGAATCTCGTCCTCGGGCGGCAGCGAGTTGGGCATCGAATTGTTCCACAGCAACTCGTCGCCCATGTGCGCGTAAGCGAAGCGATGCAGCGCGTCGAGGCGATCGAGCGTGATCGCCACATCCGATTCGGCGGGCGTGATGAGCTCGACGAGCGCCTCGGAGTAATCGGTCGTGATGAGCGGATGCGTCAGCGCGGAGCCGAACGAGCGCGGATGCGGCGTCATCGCCAGCTTGCCCTGCGGCGTCACGCGCAAGCTTTCTTTTTCGATGCCGCGCAAGCCTTGGCGCAACGCGTCGGCATGCGGACCGGACGCGAGCGCGGCAAGCCTGCGCTCGAAAGCGCCGGCCTTGGTGTGAGCGGGATTCTTGTTTGCCATTGAAGCGTTCTGCGAGGAGCGCGAGCGCGTGTGCGCGCGGTCGTATTTTTAGGGTAGCGGGCACTTTAACATCTCGGTGTAAGGCGTGCTTGGGCCCATATCAGGCAAGGGATTGCGGGTTTTTCGGGAGATTCGCGGGAGATGCGCGGGAGATCCGCGGAATACGCGGCGGTGCGCTTTGGAGCCGCTTGGAGCGGCTCGCGAGGACATTGAAGCGCTCGCGCGTCATGTCGACGGCGAGCGCGCCTGCTTCATGCAACCTTGTTGGTTTCGTTACGCGCGCGTTCGGTTTCGAGCAGCGTTTCCTTGCGCGGCGTGCCCCAGCGATAGCCGGCGATCGCGCCATCCTTGCCGATGACGCGATGACACGGAATCGCGAGCGCCACCGGATTCGACGCGCACGCATTCGCCACCGCCCGCACCGCGCGCGGCGCGCCGAGCGATTCGGCGATCTCGGTGTAACTGCGCGTCTGCCCATACGGGATGCGCCGCAACGCGTCCCACACGCGCCGTTGAAATGCGGTCGCGCCGATGTCGAGCGGCAAATCGAAGCGCTCGCGCGTGCCTTGCAGATACGCGCGAATCTGCGCGATGAACGGCTCCAGTTTCGCGGCATCCTCGACGCGTTCGGCCTGCGCGAAATCGGCGGCGAGCTGATTGACGAGCGTGGGCGCGTCGTCGCCGAATGCGATCTTGCAGACGCCCATGTCGGTCGCGGCGATGAGCACGGCACCCAGCGGCGTCGCGGCGGTCGCGTAACGCACGGTCAGCCCAGCGCCCTGACGCTTATACGCGGACGGCGTCATGCCGAGTTCCGCGGGCACGGCCTCGTACATGCGCGACGGCGAGCCGAAACCGGCGTCGTGCGTCGCGCGCGTGACGTCGCGGCCGCGCTGCAACGCATCGCGCAGCACGCCGGCACGCTGCGCCGCCTGATACTGACGCGGCGAAATGCCGACGATTCGCGAAAACAGGCGCTGCAGGTGAAACGGGCTGACGTGCACGGCGTCGCTCAATTGCGCGAGCGTCATGCGTTGCTGCGGATCGGCGTCGAGCACCTTGCATGCGCGCTCGACGATCGCGAGTTCGCGCGGCAGGCTCGTCGGCTGGCAGCGCTTGCACGCGCGGTATCCGGCTTGTTCGGCGGAGTCGGTCGTCGGAAAGAATTCGACGTTCTCGCGACGCGGCGCACGCGACGCGCACGACGGTCGGCAAAACACGCCGGTCGTGCGAACGGCGAAGAAGAAGGCACCGTCGGCGCGCTCGTCGCGATCGACGACGGCTTGCCAGCGGCTTTCATCGGAGGAAAAAACAGGGTTCGTGACGGTTTTCATGACGACCTCGATGGCTCTTGGGTACGTGACCACTGTAGAGCCGCCCAACTGAGGTTACGCGCCGATTCTTGCTCTGTCATCGGTCCGCGAAATCCGAAAAGTGACGCTCAGATACCACAAAGGGACGCCATAGGGGTTTTTACCGAAATTTCTATTGCGTCGCATCAAGTGGCTGTGTATAATTGGAACTGTCTCCTCCATGTCTCCTCCTGATATGGATTCAGCCCGCCCACTAAGGCGGGCTTTTTTTCGTCCGTGGTTTTTGCGTGTTCGAAACGTCAGCGCGAAAAAAACCGGGCGCGTGGCCCGGTTTCTCGTAGACGATTCCGCCGCCGTTACAGCACGTAGCGCGACAAATCCTCGTCTTGCGCCACATCGCCGAGCGCGCGTTCCACATACGGCGCGTCGATTCGCACAGGCTTGCCGGCATGATTGCCCGCCGCGAACGACACTTCTTCGAGCAGCTTCTCGATCACCGTATAAAGCCGCCGCGCGCCGATATTCTCGGTCTTCTCATTCACCGAAAACGCGATTTCCGCGAGACGCCGGATGCCGTCTTCCGCAAAGTCGAGCTCGACGCCTTCGGTCGCCAGCAGCGCCTTGTACTGCTTGACGAGACTCGCATCGGTCGAATTCAGGATCGATTCGAAATCGCCGACGGACAGCGAATCCAGCTCGACGCGAATCGGAAAGCGCCCCTGCAGTTCGGGAATCAGATCGCTCGGTTTGGCGAGATGAAACGCGCCGCTCGCGATGAACAGGATGTGATCGGTCTTGATCATCCCATACTTCGTGTTGATGGTCGTGCCTTCGACGAGCGGCAGCAGGTCGCGCTGCACGCCCGCGCGCGAGACTTCGGCGCCGCCCGTCTCGCTGCGCGACGCGATCTTGTCGATCTCATCGAGAAACACGATGCCGTTCTGCTCGACGTTCTGCACCGCCTTGCTCTTGACCTCTTCGTCGTTGAGCATCTTGCTGGCTTCTTCGTCGGTCAGCAGCTTGAGCGCTTCCTTGACCTTCACCTTGCGGCGCGTCTTCTTGCCGCCGCCGATGTTCGCGAACATCGAGCGAATCTGTTCGGTCATGTCTTCCATGCCCGGCGGCCCCATGATGTCCATGCCGACTTGCGGCATTTCCACATCGAGCTCGATTTCCTTGTCGTCGAGCGCGCCTTCGCGCAGGCGCTTGCGGAAAGTCTGACGCGTGGCGTTGTCGCCGCCTTCGCTGCCCGACGACTCGATCGCGTTCGTGGCGCCGAATCCGACCGGCCGCGCCGTCGGCAGAAGAATGTCGAGGATGCGGTCTTCCGCGCGATCTTCGGCCTTCGTGCGGACTTTCTTCATCTCGGATTCGCGCGTCTGCTTCACGGAAATCTCGATCAGATCGCGCACGATGCTGTCCACGTCGCGGCCCACGTAGCCCACTTCGGTGAACTTGGTCGCTTCGATCTTGATGAACGGCGCGTCCGCGAGCTTGGCGAGACGCCGCGCGATTTCGGTTTTGCCGACGCCCGTCGGCCCGATCATCAGAATGTTCTTCGGCGTGATCTCCTGACGCAGCGGCTCGGCGACCTGCTGACGGCGCCAGCGGTTGCGCAGCGCGACGGCAACCGCCTTCTTCGCGCGCCCCTGGCCGATGATGTGCTTGTCGAGTTCGGAGACGATTTCGGAGGGAGTCATGGTGGTCATCGCAAAAGTCCTTTATTCGATCGTCTCGATGACGCGATTGTGGTTGGTGTAGATGCACATGTCGCCGGCGATGGTCAGCGCCTTCTCGACGATGTCGCGCGGCGAGAGATCGGTGTTCTCAATGAGCGCCTGCGCCGCAGCCTGCGCATAGGCGCCGCCCGAGCCGATCGCCGCGATGCCGCGCTCCGGATCGAGCACGTCGCCGTTGCCGGTGATGACGAGCGTGTTGTCCTTGTCGGCGGTGATGAGCATGGCTTCGAGGCGTCGCAGCATGCGATCGGTGCGCCAGTCTTTCGCCAGTTCGACGGCGGCGCGCGTCAGATTGCCCTGATGCTTCTCGAGTTTGGCTTCGAAGCGGTCGAGCAGCGAGAACGCGTCGGCCGTGCCGCCGGCGAAGCCGACCAGCACCTTGCCGCCATAGATGCGGCGCACCTTCTTCGCGCCCCCTTTCATGACGATATTGCCGAGCGTCACCTGACCATCGCCGCCCAGCGCGACCTTGCCGTCGCGGCGCACGGAGACGATGGTCGTGCCGTGAAATTGTTCCATGTGCGTTCCTTGGATAAACAGACGATGCGTGGCGATGAAAGTCCGCCGCGCAGTCGAGAATTCGATGGAGTGCACGGCGCGGGGTTCCGTCGGGCGTGAGGCCCGAGGCGGACGGCGCCGCGCTCGCGCTTGCCGCGATGAAGCTTTTGCGGCGCGCGTCGGATTCATTTTAGGGCGACGCCGGATTTATCAAGGCGTACGGTATCGGCGCTCGCCGTTTTTACCGGGCACAAAGCAAAAAAGGCATCCCTTCGTTGGATGCCTTTTTGCCGATGCGACTGCTTCTGCACAACTTTTTTGCGGCGGCGTCTTCCCCGTTGCGGGCGGTCCCGCGACGCTCGCCTGCCGGCAGCGATTTCAGTCGCCGAACAGCTTCTGACGCAGTTCGCGGCGTTCCTGCGCTTCGAGCGACAGCGTGGCGGTCGGACGCGCGAGCAGGCGCGGAATGCCGATCGGCTCGCCGGTCTCTTCGCACCAGCCGTAATCGCCGGACTCGATGCGCGCGAGCGACTGCTGCACCTTCTTCAGAAGCTTGCGTTCGCGATCGCGCGTGCGCAGTTCCAGTGCATGTTCTTCCTCGATGGTCGCGCGGTCCGCCGGGTCCGGCACGATCACCGTTTCCCGCAGGTTCTCGGTCGTCTGGCCGGCATTCTTCAGAATGTCCGCTTGCAACTGTTCGAGCCGGTTCTTGAAGAAGGCGAGTTGATCCTCGTTCATGTAGTCCTTCTCGCTCATCTTCAGGATTTCGGCTTCGGTCAAGAGTTTCGTTGTCATCAGCTTGCTTCTTCAATGTAGGGCGATGTCTTCGCAACGCCCGCACTTGCGTTACCCGCATTCAGCGCATCCGTACGCTAGGGGCTACGCGACACGTCGATGCGGGGCCGAACTCCTCTGGAAACCGATATTGGATGATGCTCCGGAAGACCGGGCGCATTCGCATGGCCCCGGATTTCCGGCCCCGGTGCTTTGACTTGATTTGCCTTCCCCCGGCAAATCGAGGCATCGTCCCGACGGGACATCCCTTCTCCCAAGATCCGCTGGCCGAGCGCCTCGAAGACGCGCATTCAGCGGAACTGCCCTTCTCCAGTGGGGCTGTATTGTAACTGAACCGCAAATTCCAACTAAACCTACGGAAAACCCTGTCGATTTGCGCCGGAATTTCAAAAATATAACGCCTGAACGCGCAAAAAGCGATGACGCTTGGTGGGCGCGACTACATACGCGCACCGAAAGTCGGACATGAAAAACGCCGCGCGCGAGCCCTTCGCGGCGGCGTTCTGTGTCAGTGCCCGTTTTGTCGCCCCGCGTGATTCACGGCAATCCAAGCGAGATGCATGCCGGATTACTTCACCAGGCAGGCGTCGAGGCCGTCGGTGATCAGATCCTTCGGCAGTTCGATGCCGATGAACACCATCTTGCTGTTCTTCTTCTCGATCGGCATCCACTTGCCGGCGAGATCGCTGCCCATCATCTGATGCACGCCCTGGAACACGACCTTGCGATCGACGCCCTTCATATAGAGCACGCCCTTGTAGCGCAACAGGCGCTCGCCATAAATCTGCAGAATGCCGCCGAGGAAGTCTTCGAGGCGGTTCGGATCGAACGGCTTGTCGCTGCGATACACGAACGACTTGATCTTGTCGTCGTGATGCGCGTGATGATGATGGTGATGCCCGTGCTCGTGATCGTGGCTGTGGTCGTGACCGCAGGTCGAATGATCGTGATCGTGATCATGGTCATGCGCGTGCTCATGATCGTGATCGTCTTCCGCGAGGAAATCCGAATCGATCTCGAGCTTCGAGTTCAGATTGAAGCCGCGCAGATCGAAAATTTCCTTGATGTCTGCGTCGCCGAAATTCACGACCTTGATCGCCGCGCGCGGGTTCATGTGCAGCAGGCGATGCTTCAGCGCTTCGAGTTCGTCGGCGGAAACGAGATCGGATTTCGTGATGAACAGGCGATCCGCGAAGCCGACCTGACGCTGCACCACCTCGTGCTGGTCGAGCTGCGCATTCGCGTGCTTCGCGTCGACGAGCGTGATGATCGCGTCGAGCAGGAATTCGTCGGCGACGGTGTTGTCCATGAAGAACGTCTGCGCGACCGGACCCGGATTCGCGAGGCCGGTGGTTTCGATCACGACGCGGTCGAAATCGAGCGTGCCCGCCTTCTTGCGGTTCGCGAGGTCTTCGAGCGCGCGCGCGAGGTCGCCGCGGATCGTGCAGCAGATGCAGCCGTTGCTCATCTGGATGATCTGCTCGTTCGTCTCCTGCACGAGGATCTCGTTGTCGATGTTCTCTTCGCCGAACTCGTTCTCGATCACGGCGATCTTCATGCCGTGCTTCTCGTTCAGGATGCGCTTGAGCAGCGTGGTTTTGCCGCTGCCCAAAAAGCCGGTCAGGATGGTTACGGGAATCATGGTGTCGCCTTTTAAGTTCGGGGAACGCGCGGAATCGAATATTGGAACATATTTGCGGAGCCGACGCTTCGTGCGCCCTTCGCTCGCGAATCGCCCTTAACTGGGGCCGATCACGCGATTTGCAACAGCAGCCCTTTCAGATACTCGCCTTCCGGAAACGCCGTCAGCAACGGATGATCCACGCCCGCGCCGAGCCGCTTGAGGATGCGCGCATCGGCGCGTGCGTCGGCCGCCGCGCTCGCGACGATCTTCTGGAACAAGTCGGCATCGATCGCGCCGGAACATGAGTACGTGAAAAGCAGGCCGCCTGGACGCAGCAACTTGAAGCCGCTCAGATTGATGTCCTTGTACGCGCGCGCGGCGCGATCGACGGTTTCCTTCGACGGCGCGAACTTCGGCGGATCGAGCACGATCAGGTCGAAGCGCCGGCCTTCGTCGTAGAGACGGCGCAGCGTCTTGAACGCATCGGCGTCGAGCCATTCGGCTTTCTCCGCGTCGAAGCTGTTGGCCTTCACGTTCTCCCGCGCGAGCGCGAGCGCTTCGCCCGATGAATCGACGGAGACCACGCGCGTCGCCCCGCCTTTCAGCGCGGCCAGCGAGAATCCGCCCGTGTAGCAGAAGCAGTTGAGCACTTCGCGGCCTTGCGCGTTCTGCGCAACGAGCACGCGGTTGTCGCGCTGATCGACGTAAAAGCCCGTCTTGTGGCCATTGCGCACGTCGACGTGATAGCGCACGCCGCATTCGTTCGCGATGAGCGTCGCCGGAGGCGCGTCGCCGGCGAGCACGCCGGTCGTCTGTTCGAGACCTTCCTTCTGGCGGATCGACACGTCCGAGCGCTCGTAGACGTTCGCGCAACCGGTCGCATCGACGAGCGCCTGCACGATCGCGGCTTTCCATGACTCGACGCCCGTCGCCATGAACTGGCAGACGAGCTGTGCGTGATCGCCGGTATCCGCGACGTAGTAATCGACGATCAGGCCCGGCAAGCCGTCCGCTTCGCCGAATATGAGGCGCGTCGCGCCGGTGTCCTTGACCATCGTGCGCCGATGCCCGAGCGCGCGCTGCACGCGGCGCTTGAAGAACGCGTGGTCGATGGGCTCGCTTTCATCGAACGTCCAGACGCGCGCGCGAATCTGCGATTGCGGGCTGTACGACGCGCGCGCGAGAAAGCGTCCGTCGGCCGCGCGAATGACGACCGTCGCGCCCGGCGCGGGATTGCCGTCGATGCGCGCGATGGCGTTCGCATAAATCCACGGATGGCGGCGGACGAGCGACTTGTCCTTCGCCGGTTTGAGCGTGATGGTGTCCATTGCAAGCCGAGGCGGCGCGCAGGGCGCTCGCGGAGTTAATCGCGCTTCTTCGCGCGCGGGTGCGCCGCATCGTAGACGCGGGCGAGATGCTGAAAATCGAGCGATGTATAAATCTGCGTGGCCGTGATGCTTGCATGGCCGAGCAGTTCCTGCACCGCGCGCAGGTCGCCGCTCGATTGCAGGACGTGCGTGGCGAACGAATGCCGCAGCACATGCGGATGCACATTCGACGGAATGCCCGCGAGCAGCGCGAGCCGCTTCACGCGTTCGCGCACCACGCCGGGCGACATGCGGTTGCCGCGCACCGAGAGAAAGAGCGCGTGCGGTTCGAGCTTGACGAATTCGTCGCGCACGGCGATCCAGGCGCGCAGCGCTTCGACCGCCTTGCTGCCGACCGGCACTTTGCGCATCCGCTTACCTTTGCCGAGCACCGTGACTTCGGCGCCTTCCAGATCGATCCAGCCTTCGGACCGGTGTTCGGCAGTGTCGACGTGGCGAACGTCCAGCCCGACCAGTTCCGCGAGCCGCAGACCCGACGAGTAGAACAGTTCGAGTATCGCGTGATCGCGCAGCGCTTCGGTCGTATCGGCTTGCGGCGCGTCCATCAGCCTCGCGGCGTCATCGACGGAGAGCGCCTTCGGCAGCGTCTTTTCGCGCTTGGGCGCGCGCACCGTCGCGACCGGATTCGCGGGCATCTCGACGCGCTCGGCGAGCCATCGATAGAACGCGCGCCATGCCGACAGCCGATGCGCGATCGAACGCGACGATAATCCGCTCGCGTGCGCGCGCACGACCGCGCCGCGAATATCGGCGGATGTGAGCGATTCCAGTGGACGATCCTTGGCGAGCGCGCGCAGCTCGCTCAACTCGTGCGTATAGCCGCGCAGCGTGTGCTCGGAAAGATGCCGCTGATGCTCGAGCATCGCGAGATAGTCGGCGATCACGTCGGCGGCGGCGTTCATCGTCAATGCGGCAGCAGGCGGGACAGCGCGGCGCTCGCGAGCGCGCCGATCTGCATGAGGAAATCCGTCGCCATGCCGTCGTGGAAGCGGCGCGGATCGGGCGAGCCCATGACGAGCAGGCCGAAGCTCGGCGCATCCGGGCCGGCTTGCGGATCGCGCAGCGCGATGAGCGACACGGATTCGATCTTGCGGTCGATGTCGGACGGGCCGTCGCTCGGCGCGACCGTCGCCGATGCCGAGTTCGCCGCGCCCAGCCACTGCGCGGCGGCGAAGCCGGTATTCACGCCGCAGTACGGCGCGGCGAGACCGGTCGTGAAAAGGCGTACTTCCTCGCCGACCTGACGGGCGAAATCGGCTTGGCGATAAGCTTCGTCGATATCCCACACGCGCAGCGCGGCGTGCGGCACGTCGAAGATTTCGCACAGCCCCTTGCTGATGGTCGCGGGCAGCGCGTACGGATCGCGCTGCGAGATTACGCGCACGGTCCAGCGATTGAACTTGGTCGAGATGCTGTCGTTTTCGTGGCCGTAGCGCAGCAATTCGGCGAGACGCCGTTCGAGCTGCTTGTTCTTGTCGCGCAGCATTTCCATCTGGCGTTCCTGCAGCGACACGGCCGCTTTGCCGTGCGGATTCGAAAGCCGGATGGTGCCGAGCAGTTCCGCGTGCTCGACGAAGAAATCAGGGTTGTCGAGCAGATAGTCGGCGACTTCGCGTGGATTCATGGTGACGTGTATGCGTTAAACGATGCGATCGAGCTCGATCTCGCCTTCGAAGACCGTTGCGGCGGGCCCGGCCATGAAGAGCGCGGCGGTTTCGTTCTTCGCGCCGTCCCAGCTGATCGTGAGCGTGCCGCCGTGCGTCTCGACGCGAACGGGCGAATCGAGTTGGCCGCGGCGAATGCCGGCCGCCACCGCCGCACATGCGCCCGTGCCGCACGCGAGCGTTTCGCCCGCGCCGCGCTCGTAGACGCGCAGTTTCACCGAATGCCGATCGACGATCTCCATGAAGCCCGCATTGACGCGCTTTGGAAAGCGCGCGTGACGTTCGACGAGCGGACCTTCGGTCAGAACGGGATACGCCTCGACGTCATCGACGATCTGGACCGCGTGCGGATTGCCCATCGACACGACGGAAATCCAGCGCCGGTCGTTGATCGAGCCGTTCACGTCGAGCGGCCAGAGCGTGTCGTTGCCTTCCTTCCGGCCTTCGAGACCTTGCGCGTCGAACGGCACTTTCGGCGGATCGAACACCGGCGTGCTCATATCGACGACGACTTCGCCGTTCTCCTGCATCGTCAGCGTGATGACGCCGTTTTGCACCTGCACGCGCACCGTCGATGCATCCGTCAGACGCCGGTCGCGGACGAACTTCACGAAGCAGCGCGCGCCGTTGCCGCAATGCTCGACTTCACCGCCATCGCAATTGAAGATGCGGTACTTGAAGTCGACGCCTTCGATCGTCGGCTTTTCCACGAGCAGCAACTGATCCGCGCCGACGCCGAAATGACGGTTCGCGAGCGCGCGCACCTGTTCGGCGGACAGATCGAGCGCCTGCGTGTAGCCGTCGAGCACGACGAAGTCATTGCCCGCGCCCTGCATTTTTGTGAATTTCAGTTTCATGGCCGCTATTGTATGTGAGCCGCGATGCCGCGTTTCGCGCGATTCAGGCGTCAATAAAAGCTCGGGTCGCCCGGCGGGCGCGTCTTGAAGCGCTTGTGCACCCAATAATATTGCTCGGGCATGCGCGGAATCTGCTCTTCCAGAAACGCGTTCATGCGGCGGGCGTCGGCCTCGTCGTCGCCGCTCGGATAATTTTCCCAAGGTTTGAAGACTTTCAGCCGATAACCCTTGTAGTTCGGCAAAACTTCTCCGATGAAGGGCACGACCTGCGCCTTGCCCGTCTTCGCGAGCCGGCCGACGGCGGTCAGCGTGCACGTCGGGATGCCGAAGAACGGCACGAACGTGGAGTTGCGCATGCCGTAGTCCATGTCCGCGCCGAGCATCACGGGTTTGCGATCGCGCAGCCAGCGCAGCACGATGCGCGCGCTGTCGGCGCGGCTCGCCATGTCGGCGCCGAAACGGGCGCGCTGTCTCTTCGCCAGTTCCTCGATCTGCGGATTCGAAAACGGCTGATACAGCGAACCGCAGCGCCGATGCAGCGAGTAGTTGAGAAAGATCGAGCCCGCCTCGATGCCGACGAAATGCAGTCCGAGAAAGAGCGTGGGCGGAAGATCGGGATCGGTGAGATCGATGGCGCTATCGACTTCGATCAGCTTTTCTAGCTTCTTCGCGGAGCCGAACCATTGCACGCTGCGCTCGACGTAACTGCGGATCGCGTGCCGAAAGTGCTTCTGCGCGATGTCCTCGCGTTTTTCGTCGGACCACTCGGGGAAGCACAGCTTCAGATTCGTATGGACGATGCGCTTGCGACGGCTCGGAATCTGATAGAGCAGCCAGCCGAGGCCGTCGCCGAAACGCGCGGTGATGCCGTATGGAATCACCGCGAGGAATTTGAGAAAACCGATGGCGAGCGCCACGCCGATACGACCTAGCATGACTCGCTCCGGCGGGCGGACGAGTGGAGCGGGACCGAGGAAGTCAAAAGGGTCAATTCTGTGAAAACTAAGGAAACCGGTATAATAAAACCTTCGCCGAGTTAATGGACAACTTGCGGGGCGAAGCGGGTCGGAGTCTTCTTACTTTCGAGAAGCGCCGGCCTGGAAGCACATCCGCTAAAGCGTCGCCGCTTCAGACTCCAAAAGAAGACGGCTACGTGAATATCAACCGTACTTTTATTGGAGTCTGAAGCGTGTCGAACGACTATCTCTTTACTTCCGAATCCGTTTCCGAAGGCCACCCGGACAAGGTTGCCGACCAAGTCTCCGACGCCATCCTCGACGCCATTCTGTCGCAGGACAAATATTCGCGCGTCGCCGCGGAAACGCTGTGCAACACCGGTCTCGTCGTCCTCGCGGGCGAAATCACGACCACCGCCAACGTCGATTACATCCAGGTCGCGCGCGACACCATCAAGCGCATCGGTTACGACAACACCGACTTCGGCATCGACTATCGCGGCTGCGCGGTTCTCGTCGCGTATGACAAGCAATCGCCGGATATCGCGCAAGGCGTGAACAAGGCGCACGACGACAATCTCGATCAGGGCGCGGGCGACCAGGGCCTCATGTTCGGCTACGCCTGCGACGAAACGCCCGAACTGATGCCGCTGCCGATCCACCTTTCGCATCGCCTCGTCGAGCGTCAGGCAAACCTTCGTCGCGATGGCCGTTTGCCCTGGCTGCGTCCGGACGCGAAGTCGCAAGTCACCGTGCGTTATGTCGATGGCCGCGCGCATTCCATCGATACGGTCGTGCTGTCGACGCAACATTCGCCGGACATCGACCTGCCGCAACTGCGCGAAGCGGTGATCGAAGAAGTCATCAAGCCGACGCTGCCGAACGAACTCATCAAGGGCGACATCAAGTTTCTGGTGAACCCGACGGGCCGCTTCGTCATCGGCGGTCCGCAGGGCGACTGCGGTCTGACGGGCCGGAAGATCATCGTCGACACGTACGGCGGCGCGGCTCCGCACGGCGGCGGCGCGTTCTCGGGCAAGGATCCGTCGAAGGTCGACCGCTCGGCGGCGTACGCGGGACGTTATGTCGCGAAGAACATCGTCGCGGCCGGTCTCGCATCGCGCGCGCTGATCCAGGTTTCGTACGCAATCGGCGTGGCACGTCCGACTTCGGTGATGGTGAACACGTTCGGCACGGGCCGCGTGTCGGATGCCGAAATCACGAAGCTCGTTCTGGAGCATTTCGATCTGCGTCCGAAGGGCATCATCCAGATGCTCGATCTGCTGCGCCCGATCTACGAAAAGACGGCGGCATACGGTCACTTCGGCCGCGAAGAGCCTGAATTCTCGTGGGAAGCCACCGACAAGGCGCTCATGCTGGCCGAAGCGGCGGGCACGGAGCCGGTCGCAAGCGTGGCGTAACGCCATTCGCCGAACGCGCGGGACAAGAACCGGCAAGCATCGCGCTTGTCGGTTTTTTTTCGCCTGCGCGGCGCGTTTCTTGCGACCGAACCGGACGGCAAAACCGATCATCCACGGAGCCGTCATGCCGTTCGAAACGCTTCTTTCTCCCGTCACAATCGGCAATCTCGAACTGCCGAATCGCGTGGTGATGGCGCCGCTCACGCGCAATCGCGCGTCGCAGCCCGGCGATGTACCCAGCGAAATGAACGCGCACTATTACGCGCAGCGCGCGGGCGCGGGACTCATCGTGACCGAGGCGACGCAGGTTTCGCGGCAAGGTCAGGGTTATGTCGCGACGCCCGGCATCTATTCCGACGCGCAGGAAGCCGGATGGAGAGCCGTCGTGGGCGCGGTTCACGCGCGGCACGGGCGCATCGCGTCGCAGCTGTGGCATGTGGGGCGCGTGTCGCATCGATCGCTGCAGGATGGCGATGCGCCGCCCGTCGCGCCGTCCGCGATCCGCGCGCGCGACACGCAAGTGTTCGTGAGACACGATGACGGCACCTATGGCATGACCGACGCCGACGAACCGCGCGCGCTTGAGATCGGCGAGTTGCCGGGCATCGTGCTGCAGTTCGTCGATGCCGCGCATCGCGCCAAGCGCGCCGATTTCGACATGATCGAAGTCCACGCGGCCAACGGCTATCTGCTGCATCAGTTCATGGCGACGGGCACCAACCATCGCACCGACGAGTACGGCGGCGGCATCGAAAATCGCGTGCGGCTGGTCGTCGATGTGCTGGAGGCGGTCGCGGGCGTGATGGGCGCGAATCGCGTCGGCATCCGGATATCGCCGAACTTCACGGGATTTGATCTGCACGACGATGAAGGCGAAGCGTCATCGCTGTATCTGGCGCGCGAGCTGAAGCGCATCGGCATCGCGTATCTGCATCTGGCGGAAGGCGATTGGGCCGGCGGCGCGCCGCTTTCGGACGGCTATCGAGACGCGCTGCGCGAGGCTTACGACGGCGCGATCATCGTCTGCGGCGAATACACCGCGGAAGAAGCCAATACGCGCATCGAACGAGGCGAAGCCGACGCCGTGGCTTTCGGTCGCGCGTTTCTCGCGAATCCGGATTTGGTCGAGCGCTTCAGGATGAACGCGCCGCTCAACGCGCCCGACGAGGCGACGTTCTACGGCGGCGGAGAGAAAGGCTACACGGACTATCCGACGCTCGACGAGGCCGAGCGCAAGTGAGGGATTGCGCGATTGCGCGATTCAGCGCGCCGCGAACGCGTACCAGCCGGCGCTCGTCGCCGACACGCGACGCGGACGACGGCTCGTCAGCGCAGCCGCTTTCGGCTTCGGCGCGGGCGCGCGCAACTGCACCGGACGGCGCAACAGCGCGCGCAACGACACCCGGCGCGAGGCCGCGCGCACGCGCAGATTGAAGAAGAAACCGCGGAACCACGACCGGATGCCGTCGACCGGATGCACGTTCTTCAGTTGCTCGGCGAGCAATTGCGTGCGGGTGGAGTGATGGCGCAGCGCGCGGATCATGCCGCGGCGCGCAGGACGCGCGGCTCGCGATGCGACGCGAGTAAGTCCGATAGCGATTCGGTGGTTCATGTCGGCGGGAAAGGTCGGTTTGCGTGGAAGCAGACTCGACGATAGTCGTCTCAAAAATGAAGTTCAACGCTTCGATTCAACAGCATTTGCGAAGTTGCACCGAATTGATGCGGATCAATGTACAGGACCAGTATTACCCGGGTAAGTCCGCGTTTTCCCTGCCGTTTCATGAAGCGGCTGCTTATAAAAATCGGCGGAAGCGTTCTCGCATGGGCCTTCCTGCGCTGCCGGATTTACAATCCCCGTATTCGCCCCAATTCCGGATATAGCGTCGACGGCATGAATAAATTCGAAAGCCGCCGGAGCCAAGAACTGAAATGTCTGATCAAAACCTGCTGAAATCGAAGAAGGAACAGGTGCACGAGCTGCGTCGAAACGGCTACGTGATCGTGAAAGGGCTGGTTTCGCAGGAACGCCGCGACGCGATGCTCGAAGTCGCGCGCCGGCAACTCGCCGAGGCCGCCGCGCCGGTCGAGTTCGAGGCCGATCTGAAATATCCCGGCGCGCCGGATTCGAAGGACGCGCCCGGCGGACACACCGTGCGCCGCCTGCTCGACGCCTACGCGCGGCATCCGCTTTACGCGGAGTTCGCGACATCGCCGGAAGTGCGCGGATGGATGGAGTTGTATTTCGGCGAGACGCCGTATTTGTCGCGCGCGCATCACAACTGCATGATGACGAAGCACCCGGCGTACGGCAGCCTGACCGGCTGGCATCGCGACGTGCGCTACTGGGCGTTCGAGCGCGACGATCTCGTTTCCGCGTGGGTCGCGCTCGGCAACGAAACGGTGGAAAACGGCGCGCTGTGGTTCGTGCCGATGTCGCACAAGCTGCCGTTCACATCGGATCGCTTCGACGACGCGAAATTCTTCCGCTCCGACTTGCCCGAGAATGCCGCGCTGATCCGCACGGCGGTGTCGCCCGCGCTGGAACCGGGCGACGTCGTGTTCTTCCACTGCAACACGCTGCATTCGGCGGGCAAGAACCTCACCGATCAGGTGAAGTTCTCGCTCGTGTTCACGTATCGCGGCGCGAGCAACGCGGCGCTGCCCGGCACGCGCTCGGCGTCGAAGCCGGAAGTGCCGCTCGTCTGACGTCTGAGCGTTTGAGCGTTTGAGCGTTTCAGCGTTTCGACGGAATCGTGAGGCCGATCAGCCCGGCGAGCGACGCGACGATGCCGCCCGCGATCAGCCAGATGGTCTTGTTCGTGGGCGAGCCGGTGAAGAAGCGCGCGACGTCGCTGGAGAGCGAATGAAACGACTGGCCGCCGAAATACAGCAGCACGACGCCGCCGACTAGCAGCGCAACGGAAATCGCTCGGGTCATGGCGTGGTCTCTTGGCTGGAAAAGCGCGTCAGGTTAGCGGGTCGGCGCTCGCGCGTCCACTCGCGCCGCCTGCGCCTGCTCGCGCGTGTACGGCTGAATCTTGCGCAGGAGGTCGGCCATCACGTACTGATGATCGCTTCTGCTCGTCCACGCGCCGAGGTTGTATTTGACGCCGGTGTCCGTGTAATCGGTCACGGCGACCCACGGCGCCGACGGCCCGTCCTGCACGATGCGCGGATCGTCGCTCATCAGCTTGCGCAGTTCCTCGAGCACACGCTCGACCTTCAGCCCATGCTGTGCCTGGAAGTTGATGACGACGCGACGCCGATCGTTCGCGCTGTAGTTCGTGATGGCGTTCGCCCAAATGAGGCTGTTCGGCACGAACATGATGATGCCGTCGGCTTTCGTGAGGCGCGTCGTGAAAAGTCCGATCTCGTTGACCGTGCCCGCCGTCGTCCCGACGCCTTCGATGTAATCGCCGACGCGAAACGGGCGCAGCAGCAGGAGCATCAGGCCGGCCGCGATGTTTTGCAGCGTGCCCTGCAGCGCGAGGCCGATGGCGAGGCCGGCGGCGCCGAGCACGGTCAGGATGCTGGCGGCGGCAATGCCGAGCTTGCCGAGCGCGGCGACGATCGCGACGACGCGGATCGCCCACAACGCGAGGCTGGCGAGCACCGGGGTGAGCGTGGCATCGACATTGGTGCGAGCGAGCGTGCGGCGCAGGGTGTTCGCGACGGCGTTCGAAATCCACCAGCCGACCGCGAGAATCAGCAGCGCCAGCAGAATATCGATGCCGTAAGTCACGGCAATTGCACCAAACGAATCGTAAGCGGGGCGAAATCTGTCGATCGAATCCATGGGTAGCGGTCCTTCAAAACGAATCTGCTTTTGTCCGCGATCGCGTTGGATCGTTCCCCTTGCTGGCCATCCGGCCTATACCGAATAGCGGGACGGCATCGCGTGCCGTGCGCGCCCAGCCCCGATTGGCTTACCATTGACGCCCTCGACAGCGTGCGTGTCCGCGCGTGTCGCGTGAAATGCACGTTGTCCGTTCCAGTCCGTTCAATTCGCCATCCGCAGAGGAAATCCGTCATGGCCTACGAAGCAGCCTCCGAGCGTTACACGCAGATGCAATACCGCACTTGTGGCAGGAGCGGGTTGAAACTTCCTGCGTTGTCGCTCGGTTTGTGGCACAACTTCGGCGATACGACGCCGATCTCGACGCAACGTGAAATTCTGCGCACGGCGTTCGATCTCGGCGTCACGCATTTCGATCTCGCGAATAATTACGGCCCGCCGTACGGCAGCGCCGAAACGAACTTCGGGCGCATCTTCAAGGACGACTTCCGCCCTTATCGTGACGAACTGTTGATCTCCTCGAAAGCAGGCTGGGACATGTGGCCCGGTCCGTACGGCCAAGGCGGCGGCTCGCGCAAATACGTGCTGGCGAGCCTCGACCAGAGCCTGAAGCGCATGGGCCTCGATTACGTCGACATCTTCTATTCGCACCGTTTCGACGCCGATACGCCGCTCGAAGAAACCGCTGGCGCGCTGGCGACGGCCGTGCATTCGGGCAAGGCGCTTTACGTTGGCATCTCGTCGTACTCGGCGTCCAAAACACGCGAGATGGCCAAGCTGCTCGCCGAGCACAAGGTGCCGCTGCTGATCCATCAGCCGTCGTATAACATGCTGAACCGCTGGATCGAAGAAGACCTGCTCGACACGCTCGACGACATCGGCGCGGGAAGCATCGCGTTTACGCCGCTCGCGCAAGGTCTGCTGACCAGCAAGTATCTGAATGGCGTGCCGCAGGACGCGCGCGTCAACAAACCGGGCGGCGGCTCGCTCAAGCAGGAACATCTGAGCGATGCGAACCTCGCGCACGTCCGCAAGCTCAACGATCTCGCGCAGAAGCGCGGCCAGAGCCTCGCGCAGATGGCGCTCGCGTGGGCGCTGCGAGGCGGGCGCGTGACCTCGGTGCTGATCGGCGCGAGCCGCGCGGAGCAAGTCGTCGAGAACGTCGGCGCACTGAAGAATCTCGATTTCTCGAAGGAAGAACTCGCGGAAATCGATCAGCACGCGAAGGAAGGCGGCATCAACCTGTGGGAAAAACCGTCGACGGATCAGCGCATCTGACACGCGTGCGGCCCTTCGCCAGAAGGGTATTTCGAGATACGCGCGGCATCCGTTGCTATCATGCGGACTCGGCGGCTTTTGCGCAGCGATAAGAGTTGCCGCCGAGGCCGGCCACCGGCCGCGCAGTCAGCCGAAAGTGCATTTCTTCTGCACGCACGTTCGCCCACGAGGCGCGCGTGCGCGCCTCCGCCGCCGTATCGACGTTCGGACCGCGAAACGACTATCGGGTTAAAATAGCCGATTGCGCCGGGCTGTTAGTTTTTTTTGCGCGAAGTTCACGCGTGGCGCGGCGTGAATCGCTGTCCTCGCATCGCGGGTTTCGGATCAATCGGCGACCTTCACCATTCGATCGTCCCGTTCGGACAGCGCAGCGCTCCTCGTTGCGCCCTCGTAGCGCGCTTTGTTTTCGACATCGGCCCGGCGTGGCATCCGCCGCCAGCCAGGCGCGAGCGTCACCGCTTTCGCACAGTTAGAGCACAGTTCAAGAAGCCATGAGCAACCTTAATTCTCAAACCGTTCTGAGCGTCCATCACTGGACCGACACGCTTTTCAGTTTCACCTGCACCCGCGACAGCTCGTTCCGCTTCGAGAACGGCCAGTTCACGATGGTGGGTCTCGAAGTCGACGGCAAGCCGCTTCTGCGCGCGTACAGCCTCGCGAGCGCGAACTACGAAGAGCATCTCGAATTTCTGAGCATCAAGGTTCCGGACGGCCCCCTGACCTCGCGCCTGCAACATCTGAAAGTGGGCGATTCCGTGCTGATCGGCAAGAAGCCGACGGGCACGCTCGTCGCCGACAATCTGCTGCCCGGCAAGACGCTGTGGCTGCTGTCGACCGGCACGGGCCTCGCGCCGTTCATGTCGATCATCAAGGACCCGGACGTCTACGACCGCTACGAAAAGATCGTGCTGACGCACACGTGCCGTTTCGTCGACGAACTCGCGTACAAGGATTTCATCACCGAGCACTTGCCGGCGCATGAGCATATCGGCGAAATCGTGTCCGAAAAGCTCGTCTATTACCCGACGGTCACGCGGGAGGAGTTCGCGAACCGTGGTCGCATCACCGATCTGATCGAGACCAAGAAGCTGTTCGCCGATCTCTCGGTCGAGCCGTTCTCGGTCGAAAACGACCGCGTGATGCTCTGCGGCAGCCCGCACATGCTGCGCGACACGCGCGAACTGCTCGACGCGATGCGCTTCCAGGAAGGCAGCAACAACCATCCTGGCCACTACGTCGTGGAAAAGGCGTTCGTCGGATAAGCTGTCTCGACGTCGCGATTGCACAAACCGGAGCCTCGCGCTCCGGTTTTTTTTCGCCTCGACGAAATCACCATACGCGCGTCGCTGTTACAAATTGACCACGGTCCGTAGGTCTTTTTCCTGCGCATTATGCGCAGCGGACTTGGCAAACGACATGAAGTTCGACCGCCGAAGCCTTGCGCGACATGGATTTATCATTTTTTTGAGATATGATGCGTTTACTTTTTGACGGCGCAGGCCATCCCGTAGTCCGTCAACGATGTTACTGAGTGTAAATTCGGTTACGCCGCTCGTGAGTTACCCGAGGACGTAGCTCCAGTTGCGCTCGAAGCGAGGATAGTGAATGAACCCGTCGGCCACGATCACGCTCGATGAGAACCCGATTCGCCGCGCTCCGCTGCGCGCGGTTCCATCACCGTCGCCGGAATGCTCCGGCGCGTCGTTTGCCTCACCCTATTCCGCGCTGATCGACGCCAAGCTCAAGGGCGACCGTCAGATTCAGCGTCTCACCGCCCGCGTCCAGGAACTCGCCGCGCTGCTCGCCGCCGCGGAAGAGCGCGCGCGTCAGGCGCTCGCGCAAGATCTGCACGACGCGAGCGGCGCCGCGCTCACCGTCGCGAATATCGCGCTCGCTCGCGCCGAGCACTGGCTGCCCGCCGATGCGCCCGCCGCGCTCGACGACGCGCTGCATCAGGCGCGCGCGGCGCTCGCGGATGTCTGCGAGACGAGTCATCGAATCGTCGAGGGATTGCAGACGCCGACTTTCGATGCCAACTTCGCCGCCACGCTGGCCGGCTGGATCGCGGATTTCGGCGCGCGCACGGCGATCGCCGTCGATTTCTCCTGCCCCGACGATGCGCGTCTCGATCGCATGTCGCACGACATGTCGCTCGCGCTCTTTCGCGTGATGCAGGAAGCGCTCGGCAACGTCGCGCGTCACGCGCACGCCGGGCATGCGCGCGTGTCCGTCGCGCTCGACGGACAAGGCGTGATCCTGCTCGTCGAAGACGATGGCGTCGGCATCAGCGCGGCGGCGCGTCGCAAGAGCGGACGCTTCGGCCTTTCCGGGATGCGCGCGCGCTGCGAGGCGCTCGGCGGCAATCTGCGCGTCGCGGCGGCGAAGCCTGCCGGCACTTGCGTGCGCGCGCGTTTCCCGTGGGCTGCGGCGGGTCCGGGCCTGTTCACGCTCAGCGTGGTTAACGCCTGAGGCCGCCGCGATGCTCAGAATCCTGCTCGCCGACGATCACGGCATCGTGCGCCGCGGCGTCGCGCAATTGCTGCTGGAACGCGGCGTCGCATCCGAAGTGCTGGAGGCCGAGACCGGCATGCAGGCGCTCGCGCTCGCCGCGCGTCGCCCGCTCGATGTCGCGATGCTCGACATCTCGCTGCCGGACATCAACGGCATCGACGTGTTGAAGCGTCTCAAGCGCGAAAGCCCGCGTCTGCCGGTGCTGATGTTTTCGATGTATCGCGAAGATCAATATGCGGTGCGCGCGTTGAAGGCGGGCGCGGCGGGCTATCTGTCGAAGACGGCGGACCCCGCGCTGATGATCGGCGCGATTCAGCAAGTCGCCGCAGGCCGAAAATACGTGAGCCCTGAAATGGCCGAAGCCCTCGCAACCTACGTTTCGCTCGATACGGACCGGTTGCCGCACGAGAAGCTATCGGACCGCGAATATCAGACGCTGTGCATGCTTGCTTCGGGAAAACGGCTCACTGATATCGCGAACGCCTTATCGCTTTCGGTTAAGACCGTAAGTGTTTATCGCGCGCGGTTGCTGGAGAAAATGAAGCTCGCGAACAACGCAGAGCTTACGTTCTATGTGATGAGCAACCGTCTCGTCGACATGAATCCCGCCATCGCCGGGTAGGTTTTATCTCGCGCTAGATAAAACGGGTGGATCGTAACAAATTGCCGCAATTCTGCGTTGCATGCTCAATGGATAGGCAATCTCTGAGTCTCCGATAAAATATCGGGTTTTCCCGAGGTAACGGCCGCTCGCGCGCGCCAGAAGGAGACTCATCGCAATGTCGTTGTTCCGCAAGAAAAACATCGAGCACATGCTGGCCGGCGCGCACAGCACATCGCTCAAAAAGACGCTCGGCGCCCTGGATCTGACGTTCCTCGGAATCGGCGCGATCATCGGCACGGGCATTTTCGTGCTGACCGGCACCGGCGCCGTCCAGGCCGGCCCGGCGCTCATGATTTCGTTCATCATCGCGGCGATCGCGTGCTGCTTCGCCGCCCTCGCCTACGCGGAATTTTCGTCGACGATTCCGGTCGCCGGTTCCATCTACACGTATTCGTATGCGACGCTCGGCGAACTCGCCGCGTGGATCATCGGCTGGGATCTGATGCTCGAATACGGGCTCGCGACGTCCGCCGTTTCGGTCGGCTGGTCGGGCTACTTGCAGTCGCTGCTCGCCGGCTTCGGCATCTCGCTGCCGACCGCCCTCACCGCCGCGCCCGGCGCGTTGCCCGGCGAGGTCACGTTCTTCAACCTGCCCGCGTTCCTCGTGATGATGGCGATCACCTGGCTGCTTTCGGTCGGCGTGAAGGAATCGACGCGCCTGAACAACATCATGGTCGCGATCAAAGTGACCATCGTGCTGCTCGTGATCGCGGTCGGCGTGTTCCATGTGAAGCCGGCAAATTGGCAGCCGTTCATGCCGAACGGCTGGTCCGGCGTGTTCGGCGCGGCGGCCGTCATGTTCTTCGCGTTCATCGGCTTCGATTCGGTGTCGTCGGCGGCCGAGGAAGTGAAGAATCCGAAGCGCGATCTGCCGATCGGCATCATCTCGTCGCTCGCGGTGTGCGCCGTGCTGTACGTGGCGGTCGCGGCCGTCGTGACCGGCATCGTGCCCGCGCCGCAGTTCGCGAACAATCCGCATCCGGTGTCGTTCGCGCTGCAAGTCGCGGGTCAGAACTGGGTCGCGGGCTTCATCGATCTCGGCGCGGTGCTCGGCATGCTCACCGTGATTCTCGTGATGAGCTACGGCCAGACGCGCATCATCTACGCGATGTCGCGCGACGGCCTCTTGCCCGCGCGGCTTTCGAAGGTGCATCCGCGCTACGCGACGCCGTTCCTCACGACGTGGATCGTCGGCATTTTCTTCGGTCTGATCGGCGCGCTCGTGCCGCTCAACGTGCTCGCCGAGCTCATCAACATCGGCACGCTCGCCGCGTTCTCGATGGTCTCCATCGCCGTGCTGATCCTGCGCCGCACGCATCCTGACTTGCCGCGCGCGTTCCGCTGCCCCGGCGTGCCGGTCGTGCCGATTCTGGCGGTGGCGTCGTGTCTGTTCCTGATGGTCAATCTTCAGGCGATGACGTGGATCGCGTTCGTGCTGTGGCTCGTGATCGGCCTCGCGATCTATTTCCTGTACTCGCGACGCCATTCGGTGCTCGGACGTCGAACGCACGAGCAGCGAGAGACCGTGACGCACTGAGCGTCTTTGCTCGACACAAAAGCGCCGCCCTCGAGGCGGCGCTTTGCATTTGCAGCGGCAAAACCTTGAGTTTGGGACGGACGTTCGCGCCGATAGCGACGCCCGCCGATTTGTGTTTTACTCATTGTCACAAACACATAACACCAATTCCGGCTGAACGCTCACGGCGGCAGATGGCAGGTGCGTGGCGTGAAGCTGGATCGTCCTCACTTAGGAGACAGTGAAAATGGCGCTCAGCATCAGCCTGACGGTCAATGGGAAACCGGTGACCGCCACCGTCGAACCGCACGTTCTGCTCGTCCAGTTTCTCCGCGATCAACTCAGGCTCACCGGCACGCATATCGGCTGCGACACGGCGCAGTGCGGCGCGTGCACCGTCCATCTCGATGGCCGCGCGATCAAGTCGTGCAACATCCTCGCCGCGCAGGCGGACGGCATGGAAGTCACGACCATCGAAGGCATGGCGAAAGACGGCCAGCTTCATCCGATGCAGGCGGCGTTCAGGGAATGTCACGGCCTTCAGTGCGGCTTCTGCACGCCGGGCATGGTGATGAGCGCGAGCGCGCTGGCTGCGCAATCGCCGAATCTCTCCGAAGAAGAAGTGCGCGAGCAGCTCGACGGCAATCTGTGTCGCTGCACGGGCTATCACAACATCGTCAAGGCGGTCTTGCAGGGCGCGCAAAACATGAAAGCGGGCGCCTGATCCCGCGTCAATCCACATTTCACACGATGTATCGCGCCTTTGACCAAGGAGATCGCGATGAATGCCCCTGAGAAACAGAAACTGATCGGCGCTGGCGTGAAGCGCAAGGAAGACTATCGATTCCTGACGGGCGCGGGCCAGTACACCGACGACGTCGTCATGCCGCAGCAAAGCTACGGCGTGTTCCTGCGTTCGCCGCACGCGCACGCGAAGATCGCGCGCATCGATATCGAAGCGGCGCTGAAGTCGCCGGGCGTGATCGGCATCTTCACCGGCAAGGACATGGCGGGCGAAAACGTCGGCGGACTGCCGTGCGGCTGGCTCATCCACAGCACCGACGGCTCGCCGATGCACGAGCCGCCGCATCCCGTCATCGCGCACGACAAGGTGTTGCACGTCGGCGATCAGGTCGCGCTCGTCGTCGCCGAATCGGTGAAGGAGGCGAAGGACGCGCTCGAACTCATCGAGGTCGATTACGACGAACTGCCCGCGACGGTCGATACGGCGAGCGCATCGGACGCGGGCCAGCCGCTCGTGCACGACAGCGTGCCGAACAACGTCTGCTACAACTGGGGCCACGGCGACAAGGCCGCGACCGACGCCGCGTTCGCGAAAGCCGCGCACGTCACGACGCTCGATATCGTGAATCAGCGGCTCGTGCCGAACGCGATCGAGCCGCGCGCGGTCAACGCGAGCTATTCGAAGCACGACGACAGCTACACGGTCTACGTCGCGAATCAGAACCCGCACGTCGAGCGCTTGCTGATGGCGGCGTTCGTGCTGTCGCTGCCGGAATCGAAGCTGCGCGTGATCGCGCCGGATGTCGGCGGCGGCTTCGGCTCGAAGATTTTCCTGTATCCGGAAGATGTCGCGCTGACGTGGGCATCGAAGAAAGTCGGGCGTCCGATCAAGTGGGTGGCCGAGCGCTCCGAAGCCTTCCTCTCCGACGCGCACGGCCGCGATCATGTGACCAAGGCCGAACTCGCGCTCGACAAGGACAACAAGTTCATCGGCATGCGCGTGCATACGACGGCGAACATGGGCGCGTACCTGTCGACGTTCGCATCGTCGATTCCGACCGTGCTTTACGCGACGCTGCTCGCGGGCCAGTACACGACGCCCGCGATCTACGCCGAAGTGAAAGCGGTCTTCACGAACACGGTGCCCGTCGATGCCTATCGCGGCGCGGGCCGGCCGGAAGCGACGTATGTCGTCGAGCGGCTCGTCGAGACGGCGGCGCGCGAGCTGAATATCGATCCCGTCGAATTGAGGCGGCGCAATTTCATCCGCGAGTTTCCGTACGCGACGCCGGTCGGTCTCACGTACGACATCGGCGATTACGACGCGTGCCTGAATCGCGCGCTGGAACTCGCGGATGTCGCGGGTTTCGCAAAACGGCGCGACGAATCGAAGCAGAAGGGCAAGCTGCGCGGCATCGGCTATTCGTGCTACATCGAAGCGTGCGGGCTCGCGCCGTCGAACGTGGCGGGCGCGCTCGGTGCGCGTGCGGGTCTCTTCGAAGCGGGCGAAGTGCGCGTGCACCCGACCGGCTCCGTCACCGTCTTCACCGGTTCGCACAGTCACGGACAGGGCCACGAAACGACGTTCGCGCAAGTGGTCGCGGACCGGCTCGGCATCGCGATCGAGAACGTCGAGATCATTCACGGCGATACGGGGCGCATCCCGTTCGGCATGGGCACGTACGGCTCGCGTTCGATTTCGGTGGGCGGCTCCGCGATCATGAAAGCGCTCGATAAAGTCGAAGCGAAGGCGAAGAAGATCGCGGCGCATCTGCTGGAAGCGTCGGCGGAAGATATCGAGTTCACCAACGGCGTGTTCCGCGTGAAGGGCACCGATCGCACGAAATCGTTCGTCGACGTCTCGCTCGCCGCGTACGTGCCGCACAACTTCCCGCTCGAAACCATGGAGCCGGGCCTCAACGAAAACGCGTTCTACGATCCGACCAACTTCACGTATCCGTCGGGCGCGTATGTGTGCGAAGTCGAGGTCGATCAGGACACCGGCGAAACGCGCATCGAACAGTTCACGGCCGTCGATGACTTCGGCAACGTCATCAATCCGATGATCGTCGAAGGGCAAGTGCATGGCGGGCTGGGGCAGGGCATCGGCCAGGCGATGCTCGAACGCTGCGTCTACGATGACAGCACCGGCCAGTTGCTCTCCGGCTCGTTCATGGATTACGCGATGCCGCACGCTAGCGATCTGCCGAACTTCACCGTCGAGACCGCGAAGGGCACGCCGTGCACGCACAATCCGCTCGGCGTGAAGGGCTGCGGCGAAGCGGGCGCAATCGGTTCGCCGCCGGCGGTCATCAACGCGATTCTCGATGCGCTCGCGCCGCTCGGCGTGAAGGACTTGCAGATGCCCGCGACGCCGCATCGCGTGTGGACCGCGATGCATAACGCTCAACGCGCCTGAGGAGACCGGCAAATGTACTCATTCGACTATCAGAAAGCGGACGAAGCGAAGGCGGCGGTCGCGGTGCTTTCCGCCAACGGCGACGCCAAGTTCCTCGCGGGCGGCCAAAGCCTCTTGCCGACGATGCGCCTGCGGCTCGCACAGCCCTCGGCGCTCGTCGACGTGACGCGCATCGCGTCGATGAAAAACGTCACGCTCGACGGCGACAAGCTCACGATCGGCGGCGCGGTGTCTCATGCGGCGGTCGCATCGAACGCGGATGTGCAGCGCGCGCTGCCGGGGCTCGCGGATCTCGCGGGACGCATCGGTGATCGACAGGTTCGCGAGCGCGGCACGATCGGCGGCTCGCTCGCCAACGACGATCCGGCGGCGTGCTATCCGTCAGCCGTGCTCGCGCTAAACGCGACGGTCGTGACCGACAGAAGGCGCATCGCCGCGGACGATTTCTTCATCGACATGTACACGACCGCGCTCGAACCCGACGAGCTCATCACGGCCGTCGAGTTTCCGCTGGCCGAGCGCGCGGGCTACGAGAAGTTTCGCAATCCCGCGTCGCACTTCGCGCTCGTCGGCGTGTTCGTCGCGAAGTTCAAGGACGGCGTGCGCGTCGGCGTGACGGGCGCGGCGTCTTCGATGTTTCGTCCGGCGGAGCTGGAAGCGGCGTTGTCGAAGGACTTTTCGGTGGCATCGGCGCGCGGCGTGACGATCTCGCCCAACGAGCTGAACGCGGACATGCACGCGAGCGCCGAATATCGCGCGCATCTGATTCCGGTGCTCGCGGGCCGCGCGATCGAGCGCGCGATGTCGTTCTAGTCCGCGATGACGGAACAGGCGCCGCAATCCATCGACGAGACGCTCGCGCGCTTGCGCGAGCATCGCTACTTCGCGAACCGCGAGCTCGCGACGGCGCTTTTTCTCGCGCTGAAGATGCAGCGGCCGCTCTTTCTCGAAGGCGAGCCGGGCGTCGGCAAGACCGAACTCGCGAAGGCGGCGGCGGGCTTGTGCGGCACGACGCTGCTGCGCCTGCAATGCTACGAAGGGCTCGATACCGCGAGCGCGCTATACGAGTGGGACTATCCGCGGCAGATCATGGCGCTGCGGCTCGCGGAGGCGTCGGGCGAAACGCCGTCGAACGATTCGCTGTATCGCAGCGAGTTTCTGCTGAAGCGTCCGCTGCTTCAGGCCTTGCTGCCCGATGCGTCGAATCCCGACGCGCGCCGCGTTCTGCTCATCGATGAAATCGACCGCGCCGACGAGCCGTTCGAAGCGTTTCTGCTCGAATTGCTGTCGGACTTTCAGGTGTCGATTCCGGAGTACGGCACGGTGCGCGCGGCGCAACCGCCGCTCGTCGTGATGACGTCGAACCGCACGCGCGAAGTCCACGATGCGTTGAAGCGGCGATGCCTCTATCAGTGGATCGGCTATCCGCAGCGCGATGTCGAACTGGCGATCGTCGCGGCGCGCGCGCCCGAAGCGGGGCAGGCGTTGCAGCAGCGCGCCGTCGCGTTCGTGCACGAGCTGCGCACGCTCGATCTCTTCAAGGCGCCGGGCGTCGCGGAAACGATCGACTGGTGCCGCGCGCTCGCGGCGTTGTCGGTGACGGAACTGGATCCGCAATCGGTGCAGAACACGCTCGGCGTGCTGCTGAAGTATCAGGACGATCTCGCGCGCATGGACGCCGATACGCTCGCGCAATGCCTCGCGGCCACGCCATGACGACCACGATGGAACCGTTCGCGCGCAATGTCGTCCATTTCGTGAGGCTTCTGCGCGGCGCGGGGCTCGGCATGTCGCCGGCGCACGCGGTCGATGCGCTCGACGCGTTGCGCTTCGTCGATCTGAATCGCCGCGACGATGTGCGCGCGACGCTCGCGTGTTTGCTCGTCCACGCGAGCGACGAACGCGACATCTTCGATGCGGCGTTCGATCTTTTCTGGCGCGATCCCGACTGGGAAGGCAAGCTGCGCGCGCTGTTGCTGCCGAAGGTGAAGAGCGGCATGCCGCCGCCGAAGCGCAACAACCGTCTCGCCGATGCGTTGGCGACGCGCGCGGCGGCATCGTCGACAACGCCGCCGCCGGAATCGAAGCCGGAAGAGGCGCACGCGCGCATCACGTTCAGCGCGCAGGAACGCTTGAGCCATCGCGATTTCGACACGCTCAGCGCCGACGAATGGCGCACGCTGCGGCATCAGATTCGCGCGCATCGGATGCCGCTCGCGACGGAACCGACGCGCAGGCTGAAGGCGGGCTCGCGCGGCACGCATGCCGATCTCAAAGCGAGCGCGCGACACGCCGTGCGCTCGGGCGGCGACTGGACCGTGTGGAAATATCGCGCGGCGGTCGAGCGCAGACCGCCGCTCGTGTTGCTGCTCGACATTTCCGGCTCGATGAGCGCGTATTCGCGCGCCGTGCTCTACTTCTGTCACGCGCTATTGCAATCGCGCGAGCGTCTGCAAGTGTTCCTGTTCGGCACGCGGCTCACGAACGCCACGCGCGCCTTGCGCGAACGCGATCCCGATGTCGCCATTGCCGCGCTCGGACAGAACGTCGCGGACTGGTCCGGCGGCACGCGCATCGGCGCGACGCTCGCGGAGTTCAATCGGCGCTGGGCGCGGCGTGTGCTGGCCGGTCGGGCCACGGTGCTGCTCGTCACCGATGGCCTCGATCACGAAGCCATCGACGTGCTCGATGCCGAGATGCAAAGACTCAGGCGTTTCGCGCATCGGCTGGTGTGGCTCAATCCGCTGCTGCGTTTCGCCGATTTCACGCCGCGCGCGCGAGGCGTGCGCGCGATCCTGCCACACGTCGATGCAATGCTCGCGGCACATAACCTCGACAGCCTCGGCGCGGTCGGAGCCGAACTGGCCGCGCTGTCACGGCACACTGGAGACACGAGATGGAACTGACCGAAACACACACGTTGCCGGTGCCGCAGGCGCGCGCGTGGGAAGCGCTGAACGACACGTCGATCCTGAAGGTCTGCATTCCGGGCTGCGACAGCATCGACGCCGATGGCGAGAACGCCTACAACGTCGCGATGACGGCGGCGGTCGGTCCGGTGAAAGCGCGCTTCAAGGGAAGAATGGAGCTGACGAATATCGACGCCCCGCATACTTACACGATCGTCTTCGAAGGGCAGGGCGGCGCGGCCGGCTTCAGCAAGGGCAGCGCGACCGTGAACCTCGAACCCGGCGACGAAGCCGACACGACGAAGCTCAGTTACAGTGCAAACGCGCAGGTCGGCGGCAAGCTTGCGCAGATCGGCTCGCGGCTCGTCGACGGCGCGGCGCGCAAGATCGCGGGAGAATTCTTCAAGCGATTCAGCGCGCAGCTGCAAGGCGGCCAGGAATCGCAAGATGCAGCCGCCGACCAAGACGAAAGCGGCGCAGAAGAGAAGGAAAAGGGAAAGAAATCATGGACAGCGTGGATCTCGAAGTCCTGAAGAACAGCGCGCGATGGCTCGAAGAGGGACATCGCGTGCTGCTCGTGACGGTCGTGAAGACATGGGGCTCGTCGCCGAGACCCGAAGGCGCGATGCTCGCCGTGCGTGACGATGGCCACGTCGTCGGTTCGGTGTCGGGAGGATGCATCGAGGACGATCTCATCGATCGCGTGCGGCAGCGGGGCATCGAGCAGACGAAGCCGGAAGCGGTGAAGTACGGCATCAGCGCGGAAGAGGCGCATCGCTTCGGCTTGCCGTGCGGCGGCACGATCCAGCTCGTGCTGGAGCCGCTGACGATGGAAAGCGGCATCTCGGAATTGTGCGCGGCGGTGGAAAGCGGCAGGCTCGTCGCGCGCACGCTCGACATGGCCACGGGCGCGGCGCGCCTCGAACCGGCGCAGGCCACCGACGGCGTGCTCTTCGACGACGCGCATCTGCTGACGATTCACGGCCCGCGTTACCGGATGCTCGTGATCGGCGCGGGGCAGTTGTCGCGCTATCTGTGCAGTATCGCGGTCGGGCTGGATTATCAGGTGACCGTGTGCGATCCGCGCGAGGAATACACGGAAGAGTGGAATGTGCCCGGCACGACGATCGTGCGAACCATGCCCGACGACACGGTCATGGAGATGAAGCTCGACGAACGCTGCGCGGTCATCGCCCTCACGCACGATCCGAAGCTCGACGATCTCGCGCTGATGGAAGCGCTGAAGACGCCCGCGTTCTACGTCGGCGCGCTCGGTTCGCGGCGCAACAACGCGGCGCGGCGCGAGCGTCTGAAGGAGTTCGATCTCAGCGAGGCCGAACTGGCGCGGTTGCATGGGCCGGTAGGCATTTATATCGGCAGCCGGACGCCGCCGGAAATCGCGGTGTCGATTCTCGCGGAAGTCACGGCGGCGAAGAACGGCGTGTCGTTGCCCGAACTGTTGCAGGTGGAAGGCGCGAAAGCGGCGCGCGAGGTTGCCGGAAAAGGCGAAGTCTGCGGCATCTGATTATTACAAAATCCTGACGAAACGCGGCCCGGACGGGCGCGACGGCTATATAATAATCATTCTCATTTGCGTGGCAAGCTTCGGCTGACGCGCAGCCGTTTCCCTTTCAGCTCAACGATTTAGTCGAATGCCCGGCAAGTTTTTGACCGGCGATGACCAGCGCGCACCCGCCCGCGCCGATGCATCGCCCGACTCGCGCTCGTCCGCGAACAAGCGCCACATCAGCCAGCGCGCGCTGCGCGTATGGTCGATCGTGCATCGGTGGACGAGTCTCGTCTGCACGGCGTTCATGTTGCTGCTGTGTCTGACCGGCTTGCCGCTCGTGTTCGGCCACGAACTCGACATCCTCACCGGCGATGCGATCGAAGCGCCGGCGCTACCTGCATCGCAGGCGAATGCGCGCGCGAGCTACGACGCGGTGTTGCGCGCGGCGCTGAGCGAGCATCCGGGCCATGTGCCGCAATACATGATCTGGGAGCCGGACGATCCGCTTTTGCCGGTCGTCGTCACCGCGCCGAAAGCCGACACGCCGCCCGACGATACGCTCAGTACGACCGTCGATGCGCGCACCGCCCAGCCCCTCGGCATGCCGCCCGGCAAAGGCTCGCTCAAGTTCGTGCTGCTGAAGTTGCACGTCGACATGTTCGCCGGCCTCTTCGGCAAGCTCTTTCTCGGCGCGATGGGCGTGGTGTTTCTCGCGGCGATCGTGTCGGGCATCGTCGTGTATCTGCCGTTCTGGCGAAAGGTCGGGCTCGGGCGCGTGCGCCTGAAGAAGAAGCGGCGGATCGTGTGGCTCGACTGGCATAACGCCATCGGCATGTTGACGCTCGGGTGGGCGTTGCTCGTCGGCGCGACGGGTTCGATCAACACGCTCGCCGATCTCATGCTCGAAGCATGGCGCAACGATCAGCTCGCGCAGATGGTCGCGCCGTATCGTGACAAGCCGCCGGTCGTCGTGCGCGCTTCCATCGACGATGCCGTGAAGACAGCGCAACGCGTCGCGCCCGAGATGATTCCGTCGTTCGTCGCGTTTCCGGGGACGCGCTTCGCGAGCCCGCATCACTATGCCGTGTGGATGCGCGGCGACGGCATTCTGACGACGCGGATCATGCGACCTGTGCTCGTCGATGCATCGACGGGCGCGCTCACCGATTCACGCGAGTTGCCGTGGTATCTGAAGGTGCTGCTCGGCTCGCAGCCGCTGCATTTCGGCGATTTCGGCGGCATGCCGCTGAAGATTTTCTGGGCCGCCTTCGATGTGCTGACGATCGTCGTGCTCGGGAGCGGGCTTTATTTGTGGCTGACGCGGCATAACCCGCGGAAGGGGAAGGGGACGTCGGCCGCGTGGTCGACGTCCCGAATCCCTCAAATCAACCCGCAAACAATCGCCGCAATCAGCGACGCCGCCACGATCACCACGCCCGCTGTGCGCTTCTTGTTCAGCTCGGTCCACAGCAGCACGCCGGTAAGCGACAGCAGGATGATGCTGCCCGCGAACGTATCGATGAGCAGCACCCAGCCCACGCTTAGGCCAACGCCCTTGTGCAGGTTGGTCATCATCGCGAGGAAGGTGTTTTCGGTGCGCTTCACCGACACGAAATTGTTGCCGACCCAGTACTCCGCCATCACGCTGCCGCCCGGCGATGCCACCATCACCGACCATTGTTCCGGCTGCATCGTGCTCTTGTCGCCCCAGCCGACCGGATGCGCCGGTTCCTTGCGCGCGCGTCCGAGATTGCCGTCGATCTCCAGTTCCTTCTTCAGCCACGCGCCCATGTCGCGCGGCGACTTGAAGCCTTCGGCGGGCAGCGGCATCTGCATCTGCGAAACCTGCGGCTCGCCGGTCGAAATGCGCAGCGGCGGCGCGCGGTGATTCAGCAGAAAACCCGTCGCGCCGAACAGCAGGCCCAGCAGCGCGCCCCACAAGCCGACCCAACCATGCACCTTGCGCAGCCACTTCAGGAAGGTCGAGCGGCGCGAGCGATTCTTGCGGACGATCTGCTCGGCATCGTCGATGAGACGCCCATGCGGACGGTAATACGTCGAGCCGCCCGTCGCGGACGGCGGCGTATTGAGGGTTTCAGGCGCGTTCACGCGTCTCTCCAGAATTCGGGCGTTGGCAGGCAAAGCCGCGCCCCGATCGGCTAAACGCGCACGCGCGCGCGGCGATCGATGTCAGGCGGGCAAATGAGAATTGTTATCATTACATGCCGAAAAGCGCTTTTCAACGCTTTGCGATCGCCTGACAGTCCGTGAATGTCACAAAAAATTTCAAACGGGCCAAAGCGGGCCTTCCTGCATCGCGCCGACTTGCTCGCGCAATTCGAGGATTCGGTCTTCCCAGTAACGTTGCGTGTTGAACCACGGGAAGGCGGCGGGGAACGCCGGATCGTTCCAGCGGCGCGCGAGCCACGCCGAATAATGAATCAGCCGCAGCGTGCGCAGCGCTTCGATCAGATGCAGTTCGCGCGGATCGAACTCGCAAAAATCTTCGTAACCGGCGAGCAGATCGGTGAGCGCGCGCGATGCATCCGCGCGTCCGGCGGGCAAGAGCAGCCACAAGTCCTGAATGGCCGGGCCCATGCGGCTGTCGTCGAAATCGACGAAATGCGGGCCCGCGTCGGTCCACAGCACGTTGCTCGGATGACAGTCGCCGTGCAGACGCACGTGCCGCACATCGCCCGCGCGCTCGAAACATCGCGCGACGCCTTCGAGCGCCATCGACACGACGGCTTCCCACGCTTCGCGCACATCGGCGGGAACGAAGCCGTGCGTCAGCAGGAACTCGCGCGGTTCATAGCCGAAAGTGTCGATATCGAGCGTCGGCCGCTCGCGATACGGCTCGACCGCGCCCACCGCGTGAATCCGCCCGATGAAGCGCCCGAGCCATTCGAGCGTGTCGCTGCGATCGAGGTCGGGCGCGCGTCCGCCGCGCCGCTCGAAGATGGAGAAGCGAAAGCCGTCGAATTCGTGCAGCGTCGTGCCATCGAGCGCGCGCGCGGGCACGGCCGGAATCTCGCGCGCGACGAGACTCGCGACGAACGCGTGCTCTTCGAGAATCGCCGCATTCGACCATCGTTTCGGCCGATAGAACTTCGCGACGATCGGTGCGCCGTCCTCGACGCCCACCTGATAGACGCGGTTTTCGTAGCTGTTGAGCGGCAACAGGCGGCCATCGGTGCGCGCGCCTGCGGGCATCAGCACGCGGTCGACTGCATCGAGTACGCAATCGGGCGTGAGGCCGGAGAAGGGCGGCGCGTCGTCGGCGGGCGCGCCCTGGGAGTCGGGATGGATCGAGTTCATCCCGGCATTGTGCCGCAATGCGGCGCGTCGCTTCTTAGTGCACGACCGTGTTCGACGGGCGCACGACATCGCCCGTATCGATCAGGTCTTCGAGAAAGAACGGCTCGGTATTGAGCAGTTTGGTTACGCCAGGCTCGCCCGCGTACCAGGCGACCATGGCCATGTCGCCGAGAATGCGCATCACGATGCCGCGCGCGCCCTGAGGCACGGCAATATGCACGGAGCGGACAATCGAACCGATTTGCATGATGAATCCCCGTTTCAACGCCGGCTGGGATTGAAGCGCCGGTCATATGTTTTCACCAAGCACAGGCTTTTCACGGCTCGTGCACCAGACAATCGCCGCGTCGCTGTTGCGGGAAGCGCGACACGCGCGGCTTTCATGAACGATTGTGCTCTAACTTTAGCGCATGGCGGCGCGTCGGCGCGACGCCATTCGCTTCGTTATGTTGCCGATCGCAGACGAATAGCAGCAATTAATGGGCTACGTGGCCGGATCGCGGCTTGCTTATCAGGCAAAACCCTGAGGATCGGCGTATCGTCGAGAGTTTTTTCAGCAGAGACTTCATTCGTGGATGCTAACGCAAACCGGGCCGCCGATGCCGCTCCGTATCTCGAACGCGGCTCGCGCGCCTATTGGCGTGCTTCGCTCGCGTTGCTGTTCGCCGGTTACGCGACTTTTTCGCTGCTCTACTGCGTGCAGCCGTTGCTTCCCGAGTTCACGAAGGCGTTCGGCGTCAGTCCGGCGGTCAGCGCGCTCGCGGTGTCGGTGAGCACGGCGGCGTTGGCGATCGCCATCTTCATCGCGGGATTCGTCTCGGAAAGCTGGAGCCGTCATCGGCTGATGACGCTTTCGCTGCTCGCGTCGTCGGTGCTGACGGTGATCGCCGCCGTGCTACCGGACTGGCACGCGCTGCTCGTCGTGCGCGCGCTCGAAGGCTTCGCGCTCGGCGGCGTGCCCGCGGTCGCGATGGCGTATCTCGCGGAGGAAGTGCATCCCGAAGGCCTCGGTCTCGCGATGGGACTCTACGTCGGCGGGACGGCCATCGGCGGCATGGCCGGGCGCGTGATCAGCGGCATCCTCGCGGATCTTTTCGGCTGGCGCGTCGCTATCGGCGGAATCGGGCTGCTGGGTCTGCTCGCCACGCTCGCGTTCCGCTCGCTGCTGCCGCCGTCGCGACGCTTCAAGCCGCGGCGCGGCGTCGGGTTCGCGCATCATCGGCGCTCGCTCGGCGGGCATCTGCGGCATCGCGGTTTGCCGTTTCTGTTTCTCATCGGCTTCGTGCTGATGGGCAGTTTCGTCACGCTCTACAACTACGTCGGATATCGGTTGCTGGGCGCGCCGTTCGACCTGAATCAGACGCAGATCGGCGCGATCTTCACCGTGTATTTGACGGGCGTGGTCGCGTCGCCGTGGTCCGGCAAGATGGCCGATGTCTTCGGGCGCGGCCGCGTGCTGATCGCAAGCCTGGTGCTGATGATGCTCGGCATCGCGTTGACCTTGTCGAACGCGCTGCCGGTGATCATTGCGGGTATCGCGTGCCTGACGTTCGGCTTCTTCGCAGGGCACTCGGTCGCGAGCGGCTGGGTCGGACGGCTCGCGATACAAGCGAAAGGCCAGGCGGCCGCGCTCTATCTGCTCGCGTATTACATAGGGTCGAGTCTGATCGGATCGTACGGAGGGCACTTCTGGACCGCATTCGGATGGAAGGGCGTCGCCGGGCTGATCGGCGCGCTGCTGCTCGTCGGGATTGCGGGCGCGGTGCATCTGAACCGGCGCGAGCACGCTGTCGTCTGAACAATCGAAAGCCGATTGAAATAAGCCGAAGCTAAGGGTTTTTCCGCGTCCGCTTAAAAATAGGTGCCTGCAAGTCCTTGTCGCGCAAGGCTTTCGTACGTTTTCGTGGTTTGCCGTCGTACGAAGTTGGGCTAACGCCTTCGTTGGCGCGGCCTATACTCGAATCGTCGATGCAGCTTTTCACACGCGACGATAAAGCCAGAAGCAGGACGATGGGAGACGCACCATGACGACGTATTTCACGATCGGCGACTTCATTCTGATCATCCCGATGGCGCTCGCTGGCGCGCTGTTCCTCGGGGCCATTCCCTGCGCGACGCATCTGAGAAACAACGTACTGCGCGTGTTCGGCGCATTGCTCGGTGTGCTCGCCGCCTTTCTGCTCGTCGAAGGATTGCCCGCGCTGATATAGCAAGCGCGCCGTTCAGGGCGCGCTTGCGAAAGGTGCTTCTATTACAGATGAGCGCCGAGGAAGGTCAGCGTGCGTCCGTGCGCGAGCGCCGACGCCTTCCCGTTATACGACGCGCGATCGCCGCAGTTGAAGCCGTGGTCGGCTTGCGCGTAGACATACAGTTCCGAATCCTCGCGGCCCGCGAACTTCTGACGGACGGCATCGACGGCATCGGCGGGAATGTGCGCGTCGAGTTCGCCGTAATGGAACTGCATCGGCACCTTGACCTGATCGGCCTTGTCGAGCGCGTTCTGAATGCCGCCGCCGTAATAGGCCACCGCCGTATCCACCGAACCCTCGGCCGCCGCGAGATACGCGAGCCGGCCGCCGAAGCAATAGCCGATCGCCGCAATCTTGCCCGTCACTTCGGGCAGCGCGCGCAGCGCTTTCGCAGCCGCGCCGACGTCCGCGACAGCGGCATCGAGCTTGGTCTTTTGCAGCAGTTCCATCGCCTTTTCGCGATCCGCGCCTTCGTAACCCAGCTCGACGCGCGGCTGCGTGCGCCAGAAAACATCGGGTGCGAGGGCGACGTAGCCATCGGCGGCGTATTGATCCGCGACGCTGCGAATGTGGCCGTTCACGCCGAAGATCTCCTGCAGGATGATCACGGCGGGTCCGGTGCCTGTCTTCGGCAGCGCGAGATAGCCTTGGAAGCTGCCGCCATCGGCCGGAATGTCGATCCAGCGTGAAGTCGTGGAAACGGTCACGTCAAACTCCTTGTGTGTGGGAATGCAGGCGTGTGAGTTTGCCAGCTTTCCCTTTCAGTCGCCCTGAACGTCCGCGCGCCCTCTGGCACGCGCTTTGACGCGCAGCCGGTTTTTAGAGGCGCCGATCTAAACGCCAGCTAAAAACAGTCATTAAAAAACAGGCTAATGGTGCCGATGGGCAGCGATTATCGGCGCGCGTCTGCCGGACTCGAATGACGGCCAAACCTTTGCGCGCCGATGTCGCGCAAACCCGCATGCACAGGGCTTCTTCACGCGAACGCCACCACAAACGGCGGCGCATCACAACTGGCCGTTAATTGGTAGTGACACCACTATCTTAAAAAACTTCCCTAAATTAATTTGACAACCCTACACTTGCGCGCAGTGCGGATGGCGGCTGCCACGAACGGCCTGCCGGAAGGACTTGCCAAGTGCATGACGATGCATCCGGCGTGGTCGTCCACGGGACTGAGCGATCGTGATGAAAGACGGGGCACAGGGCGATTACGTTGTTTTTGGGACCGAAACTGGAGACTTACATGAACACCAAGCTTCACAAACTGTTGCCGATCAGCGCCGCAGCCGTGCTCTTCGCGACGTTGGCAACGTCCGCAGCAGCCGACCAGGTCGTCAAGATCGGTCACGTCGCTCCGCTGACCGGCGGCATTGCTCACCTGGGCAAGGATAACGAAAACGGCGCGCGGCTCGCAGTCGAAGAGATCAACGCCAAGGGCCTGACGATCAACGGCCAGAAGGTCACGCTCGAACTCGACGCGCAAGACGACGCGGCCGACCCGCGCACGGCGACGCAAGTCGCGCAGAAGCTGGTCGACGACAAGGTCGTGGGCGTCGTCGGTCACCTGAACTCCGGCACGTCGATCCCGGCGTCGAAGATTTATAGCGACGCGGGCATCGTGCAGATTTCCCCGTCGGCGACGAACCCGACCTACACGCAGCAAGGCTTCAAGACGACGTACCGCGTCGTCGCGACCGATGCGCAGCAAGGTCCGGCGCTCGCCAACTACGCCGCGAAGAACCTGAAGGTGAAGAGCGTCGCCGTGGTGGACGACTCGACGGCATACGGCCAGGGTCTCGCAAACGAGTTCGAAAAGACCGCCAAGTCGCTCGGCCTGAAGGTGATCTCGCACGACGCGACCAACGACAAGGCCGTCGACTTCCGCGCGATTCTGACGAAGATCAAGGGTGAGAACCCCGACGCCGTGATGTACGGCGGCATGGACGCAACCGGCGGCCCGTTCGCCAAGCAAGCCAAGCAGCTCGGCCTGCGCGCCAAGGTTCTCGCGGGCGACGGCGTCTGCACGGAAAAGCTGTCGGATCTCGCAGGCGATGCGACCGACAACGTCGTGTGCTCGGAAGCGGGCATGGCGCTCGAGAAGATGGACGGCGGCAAGCAGTTCGCGGAGAAGTTCCAGAAGCGCTTCGGCCAGCCGATCCAGATCTACGCGCCGTTCACGTATGACGCGGTGTACATCATCGTCGACGCGATGAAGCGCGCCAACTCGACCGATCCGGCGAAGATCGTCGCCGCGATGCCGAACACGGACTACAAGGGCGTGATCGGCGAGACGACCTTCGATTCGAAGGGCGATCTGAAGCACGGCGTGATCTCGCTGTACAACTACAAGGGCGGCAAGAAGACGCTGCTCGACGTCGTGAAGATGTAATTTCCTTCGGACTTCTCGAAGTCCAGAGAAGCGCGCGGTTCCGAAAGGACCGCGCGCTTTTTCATATCTTCCAGCGCCTGAGAATGCGCGGTCCGATGAGCGTGATGACGAAGCAGCACGCCGCGACGACGCACAGCCCGATCGGCAGATTGCTGATCTGTGCAACGCCGCCGATCAACACCGGCCCGAGCAGCAGCCCGAAATACGCGAGGCCCGCGACCTGCGCGAGCCCTTCCGCGGGCGTCACGCCCTCGACGCGCGCCGCTGCTGCGAACAGCACCGGCATCATGTTCGCGAGGCCCAAGCCCATCAGCGTGAAGCCGGTCATCGTGACGATGGTGTTCGGCAGCAAGAGCGCCATCACCATGCCGATGAACGCAAGCCCCGCGCTGCCGAAGATCAGTTGCGGCGCGCCGAAACGCGCGCGCACCGCGTCGCCGCCGAAGCGGCCTGCCGCCATGCCGCCCGAGAACGCGGCGTAAGCGGCGCTCGACACCGACGGCGTGGCTTCGACGACATCGCGCATATATACAGTGGCCCAGTCGTACATCGCGCCTTCCGCGATCAGCGCGACGAGCGCGAGGCCGCCGAGCGCCCACAGCGCGCCCGAGCGCCAGCGATTCGATGACGACGCCTTCGCGTGCTCGTCGTGATGCGGAACGTGCGGCAGCACGGCGGGCATCGATACGAGCAGTACGAGCAGGCTCACACCGGAAGCGAGCGCGAGATGCGCCGCCGGCGCGAGTCCGTGCGCGAGCAGTGCGCCGCCCGCGGCCGCGCCCGCCATCCCGCCGATGCTGAACATGCCATGCAGCGACGACATGATCGGCTGCGCCAGAGCCTGCTCGACCGCGCTGGCCTCGGCGTTCATCGCGACATCGAGCGTCGCCATGCCGAAGCCGAAAATCGCGAGCACGACGAGCAGCATCCAGTAAGAAGGCGTCACGAGGATCAGCGAGCCGCAGATCATCATCGTGATGCCGCCCGCCATGCACGCGGTGCGCGTGCCGGCGCGCGCGATCCACGATCCAGCGGTGAGCATCGCGAAGATCGAGCCGCCCGCGACCGCCAGCAACGCGAACGAGAGCATGCCGGGACTGAGTGCGAACTTGTCGCGCACGGTGGGAACGTGCACGCCCCAGGAGGCGTACATCATGCCCGCGATGAAGAAGACGGCCATCGTCGCGTAGCGCGCGCGTACGCGTGTGGCATGCGGAAGAGTGCGATGTAGCGCGAGCGTCGGATTGGATTCGCAGGCGGCGGAGGCAGTGGTCGAATCGGACACGAATGAAATCGTTCTTTGAAGTTGCGCGGGATGCGATGACAACCGGACATGTTGCCATCGAACGCGAAGGCTTTCGATTCTATCGAACGGCCAGGTGACACGCTCGGACCTGCTGCATTACCATCGTCCGACCATTCACCCACGCACGAGGCCCGGATGAACATCCCGTCGCAAGCGCCGCTGCATCTGCTGCATCGCGTCTCCGAAGGCACGCTCGCCACGCTTACCCGCGAGCCGCGCGGCTTTCCCTATCCGACGGCGCTGCCGTTCGCGCCGACCGAGCGCCATGTGCCGATGGTGCTCATCAGCCATCTCGCCGAGCATACGCGCAATCTTCAGGCCGATGCGCGCGCGGGGTTTCTGGTTTCCCACGCGGCGGATGGCGGCGTGCTGGAAGGCCAGCGCCTGACGATGCTCGGCAGTTTCGCGCCCGCCGCGCCCGAAGATCGCGGAGAGCTCGCGCGGCGCTATTTGCGCTATCACCCGGATGCGGCACGCTATCTGGAACTCGGCGATTTTTCCTTCTGGGTGATGTCGCTCGAGCGCATGCGTTATATAGGCGGATTCGGCGCGATGGGATGGCTCGGCGGAGAAGAACTGGATTCGCTGCCGCCGCTTTCGGCGGACGACGAATCGTCGTTATGCAAATATTTCGATGCTTACAGCGGCCGTCCGGAGAATCGCGGATTATTGGGGATAGACCGGTACGGCTGCGATTTGCTGCTCGCCGACATCCGCAATCGTTTTACATTCGATTACCCGAAACTGACGAACGAGGATTTGAAGGCCGCGGTTATCGATTGTTTTGAGCGTCAACGTAATATTTGAACGAGATAAATCCGAGACGTTGCGACCCGATTTCAACCGCATGGAACGCGCTGCAGAGCGGCTTTTTCGTGGCAAGTTGCCATCTCATGAAACTTTTGCGACTGACTCGTTTCTCTTTGTTTTCATCCGATGCCATCGTCGAGTCGTCGTCGCGACTGGCAGAGCTTTTAAGTCCGAAGAGCGAACAAGCGAACCTTCTGAGCTTTCGGCAATTGTTACGAAGAAAATTGCTAAACTTTTAATAAGTGGCGATTCGCACATGCCGCGTTATTGGGAACTGTGTTAATCTGCGTGCCAGTCCGAGGCTATACTGATAACTGAAAGCGAGCGCGCCGATTCGCAAGTCAGCAAACCACTTAGGGAATTGCCATGCCTTCATACAAGGAACTCCTCGCACAACGCGAGTCTCTCGAACGTCAGATTGAAGAAGCGAAGTCGCGCGAATACGCGGAAGTGCTTAATGAGATCAAGCAGAAAATGTCGGATTATGGCATCACGCTTCAGGAACTGGCTGGCGGCCGTGGCGCAAAAGGCGCGAAGGCCGCACGCAGCCGCTCGGGCGTGGCGCCGAAATATCGCGATCCCGAAAGTGGCAGCACGTGGTCGGGTCGCGGCAAGCCGCCGAAGTGGATCGCCGGGCAGGATCGGGATAATTTTCTGATCGGCAAGTAATTGCAAAGCATCAAACGATGCATTCGAAGAGCCGCGTTACGTGACGCGGCTTTTTCATTTGTGCGATCAGATGATCGGTGTTTCGTCATTTGCCGAAGTTCGAAGACCGGAGACACATTACACCGCGCTTGCGTCAACAGCGCGCAGGCCGAAAAACCGGGACGTCTCCTGAAGGAATATTGCGCCAGATAGCGGACTTGCGGCAACTCGGATCATCGTGTTCTGCCGTCGAATTTCGGCATTAATTTCCTCGGCGGATTGCTGTTCACGGTTCGCGCCGCAATGCTGGCTCGCGAGCGAACCTGGATCGCCAACCATCAGGATATTTCGCCCGTATCAGGCCGGGCGTGCTGGGTAGTTTGATTTTTATCGACTGGCTGAAAGGGAATTGGATGCGCGTTCGCCCATTGCATTACAAGGCTCTTCCAACGGACGCACCGATTCCGCGCGCTGGAACCAACGGTCCAAGCGCGCATTAGAAACGCGGCGCTAAACGCAATCCGTCAGAGCGGCAATTGCGTGTCGAACTTGATCTCTCGGAGCACAACGCTCGTTCGCACCTGAGCGACGGCAGGAATCTTGAAGATGCGATCGTGGAGAAAGGCGTCGTAAGCCTTGATATCGGGCGCGACGATCTTGAGGATGTAATCGGATTCGCCGGTCGTGCTATAGCACTCGGTGACTTCCGGGCAAGTGGCGATTTCGCGTTCGAATTGCTCGACGCCGCCTTCCGTATGCCGTGTCAAATGAATATGCGCGAGCGCGCAGACATGCAGACCGAGCTTTTCGCGATCGAGCAGCGCGGTATAGCGCTGAATGACGCCCGATTGCTCCATGTCCTTGATGCGACGCCAGCACGGCGTGCTCGACAAGCCGACCTGGTCGGAGATTTCCTGAACGGAGCGGCGTGCGTCCAGCTGCAGGAGACGCAAGATTTTTTGTGAGAATGTATCGAGAGTCAACTGCGCCTCCGTTCGGTCGCGATTTGACTCTCATAGTAGAGGCGTCGAAAAAGAAACGCAATGCAAACGCGCCCGCACTGAGGGAGTTTCCCTAACTCCCCCGCCTCAGGGCGCGGTTTTACCTTCAGTGTCGTCGCCGGATTCCTTCGCAAACCTGGCCAGCTTCTCCTGCGAGATCCGCAGGTCGGCCAGCATGTTGCAAAAGAGTGCGCCTTGCTCGATTGCGTCGTCCAGCGCGACGTGCGTATGCGGCAGCTCGTCGAACCAGTGTTTCGGCAGACGCGGCTTGATGGCCTTGCGATACGGCAGGCCGGTCATCGCAAAGGCGAGCGTCTTGATGTCGAGCGCCGACCACGAAAACGGGCAGCGCTCGGCAAAGCGCATCATGTACCAGAACATATGCGTGAAGTCGAAGCCCGCCGGATACGCGACGAACACGGGCTTGCCGGGCAGCGCTTCCACCCATTCGACATAGGCCGGCAAGGCGATTTCCGGCTTTTGCAGATCCTTGCGGCATGCGGCCCACGCGTCGGGCTGCGTCTTCCACCAAGCCGCCTGAACCGGATGCGGCGTCGCGCCTTCGAGCGTTTCGAGATTCGCGGAGAAGGTGCCGATGAGCTGCTTGTCCGCGGTGTAGGCCGCGGACGCGAAGCTCAGCATCGAATGCGGTCCGGGAATCGGGCCATCGGCCTCGACATCGGTGCTGACGTAGATTTCGGGGATTGCGTTCACGCTGTCGCACCCGTTGCCGCGCCGTCGCGCACGAAAGGATTGCTGCGCCGTTCCTCGCCGAACGTCGATGCCGGGCCGTGTCCGGGAACGAAGGTGACATCGTCGCCGAGCGGCCAGAGCTTTTCGCGGATCGAGCGGATGAGTTCCGCCTGATTGCCGCGCGGGAAATCGGTCCGGCCGATCGAACCGGCGAACAGGACGTCGCCGACGAACGCCAGATTGTGCTCCCGACTGAAAAATACGACGTGACCCGGCGTGTGGCCTGGGCAGAAATAGACTTCCATCGACTCGTTGCCGAACTGCACGGCGTCGCCGTCGTCGAGCCAGCGTTCCGGCGTAAAGGCTTCGGCGTTCGAAAAACCGAAGCGCTGAGTCTGCGCGGGCAACTGATCGATCCAGAACGCATCTTCGCGATGCGGTCCCTCTATTTGTATACCGTAATGGTCCGCGAGCGCCTTGGCGCCGCCGCAATGATCGAGATGGCCGTGCGTGAGAAGAATCTTGTCGACGGTCACGCCCTGGCGTTCGACTTCCGCGATGATGCGTTCGATGTCGCCACCCGGATCGACGATGGCGGCGCGCTGGGTCGCTTCGCAGATCACGATCGAACAGTTCTGCTGAAAGGGCGTTACGGGAACGAGAATGACTTTCATATGACTGACGTCGATGCGCGCGGGCCTGTAAAAACGTTCATTGTACCGGTGCGACCACGGGTCCGACGGCAGCGCGCGCCGCTGCGGCGTTGCTCAAAAAAGCGGCAATTCTTACGCTCATAGCGAAAATCAATGACAATTCGATGGGTCCGATGAGCCGGACCACGGTTTTTTTGTATAATGGCACTACTTGTGCATGGATCGAACCATGCCGTCATTGGGCGAATGCCAAAACGCTAGTGCGTTTTTACAATCGCTGTCAGTACGCTGTTGGGGGCCAAAAGCCTCGCAATTGCAACTCACGCACCTTCAGTAGGTGCACACGTCTTGTCCGGCCAGACGCCGCGCGTCTGTCAGATGGCCTTTGCCGCCGTCACGCCGGATGGGGCCTACGCCGCCGTTCCTGCGCTCACTTGGCTTCACCAGCGCACGAACGTGATGCCACGTTCGATGGCGGCTTGTGGGGTCTGGTCAGGCTGCCGGGGACAGGTTGCGCCAGACGTGAACAATAACCGGGCGTTTGCGGCACGAGTGCGCCGCATCCGAGCACAGTTCACCGTTCGCTTCAGCGAGCGGCGTTCTGCTTTGCACGGCAAAGCCTCGAGCAGCCTTGCGCGCGCCGACCAGCGCAGCGCGGCCGCTCCTTTATCGTTGAAAACACGTCTATGAATGCTCGATTTATTCGACATGTCGGGAGCCTGCTAGCAGTTGGCGTGCTGGCGGGTTGCGCCGCGCCGGGTTCGGGCGATGTCGCATCCAATCCTCAGAACACAAACTCCTTCAGCACGAGCAGTGCCCGCTCGACGGCGCCGCTCGCCTTCGATTCGCACCTTTCCGCGCTGCCCGCCGAGAAGCCGGCGCAACCGGCGCAGTCGCTTTCCGACGCCGAGCCGATCACGACCGGTCCCGACGCCAGCAACTTCGAGCAGAAGGGCAAGGCGTCGTGGTACGGACGCATGTTCCACGGTCGCAAGACCGCGAGCGGCGAGAAGTTCAACATGAACGCGATGACCGCAGCGCATCGCACGCTGCCGCTCGCGTCGTGGGTGCGCGTGACGAACGAAGCGAATCACAAGACCGTCGTCGTGAAGATCAACGATCGCGGCCCTTATGTGCACGGACGCGTGATCGATCTGTCGTATGCAGCGGCGGCGGTGCTCGGCATGCGCGGCGCCGGCACGCAGAAGGTGAAGATCGAAGGTCTCACGCAGCAGGAAGCGCGTGCGGCGCGCGAAGAGCAGGCTCAGGCGCTGGCCGACGACAGCGTGAACTGATCTCGCCGACAGCTTCGCAGAACCCGACGGGCCGTTATCGCAACGGCCCGTTTTTATTTCTCGTCGCGTTTGGCGAGCTTCAGCGCGCGTTCATACAGCGCATTGCGCGACGCGCCCGTCAATGTCGCCGCGATGCGCGCCGCGCTTTTCACCGACAACTCTTCCAGCAGCGTCGACAGCAGCGCGTCGTGGGCGTCGTCGGCGTCGTGCGCTTCGGGCGCGCCTTCGACGACCAGGACGAATTCCCCGCGTTGACGATTCGCATCGGCTTCGAGCCACGTTGGCCCTTCGGCCAGGGTGCAGCGATGCAGGCTCTCATGTAACTTCGTCAGCTCACGGGCGATCAGCAGTTGCCGTTCGCCGCCGAACGCGTCGCCGAGCGCGCGCACGGTTTCGACGATGCGATGCGGCGCCTCGTAGAACACCAGCGCCATCGGATGACTTGCGAGCTTCTTCAGCTCCGACGCACGTTGCTTCGCCTTCGTCGGCAGGAAGCCGATGAACGAGAAGCCGCCGACGAACGCGCCCGCCGCGCTCAATGCGGTCGTGAGCGCGCTCGCGCCCGGCAGCGGGATGACCGGCAGGCCGGCCTCGCGCACGGCATCGACGAGACGCGCGCCGGGATCGGAGATACCGGGCGTGCCCGCGTCGGATACGCACGCGATGCGCTCGCCGTTCCTGAGATGCTCGATCACGCGTTCGGCGGCGCTGCGCTCGTTGTGCTCGTGCACGGCGATCGACGGCTTCGAAATGCCATAGCGCGCGAGCAGTTGCGCGGTGTTGCGCGTGTCTTCGGCGGCGATGCGATCCGCGAGTCCGAGCACGTGGAGCGCGCGCACGGTGATGTCCGCCGCGTTGCCGATCGGCGTTGCGACGATATACAGCGCGCCTGTCGGATAGTGCTGCCCAGCGGCGAGTTCGGAGATCTGAAGCATGAGCGCGGGCGTCGAAGGAAAGGTCGTCATTTTGCCATGCGCGATTCGGTGGCCCGCCGACAACTTTTACGGAGGAGCCGTGTCCAAAACGCTCGGCGACGCTTTCGAGTCGCACGCGCTCGCGTTCCTGCAGCGGCAGCGCATGCGTCTTGTCGCGCGCAACGTGACGTGTCGCGGCGGCGAGATCGATCTCGTGATGCTCGATGAACGCGGCGCGCTCGTGTTCGTCGAAGTCCGCGCGAGAAGAAGCAGGCGTTACGCGAATGCGGTCGAAAGCGTCGATGCGAAGAAGCGCGCGCGCCTCGTACATGCCGCGCAGCATTTCCTGACGACATGGCGCGGCGCGTTGCCTGCGTGCCGTTTCGACGTCGTCGCGTTCGATGCGGGCCGCATCCATTGGCTGCCCGATGCGTTTCGCGCCGACGAGGCGTGACTGCGGTTCATCGCATGATGCATGCGGTAAACTGCGCAACAACCGACGCCTTGAGCGTTCAAGCCACACACCGCGCATGTCGCGGCCGATGATCGAGAGTCGATGTCAGTCGAACGCATTCAACAGCAATTCCGCGACAGCGCGGCACTTCAACTCGAAGCACTCGACGCGCTGGCGGTTCCGATCGCGGCCGCCGTCGATACGCTTTTTGGCGCGCTCGCGAACGGCAACAAGATTCTCGTTTGCGGCAATGGCGGCTCGGCTGCCGATGCGCAGCGCTTCGCCGCGCAACTCATCGGCCGCTTCGAACGCGAGCGTCCGGGCTTGCCGGCGATTGCGCTGACCACGGACACGTCGATACTCACGGCCATCGGCAACGACTATGCGTTCGAGCAGATCTTCTCGAACCAGGTCCGCGCGCTCGGCCAGTCGGGCGACGTGTTGCTTGCGATCAGCACGTCGGGCAACTCGGTGAACGTGCTCGCTGCGATTCAGGAAGCGCACGAGCGCGAGATGATCGTGATCGCGTTGTCGGGCAAGGGCGGCGGCGCGATGTCCGACGTGCTCGCCGAAACCGATATTCATATCTGCGTGCCGGCCGAACGAACGGCGCGCATCAAGGAAGTCCATCTGCTGACCATTCATTGTCTGTGCGACGGCATCGATGCGATGCTGCTCGGCGACGACTGAAACTGAAAGGGGGAACGGAGTTGATGAACAAGACACGCGTCAAGGCGACGCTGGCCCAGGCCACGCTGATGGTGGGCATGTTGTCGGGAGTTGCATTGACGTTGCAGGGCTGCGCGCTCGCGGTCGTCGGTGCGGCGGCCGGCGGCACGTTGATCGCCACGGATCGCCGCACGCTCGGCGCGCAGACCGAAGATCGCGAGATTCAGGTGAAGGCGCTTTCGCGGATCAACGAGAACGTGCCCGATACGTCGCATGTCAACGTGACCGTGTTCAACCGGCGCGTGCTGCTGACGGGCGAAGTGCCGGACGATGCATCGAAGGCGAAGGCCGAGGCGGTGGTGCGCGACATCAATAACGTCGGCAGCATCGTCAACGAGCTGTCGGTGCAGGGCGCGAGTTCGTACTCATCGCGCGCGAACGATTCCTACCTTGAAGGACGCGTGAAGACTGCGATGGTCGGCGAGAAGGACTTGCACGCGAACGACTACAAGGTGGTGTGCGAGCGCAGTGTCGTTTATCTGATGGGGCTCGTCACGCCGGACGAAGGCGCGCATGGCGCGGATGTCGCCGCGCGCGTGCCGGGCGTCGAGCAGGTCGTGAAGGTGTTCCAGTACATCAAGCCTGAAGAGGCGCAAGCGTTGGAAGCGGCGGCCGCGTCGGGCACGAGCGTGGCGCCGGCGGCAAGCGCGCCGGCTGAGGCGACGGTTGGGACGGTGCCTGATTCGGGCGTGACGTCGCGTCCGCTCGATACGCAATCGCCCGCGCCCGTGAAGAACTCGGATGTGCGTCCGGGGAATGCCAATCCGGCTTCGACGGTGAAATGAACATGATGCGTTCGATTGTCGGCGCGGTGATCGTTGCCGCGTCTTTTGGTGTGTCTGCTGCGGAGCAGACGGGTTCATCCGCGAATGCGATGGCGATCGCGCGCAGCAACGCGTGCATGGGTTGTCATGCGATCGATCGCAAGCTTGTGGGGCCGTCGTTTCAACAGGTCGCCGAGAAGTACAAGGGCGATCCGCAGGCGAGCACGATGCTTGAAAAGAAGGTGAAGAACGGCGGCGCGGGGGTGTGGGGCTCGATTCCGATGCCTTCGCACCCGAAGATGAACGACGCGGATATCAAGACGGTCGTGTCTTGGATTCTGGCGGGGGCGCCGCAGAAGTGAGCGTTGATTGAAGTCGTCTGAAGGCTTGCCTGACGGCGATTTTGCTGTGGTACAATTTTGATTCGTTGGGGGGGTAGCTCAGCTGGGAGAGCGTCGCGTTCGCAATGCGAAGGTCGGGAGTTCGATCCTCCTCCTCTCCACCAATAAAATCAAAGGGTTACAGGCGTTTTGCCTGTAACCCTTTTCTCTTTACTGAGTCTGTGTAACCGTGGTGTAACCGGATTTCGTCGTAGTCGTTCCATGCAAATCAACAGGTTCAATTGGCCGACTGGAATGGGGTGCTGCGCGAACGGGCGTGGCTCACGATGCATCGGAAAGCCCCCGACGTGTTGCGGCGCGCTTACAGGATCTACCTATTGCAAGGGCTGCAACGGGTTTATGGGCGATCTTTACTCACCACGCGAGCGCATTGCCGCTTCATTGCAGCTTTATGCGACATTGAAAGGATGTCTTGGCCGTAAGACTTGGACACCCGTCGAAGGCGCACTCATCATGTCGGGTGTTCTCGCGCCAGAGGGCTGCGAAGAGATGCCGGATGGCGGGGTAGGGCTTGATGGCGAGAACCTCCCTAACGGCGGCCATCGACGCTTTCACTGCGCGCGCCTAATCATGCGCGAATGGCATGAGTGGGCTAGCGAGGAGGAGAACGGGACTGTACCAACGAGGATGACGCCGCACCAGTTCATCGACTGGTTTGAGCGCGAAGAGATCGATACACCCTGGTTGGCATTGTTCATCGATGTCATTGTTGGAAAACCTGCGCCAGAGCAGATTGACTATATTCCATCACAGGTTGCCGAATACGCCGCAAAGTCGATGGCGATAGTCGACTCGATGCGCCAGGTGCTCAGTGAGGCGTCTCTGGGGGCGTTGCCCTCAAGCTCGCCAGAGGTGTCTGCCACCACTCGAAAGGCGGCACCACGTGTACCCATGCCGATTCCTGAGAATCGCGATTACCTGTCCACCGACGAGTTTGCGGCGGTGATGGCCGTTGGTCCACAATCAATTCGCAAGCGTTACTCCAGCGATGGAAGCTATCACGGAGTTCGGCCCGTCAAGCTGGCGAACCGTCGCGTGCTGTGGCCGGTTGAAGCTGTGAGGCAGTTGCGCAACGGCGGCGTTGTCGACGAGGGATAGTCCCCTGCAGGGGGATTCGTCTTTTATGCTGCATTGCGAATATCAAGCGCCTTGTACACCCCGGGCATCCGCCCTTTTCGACCCATCCCGGCCAAGTGAATCTTGGCGACGCTGAGTTCGCTATTCCGATTAAGGCAAGCCTCTTCCAACGCAAGAGGGAGGGTATAGCGTTGCGCGTCAACATGCCTAAATTGGCTGGGGCTCTACCAGCGACCTTAGGGTTGCGCAAATTGTCGCGATCTCGCCACCGAGATCAACCGTCGTAAATCGGAGACGGTGTCCCTGAACGGTGCATGATTCGTCCACGTGCTCACCCACTGATGGATGAAGGAGCGTCCCTTCAGCATGCTCGGCATGCCTGTCGCCGCCGCCCGTCTGGCTTCGCAGGTAGGTAAAGACCTGATAGATGTCACCACTACGAAACTTCTCGCTGCCAAATTGGTTGGAGCGCAGAATCGTTTTGAACTTCGTATCGATCACAATACGTCGATCGGTCAACCGGCTATCGATTACAAGATCAGCTTGCATGCCGGGAAGCAAGGGACGCAAACCTGACGTTGGTGCATGGATTGGCCAGTCCAGCTGCTTCTGCGGCCGGACCCACCACTCTCGTGCAGGGAGCTGATGAGCATAAAAACCGGCGACGGCTTTCTCAAATATGTAAGGCAGCATGCGATCGTCCCGGCGAAGGCGCGCAATGTATGAGTTTCCGGCCTCTTCGGTAGGAAGTCGGGGATCCAATACCAAACCCGAAACCGCCAGCAATGCACGGTCCTCGGCATCATTTCTCCCGATTTGCTCTCGCGCCATTTCCGACCTGGCTGGACGGCGGTACGAGACCCCGAGCCGACCAAGCTCCGATGCCAACTGGACGCAACGGTGGGATAGCTTGGTTTCCCCCACGATTGATGCTGCGTAAGTGAGCGCATAGCGGACCAGTTGGTTTCTCGGCGTGTCCGCTGTTGGCTCTTCGAAGCGACAAATAATTCGCCCCTGTCGAAGCTCATCCGAGCACAGGGTCTGGACGAGATCGATGCGCCCTCGTACTCGTGTTAGTCGTGCCTCACGGGTCTGATAGGCGCGTGTCAGATTACGTCTAATTCGACGCTCCACAAGCCAGACCAGCAGGCGCCCGAGCAGTTCGGGGATATCGTCCTCATCGGCTATCGCTACGGGGAGCTGGCTCGAGAACTCGGCCAGGTTGTGCGCGTAGGAGAGCAGAAACCAGAGATTCTTAATGGGGATCGGGTGCGACATGTCCGTGCTCCCGATTCCATTAAAGATTGGTTAGCAGCTCGTCGATGGCCTCTTTGACCTTTGGCGGATTGTCGTACCAGTACTCCCGCAGAAGCGGCTCAAGCTCACTCTTCACGATTTCACCAAACCATGCGCCAACTTCCTCAATCGGCTTGTCCCTCGGTGGTGTGACGAAGCTGTGCCCGATGCAGAACTGGTCGCCAAGCGACTGGTCGCTCGCAATACGCTGATTCAGACGTTCCATACGTTCGGCAATATCGACAACTGCAGCCTCCGAAAAACCGGCGTGGGTTCTACACCAGTCACGCCACGGCGAGCCAAGTGCCGGTCTCAGAGTCGCAAACGCAAATCGACGGCGCAGCGCCAAGTCAATCAGCGCCAGCGAGCGGTCTGCGATATTCATTGTCCCGATTACATACAGATTCGGAGGGATGTAAATCCGCTCATCCGGCGAGCGAGCGTAAGCAGGCCTGAGCGCTTCATCCGTACGTCGCTTGTCATGTTCGAGGAGGGTTAGCATCTCACCGAAAACCTGTGCAGGATTGCCGCGATTAATCTCCTCTATCACCACAACGAATGGCGAGGGATCCGCTTGTGCTTCACTGATTGCTTCGAGAAAGACGCCATCGATGAGGTCCAGCCGGCCATCTGCACCGGGGCGCCAGCCGCGAACAAAGTCTTCATAGGACAATGATGGTTGAAACTGCAAGGAAACCAATCGACTGGTGCTTCGTGCACCCAGCAGGGCATAGCCCAGTCGCTTGGCCAGCCATGTCTTGCCAGTTCCCGGAGGACCTTGAAGGATGAGATTGTGCTTGCGCTTGAGCAACTCAAGCATCGCCTTGAGTTCGTCCTCAGGAACAAAGCACCCATCGTCGACAATGGCCTGTATGCTGTAATTAGGTGCGACGATTAGCCCGTTGTCGCCCACCACCTGCGGACCACTGAAAGTTTCGGCGTCCGTCTCAGCCTTCTTGGCGTGGATTTGCCAGCGAGCCTCAAAATCCTCCGGGAGTGCAGCCGCGTAGTCCTCCCCGTCTTCGGTCAGTACGAGTCGTACGTGCCCCGTCGAGCTATCGGAGCGAACTAGACCCACCATTCTGGCCCAGGCGATGATGTATGAGCCCGGCTGAGTGGTTGTCCAAGTGGGCACCAGTTCCTGCAGTCTGCTGGCGAGCTCTTGATGTGCGATACCATCCGGCGTCTGTGACAGCCAAAGCAGCAAATGCCCCATGCCGAAGACGCGACCAATCAACGGCCCGCGCAGGGCATCAGCTGGGTCGGGCGCTGTGAGTATGTCTATACCGCGTGTGGTAGGACGATACGCACCATCCGTCAACGTGATCAGTCCGAGACCTCCCTGCGCCTGCGAAATGACGTTGACAGCGCTCGTGCTCTTTTGCAACTGCGGGGCCTCCTGCATGATGACCGAGATAAGGTCGTCACGGCTCAGCCCTTGCTCCGTCTCACGAACCACCGCCACGAGGAGGCTGACGTTGTCGCTTACGCACGTAAGACTCCTACGTTGAGCCTCCGCGGGCAAAAATGAGATTTCAGGAATGTCGACGGCTTCGCGTGTCACCTTCGGTTGTTCGACAGCACCTTCATCTGGATGATCGATGTAGGTCTGCCAGAGGTACCATGTCAGGACCGATTGATCGACAGATTCTTCTACCGTAGCGGGTTGCCCAAGGACTTGGCGCAGATGATCACGGATAACTGCATGTTGAGCGACGAAATCGCCGTGAATCGGCCGCAGTCCAAGAAGTCGCTGCACTTGCCAGATGCGACGGGCATTCATCAGACATACCATGTCGTCTGGAAATATGGCGGCGAAAAGACGGATCAGTCGTGCTTTGGGGCGGCGCTTCGCATATTGTTTTGTAGCGATCCACGCAAGAATCCGCTTATAGAGAGCATCAAGATACTCGCCACGCGCCTCGGCATCGCCCGGCAGCACAGCGTCGCGCTCGTTAAGCAGGTCGGATGCAAGTTCTATATCGGTGAGCGCGCCAGTCACCGTGACAGAATTACCAGAGCCGATGTTGGCAATCGGATTGTCATTCCAGAGCTTTGCTTGAAAGTCTGGTGTTAGCCATGTGTCGCTGGACGCGCCTTTTACGAGGCGGAGTTGCTCGGTGTAGCGATGACGCCATTCTGTGGCCCATTGCTGGGCAGCGTAACTCTTAAATCCGGTCTGCCATATTTCCCGCAGTTGGTCGTCGCTCAGAATAGTCGTCATATCGTTCTATTGGGTCGGTCCAGATTGCAATAAGCGAAGCTCAATAAGTATAAGGGACAAGGGCGCCCGGGGTGTCTCGGAACGCACGCGAACTATTTTGGCGATTGAGCGGTCGAGCAGCCCTCGTTTTACGCAGGGGCGACGACTGGATCAACGCATTGCAGGTCCCGATGTCCAGTGTCAGTGACGAAAGCGGCCTTCGAATTGCGCTGTCTTTTAAAGCGCGAACGTCCCTTCCCGGCCCGTTCTGCGCCGTCGAGGTCAACAATGGGTCCGCACAGAGATCGCTGCGTCGCATACCCACAGCGTCCGAATACGCCATCAAATTCGCTCAATCTGAACCGACCGGCGCGTTCTCGCCATCGAGACCTTTAATGACAGCATTCCGGATTAATCGTTCGATTATCTGTCGCCTCGTAAGGCCATACCGTTCGACTAACGCCTCCAATTGATCGCGAACTTCTTCATGCAATGCGAAATTACTTTGCTTCTTGCCTTTGAGATTTGCTCTTACCTGCTGTCGCTTGATCTCCTTCTTGATTTTCTCTATGTGAAGCAGCTTTGCATCGAGGCTGAAATCTAATGTGTCAAGAAAAAACAAAATATCATTGATATTTACGAATTTTGATGTCGCTTTCAAATGGCGCCCATGTTCTTTTCGATACCACGCCCACGCTGCCTCACAGCGCTTCTTCTCGTCGCGCTCTCCGAACCATGAGTAATAGTGATCGAGGTCAGTGTGCCGAATCCAATCTTCCTTCAAGTGATCCAGTAGCCGTTTTTTTTCGGAAATAGCTGCTTGCCACGAATCGAATAACGCAATCAGGGCGTCCTCCTGATTCAATTTTGCTGGATATATGATATTCCGCCAGCCATCCTTGCTCTTTAGTATGAAAAAGATCCAATTAATCTTTCTGGAATCTTTTATAAACCATCTAAGGTCATCCATCGGTAAAACGAACCTTTCCTTTTCATCGTAAAGTGCGCCCTCAAGGTCGAGTTCGTGAATAGCGCGGGTCATGTCCCTAAACATGGCTCCAGTGCCGTACAGGTCTATGTTCAATCCGTTTAATTTCAAATCCTCTACGCTGCGTCTGTCGCGCAAGGACATCCACAGCCAGGCTACCGTCCGGTCATCTAGCGTCCAATGAGTTTTCGGGAGTACAGCACGCAATGTGCTGCGGCCATCTGAGTTTCCGAAAATCTATTGCCATTTATATTTGATAGTCAATGTTAATTGATGGCCCAGCTATTTCGCGCGGGGAAAATACACATAGGAAATGCAACAGAAATACATTGCAAATACATCTGAACTATACGAGAAGTATGCTAGAAATTGCATGGAAATACATCGCAAATATGCTCGTTCGTGGTGCTGAGATGCCGTTGTGTAGGGCGGTTGGGTGCGACAGACAAAAACTTATAGCTGTCTTCCGCGCCGAGTGTCGTTGGCATCTACGCTGTGACACTCGGCATAGCCTCGATCGCTGTAGACCGTCATCGCGCTTGGGATGGCTTGGTGCAGTCGTCAGGAGCAAATCCGTGCGCCTTGCCGCCGTCGCCACACCATGCGCCGATCCGCGGCCTATAAATCGGGCGTTGAAAGAGCTTTCCCGGAGCCCGTCCCCGTACGGTGACTACGTAATAACTTTGGCGAGGCAGGAGACCAAGGAGTAAATCCCCGGGGAAAAGCGACGCAATCGACACGCCGAGATAACAGCCACTAATTCGCTGGAGATGGGGAATCCCCCATTTCCAGTCGTATCTACGGTTGTTGAAAAGAATAGGGCGCTTTTATGCATAAGTCGGTATATGCATAGAAAACCATTGTAGCCAAGGGATTTTTCGTCGTAGTCACTCGATGGGTATCATGGAAAAGTGTGCTTTTTTTTTCTTTTTTATTGAAACCTTCCGATGCTTTCTTTGTAATAAGTATGCGTTTAATAAAAGAAAATGTCGATCTATTGAATAATAAGATGTCGAAACACACAAAAGGCATAAGTGGTGACTAATCGCAAAGGTAATAAGCAAGAAGCCGATAGGCTGAGATAATAAAGTATCGTTCATGTTGATCGATTGGTGATAACCACTCAACAGGATCGATCATGAAGATTCGCTACAACGAACGACAAAAAAAGAAGGTGCTTGAGCTTGAGGAAGGGATGTTTGAGTGGCGTTCACGCCATCTCATCATCAGCGTGACTTTTAACTACAAGCCTGAATATCGGCATCGAATGACGTTTGATGATGTTTGTCATCATCGAGATAAATTCATCAGCAACATGAAGATGAATGGTCTCTTGGGAAAGATTAACGGTTATGCGTGGAAAATAGAGGAGGGGGATATCTCCGGTGGCTTACATATTCACTGGATTTTCTTTTACGACGGAAAGTACCGACAGGATGTCCTGATCGCTCGTAGCTTGATCGACTACTGGTCTGAGCGGATCACGCGAGGTATGGGCGATGGCTGGAATAGCAACCATCGAAAGGAGCGTTATGAAGAGCGTGGACATGGGATCGGTGTCGGCCAGATCGACCGTAACGACATGGTCAGACGAGATGCGCTGAGGAAAAACCTCGAGTACTTGACGAAGGCCTGTAGTTACCCGGCGACGCGTACCAATCGCTACCGGCACATGTTCGGTGCCAGTCAGCTTCCCAGGCCGAGATGAGATGGCTGCGCGTCCCTGGCCTATGGGCTTGATTCGTAGCGCGGGCCGAGTTGCCGCAGGGACTTGTGCCAGACGAGTAAAAGTCTGCCACGGCATTCGACTGCCAGACCAAAGCGATGTACGATTGACGTACAACGTCTAGGCTACGTGCCGAGATACGAAGTGGCGGCGCGGACGCAAGCGGCTTGCCAATTGCGAGGCTCATATGGCCGCTATGGCCCATCACCCAGGCGTAGTTCTCGCGAAACGGCTCGCTGCCTTAGGCGTGACTCCGACTGAATTGGCACGCCAATTGGGAGTTCCGGCCAACCGAATTAGCCAGATCGTCAAGGGCAAGCGGGGAATCACGGGCGACTCCGCACTTCGGCTTGCCCATTGGTTCGGCAACGAGCCGCACTTCTGGATGGGCTTGCAGGCTCAATATGACCTTGAGCTTGCTGAAGCAGAATCGGGATCGGCCATCAGGGCGCTTCCTAGGTGCAATTGCAGCCGCAAGGCCAACAATCACGCGCAAGATGCCTAGGGACGCACCATGACAGAATCGAAAGTAACTTTCCTGCGCATTAGCTTCGGTGTCGCGCGGGTTTAGCAGGGGGGGGCATGATTGCGTCATCGGCGGACATCACATTCCACTATCCACCAGAGCTGTTTAGCTTGCTGGTTGACGTAGTGCCGCTCCTCAACCGCTCAAAGAAGGATGTGCTGATATTCTTTCGTGGTGCTGGTGTCCCTGACGGTATGACTGTGGATATTGCCGGTCGCCTTAAAGCTGCACCGAAGGAAGTGAACAAATATGAGATGGTTCGCACGGTGCTTGAGCGCTTGAATGCAAAGGGCGAATCGACTCTGCGCGAACGTCGCGAGGTATTGCGGCGCGTGGTGGACTTTACCAACTTCGATACATGCTGGCCAGACGACCAACTCAAGGCCAAAGGGCTCGTTGCCAGTATCAGGGAGGTTGTCAATCAAAAGGATGCCTTTACGCGCATCAACAATGCCCGAGAGGAGGAGCGTCGTGCCCGTCTCGCCGACATGCAACGTGTTGTCACTGAGAAGCGAGAACGCGCTTCGAAGATCGAGACTGCCAGGCACGATCTTTACTCGCTCTTCGGTGCGGTTGCCAGTGCGCAGGAGCGCGGTAAAAAACTGGAAACAGCGCTCAATAACCTCTTCCTAGCGTACGGTGTTCTTGTTCATAAAGCCTTTCATCTGGTCGGCGAAGCCGGGGAAGGAATCGTCGAGCAAATCGATGGCGTAATCGAACTTGGCGGAGTTCTCTATTTCGTTGAGATGAAGTGGTACCGCAATCCGGTCGGTAAGCCCGAGATTTCGGAGCATCTTGTGCGTCTCATGTCGCGTGCCGAGGTTCGAGGCATCTTTATTTCCGCGAGTGAATACACGGAACCAGCGATTCACACTGTGCGTGAGTTCTTGCAGCACAAGGTTCTTGTCCTCTCGACTCTGGAAGAGATCGTGCAGCTGCTTGAGCGGCAGGATGACCTCGCGGGTTTCCTCAAGCAGAAAGTTCAGGCCGCTCAGATACACAAAAACCCGTACTTCCGGCCGCATGACGTGCAGGCGTGAGATGCGAGATGACAGAGAACTGGAAGGACATGGTTGCAGCGAGAAGGTCTTTCGGAGACGTACTGGCCTCCGGGGTGACTCACAGGTCGTCGATACCGCAACCACAATACCCGTTTCGGGTCGGAAGTGCGTTAAATTGGATAAATACCCTAGGCAAGCGCCATGAGTAAGAAAAAACCCATTGATCAGTTGACGATCAAAGGATTCAAGTCAATACGGAGCTTAGACCGTCTTCGGCTAGGAAGCCTGAACGTGCTCATTGGCGCTAACGGTGCGGGGAAGAGTAGCTTCGTCTCATACTTCCGAATGCTCAGCGAGATGGTGGAGCTGCGCCTTCAGCGTTGGGTGTCTCAGCAGGGCTCGGCCGAGCGCATATTGACCTTCGGCGTAAAGGAGACCGAGCGGCTCGAATCGTTTGTTAAGTTCGGCTTGAATGGATACAAGTTCGTGCTGGAGCCGACCGTTGATGGTGATTTCGTCTTTGCCAAGGAGTCCCTATTCTTCGATGGTCCTTATTTTGGTGAGAAATGGATTTCTTTGGGTGAAGGCCATCACGAGGCCAAGCTCAAGGAAGCGTTCACGTCGTCAGGTAAGGGCGGAGAAGCCGATTATTGCTATAGTTCGATTTCCGGTTGGAAGGTTTTCCATTTTCATGACACGAGCGATACGGCTGGTGTGAAGCGCTGGGCTTCCGTGCATGACAATGAGTACCTGCGGCCAGACGCATCAAATCTTGCTAGCTACCTCTTCCGGTTGGCGGACGAGACGCCAGATGTGTACGAGCAGATTCGCAAAACCATTCAGCTTGCCATCCCGTTCTTCGATAACTTTGTGCTTAAACCGCGCCGAATGAAGAGTGGGGAGGAACAGATTCGACTGTTGTGGCGGCAACAGCAAAGCGACTACACGCTCTCGCCCAGTCAGCTTTCCGACGGTTCAATTCGTTTTATATGCCTCGTAACGGCGCTTCTTCAGCCTGATCCCCCGTCAACCATCATTATCGACGAACCGGAGCTTGGTTTGCATCCGTATGCGATAACCTTACTCGGCTCGTTATTACGATCTGCCTCAACGCATATGCAGGTTATCGTCTCTACCCAATCGGTGCCGTTAGTTAACGAGTTTTCCATCGACGATTTGATCATCGTGGAGCGCGAGCAGGGTGGCTCTGTATTCAAACGCGTTGACGAAAGCGAATTTGAGGCATGGCTGGAAGATTATTCCGTCGGGGAGCTATGGGAGAAGAACATCCTCGGTGGGAGGCCGCGCAAGTGATCCGTGTTCATGTCATTTGCGAAGGACAGACTGAAGAGACATTCGTCGCTGAGGTCTTGGCCGAAGCCTTCGCTCAGAAGGAAATCTTTTTGATGCCAGCATTGATCGGCAAGCCCGGTCATAAGGGTGGAAATCTGCGCTTCGAGCGCCTGCTGACGGATGTACGAAATCGGCTAGCCGGAGACCGGGATGCCTGGTGCACAACATTTTTCGACTACTATGGTCTTCCGGGAGGCTTTCCAGGGAAAGTTGCCGCTGAGACTATGCGTACCACGGATGACAAGGCGGTGTGCTTGCTGCAGGCGATGACTGCGGAATTGCGGCGGCACCTCGGTGACAACCATATGCGCCGCTTTATTCCTTACGTCCAGATGTACGAATTCGAAGGTCTTCTGTTCAGTCATCCTGAACGCTTGGCAGACGCGATCGGACAGCCGGCGCTCAACCAGGAGTTTCGCCGCATACGTGATGCATTCGACAGTCCCGAATCGATCAATAACAGTCCGATGACGGCGCCTAGCAAGCGGATCCTGAATCACTTCGAGGGCTACGACAAGCCAGTGTACGGCTCCATTGCTGCACTTGAAATCGGGTTGGCCGCAATTCGCAACGAGTGTCCGCGCTTTGATGAGTGGCTAAACCGGATCGAAGCGTTGGCGCAGTAGTACGGCCACTTCCTTAGCCAAGGGACGCTCGCAATAGATGCGGTGGAACTACCCCCGAAATAGAGGCAAGAATTTTGGTCAGCAGACAAGGCGTGTCCTGATCGTCGCGCCGACGAATTGCGCATGGAAACTACAGGTGTCGATGACTGAAGCGCAAGCGTGCAGGGTTCCGACTGCGTTGTTGGCGTAATATGGCCACGTATTCGAGATCCGGACCGTGGCGGCGGGCCAAACGCCTGTGCAGCCTTGCAGCCATCGCGCAGCAGCACAAGCTTTAGGCCAGTTTGCGCGACGTTGGTTGGGACAATCCTGAATGGAACATGATTGTGCTAACCACAGAGCCGCCCCGGTCATGGATAAACCGGTTCACTACGCAGCTGCGACGACGGAGTTTGCGCGCCAGCCGGGAACAGCGCGTGAAACACGGCGCCGTTATCGAGCGGATTGAAGCGCTCTACTTTGTCTGGCTGCGTGGATCGCTTCTCTGGAACCCCATTGACTCAGCCGTGAGTGGCATCGCTCGTGCGACTGCCGTCATCAGCACTTCTCTGTCGCTTTCAGTTGCAGTGCCATCGATTTTCAGCAAACCCACACATGCCGTCACTCGGAACAGATCGGCCACGGACATGATTTTCACGGTGAGTTCGTCAGAGTGGGCCTGACCGATTGCGCTAGGGCTGGGAGACCAATTGGCAAGTTGAGTCAGGCCACCGTGCGTATAGTCATTCAGTGCATCGTAGAGCTCACTTTTCAATGTACGAGCACCTGCATTCATCCTTTCATCAATTGCTTTAACGGCAGACTCAATCTTCGGTAACGTCCCGCGAGTGGCGAACCTCGTCATCTGCTCGGTGTCCCCACAAGTGGTGGCCCAAAGACCGTAAAAATATGCATCGAGCAGTGGACGTAGTAGGGAGAAAGCTGAACTTCGGTAGTCAAATCTGACCAATGCGGGAATTGCTTCACCGTGATCGATCGCGAGAAGGAAGAACTTGATCGCGAGCGCATCGCGGTCTTGGCGATCAGGATGTATTTTTATTTGTTTTGGCCGCCGGTCGCCGATCCATGCGGTAATGTCTATAGACCGATTAATTGCAATGGCAACTGATCTGGAATGGGAGATTTCGCCTTCGTCACTCGGAATTTCGTCTGTCTCGGACATGTTAAAGGGGCGTGTAAGTTCGTTCTTGGTTGCCGCCATCGGTTGCTTGTTTCGCACCAGTGCGGACTCTCGTGCGTGTGGGTTGCGTGAAACGTAAGTATATTCGGCGCGGTTTCATGCAACATCCAATTTAAGGTTGACCGCGATGGCACGTACGTCGAGAGAAAACCGTGGCACTTTGCCTCAGACAAACGCCAGAAACCGGCGTGCCATCTTTCGATGGCCTTGATCGGCGAGTTGGCAGCTCGGGAGGGTAGTCCCCCTGCGCTGTGCATACCGCGCTGGGACGGCGCAAAAAACCAAAGAAAAATGCCGCGCATACTGGCGCGGCGCCATGCTTCGATACGATCAAGCACGCTGCGGCTGTGATTATCCGCAAGAAGAAAAAGCGCAGAAGGCAGGACTGACCCGCCTGTTGCGTTGACTGAGCCACAATGCAACCGGTCTGCGGCGCTCGGCGCGGGTTTATGCCGGATGGTTATCGGGCACGACGTCATCAAGAAGTTCGATGGCCGTATGCGAGCGATCCCACTCGGTGGTCACCAGAATGCGAGTTTGATCCGGCAACCGATAGAGCGAGATCAGGCGCAAGCCTGCAGCGATTGAAAGGTCGTTCTGCTGACGGTCGTCGTCGGACACGGTACCCCAGTCGCCCGCGATGTGCCTGAGTGCGACACTGATGACAGGAATGCCGTTCGCGCGCAGCGCTGTGAGCGCATCCGGCGTGATGAGCAGGCATCCCGGACGGAAAAGCGGTTTGAGCCGAGTGGGCTGATTCATTGGCAATTCTCCAGAAAGCGGACGAGCACGGGCCTCCGGATGAGCCGGATGTGTGTTCGTTGGAATGAGGGGAAGTTCGGGCGCAGAGCGCGCCGCGTCAGGCTATGAGCTCGACGAGTGCGCGACGGAGGGTTACAGCCTTCGCCTGGGAACAACCCAGATGGCGACGGATGTCAGCGACGGTTGGCCGCAGTAATCCATCGGTAATGTCACGCGCGAGTTGGGTGAGGTGATGGTCTATGGGATCGGACGCTGATGGCGACGATTGCTGATGGTCTTGCGGAGCGAGACTGGAGATCGAGCTTTCGCGACTAACCGCCCCGTCGGCGTGACTCGTCCTGATCGGCGCGACGACGGAATGGGACGCATGCGTAGCGTCCGCGACTGCGTTAGGCATGGACTGTTTCGCACCGGCAGAATCCGTGACTGTTGCGACTACGGGCATCGCGGCTTCCATTACGACAGGCAACAGCGACGCCCCGAGTGCTACCTGCCACAGCAGGCACGCGACACCTTCGAGGACTGCGGCGAAGAGTGACCCGAAGAGCAGGTCGATGCGGGCGACAGGTACGTCGAGTAATGCGGCGAGTCGTGAGGCGACTGGATCGGCGCGTAACGAGTCGCGTCGGGTCGGGACTCGGTCATTCGCGATTTGCTGACGCCGGATGTCGTCCGCTTCGGCGTTGAGTGCGTCCACTCTGGCCCCGAGTGTCACGCGACGGGCGTCGAGCGTTACACAATTACCGGTGCAGTACCGCGCGTTGGCGGCGGGAAGTTGCGCCGTCGCGGTCGCACGTTCCGCCATGACGGTCGTAAGACTGCGACCGGATGTCGGGCCGGAAGCAGCATGGACAGCCGACGCGCGCAGTTCGCCCGCATGCTGCTGGGCCGTCACGAAGAAAACCGCATGGCCGATACACGCGGTCGCCAGACACGCGCCCCATAACACGCTACCCGTGACGCGCACAAGGAGTGACGTTCGACGGAGCAGGGCTGGTAAGAGGTGCGCGCTTGTCACGAGTACCAGACCCGTCGCCACCCACACGAGCCGTTCCGGTACCGACCCGCCACGGTGCCAACTGGCCAGCACCGACATGCAGGCTGCCGTTCCGGTCGCGGTGATCGCTAGGACAAGAGCGAGGCGGCGGATCATGCCTCCTTCCCGCCCAGCAGCGCGGCACGCCGATCCAGCTGCTTTTGCAGGCTGAACCGGGTCGTTGAAGAAGTCTCGTCGTGACCGGTATCGTGACTGCCGCCATTGCTGGACTCCGCTGGATAGAACTCTTCGGCAACAGCGGCGCTTTCCTCGATAGTCTCTTCGAATGCGCCGTTACTGAAGCCCGCGTGCGCAGCGGTATCGAGCGCCTGCTGATCAAAGCCGGCAGCCTTGCGCCGTGTATCTAAGTCGCGCGCCTCGATGATCGCGGATTCGAGCGTGCTGCTCGTCCGTGCGCAGAGATCGACGTAGTAGATCGCGCTCCGGTAGCTTTGCGTGGTGGACTTGCCGCGCAACTTCAGTTCCAGCGGCAGGCAGGCGAGCAGGTTGCCCGACACCGCAGAGAAGTAGTGCAGGCGTGCAGCCAGCGTTCGGATCGAGTTAAAGCTCGTGGTCCTAAACACGAACGATCCGAGCTCGTCCTCGTCGCCGATCAGTACATTGAGCCGCCCGTAGGGCTTGCAGCCTCCCGTCTGACCAAAGACACAGGCGTCTGGCGATGGACACGGCAGTTCTTCGATACCGTCGCCTCCTGCGCGACGGCACGTTTCGCCATTGCCGACACAGATGGGGCGTCCGGTCTCACGGTCGAAGCACGAATACTCGGCCCGAAGGTTTGTCAGCGTCGGATAGATACTCCTCATTTGGGGATGCGGACAAAAACTTGGACTACCTGGAGGTAGTTCATGTTTTCATACGAAGATCGCATTCGAGCGGTTCGACTTTACTTGAAGCTGGGCAAGCGCATCGGAGCTACCATTCGGCAGTTGGGCTATCCGACCAAGAACTCTCTCAAAGCCTGGCATCGCGAGTACGAGCAGTGCCACGATCTGCGGGCGGGCTATGTCCGTTCGAGGCCGAGGTATTCTGATGAGCAGAAGACGATTGCCATCGATCATTATTTGAGTCATGGCCGCTGTGCTGCCGCCACTTTGAGAGCTTTGGGTTATCCGAGTCGCGAGACGCTTGCGACCTGGATCAAAGAATTGTGTCCGGAAATCGGCAAACGTATCGTTGGCCGAGCCGTTGGAAGTGTTGCAAAATCACAAAAGGTGAAGCAGGCGGCAGTTATTGAACTGTGCACCAGAGAGCAAAGCGCTCGGGTGGTGGCCGAGAAAGCCGGTGTCAGCCGGCCAACGCTTTATAACTGGAAGAATCAGCTACTCGGTCGAGAGGTTCCAGCATCTATGAAACGCAAGAGGAAGTCAGCATCGAACAATGAGCGTGCGGAACTGGAACAACAGGTCGAATCGCTTCGACGCGACATCCGACAGCTGCAGCTTGAGCACGACATTCTGAAGAAGGCGACCGAACTGATAAAAAAAGGGATGGGCATCAACCCGCAACTCCTGAGCAACCGGGAGAAGACAATGCTGATTGATGCCCTAAAGCAAAGCTATGCATTGCCAGAGTTGCTAGCCGCTTTGAGTCTTGCCCGTAGCTCTTACTTCTATCACCGTGCACGGCTGTCGGTTGCTGATAGGCATGCTGACGCGCGGCGCGTCATCGCGGACATCTTCGAACTTAATCACCGTTGCTACGGTTATCGGCGGATTCGCGCGGCATTGATCAGGCAACAGGTCTTCATTTCGGAGAAGGTAGTGCGTCGCTTGATGCGACAGGAAGGTCTGGCGGCCGCCACGACGAGGCGACGTCGCTACGGCTCTTATCGTGGAGAAATTAGTCCCGCGCCGGAAAACATCATCAATCGTGACTTCTACGCCGCTGCTCCTAATCAGAAATGGCTCACGGACCTTACCGAGTTTCAGATTCCGGCCGGCAAAGTGTATCTGTCGCCGGTTATCGACTGCTTCGACGGTCTTGTTGTGAGCTGGTCAATCGGTACGCGGCCGGACGCCGAGCTCGTCAATACCATGCTGGATTCAGCGATCGAATCAGTAGTCGGCTGCAAGGAGCGACCTGTAGTCCACTCGGATCGTGGTGCGCACTATCGCTGGCCAGGATGGCTCTCGCGTATGCAGGCTGCCAGACTGACTCGTTCCATGTCGCGCAAAGGATGTTCGCCGGACAATGCAGCCTGCGAAGGTTTCTTCGGGCGACTGAAGACGGAATTGTTCTATCCTCGTGACTGGCGAGCCACGACCATCGATCAATTCATCGAGATCGTTGACTCGTACATCCGCTGGTACAACGCAAAACGGATCAAGGTCTCGCTCGGCTCCCTCAGCCCCATCGAATACCGGCAGAGTCTTGGAATCGCGGCATAAATCAGTCCAAGAATTTAGCCGCACCCCCTTTTCGTCGAAGTAAATTTCCCCAGTTTTTTGTTTGGCGCCGCCGCGTAAGCGGTGGCGCCCCGTCGATCACCGACCATATAGGCCTTCGCATTCGTCGGGGAGCTACCGGTGGTCGAGCTGGGAGAGGTTATGACGATTCTGGAATTGCATCGGCAGGGGCTGAGCATCTCGGCTATCGCCGTTCGACTAAATATGGATCGCAAGACCGTTCGCAAATACATTAAGAATGGTGTGCAGGCGCCC
>NZ_JFHD01000015.1 GCF_000698575.1 Caballeronia zhejiangensis
GTGCCCATGTCCACTCGAATCGCCGCCCGAGTCCCCGCCGGAGTCGCCACCGGAATCTCCAGCGCCCTGACTGCCGTTACCTGTTCCACCCGATCCTGTGCCGGTTCCGGTGCCTCCGCCGCTCGTGCTTCCGCCAGCCCCCGCCGTCGCGCCCGGACCGCTGCTGGACGAGCCTTGACCGCCGCCCGCGCCCGCACCCGCACCCGCACCCGATCCCGAGCCACTCGAATTTCCGCCGCCCGAAGCCGCTCCAGGCGATCCCTCGCCACCGCGACCGCCCTCGAGCAACGGCACGACCGCCGACACCGTTTCGACGGTCGGATCCGTCGTCGGCGATACACGCGTCTGCGAGTCCGCCGCCGCAACCATCATCACGGCGCTCGTGCCGAGCGGCACGCATCCCTCGGAAGTCTGGTTGCAAGGATTCCCCGTCGTTTGCGCGGACGCGAAATTCGACATGGCCGCCGCGATCACGATGACGCTGAGTTTGATCGCAGTATTCAATTTGAATTTTTTAGGATTGCTCATTTGTGCCCCTTGTAGTGTTTCTTCGCCACGCGTCGGATGCAGAGTCGAACGCGATGTGGGGCAAGAATGACAGGCTGTACGGTGCGTTCTGTGCGGTAATTAACCGGACGCGAGGGCGTCGTCATTTCGCGCAGTGCGCGAGCGCTCAGAGAACGTTTGCGGACGGCCGGAAGCGTCGTAAGTTCATACGCTCGTCCCGGTCTTGCACGTCAGAATCGCGCGCAGGCGCGGCGGCCAGCCAGCAGATGCATCGCATGTCGATGAATCTTCGCGATGCCGAATGTCACGCGTATCGCGCACCCGTTGCTGGCTTCCGTAGAAAGGTGAATGTAGGCTATCTGTATGGATGCGAAGCGTCAAACGCGCTCTGTGCCGTAGACCGCACTCCGAGCGCACGACCGGTCAATCGGACGGGGATATCGTCTCTATCCGCTGATCAAAGACCGGGATCGAGATTGGCGCAAATTTGAACTAGAGTTATTTATCGTTCGCTTTCCTGATCTATTGCATAGACGCGCGCGCATTCGTCGAAGCAAAGTGCGCAGCCAAGCATCCGACGAATCAGAACACGAACGCAAGATCGACAAGCCGGCCCAGTGTTGTTCATAAGACTTAGGAATACCAAAGAACGGCGGATCGATGCGTCAGCCGACACATCGTATCTTTCAACCGGAGGGTGTCATGAAGAGATCGAAACGAGTCGCGTGCGTGGAGGCGACGGCGCTTGTCGCTCTGTCGATGGCGAGCGCAGGCGTCGCTCATGCAGACGACGAAGCCGTGGTGAATCCGAATCAGACGGCATCGCGCGAGGCGCCGGCGGATCTGTCGAATCTTAAGCCGGTCGTCAATGTGCTCGCGCCGCCGGACACATCCGCGATCATGCCGGAAACCAGCGCCGGGCCTTATACGCCGGGCGTCAACACGCCGGCCGGCATCGTGAGCAATGCGCAGACGAGAGCGTATGGCACCTTCGGCATACCCTATTCGACCGGCCGCGTGCAGGACGGCAACCAGAGCGCGGCGGGCACCACGAGCGCGAACTATCTCAGCACGACGTATCCGTATCGGGCGATCGGCAAGCTGACCTTCAGCGCCGGCTACTGCACCGCGAGCCTGATTCGCAGAAGTGTGATCGTCACGGCGGCGCACTGCATCCAGAGCTTCGGCAGCGGAAGTTCGCTGTTCTCGAACTGGCAATTCCGCCCCGGACACTACGGCGCGTCCGGCGCCACGTCTGCTCAGATCGCGCCTTATGGAACGTGGAACTGGGCGGCGCTCGTGCGGCCATCGGCGTGGGCGAACGGCACCGATACCGGCTCGGGCTCGGCGCGCAACAACGACATCGCCGTCATCGCGATCGCGAAGAACGCGTCGAATCAGTTTATCGGCGATATCACCGGCTATTTGAGCTATGGCTGGAACAACTATTCCTTCATATCGTCGCCGAAGACCGGGAATCTTCAGACAGCCGCCGTCACGACCTTCGGCTATCCGACCTTGCTCGACGGCGGCGCGATCATGCAGCGCACCGATGGCCCGGCCTATACGACGACCGTGAGCGGCGCATCGCAACTCTGGCAGGGCAGCAATCTCACGAGCGGCGCAAGCGGCGGACCGTGGATCGTCAACTTCAGGCCGCGCGATGCCGTGCTTTCCGGGGGCGCGGTCATCGGCAATGCGTCGAATCTGTCGATCATCGGCGTGACGTCCTGGGGCTCGTCCGATCCGAACGCGATCAAGGACAACTACGCGTCGCAGTTCCGTCAGAACACGCAGTATCCGAACGCGACTTATGGCAATTACGGAGCAGGCAACATCGCGTCGCTGCTGAACACGCTGTGTTCGACCGCCGCGCCGGGCGGCGGCACGTACGCATCGCAGGGATATTGCAACTAGGCCGGTCGCGGTGGCCCGTTCGCTTCGAACGGCGCGCGGGCCACTTCGCCTTTTCCGACGAATTCGCTGGAGCATGCCTCAAACGCCCGTAGAATACGAAGCGAACCGGCTTCTCACTTCATCGGCAGCATCGCTCAGGCATGACGAAAGACGACACCACTCACGTCCGCGCACACGGCGCATCGAGCAAGCGCAAGCGGCTCGGCCGCCCGGCGGGCAATATCAATCAACGTGAGAACATCCTCGACGCAGCCGAGGTCGATTTCTCGCAGCGCGGTTACGCGGGCACATCGCTCAAGGAAGTGGCCGCGTCGTGCGGCGTCACGCAGGCGCTCATCACGTATTACTTCGGCACCAAGCAGCAGCTTTTCGAGCAGGTGTTCCTGCGCCGCGCGATGCTGATCTCCGAAGAGCGCGTGACGCTGCTCAATGAACTGATCGATGGAAAAGAGGCGAACGTGCGCGATATCGTGCGCGCGTTTCTGCTGCCGCTCGTCGCGCTGCGCAAGACGGACGGCGGCCGCGCGTTCATTCGTCTGCAGGCGCGCCTGCACACGGAGCCGCCCGAAATCTCGTACAGCCTGCGCAGCACCGCTTACGGCGATTCGACCGATGCCTACGTCGAAGCGCTGCGCGCCGCGCTGCCCGGCCTGCCCGCGAAAGATCTCTACTGGCGTGTGACCATGATGATCGGCGCGTATCTCTACGCGTTCTCCGACACGCATCGTCTCGACGTGCTCGCCAAGGGCGCGTGCGATCCGTGGGACGCGAACGAAACGCTGGAGCAGTTGACGAACTTCATCGTCGGCGGTCTGGAGGCGCAGGCGAGCGCGTCATCTCCGGCCAGCGCGAAGAAGGTCGCGAAGCCGAAGACGACGCGCCCCGCACGCGCCGCATAAAAGCAAGGTTCAGCGCCGCAAACCGATTTCCATCGACTCGATCACTTGCGCGATGGTCGAATGCATCGATGCGAGCGTCGCGCCGGGCAAGTCCGACGATGCCGTTTCGCCGATCATGTCGCGCAATGTTTCCTGCACATCCGCCGATGCCTGTTGCGGCAACGCCGCCGCGATCACGCTGAGCGCGGCGGTGAGGCCATGCAGCTTGCCGGTCAACACTTCCAGTTCCTGACTCATCTTTGCTTCCTGTCGTTTCAAAGAGATGATGCGGACCGCGCGTCGTGCGCGGCCCGCGAGAATCACGCGCGTTCCGTCTCCGGGTGCGCCTTCAGCTTGACGAACAGCGCGATGCCCGCGATCACCGAGGGCACGGCGAGCAGCGCGAACACCGCCGGCAGGCCGAGCTTCCACTGCGCGAACAATCCGCCGAGCGCGACGCCCGCGATGCCGCCGAAGCGCCCGACGCCATACATCCACGAAACGCCGGTTGCGCGGCTTTGCGTCGGATAGAACATCGCGGCGAGCGAGGGCATCGACGATTGTGCGCCGTTCATCGTCGTGCCGGCGAGAAAGATCAGCGCGCTCACGAGCCCGATGCTGCCGATCGCCTGCCCGACCACGAAGATCAGCACGGCGGTCAGCAGATAACCGAGCATCACGACGACGTTCGCGTTCCAGCGATCCATCAGCCACCCCGATGCGATCGTGCCGATGCCGCCGCCGAGCGGAAAGAGCGCGGTGAGCAGCGCGGCGCGCTCGGGCGTGAAGCCGGCTTCGTTCATGAGCAGCGGCATCCAGCTCATCAGCAGATAGAAGATGACGAGGCCCATGAAGTACACGAGCCACAGCATCAGCGTGCCGACGACGAAATTGCGCGAGAGAATCGCGCCGACCGACGATTTCGCGTGCGTTTGCGTGCGCTCGGACAGACGAAACGAATCGATGCGCGCGAGATCGAGCGGCGCGATCCTCGAAAGCGGCGCCCAGATTTTCTCTTTGGACGCGCCGCGCTTGACGAGATAGCGCACCGATTCCGGAACGAGCATCGCGACGAACAGCGCGAGCACGAGCGGCACCACGCCGCCGACGACGAAAAGGCTATGCCATCCGAATGCGGGAATCAGCCACGATGAAATGAAGCCGCCGAGCGCCGCGCCGACCGTGAAGCCGCAATACGTCGTGTTGACGATGATCGAGCGGCTCTTTGCCGGCGCGTATTCGGAGACGAGCGTGATCGCGTTCGGAATCGCCGCGCCCAGACCGATGCCGGTCAGAAAGCGCAGCGTGACGAGCGATTCGACCGAGCCGCAGAACGCGGTCGCGAGACTCATCGCGCCGAAGAAGGCGGTCGCGGCGATGAGCACCGCGCGCCGTCCGAAGCGATCCGCCGCCGGCCCGGAAACGACCGCGCCCGCCGCGAGCCCGAAGAGCGCGGCGCTTAGAACGGGCGCGAGCGCGCCCTTCGTGATGCCCCAGCCCTTGACGAGCGCCGGCGCGATATAGCCGATGGCCGCCGTGTCCATGCCGTCGATCAGCACGATCAGAAAGCACACGCCCATCAGCGTCCATTGAAAGCGCGAGAAGCGGTGCGCGTCGATGAACTCCTCGACAGGCACGCTCCCGCTCCACGCATCGCCCCGATCGGACGCCGTCGAATGCCCGGCGCGCGGCGGGAATGCCGGGCCGGTGTGAAGCTCTGCTTGCGACATGACCAACTCCTCGTTGTCGACGGCGCTTCGCCGTCCATTGTCACCAGGCCGGCGACATGCCGGTGTTCACGCGAAGCGGGGGCCCACCGGTTTCGACGCTGGTTTATTATATGTACCTATAATTAATAAACGCAATGCGGAAAAAAATAGTTCTCGACGCGCGCTGAGCGGGCGCTCCGCACAGGCGTTCAGCGCGATGAAAGCATTCGAACGAATGTGCTGAAAGGAAGCGATGCGACGCTTCGCGAGCGTGCCGGAGGCCCGCTACGCGGCGCGGGCGAACCGGGTATCATGCGCAGCGGCTGAAACAAGAACTACAACTTTCGCGATCGTCGCCGTCGTGCGGGCCGCTTCCAGACATCTGCCCGGCACGCGACCTTCACGCCACATCGGAGCTGTTTATGCCATTGCGGTCCGGCGTCGACGAGGCCAGCTTTCGTCGCATCCTCTTTCGCAACATCGCGCTGCCGCTCGGAACGGGCGTCGTGACGGCCGTCGCGTTCGTCGCGCTCGTGCTGTATCTGCTGTCGGGCATCAACTGGGTCGAGCATTCGGAGCGCGTGATCGGCAATGCGCAGGAAATCGGCCGGCTCGTCAGCGAGAAGGAAAGCGCGATTCGCGGCTATCTGATTACCGGCGACGAGAGCTTTCTCGCGCCGTATGACACCGCGAAGCCGAAGCTCAGCGCCGATATCGACACGCTCGCCGATCTCGTCTCCGACAACGCGCCGCAAGTCGATCGCCTGATTCGCATTCGCGCCTTGCAGACGCAGTGGGACAAGGTCGCCGACGAGCTCATCGATGCCCGCCGCCGCGCGCAGGATTCCGTTCCGCTGGTGCGCGCGGGGCGCGGATCGGCCGAACGCGCGGAGACCGAGCGCGAGCTTTTCGCGTTTCTCAACATCGAGCAGGCCTTGCGGCTGCAGCGCGTGGAATCGGCGAAACAGCTCACGACGATCACCGTCGTCGTCTTCCTGATCCTGAGTCTCGCGCTGTCCGTGATTCTCGCAATCTTCGGCAGACGCGAATTGATGCAGCTTTCCAGCGCGTTCGGCGCGGCGATCGGCGAGCAGGAACGGCAGACGCGCGCGCTTCAGGAACAGGCCTGGCTGCGCGAAGGGCAGACGCGGCTTGCAGAGAGAGTCATCGGCCGGCAATCGCTCGATCAGCTTTGTCAGACGATCCTCGATTTTCTCGCGGATTACCTGAAGATTTCGATGGGCGCGTTCTATGTGCTCGAAGCCGACGGCGCGTTGAAGCGCACCGCGAGCTTCGGCTTCGATCCCGACAGCGCGCCGGTTCCCGAATCGCTCGCGGGCGTGAAAAGCCTCGTCGGGCAGGCGGTGCACGCGCGCAAGCTGACGAGCATGAACGACGTGCCCGCTGGTTACTGGAAGGTGACATCGGCGCTCGGCGCGAGCGCGCCCGCGAGTCTCGCGATCGTGCCGATAGAGAACGAAGGCCAGGCGAACGGCGCCATCGAACTGGGCGCGATGCACAAGCTGACCGAACGCGACGAGCAGTTCCTGAAGTCGATTGCGGGGAATATCGGCGATTTCGTCGAGGCGGCGCAGTATCGCGAGCGCCTGCAACGCGTGCTCGAAGAAACGCAGCAGTTGAACGAAGAGCTGCAGATGCAGCAGGAAGAACTGCGCACGACCAACGAGGAACTCGAACAGCAGACGACCGCGCTTTCGCAGGCGCACGTTTATCTGGCGAATCAGAAGGCCGAACTCGAACAGACCAACGATCGGCTCGCGGAACAGGCGCGCGTGCTCGACGAACGCAACGTCGCGCTCAATGCCGCGCAGGGCGAACTCGAAACGCGCGCCGAAGCGCTGCAGCGCGCGAGCCGCTACAAGTCGGAGTTTCTCGCGAACATGTCGCACGAACTGCGCACGCCGCTGAACAGTTCGCTGATTCTCGCGAAGCTGCTGTCGGAGAACAAGCCCGGCAATCTGACGAAAGACCAGGTCAAGTACGCGCAGACGATTTATTCCGCGGGCAACGATCTGCTCAATCTCATCAACGACATTCTCGATCTCTCGAAGGTCGAGGCGGGCAAGCTCGATCTGCATATCGAGGACGTGCCCTTGCAGCGCATCATGGATTCGCTTGCGCGCACCTTCGATCCGCTCGCGCGGCAGAAGAAGCTCCGGCTCGAACTGCGCAACGATATCGACGACTATCCGACGCTCACGACCGATTTCCGCCGTCTCGAACAGATTCTGAAGAACCTGCTGTCGAACGCGGTCAAGTTCACGGATGCGGGCGCGGTCTCGCTCACGCTCAAGCGCGCAGGCGAGGGCGCGGTGCAGTTCGTCGTGACGGATACCGGCATCGGCATTGCGCCGGATCAGCTCGAAGCGATCTTCGAAGCGTTCCAGCAAGCCGACGGCACCACGAGCCGTCACTACGGCGGCACGGGTCTCGGCTTGTCGATTTCGCGCAGTCTCGCGCATCTGCTCGGCGGCGATATCGCGGTGCGCAGCGCGCAGGGCGCCGGCAGCACGTTCACGCTGACGATGCCGCTCGTCTACGGCGCGTCCGACGCGTTGCCGAGCGCCGTAGCGGAAGCGCCCGCGCCCGTGGTCGTCGAAGAAGAGGCGCCGATCGAAGCGCTCCACGTCATCGACGACGATCGCTTCGATGTCACGCCCGGGCGACGTCTCGTGCTCGTGGTCGAAGACGAGCCGGGCTTCGCGCAAGTGCTGCTCGATCTGGCGCACGAACTGGGTTATCGATGCATCGTGAGCGGCACGGCGCGCGAGGCGCTCAAGCTCGCGCAGGACAGCGCGCCCAACGCGATCCTGCTCGACATCGCCTTGCCCGACCGCTCGGGGCTCGTGCTGCTGCAGGAACTCAAGGCGAATCCGAAGACGCGGCACGTTCCGGTGCATGTCGTGTCGGCGTCGGACAGAAGTGAGGCCGCGCTGCATCTCGGCGCGATCGGTTACGCGGTGAAGCCGACGACGCGCGAGCAACTGACGGCGATTTTCCAGCGCCTCGAAGAGAAGAGCAGCCAGAAGATCAAGCGCGTGCTGCTCGTCGAGGACGATGCGCGTCAGCGTCAGAGCATCGTCGAACTCATCAGCGATACGGACGTGGAGATCACGCCGGTCGAGTTCGGCCGCGACGCGCTCGAACTGCTGAAGACGACGATCTTCGATTGCATGATCATCGACCTGAAGCTGCCCGATATGCAGGGCGGCGACCTCTTGCGCCAGATGGCCGCGATCGACGCGTATTCGTTCCCGCCGGTGATCGTCTACACGGGCCGCAATCTGACGCACGACGAGGAAGCGGAACTGATGCGCTACTCGCAGTCGATCATCATCAAGGGCGCGCGTTCGCCCGAGCGTCTGCTCGATGAAGTCACGCTGTTCCTGCACAAGGTCGAGACGGATCTTTCCGCGGATCGTCAGGCGATGCTGCATGTTTCGCGCTCGCGCGACCGCGTGCTGGATGGCCGCCGCGTTTTGCTCGTCGACGACGACATTCGCAACATCTTCTCGCTATCGAGCGCGCTGGAGCATCAGGGATTGAAGGTGGATATCGGCCGCAACGGTTTCGAGGCAATCGAGGCGCTCGACAAGAATCCGGACATCGACGTCGTGTTGATGGACGTGATGATGCCCGGCATGGACGGACTCGAAGCGACGCGGCGTATCCGCGAGGACGCGCGCTTCAAGAAGCTGCCGGTGATCGCGATCACCGCGAAGGCGATGAAGGACGATCAGGAGCAATGCCTCGCGGCGGGCGCGAGCGATTATCTGGCGAAGCCGATCGACATCGACCGGCTTTACTCGCTGTTGCGCGTGTGGATGGCGCGGCGCGTTTAGATATTCAGCGCGCGCTTGTCGACGGCGAGCGCCGCTTCGCGCATCACTTCCGACAGCGACGGATGCGGGTGGCAAATGCGCCCGATATCCTCGCTCGCCGCCTTGAACTCCATCGCGACGACGGCTTCCGCGATCAGATCCGACGCGTTTGCCGAGATGATGTGTACGCCGAGAATCTCGTCGGTTTTCGCATCGGCGAGGATCTTGATGAAGCCGTCCGTTTCGCCGATGCCCATCGCGCGGCCGTTGGCGAGCATCGGAAACTGGCCGGCCTTGAATGCGCGGCCTTCCGCCTTCAGCGCCTGCTCCGTCTGCCCGACCCACGCGATTTCCGGATGCGTGTAGATCACCCACGGAATGCAGTTGTAGTCGATGTGCGGCTTCTGCCCGTCGATGATCTCCGCGACCAGCACGCCTTCGTCCTCCGCCTTGTGCGCGAGCATCGGGCCACGCACGACATCGCCGATCGCGTAGACGTTCGGGACTTTCGTCGCGCAATGGCCGTCGACCGGAATGAAGCCGCGTTCATCGACCGACAAGCCGATGGAATCGAGACCGAGATCGTCCGTGTTCGGCACGCGGCCGATCGACACGATCAGACGATCCGCGTCGAGCGTCTGCGCGTTGCCGTCCTTGTCCTTGTAGGAGATCGAGACGCTCGAATCCGTCGTCTTCACGCCGTCGATTTTCACGCCGAGATGAATCGTGAGACCTTGCTTCTTGAAGAGCTTCGCGGCCTCCTTTTGCAGCGCGGAGTCGGTCGTGCCGAGGAATTCGGGCAGCGCTTCGAGAATCGTCACTTCCGCGCCCAGCCTGCGCCACACGGAGCCGAGCTCCAGCCCGATCACGCCCGCGCCGATCACGGCGAGCTTCTTCGGCACGGACGTGAAGGCGAGCGCGCCTTCGTTGTCGGAGACGATCTTGTTGTCGACCGGCACGTTCGGCAGATGCCGCGCCTTCGAGCCCGTCGCGATGATCACATGCTGCGCGGTATGCGTTTCACCGCCGACGTCGATCCTGAAGCTCGCGCCGTCCTTGCCCGCGAGCTTGCCGTGACCTTTGATCCAAGTGATCTTGTTCTTGCGGAAGAGGAACTCGACGCCGCCCGTGATCTTCTCGACGATCGCTTCCTTGCGGCCGACCATCTTGCCGACATCGACGGAAAGGTTGTCCAGGTTGATGCCGAGCTCGTCGAAATGGAGTTGCGCCTTCTCGAATTGCTCCGATGACGCGAGCAGCGCCTTCGACGGAATGCAGCCGACGTTCAGACAGGTGCCGCCGAGTTTCGGCTTGCCGGCGTGGTTGATCCATTCCTCGACGCACGCCACCTTGCGGCCGAGCTGCGCGGCGCGGATCGCGGCGATATAGCCGCCGGGCCCGGAGCCGATGACGATCACGTCGAAATCGGCCTTCTGACCTGACGCGGCGGCGGGCTTTTCAGGCGCAGGCGCCGGGGCAGACGCGGGAGCGGGAGCAGACGCGGGCGCCGATGCCGATGCCGATGCCTTCGCGTCCGTATCGATGACCGCAATGACTTCGTCCGCGTGAACGATGTCGCCTGCTTTCTTCAGCACTTCCACGATCGCGCCGGCCGATGGCGCGGGCACTTCGAGCACGACCTTGTCCGTTTCCAGCTCGATGAGAATTTCGTCCTGCGCCACGGCGTCGCCCGCATTTTTCTTCCACGGCAACATCGTCGCTTCGGTGACGGATTCGGAAAGCTGCGGAACCTTGACTTCAACCCTGGCCATTCAGATTCTCCTGTTGAGCAATTCGTCGCGATGGGAAATGTCCGGCTGCGTGCCTTGCGGACGCGGCCTTGTCCGGCCGGCCTGACGCGCCGAAGGACACAAGGATACGCCGTGTCCGGACCGCGCGCGCGGGATACGGCCCTCGACTCGCGCATCGCCTCGGCTTTGAGTCATCGTTATATTCGATGGTATATTGCGGAACACGAAAGCACGAGGTGATCATGCGGACCCCTCCGTTTCAACTTGCACGCTCGAGCGCGCCCGGCCTATGCGATGCGTGCTGTCAGCCGACCGAATCCGATCTTCGCGCCTCGCGTCGTCGCGCGCGTCTTGCCGAACTGGATTCGCATCTGCATTGCTCGGTAATCGGCACTTGTCTTTCGACGGGCGAGCTACGCAAGCTCGTGCCCAGATTCACCGATTTGGACCGCCATCACGCGAGCGATCTGGAGATTCATCACGCCGCTGTCGAACTCGCGATCGCGGGCGGCGCGGGCGCGAAGGCGCTGAACAAGGCGCTCGACGAACGCTATTCAGGCGCGATCCGCCGTTTTGACGCCGCGCGCGATACGCAGGCGCTGCTCGATCTGTGGAACGAGGCGCTGAAGTCCGGCGATATTCCGCCCGCGTACTGGGCGGTGATGTCGCATCCGCACGCGACGATCGCAGTGCGCCAGTCCGCGTTCGGCGAACTTCATATGCTGTCGCATCTCGTCGGCGCGGCGAATCGCGCGGATATCCGGCGGCTCGTCGCGCTCGAAGCGGAGAATCAGGAGCTTAGGGAAAAGATCGATCGGCAGCAGGCGCGTCTTTTCGAACTGAGCGCGGAACGCGATGCGTCCGTCAGACAGGCGAGCGAGCACGCGCTGCAACTCGCAGCGTTCGGGCAACGCAAGGCGGATATGCCGACGGCGCAGCTCGAAGCCGAAGTCGAGCGCCTGCGCGAAAAAATCGAGGACGGTGAACGCAGGCTCGCGCTGCACACGAGCCGCCGCGAAGCCGCCGAGCAGCGCGCGCTCCGGGACGAGGACGAGACACGCGCATTGCGCAACAAGCTGGGCGAAGTTCAGGCGCTGCTGAAGGTCGTACAGGCCGAGTGCGCGGCGCTGGAACGCGCGACGCTCGGTGCCTGCGATCGCCCCGACGTGCGCCGACGCGCGATGGAATGGGTGAGCGGCAGGCGCATCGTCTATGTCGGCGGAAGGCCGAATTCGAATGCGGTGCTGAAGGCGCTGGTGGAGGCTGCGGGCGGCGAGCTGATCGGCCATGACGGCGGCATCGAAGATCGCAAGGGCTTGCTCGCGGCCGCGCTGCCGAACGCGGATGTCGTGCTGTTTCCCGTCGATTGCATCGATCACGATTCGATGAGCATGCTCAAGCGCGTCTGCGACCGGCATGGCGTCGAGTATTCGCCGTTGCGCACCGCGAGCGTCGCGAGTTTCGTGGAGTTCGTCGGACGGCTCATGATTGGCGCGCGTGGCGGTCAGGCGAGCGCGCCGCCGCCGTCGGCGTTCTGCTTACGACACGGTTAGGGCTTGAGCAACTGCGTGAGCGATTCGATCTGCTCGGCGCACGCGGCTTGCGCCTGTGTTTCGACATCGCGATAAAGCCGCACGATGCTTTCGCCGACGGGCGTCAGCACGCAGCCGCCGCCGCTTTGCCCGCCTTGTTCGGAGATGGTCGCGGGCGATTTGAGCGAGCGATTGAGCTCGTCGATGAGCAGCCACGCGCGCCGGTACGACATGTCGAGGCTGCGCGCCGCCGCCGATATCGAGCCGTGCTTGCGCACCGCTTCGAGCAGCGACACCTTGCCCGGACCGATGGCGATGGTCTCGCCTTTCGTGATGCGCATGCGAAAGCGCACTTCGATCGGCTGGTTCGCCGCGTCGGTGTCTGATGCGTTTTCCGGTGTTTTCAGGGTCGTCGCCATGCCCGAGAGGATACACGAAGGAAATCGGAGGGGCGTTTGATGAGGGGCTTGCGGGCGTTATCGGTTGTCCGGATAGGACGGCATCGGGGAATATGCAAGGCCGTGTTTGCGACATGCATGTGGCTCCGGCTGACGGGAGGCGCGAGGTGGTCATCGCGGACGGTCGATGATCGGGTAGAGAGATTGGCGCGACTGCCCGAGCGGCGCTTGCATTTCGTTACGCCAGTGGAAGTCGCGCTCGCCCGTTAGCATCTGCTTGCCGTCGAAGCCGCGCGCGTTCCAGCGTTGCCGATCGCGATGTCATCGACGCGGAAGAGTGTGCCCGGTGAATACCCGCCCAGTCAAAGGGTTGGCCGCGATATAGTTGAACAGCCGCATTAGCCCCCATTCCAATAGCAGAACCCGCCGCCATCATTCCCAATGATGCAAGTGCACCACCACCTGTAACAATCCCCAAGCCGATCATGCCAGCTCCGGCAATCGTCGTACTGATCGGGTTGTTCTTGACATTACTCTGGGCCAGATCGTTATACGTCTGTCCATGGCCAAGCTGGCTCTGCCCCGCGTTATAGGCGCTCTGATTGCCCGCGATGTACTGACTGTTGTAGTCGTGGTTGCTGTACTGCGGATCGTTCTTGTAACCGTTGCAGTTCAGATTCTGGCAACCAATGATACTGCGCACTTCATAGTCGTGAACGCCGCCCGACGCAGCAGCCGTCTGCTGATCCGAGTTGCGTAACATCTCCGCCACGATCCGACCTTCGGCTTCCTGCTCGCTGATACCAAGCTGCTGTGCAACGATCTTCGCGTCCTTCTTCGCTCGCGCATATTCATTCGGATGCAACTCCCGATTCAACATGTCAGTACTAGATGCAGTCGCCGCCCCGGTAGCGCCACCCGCGACGGCGCCCGCACTCGTGGCGAGCACGTTCGCAATAATGTTGCCGAGCGCTCGATCCGCGTCTGCGTTACCGGTCGGACTCGATGCCGCGATGTCGTGACTCAACTCATTGAGCTTACCCGCAGCCGCCGCCGATATTCCCACGCCCGCGGCACCTTGCGCCGCGCTGGTGATGCTTCACCCAGTCCCGCGACCGCCGCCCCGCCCGCGATATGCATCGCAACCCGATACTCGCCACCTTCCTTCCACTTATCCGCCGTGGCCTGATCGCCCGAAGCTTCTGCCTCTCGCTTCTTGCGATCCGCATAATTGCCGATCTGTGTCGCCACGGTCTGCGCGACGATCGCCGCCGCCTGCGGCGTGCTTGCCTGCTGATTCAGCAGATTCGCCAGATCCGGCAGCTTGCTGACCGTGCCGTTCAGATCCGTGGTATCACGATTCAGGCTCGCGATATCCTGCGTCTGATGCGCGCTGTCCGTAATCGTGATCGTCCCCGCGCTGATCGCGCTCTTGGTCCTCGCCGTCTCATTGCCGCTGTCGTTCTGCGAGATCATCGGAGAGACGCCCCCGCCATTGGACAACGAACTCACGCCGTTGGCCTTGCCGCTTGACGACGCCCCCATCGAGCCGCCCGCGCTGAAACCGCTGCTGCTCGCGTCGTAGTTCGACGTGTTCGTGATATCGCTGAACGTCAGCGTGCCCGTCGTGAGGCTGTTTTTCGTGGAATCCGCATCGCTCGAGATGTACGCACCCGCCAGCTCCGTGTTCCCCTTCACGTTGATACCGCCCACCACCGCGCCCGCACCCGTAGCCAGCGCGTTCGCAATGATATTACCCAACGCTCGATCCGCGTCTGCATTGCCGGTCGGACTCGCGCCCGTGATCGCGTTGCTCACATCGTTCAGATTGCCCGCCAACGCCGCCGATATCCCCGCTCCCGCCGCTCCACCCGCGACACTGCCACCACCGAGTCCGGCCACCGCAGCGCCACCGGCGATATGCATCGCAACCCGATACTCGCCACCTTCCTTCCAGTTGCTAACGCCCGACTGGCGCCGCGTTGGCGACGCTACAAACAACAAACCCGGCGCGAAGCTTCCGCGCTAGGCTGGGTTTGTTTTTACTCGATCTCGAAAGCATTCAATGGCTGATGAATTTCAACTTCATTGACGTCACCATTAGGCCAGACCCAAAGCTGCCAGTTATCGATAAGCCATCGAATCGAAACCTGATATGGAGCAGTTCCGTTCGGAAACACAACATAGCAGTTGATCCCAGCCTTATAGCCGCTGATCGTTATCAGGCCAAGTCGATCTGACTTGTCGGGGGCTTCACAAACCATCATAACTACGTGGCTTTCGAATGACTCTCCTGCCGCAAACCGAAGCAACATGCCTCGCGTCAGTTCGGAATCAGCGCTCTCGATTAGTTTTTTCCAAGTCGTCATTTCAATTTGAGGTCGTGTCGCCCTGACATATCCGCAGGCTTTGTTGGCGTCAAGCCACGCATACTAACTTCGCCCATATGCGCGCCGGTCTTTCCGTTGACTTGCTCGAAGCGTCCATGCTGCGAATCAACGGCATAAAGCGTCCCGTCGTCCGCTCGATATACATCCCGTCCGTTAAGACGGCTGAGTTGTGAATCCTTGGTCCAGTTGTTATCAGCAGCTACGGTCTGCGCGGTCTGTTTCACCTGAGCAACTCGCTCCCCTGCCGGCAGAGTTACAAGCGATCTTTCGAACGCTTCCGCTTCTGTAAGTGCTTTGGCTTCAGCCGCCGCGCCCTTTCCCGCGCCTCTGGTCGCCAGCACCGCAGCCCAGAACTCCACGTTCGGCCCGACTTGATCGCCCGCTGCATAGGGCACGCGAAGCCCATCCAGCGAGATATACCCCGGATCGTCGGGCGTTGCAAATGGCCCGCCATTGGGCAGGTTCACGGCCATCTCGGCTAACGAAACCATACCATTGCGTATCCCCGCCGAAACCGAACCGGGAGTACTGCCTTCACACTTCTGGTTCGTGCAATGCGGCTCAGCGTTGTACATGTCGACAGCTGAACCGATCGATGCACCGCTGTTACCGCCCACCGCCGCGCCCGCACCCGTAGCCAGCGCATTCGCGATGATATTACCCAACGCTCGATCCGCATCAGCATTGCCGGTCGGACTCGCGCCCGTGATCGCGTTGCTCACATCGTTCAGATTGCCCGCCAACGCCGCCGATATCCCCGCTCCCGCCGCTCCACCCGCAACACTGCCACCACCGAGTCCCGCCACCGCAGCCCCACCGGCTACATGCATCGCAACCCGATACTCGCCACCTTCCTTCCACTTATCCGCCGTGGCCTGATCGCCCGAAGCTTCTGCCTCTCGCTTCTTGCCATCCGCATAATTGCCGATCTGTGTCGCCACCGTCTGCGCGACGATCGCCGCCGCCTGCTGTGTGCTCGCCTGCTGATTCAGCAGATTCTGCAGGTCCGGCAGCTTGCTTGCCCGCATCGACGATCAGCGTGCCGTTGCCGGCATGCGTGATCGTGCCGCCGTCGTTGATGAGCGTGGCGGGAGCGAGCGTAAGGTCGGTGCTGTTGCTCTCCAGCCTGCCGCCGTTCGAATTGTCGAGCGTGCCCGACACCGCGACAGACATCGGCCCCGCGCCCGTCTGCGTGATGACGCCCGCCCGATTGGCCAGATTCGTGGCCGTGATGGCCAGTTGCGCGGCTTGCGTGGTGCCGCCGCTGTTATCGAGCGTGCGCGCGTTGAGCTTGGCGCGCTGGCCCGCCGAGATCGTCCCGCCGTTGTTCGTCAACTGCGCGCCGGCATCGACGGTCACGTTGTTCGCCGCGTGAAGCGTTCCGCCGTTGTTATCGAGCGAGGCGCCCGTGACTTGCAAGTCCGTCTGCGCGTTCACCGTGCCGTGATTGGCGATGCTTCCGCCTCGCAGCGTGACCGCACCGTATTCGTTGGATGTCAGATAGATGCGATTCGAATACATGCCACCGAGCGCGCCGACGTCGATCGCCACCGACGGCGCCGGACCAGCGCCCGCGATCGGCGTAGCGTTGAGCGTGTCGTGATCGATCTGATTCGCGCCCGCGACCACGTTAAGGTTGTTCGCATAAATCGCCGCGTTGGCTTGAATAGCGCGACTCAACAGATCGACCTGATCGACGTTCGTCACATTGAGACCGGCGCCTTGTACCGTGATCGTCCCGCCTGTGACGTTGAAGCCCGTCAGATTCCCCGATGGCCCGAAATTCGGCGTTCCGGTCGTCAACACGGCTCGGGACGTATTAATGAAACCCGCGCCGTCGACCAGAATCCCTTGCGGATTCGCGACGACCACCTCTGCGCGCGATCCCGCCACTTCGAGATACCCGCGCAATTGCGACGGCGAATTACTCTGCACCTGATTGACGATGATCCGCGCCTCACGACCGGGCGTCAGATTCGGATTGCCATTCACGTATCCGGCCTGTTGCGTCTGCGTGATGGTTGCAGCGTTATTCAGGATCGCGCCCTGGCGCTGGACGTCGAATTGTGAATAATTGTTGACCGACACGCCCGCCGAACTGGGTCGCGAGATATTGACTTGCGGCAACCCGTTTTGCGTCTGTATGACTTGAGCGCCCGAGCCGGGCACCGCGACTATCTGTGCAATTGACGGCGCGCTCAGGATGACATTGCCGATAAGGACCATCGCGGCGAGAACGAGCGCGCGCAATGCGGGCACGGACCCGGCGTGATGAGAGCGCGTCGCGGGACGACGCGCGCCGGGCGCGGTGCGATGAGCGCTGGCGAAGTCCGCGACGGCGACGAGCATGTGCCGCACGCGGCTATAGACGAGTTTGTAAAAACCCTTATTCATGATTCTTTTCGGGATTGAGTCGGCGGGGTCAGCGTCTGCGCGCCACTGCTTAGCGGCAGAGAACTCCGAATTTTCAGCCATCCTTAACTGAAAATTCATACGGATAACTCTGAAAGAAGAAACGCCTCGCGAGATGCGAGGCGCCTATTCGAGTGGGGAAATTCTGAGTTTGGAACGAACGAGCGCGAGTCCCGGTCTGTGCGCGGCGATCTAGGGCGTGTCCGGATACCGGATCACAAAATCCTCACATCGCGGACAACCCGGCGCACACGTCGTCTCAACGCCTCGCGCAAGCGCGACTTCCTTCGCCGAAGTGATCGTCGCGCCGATTTCCCGCGCGAACAGCATGCTATCGGCCGATCCGTTCATCGATGCGACGCACCCAGAACGTGGGCATCGACGCGCGCGAGGCGCTTCAGATGGCGCGGCGCGCGCACCGTGTCCGCGCCGGAAACGAGCACCGGCAATCCGTCCTCGATGCCAAGTTCGCGATCCTCGCACTCATACGCGACAATCACCTGCGCGCCGATCGGCGTATTGAAAAGCTCGTGCCAGGAGAACGTCACCGCATAGCCATCGTGCGCGTGCGCGAGGAACACGGTGCGCTTGAAATCGGTGTTGTCCGGCCGGCGCACGCCCGCGGCGTCGAGCAGCACGGGCAATGGCACGCCGCGATAGCTTCCCATCGGTCGAATGTAGCGGCCCGTCGAAAAGCACACGAGATCGAACGGTTCGATGCTCACGCGCCCGAATTCGCGCATTGCGGCGACATCGAGCGTCAGCGGCCTTTGCACCGCGCCGCCGATCTCGATATATGGGCTACTCGAATTGCTCTGGCTCGATGACGACATGATTCCTCGAAACATGGGGTCGCGCGAAATGGGCTATATCCGGGAATATATTACGATGTCGCACCGATGACATTTCTGTCCGCACATAATCGGCATGCCCGGCGCACGATTGGGCAACAAAATGGGCAAACGTGTACTGTTCTACCCGCGAGAACGTCGCAGCCGGCTGAGCGATCCGCCCAGCCGGCATCCCGCTCCATCCCATCAACGAGAGAGGATTGTCATGCCGTTCGTCACGACCAAAGATAACGTCGAAATTTTCTACAAGGATTGGGGCCCGAAGGACGCGCAGCCCATCGTTTTCCATCACGGCTGGCCGCTTTCTTCCGACGATTGGGACGCGCAATTGCTGTTTTTCGTCCAGAAGGGATATCGCGTGATCGCGCACGACCGGCGCGGACACGGCCGCTCGTCGCAAGTCTCGGACGGTCACGACATGGATCACTACGCCGCCGACGCCTTCGCGGTCGTCGAGGCGCTCGATCTGCGCAACGCAATCCATATCGGACATTCGACGGGCGGCGGTGAAGTCGCCCGCTATGTCGCGAAGCACGGCGAACCGGCGGGACGCGTCGCGAAGGCGGTCCTCGTCAGCGCTGTGCCGCCGCTCATGCTGAAGACGGAAGCCAACCCGGAAGGCCTGCCTATCGACGTCTTCGACGGTTTGCGCAAAGGGCTCGCGGACAACCGCGCGCAGTTCTTCGTCGATGTGCCCGCAGGTCCGTTCTACGGCTTCAACCGCCCGGGCGCGACGGTGCATCAGGGCGTCATCCAGAACTGGTGGCGTCAGGGCATGATGGGCAGCGCCAAGGCGCACTACGAGGGCATCAAGGCGTTCTCGGAAACGGATCAGACCGAAGATCTCAAGTCGATCTCCGTCCCCACGCTCGTTCTGCATGGCGAGGATGACCAGATCGTGCCGATCGCCGATGCCGCGCTGAAGTCCATCAAGCTGCTGAAGAACGGCACGCTGAAGACGTATCCGGGCTTCTCGCACGGCATGCTGACCGTCAACGCGGACGTCCTCAACGCAGACCTGCTCGCATTCGTGCAGGGCTGATTCACGCAGCCGGCGCGGACATTGTTCGTCCGCGCCGGCATCTCTGTTCAAGGCACACGGCTTTTTCCCGATTGGAAGCGCGCTTAAAGTGGCCAACTCCAATCTAGCCTCAGTGCCATCATGCAAATCGATACACCAGCAATTGCAGCATCGCCGGAAGGACGTTCGACGTCGATGCGCCAATGGCTCGCCGTCATCGCCGTGGCCGTGAGCGCGTTCGCGTTCGTGACGGCCGAATTCCTGCCCGTCGGCTTGCTGCCGCAGATCGCGCACGATCTCGGCGTGTCGCCCGGCGTCGCGGGTCTCATGGTGACGACGCCCGGCGTCATGGCCGCGATATTCGCCCCGACGCTCATCGTCAGCGCGGGCCGAATGGATCGGCGATATGTCTTCCTGCTCCTCACCGCCGTCCTTCTGATCGCGAACCTCGTCAGCGCCGTCGCGAACAATCTGCCGGTCATGCTCGCGGGCCGCGCCATGCTCGGCGCCGCGTTGGGCGGCTTCTGGACCCTTGCGACCGCCGCCGCGCCGCGACTCGTGCAGCCGAAAGATGCAGCGAAGGCCACCGCGACCATTCTGACCGGCGTGACGCTCGCGACGGTCGTCGGCGTGCCGCTCGGCACGTTCATCGCGTCGTTCGCGTCGTGGCGTTTCTCGTTCGCGGCGACGGCGGGACTCGTCGCCGTGGCGCTGATTGCACAGGCGCTGCTCGTGCCTTCGTTGCCGTCGGCATCGGCGTTGCGCATCGCCGATTTCAGAAAGCTGCTCGCGCGTCCTCACACGCGATTGAGCATGCTGATGGTCGCGCTCGTTTTCGGCGCGCATTTCTCGACCTACACGTACATCGCGCCGCTGCTCGAACAGGACTTCTCGTTGAGCACGATCACGCTGCTGCTCTTCGGCTTCGGCCTCGTCGGCTTCTTCTCGAATGCGCTGATGTCGATGGTCGTCTCCGGTCATCTCAAGAAGTCGGTCGCCGCGATGGTGTTGCTGCTGCTCGGCGCGATTTCGTCGATGCTGCTGCTGGAGCACTCGATCATCGGCGAAACGGCGGGGATGCTGCTGTGGGGCATTGCGTTCGGCGCCTTGCCGCTGTGCTTCAGCGTGTGGATTCAGCGCGGCACGGCGGACTTGCCCGAAGCGGGCTCCGCAATGTTCGTGAGCATCATCCAGGTGGCGATTGCGGTGGGATCGGCGGTCGGCGGCACGATCGTCGACCGTGCGGGCGTACACGCTGATTTCACGTTGGGACTCGCGCTCGCGCTGCTCGGACTCGTCGCGCTGCAACGGCTGGCGGCATGGGAACGGCCGGCCCGGGCGTCCGCATTCAAGCGCGGATACGACGCTTCGCCGGATTGACCTGTCGCAAGCCGCGCTATATTGGTCGTTCGGTCCGACGCCCTTGCGCCGGGCTCATCGACGGGAGAAGCGCATGAAGCGTCGGCTGATGGCGGCAATCGCAATGACGATGTTCCTCGCGGCGTGCGGCTCCGTCGCGCCGGACGCGGCCGTGCAAACCGTCCCGCTCGCGGGCACGCCAAACGGCGTCGCAGTGCGCGATTCGGACGGCGCCGTGTTCGTCACCGACGACCGGACCAACGGCGTCGTGATGACGTCGCATATCGGCGAAGAGGACGCGCCCGCGTTTTCGCTCTACGCGCGCATTCCGGCAGCCGAGGGCGAACGCACGAGCCTGAGCCAGATCGCGTTCGCGCCGAACGGTCATCTGCTCGTCGAGCAATTCGGCTTCGGCACGTCGGCCGCGATCTACGATGTCGCGCCGAGCGGTCAGGTCGCGCTCGCATCGGACACGAATTCCGCGCGGCGGCGTGTCGGCCTGCTCGTGCTCGATGGCGGCACGTTTCTGTCGAGCTGGTTCATGGAGGAGGGTGGCGCGCCGGCAGAAGGCGGCGTCAGCGTGATTACGCGTGGCACGGCGCCGCGGCAGGTGATCGAGCGCGACATCGTCACCGGATTGGGCAAGCCGGTCGGCTTGGCTACGGTCGGCGACACGCTCTACATCAGCGATCAGGCCGCGAACCGCATCTATCAGGTGGACTTGCAGTCGGCGCGGGCGGCGAGCGCGCCCGTGCCGGCGAGCGATGTCTTCGCGACGGTCGAAGCGCCCGACCTGATGGCCGCGACTCCCGACGGCCGGCTCTTCACGAAATGCGGCGCGCACGCCGTATGCAGCATCTCGAAGCGCGGCCGCGCGACGGTCATCGCCGACGATCTGCAATCGCCGCGCGGCGTGGCGGTGGACGTCGCGCGCAAACGGCTCGTCGTCGTGGATCGGTCGAGCGCGCCGGACAAGCCGAGCGCGCTGCGCGTGGTGCCGATCAAATAGCGACGGTGTCGCTCATCGCGGCGACGACCATCCCTTATAGCTGCCGACGTTGTCGCGCGTGACGAGCGTCGACGGCAGCAGGATCGTCGAGTTGGCGGGCTTCTTGCCGTTCATCAGATCGTAGCCGACGCTCACCGCCTGCTGCGCCATCGCCCACGGATCCTGGCTCGCCGACGCCTGAACCATCGTGTCGGTCTTGAGCGCGGTTTCGATATCGGGCGCGCCATCCACCGACGTAATCACGATGTTGTTCCGATGCAGTTGCTTCGCCGCGAGGTCGGTGCCGATCGCTTGCGGATCGTTGATCGCGAACACGCCGTCGAGCTTCGGGAAACGCGTCAGATAACCCTGCATCGCGTTCATGCCGCCTTCGCGCGAGCCTTTCGCGTCCTGATCGTCGGAAAGTACCTTGATGCCCGGGTTCTTCGCGAGCACGCTCTTGCAACCGTTCACGCGATCGATCACCGCCGACACTTGCGGCCCGTTCTCGATCACCACGTTGCCCTTGCCGTTGAGCTTCTTCGCCAGATAATCGCAGGCAATCTCGCCGGCCTGCACATTGTTGGTCTGCACGGTCGCGTCCGCGCCGGCCGCCGCGACGTCCACCGCGACCACGACGATGCCCGCCTTCTGCGCCTTCTTCACCGCCGGCTCGATCGCCTTCGGATCGACGGCGTTCAGCAGGATCATGTCGACCTTCGCCGAAATGAAATTGTCGATCTGCGTGAACTGCTTGTTCATGTCGTAATCCGACGAAACAGCCGTCACCTTCACGTTCGGATTGAGCGTCTTGGCCTTCGCTTCCGCGCCCTTCGAGATCGTCACGAAGTACGGATTGCCGAGCGAGCCGACCGTGATGCCGATGGACTTCAACTGCTTGTCGGCGGCGTGCGCGGATAGCGACATCGTGAAACCGAGAGCGAGTGCGACGCTGGCGAAAAGCTTGTTGTGTTTGCGCATGTTGTTGTCTCCGGGGTGGTCCATATTTTTGAGGGCGGGCGCAAGCGGACCCGAATGCGCCCGGTTTAGCCAGATCAGGTGCGAGCCGAGCCGCGCTGACGGTAACGATCGAGCGCCACCGCGCCGATGATCACGAGGCCCTTGATGATGTACTGCCAGATATCCGACACGCCGAGCAGCACGAGGCCGTTGGAGAGCACCGCGATGATGAGTGCGCCGACCAGCGTGCCGACGATCGAACCCACGCCGCCGACGAAGCTCGTGCCGCCGAGAATGACCGCGGCGATGGCGTCGAGTTCATACGACTGGCCGAGTTGCAAACCGTTCGCGGCGTAGAGACGCGCGGCCGACATCACGGCGCCGAGACCGGCGAGCAGGCCCGAGATCGCGTAGACGAAAAGCTGGATGCCCCACACCTTGATGCCGGAAAGACGCGCCGCTTCCGGATTGCCGCCGACCGAATAGATGCGCAGTCCGAGCACCGTGCGTCGCAGGATGAACCACGACACCAGCACGACGAGCAGCGCGATGATGACGAGCCAGGGCACGCCGAAGAGCGTGTCGTTGCCGATGAACGCGAACGGCAATTGCGGATTGAAGATCGTCGTATCGTGACCGATGAGCCGCGCGATACCGCGCACGGCGGTCAGCGAACCGAGCGTCACGATGAACGGCGGCAGCTTGAGCAGCGCGATCAGCAATCCGTTGATGACGCCGAAGCCGAGACCGACGGCGAGCGCGGCGGGAATGCCGAGCCATCCCCATCCCGGAATGTTCGATGCGAGCAGTGCGGCGACCGCGCCCGCCGAGAGAATCGAGCCGACCGACAAGTCGATGCCGCCCGTCAGAATCACGAAGGTCATGCCCGCCGCGAGCACGATGTTGATCGATGCCTGCTGCGTGACGATCGACAGATTCTGGAAGCTGAAGAAGCCGTCGGTGACGATGCCGAAGCCGATGCACAGCAGGATCAGCACGGGCAGCATGCCCGCGGTTCGCATCAGCACCTGCATGCGTTCGCGATGCTCGATGCGGTTCTGCCGCTGCGATACGCTCTCCGCCTTCGCAACCGGCGCGCTGTCGTGGTGTTTCGTCGTGTTAGCCATGTCTCTCTCCAGATATCCTTTAAGCCGCCTGATCGAGCGCGACCTTCGAGCCCGTCGCCAGTTCGATGATCCCTTCCTGCGAAATCGGCTTGCCGGAATGGCCGCCGAGTTCGCCCGCGATTTCGCCTTCGCGCATCACGAGCACGCGGTCCGCCACGCCGATCACTTCCGGCAGCTCGCTCGAGATGACGATCACGCCGACGCCCGACCGCGCGAGATCGTTGATGATTCGATAAATCTCCGACTTCGCGCCGATATCGACGCCACGTGTCGGCTCGTCGAGAATCAGCACTTCGGGCTTGGTTTCGAGCAGGCGCGACAGCAGCACCTTCTGCTGATTGCCGCCCGACAGCGCGCCCACGTTCACGCGCATGTTCGGCACGCGGATGGTCAGCGCGGCGATCGCGTCCTTCGCGCGCGCGTTGCCGCGCGGCAGGTCCATCACGCCGGCTTTCGCATCGCGTCCGGCGACGGTGATATTGATGTTGTCGCGCACGCTCATGTCGAGGAAGAGGCCCTGGCCCTTGCGGTCTTCCGTCAGATAGACGAGACCGGCATCGATCGCGTCGCGCGGCGTGCGCAGCTTGAGCGGCTTCCCGTGCATCGACACTTCGCCGCGTATCGCCGGTTCCGCGCCGAAGATCAGACGCGCGAACTCCGTGCGTCCCGCGCCGACGAGTCCCGCGATGCCCAGCACTTCGCCCTTGTGCAGATCGAGGCTGCATCCTTTCACGCGATTGCCGTCCGCCATATCGCGCACGGACAGCACGACGTTGCCCGGATCGTAAGGCGCGTGCTGCTTCTTGTAGAAGCCGGAGATGTCGCGGCCGACCATCATCTTGACGAGGCTGTCGGCGGAGAGTTCGTCGCGCATCAGCGTGCCGACGTACGCGCCGTCGCGCAGCACCGAAACGCGGTCGCTCAGTTCATAAATCTCCGCCATCCGATGACTGATGTAGATGATCGCGATGCCTTCCTCGCGCAGTTGCCGCACGAGCTCGAACAGGCGATCGGTTTCGCGCGAGGAGAGCGGCGTGGTCGGCTCGTCCATCACGAGGATGCGCGCGTGAGCATGCACGGCGCGCGCGATTTCGACGAGTTGCCGCTCCGCGATCGACAGGTCGCCGACGAGCGTATGCGGCTTGAAGTTCGCACCGAGACGCTTGAGCACGTCGGTGCACCCGCGCTCCATGCCCGCGCGATCGACGAGCCTGCCGCGCCGCAATTCGCGCCCCGCGTAAATGTTCTCCGCGACGGAAAGATTCGGCGCGAGGCTCAGTTCCTGATAGATCACCGCGACGCCGAGCGCGCGCGCGGCGAGCGGCCCGTCGATGGTGACGGTCTTGCCGTCGATCAGGATTTCTCCGCCCGCATCGGCCTGACACGCGCCCGAGAGGATTTTCATCAGCGTGGATTTGCCCGCGCCGTTTTCGCCCATCAGCGAATGCACTTCGCCGGGATAGACCGACAGACGCACGTCGTTCAACGCGCGCACGCCGGGAAAGGTTTTGCTGATGCCGCGCATTTCGAGCAGCGGCGGTCGGCTGGAAGCATCATGCGGCATGGTTCATCTCCTGCGGTTTGATGCCCGCGTGGCGGATCGCCGCGCGCGGTGAGAAGTTGAAGAACATCGGCAACGTGGCCGCGCCGATCGCGCCCGCATCCGGGCCGAAGGAGCCGCGCACGAGCGTCGGGGTGCCGCGCGCTTCGGGCGCGTTGGCGGCGAGCGTCGTCGACAGACGTGCGACGAGCTTGTCGAGGAGGCCGCCGTCGATGTCGGAATCGATCACGACCATCGGCACGTCGAGCACGCAGAGCGTCGCGCGCAGGGCGGGCGCGAGCGCTTCGATGCAGTCGTCGATCCATTCGTCGACGGCGGGAAGACTGCGCTCGATGCAAGCCTGCAGATCGACGCGGTTATCCGCCGCGGCGCCACAGTAGTTGAGATGCCGCACGAGCGCGTTCAGCGATGCGCGCGACAGCAGGATGTCCCACTGGCCGGCCGGTTGCGGCGCGGACGGCAGGCGGCTCGGCGGCACCGGAATCACGCCGATGTCGCCCGCATTGCCCGACGCGCCGCGCAGGCAGTCGCCGTTGATCGCGATGCCGCCGCCAATCGCGGAGCCGAGAAAGAGATAGACGAAGTCGTCGCAACTGCGGCCGTGGCCGTAGAAAAGCTCGGCCGTCGCGGCGGCGTTGCCGTCGTTTTCGCTGAAAACCGGCAGCGAGAGCGTGCGCGCCAGTTCATCGGCGAAATCGGTTTCGTCCCACGCGCGGAAGCGTTCGGCGGGCAGGCCGAGTTCGCGCAGCCAGCTGCCGAGATTGAAGGGCTGCGCGATGCCGATGCCCGCCAGCCGCTCGCGCTCCGGCTCGGAAAGCAGGCGAAGCATGCTTTTGACATCGCGTTGCACGATTTTGAGCACTTCGGACGGATGCGGCAGGATGGCGTCCAGCGCGCTGCGGGCGAGCACGTCGCCGGCGAAATTCACGAGTACCGTTTCGATGCCCGTGCGATCCAGCCGCACGCCGATACCGAACGCGCCGCGCGGATCGAGCCGGATCAGCGACGCGGGCTGACCGCGCTGGCCTTCGAGACGACGACCGGTGTATTCGATCAGGCCCGCATTTTCCAACGATTCGACGATGCTGCCGACCGCCGTGCTCGTGAGATTCGCGTGACGCGCGAGATCGGCCTTCGATGCCGGCTCGGTGCGCCGCAGCGCCTGCAACAGCAGACGTTCGTTGTACCGGCGCACGCTCGCGGAATTGCTGCCTCTGCCGCTTGGGGATTTCACGCGCTGTCTCCGAAGTAGCCGGCCATCGAGTCGTGGCCATTAATTAAATCAAGTTGATTTATTTAAGACCGACGGCGCGGCGAAGTAAAGCAGGGAAATCCCGAAGCATTTTGTTCAGCGGAATGCGAAACGCGCTGCGCGACCATTGCAAACCGCGGACCCGGTGCGCTTTCACACTAGGCGATGCAATCGTCAGTTCCAAGCTTTGCGACACGGCTTTGCAGCCAGCTTTCGACGCGCGGCGCGCGCAGCGTCGTGCGGATCGATGTGCTATCGTCGGCGACACTTTTCGACACATTGGCCGCCGTTTCATGTTCTCGATTTCCGAAGCCACGCACGCGACCAAGGCCGCGCAATACGACGATCTGCTGCAGCAAGCCCGCGCGCTCCTCGCCGATGAAACCGACTTCATCGCCAACGCGGCGAATTTTTCGTCCCTCGTCTATCACACGCTGCCGGATCTGAACTGGGCCGGCTTCTATCTGTTCGACGGCACCGAACTCGTCGTCGGGCCGTTTCAGGGCAAGCCGGCGTGCGTGCGGATCGCGCTTGGACGCGGCGTCTGCGGCACGGCGGCGCGCGAACGGCGCACGCAGGTCGTGCCGGACGTGCACGCGTTTCCGGGCCACATCGCCTGCGATTCGGCGTCGCGCTCGGAGATCGTCGTGCCGCTCGTCGGAAGCGACGGCGCGCTGATCGGCGTGTGGGACGTCGATAGCCCCGTGCCGAACCGCTTCGACGATGAAGACGCGCTCGGCATGGAAGCGCTGTGCGCCGAGTTCATCGCGCTCGCGTGGAAAAAATGAACGTCGAAGCAGCGGATAACGGCGCGGCCGCGCTCGTGGAAGCGGCATCGCGCTGAGAATTTGTCCTGATCGGACGACTGGTCGCGTGCGTCTACAATGGGACGTTTTCATCCGTCTCAAAATTTCATGACGAGCCTCGTCCGTCGCCGCCTGCTTGCCGCATGCGCCATGAGCGCGTGTGCGTTCGCGCGCGTGCGCGACGTGCGCGCGGCATCGGACAAGGCGACCGTCGCGCTCGTGATGAAGTCGCTCGGCGATCCGTTCGTCGTGTCGATGATCGAAGGCGCGCGCAACTATCAGCGCCATTACGCATCGCAGCTCGATCTCACGACGAACGGCACGCTCACCGACAACGACGTCGCCGGGCAGATTCACATCGTCGAGTCGCTCATCGAAGCGAAGGTCAACGCGATCGTCATCGCGCCAGCGGATTCGAAGGCGCTGCTGCCGGTGGCGGCGAAGGCGATCGCGGCGGGCATCATCGTGATCGCCATCGACAATCCTTTCGACGAAGCCGCTCAGGACGCGGCGCGCGTCACGATTCCGTTCGTCGGACCGGACAGCCGGCGCGGGGCGAGGCTCGTCGGTGGGTATCTCGGCTCGAAGCTGAAGGCGGGCGATGAAGTCGGGATCATCGGCGGGCCGGCGAACGATCGCAACGCGCAGCAGCGCACGGTCGGCTTCACGGACGCGATGAACGCGGCGGGCATGCGTATCGCCGCCGTGGACAGCGGCGACTGGACCCTCGTGAGCGGCAAGGCGAGTGCGCTGGAGATGCTCTATGCGCATCCGGACTTGCGCGGCTTGCTCTGCGCGAACGACAACATCGCGATGGGCGCGATCGACGCGATCCGCATCGCCGGAAAAAGGGGCCGCGTGCTGGTGACGGGATACAACAACATCGAAACCGTGCAGCCGATGCTCGACGACGGCCGCCTGCTTGCGACCGTCGAGCAATTCGGCGCGCGGCAGGCGGTGTTCGGTCTGGATGTCGCGGTGAAGGCGCTCGTGGAGAAGCGGCGGCAGAGAGACTTGTCGCCGTATATGGAAACGCCGGTGCAACTGGTGACGAGAGGGGCAGCGAAGGGGTTTCGGTTCGGGGCTTCTTAGAGCGCGTTAAACCAGCCCCCGCGCCGCAAGACTCCGATACAGCGCCCGCACCCCGAACGTCCACGGCTCGATTTCCGTCGACAGCTTCACCGTATTGACGAGCGCGCCGAGACTGGGCGTCGAGATCGTCACGACATCGCCGAGATGATGCGTGAAGCCGCCGCCTTCGGTGTCGCGGTCCTTGATCGGCGAGAACATCGTGCCGAGGAACAGCATGAATCCATCCGGATACTGATGATGCGCGCCGTGCGTCTGCGTGACGAGATCCGCCGGATCGCGGCTGATCTCGCTCATGTGGCTCACGCCTTCGAGCACGAAGCCATCGTCCGCGCCTTCGATGCGCAGCGACACGCTCGTCGCGCGCACCGAATCCAGCGTGAAGCGCTCGTCGAAAAGACGCACGAACGGGCCGATCGCGCACGACGCGTTGTTGTCCTTCGCCTTGCCCAGCAACAGCGCGCTGCGGCCTTCGATATCGCGCAGATTCACGTCGTTGCCGAGCGTCGCGCCGACGATCTCGCCACGCGCATTCACCGCCAGCACGATCTCCGGCTCCGGGTTGTTCCATTTCGACGTCGGATACAGGCCGACATCCGCGCCGAACCCGACCGACGACATCGGCTGCGACTTCGAAAACACTTCCGCGTCCGGCCCGATTCCCACTTCCATGTATTGCGACCACGCGCCGCGACGCTCCAGTTCGGCCTTCAGCTTCATCGCGGCGTCCGAGCCGGGCTCGATCTTCGACAGATCCGCGCCGATCAGCTTGTTGATCGTGTCGCGCACTTCCTGCGCGCGGCTTGCGTCGCCGCCCGCCTGCTCTTCGATGACGCGCTCCAGCAAACTCACCGCGAACGTGACGCCGCACGCCTTCACCGCCTGCACGTCGCAGGGTGCGAGCAGGCGCAGGCCGCCGGCGGATGCATCGAGCGTCGCTTGCAGCAGATCCTGAACGTTGCCGAGATGCTCGCCTTCGGCGTTGCGGGCGATGTCGAGCGCATCGGCGTGATCGAAGAGGTCGGCGGTGGTCGGCGCGGCGCGCGTGATGTCGAACACTTCGCCCTTGCGCACCGCGACGACGGCGGGACCGTTCACGGGCGCAGGGCGCCAGACACGGCCGATCAGCACGGCGTCGGCGAAATCTTCGGGCAGACAGGAGGAGACGTTGACGGTTTGCATGAATGCGATGACAGGCGGGAAAGGAATGCCGATCGTAGCCCGCGTGTCGAAGAGTGTCCATTGGGTTGATTAAATGTCCAACCCGTTGGAATAATGCGGTCATGGAAAAAACTTACGACGTTCCCGCGCTGCGCCGCGCCAGCGACATTCTCGAAGCGCTCGCCGCCGCCGCGAAACCGGTGCGTGCGGCCGCGCTCGCGGAACAAACCGGCCTCTCGCGCAGCACGCTTTATCTGATGCTGGAAACGCTCGCGCGCATGCAATGGATCGAAAAGCGCGACGACGGCTACATGATCGGCGTCGGTCTCTTCGAGCTCGGCAACGCCTATGTGCGGCACGACAAGCTGCAAGCCGCGTTTCGCGAAGGCGCCGGCGCGTTCATCAACAAGCACAACGAGGTCGTGCAGCTCGCCGTGCTCGACGGCGTGCAGGTTGTCTACATCGCGCGCGAGGACGCGCATCGTCCGGTGCGGCTCGTGTCGGATCTCGGCTCGCGTCTGCCCGCGCATTGCTGCGCGCTCGGCAAGGCGCTGCTGTCCGGAATGACCGATGAAGCCGTGATCGAGCGCCTGCCCGACCGTCTCGAAGCGGTGACGCCGCGCACCATCACGCGGCGCGCGGCGCTACTGCGCGAACTCGCGTCGATTCGCGCGAGCGGTCTCGCGGTCGAGCGCGAGGAAGTCGCGGAAGGCCTCGCGTGTTTCGCGGCTTACGTCGGGATGACGCCGGCGGGCAAGCGCGTCGCGGTATCGACGAGCGTGCCGGTCGGCCGGCTCGATCCGAAACGTGAGAAGCAGATTTCGATCGGTATCGTGCAGCTTGCAGCTCACTTGCGCGGCGCGCTCTGACGATGTGATACGCGCGTGCCAGCGCAGGCCGACGAAGCGGCGACGCGCGCGTTATCGGTTCCTGCGGAAAGCGGTGCGCTCGCGTGCGCCGCGATCAGCACGTCGCATGTTGCGTGCGAGCACACCACATCGCGCAGACGCGCTTCGCCGTGCCGCCAGCCGGCTTCCGCCTCGCCGCCGAGCACGATCAGATCCGCGCCCGCCGCCTTCGCCTCGCGCGCGATCAGTTCGCCGACGCTCGTGCCGTCGAGCGGCTGCGTGACGCTGCGCGCAATGCCGTCGATGCCCGCGCTATCGATCAATCGCGCCGCATAGCGCGTGACGGCACGCGCGTGATCCTCGATGACATCGAGCGTTTCGCCCGGATTGCTGTCGGCGGTGACGATGGCCCACCACGGCGCCTGATCGACGATGTGCAGCGCGGTCAGCCGCGCGTTGCAGTCGCGGGCGCGCGTGATGGCGGTGGTCAGGGCGCTTTCGCTGAGGCTCGTGCCGACCGCGACGAGAATGTGCTTGTACATGATGAGTCTCCGTCTGTTTGGTTCAGAGCGGATGATCGGCTCGCAAAGTTAGCGGGAAATGAGCGCGCAATTGCATCTTTTACAAAGCGGCTTGAATCGCTGGCCATTGCGCCCGCGCCGCTGCGCCTTCGCGTATCGAAACCGTAAGGGAATACCGTTTGCTGATGGTGTGCCTTCCGAATGCCTCCATCGAGCGTCCGAGCGCTCCGGCATTCGCGCAACTTCGCCCGGCGTTCGTCCGGGTCTCACCCGATTACCCGATAGCGAGCGGCGATGTCAGACCGAGACGACTCCGATACTCAAGACGAAGCGCGCGAGAATGAGCGCAAGGACGCGAAAGACGACGGCGACAAAGCGAAAGACAAAGCGCGCAAGAAGCCCGGCAAAAAGCCGCTGATCATTCTGGGCGTCGTCGTCGTGGTGCTGGCGATCGGCGCGTTCGTCTGGTGGTTCCTGACGCGCAATCAGGTCAGCACCGACGACGCCTACACCGACGGCGATGCCGTCACGATCGCGCCGAAGGTATCGGGCTATGTCGTGACGATGAACATCGACGACAACCGCTTCGTGCACAAAGGCGATCTGCTCATCAGGATCGATCCGCGCGATTATCAGGCGCAACTCGATCAGGCCAACGCGCAGCTCGGTCTCGCGCAGGCGCAACTGCACGCGGCGCAAACGCAGCTCGAAGTGGCGCGCGTGCAGTATCCAGCGCAGCTCGCAGAGGCCCAGGCGCAGGAGCTCAACGCGCGCGCCAATCTCGCGCAGGCGAGCGCGGCGTACGAGCGGCAGCATTCCGTCGATATCCGCGCGACGTCGCAACAAAACATCGACACCGCGGACGCGCAGCAAAAGAGCGCGCAGGCGAACGTCGCGCAGGCGCGTGCGCAGGTCCGCACCGCGAGCCTCGTGCCGCAGCAGATCGCGCAAGTCGTGGCGACCGTCGAGGAGCGGCGTCAGCAAGTGCGGCAGGCGCAGGCGCAAGTCGAATCGGCGCAACTGAATCTCTCGTACACGGAACTGCGCGCGCCCGCCGATGGCTGGATCACGAAGCGCAACGTGCAATACGGCACGTTCCTGCAGGCGGGCACGTCGATACTTTCGCTCGTCACGACGCGCGTCTGGATCAGCGCGAACTTCAAGGAGTCGCAACTGGATCGGATGCAGCCGGGCGACAAGGTCGATATCGACGTCGATGCGTATCCCGACATGAAGCTGCACGGCCACGTCGACAGCGTGCAGCTCGGCAGCGGCTCGCGCTTCTCCGCGTTCCCCGCCGAAAACGCGACGGGCAACTTCGTGAAGATCGTGCAGCGCGTGCCGGTGAAGATCGTCATCGACGATGGATTGAAGCCGGGCACATCGCTGCCGCTCGGGCTTTCGGTCGTGCCGACCGTCATGCTGCGCCATTGACATCATGAGCGACAGCACCGCGGAACACGACCACAGCGGCTGGAAGCCGAGCGCGAATCCGTGGCTCATCGCCGTGGTCGTCACGCTCGCGGCGTTCATGGAAGTGCTCGACACGACCATCGTGAACGTCGCGCTGCCGCACATTTCCGGCACGATGTCCGCGAGCTACGACGAAGCGACGTGGACACTCACGTCCTATCTCGTCGCGAACGGCATCGTGCTGCCGCTTTCGGCGTACTTCTCGAAGATACTCGGGCGCAAGCGCTACTTTCTCATCTGCATCGGGGCGTTCACGGTCTGCTCGTTCATGTGCGGCATCGCGTCGAATCTCGGTGAACTGATCGTCTTCCGGATTCTGCAGGGCTTCTTCGGCGGCGGCCTGCAACCGAGCCAGCAATCGATCATTCTCGATACCTTTCCGCCCGAGCAGCGCGGCCGCGCGTTCTCGATCTCGGCGGTCGCGATCGTCGTCGCGCCGGTGCTCGGACCGACGCTCGGCGGCTGGATCACCGATAACTTCACCTGGCGCTGGGTCTTTCTCATCAACGTGCCGGTGGGCGTGCTGACGACCATCGCGGTGATGCAGTTCGTCGAAGATCCGCCGTGGGAAAAACGGCAAGATCCGAAGAAGATCGGCATCGATGTGGTCGGCATCAGTCTCATCGCGCTCGGGCTCGGCTGTCTGCAAGTATTTCTCGATCGCGGCGAGGACGACGACTGGTTCGCGTCGAACTTCATCGTGACGTTCGCGGTGCTCGCGGCGGTAGGCATCGTCGGCGCGACATTCTGGCTGCTGTACGCGAAGCGGCCCGTCGTCGATCTTCGCGTGATGAAAGATCGCAACTTCGCGCTCGGTTCGGCGGCTATCGTCGGATTCGCATCGGTGCTGTACGGCAGCGCCGTGCTGATACCGCAGCTCGCGCAACAGCAGCTCGGCTACACGGCGACGCTCGCGGGCCTCGTGCTCTCGCCGGGCGCGATCTGCATCGTGTTCCTGATTCCCGTCGTCAGCAAGCTGATGAACGTGATTCAGACGCGCTTTCTCGTCGCGTTCGGCTTCTTTCTGATGGGATGCGCGCTCTTGTATTCGCATCATCTCGTGCCGAACGTCGATTACGTGACGCTGACGAAGATGCGCAGCGCCCAATCCATCGGCATCGGCTTTCTGTTCGTGCCGGTCACGACGCTCGCGTATCTGTCACTGCCGAAGTCGCTCAACAACGATGCCTCCGCGCTCTTCACGATGTTTCGCAACGTCGCGGGATCGATCGGCATCTCGCTTGCGACCGCGATGATCCGCGAGCGCACGCAGGCGAACATGGCGCATATGGTCGAGCATCTGACGCCGCTCAATCAGCCGTACAACGAGTCGGTGCAACGCATCGCGCGCACGCTGATGGACAGTGGCCAGACGATGTCGCAAGCGATGTCCGCCGCGACCGGGCAGATGTACAAGACGCTCGTATCGCAGGCGACCATCCTCGCGTATCTCGACGTGTTCGCCGCGTGCGCGATCTTCGCGTTCATGTTCATACCGCTCACGTTTTTCTTTTCGCCCGTGAAGGCTTCGGGCCAGGCGGGAGGGCATTGAGATGAAGCTGCGTCCAATCATTCCGTTCATTCCGATGTTCGCGCTCGCATTGAGCGCGTGCGCGGTCGGCCCGGATTTCACGCCGCCGAAGGCCGATGTTCCCGATAACTGGAGCGACACGCAGCGCGCGCAGAACGCGCCGGACGATCCGCGCGTGCCCCATGCCGACGCGCCATCGACGGCGCAGACTTCCGCCGATCCCGATCCGCGCTGGTGGAAGCAGTTCAACGATGCGACGCTCGATGCGCTGATCGAACGCGCCATCGCGGGCAATCTCGATTTGCAGAGCGCGGTGCTGCGCATCGCGGCGGCGCGGGAAGAGAGCGTGTCGGCGGCGGCGCAGGGCTTGCCGCAGTTGAGCGCGAATGCGAGCGTGAAGCGTCAGCAACTCGGCTTGAAAGGCCTGCTCGAATCGCAAGGCGTGTACGACAAGCTCGACGGTCTCGGCGCGAACGGCGCGCAGATCCGTCAGGGACTCGATTCCGCGACCGGTCCGGTCACGCTGTTTCAGGACGGCTTCGACGCATCGTGGGAACTCGATCTTTTTGGCCGCGTGCGGCGTTCGGTGGAATCGGCGAATGCGCAGACGCAGGCTGAAATCGAAAGTCGCAACGACGCGCTCGTTTCGCTCGAATCGGAAGTCGCACGCACGTATGCGCAATTGCGCGGCGCGCAGGCGATCAAGCAGATCACACTCGCCGAGATCGACGCCGAAGAGCAGATTCTCGATCTCACGCGCGAACAGGCACGCGTCGGCCTGACGAGCCAGCAGGACGTGCAGAGCGCGAGCGCGCAAGTCGGATCGTTGCAGGCGCAACTGCCGACGCTCGATGCGCAAATCGCGCAGGCGATGAACGGTCTCGCCGTGCTGACCGGCAACGCGCCGGGCACGCTCGACGCGGAACTGTCCGATGCGCGCGCGTTGCCGCCGGTGCCGCCGGTCGTGCCGATCGGCTTGCCGTCGACGCTCGCGCGCCGTCGTCCAGACATTCGCCGCGCGGAGGCGCAACTGCATTCCGCGACCGCTGAAGTCGGCGTCGCGGTGGCGCAGATGTATCCGGATATCTCACTAACTGGGCAGGTCGGCACGCGTGCAACGAAGGCGCGCTATCTCGCGCATTGGTCGAGCCTGTTCTGGTCGGTCGGGCCGAGCATTTCGCTGCCGATTTTCGAAGGCGGCGCGTTGCGCGCGAACGTGCGCGTGGCGAAGGCGCAGGCGGGGCAAGCGGCGTTGCAGTATCGGCAGACGGTGCTCAACGCGTTGCAGGAAGTAGATAACGCGCTGGTTTCGTATCGGACCGAACAGGACCGGCGCGCGGCGCTCACGCGCACGGTCGAGGCGAATCGCGTCAGCCTGCAACTCGCGACGGACAGTTATCGCAAAGGGCTCGCGCCTTTCGTGACCGTGCTCGATGCCGAACGTCAGCTTGCGCAGACGCGCGAGCAGCTCGCGCAATCGACCGTCAACGTGACGACCGATCTCATCGCCGTGTACAAGTCGCTCGGCGGCGGATGGCAGGACGACGCATCCGCGACCGCGCAAAACTAACATCTGCGCTTTTTCCAGTCGTAGTCGGCGGGCGGATCGGCGACGCCGGGCTTGCCGACCGAATGCGGGTTTTCACTGCATAGCGTGACGAAGCCGATGTTCTCGCCAGCGGCTTGACGGCGGCGCAGGTCTTCGGCGAAGCGCAGCGCATCGGCGAGCGCGTTCGCATCGAAGCGCTTGTAGCGTGCCGCGCCTTCGGCGTCAGGGTTGTCGCCAAGCCAATACACGACGAACATCGATTAGCCTCTCGTTTGGAGATGAATGCACCATCGTCGACGCTCATGCGACGACGATGCAAATCCTGCACGGCGCGCGTGCATCGACGCGCCGCGACAGCCACCGGGTAATCCCGAAGTGTAACGTCGGCGCGCCGCATGCCGCCTGACGCCACGCTTTTGCGGGCCCGCGAGGGAATGATCGTTGCTCTCATCTCCGTTCATTCCGAGGCCCGAACGATGCAACGACACGAACGTGTTTCCACGCGAGCGCTGTGGCAGATTCCGCCGCGCGCGAAGTGCTGCGACGAGCCGCGCGTGCTCATCGCCGATGACGACATGGACGCGACGCGCGCGATCTGTCTCGCGCTCGAAGACGCCGACTTCACCGTGCGCGCGGTGCACACGGGCCTCGACGCCGTGTCGCTCGCGCGCAAGTGGCGGCCGGGCGTCGTACTGCTCGATCTGATGATGCCGCTCGGCGATGGCTGGGAAGCGGCCGAAGCGATCCGCGCCATCGATCTGTCGATGTTGCTGCTCGCGCATACGAGTTGCACGGATCCGCAGGATCTGTCGCGCGCGCAGCGCACCGGCTTCAACGGCTACTTTGTCAAGCCGACCGAACTCGACGGCATGATCGCGGTGCTGCGCGATTATTTCTCGGCGCGTCAAGGCGAGGGCGATCATGCATCGGTGCGCTTGCGCTGAACGAGTTCGAGCTTCGGCGCGAATGGTTCGACATCGCGCTCTGCGTCCGCTTTCAACATGTCTTCCCAGTACTGACAATAGCCGGCCCAGAACGGCATCTGCGTATGCGCGGATGCAGCCGTCGGCAGCGGATCGGGCAGCATGCGGCGCAGGCGTCCGATCTCCTTGTGCTTCCATTGCAGCAGCGCGCGGCGCTCTCCGCGCCGCGGCGGGCACATTTCGTTCATGCTCGCAACAGCTATCGAGAAACCCTCGGCGGGGCGCGATGCCATTTTCGTCAGCACCGCGGTCTGCGGGCGCGGCCCGCGTTCGTGACAGATGATCGCGCCGATCTGCCCAAGGATGTACATCGCTTTCGCCATCGGCGGTTCGGAATGGTGTTGCATGGCGCCTCTCTTTTTATCGTTATGAGTCTTCGTGCACGGCGCTCGAAGTTTTCTCGATCTTAATGTGAATGCGTCCAGGCGACGCATTTATAAGATACCGTATTGAGATTAATCCGAAATGTGCATCGACAAAAAGATACAGTCGCGCCGTCTCTTTCACGCCATGTCGAGCACATGGCGCTCGAACAGGTCGCGCATGTTGCGATGTGCATCGCCGCTGTCGCACGTCGTGGCCGCGACGATCCGCTCTCGTTGCGCGATGAAGATGAACTGGCCGCCGTGTCCCGCCGCGAAGACATAACGCGGATCGATCCAGCAGAGATAGCCGTAGTGCGCGTCCATCGGCGGGCCGCCGTCGCTTTGCACCGACATGGCATCGTCGATGAACGCTTCGTCGACGATGCGCGCGCCACGCCATGCGCCGCGATGCATCATCAGAAGGCCGAGCGAAATCATGTCGCGTGCGCGCAGCAGGAGACCGCGCCCGCCGAACGTGTGACCGTCCTCGTCGCTGATCCATTCGCTCGCTTCGATGCCGAGCGGCGCGAACAGCGTGTCGCGCGCGTAATCGGCGAGCGTGCGCCCCGTCGCGGATTCGAGCGCCAGCGACAGCAACTGGACCGCGTGCGAATCGTATTGAAAGCGCGTGCCCGGCTCGCTCGCGAAGGGCCGCGAGAGAATGAAGCGCAGCCGGCTTTCATCGTCCGAGAAGCGCTCGCAACTGCCGAGCACGCAGTCGTCGATGGTGCGCTGGTCCCATTCGAATCCCGATGTCATCGTGAGCAGATGCCTGAGCGTGATGCGCTGCACGCGATGATCGAGCGCCGTGTCGCACATGGGCGGCACAAGGCGCGCGGCGGGGGTATCGAGTGGCGGAAGCGCGCCTTCGCGAAGCGCCGCGCCGACGGCAAGCGCGACGATGGTCTTCGTGACCGAGTTGATGTTTTCGAGCGATTCCGGCGTCACGTCCTCACGATAATGTTCGAACGCGATCGCATCGTCGTGCGCGACGATGAAGCTTCGCACGCCGGATTCGTTCGTCAGCGCTTCGCGTAAGGAAGAAGTCGTCATTTAAAAAGGATCACGAAGTAAATGAGGAAGGCTTCGTTTCGTGCGCGTGCATGCAGGAACGAATCGTGTTACACAGTCAGCAATCCGGATGCCACACACGGCGGCATCGCAGCCTTTCAGCGGTTTCAACTCACTTTCAGCGAGCCCGAATTTGTCAGTCCGACGACTCGCGACGCTCTGGCGTCTTGGCCGGGCGTTCGTCCGCGAAAGCCATCTGACCGGCGACGGCGCAGCGATGACGCGCGTCGCGCGCTTCTTCGCCACGCATGGCGCGCGCGCCGCGCCGCTGGCAGCCGGCGTGCCCGCGCTCTCGCAACTTTCGCGCGTGCTGGAGAACGCGTCCGGCGCGCTCGCGAGTCATCCGGCGCTTGCCGAAACGGCGGTGCGCGTCGCGCTGTCCGAACTCGACGGGCTCTTCACGCCGTACGACGCAACGCGCTTTCGCGACGCTTGCAGAGCCGCATTCCCGCCCGCGCTTTCCTTCGAACTCACCGAGTTGAGCGCGGTGCCGTTGCGCTCGGGCATCGCGGAGCAGACGCATCGTGCTCGCCTCCGCGATATGGCGGTGCGCGTCACGCTATTGCGCGCCGACGCGCATGCCGAACTCGCTGACGATCTCGACCTCGCGCTCGCGGCTGCGCGTTTCGCGGAACGCCGTTCGGCGAAGGCGCGCGAGATGCATCCGGTGGAATGGGTGCGCCGTTCACGCGAGAGCGTCGATGCGATGATCGACTTGCGCCAGCGCGCCGCCGATCAGAGCTACTTGCGCTTTCGCCTGCGCGACGACGCGCGTCTCGCCGTGCCCGAAGTGCTCTGGGACTATTGCAACGATTCGGTGCTGACGACACGCGCGATCGAAACGGCCGCACTGTCGGATGCGCAAGCGCTCGCGTCATGCGGGCTCGATCAGGCCGATGTCCTCGCGACGCTCATCGAAGCGTTCTTCGAAATGGCGCTGGGCGTCGGGCTGTATCACGCGGGACTGGACGCGGCGGGCGCGCGCGTGGGCATCGAAGGCGAGACGCGCGGCCAGATCGTGCTGGAAGCCGACAATCCGATGATGTTCTTCGCGGCGCACGAGCGCGACTTCATCGTCGGCGTATCGCATGCGCTGATGGAGGGCGATCACAAGGCGGCCGCGCGCGCACATCTCGAGCACGGCCGGCCCGAGACGCATGCGACGCATCACGAAGTGCGCGTCGAAGCGACGTATCGGCGCGAAGCCGAGCGCTTTGCTTCGCCGCACGCACGCAGCAAGGTCGGTGTCGCGCATCTGTTCGGCGCGATCGGCAAGGCGCCCGCCGAACATATGTTCAGCGCGTCGCACGGGCGCATCGCGTCGCGCGCGGTGCTGCTCGCGCGTTCGGCGGAACGCATCGAGCGCCTTGCGGAGGACATCGCGCCGGACGTCGACGTATGGAAGATCGCGCGCAGGGTCATCGTGCGGCTCGCGGCGGATCAGATCGGCTTCAGAAGCATGGCGGCGCGCTTTGCGCACGAAGCGACGCACTGGCCGCACACACTGCCGCGTCTGCCGCGGCTCATCGCACAGCGGGCGGATGCGACGGGCGCGTTTCGGCGGGACTGAGGGGCGCTGGTTCCGAGCCAAGGCGCGGGCATTAGCGCGTCAACGCGTACCCGGCGACATACGCTCCGCGATCGCGCGCGACGCGTCCTTCAGCGGCTCGACGTAGGTTTCGAGCGGCGTCGCGCTCTTTCTGAACAGCGGAATGCTGATGCTCACGCAGCCGAGCGTCACGCCATTCGCGCCGACGATCGCGCTGCCGTAGCAGAAAATCTGCGCCTCGTTTTCCTCGCGGTCTTCCGAATAGCCGCGCGCGTGAGTTGCATCGAGTTCGGCGTCGAGCGCGGCGCGATCGGTGATCGTGTTCGGTGTGAAGCGTTCGAACTTCAGGCCATGCAGCAATGCATCGCGTTCGGCGGGCGATTGCGTCGACAGAAACGCCTTGCCGACGGAACTCGAATACAGCGTCACGCGCGTGCCGATGCGCGACGCCATGCGAACCGCATGCGGGCTTTCGAGCTTCTCGATGTACACCATCTCCGAGCCGCTGCGCACTGCCAGATGCACCGTCTCCTGCGTCGCGTCGCGCAGTGCCTGCAACGCGTCGGTGGCCGCGATGCGCAAATCGGAGCGCTCCCAGCTGCGGCTCGCGAGCGACATCAGCCGCGGGCCGGGCGCGTAACATCCGCCGCGCACGCTTTCGACGACCAGGCCTTCCGCGATTAGCGCGCCGACGATGCGATAGACCGTCGGACGCGGATAACCGCTCGCCGTGGTGAGACGCGCGATGGTCGGCGGTTCGCCGGCATCGGCAATGAGTTGCAGCACCGCCATGAACTTCGAGAAGGCGGCGGTGCCGGTGGCCTTGGCGGCGTCGAGGGAAGCGGTGTCTGAGGGCATGATGCGGGAATCATGCCACGAGATAGCCGCCATCGACGGGTACGATCGCGCCCGTCATGAACGACGCCGCCGGTGACGCGAGAAACGCCGTCACGCGCGCGACGTCTTCCGGCAAGCCCCAGCGCTTCATCGGCGTGCGGTCGAGGATCGCCTGCGAGCGGCCGTCGTCGTTCTGCAGCGCTTGCGTGAGCGGCGTCGCGATCCAGCCGGGCGCAACGGCGTTCACGCGGATGCCCTCGGCGGCATAGGCGATCGCCAGCGATTTCGTCAGTTGCGCGACGCCGCCCTTGCTCGCGCTGTACGCGGGCACGAGTCCGCCGCCGAAGAACGTCAGCATCGACGCCGTGTTGATGATCGAACCCTTGCTGCGCGCGAGCAGTGGACGCGCGGCGGCGCACATGCGCATCGTGCCGTTGAGATTCACCGCGATCACGCGCTCGAATGTTTCGATGTCGTGCTCGTCGCCGCGCCGGATCATGCCCGCGCAGTTGACGAGCACGTCGAGCGAATCGATACGCGCAAAGAGCGCGGCGACGCTGGCGGCATCGGCGACATCGAGTTCGACGACTTCGATGCCGGGCGCGTCGGTCGGCGCTAGGCCGGCGGCGATCACGCGCGCGCCGAGCGCCGCGAATTGCTGCGCGATGCCCGCGCCGATGCCCTGCGTGCCGCCGGTCACGACGACGGTCTTGCCCTTGAAGAGATCAGCTTGAAAAGTCATATCGGTGCGATTCATACGGCGGGAACGGGTTCCGTCTGGCGCTCCGCGTCCTCGATCGGCGCGCGCACGACGAACATGTAGACGAGCGCAGCAGCGAACGCGACGCCCGCGCTGATCAGGAACGCGTTCACGAACGAATGCGTCTTGTCGACGACGAGGCCCGTGATGAACGGCGCAAACGAGCCGCCGAAGTAGCCGCCGAAGTTCTGGATACTGCCGAGCGACGCGACCATGTGGCGCGGCGCGGCAACGGAAACGAGCGCCCACGCGGCGCCGCTCGCCATGTTGACGAAGAACATCGCCGCCGACAGATAGGCGATCGCGAGCGTCAGGTTCGGCGTGAACGCGGCGGGCACGGTGAACAGCGCCGCGCCGATGAGTCCCGAGCAGATCGGCCACTTGCGGCTGCGGATCGGGGCGACGCCGCGCGCCATCAAACCATCGGCGATGAAGCCCGACGAGAGCATGCCGAGCGTGCCCGCGAGATACGGAATCGTCACGACCCAGCCGGTCTTCGCGATCGTCAGATGACGCTCGTGTTCGAGATACGCGGGCAGCCACGTGAGATACAGCCACACCATGTAGATCACGCCCATGAAGCCGAAGATCATGCCCCACGTCGTCGCCTTGCCGAAAAGGCCGCGCCATTCCGCGAACGTCATGTTGCGTTCCTTGCGCTGCGCCGGTTCGCCCTCGGTCAGATGCGCGAGTTCTTGCGATTCGAGCTTCACGTCCTTCCGGTTGCGATAGACGATGTACCAGCCGATCGACACCGCAATCCCGAGCGCGCCCATGATGATGAACATGTTGCGCCAGCCGAAGGACAGCAGGAGCACGGTGAGGATGGGCGGCGCGAGCGCGGGTCCGATGGTCGATGACGTGACGAAGATGCCCGTCGGCTTGCCGCGTTCGCGTTGCGCGAACCATTCGGACACGACCTTTGCGCCCGCCGGAAATTGCGGCGCCTCGCCGATGCCGAGCGCGATGCGCGCCGCGAGAAACTGATGCAGATTCGTGACGAGCCCGCCGAACAACTGCGCGACCGACCACACGAACATGCCGAGGCCGAGCATGATGCGCGCGCCAAAGCGGTCGAGCATCACGCCGATGGGCAACTGCGAGAACGCGTACGCGAACGAGAACGCGGAGAGCAGCAGGCCCATCTGCGAGGCGGAGAGGCCGAGCTCCTGCGTGACGGAGTGATTCGCGATCGAGAGCGTGCTGCGATCGAGATAATTCACGATGCCCGCGAGCGTCAGAAAAGTGAGCGCGACCCACTGAATGCGCTTCAGGCGCGGTGATTTTTCCAGCATGTTGTCTCCTCCGAATGCTCTGTCGAGTCTGTTAGAGGGTTGAGTTTGGGTGGATGCTAGCGAATGAATTGATCGACGAAGTCGGCACCGAGTCCGACCGATTCGTAATGCTTGCGGCACATGTCGACTTTGGTGAAGACGTCTTCGTAGCCGGTGTAGTTGCCGTACGGGTCGCAATAGAACATCACGCCGTTCACCTGGAAGTACGTGATCATTTCCTCGACGTCTTCGGGAACATAGAGCGTGTGCGTTTCGCCGGGCGGCTCGAAGACATAGCTGCCTTCGGTCGCTTCCCAGTCATGTTCGAGATAGCGCCAGCGGCCTTTGAGCACCATGCCGTGGACCGCCTGCGGATGACGATGACGCGACAGCACGCCGGATTTGCGCACGCGCAGGAGGTTCATCCAGTAGCCGGTCGACACGTTCAGACACAGCGGACGGAACCAGACGTTTTCGGCCTGCGGCACCCATTCGCGCTCGTCGGCGGGAATCGCGCTCGGCACGACGATTTCCTTTTGCGCTTCTTTAGGGAAGGGAAGTTGATACGGCGTCATGGCATCCGCCGCGGGTTTCGGCGCGGTCATCGCGTCTCCTTGTCCATATTGTGGATTCGTGAATCAAATTATGGACAGATATTCTTCCTCGTTCCGCGAATTGTCAAGATTCTTCAACGGATGATGAATTCGTGCAGATACCGCCTTTTCGACGGACGAAAAAAAAGGCGGACCGGCAGGTCCGCCTTAGATCACGCGATGAAGCCGAGCGATTAGCGCGCCATCATTAGCATGTGCACGTTATGCATCACCCAAACCGTGCCGACGATAAGAATCAGCGACATGAGAATGGTGTAGGCAAACGAGATCGCATGCCAGCGCTGTCCCTTCGACGAGTTGACGTGCAGGAAGAACACCACATGCACGATCACCTGCACCGCGGCCAGCACGGCGAGCGCGACGATCGCGCTTTCGCCCTTGAACGCGCCCGAGGTCGCGGCCCAGAACGACGCCACAGTTAGCACGACAGCCAGCACGAAGCCGATGAGATAACCGCGCACGGTGACGTGCGGGAAATCGCTTGTTTCGGTATGAGCATGTGCCATCAGACGACGCTCCCAAGGTAGACGAAGGAAAACACGCAAATCCAGACGATGTCGAGGAAGTGCCAGAAAAGGCTCAGGCAAGCGAGACGGCGCAATTCGCGTTCGTTCATTTGCGGATTGCGTGCGATCTGCACGGCCAACACGACCAGCCAGATCATGCCGATGGACACGTGCAAACCGTGCGTGCCGACGAGCGTGAAGAACGCCGACCAGAATGCGCTGCGTTGCGGACCCGCGCCTTCAGCGATCAGATGCGCGAACTCCTGCATTTCCAGAAAGAGGAAGCCCGCACCCAGCAGGAACGTGACGAACAGCCACGCGAGCACCGCGCCCGACTTGCGGCGCGTCGCCGAGATCATCGCGAGACCGAAGGTCAGGCTGCTCGTGAGAAGCAGGCCCGTTTCGTACGCGACGTCCTTCAGGTTGAAGAGATCCTTGGGCGTCGGGCCGCCTGCGGTCTGCATCGCGAACATCGCGAAGGTTGCAAAGAGCGACGCGAACAGCACGCAGTCGGTCATCAGATAGGCCCAGAAGCCGAACACCGAATGCGACTGGTGCTCGTGCTCATGGCCATGCGCGTGTTGCGCGGATAGCGTCGATTGCGACATTACATTGCCTCCAGTTCGAGTTCGCGAGCCGAGCCGGCCTTCGCAGGCGTCTTCGGCGGACGATTGCGCTCTTCGGTCGACTTCACGGTCGCGGCCGGGATGATGAAGCCGGCGTTATCGCGGAAGCTGTAACCGATAGCCGTCGCGAAGATGCCGACCATGCTTGCAGCCGCGAGCCACCAGATGTGCCAGATAGCCGCGAAACCGAAGGCCAGCGCGAACAGGCCGATGACCAGACCCGCGCTCGTATTCGACGGCATGTGGATGTCGCGGTACGGACGCGTATCGATGCGGCCGTGTTCCTTGGCATCGGCGAAGTCGTCGAGTTCGCGCACAGCGGGAATATTCGCGAAGTTATAGACCGGCGGCGGCGAGCTGATGGACCACTCGAGCGTGCGCGCACCCCACGGATCGCCGGTGACATCGCGATACGCAGGCTGATTGCGGCGGATGATACTGACCACGATCTGCGCGACCTGGAACACGACACCCAGCGCGATGATGCCCACGCCCACGGCAGCGGCGATGAAGAACGGCTGCCACGACGGGTCGTCGTAGTGATTCAGGCGGCGCGTCGCACCCATGAAGCCGAGGATGTAGATCGGCACGAACGCGACGAAGAAGCCGACGAACCAGCACACGAACGCACTCTTGCCGAGCTTTTCGTCGAGCTTGAAGCCGAACACCTTCGGCCACCAGTACGAAATGCCGGCGAAGTAACCGAACACCACGCCGCCGATGATCGCGTTATGGAAGTGCGCGATCAGGAACAGGCTGTTGTGAAGCACGAAGTCCGCGCCGGGAATCGCGAGCATCACGCCCGTCATGCCGCCTAGCGTGAAGGTGATGACGAAGCCGATGGTCCAGAGGATTTGCGAAGTCATCTGCACGCGGCCTCGGTACATCGTGAAGAGCCAGTTGAAGATCTTCACGCCGGTCGGGATGGAAATGACCATCGTCATAATGCCGAAGAAGGCATTGACGTTAGCGCCCGAGCCCATCGTGAAGAAGTGGTGCAGCCACACGAGGAACGACAGCACCATGATGCAGCACGTGGCCCAGACCATCGTCTTGTAGCCGAACAACGGCTTCTTCGAGAACGTCGCGACCACTTCCGAGTAAATGCCGAAGGCGGGCAGAACCAGGATGTAGACCTCAGGATGACCCCAGGCCCAGATCAGGTTCAGGTAGACCATCGGGTTGCCGCCGCCGTCGTTCGTGAAGAAGTGCATGCCGAGGTAACGGTCCAGCGCCAGCAGCGCGAGCGCGACGGTCAGGATCGGGAACGTCGCCATGATCAGCACGTTCGAGCAGAACGCCGTCCACGTGAAGACCGGCATCTTCATCCACCTCATGCCGGGCGCGCGCATCTTCACGATCGTCACGAAGAAGTTCACGGCGGTGAGCAGCGTGCCGACGCCGGACAACTGCAACGCCCAGATGTAGTAGTCGACCCCGACGCCCGGATTGAACTGCGTCTCGGAGAGCGGCGGATACGCGAGCCAGCCCGTCGTCGAGAACTCGCCGATGAACAGCGACAGGTTGATCAGAATGGCGGCGACGGCCGTCATCCAGAACGACAGCGAGTTGATGAACGGGAACGCCACGTCACGCGCGCCGATCTGCAAGGGCACGACGAGGTTGAAGAACGCGACCAGCAGCGCCATGGCCATGAAGAAGATCATGATCGTGCCGTGGGCCGTGAAGATCTGGTCGAAGTGATGCGGCGGCAGATAGCCAGGCCCATCGAGCGCGATGGCCTGTTGCACGCGCATCATGACGGCGTCGGCGAAGCCGCGCACGAGCATCAGCCCGGCGACGACCAGATACATGACGCCGATGCGCTTGTGATCGACCGAAGTCAGATACTCGCGCCAGAGCCAGCCCCATTTGCCGAGTTTAGTGATAAGGCCGACCGTACCGAGCGCGAGGACCGCCATGAAGACGGTCGCCCCCATGATGATTGGCTCGTGGTACGGGATCGCCTCAAGCGTTAGTTTGCCGAACATGGCTTACCCCTTGGTTACACAATTTGCGCCTACGACCGAGTTGCCGTAGTTGTACTTCGCGACGATGTTGTTGAAGAGCTTCGGATCGACGGTCGAGAAGTAGCGCACCGCGACCTTTTCGCTCGGACGCGCGACGCCGGCGTAGACGTCCATGCTCAGATTCTCGGGCGCGTTCTTGACCTGCTTCAGCCACGCGTCGAAGTCTTCGTTGGACATGGCCAGTGCACGGAACTTCATGTCGGAGAAGCCCTTGCCGCTGTAGTTCGCCGAGATGCCTGCGTAGTCGCCTGCGTGATCGGCCATCAGGTGCAGCTTCGTCTGCATGCCCGCCATCGCGTAGATCTGGCTGCCGAGTTGCGGGATGAAGAACGAATTCATCACCGAATCGGACGTGATGCGGAAGTTCACCGGCGTGCCGACCGGGAACGCGAGCTGGTTCACCGACGCGACGCCAAGATCCGGATAGATGAACAGCCACTTCCAGTCGAGCGCCACGACTTCGACGTTGATCGGCTTGACTTCGGATTGCAGCGGCTTGTACGGATCGAGCTCGTGCGTGGTTTTCCACGTGAGGATGCCGAGGTACAGGATGATGGCTGCGGGAATCGCCCAGACCACGACTTCGATGGCCGTGGAATGCGCCCATTTCGGCGCATACGTGGCCTTCGTGTTGGACGCGCGATAGCGCCATGCGATGAACAGGGTGAGCAGGATCACCGGGACTACGACGAGAAGCATGGCGTAAGTCGCGGTGGCGATCAGCGACGATTCCGCTGCGCCAATCACGCCTTTCGAGTCCAACACCTCCAGCTTGCATCCCGAAAGACAAAGACTGGCTATCAACCCCGATAACAATGGCACTGCTAAACGTTGGGTATTTTCATTCATTGCATTCGCTGGTTTCGATGATCGAAGCGTCCCGGGAAGAACGCCGTTGCACGGCTTTGCGCCGCGTCAAGATCATGCCACGCGCGATTTTTCGCGATGACGCGAATGGTTGAAATTTTGTTTCAGATCAAGTTGATGCGACGGAGTGTCGCGCGAAGGCGGAACTTTTTGCCTACTCCGAAAGGAGCAGGCGAGTCTACAACGAAGGGATGGAATTGCGAGTGTGATAAAGCGACGTCAAAGCGTGTTCGAGCCGCGCGATGGATCGCCGCGATAACTTCGCCGGGTTCGATCGTCTCACGTGGTGGAGCCGAGCCGCGTGCCTAGGTGAAGCCACGGCTCAGGAGCCTTCTCCGGTTCTTCTCGCTAAAGCCCGGCGAGAGGCCGGGATTCCCGAATGGCATTCGATCGCTCGATTTCATCGCGCCGTCGCTGGCTCGCATCGGCAACGGCTTCGCGGTTCGAAGCGCTCCATGCGGACATGGTCGCCTGCATCACGTCGATCGGACTCCCCTTGGTGTCCATCGCAGCCAGGACGCAACCCAGAAGGTAGGTCAGCACGAACAGGAAGATGCAGGACCGGCGCGTCATGAGTTGCGGTGCATAGGCGGCAGTGGCAGGAGCATTGCCTTGGTGAGCGGGAGGCGGGGGGACGCTGCCCGCTTGTGTGAGAGTCGAGACATGGGAGCGGCAGTCTACGACGGAGTATGGAAAACAGAATCGGTCGATAATTCGACTTGGGCCGAACCACGCCTGACAATGCCCAGCGCAGCGGCTGCCCCGTATGACAGATCAATGATTCTGTTGCGTGAAACCGGACCGCGATCGTTGATTCGGACGAGGACGGACGGGCTCCCTCCCGGAAGCGTGACGCGGATCCACGATCCGAGCGGTAGCGTGCGATGTGCCGCTGTCATGGCATACATGTCGAAGCGCTCGCCGCTGGCGGTGCGTCGACCGTGAAACGTTCGCCCGTACCAGGATGCAATCCCGGCTTGATGGTACGCGCGCGCGGTCGGTGTCTCGTCCGGCCGGTCGGATGAAGTGATTTCGGTCGAAACGGAATCGTCGTTTGCGGATTGAACCGGAAGGCTCGACGCGCTCGCCGGTTGGTTTGTCGAAGCGCCCTCATTGCCTTGCTCCGACAGAGAGGCTGCACATCCGGCGATCAACAGGATGCAGGCGAAGGCGCTGAGGATGCGCGGCTGAAGCATGTTCATTCGGTGCATATCGCTTTGTTCGAGAGCAAGTAACCTGACCTGACGTTCGACGGATCACGAAGCGCAGTCGGAAAGGTAGGGCAGGGGATCGACTGGCTGACGATCCCGTCTCACCTCGAAAAGCAGCGATGGCTGACCATTCGTTTGAGCGCCCATCGTCGCGATGGCTTGCCCCTTCGTTACGTCGGCCCCTTCCTTGGTCAGAACGTTTTGGATATGGCCATAGGCAGTCAGGTAGCGACTGTCATGTTTCAGTATTACGAGGCTGCCGTAGCCCGCGATCTCGTTACCCGCATACACCACGCGTCCTCCTTTCGCCGCACGGATCGTGTCTCCCGCTGCGCCACCGATGACAACGCCCCGGACCCCGTCCACGCCGAAGCGCTTCAGGATTGGGCCCTTTATCGGCCAGGACAAGGAATCGGATCGGCAGCGTGTTGCGTTCACAGTCCGCTGCGTGGAATCGTCCGAGCCGGCAACCGATGCCGATGGCGGACCGACCCGCAGCAGTTGGCCGTTCGTCAGTGGAGTGCTGGCGGAAAGCCCGTTCCAGGCGGCAATCGCGTTCGGGTCGCGACCGTAGGCGGCTGCGATCGAAGCGAGGGTGTCCGCGCCTGTGACGCGGTAGAAGCCGGCAGGTGCCGCCGGGGCAGCGGCAGCGTCGGTTTGCGAAGCTGGCTTGGTCGCGGTCTGCTCGAGCGTTCGACTGGCGCATCCGCCAAGAACGAAGCTGAAGACGACGGCAAGACATGCTGCGCACGACAGGCGGCGCGATTGGACAGAGCTAATCATTTGGACTTCTTTGAGCTTCGGTGCCGGCAAAAAGGCGAAGTGGCGCACTTTTGCCATGCCGCGCTTGTGGTGTTGATCGGAGTGTTTGGCGGATGCGACGCCGGCAAAAGCCAGCGGCGGCGGAACAGCGAGTTCGAATCTGCTGAATATCGCTCTATCTCAAATTGCACGAGGCGAAGCGGCAATTCGTCATTGCGGATAACGGTGTTTTGCGTCCGGCGTTGACCGTTACACCGTCGGTTGACACTCTTTGACGATGCGGTGGTTAAAAAAAGGCGCGCTCGCCGGGCGCCACGCTTGGAACTGACATTCGACGCGATGAAAGCAGCCATATCGCGTTCCACGCGGCTCGGCCCGAGCGGTTGCGGCAAGACGACGCTGCGCTCCATTGCCGGGCTGGAACGTCCGGTCGGCGGATCGATTTCGGTGAACGGCGTGACCGTTTTCTCGGCGCGCGACGAGACCTTCGTACCGCCGAATCGCCGCAAGTCCGGCATGGTGTTCGAACCGCTCTCGAACCTCGACGCAAAGCTACGCGACAGGATGCGTTTCGAGCTTCGGCACGACCGATTTCATGATCGGCGGAGAGATCGTGCTCGCGCGTGTGCATCCATCGCACAAAACGCCGGTCCGGGAGACCATCCATTTTTCGATCGATCCGGCGAGTTGCATCGCGCTGGCATCGCAGAACGCGTGACGCGACAGGCACTACTCCGTCCGGACTACGCCGCATGAGCTAGCGGCACAGCGCCGCCGCATCCGCACGGCGGATAGGCGTCTCGCGCGACGCACCTTACCCTTGTCGGGAAAGTTACAACGACAAGGAAAGGACGATGAGCGTCGTCGACTCAACCCTCGCTACAAAAGCATCGACCGACACGCGCGCCTGGCGCGTGCTCGGCGCAAGCACCTTCGCATTCACGATCTGCTTCGCCATCTGGATGGTCTTCGCCATTCTCGGCATCCCTCTCAAAAAGCAGCTTCATCTCACCGATACCGAGTTCGGCCTCATCGCCGCGACGCCGGTGCTCACGGGTTCGTTGCTGCGCGTGCCGCTCGGCATCTGGACCGACCGTTTCGGCGGCCGTATCGTCTTTTTCTGCACGATGGCAGTCACTATCGCGCCAATCTGGCTGATCGGCTATGCCACGGAACTGTGGCAATTCCTCGTGCTCGGCTTGTTCGTCGGCGTCGCGGGCGCGTCGTTTTCAGTCGGCACGCCGTATGTCGCGCGCTGGTTCCCGAAGTCGCGTCAAGGCCTCGCGATGGGCATCTTCGGCGCGGGCAATTCGGGTGCGGCGCTGACCAAGTTCGTCGCGCCCGTGCTGATTCTCGCGGCGGGCACATGGACGATCGTGCCGAAGGTCTATTCCGTCGCGATGCTCTTCACCGCGATCGTCTTCTGGTTCGTGTCGGCATCCAATCCCGCGCATCGCAGCGCCAGCACGCAGAGTTTCGCCGCGCAGATGACCGTGCTGAAAGACCGGCGCGTGCTCCGTTACGCGCAGTACTACTCGGTCGTGTTCGGCGGCTACGTCGGCCTCGCATTGTGGATGCCGCAGTACTACGTGAATCAGTACGGCTTCGGCATCGAACAGGCCGCGTTTCTCGCCGCTTGCTTCTCGTTGCCGGGCGGCGTGCTGCGCGCGCTCGGCGGCTGGATGTCGGACCGCTTCGGCGCGCATCGCACGACCTGGATCGTCATGTGGGTCGCGCTCGCGTGCTTCTTCCTGCTGAGCTATCCGGTGACGGATTTCGTCGTCCACGCGAAAGACGGCCCGCGCACGTTCCACATCGAAATGGGACCGGTCGCCTATACGGTGCTCATGTTTGTCGTCGGCGTTGCGATGGCGGTCGGCAAGGCGTCGGTGTTCAAGTTCGTGTCGGACGAGTTCTCGACGAACATCGGCGCCGTGTCGGGCATCGTCGGCCTCGCCGGCGGACTTGCCGGCTTCCTGTTGCCGATTCTTTTTGGCTTGCTCGTCGACCTCACCGGCGTGCGTACCACCTGTTTCATGCTGATGTTCGGCGCGACCGCGGTCAGTCTCATCTGCATGCACTTCACGTTTCAACCCAAGCACTAACCATGTCTTCACGCTATCTGCTCACTCGCTGGGATCCCGAGAACGCCGCCTTCTGGCGCGCAACGGGCGAATCGGTCGCCCGCCGCAACCTCTGGATCTCGATTCCCGCGCTCGCGCTGGCGTTCGCCGTGTGGTCGCTATGGAGCGTCGTCGTCGTCAATCTCGATAAGGGTGGTTTTCACTTCACGAAGGACCAGTTGTTCTGGCTCACCGCGTTGCCTCCGCTTTCTGGCGCGACGCTGCGCATCTTCTACTCGTTTCTCGTGCCGATATTCGGCGGACGCCGCTTTACAGCGTTCTCCACCGCGAGTCTTCTGATTCCAGCGCTCGGCATGGGCTTGGCGCTGCGCGATCCGTCGACGGGCTATCCGACGCTGCTCGTTCTGGCGTTGCTGTGCGGCCTCGGCGGCGCGAATTTCAGTTCGTCGATGGCGAACATCAGCTTCTTTTTCCCGAAGGCGAAGAAGGGTTTCGCGACGGGCATGAACGCGGGCATCGGCAATCTGGGCGTGTCGATCGTTCAGTTCGTGACGCCGCTCGTGATCTCGGCGAGCGTGTTCGGCGCATTCGCGGGCGCAGGCCAGTCCTACGACGTGAACGGCGTCGAGCACAGCATCTGGCTGCAGAATGCGGGCTTCATCTGGGTGCCGTTCATCGTCATCTCGGCGCTCGCGGCCTGGTTCGGGATGAACGACATCGCCGATGCAAAAGCCTCGTTCGCCGAACAGGCCGTCATATTCCGGCGCAAGCACAACTGGCTCATGTGCCTGTTGTACATCGGCACGTTCGGTTCGTTCATCGGCTTTTCGGCGGGCCTCGCGTTGCTGACGAAGGCTGAGTTCCCATCGGTCAATCCCACTGCTTACGCGTTCCTCGGGCCGCTCGCTGGCGCGCTCACGCGGCCGGTCGGCGGCTGGATCTCGGATCGCCTCGGCGGCGCGCGCGTGACGCTGTGGACCTTCATCGCGATGATCGCGGCGGTGTTCGGCGTGATGGCGTTTCTGCCGCACGACGGCGCGAGCGGCAACTTCGCCGGCTTCCTCGCGATGTTCATCGCACTGTTCGCGCTGACGGGCATCGGCAACGGCTCGACCTTCCGCATGATCCCCGTGATCTTCCTGACGCAGAAGCAGCGCGAAGCCGAAGGCGAATCCGACTCGGCGAAAAAGCAGGCGCTGCACGAAGCGGGAAAAGAATCGGCGGCGGTGCTCGGCTTTGCCGGTGCAATCGGCGCGTACGGCGGCTTCTTCATTCCGCGCAGCTTTGGCACGTCGATGAGCATGACCGGCTCGCCCGACACCGCGCTCTGGTGCTTCATCGCCTTCTATGCGCTGTGCGCGGCGGTGACGTGGTTCTGCTACGCACGCCGCAATGCGGACATGCCTTGCTGAACCCTCCGGCACGCGGGGCGCGTAGTCGGGCCTCAAGTTCGTCCGCGTGCGCGGAGATAGACCTAGTCCGAAAGGAGTACGCGCACTAGTCCGTCTGATGCGCGTCGACGCCTCCTTTCGGGGAATGGGCGCGCGGCGATCGCGTCCCTACACTCGAATCAACGTATTCATGGCGGCGCATGGCCGCCACGCCCGGAGAAACGGATGAGTCACTTTCTGGATCGGCTGAAGTTCATGTCGCGCATCAAGTCCACGTTCTCGAATGGACATGGCGCGGTCGTGAACGAAGACCGCAAATGGGAAAACGGCTATCGCAGCCGCTGGCAGCACGACAAGATCGTGCGCTCCACGCATGGCGTGAACTGCACGGGCTCGTGCTCGTGGAAGGTCTACGTGAAGAACGGCCTGATCACGTGGGAAACGCAGCAGACGGATTATCCGCGCACGCGCCCCGATTTGCCGAATCACGAACCGCGCGGGTGTCCGCGCGGCGCGTCGTATAGCTGGTACGTGTATTCCGCGCAGCGCGTGAAGCATCCGATGGTTCGCGGCCGTCTCATCGAAATGTGGCGCGAAGCGCGCAAGACGCTCGATCCGGTCGCGGCGTGGGCGTCCATTTGCGAAGACCCCGTGAAGGCAAAGCGCTACAAGAGCGTGCGCGGCCTCGGCGGTTTCGTGCGCGCCGACTGGGACACCGCGAGCGAGATCATCGCGGCGGCGAATGCGTACACCATTGGCAAGTACGGGCCTGACCGCGTGATCGGTTTCTCGCCGATTCCAGCGATGTCGATGGTTTCCTATGCGGCCGGCGCGCGCTATCTGAGCCTGATCGGCGGCGCATGCCTGTCGTTCTACGACTGGTACTGTGATCTGCCGCCCGCATCGCCGCAAATCTGGGGCGAGCAGACCGACGTGCCCGAATCCGCCGACTGGTACAACTCCACGTACCTGATGGTTTGGGGCTCGAACGTGCCGCAGACGCGCACGCCCGACGCGCACTTCTACACCGAAGCGCGCTACAAGGGCACGAAGACGGTCGCGGTGTCGTCGGATTACGGCGAAATGGTGAAGTTCGGCGACATCTGGCTCGCGCCGAAGCAGGGCACGGACGCCGCGCTCGCCATGGCGATGGGCCACGTCGTGCTGAAGGAATTCCACGCGAGCGGCAAGTCAGCGTACTTCCGTGACTACGTGAAGCGCTATACCGACATGCCGATGCTCGTCGTGCTGCGCGAACACGAAGGCACGCTCGTGCCCGATCATTTCCTGCGCGCATCGCAACTGCAGAACGATCTCGACGAAGCGAACAATCCGCAATGGAAGACGCTCGTCATCGACGAGACGAGCGGCAAGATCGTCGCGCCGAACGGCACGATCGGGTTCCGCTGGGGCGAGGCGAATCACAACGACGGCGCGAAAGTCGGCCGCTGGAACCTCGAACAGAAGGACGGCGGTTCGGGTCGCGACATCGATCCGTGCCTGTCGCTGATCGACGCTCATGACGAAATTGCAGAGGTGAGCTTCCCATACTTCGGCGCGGAGCATGACGCACTGCTCGCGCGTCGCGTGCCGGTGAAGCGCATCACGCTCGCAGACGGCAGGAGCGCGGGCGTTGCGACCGTGTACGACTTGCAGATGGCGAACTACGGCGTGGATCAGGGCCTCGGTGGCGCGAACGTCGCGACGTCCTATGACGACGACACCCCGTACACGCCCGCATGGCAGGAGAAGCACACGACCGTGCCACGCCATCTCGTGATCCAGGTGGCGCGTGAGTTCGCCGACAATGCGGACCGTACGCAAGGCAAGAGCATGGTGATCGTCGGCGCAGCGCTGAATCACTGGTATCACAACGACATGATTTATCGCGGCATCATCAACCTTCTGATGATGTGCGGCTGTGTCGGCAAGAGCGGTGGCGGCTGGGCGCATTACGTCGGCCAGGAAAAGCTCCGTCCGCAATTCGGCTGGGCGCCGCTCGCGTTCGCACTCGACTGGTCGCGTCCGCCGCGCCAGATGAACGGCACGTCGTTCTTCTATAACCATACGAGCCAATGGCGTCACGAGAAAGTCGCCGTCGACGAAATTCTCGGGCCGACCGCCGACAAGTCGCGTTACGAGAATCTCTCGATGCTTGACATGAACGCGAAGTCCGAGCGCATGGGCTGGTTGCCCTCGGCGCCGCAACTCGGTGCGAATCCGCTCGATATCGTCGACGCCGCGAAGCGCGCGGGTCGCGATCCGATTGAATACACGGTGGAGCAACTCAAGTCGGGCAAGCTCGATTTCGCATGCGACGACCCCGACAATCCGGCGAACTTCCCGCGCAACATGTTCGTGTGGCGGTCGAATATTCTGGGCAGCTCCGGCAAGGGACACGAATACTTCCTGAAGTATCTTCTCGGCACGCAGAACGCGCTCTTCGGCGATGAGGCCGACGCGATCAAACCCGGCGAAGTGAACGTGCGCGACGCGGCGGAAGGCAAACTCGATCTGCTGACCGTGCTCGATTTCCGTATGAGCACGACTTGCCTCTATGGCGACATCGTGCTGCCGAGCGCGACGTTCTATGAGAAGAACGACCTCAACACGTCGGACATGCATCCGTTCATCCATCCGCTGTCAGAAGCGGTGCAACCGTTATGGGAAAGCAAGAGCGACTGGGAAATTTATAAGACCATCGCGAAGAAGTTTGCGGAAATCGGCGGAAAGCATCTCGGCACGCGCACGGACCTCGTCTGCACGCCGCTCATGCACGACACGCCGGGCGAACTCGGCCAGGCGTTCGAGCCGAAGGACTGGCGTCGCGGCGAATGTGACCTGATCCCCGGCAAGACGGCGCCCTCGATGACGGTCGTCGAGCGCGACTACACCGCGATCTACGAGAAGTTCACGTCGGTCGGTCCGCTGCTGGAGAAACTAGGGAACGGCGGCAAGGGCATCAACTGGAATACGGCGTACGAAGTCGAAGAGCTCGGGAATCTATCCGGTCAGAGCAAGGGACGTCCGCGTCTCGAGACGGCCATCGACGCCGCCGAGATGATTCTCACGTTTGCGCCTGAAACGAACGGCCACGTCGCGGTGAAGGCGTGGGAAGCGCTCTCGAAGATCACGGGACGCGATCATTCGCACCTCGCGCTCGGCCGCGAGCACGACAAGATCCGTTTCCGCGACGTTCAGGCGCAACCGCGCAAGATCATTTCCGCGCCCACATGGTCCGGGCTCGAGTCGGAAGAAGTCAGCTACAACGCGGGCTACACGAACGTTCACGAACTGATTCCATGGCGCACGCTCACGGGGCGTCAGCAGTTCTATCAGGATCACCGCTGGATGCTCGATTTCGGCGAGGGCTCGTGCGTCTACAAGCCCGCGATCGACACGAAAACCATTGCGCCGATGCTCGGTGCAAAGCCTAACGGCGAGCACGAACTGGTGCTGAACTGGATCACGCCGCACCAGAAATGGGGCATTCACTCGACGTACACGGACAACCTGCGCATGCTCACGCTGTCGCGCGGTGGCCCGCATGTGTGGGTCTCGGAAGCGGAAGCAAAGGAAGCCGGTCTCAGGGACAACGACTGGGTCGAAGTGTTCAACGTGAACGGCACGCTGACGGCGCGCGTCGTCGTCAGTCAGCGGGTGCCGCGCGGAATGTGCCTCATGTATCACGCGCAGGAAAAGATCATCAATGTACCGGGCGCGGAGACGAGCGGCATGCGCGGCGGTATCCATAACTCGGTCACGCGCACAGTGCTCAAGCCGACGCACATGATCGGCGGATATGCGCAACAGGCTTACGGTTTCAACTATTACGGCACCGTGGGCAGCAACCGCGACGAATACGTGATCGTGCGCAAGATGAAGAAAGTCGACTGGCTCGAAGGCCCGCTGAAGGAAGGAGCAGCATCATGAAGATCCGCGCCCAGGTGGCGATGGTCCTGAATCTGGACAAGTGCATCGGCTGCCATACGTGTTCGGTGACGTGCAAGAACGTGTGGACATCGCGCGATGGCGTCGAGTACGCGTGGTTCAACAACGTCGAGACGAAGCCGGGCATCGGCTATCCGAAGCAGTGGGAGAACCAGGAGAAGTGGAACGGCGGCTGGATTCGCAAATGCGACGGACGCATCGAGCCGCGCCAAGGGCCCAAGCTGAAAGTGCTCGCGAACCTTTTCGCGAATCCGAATCTGCCTGCCATCGACGACTACTACGAGCCGTTCACATACGACTACGAGCGCCTGCAGAACGCGCCGCTTTCGGAAACGCCGCCCACGGCGCGCCCGGTGTCCGCGATCACGGGCAAGAAGATGGACAAGATCCATTGGGGCCCGAACTGGGAAGACGATCTCGGCGGCGAATTCGATTCGCGCGGACGCGACGCGCTCTTCGAAAACGTGCAGAAGGAGATGTACTCGACATTCGAGAACACCTTCATGATGTATCTGCCGCGACTGTGCGAGCACTGCCTGAATCCGGCATGCGTGGCGTCGTGCCCGTCGGGTTCGGTGTACAAGCGCGAAGACGATGGCATCGTGCTCGTCGATCAGGACAAGTGCCGCGGCTGGCGCATGTGCGTGTCCGGTTGCCCGTACAAGAAGATGTATTTCAACTGGAAGTCGGGCAAGGCCGAGAAGTGCGTGTTCTGTTATCCGCGTATCGAAGCGGGTGAGCCGACGGTGTGCTCGGAAACCTGCGTAGGCCGTATCCGCTATCTCGGCGTGATGCTGTACGACGCGGACCGCATTGCCGAGGCTGCGTCGGTCGAAGCGACGACGGATCTCTATCAGTCGCAACTCGATCTGTTCCTCGATCCGCACGACCCGCAAGTTCAGGCCGAAGCGCTCCGTCAAGGCATCGCGCAAAGCTGGCTCGACGCGGCGAAGCGCTCGCCGGTGTATCGCATGGCGTGCGAGTGGAAGGTCGCGTTCCCGTTGCATCCGGAATACCGCACGCTGCCTATGGTCTGGTACGTGCCGCCGCTCTCGCCGATCCAGTCGGCCGCGGATGCCGGTCACATGGGCATGAACGGCGTGATTCCGGACGTGAAGAGCTTGCGCATTCCCATGCGCTATCTCGCGAACCTGCTCACCGCCGGCGACGAGGCGCCGATCGTCTCCGCGCTGAACCGCATGCTCGCGATGCGCGCGTTCAAGCGTGCGCAGAACGTGAACAACGTGAACGATGACGCCGTGCTGAACGATGTCGGCCTCACCGCGTCGCAAGTGGAAGAGATGTATCAATTGATGGCGATCGCCAACTACGAAGACCGTTTCGTCGTGCCGTCGTCGCACAAGGAAATGGCGCAGGACAGCTTTGACGAAAAGGGCAGTTGCGGTTTCTCGTTCGGCAATTGCGGATCATCGGGGGTATCGGACGGATCGCTTTTCGGATCGCGAACGCACGGCGAAGTAAGTTACGCGGCGTTGCCGAAGTCGCGCAAGAAGGCACTGCAGGAAGGCTGACCGAGGATCACACATGTCGCTCTATTCCATACTTTCCGCGCTGCTCGATTATCCCGAGCCCGCGCTTCTTGACGCGCTGCCAGAAATCGAAGCCGCGTTGCACGACTGGCCGCAGGCCCAAACGCGCCTTGCACCGCTCATCGCGTCGCTGAAGCGTCCGCTGATCGAAGTGCAACTTACATACGTGGCCACGTTCGACCGCAATCCGTCGCATTCGCTGCATCTGTTCGAACACGTTCATGGCGAAAGCCGCGATCGCGGTCAGGCGATGGTCGATCTGCTCGACGAGTATCGCGGTCTCGGCCTCGATATCGAATCGAACGAACTGCCCGACTACGTGCCGCTTTTTCTCGAAGCGCTGGGCGCGATCGAGCCGGCCCGCGCGCAGTCGCTGCTCAATGACGCCATTCATGTGCTCGATGCCATCGGTGAACGTCTCGCGCGCAATGAGAGCCCGTATTCGACGGTTTTCGCGGTGTTGCGCGAGCTCGCGACGGTCGAGCCGCGTCCGCTCACGCAGCCGCCCGTGCGCGACATGGACGAAATGCTCGAAACCTTCGGTCCCGGCGCGGACGGCGTCGAGCCGCTGCTCGCACCGCACATGCGCCAGGATACGCAGACCATTCGCTTTCATCCGCGCGGCGCAATGACTGCCGGCGCGGCCGCTCTTGCCGCAAAGGACGCACGATGAACATGCTCAACTCCTTCTTTTTCGGTATCTATCCGTATATCGCCGCCAGCATCTTTCTCTTCGGCAGCTTCGTGCGTTTCGAACGCGAGCAATATTCGTGGAAGGCGGATAGCACCCAACTCGTCGATCGCGGCAATCTCAGACTTGGCAACATCTTGTTTCACGTCGGGATTCTCGGGCTGTTCTTCGGGCATCTCGTCGGCCTGCTCACGCCGGTCGCCGTATGGGACGCGCTCGGCGTCGAGCATAGCGTCAAGCAGGTATTCGCAATGATCGCTGGGGGTGTAATGGGCACGTTATGCCTCGCAGGCTTGCTGATCCTGCTGCATCGACGCTTGACGAGCGCGCGCCTGTCCGCCGTGACGAAAGTCGGCGACCGCGTGTTGTTGCTGTGGATCTTGATCACGCTGCTCCTGGGTCTATCGACGATTGGCGTATCGGCCGGTCACATGGACGGCTCGATGATGGTGCGGCTCATGACCTGGGCCCAGCACATCTTCACGTTCAGAGCCGATGCCGCGCACTATGTCGCAGATGCGCCGCTGCTCTTCCGTATACATTTGTTCATGGGCATGAGTCTCTTCGTGATATTCCCGTTCACGCGTCTCGTGCATGTGTGGAGCGGCTTCGCTTCGCTCGGCTATCTTGGGCGGGCCTGGCAATTGGTCCGCAGCCGCTGATTCCCTTGATCGAGAAGCATGTTCCTGTCGTCGTTTCGCGAACGTCTGACCACACGCATCGTCACGCTGTCGATGGTGTCGCTGGTTCTCGTGCTCGCGATGATCGGCGGGACACTCTGGCTCTCATGGCAACTGCAGGGTGCAGGCGCCGCGATCAACGACGCAGGCAGCCTGCGCATGCGCGCGAACGCAGTCGCAATTGCGCTATTGAAGGGTGAAAAGGCGCCATCGCCGTTGCTGCAACTGCAGATCGAGCAGATGAACGCAACGCTCGACCGCCTGCGTAAAGGCGATCCAGCGCGCCCGCTCTTCCTTCCAGACGATGTCGATGTGCGCCGACAGTTCGATCACGTCGCGAACGCGTGGCATTCGCGACTCGAACCCGATGTTCGCGAGGGCATGGCGAGCGCAGACCCACAGGCGGTGGCGCGCTATCTGCTGCAATTGCGCACTTTCGTCACTGGCGCCGACGACCTCGTCGGCTTGATCGAGCGGGAGAACGCACGCAAGACCGCATGGCTGCGCACGTCGCAGATGGCGCTTGCGGCGATGGCGTGTATCGGCACCGCGGCGATCGTCTATTTGCTCTTCTTGTGGATCGTCGTGCCCGTTCAGCGCTTGCAGGACGGGCTTGCGCGCATCGAGGCACGCGAGTTCGATGCGCGTCTGCCCGTCGAAACGCAGGACGAGTTCGGACATCTTGCCGCGGGCTTCAATCGCATGGCCGCGGAATTGCAGACGCTCTATCGCGACCTTGCGGGCCGGGTCGAAGCGAAGACCGCCGAGCTGGCCGCGCAGAACCGCGAACTGACGGCCCTTTATGAAATGGCGGCTTTCGTGAATCAGCCGAATGACGTCGATGCGCTGTGCCGAGGCTTTCTTGCACGCCTCATGCGTCAATTCGACGCCGACGGCGCGGCGGTTCGTCTCTTCACCGAAGATGGTCAAGTGCGTCTGATCGGCTCGGAAGGATTGCCGGCCGCGCTGCTTCAGGACGAAAGTTGCTTCGCCGCAGACGCCTGCGCATGCGCGCAGCGTTCATGCCAACGCGCGGGTTTCGCGAGCGTCGCCGCGTTCAGCATCGTTTCGCAAGGCGAGAAGCTCGGCGCCTTCTCGCTGCACTTCGGCGGCGAGCGGACTATTCCCGCAACCGAAGCGCACTTGCTCGAAACACTCGGCACGCACTTCGGCACAGCGCTCAAGAACCGACGGCTTGCGGCATTGGCGCGGCAGCTTGCGGTGTCGGAGGAGCGAAATCTCGTTGCGCAGGGCTTGCATGACAGCATCGCGCAAAGCCTGAACTTCATGAAGATGCAGGTACATCTTCTGGATGCGGCCACGCGCGAAGAACGCATGGACGAAATCCGCGAAATCGTGCCTATGCTTACGGGCGGATTGGCGGAAAGCTACGACGACGTGCGCGAACTCCTGATGAACTTCCGCACTAGGCTCGGCACCGGCGATCTGAGGCGGGCGGTAAACGAATCCGTCGAACGCTTTGGCATGCAAACGGGCATTGCGCCATCGCTCGATTATCGGGAGGAAGGCGGCTTGCCTTTGCCGCCGGATCAGCAGTTGCAAGTGCTTTTCATTTTGCAGGAGGCGCTGTCGAACATTCGCAAACACGCGGAAGCTCAGCGCGTTTTCGTGACGATCGTCAATGGTCGTGACTTTAGCCTCCTTGTCGAAGATGATGGTCAGGGCTACGATCCAAAGGAGATGGCCGTCCTTGGCGAGACGCATGTCGGCTTTCATATCATGCGCGAGCGCGCGCAAAGGCTCGGCGCAATTCTGCGGCTGACCGGAGCGCCAGCATGCGGGGCGCGCGTCGAACTCGTCTTGCCCGCCCCGGCGCGTCAGGCTGTCTAAATATGGTCACGCGCGCTCGCTTCGAGAGCTGCTTCGAGTTGTGTCATGACCATCCGCATTCTGTTGATCGACGACCACGCGTTATTTCGCTCAGGCGTTCACGCGCTCCTGCACCGGCAGTCAGACTTCGAAGTCGTCGGCGAAGCGTCCGACGGGCTCGAAGGTCTCAAGCGCGCCAAGCAATTTCGCCCGGACGTGATTTTGCTCGATCTCAACATGCCCGGACTATCCGGCCTCGAAACGCTCAAGTTGCTCGTGCAGGACGTACCGGAAACGGCGGTCGTCATGCTGACCGTATCCGAAGATCTCGACGAACTTTCATTGGCATTGCGCGATGGCGCGTGCGGCTATCTGCTCAAGAGCATCGAAACGGAGACGCTCGCAAGCGCGATCCGCAAGGCGGCGGGGGGCCAGCCCGTCATCGCGGACGACATGACGGCGAAGCTCATCGCAAGCATGCGTGCACCGAAGGCAGCGCCGGTTCCCGCTCCAGCGGTCGCCGCCGATCCACTCACTACGCGCGAGCGCGACATCATGCGCGAACTGTCGCACGGTGCAAGCAACAAGGAAATCGCGCGCTCGCTGATGCTCGCGGAAAGCACGGTGAAGATCCACGTGCGCAACATTTTGCGCAAGCTCAATCTCACGAGCCGCGTGCAGGTCGCGATATACGCGGTCGGGCACGATGCGGTGCAGGCAACGGAAGCCGTTTGAACGGTCGTCGCGCTGCATCGAAGCTCGGATCACATCAAGCTGTACACCATGAATTCACATCAAACTGATTTGCCCATGACCTCTCACGATCATTCTTTCGCGCCGCTCACGATTCGCGGCCGCAATCTGCTGCCGATCGTGCAGGGCGGCATGGGCGTCGGCATTTCCGCGCATCGGCTCGCGGGCAGCGTCGCGCGAGAAGGCGCGGTCGGCACCATCGCGAGCATCGACTTGCGTCATCATCACGAAGACTTGCTCGCCATGTGCCGCGAAGACCACTCGCGGCCGACGCTCGAGCGCGCCAACCTCATCGCGCTCGCGCGCGAGATCAAGTCGGCGCGCGAGTTGTCGCAAGGACGCGGCATGATCGCCGTGAACGTGATGAAAGCCGTGAGCGCGCACGCCGATTACGTGCGCGTGGCGTGCGAAGAGGGCGCCGATGCCATCGTGATGGGCGCGGGCCTGCCGCTCGACTTGCCCGATCTCACGCAAGGTTGCGATATCGCGCTCATTCCGATTCTCTCCGATAGCCGCGGCGTCACGCTCGTCCTCAAGAAATGGATGAAGAAAGGCCGCTTGCCCGACGCCATCGTGATCGAGCATCCCGGACACGCGGGTGGCCATCTCGGCGTCGCGGACGTCGCCGATATGAACGACGAGCGCTTCGGCTTCGAGCGCGTTCTGAAGGAACTCGATGCATCGTTTGCGGCGCTCGGACTCAAGCGCGAAGACGTGCCGGTGATCGTCGCGGGCGGCATCAACAGCCATGAAGCCGTGCGCAAGTGGCTCACGGCCGGCGCCAACGGCGTGCAGGTCGGCACGCCGTTCGCCGTCACCGAGGAAGGCGACGCGCATCCGGAGTTCAAGCGCGTGCTGGTCGAGGCGGAGCCCGACGATATCGTCGAGTTCATCAGCGTGACCGGCCTGCCCGCGCGCGCCGTCAAGACGCCGTGGCTCATGCGCTATCTGCGTAACGAAGAACGCATTCGAACGAAAATCGGCGCGCGCAAACAGACGTGTCCGTCGGCGCTCGAATGCCTGAGCGCGTGCGGCTTGCGCGATGGCATCGAGAAATTCGGGCATTTCTGCATCGATACGCGGCTTGCCGCGGCATTGCGGGGCGACGTCGGCAATGGACTGTTCTTCCGCGGGCGCGAAAAACTGCCGTTCGGCGCAGCGATCCGCAACGTGCGCGATCTGATCGAACTCCTGTTGACGGGCGCGACGAAATCGTCCCCGGCGGCGTGCTGAGAAGCGGAAACATCGTGTTTCGCTGCGAGCCGTGACCGATCGTCCCGTTCCTATTGGCTCGGAACGGGGCCGATCTTAGGCTTGATGCCGATTGGCTCGCACGCCGCAATCCACGGAGTACCGCACGATGTCGAAGCGCTTTCCCCTGAACCCAAAGCATCCCGAGCGCAATTGCTGGGGTTGCGATCACTATTGCGCGACGGACGCCATGCGTTGCGGAAACGGTTCGAGCCGGACGCAGCATCCGGCCGAGTTGCTTGGCGAAGACTGGTACGAGCAAGGCGATTGGGGCCTCGAAATCGCCGACAACGCCAAGTCGATTCAACCGTCCGTCGCCAAAGCGCGCTGAATCGCGACTTCAGCGCACGATTTCGCCGATCGTCAGTTCAATCACGCCCGCATCTTTCGTCGATACCCGTCCGCTCGATCCGCTCAGATCGCCGGGCGATGGCCGCGCTTTCCCGGACGCCGACACGCGCGCAGCGATGTCGATGCGCTCGAAATCCGAGAGGCGGCGGTTCGGCGTCATCGACATTGAATCGTTGAGATAAACCGTCGCAGGAAGCTGGTTCGCGCTCAGGCGCTGGACCGCGATCGGCATGCGTGAGCCATCGTCGGCGAGCGCGTAGACGAAGACCGTATCCGTTGGACGGACGCGCGACGCGAACTCAGGGCTCAACTGCACGCGGACTTCGACCGACGCCGAACCGGTGCCGTCCGCGATCGCCCGCACTTCGTCGATATTCTTCTGCGCCTGCTGCGCGATCTGCGGCGCGAGATCCGGCACCTGCCTCAAACGCTCCCAGTATCCGATGGCTTGCGTGTATTCGCGCCGGTCGAATGCCGCCGATGCAGCCAGCGCCAGCGCCTTCGGCTGCGTCGCGTCGAGCGCGAGCGCCGAGTGGGGATGACCTTCAGCGCCGCGTCGTTGAGATCGCCGCCGTTCGCGCTCGCGATGGCATCGGCGTAATCGGCAAGCAATTCGGCATCGCGCGGATTCAGCGCAACCGCCCGCCGATACGCCTGCGCGGCATCGTCGGCGCGCGTCAGCACCATGTACGAACGCGCGAGCATCGTCCAGCCTTGGGCGTCGTCGGGATTGCGCCGCAACCGCGCGGCCAGAAGACTGACGGCCGCTTCCATCGACCGGGGCGTGTCCGCGTGTTCGCTCACCGATGAAGCCGCCGCCGCTTGAATCGCGAGCGCCGCCGGATCGCCGACACGCATGTAAAGCGTCAGCGCGGACGCCGGCACGAGCGCGATCAGCAAGCCGGCGAGCGCGGCGTGCGTCGTTCGTTGATTCGCGACGCGCGCGCGCAACAGCGGCGGCACGACGCATGCGAGCGCGGCGAAGAGCATCGCGGCAACGATCAGCCAGAACGGGATCATCGGCTCATGCTCCTTTTTCTTCGGGTCTGATGCGCGCGCCGGATATGCAGCGCCATCGCAACCGCGCCCGCCGCGAGCACGGCGAACGGCCCGAACCACAGCGCCCACGTGACGGGCTTCACGGGCGGCCGATACAGCACGAAGTCGCCGTATCGGCGCACCATGTACGCCTGAATCTGCTCGTCGCTCGCGCCTTGCCCGACTTGCTCGCGAATGCGCGCGCGCAGATCGGCGGCGAGATCGGCGGTCGAATCGGCGAGGCTCTGGTTCTGGCACACGACGCAGCGGAAATGCTCCGCGAGATGGCGCGCGCGTTCGTCATCGGGCGATTGTTGCGCCTGAGCGCACCCGATGCACGCAGCGATCATCCACGCGAGCCGCCTAATCACGCGCGTTCTCCTTTTGCAGCTTGCCGACGAGCGGACCAATCACGCCATCGATCGACGCGCGCGTGAGCGGTCCCGCCTGCCGATAGCGCACGACGCCCGCGCGATCGATCACGAACGTCTCCGGCACGCCGTACACGCCATAGTCGATGCCGGTGCGCCCGTCGCGATCGACGAACGACGTCACGTACGGATTGCCCGCCGCCTTCAGCCATTGCAGCGCGGGCGCACGTTCGTCGCGGTAGTTCAGGCCGTACACCGGCGCCGCGCCGCTCGCCGCGAAATCCGTCAGGACGGCATGCTCATCGCGGCACGCTTCGCACCACGACGCCCACACGTTCAGAATCCACACCTGTCCGCGCAGCGCGTGCGACGACATCGTCCGGTTCGCGGCATCGAGACGCGGCAGATCGAACTCCGGCGCGGGTTTGCCGATGAGCGCGGAAGGCAGGCGACGCGGATCGTGGCGCAAACCGGCCGCGAGCACCGCGACGAGCAGACCGAACACGGCGAGCGGAATCAGAAAGCGCTTCATCGTCCTGTCTCGCCGATGCTTCGCGGCGGTTCCACGGCAATCGCAACGGCGGCGGCCCGTTGCGGCGCGCGCAGCTTCGCGTAACGCCGATCCGCCGCCGCGAGCAGGCCGCCGAGCGCCATCAACACGCAGCCGCCCCAGATCCAGCGCACGAACGGCTTGATCTGGATGCGCACGGTCCACGCGCCGCCGCCCGCCGGCTGATCGAGCGCGACGTACAGATCGCGCAGCACGCCGCGATCGATGGCGGCTTCGGTCGCCGGCGTGTTGGAGGCGAGGAATTCGCGTTTCTCCGGATGCAGTGTCGCGATAGCTTTGCCGTCGCGCGTCACCGCGATCGTCGCACGCGTCGCGCGATAGTTCGGTCCGTCGATCGCGCGCACGTTGTCGAGCCGGAAGCGATATCCGCCCGCATCGACGCTCTCGCCGGGCGCGAGCCGCGCGTCGCGTTCGACGGGAAAGCCCTTCACCATCGTCACGCCGACGACGAACACGCCGACGCCCGCGTGTGCGAGCCACATGCCGACGGTCGCGAGCCGCGCGCGCTGCCGTCCCTTGATGATGCGCTCGATCACGCTCGTCGCGATCGTCGCGAACGTCCACGCGGCGAGCAGCAAGCCGAGGCTCACGAACGGACGCGACACGCCGGGCACGAACGCGCTCGCCACGCTCACGAGCGCGGCCCAGCGCAGCCGCACGGCAAGCTGCGGCAGACGCACGGCCTTCCAGCGCGCGAGCGGCCCGACGCCCATCAGAAAGATCGCGGGTGTCATCAGCGGGACGAACACGCTGTCGAAGTACGGTGCGCCGACGGAAATCTTGTCGAGATCGAGCGCGTCGAGGACCATCGGATAGAGCGTGCCGAGCATCACCGATGCAGCGGCGACGAGCATCAGCAGATTGTTCGACAGCAGCAACGCCTCGCGGGATACGGGCTCGAAACCGACCGCCGACACGGCTCGCGGCGCGCGCCACGCGAACAGCGCGAGACCGCCGCCCGAAAACAGCGCGAGCAGCGCGAGGATGAACACGCCGCGCGCCGGATCGGACGCGAAGCCGTGCACCGATGTCACAACGCCCGAGCGCACGAGAAACGTGCCGAGCAACGAGAGCGAGAACGCGCAGATCGCGAGCAGGGCGCTCCACGCGCGGAACGCGCCGCGCTTGGCGGTCGCGGCGAGCGAATGGATCAGCGCGGTGCCGACGAGCCACGGCATGAACGACGCGTTTTCGACCGGATCCCAGAACCACCATCCGCCCCAGCCGAGTTCGTAGTACGCCCACGCGCTGCCGAGCATGATGCCGAGCGTCAGGAACATCCACGCGGCGAGCGTCCACGCGCGCGAGGCGCGCGCCCAGGCGGAGTCGAGCTTGCCATCGAGCAACGCGGCGATGGCGAACGCGAACGCCACCGAAAAGCCGACATAGCCCATGTACAGCAGCGGCGGATGAATCACCATGCCGGGATCCTGCAACAGCGGATTGAGATCGCGGCCGTTCATCGCGGGCGGCATGATGCGCGTGAACGGATTCGACGTCAGCAGCATGAAAAGCAGAAAGCCCGCGTCGATCCAGCTCATCACGCCGAGCACGCGCGCCGCGAACGGCAACGGCAGGCGCTTGCCGAAGCACACGACCGCGCTCATCCAGAGCGTGAGCAGCAGCGCCCACAGCAGCAGCGAGCCTTCGTGACCGCCCCAGACCGCGGTGAACCGGTAAATGGCCGGCAGCGCCGAGTTCGAATTGCCGACGACGTAGATCACGGAAAAATCGTCGTCGAGAAACGACGTCGCGAGACAGCCGAACGCGATCGCGACGAAGCCGAATTGCCCGCACGCGGCGGGCGCGGCGACGCGCATCCATCCTTCGATGGCAAGTCGCGCGCCGAGCATCGGCACGATGCCCGCGACGAGCGCGAGCAGCATCGCGAGGATGAGCGCGAAATGGCCGATCTCGGGGATCATCGGCGCGCTCCCGCGTTCCCGTCCGCCGATGCGCGCGCTTCACGCAGCGCGCGTTCGAGTGGCGGCGGCGTGTACTTTTCGTCGTGCTTGGCCAGGACTTCGTCGGCGTGAAAACGTCCGTCGGCGCCGAGCGTGCCTTGCGCGACGACGCCGCTGCCTTCGCGAAAGAGATCGGGCAGCGCGCCCGTGTAGACGACAGGAATCGACGCGCGCCCGTCCGTGACGACGAAGCTCACCGTGCGGCTGTCGGCGTGCTTCAAGAGCGATCCGCGTTCGACGAGTCCGCCGAGCCGGAAGCGCTGCGTGCGCGTTTCCTCGTGCGACGCGATCTCGCTCGGGCTGACGAAGAACATCACGTTGGCGCGGAACGCGTTGAGCACGAACGCGCACGCGAGCGCGGCGCTCGCGAGGCCGAGCGCGATGACCGCGAAGCGGCGATGGCGCGCTTTCATCGGCGCAGCGCGCGGTGGACGAGCCACGCTTCCGCGCCCATCAGCAGAAAAGTGATCGCGAACGCGGCGCAAAGCAGCGGATTCGCGGCGAGCATCGTCGGGACGGATGCGAGCGTGTTCATGCGGCACGCTCCTCGATTCGCGACGGACGCTCGTCGCTCGCGCGCACGCGTTCGGCCGCGCGCAGGATGACGCGCGCGCGCGCCAACGCCACGGCGATCGCATACGACCAGAATCCCGCCGTCATCACGACGATGCCCCAAGCCATCGACGTTTCCATCGCGACGCCGCTGCCGAATCCGAGCGACGGTCCTTGATGCAGCGTGTACCACCATTGCACGGAAAAATAGATGATCGGGACATTCACGACGCCGATCAGCGCGAGCACCGAGCACGCGCGATCGGCGCGGCGGGTGCCGTCGATGGCCGCGTGCAGCGCGAGATAGCCGACGTACAGGAAGAACAGGATCAACTCCGACGTGAGCCGCGCGTCCCAGACCCACCATGTGCCCCACGTCGGCTTGCCCCACAACGCGCCCGAAATCAGCGCGATCGCCGTGAACGACGCGCCGGTCGGGGCGAGCGCGCGGGCCATCATCGCGCAAAGGCGCGCGTTCATCGCGAGATGCAGCGCGCTGTACGCGGCCATCACGAGGTAGATGAGCATCGACATCCACGCGGCGGGCACATGCACGAACATGATGCGGTAGATGTCGCGTTGCAGCGCATCGGCGGGCGCGACGCCGAGGCCGATCACGAGTCCCATCGCGATGAACACGACCGACGCGAACGCGAACCACGGCGTCGCGCGCGCGGCGAAGCGTTCGAAGTTGCGGGCGGACGCGTAGCGGAACCAGTTCATAGGCGCTATTCCATCGATATGCGCAGGGCCGCCGCGCTCGCGAACGGACACAGCCATAGCGCGATGCACAACGCCGCCGCGAGCAGCGAGAAATTCGCGTTCGCCCATGCGGCGCTCGCGGCGGGATCGGCCGCGCCGACGCCGAATACGAGCACCGGCACGTAGAGCGGCAGAATCAGCAATGCGAGCACGACGCTGCCGCCGCGCACGCCGAGCGTGAGCGCCGCGCCCATCGAACCGATCAGCGAAAGCAGCGGCGTGCCGATCAGGAGCGACGCCATCAGCATGAGGATCGTGCGCGCATCGAGCCCGTATTCGAGCGCGACGACGGGCGCGAGCACGACGAGCGCGAGACCGGTCGTGATCCAGTGCGCGGCGATCTTGCCGAGCACGATGCCCGCGAGCGGCTGCGGCGAAAGCAGCATCTGTTCGAGCGCGCCGCTCGCGAAATCGTTGCTGAAGAGCTGGCCAGCCGAAAGCAGCGCCGCGAACAGCGCCGTGACCCACAGCACGCCCGGCGCGATTGCGTGCAGCAGCTTCGGATCGGGACCGACGCCGAGCGGAAACAGACTCGACGCCAGCACGAAGAAGAGCAGCACGGAAAGCGTCACGGTGCGCGAGCGCCAGTTCAAGAGCAGCTCGCGCCGGATCACCCGAAGCGTCAGCGCGATCATGCCGCGCTCCGTTCGAGATGCAGATGACGTGCGCGCGCGGCATCGACGGCAAGCGGGCGATGCGTCGTCGCGACGAGCGCGCCGCCTTCGCGCAGATGATCGTCGATGCATGCGGCGAACCAGAGCGCGCCCGCGTCATCGACGGCTTCGGTGGGTTCGTCGAGCAGCCACAGCGGCTTGGCCGCGAGCACGAGCCGCGCGAGCGCCACGCGCCGCCGCTGACCTTCCGACAGCCGGTTCAGGCGCGCGTGCATCAGCGGCTGCAAACCGGCGCGCTCGAGCACGTCGCGCTCGTTCGCGTGCAAGGCGTTCGCGCCGAGCAACGCCGCGAAGCGCAGGTTTTCCGCGACCGTCAGTTCGCCGTTGAAGCCGTCGGCGTGGCCGAGATACGCGAGGTCGCGTCTGAAGCGCGCCGGATCGTCGCGCACGTTCACGCCGCGCCATGACACCTTCCCCGCGGCGGGCGGCAACAGACCCGCGAGCGCGGCGATCAACGAGCTCTTGCCGCTGCCGTTCGCGCCGTGGATGAGCAACGCCGCGCCGCCATCGACGCACAGATTCACGCCGGCGACGATCGTGCGGCTGCCGCGCATCACGTCGAGTTGCCGGGCGCTGAGCATGAATGTTTCCTCTCTTGGCGTTGTTTACTGCTTCTTTCTGTCGTCGATTTCCTGCGCCTTCGCCATGTTCGGCAGTTCATGCGCGATGCCCTTGTGGCAATCGATGCACGTCTTCTCGCCAGTCTCCAGAAAGCGCTGATGCGCCTGCTGCGCGCGCGGGCTTTGCCGCGTGAAGTCCATGTACTGGAACGAGTGGCAATTGCGGCATTCGAGCGAGTCGTTCGCCTTGAAGCGCGCCCATTCGTGCTCGGCCAGTTCGAGCCGCTTGTCGAGGAACTTTTCGCGCGTGTTCACCGCGCCGAAAATCTTCGCCCACACTTCCTTCGACGCCTGCATCTTTCGGGCGATCTTGTCGGTCCAGTTGTGGGGAACATGGCAGTCCGAGCACTTCGCGTGCACGCCCGTGCGGTTACTGAAGTGGATCGTGTTCTTCAGTTCGGCGTAGGTGTTGTCGCGCATCTCGTGACAGCCGGTGCAGAAGACTTCGGTGTTGGTCAGCTCCATCGCCGTGTTGAAGGCGCCCCAGAACACCACGCCGGCGACGAAGCCGCCCAGCGTCAGAAAGCCGAGGCTGTAATAGAGGCTCGGCCGGCGAATGGTGATCCAGTAGCGCTTGATCAGTGCCCACATGATGGTCGCTTGTTTATCGTCTATCGCTTCTTGGTTTTGTCCGGCTGCTGCCTGACGTCTTCGACGGCGACGAACGTATTGCCGACGAGCGGTTTCGTATCGGCCTGCGGGACGTGGCATTGCGTGCAGAAGTAGCGTCGCGGCGACAAATGCCCGGACACGCCGCCCTCGCGATCCATGTAATGCGACACCGCCACCGGCACCGCGCCGCTTTCCTCGGCGCGGCTGCGCGCGTGACACCCGAGACAGCGGTTGGCGTTCTTGTCGAGCTGATAGTTGTCGATCTTGTGCGGGATCGTCGGCGGCTGCTGTGCGTAGTTGAGTCCGCGTATCACGTCCTTGTTTTCGGTCGGCGCGATGAGCGGGGCTTTCGGTTCCTCATCGAGCGGCGCCGTGCCGCGCAGCGAATCGTGGAACGGCAGACTGGGCACCGTGGGCTGCGCGATCGCGAGCACGGCCAGCGCAAGAAGCGATGCAATGACGATGGCTGTCAACGTACGCATGGCGTCGGCTCCCGGACCCTAGACCCGCACGATCTTGACCGCGCACTTCTTGTAGTCGGTCTGAAACGAGATCGGATCGGTGGCGTCGAGCGTCACCTTGTTGATGAGCTGGCTCGAATCGAACCACGGCACGAAGACGAGCCCGCGCGGCGGCTTGTCGCGGCCGCGCGTCTCGACGCGCGTACGCATCTCGCCGCGCCGCGATATCACGCGCACCTCGACGCCGCGTCGCAGGCCAAGCGCTTTCGCGTCGTCGGGATGCATGAAGCACACCGCGTTCGGAAACGCGCGATACAGTTCGGGCACGCGGCGCGTCATCGATCCCGAATGCCAGTGCTCCAGCACGCGGCCCGTCGCGAGCCAGAACGGATAGTCCTTGTCCGGCGATTCGGCGGGCGGCTCGTAAGGCAGCGCGTAGATCACCGCGCGGCCGTCCGGATTGCCGTAGAACTGCCAGTCGGCGCCGGCCTTCACATACGGATCGGAACCCTCCTTGTAACGCCAGCGTGTTTCCTTGCCATCGACGACCGGCCAGCGGATGCCGCGCGCCTGGTGATACATGTCGAACGGCGCGAGATCGTGGCCGTGGCCGCGTCCGAAGCTCGCGTATTCCTCGAACAATCCTTTCTGGATATAGAAGCCGAACGCCGCAGCCTCGTTGTTGCGATATTTCGGATCGACTTGCGAAGCGGGAAACTTGTCGACCTGGCCGTTGCGATACAGGATGTCGTAGAGCGTCTTGCCCTTGTATTCGGGCTTTTTCGCGAGCAGTTCGGCGGGCCAGACTTCCTCGACCTTGAAGCGCTTGGAGAATTCCACGATCTGCCAGAGATCCGAATGCGCGCCGCCTGGCGCCTGTACGAGCTGATGCCAGAACTGCGTGCGCCGTTCCGCGTTGCCGTAGGCGCCTTCCTTCTCGACCCACATCGCGGATGGCAGGATCAGATCGGCGGCGACGGCCGTGACCGTCGGATACACATCCGACACGACGACGAAATTCGAATCCTTGCGATACCCCGGCAGCGCTTCGTTGTTGATATTCGCGGCAGCCTGCATGTTGTTGTTGACCATCACCCAATATGCGTTGATCTTGCCGTCCTTGAGCATGCGGTTTTGCAGCACGGCATGAAAGCCCGGCTTGTCGGGGATGGTGCCCGCGGGCAGCTTCCAGATATGCTCCGCTTCCTCGCGATGCTTCGGGTTGGTCACGACCATATCGGCGGGCAGCCGATGCGAAAACGTGCCGACTTCGCGCGCCGTGCCGCACGCGGACGGCTGGCCCGTCAGCGAGAACGGGCTGTTGCCCGGCGTCGATATCTTTCCCGTCAGCAGATGCAGGTTGTAGACCATGTTGTTGGCCCAGGTTCCGCGCGTGTGCTGATTGAAGCCCATCGTCCAGAAGGACACGACTTTCGTCTTCGGGTCCGCGTACAGCTGCGCGAGCTGGTCGAGCTTGTTCTTCGGCACGCCGGAAATTTTCGTCACGTAGGCAGCGTCGTAGCGCGAGACGAACTGCGCGAATTCGTCGAAGGTGATCGGCTGCGAGCCGTTCGGATCGCCCGCGTTCTTCGCCGCCTTTTGCAGCGGATGGTCGGGCCGCAGCCCGTAACCGATGTCCGCGTTGCCCTTCTTGAAGTTCGTGTGCTTGTCGACGAAATCGCGGTTCACCTTGCCGTTCTTGATGATGTAGTTCGCGATGTAATTCATGATCGCGAGATCGGATTGCGGCGTGAAGACGATGGTTTGATCGGCGAGATCGAACGAACGATGCTCGAACGTCGACAGCGTGACGACGCGCACGTCCTGATTCGAAAGCCGCCGCGCCGTCACGCGCGACCACAGCACCGGATGCATCTCGGCCATATTGGAGCCCCACAGCACGAAGGCGTCGGTGGCTTCGATGTCGTCGTAGCAGCCCATCGGCTCGTCCATGCCGAAGGTCCGCATGAAGCCCGTCACGGCCGATGCCATGCAATGCCGCGCGTTCGGATCGATATTGTTGCTGCGAAATCCCGCCTTCATCAGCTTGACGCCTGCGTAGCCTTCCCAGACGGTCCATTGCCCCGAACCGAACATGCCGACGGCCGTCGGCCCTTTCTCCTTCAGCACGCGCTTGAACTGCTCGGCCATCACGTTGAACGCGACATCCCACGACACGGGCAGGAATTCGCCGTTCTTGTCGTATTTGCCGTCTTTCATCCGCATGAGCGGCGTCGTCAGACGGTCCTGGCCGTACATGATCTTCGAGAGGAAGTAGCCCTTCACGCAGTTGAGTCCGCGGTTGACTTCCGCCTGCGGGTCGGCCTGTGTCGCGACGACCTGATTGCCCTTCACGCCGACGAGCACGCCGCATCCCGTTCCGCAGAAGCGGCAGGGCGCTTTCGACCAGGCGATGTCGTCGCTCTGCGCGACGGCGTGCATGTCGGGCAGCGTGATGCCCGCGGATGCGGCCGCCGTGGTGGCGGCCGTCTGCTTAATGAACGCGCGACGAGTCAGTTTCATCGTCGATGTCCTCGGTGAGCGGATCGGCGGCTTCGTGATGCTGATAGACGAGCGCGGTGCTGATGACATCGGGAATGGATTGCACCGCCTGCAATTGTTCGGCGACGCAAGCGGAGCGATCGCTTTCGAGCGTGAGGACGATCTTGCCGTCGGCGCTCGATCCGTGAACTTGCGCGCCAGGCAAAGCCGCGAGCGCGCGCGTAATTCGTTGCAGCGCTTCTATACGGCCGAATACAACGACGCCGGCTATGTGAAACTCGCAAGACTCATCGGTCTTGTCGGCGTAACGATCGTTGATATCGACGGGTTTGAGCTCCATTTAATTCAAATAGTCGCGACGCTCGTTAATGATGTGGCGGTCCGCCGATCAGCATCTGATAGAACCAGACCGCGAATCCGTAAGTGGCGATGATCATGACCGTGAGCACGGGAACCATGACGACGGTCAGAAACAGAAAGCTGCGCAACTCTTCGGATTTGCGTATTTCGTCTTTCTCATCCATGGGGCGCGTCAGATCTCGGTTGGCGAAGTGGGGTGGCCAGCGCGAAAGATGGATCCATTGTTGGTTTAAGAAATGCATCTTTTCAAGTTGAAAATCGCACGGCGTCGAGGGCGGGTTTTGCAACTGTCGATAAATTTCCATCGCGCCAAATGTGGCGCAATTCGAATTAATCGCCGTGCATCGTTTCACGCGCTCGAACGAATCGCAATGACGTTAATGCTCCTTTTCACGCGCGCGATATGGCTTTCATCTTGTTCTGAATGTCGCTTCATGCGCGGCTTTCTAGAATCCGGTCACTTCTTCGATTACGGACATCCACGCATCATGCCGATCAAGCTCGAATTCGCCACGCCCGAAGGCCGCATCTCGCTTTCAATCGACGATGCCCAGTTCATGGCTTACGACGCCGGTGAACTCGCAATGCATTCGACGCGCGATTTCGTCGAACGCATGGAATCGATGGGGCTCGGCGAACTCGCGCAAACCTATGCGCGTCTTCAGGCACAGACCGAAGTCTCGGTGATGGAACTGCGCGAAGCGCGCGAAGACGCCGAAGCGTGGCTCGGCAAGAAGGAAGAAAGCAGCGTGATCGCGGAACAGATCATGCCGCGGGTCGAAGCGCTGCGTGAAACGATTGCGCGCACGCAGGCCGACTTGCGCGAGAACATCGAGCGGCTGGCGGCGCTCTCCGCGGCGTGCGATTGCGCGCTGCATCAGGTTCCGGGCTATCAGCCGCCCGCGCGCAGTCAGAGATGATCCGCTAAAGATTCGGATCGCGAATCGAATACGCGTTGCGCGCTGGAAGTCTCGCCCCGATACGCCTTCATGCCGAAGCGCTGCAGGATAAAGCTCTCGACGACGAGACGCATATCCGCTTCCAGCGGCCGCGTGCCCCAGCGGCTGTTTCCCGCCACCGACGCCACCGTGAACCACGATTGCGGCGGAAACAATTCGACGCGCAGCATGCCGCGCTCGAAGATCCTGAGCCGCCCCGTATCGATATGAAACTCGGCGCTGACCGCGCCGCCCGGCATGCCGATGCTGGCCGTAATGGCTTTCGCTTTCATCGTTCTGGTCTCTCGAAATGCTTCCGCCGCGAGGTCGATCCTCACGGCGCCGATTGTCAAATTCTCCGGCGACGCGCCTGGCGCGCGGTCGTTTCGGCAGATAATCCCCGATAGGCATACAGTACTGACGTTGCGCGTCTCCGCCTAACTACCGGCGCGATCGGCAAGTCGCTCGCAACGCGTGGCGGAGCATGATGGCGAACGTTCGCTGCCGCACACAAAGACCATCCAGCACGTCTGATTCAATAGCCGCGCTTCTCCGGCAGGAGCAAGCGCCGGTCCTGTTCACAGATGCAAATCAAAGAGGGAAGCAAACCATGCTGAAAGCGTATTCCTATGCAGCATCCGCAGCCGACAAGCCGCTCGGTCCGCTCGAAATTCAACGCCGCGATGTCGGTCCGAACGATGTCCGCATCGACATTCTGTTCTGCGGCGTCTGTCATTCCGACCTGCATATGGCGCGCAACGAATGGGGCGGCACGAACTATCCGGTCGTGCCGGGCCATGAGATCGTCGGTCGCGTCGCGGCAGTCGGTTCCGACGTGTCGAAGTTCAAGGTCGGGCAACTGGCGGGCGTCGGCTGCATGGTCGATTCATGCCGCGTCTGCAATGCGTGCAAGGAAGGACTCGAACAATATTGCGAGAGCCCGGAAAGCTTTACGCAAACCTACAACTCGCCGGATAAGAAGTCGGGCGGCGTGACCTTCGGCGGCTATTCGACGAACATCGTCGTCGACGAGGCGTTCGTGCTGAGCATCCCCGAGAACCTCGAACTCGCGGCCGTTGCACCGTTGCTGTGCGCGGGCATCACCACGTACTCGCCGCTGCGCCACTGGAACGTGCAGAAGGGGCACAAGGTGGGCATCGTCGGTCTCGGCGGTCTCGGTCACATGGGCGTGAAGATCGCCGCCGCAATGGGCGCGCATGTCGTGCTCTTCACCACGTCGCCGGGCAAGATCGAGGATGCGAAGCGTCTGGGCGCGCATGAAGTCGTCGTGTCGAAAGATCCGGATCAGATGGCCGCGCACGCGAACAGCTTCGATTTCATCTTGAACACGGTCGCCGCGTCGCACGATCTCGATCAGTTCATGTCGCTGCTCAAGCGTGACGGCACGATGACGCTCGTCGGCGCGCCGGAGCATCCGCATCCGTCGCCTTCGGTGATGAACATGATCTTCAAGCGCCGCTCGCTCGCGGGCTCGCTGATCGGCGGCATCGCGGAAACGCAGGAAATGCTCGATTTCTGCGGCAAGCACGGCATCACGTCCGACATCGAGATGATTCGCATGGACGAAGTCAACAAGGCTTACGAACGCATGTTGAAGAGCGACGTGAAGTATCGCTTCGTGATCGACATGGCGACGATGGAAAAGTAAGCCTGTGTATCAGCGGGGCGATGTCATCGCCTCGCGCATGCTTTCGACGAAGCGTTCCGTCACTGCCGGCAGCGTCCTGCCGCGCTTCTTCACGATGGCGATCGGCCGCACGAACGCCGGATGGTCGATCGGTTTCGCGACGAGCCCCGGTTCCGCGCGCACCTCGCGCGCGGTTTCCGGCAGGATCGTCACGCCGAGGCCGCCGCGCACCATCGCGACGGCGGTCATCATGTAAGTCGGCTCGCACGCTATCTCGAGCGTTTCGCGCGTCTCGCTGAGCGCGGCGTCGACGACCGCGCGCACGCTCGTGCCTGGCGCGGTGAGCACGAGCGGCGAACGCGCGAGATCGTCGACCGAGATGCGGCGTTTCTTCGCGAGCGCATGCGCCTTCGGACACACCGCGACGAGCCGGTCCACGCCCGCATGCAGCACTTCAAGCAACGGATCGGCCACATCGCCGCCGGTCAGCCCGATATCGGCTTCCTCGCTGCGCACGAGCGCATTCACGGTGCTCGCCACGACGTCGCGAATCTGAAATGCGACGCGCGGCACCTCGCGCTTCATGCCGATGATCAACTCAGGCAACACGCTCGCCGCGAACGTCGGCAGGCACGCGATGCGGATCGTGCCGCTTTCGCCGATGCCCATCGCGCGGGCATCGCGCAGCACGTTCTCCATGTCGCGCAACGACTTGCGCAGGAGCGGCAGCAGTTCGCGTCCGGTCGGCGTCAGCGCGACGTTGCGGCTGTTGCGGTCGAAAAGCCGCGCGCCGACGGCTTCCTCCAGGCGGCGTATCTGCACGGTCAGCGCGGGTTGCGACAAATGCAGGCGTTCGGCGGCGCGCGTGAAACTGCCCGCCTCGGCCACGGCGACGAGCGCGCGTATATCGCGAAGATTCAGATCCATTATGGTCCGTGATAGCTGCGATCAAATCATTTCAATTGTGTAATCGCCGCTCCGAACTTACTCTGGACCGCACCAAAAGACAATATTCGGAGACACGTTCATGCTGCCGATGCTCGGCCTCGCCACCATCGTCGTCCTGCTCGGGGCGATCCTTTCCAAACGGATGTCGCCGCTCGTCGCGCTCATCATCGTGCCGATCGTGGCGTCGCTGATCGGCGGCTTCGGGCTTTCGACGAGCAGGTTCGTCATCGACGGATTGAAGAGCCTCGCGCCGGTCGTCGGTATGTTCGTGTTCGCGATCCTTTACTTCGGCACGATCACGGACGCGGGCACGCTCGATCCGATCATCGATCGCATCCTGCGCGCGGTCGGCACGAAACCGACGCGCATCGTGATGGGCACGACGCTGCTCGCGCTGCTGATTCATCTGGACGGCTCGGGCGCCGTCTGCTTTCTCGTCACGATTCCCGCGATGCTGCCGCTCTACGATCGCCTGAACATGGACAAGCGCGTGCTCGCCGCGGCCGTTTCGATGGCGGCGGGCATCAACTTTCTGCCGTGGACCGGGCCGATGATCCGCGCATCGGCTTCGCTGCATCTGCCGATTTCATCGCTGTTCAATCCGCTGATTCCGGTGCAGGCCGTCGGGCTCGTGTTCGTGTTCGGCATGGCGTGGTGGCTCGGCCGCCGCGAGGAAAAGCGTCTCGGCTATTCGAGCGCGAACGGCGCGATTCCGCTTCCGAAGCGCGAACTGACGCCCGAAGAACAGTCGCTGCGCCGCCCGAAGAATTTCTGGTTCAACATCGTGCTGACGGTCGTCGTGCTCGGCACGATGGTCGCGATGGGCGAAAAGATTCCGCCCGCCATCATGTTCATGGTCGGGCTGTGCATTGCGCTGATGGTGAATTACCCGAACGTCGACATGCAGCGAAAGCGCATCGACGCGCACGCTCGCGCCGCGTTGATGATGGCCGGCATTCTGCTCGCGGCGGGCGTGTTCACCGGCATCATGCAGGGCAGCGGCATGTTGAAGGCGATGGCGCAGGCGGCGGTCGGTTTCGTGCCGCCCGCTTTTGCCGGCCACATTCCGGTCGTGCTCGGCCTGCTGTCCATGCCGCTCTCGATGCTTTTCGATCCCGATTCGTTCTATTTCGGCGTGTTGCCGGTGATCGCCGAAGTGGCGTCGCAACTCGGCGTGCCGGCGGTGCATGTCGGCCAGGCGGCGCTCCTCGGTCAGATGACGACCGGCTTTCCCGTGAGCCCGCTCACGCCCGCGACGTTTCTCGTCGTCGGCTTGTGCGGCATCGATCTCGCGGATCATCAGAAGTTCACGTTCCCGCTGCTGTTCGGCGCGTCGGTCGTCATGACGATCGCGTGCGTCGTGCTGGGCGTGTTGCCGCTGTAAAGGAAAAGCGCCATGAAAGACATCATCAGAATCGGCGCGGGCGCGGGTTATTCGGGCGATCGCATCGAGCCTGCCGTCGAACTCGCGGAGCACGGCGCGCTCGACTATCTCGTGTTCGAATGCCTTGCCGAACGCACGATCGCGATCGCGCAGCAGTCGCGCCGCAACGATCCCGAACTCGGTTACGACCCGTTGCTCGAAACGCGCATGCGCGCCGTGCTGCCCGTCGCGGCGAAAAATGGCGTGCGGATCATCTCGAACATGGGCGCGGCGAATCCGCGTGCGGCGGCGAAGAAGACCGCGAGGATCGCGCGCGAGCTCGGCCTTGACGGATTGAAAATCGCAGCCGTCACCGGCGACGACGTGCTCGATGTCGTTTTGCGTTCGCGTCTGCGCTTCGAGGAATCCGGCGACGATGTGAGCGCGTACGCGGACCGCATCGTGTCGGCGAATGCGTATCTCGGCGCGGCGCCGATCGTCGCTGCGCTCGCGGCGGGCGCGGACATCGTGCTGACCGGCCGCGTGGCGGATCCGTCGCTATTCACCGCGCCGCTCATCCACGAATTCGGCTGGAAGATGGACGACTGGACGACGCTCGGACAGGCGACCGTCGTCGGCCATTTGCTCGAATGCGCGGGTCAGGTGACGGGCGGTTATTTCGCCGACCCCGGTTACAAGGACGTGAACGATCTCGCGCGTCTCGGCTTCCCGATCGGCGAAGTGAGCGCGGATGGTTCTGTCATCGTGACGAAGGTGCCGCACGCAGGCGGCTGCGTGACCGAAGCGACGTGCAAGGAACAACTGCTCTATGAGATTCACGATCCGGCGCGTTATTTTCAGCCGGACGTCGTCGCGGATTTCACGCAAGTTCGCGTCGCGCAGGAAGCGCGCGACCGCGTGCGCGTGACCGGCGGACGCGGCCACGCGCGCACGGATACGCTGAAGACATCGGTCGCTTATGTCGATGGCTATATCGGCGAAGGTCAGATTTCCTACGGCGGTCCGGGCGCGGTCGCACGCGCGCGGCTCGCGCTCGATATCGCGCGCGAACGGCTGTCGATCATGTGCATCGATACGAGCGAACTGCGCTTCGACCTCATCGGCGTCAATTCGCTTTACGGCGACGCGCTCGCATCGAACGCCGAAGAGCCGTATGAAGTGCGCGTGCGCGTCGCGGGACGCACGTCGAGCGCGAAGGAGGCGGCGCGCATCGGCAACGAGATCGAAACGCTCTATACCAACGGCCCGGCGGGCGGCGGCGGCGTGACGAAGGCGACGCGGGAAGTCATCGCGGTGCAGTCCGTGCTGCTCGCGCGCGAACACGTGAAGCCCGTTTTCGAATTCGTGGAGGCAAGCGATGAAACTGCGTGAACTCGCGCATGGCCGCACCGGCGACAAAGGCAACACGTTGAACGTGTCGGTGATCTGCTTCGACGCGAAGCACTACGCGCATCTGCGCGCGCAACTGACGCCCGAGCGCGTGAAAGCGCATCTCGCCGATGTCGTGAAGGGCGATGTCGTGCGTTACGAACTGCCGCTCTTGCACGCGTTCAATTTCGTTTTGCGCGATGCGCTCGGCGGCGGCGTCACGCGTTCGCTCGCGCTCGACGCGCACGGCAAGTCGATGAGCTCGGCTTTGCTCGATATCGAAATCGATGCGGTTTCCAGCCCAACGCCTATCTGACCGATACCGTGTCGATCTTGCGCGCGGAATCCGCGGGCAACACCGACGTCAACACGTTCGCCGGCACATGCTGCGCCTCTTCCTGCGAGACCGCGCCGACGAACTTCCAGCCCGACGGCATTTTCACGAACGTGAAGCCGGTGGGTTGATCGACGAACACCGAATACGGCGCAGGCGATGCAGCCGTTTCCGTGGCTTGCGCAAACGACACCAGCGGGCTTGCCAGCAGCAAAGCGGCTGCGAGCGCGGACAAAGTCGATTTCATGGCGACACTCCTGAGATGGTTCCGATGTTTATGTGACGATCGATACAGATATTTAAGCATCGGCGCGCGACAGCGTCCAGTTATTTTGTTACGATCGACACATAATTCAGAATTTCGATGGACGCACTAATCGCCGGCATCGAAAAGGAGTGAGACATGTCGTCGGAAATGCACGAGACGCAGCACAGGGCGCGCGGCCGGCCGCGCGCATTCGACCGCGAAGCGGCGTTGCGAAACGCGATGGAAGTGTTCTGGGCGAAAGGCTACGACACCTGTTCGATGGCCGATCTCGTTGAAGCCATGGGCATCAATTCGCCGAGCCTCTATGCCGCGTTCGGCAGCAAGGAGGATCTGTATCGGGAGGCGGTCGAGTTGTACACGGAAGCCGAAGGCGGCGCGGCGCTCAGGCAGTTGCAGGCGCACGAATCCGTGCGCGACGGCCTGCGCGCGATGTTCCGCGCGAGCGTCGAATTGTTCACCGGCAGGAAGACTCCGCGTGGCTGCATGATCTTTCTGGGCGCGATGTCCGTCGGCGGCGAGCACGCGCAATTGCGCGCCGAGATGCAGAAGCGCCGGCGCAAGGTCGCGTCGATCGTCGCGGCGCGGCTCGCGCAGGGCGTCGAAAATGGCGAGCTCGACGCTCGCACCGATGTTCAGGCGCTCGCCGCGCTGTGCATGACATTGTTCGCGGGTCTGTCGATTCAGGCGCAGGACGGCGTGCGGCGTGCGGCGCTTTTCGCGGCGGTCGATCAGTTCATCGCGACGCTGCCGCTGCGCGCGAAGCGCTGAGCGAAACGTTCGCAGCCGTCACAATCGACGACGAAACAAAGTGTCCTTGCGCTTGCCCGCGCGCCGATGACGGGACCAAAATCCCCGACACCCGGCATTTTGGAGCATCGCCATGACGACTCACGTCATCAGTTTTTTTGCCGACGACACCGCGCGCGCGTCGTTCGAAAATCATCGCCGCTATTGCGCGCGTCTTGCTTATCCGCACGAGTATGTCGATACGGCCGCGATCGGCTGGGCACATCTGCGAATGCTGTTGAAGTATCAGGTGTTGTTGCGCAAGCTGCGCGCGTGTGCCGAGGGCGATCTCGTGTTGCTGATCACGCAGGATTGCCTGCTGTTACGCGACATTCCGTGCGAGACGCTCATGCGCGGGGAAAACCGCGATTGGATCGTCTCGTATCGTGACGACGACCCCGGCGACGTCATGGCGGCGTTTCAGCTTTGGCGCAACACGGCGGCCGCGCGCGAGCAGGTTCAACGCATCTGCGAGGGCGCCAGGTTCGGCAGGGCGCTCGCGAGCGAAGCGCAGTTGCTGAGTGCGCTAGGACCTCGGCCGTTCACTGAGGCGATCGAAGGCCATCATCCCGTTGTGCTCGCGGCGCTGAACGTGTCGCCGATATGGGCGGAATGGCCCGCGTTCTCTCTTGCGCTCGCCGATATGCCCGATGCGCCGAAGAATCAGCCGGTCTTCGCCGACTTGCGCGATCTGTTCGCGGAGCACATCAACGAGTGTCAGGCGCGCGGCCTGCCGTATCTCGCCTTGCCGCAGCCGGAAGCCGATGAAACACGCTACGAAGCGTCGAACCGAAGCGCGTCCATCGCGCTCGCGATGCTTCATACGCCGAATATCCGCGAATACGGCGCGATCGCCGAGCGCAACGTGCGCCGCTATTGCGAGCGTCACGGCTACGCGCTGCATCTCTATCGCGACGTGCCGGCCGAAGCGGGCGCGGGCGCGAGCGGCAACTGGATCAAGCCCTGGGTGTTGCTGCGCCATTTGCCGGAACACGAATGGGTCTTCTGGATCGATGCCGACGTGCTCGTCGCCGATCAGAGCCGGCGGCTCGAACCGCTATGCGAGAAGCGGGATCGCGTGCTCGCGACGGACGTAAGCTGGCAGTTCAACTCGGGCATCATGGGTTTTCGCAACACGCCGCAAAATCTCGACGTGCTGACGGAAATCGAGCAGTGCATCGGCGCGATCGCGGATAAATCGTCGACCTATGCAAGCGGCGGCGACCAGGACGTGTTCATCAAGGTGCTCGCACGGCATGGCCTTGCCGACTCGCGCCATCTGCTCGATTGCGCGACCATCAACACGCCGTATCAGCTTCAGTCGCGCGACAGCTTCATGGTGCATTACATGCATATGTGGCCGTCGCTGCGCGCGCTCATCATGCATCACGGCGACCTGACGAGCCAGATGCGCGGCGCGCGCCGTCCCTGACTGTCTATTCCTTGACTTTCCAAAGCTTTACGCGCAAGCATGAGCGATCGCGCGAGCCGCCGCGCGTGCATCGATTTTTTAGGTAGTCCCTACTTACACATCGTTCCGATGATGCCGCGCCCGTCCACGCCTCGGCAGCATATCCGCCTTTGCACGGCGAGCGACGGCGTGCGCATCGCGTACGCGACGTGCGGCTCTGGCCCGCCGCTCATCAAGGCGGCGAACTGGCTCAGTCATCTGGAGCTCGATTTCACGAGCCCGGTCTGGAACCATCTGATGCTCGAACTGTGCGGCCGTCACACGCTGATTCGCTACGATCAGCGCGGCTGCGGTCTCTCCGATCGCGACGTCGGCGAAATTTCCTTCGACGCCTGGCTGCGCGATCTCGAAACCGTCGCCGATGCGAGCGGCCTCGAACGCTTTCCGCTGCTGGGAATTTCGCAGGGCGCGTCGATTGCCATCGCGTATGCGGTCGCGCATCCGGAGCGGGTCACGCATCTCGTGCTGCATGGCGGCTACGCGCGCGGCCGTTTGAAACGCTCGTGCGATCCGGCGTTGCACGAGGAAGCCGAAATGCTCGTGAAGCTCGCCGAACTCGGTTGGGGCAAGCAGAATCCGGCGTTTCGCCAGTTCTTCACGACGCAGTTCATTCCCGGCGGCACGCCGGAGCAGCATCACTGGTTCAACGAACTCGAACGTCTGACGACCACGCCGCGCAACGCCGCGCGCATCATGCGCGTGTTCAACGAGATCGACGTGGTGGCGCTGCTGCCGCGCGTGCAATGTCCGACGCTCGTGCTGCACGCGAGCGGCGATGCGCGCGTGCCGTTCGACGAAAGCCGCCTGCTCGCCGGGCAAATTGCCGGCGCGCGATTCGTGCCGCTCGATAGCGAAAATCACATCACGCTCGAATCCGAGCCTGCGTGGCAACGCTGGCGCGAGGAAGTGCGGGGGTTTCTGCCGTCATCGAACGTGAGCGATCCGGCGTTCTCCGCGCTGACGCCGCGTGAGCGCGATATCGTCGAATTGCTCGCGGGCGGGCGCGACAACGCGCAGATCGCCGCGCGACTCGCGTTGAGCGAGAAGACCGTGCGCAATCACATCACCAGCATTTTCGCGAAGCTCGAAGTCGAAAACCGCGCGCAGGCCATCGTGCTCGCGCGCCGCGCGGGCTTCGACGCGCCCGCCGCCTGAGCGCTTCGGGACCTGCGTCCCCCTTCATTGCCGCCAAATGCCGTGTCCCGGTGCGCAGCCGGGACATGCGCCTCATGTGCGAGAGCGGGCCGTTGCAGAGAATGATTCGCAGAACGGTGACGCGGCGCACGACCCTACGCAGACCTGTTCGACGCAGCGCGCGGATTGCAGGGCGCGCATTCATCAGAGTCATCGACGCAGAGTCGTTCCGGAGTTCGCACATGGAAGCCGTTCAGCACGAGTCTCAATCCAGGAAAATCACCCCGCAGCAACGTTATGCGAAGTGCATCGAAGTGTCCCGCCGCATCCGCTGGGATATCGATCGCGACGTATTGCGCGGCCGTCATTTCGATCCCGCGCACAAGTTCATGCCCGACGGACTATCCGAAGTGCATCGTCTGCCGTTCCTCGACGCGCGCGAACGCCGTCTGATGTCTCAGGTTCAGGGCCGCACGTACGCCAACATGTTCGGCATGATCGAGCGTTTCGTCGGCGCGAAGATGCTGGAGGTCGGCCGCGATCATGCGCTCGGCGATCAGACCGCGCTCGAAGCGATCGTGCGGTTCACCGACGAAGAGCTGAAGCATCAGGAATTGTTTCGCCGCGTGGAAGCGCTCGCCGCGCAAACGCTGCCGCCGGGCTATCGCTTCATCGCGCAGGCCGACGAGGTTGCCGCGTTCGTGCTCGGCAAATCGACGTGGTCGATTCTCGCACTGACGTGTTGCGTCGAAATCGTCACGCAGGTGCATTACCGGCAGAGCATGGAAAGCGACGCGAGCTTGTCGCCGCTATTCAAGGACATCTTCCTGTTCCACTGGAAGGAGGAGTCGCAGCACGCGATCATCGACGAACTCGAGTGGATGCGCGAAGACGCGCGGCTCGAGGACGACGCGCGCGATGCCGCGATCGGCGATCTGATCGAGCTAGTCGCGGCCATCGACGGGATGATGCAGGCGCAAGCCGCCGCCGACGCGCATTACTTCGTATCGCAACTCGACCGCGCGCTTTCCGCCGACGAAGAGGCGCGCGTGCATGCGGGACTGGTCGATGCGTATCGGTGGCAGTACATCATCTCGGGCGTGGACGAACCGCGCTTCGGCGAAATCCTGATGAGCCTCATCAGCGAGGCGCAGGGCGAACGCATGGGCGCTGCGCTCGCGCCGATCCGACGCCGCGCGCTCGCAAGCGAACTCGATACGCTCGCGTGACGCGTGACGCGTGTCGCATGAAGCGCGAGAAGGCCGGGTGTTCGCGCCCGGCCTTCTCATTTTTAGAAAGTTATCCGTAAGACAAATGGTTTGCTGCTCTGCAAAACGCTGAATTGCCGTGAAAATCTAGTCGTTACCGATGTACTGAAGCCGTTTTTTTCGGGCAACATAAGGCAAAGCAGGTAGTCGTCGCTCGCTGTCCCAAACTGATAACTAGATTGGACCATCATGCTCGCCGAACCGTTGCCGCAAACGACAGACATCGAAAAATTCGCGGAAGATCATGAGCGCTTCGCGCGACACACGCCATCCGAAATATCGATCGTTCTGCGAACGCTCGTGCAGCGGGGCGACATGCTCACCGTGACGAGCGGGCGCGGACAGATCGTTACGCAACTGCTGAAAACCGACGCGCGCGAAGCGTGCATCGTGTTCGACTGGGGCGGCGTCGAGGCGGACAATCGTGTGCTGCTCGAAGCGCGGCAGTTGTATTTCAAGGGTGCGCCGGACGGCGTGCGCGTCGAATTCACGACGCTCGCCGCGCGCGCCGTGACCTACGAAGGACGTCAGGCGTTCGAAGTGCCGTTCCCCGAGAAGCTCTATCAGTTCCAGCGTCGCGAATACTTCCGCGTGCCGACGCCGGTTCTCGAACCCTTCTACGCGAAAGGCGCATTCGCCGACGGCGAAGCGTTCCGCCACGAAGTGCACGACCTGTCGCTCGGTGGCATCGCGCTGCGCATGGACACGCCGCGTCTCGCGGAAACGGAGCGCGGCACCTTGTTCCGCGATGTCGTGCTTCATCTCGGTCCGGGCGCGGCCTTGCCCGTCGATCTCGAACTCGTGTCGCCGCGCTCCGTGACGACGCCGCGCGGCGATGTGCGTTACGTCGTCGGCTTTCGCTTCGTGCGGCTTTCGGCCGCCGCGGAGAACGTGCTGCAGCGGCTCATCACGCGCATGGAAGCGAAACGCCGCAGCCTGTCGGCCTGAAGGCGCGGAAAGGGCGCGCAACGCGTGGAGTAAAATGCGTGCCTCTTTCCACTCACGACGACGCATGTTGCGCAAGGCCTGGCGCGGAGAAGAACGCTTCTGGAAAGTCTGGTGGCTGTTGGGCGTGCCGATCCACCTCGCGTGGTGGTTCGTCTATCTCGACCTCTGGACGAGCGGCGTCACTCCCGAAACATTTCTGCTGATCACCGTCTGGTTCTGGCCCGGCATGCTCGGCGTATTCGCCGTGTGCTCGGCGCTGTATCTGCTGTGGTGCACGCTCGCGTGGCGCTGCGCGGGCAATGTCGATCGGCGCGTATGGACGATCGTCGCGCGCGTGCTGATCGGCGTCGGGATCGGCTCGTTTCTCACCGAATGCACGCTGATTCTCACCGCACCGTTCGTCTGATCGGACCGTCATTGCGCGCACGCGCGCCGGCTTAGCGTGCACAATGTCCGGGCTTGCAGCACGCCAACGAACGACGGACAACGACGCGCATGCTCAACGAATTCGCCAAGACGGTCCTTGTGATCGTCGCCGGATTGTTCCCGATCATCAATCCTCCCGCGACGGCGCTCGTCGTGCTGAGCATGCTGCCGCATATCGGCGACGCCGATCGCGCCGAGCTCGCGCGGCGCATCTGCATCAACAGTTTCGTGATCTTGCTCGCGTCGCTTTTGATCGGCGCTTATGTGCTGACGTTTTTCGGGATCTCGATTCCGGTGTTGCGCGTGGCGGGCGGTTTCGTCGTCGCGATGGCGGGCTGGAGCCTGCTTCAGACGCCCGATGACGACGACGGCGCCGAACCCGCGCCCACGCCGCGCGGCGGCGCGTCGCTGCGTGCGAAGGCGTTCTATCCGCTGACGCTGCCGATCACCGTCGGGCCGGGTGCGATCGCGGTCGCCATCGCGCTCGGCACGGGCTCGCCGCGTCATGGGCTGCAGCCGGTGCATCTCGCCGGCGTGGGCGTCGGGCTTGTCGTTCTGTGCGCGAGCATCTATGTGTGCGTGCGATTCGCGGGGCATTTGGAGCGCCTGCTTGGCGCCGTCGGAACGCAGATTGCCATGCGCCTTTTCGCGTTCATCATCTTTTGTATCGGCGTGCAAATTCTCTGGCTCGGTTTGTCGGAACTGATCGCATCGGTTCAGCTCAACGTCAAGTAGAGCGGGAGACGGGGTTTTGATGGCGGATCGCAGGAACTTCGCAGGCACCGTTGGTATGGGCTTTTTGCTGATGATGGTTTTTATGGTTCTTCGCCGGATCCCGTGTTGGTGTCGGTCTATTGGCGTTGCCCCTGTCCTAATGCACCGACACGAAAACGCGATCCGGCGAAAAAAAAGGCCGACACGATCACGGGACCTATCGCAAAAAACATCAAAAAGGCAAGAGATTCCACTTAACAATAGCGCGGACGTCGCGCTCAAACCCGAGCACACTCATCGCGGCGGTATCCATCGCGAGATGCGCCCCAAGAGCCGGCGATCCCGTCGCCCACTGCGCCCCGAACACGCGCGAAAAATGCGCGTGCGAAAAAAGTGCGATGTTCATCGCATTCGTCGCGAGCAGCTTGTCGATGAGCGCCTGCGCGCGCCTGCCGACATCCGCGAGATTTTCGCCCTCCGGAATCGGCGATGACCACACCGACCAGTCCGGCGCCTCTTCACGGATTTCCGGCGTGGTGCGGCCTTCGTAGATGCCGTAATTCCACTCGTGAAGCTCGGACTCCACCGTCGCGCGATCGCCCAGACCCGCGAGCCGGCAGGTTTCGATCGCGCGGCCCATCGGGCTCGTCAAAACTAAGTCGAAAGACTGCGACGCGAGCACCGGCGCGAGCGCCCGCGCCTGTCTGCGTCCTTCGTCGGTGAGCGGAATGTCGGTCGTGCCGGTGTGCTGGCCCGACTTGCTCCACTCGGTCTCACCATGCCGGATCAGCCAGATATGCATGCCGCCTTTCATGTTCATGTCGTTCACCCGATGTCTGATGAATGCTCTCGCCGCGCCCCGCGCAACACAGGTTCGGATTCTGCACCGATCGCCGAAGCCGCGCCGCGAAGCTGCCCACTCAGTCCACCTCGCGCGTCGCGAACGCCTTCAGCAGATGATGCGCGATCGCGAAGGGCTTCGGCGCGGAAAGTCCCTGTTCGTGCGTGCCGTCGAGCATCGCGCGGATCTCCTCGCGCGTGAACCAGCGCGCATCTTCGAGCTCGTTCCTGTCGATGGTGATATCGGTCGTGACGGCGCGCGCGAAGCATCCGATCATCAACGATGAAGGAAACGGCCACGGCTGCGACGCGAAATAGCGCACGTCCGTGCAGCGGATGCCCGCTTCCTCCACCACTTCGCGATACACCGCGTGCTCGAAAGTCTCGCCCGGCTCGACGAAGCCCGCAAGCGACGAATACATCCCCGGCAGAAATTGCGGCTGACGGCCGAGCAGGCAGCGTTCGCCATCCGTGACGAGCATGATGACCACAGGGTCGACACGCGGAAAATGCTGCGCCTTGCAGTTCGGACAGATGCGCCGCCAGCCCGCGCCCGCCGAATCGGTCGGATGGCCGCAGTTCGCGCAGAAGCGATGCCGGCGATGCCAGTCGAGCATCGATCGCGCTTCGCCGAGCGCGCTGACGAGCGGCGGCGACACGAGACCCTGCATCGCGATGGGGCGCAGTTCGACCGCTTCGACATCGGCGAGGCTCGGCGTTTCTGCATCGAAGGAATGGGCGAACAGCGCGCGGCGGTCGGCGTCGCGGCCGAGAAGAACCGTCTGCGCGGGCGCGCCGAGCGTCGCGATTTCCTGCGCGACGAAAAGGGGATCGTGACCGTCCGCGCGCTTGAACAGCGGCACGTTGTTCACGAACAGCAGAAAGCGCGTGGCGGGATCGTCGCGCAGGCCGGCGACGAAGGTTTCATCGTCGCGCTTCTCCGATACGCGATCGAGCGGATCGAGTGTAAAACCGATGGCATGAGGCGGCGTGGGCATAGTATTTTTCGTGTGTGGCGGCGCGCGGAAGCGGCGCGACGCGTGACGGGAAGATGCAAGGCCAACCGGGAATCGTAACGAACTTGGCGCGTCCTTGCTGGAGGACGCACGGAGACGTCGATGATCACGCTCTATTCGTATCCTCAGTTGTTCGGCCTCGAAGACAACAATCCGTTCGGACTGAAGGTGTTCGCGTTCCTGAAGCTCGCGGCCCTGCCATTCGAGCATCGTCACGTGCTGGACACGAGCGCCGCGCCGCGCGGGCAGTTGCCGTATCTCGTCGACGGCGATGAAACCGTCGGCGACAGCGATGCGATCATCGCGCATCTGAAGAGCAAGCACGCAATCGAACTGGACGACGCGCTGGGCGCCGCGCAGCGCGATCTCGATCTGCTGGTCCGCCGCACGCTCGACGATCTTTACTGGGTGATGTCGTACTCGCGCTGGCGCGACGACCGCTACTGGCCGCAGTTTCGCGATGCGCTCTTGACGCAGCATCCGGACATCGGCGCCGACGCGCTCGAAGGCGCGCGCAAATACAACTTCGAACGCTATCGATATCAGGGCATCGGCAGATACGAGCCGGACGCCGTGTATGCGCGCGGCATCGCGAGTCTCCAGGCAATAGCGAATCTGCTCGGCGACGGTCCGTTCATGTTCGGCGACGCGCCCGCGAGCATCGATGCCGCGCTGTACGGGTTCGTCGCGAACATCTGGTTCTACGACATCGATACGCCGCTCAAACGATTCGTCGCCACGCGCGGCAAGCTCGTCGAACATTGCGGCGCGGTGCGCGAACGCATGGGCCAGGGAGCGGTGGCGTGACATTTTCGAAGCGGATCGTCGACAAGGAGACGTCATGGACTGCGCTGAGATCTACACCGACGCCGACGGGCACTCGGCATTCAGGACCATTCGCGTGTTCGAAACCGTCGCCGTGCCGTTCAACGGCATTTCGGTGACGCTATCGCCGCCGCAGCCGTGCGAGAGCGTGCTGGTGCATGAGTTCGACGAAGGCTATTTTCTCGATCGTCATAATCCGCCGTCGCGGCAGTATGTCGTCGTCCTCGAAGGCGAGCTTGAAATCGCGGTGCAGGACGGGGACATCGCACGGCGCTTCGCGGAAGGCTCGGTGTTCGTCGCAGGCGATCTGAAAGGCTCGGGGCATTCGACGCGCGCGCTTCGCTCGGGTCGCGCCCTCGTCATCAACCTGCAAGGATGAAACGATGCTGCTCGATAAAAAACTGGCGGTCGTGACCGGCGCAAGCTCGGGCATCGGATTCGCCACCGCGCAACGGTTCGTGTCGGAGGGCGCCCGCGTCGTGATCAGCGGACGCAACCAAGAGAGACTGCGTCAGGCCGCGCAAACGCTCGGCGAGAATGCGCTGTGCGTCGTGGCCGACGCCGCCAGTCCGGCCGACATGCAGCGTCTCTATAAAGCCGCAGTCGAGCATTTTCAGCGCGAGATCGACGTTCTGGTCGCCAACGCCGGCATTTCCCGGCAGACGCCCGTGCGCGAAACCTCGCTGGAACAATTCACCGATGTCTTGAACATCAACGTCGGCGGCGTGTATGCGACGGTGCGCGAAGCGCTGCCTTCGCTCGCGCGGCCGGCATCGATCGTTCTCGTGGCATCGCTCGCGGCCAATCAGGGCACGAAAAATTTCTCGGCATATTGCGCGTCGAAGGCGGCTGTCGTTTCTCTGGCCAAAAGCTTCGCCGCCGAATTCGTCGAGCTCGGCATACGCGTCAACAGCATTTCGCCGGGCGTCGCGAACACGCCGATCTTCGACAGCTTGGGCATGTCGGAGACGCAATTGCTGGAGTGGGCGAAAGTCATCCCGATGAAGCGCCCGGCCGACCCCGCCGAGATCGCATCGGCGGTCCTTTTCCTTGCGACGGATGCATCGCAATACATGACCGGCGCCGATCTAGCCGTCGATGGCGGCATGTCGGGGATCAGTCCGTTTTGATCGCCGCCGACGCCAACGGCTCGCTCGGCGGCTCGATGCGCCGCACGCTGACGCTGACGTCCATCCCGGCGAAGTCCTCCGCGGCGCCGAACCACGATCCGGACACCGGCGCCGCCTGTTCGGGCTTGCGCGTGTACGCGACGCGGATCAGATCGGTGCCGCCGACGAGCGAGTTCGTCGGATCGTAGGGCACCCAGCCCGCGCCCGGCAAAAAGACGTGCAGCCATGCGTGCGTCGCGCCCGCGCCGACGACGAGCGGCTCGTCGCGGCTCTCGATCTGTCGCGCGCCCTGCTGCAGCCCCGTGTTGCGGACGGCCGGCGCAGCGGGCGTGTCGAGCGCCTGATCGTACAAATACCCGGACACGAAGCGCGCGGCCAGTCCGAGTCCGCGCACGACTTCCATCATCAGCAGCGCGAAATCGCGACAGGTGCCGCTGCGCCGATTCAGTGTCTCCGACGGACGCTGCGTGCCCATCGCGTCGCGCGACTGATACTGAAAGTCGCTGCGAATGGCGGCGTTGATGTTCCCCAGAATGTCGCGCGTGTGCGTGACGCCGCGCCGGGGCAGAAACTGCGCGACCCAGTCGCGCAGCATCGGCTGATCGTCGGGATACTGCGGCGGCAGGAAAGACGCCAGATCGAGCCGGTCCTCATCGGCGTACTGAAACGGATAATTCTCGGCTTCGGGCGCGACCGGCAACTCCAGATTCCTGATGCCGAAATGCTCGATGACGAAACGCGCGCGCAGTTCGAGCGTGTCGGCGGGCACGCGCGGCTCGACGACCGCGACCGAATTGGAAAACACGTCGTGCATCCAGTACTGCGTGCTGTGCGGAGCGGCCGCGAGCGTCGCCGACAGCACGCGGATATCGTGCGCGGCGCGCGGCCGGAACATCACGCGATGCGGCGAGAATTCCACCGGCGTGTTGTAGCGATAGGTCGTGACGTGCTCGACTTCGAGAAAGACGGACATGTGCCACCTCCGGGCCAGCGCTGCACGATCGGGTCGACCCGACAATCATGCCACTGGCGCGCCGCCTTGAACATCAACGCGTCACGAGCACGAACGGAGCGACGCCGCCATACGCCGAACCGCTGCTGAACGATCGCAGGCCGAGATCGACGTCTCTGTATTTTCCGTCCGCGCGCTGCCTCAACTGATTGACGGACCAGACGCCGTCCTGCTCCAGAAGAATGGATTTCGTTTTCGGCTCGTACTGGAGATACGCCATCGACTTCGACGAACTCAGCGCGGTCGTCTTGCTTCTGCTCGTCACGTCGTAGAGGATGACCGAGCTCGGGCTGTTGGCATTGTCATCGGCGAAGAGAATTTGCTGATTGTTGATCGCCGCGATGAACTTCGGATTCTTCTCCGGCAGATCGGTCAGCACGCGCGTGAAGCCGCTCTCCAGGTCCATCTCCGTGAGATTGCCCTGTGCATTCGGCGACGCGAATCCGACGAAATACGCTTTCTTCGCATCCGGCGTGACGGTGAACTCATCGCGCGGCGCCGCCGGCGCCGAACCGGCCGGATAGCCGCCCCTGATGAAGCCGCTCGCCGATTCGATGCGCAGCACCTCCAGCCTCGTTCCCCGCTCGTTCGCGAGCGCGAAGATGTGCTCGCTGTCATTGGCGGCCGTCGCGATCTTGATGACGCTGAATTCTTTCGGCAGCACGAGCATTCTGACGAGCGTTCCCGAATCCGTATCGACGACGTGGATGATATTTTTGTTCCACAGATAGACCTGATTTCCGGTCAACGCGGGCTGAAAACCATAGCCGGTGAACGTCGTCAACATCGGACCGATGGGCGTGATGCGCACGACCTTGTTGCTCGCGGTGTCGATGGTGGCGAGATCGACGGACGTCGAATTTCGCTCCATCAGCACGTGCAGCCGCTTGCCGTCGGCGCTTGCGAACATCTGATCGACGCGCTGATAGTCGCCGCCCAGCGAAAGATCGATCGACGCCTTCACAGCGCGCGAAGGAAACTCGTAGGCGGTAATCCGCGCCGGCGCCTGCGCACGCGTCAGCGTGTACACCGTCTGAGTGGAAGGCGGCGGCCCATAGTATTTCTGCACCATGTCGATGTCGGTGGCGCTCAGCTTGCCGTCACCGTTCCATTCGGGATTGCAGTAATTCATGATCGAAGCGACATCCCACGCGCCGATCGTCGTGTCGCCGTTCGTGCCCTGCGCGGGCTCGTTGCAGGTCGAAGGCGTGTCGGGCCGGTTCTGCTCGTGCGCGAAGCCCAGCGCGTGACCGAATTCGTGCGCGGCGATGCGGCGTATGCAGTATTCTTCGCGTCCCTGGCAACTTTGACTCCAGTTCCTGAACGTGAAGTTGAGCGCCATTCCGCCGACCGCGTTGTTCAGCATCGCGCCGAGGCCGAAAGTATGCGGCCCGCTCTGCGCGCTGTCATCGACGCTGATTCGGATCCCGAAGTAATTGGGGTCATTCGTGCATTGCTGCCAGCCTGTGAAACGCACGCCCGAATGCTGTTCCCAGGTTTCCTGAACTGCGAGGCGGCTCCAGTTTCGTGCCGACGCGAAGCGCGCGAAATCCGCGTTGTTCATGTCCCAGCACACGCCGATGGGAACGCGGCTCCAGATGACGGTCGACAACGCGTAGCCCTTGGTCGTCGATTCGGTCTGTGAAGCCGGCTGTCCTGCGATGCTTTTCGTGCTCTGGCCTGAGACATCGGAGCCGGCGTCGCCGCCGCATGCACTGATCAATACTCCTGATGAAATAGCCAGGACCATCCCTCGTATCCTTCTCATTTTGTTCTCCATGTATAGAGACCACGTCAACGCATGGCGGAAGGAAATCTGTTCTCAGCGTGTCGCGTCGCTGAAATACTTATTAGGATTGTTTCCGAGAGATTCTGCCTTTCAGCAGCAGTACGTCAATAATTAATTTTCCTTATTGCCGGATAGGGAACCCTTACTGGATCAGGAGTCCAGCCGATTCCAAGTTCGCCGCGACGCCAGGCCCTTGCGGCTCAGCGTCCTTTCCACGGCACGAGCCGCTGCTCCAGCGCGCGCATGCCGAAGTCGAAAATCCACGCGATCGCGCCGATCAGCACGATGCCCATCACCACCACGTCGGTGCGCAGAAAGCTCGACGCGTTGAGCACCATCTGGCCCAGGCCGGCGGTCGCGGCGACCATTTCGGCGGCGACGAGCGTGGTCCAGCCGAAGCCCACGGCGATGCGCAGGCCCGTCAGTATTTCGGGCAGCGCGGCGGGCAGCACGACGAACCGCACGACTTGCCCGAAGTTCGCGCCGAGCGACCACGCGGCGTTCACCTGCTCGGCAGTCGCGCTCCTGACGCCGGCGCGCGCGGCCATCGCGATCGGCGCGAAGCAGGCGAGCCAGATGACGACGATCTTCGCGGTTTCATCGATACCAAAGTAGATGACGACGAGCGGTAGATACGCGAGCGGCGGCAGCGGCCGATAGAACTCGAGCGGCGGATCGAGCACGCCGCGCGCGATGCGGCTCACGCCCATCAGAACTCCGACCGGCACCGCCGTGACAACCGCGAGCGCGAACGCGCCGAACACGCGGATCGCGCTCCACAAGAGATGCTCCGAGAGCGGCAATCCGCCCTGAAGCCGTCCGTGCAACGCGTCGATGAACGCCTGCCAGACCGCCTCGGGCGAAGGCAGAAAGAGCGGCGGCAGCCAGTGGAAATGCGTGGCCGCCCACCACAATGCCGCGAGCGTCGCGACGCACAGCGCGCTGGGCAGTGCGGTCGGCCCCGCGCCCGGCATCCCGCGATAGCGCGCGCGATGCTTCGTGCGGGTGACGCGTCGCGTGGCTGGCGATGCGCTTGGGGCGTTCGGCAGCGGGACATCGTGAGCGGGCCGGTTCACGCCGCCTCCGTCTCGGTGCGATGCAGGCGGCGCGTCAGCCGCTCCCGCCATTCGATGAACGCGGGCGACGATTTGACGGCGCGCGCATCGCGGCTGCGAACGTAGTCCCGCGAGAAGGGCAGTTCGTGCACCTCTTCGATGCGGCCCGGACCTGGCGTCATCAGCACGAGGCGCGTCGCCAGAAAGAGTGCCTCTTCCACGCTGTGCGTGATGAAGAACACCGTCTTTCCGGTGCGCGCCCAAACGTCGAGCACGAGTTCCTGCACGGTTTCGCGCGTGAGGGCGTCGAGCGCGCCCATCGGTTCGTCCATCAGCAATACTTCGGGATCGCTCGCGAGCGCGCGCGCAATTCCGACGCGCTGCTGCATCCCGCCCGACAGCGCGTAGACCTTCGCGTGTTCATGTTGCGCGAGGCCGACGAGCGCGAGCGTGCGACGCGCGATCTCGCGGCGCTCGTCGCGCTTCACGCCGCGAAAACGCAAGCCAAGCGCGACGTTGTCGATGACGTTCAGCCACGGCATCAGCGCATGCTTCTGGAACACGACGCCACGCTCGGCGCCGGGCCCGTCGATCGGTTCGCCATTCAGCGACGCTTCGCCTTCGGTCGGCTCCAGGAAACCCGCGAGACAATTCAGCAGCGTGGTCTTGCCGCATCCCGATGCACCCAGCGCCACGACGAACTCGCCGCTGCCGATCTGCAAGTCGACGCCTTGCAACGCGGGCGTGCTCGCGCCTTCATACGTGACGCCGAGGTTGCGGATGGAAAGCGATGTCATTTCGCGGCCTGCTGCACGAAGCGCGGATCGACGCCCGTGGAGTAATCCGCGAGCACGTTCTGAATCGTGCCCTGCTGTTTGAGGAACTGAGCGGTTGCCGCGAGCGACTTTGCCGCCCCGGATTGCGCTCCGCCGCCGAGCCAGGTCGGCGACGCCTGCTCGCCCGCGCTCGGGAAGGCGTAGAGCGCGAGACTCGCGGGCACGTCGGCGGGATTCGCGCCGGATTCCTGCGCGACGGCCTGCACCTGTTTCGACGCGGCGGTCCAGTCGGCTTTGTGATCGCGGTATTGCGCGTCGGTATCGGCGAGCACTTTGACGAAACCGTTCAGGAACGCCGAATTGTCCTGCGCGAACTTGCGCGACGCGACGAAGCCGTCGAAGGTCGCCTTGCCCGATTCCTTCGCCACTTCGCCCGACGTGATCAGCACTTTGCCGTTCTGCTTGGCTTTGGCGAGCACCGGGTCCCAGATATACGTCGCGTCGATATTGCCGCGTTCCCACGCCGCCGCGACCTCCGGCGGACGCAGATTGACGATCTTCACCGTCGACGGATCGACGCCTGCCTGTTGCAAGGCGACGAGCGCATGAAAATGCGACGTCGACACATACGGCACGCCGAGCGTCTTGCCTTTCAGATCCGCGAGCTTGCTTACGCCCGAGCCGTTGCGCGCGACGAGCGCCTCGGCGTCGTTGATGTTGTCGAGAATCCAGAACAGCGAAAGGTCGACGCCTTGCGACAAGCCCGCCGCGATCGGGCTGGAGCCGGCTTCGCCCAACTGAATGGAGCCCGATGCGAGCGCGCGAATGACATCCGCGCCGCTGCCGAGCTTGCGATACGTGACCTTGTATCCGGTGGCTTTCTCGACGGCGCCGCTCGCCTGCGCATAACGCCAGGGCACGACCATGTCCTGATAGCCGATGACCACTTCGCGCGTTTCGGCGTGTGCTTGAACGGGCGCCATAGCAGCGAGAACGATGGATGCGATGCCGGCGATCAGCGCGCGGCGATGGATCGAAGGTTTCATGGAACGGACGAAATGATGTGGTGAAGCCTTCGACTATAGGCACTTTGCGTGCCGCGGCTACGAAGCAATCGTGCGTAGCAAATGACGCGGCGCGTGCTTCGCATATTCGCCGTGCGCCGTCATATGGTTATCGGAAGAACTGCGCTCAGGAAGACAGTTTCCCGAGTCTTCAAATGCCAAATGGATAATTCCTTATCGATAGAAATTGGATCGCCGCGGGCGGCCCCGGCGTTAGCATGAGCATCCTCTCCAACCTGTCCTTCGGTTCATTCAAGCGATGTCCAATCTTCCCCGCTTCGGCGTCTGGGCGCTCGTGCATGGCAGTCGCGCGGCGTTGCAGGATCCCGCCGAGCCCTACGATGCCTCGTGGGCGCGCAACAAGGCGCTCGTGCTAGAGGCCGAGCGCCTCGGTTACGACTCCGTGCTCGTCGCCCAGCACACGATCAATCCGCACGATCCTTCGCTCGATCAGCTCGAAGCGTGGACGGCATCGGCGGCATTGGCTGCGCTTACGTCGCGCATCGAGATCATCGCGGCGATCAAGCCTTATCTCTATCATCCGGTCGTGCTCGCGAAGATGGCGCAGCAGATCGAGCACATCAGCGGCGGACGCTTCGCGATCAACCTCGTCAATGCGTGGAATCGTCCGGAGCTGGAGCGCGCGGGCATCGGCTTCGCGGAGCATGACGAGCGCTATGCGTACGGACGCGAGTGGATCTCGGTCGTCGATGCGTTGCTGCGCGGAGAAGCCGTGAAGCATCGCGGCGACAACTTCCGGATCGACGACTATCAGTTACGGCCCGCCGATCCGTTTCGCGCGCGTCCGCGCATCTATGTCGGCGGCGAGTCGGAGCCGGCGCGCTCGCTCGTCGCGGCGCATGGCGATGTGTGGTTCATCAACGGCCAGCCGCACGACGACGTTGCGGCCCTGATCGCCGATGTCTCCGCCCGCGCGCGCCCGGCGGGGCACGAGCCTTTGCGCTTCGGCCTGTCGGCGTTCGTGATCGCGCGCGAGACGCAGGACGAAGCGCAGGCTCATCTCGAACATCTGTTCGCGCTGGCGGAACTCGACAAGCCGCTGCGCGAACGGCAAAAGGCCAATACCGATCCGAACGCGGTGATGCACCAGACCTTCGCGCGATCGGCGCGCGTCGGGTCGAACGGCGGCACGGCCGCGGACCTCGTCGGCGATTACGACACGGTCGCGCGGCGCATCGTCGACTTTCATCGCGCGGGCATCGAACTCTTCATGCTGCAATTCCAGCCCTTCGAGGCCGACATGGCCCGCTTCGCGCACGAAGTCGTGCCGCGCGTGCGACGTCTGCTCGACTAAGAAAGCGCGCCGTCCCGTCCGCCTTCGACAAGGGACGGCGCGCGCGATCAGAAGAACGCGCCCGTGGGCGGCAATTGCCCGGTCAGCAGGTTCTGTCCGAGAAAGCGTTCCTTGTAGACGCGCGGATTGTGCGACGCGATCACCTTGATGTTGCGCCAGTGCCGGTCCAGCGCGCCGACGCGCGACACGACGGAGCCCGAGCCGAGATCGATCAGCCAACTTGCGATCTGCGGGGCGAGATCGTCGATCACGACCTTGGCTTCCGATGCCGCGAGCGTGGCCGCGAGCGTCGCCTCGTATTCGTCGCGTGTGCCGTGTCGATCCCATGCGCGCTGCAACGCGCCGGCCGCGCGATCCGCGATCGCTTCGACGCTCGCCGAATACGCGCGGATACGGCCGAGCAGCGATTGCAGCACGGGTTCATCGACGGGATGCGCGGCTTCACCGTGATAGAAGTTGCGTCCCCGCGCGCGCAGCACGTCGACGGCGTCCAGCGCCACGCGCCGCACGATGCCCGCGATGCAGTTGGTGAGATAAACCTGATGAAACGTAAAGCCCCAGGGCGCGGCTTCATCGGACTTCGGCGGATCGGGCGGATAAAGCTGCGCGGCTGGAACCGTCACATCGCGAAACCGCGCCGTTCCCGAACCTGTGAGGCGCTGGCCGAAGCCTTGCCAGTCATCGTCGTCGTCGACGCCCGCGCCGCGTTCCAGCACGTACTGCACGGTGCGGCCCGCGCGGCTTTCCACGGCGAGGCCGGTGAACGCGTCGTTATACAGATTGCCCGTCGCGTAGATCTTGTCGCCGGAGCCGACGTACACGTCGCGCGACGCATCCCATTCGAGCCGACTGAGGACTTTGGTCGGACGCGCGCCGGCGGCGACCACGTCGCTGTCGACGAAGCTCAGGCCGATGGTCTTCTTCTGCGCGGTCAGCTCCAGCACGCGCGTATGGAACGGTTGCTCGCGTCTCCGGAGCGCGGCTTCCACTTGCCACAGATGATTGCGAAACGCGTGGGCGATGTTCGAATCCGCCGCGGCGAGATCGCGTGCGACGATGAAAAGCCCGTTCAGCGAAACGCCGCTTCCGCCTGCATCGACGGGAAGACGCAGCGCGCCGAAGCCGAGCGCCTTGAGCTTTGCAATCTCTTCGTGCGGCAGCCGGTGCCCGCGTTCGCGCTCGGCGGCAGTCGCGGCGATGTCACCGATGATCTCCGAAAAGCCGAGCGCGGCGGACAGCGGGGAGACGAGCGTCGGTCCGGCGCTCGTCGGATAGTTGACGTCAGACATTCGTGCGCTCCTCGATTCACACCTTGATGCTGTAATCCGCGACCTTGATGCGCGAGTTGATGATCTTGCGCTCGGCCAGCCAGTCGGCGGCGCGCTGAAATTGCGCGATGAAAGCGGCATCGTCGGGCTCGTGAAACTGATTGACGCGCTTGAGGCTTGCGAGATAGTCGCGCACCTGATCCGGATATTTGCCCTCGCGCTGCACGAGCAATTCGGCTTCGGCGGAATGCGCCGACTGCCACGCGCCTTCCACGTAATACGCATCGATCACCGCGCGGATCAGCTCGGAATTCTCCTCGGTGAACTTGCGGCGCGTGACGAGCGAGCTGTAATCGATCAGAAAATCCAGATCGCGGCCTTCGTTGAAGATGTCTTTCGCGTCGTTCGAGAAGCGCGAGATGTCGACGCCGGGCGACCACATCGACCAAGCGTCGACTTTGCCTTGCGCGAAGGCGGGCGCCGCGTCGGGCGGATTCAGATAGACGAACTGGACCTTGTCGCGATCGACGCGATGCTTCTCCAGCGCGGCGATCAACAGGAATTCGCCAAGCCCCGACCGGTTGACGGCGACCTTGCGGCCCGCGAGATCGGCGACGGATTCGATGCCGCTCGACTTCTTCGCGATGATGGCCGTCGAGCGCGGCGAATAGATGTCGAACGCGGTGAAGACGATCGGCGAGCCGGCGAGCATCGCGGCGAGTGCGGGAGTCGTCGATCCCCAGAATCCGAAGTCGGCGCTGCCGCCGACCACGGCCTGTATCGAAGGCGCATGGTTCGGGAAAGGGCCGACCCATTCGACCTTGATGCCTTTCGCGGCGAGCGTCTTCTCGAACACGCCGCGCTGCTTCGCGATGTCGGGCAGGCTGCCGTAACCCCAGCCGATGCGGACCGTATCGGTGTTGCGCGTCAGCTTGCGCGGCTCGGCCGCGCGTGCCGGGAACAATCCGCCGGTCGCGGCGCCGGCCAGGAGGCCTCCCGCCGCGCGCAGCAACCGGCGGCGGCTCAGCGATGAGTCGTTCATGCTCGTCCTTCTTGTCTTATGGAAAAGTGATCAGTGAGACCGGACGCCGAGTTCCGCGAGCAGGGCGGGGCGCAGTGCCTGCGGCGCGTGTTCGCCGGGTTCGAATGACGCCGCGATGCGTCCGGCGCGCATGACGAGAATCCTGTCGGCGAGCGTGAGCGCTTCGTCGACGTCATGCGTGACGATCAGCACGCCTGGCCGATGCAGCGCGACGAGTTCCTTGACGAGACCGTGCATGCGGATGCGCGTGAGCGCATCCAGCGCGGCGAACGGCTCGTCGAGCAGCAGCAGCGCGGGATCGTGGATGAGCGCCCGCGCCAGCGCCACGCGCTGCGCCTGACCGCCTGACAGATTGCGCGGCCAGTCGTCCTCGCGGCCGGCGAGTCCGACTTCGGCCAGCGCGCGCGCCGCGCCCGTCCGGCCAATCGTATTCTCGTAGCCGAGCGCGACGTTCTGCCATAACGTCGACCAGGGCAGCAGGCGATGCTCCTGAAACACGACGGACGGACGTTCCGGCGCGCGGATCGACCCGGCGTCGGGGGAATCGAGCCCCGCGAGCGCGCGTAGCAGCGTTGTCTTGCCGCATCCGCTTTCGCCGAGCAGCGCGACGAATTCGCCTTTGCGAATATCGAGGTCCAGTGCATCGATGACGACGCGGCTGCCATAGCGTCTTTGCAGTCCGCGCACGGACACCGCCAGCGCCGGCGAACCGACGCGCGCGTCGCGGCGCGTAACGATGGCCGTCATGTGCGCGCCCCTTTCGCGTAGTTCGCGTGCCACGAGAGATAGCGGGCTTCGAGCAGGCGCACGAGCGCATCCGCGACGACGCCGATGATCGCGTAGATGATGATGGTGAGCAGAATGACGTTGGTGTTCAGGAATTCGCGGGCGTCCATCGCGAGGAACCCGATGCCTTTCGTCGTGGCCAGCGTCTCGGCGATGACGAGCGCGAGCCACGCGTGGGCGAGCGCGTAACGCACGCCGGTGAGGATCGACGGCATTGCGCCGGGAAGGATGATTCGTCGCACGATCGCCGTTCGGTTCAGGCCGATCACGCGGGCGAGTTCCATCAGTTTCGAATCGATCTGGCGAATGCCGAGCATCGTGTTGATGTAGATCGGGAAGAGCACCGCGAGCGCGACCATAAAGATCTTGGCGATTTCGCCGACGCCGAACCAGACGATGACGAGCGGCAGCATCGCCAGGAAAGGAATGGCGCGCACCATCTGGATCGAGCGGTCGAGGAGCGCTTGCGCGAGCGGCGAGAATCCGACGGCGATGCCGAGCGCGAGCCCGATCGTTCCGCCGATGACGAAGCCTCCCGCGGCGCGCAGCAGCGACACGCCCAGGTGCACGAAGAGTTCGCCGTTTTGCGCCATGTGGACGGCCGTTTCGAAGACGCTGCTCGGTGCCGGGAGGACCTGCGGCGCGATCAGTCCGAGGCGCGCCGCGATTTCCCATAGCAGCACCACGATTGCGGGGATGGTCCAGGAGAGCCATCGGTAGAGCACGTCTTTGGAAATCAGCGCGCGAGACGCGTGTCCCGAGCGATAGGTGTCGCGCGTGGATGTCAGGTCAGCCATCTTGTCGGCTCGTCGTGAATTCGAGCCTGTAATTAGAAAGCTTCGGAATGCACGCAACAAACGTTTTATTGTGCTTTGCTTTTCACGCTTCACCGCGTTAGGGCATACGCATTGCTTACTACGAGAGACGCGCTTGCAAACCTCTTTCGCTTATGCCCGCCGCATGAATCAATATGACCTCGTCAGCGCCATTCAATGTCTGCAACAAGAGCTCGACACGTCGCTTTTGAGCGACAAACAGTGCGCGGTTCGGATTTACACGCTGATTAAACAGATCGAAGCCGCCTCGATAATGGACGATCGCCTGAAACACGATCTGATGATGGTCGAATTTCTTCTGGTATTGAAACGGCGGCAGCAAGCACTCGATCGGCTCAAGAGCGCGGTGGTAGCCACGTATCTGCGCGCATGATCGGAATTGTCTAGTGGTCCGTGGCGGGGGGAGGCTTCTACAGTGTGGCTTCCCACAACGTCCGATGGAGAGTGACCATGGAATCCAGAATGAACGTCTCGGTCAATGACCACGGTCATGCAGTCATCACGTATTCGATGCCGCTGAGCGACTACTGCGCTCAACGAGCAAAAACGCTGCGCGCAATGGTGCAAGTCGTCAGCCATGCAAAAGAAACCGAGGACAGCGCCGCGCTCGTCAAGCCGCTCATGGAACTGATCCGCGTGCACGTCGACGAAATCGAGCCGCTATTCAAGTCGCTCGATCAGCGCGCATACGAAAAGGGATTCGAAGACGGGCGAGACGTCGGATTCCCGAAGAGCAAGAATCCGCACGAAATCGCCAAAGTACCGGCGGATAACGTCGCCGCAGTCAGACCCGCACGGTCAACTGCGTGACGCTCATGCTTTCGCCGCAATAGTCGGGCGCGGCATCGGAAGAAACGGCGGCGTCGCGATAAGCGGCGATGCGCGCCGAGACGATCCCTGTCGCGCCGGAAAGCACGCGCTCGCATACGCGTTCGAACTCGCCCGCGCCCTCGCGCAAGCTCACGAGGCCCGCCGCGCCTGCGCGCTGCGTCTCGGCGAGCGCGTGGGCGTTGGTTCCGTCGGTGAAAACGACGACCGGCGTAGCCGGACACGCCGCGCGCATCTCCCGCAAAAACGCGAAGTCGTCAGCCGGCGAGCCTTCCATGCCGCAACTCAGCACGATTACGTCGTAGCTCGTCGTCTTCAGCCTCGCGAGCAATTTATCGGCGTTCCTGACGCACGCCGACACCCGAAACCGGTCACTCGACTCGAACCAGCTTTGCAGCCCATATAAAACGACGGGGCGATCGTCGGCAAAGACGATCTCGATTTTGCTTTTGCGCTTCATTCTTTTAGACCGGCCTCGACGGACAATGCACACGATGTCCGGGTTGGAATTTCTTCGAGCGCGCACGTTAGCAAATCGGCAGCGTTCACGCTGCGGCGCACAACAAAATTTCTCGATTCATGGTCGATCCGTAGCGCTGCCGTTCGTCGTGGAAGTAGCCGGCGCTGCAAATGTCGCGATCGCTGCGCCGCGTCCGCAATCCGCTCGACTATCTGGAGACAGCCCGATGAGCCTGCAACTCTATGCACATCCCTTTTCGTCTTACTGTCAGAAAGTTCTGGTGGCGCTGTATGAGAACGGCACGCCGTTCGAATGGCGCGCGCTGACACCCGAAACGCCGCATTCGATGGCCGAACTCGCCGAAATCTGGCCGATGAAGCGCTTTCCCGTGCTCGTCGACGACGGCAGCCCGGTGATCGAATCGACGGTCATCATCGAATATCTCGGGCTGTATCACGCCGGCCCGGTGCGCCTCGTTCCCGACGATCCGCGCGCCGCGCTCGAAACGCGCTGGATGGATCGTTTCTTCGACAACTACGTGTCCACGCCGCAGCAGAAGATCGTTTTCGACGCGATGCGCGATCCGCACGAGCGCGACGCGCGCGGCGTCGCCGATGCCCGCGCGATGCTCGACACGTCGTACGCGTTTCTCGATCGCAAGATGTCCGCGCGCGAATGGGCGGCGGGCGACGCGTTCAGCCTCGCGGATTGCGGCGCCGCGCCGTTCCTGTTCTATGCGGACTGGTGTCATCGCATCGCGGAGCGGTATTCGAACGTGATCGCGTATCGCAAGCGGCTGCTCGCGCGGCCGTCGTTCGCGCGCGCCGTCGACGAAGCGCGGCCTTACCGGTCGCTGTTTCCGCTCGGCGCGCCGGACCGCGACTGAATCGCCCATTCTGAAAGGAGATCGGATATGAGCACGACCACGAACTACATTCCCGCCGATGAACTCGCGCAGCGCGCGACGATGAGATTTCCCAACGAAAGCGCCGAATATCGCCGGGCGCGCACCGCGTTGCTGGCCGAGGAAATCGACTTGCGCCGGCATATCGAGCGCGTCGCGCAGATGCGTCGCGCGTTGCCGCCCGGCGGCGAAGTGACGGGCGATTATCGATTCGACGGCGAGCGTGGCGCGGTTGATTTCGCCGGGCTCTTCGGCGACAAGGACACGCTCGTCACGTATAGCTACATGTTCGGGCCGCAGCGCGAGCGGCCGTGTCCGATGTGCACGTCGCTCTTGTCGGCGTGGGACGGCGAGGCGCGCGATATCGAGCAGCGCGTGGCGCTCGCGGTGATCGCGCGTTCGCCGCTCGCGAAACTCGTCGCGTTCAAGAAGGAGCGCGGCTGGCGCGACCTGCGGCTTTTCTCCGATACGAACGGCAATTTCAGCCGCGACTATCACGCGATATCGAAGGAAGGCGGCGACGATCCCGCGCTCAACGTCTTCACGCGGCGTGACGGCGTGATCCGTCATTTCTGGAGCGGCGAGATGGATTTTTCGACCGCCGATCCGAACGAGGATCCGCGCGGCGCGCCCGATCTGATGCCGCTCTGGACCGTGTTCGACATGACGCCCGAGGGACGCGGGACGAACTGGTATCCGAAGCTGGATTACGGGCCGCGTGACTGAGCCGGTCGCTGCCGGAGGAAATCGACGAGGACGGATACAATGCCGCGGCGCGCTTTCCAACGCGCTTCCGGCCGAGTCATCCGATCCAAGTCATGAACAATTCGCCCCGGGCCTTCCTGCTGGGCCCGCTTCTCAAGAGCGTGTCGCGGTCGTTTTATCTCACGCTGCGCATTTTGCCGGCGGGCATGCGCGACCCCATCGGGCTCGCGTATCTGCTTGCGCGCGCCGCCGATACGATCGCGGATACATCGCTGATTTCGCCGCAGCGTCGGCTGGAATTGCTGCTCTCGCTGCGCGCGCAAATCAACGGTGCGCCCGACGACGGCGCGCTCGCGCGCATCGCGGGTGAGGTCGCGGGGCAGCAGGCGCAGCCGGACGAACGCGCGCTGCTCGAATCGCTCGATGCGGCGCTCGCGATCCTGCCGCAATTGAACGCCGACGACCGGGCCGCCGTGCGCGACATCGTCACGACGCTTTCCACCGGCATGGAGTTCGATCTGCGCACGTTTCCCGACGAAACATCGGGCGAGATCGTCGCGTTGCGGGAATTCGGCGAACTGGATCGCTATACGTATCTCGTCGCGGGTTGCGTCGGCGAATTCTGGACGAAGATGACGTACGCGCATATGCCCGGCACGCTGAAAGCCGCGCCCGACACGATGCTCGCGCTCGGCGTGCGCTTCGGCAAGGCGCTGCAGATGACCAACGTGCTGCGCGACTGCGCGAAGGATTTGCGCATCGGCCGATGCTATCTGCCCGAATCGATGCTCGCGCGGCATGGCCTCACGCCGCAAGATGTGTTGCGGCCCGAAACGTCGGCGCGCGCGCGGCCCGTGCTTTTCGAATTGCTGCGCACGTCGCTCGCGCTGTTTGAAGACGCCGTCGATTACACGCTCGCGATTCCGGCGAGCGCGATCCGTCTGCGTCTCGCGTGTCTCTGGCCGATCATGATCGGCCTCGATACGCTCGTCCTGCTCGCGCGCAACGAAGCGTGGCTCGATCCGCGGAAGGTCTCGAAGGTGCGCCGCAACGACGTGTACCGGATCATGGCGGCGTCGTTGCCGATGGTCGTATCGAACGGCATGTTGCGCGCGTGGACCGCGCGCCGTGTTCAGGCAATCCAAGCCGAGATCAGCGCCGCAACTCGGCCATGATGCGTTCGGCGAGAAAGTCGCACGGCGGCCGTTTCGACGCCGCGCTGCGCGCCAGAACCACTTCGAGCGTGCCAATATCGGGCAGGCCTTGCGCCGGCCCGAGCAGCGTGAAATGCGCCGGCACCGCGCATTTCGCGAGCGGCGTCACGGCGAGACCGGCTTCGGCCATCGTCAGCAGACCGAGCAGGCTCGGACTTTCATACGACGTGCGATAGCCGATGCGCGCGCGCTCCAGGCTGCGGATCGCGTTTTCGCGCGCGACGCTGCCCGGCAAAAACACGGCGATGGGCAAGGGCCGCTCCTTCCAGATCTCGGTGCCGGGCGCGGCGGCCCAGACCATCGGCTCGTGGCGGAGAAATTCGCCCGACAAACCCTTCACGCGCGTCGCGCAGACAAGATCGACCGAGCCGTCTTTCACCATCGGCGCGAGCGCGACGCTCGGCAGGCCGACCACCTGAATCTCGACTTTCGGATACGTCGCCGAGAATTTCTTGAGGATCGGCGGAAAAAGCGACGACGCGTAATCGTCCGGCACGCCGATCACCACGCGTCCCGTCACGTCCGGCCGTACGACCGCCGCCCATGCCTCGTCGCGCAGCGCGATCATGCGCCGCGCGTAGGTGAGGAGCACTTCGCCGTCCTGCGTCGGCACCACGCTGCGCGGCTTGCGCACGAACAGCGCCTTGCCCAGCGCGGTTTCCAGCGTCTTGATCTGCATGCTGACCGCCGACTGCGAGCGATGCACGAGCTCCGCCGCGCGGCTGATGTTGCCGGTATCCGCGACGGCGATGATCATCGAAAGGACGTCCAGATCGAGCGCTTTCATGGTGAGCGACCGGTTGCTATCAGAAATTCTGAACGATCCTATCAAAATTATGCGTTTTTCTTTTGCTTCGCCGCGGCGCATAGTCGCATCCAAGGAGCTAACTCATGAACGCGCGAACCGATCTCTCCGTCCTCACTGCCGTGCAAGGTCTGCCTGAACCGTCGTTTGCCACGACGAAATCGGGCATTTCCGTGCCGTATATCGAGTGCGGCGAGGGCGAGCCGCTCGTTCTCGTGCATGGCTCGCTGTGCGATTACCGCTACTGGGACGCGCAGATTTTGCCGCTCGCGAAGCATTTCCGCGTGATCGCGCCGAGCCTGTCGCATTACTGGCCCGCCGTCGATGCTTTCGTGCAAGGCGAATTCGGCTGGGAAGCGCATGTCGCGGAAATGGCGGAGTTCATCGAGGCGCTCGATCTCGCGCCTGTGCATCTCGTCGGGCATTCGCGCGGCGGCTGCGTCGCGTTTCATCTGGCGCGCGAGTATCCACGGCTCGTGAAGACGCTCACGCTCGCCGATCCGGGCGGTCCGCTGCAAACCTCGCCGCAGGCCACGCCCGCCACGCTGCCGCCCGCGACCAACGCGCTGCGCACGCGCGTGGCCGAGCTGATCGAACAGGGCGAATTCGACCGCGGCCTCGAAATGTTCGTGGATTCGGTCAGCATGCCGGGCTTTTGGAAGAAGAGCACGGAGAGCTTCCGTCGCATGGCGCTGGATAACGCGCTCACGCTGCCGAAGCAATTCCGCGATCCGCTGCCCGCATACACGCGCGAAGCGGCGCGCGACATCAAGTGCCGCACGCTGCTGATCGACGGCGAGAAAAGCCCGCGCATGTTCCGCAACAACGTCGAGAAGCTCGAAGAGTGGATCGAGTTCGCGGAGCGTCAGACGATCGCGCGCGCATCGCACGGCATGAACGTCGCGAGTCCCGGCGCGTTCAATCGCGCGGTGCTGGCGTTCGCCGGCGCATGGTGAGCCGAAAGCGGCTCACTGCAGCTTCCAGATGTTCGCCGCGATCGTGCCTTCGTCGTTGAACACGTTGATGATGTCGGGCACGTCGCTGATCGGCACGTTGTTCACGATCAGCGCGAACGCGAGCCTTCGTCCGCTTTTCGCGTCGATATAACCCGCGAGCGCCTGACCTTTGAGCGTGGTCGTCGCGGTGCCGTCGGGGTTTTCGGTGCCGGTCACGTACGTTCCCGTCTTCGCGTACACCTTGCCTTTCGCGCCCGCGAGCGTCGGATCGGCTTCGAAGTCGGTCGTGCTCGCGAGCGAGCCGTCGACGCCGAGAAAGGGCATCGAATCCAGATACGCCGGGAACGCCGGACGGCCGTTCATCGCGCGCAACATCGCGATGACCGCGACCGGCGTCGCCGTCGTTTCGCCGCCACCGCTGCCGTCGATGAAATGCGTCTGGCTCATCGGCACGTTGAACGGCGCGGCGGATAGCTTCGCGTTCTCCGCCGCGAGCGCCGACTGAAGCGTGGTCGAACCGTTGTTCGCGACGCCGAAGAGCATGAGGCTCGTGTCCGCGCCGATGTTGTAGCTGACCTTCAGAATCCACTTCGAATATTCGCTGTACGGCTGCGATGTGAGCTGCGCGACGCGCGTATCGGCGGAATATGAATTCTTCGCGGGCAGAAGTTGCGTCGGGTTGTTTTCGACAGCCGGCGCCGTGACCCTCACGCCGGCGCGCGCGAGCGCCTCGATGAGCACCGTGCGCGCATAGTTCTGCGGCGCGGTGATGCGGAACGTGCGGATGACCGGGAAATTCGGCACGATCGGCGGCACGTAATTCGCCGGAATCGAACCGCCGATCGTGCCGGTGCAGGCAAGCGAGCCGAAGCAGGTCGGGTCCGTCGGCGTGACGGTGATTTTCGCCTCGGTGCCCGCCGCCGCTGTCATCAACGTGGATTGCACCGTGAACGCCGATGATTTCGGCCGATAGTCCACCGGCGTCGCCGAGCCGGCGCTGCCCTGCGAGATGATCGTATCGACGACATCGTCATTCACGAAGATCGACCGCAATTGAAATTCGCCGCGAAAGTCGAAGGGTTCGAAAAGCCGATCGTCGATGACGACTTCGCCGTTGACCTTCTTGATGCCCGCTGCCGCCACCTGCGCCGCGAGCGCGTCGTAGCCCGCGAGCGGATCGGGCGCGGTGATCTGCGCGTTGCCGAGATTGTTCGCTTCGTTGTGGTCGAAGTTGGTCCAGGCGAGCGTGCCGTCGGCGTTCGTGCGGCCGCCCATCGAGAGATCGCCGCTCGCGACGAGCACGAGATTGCCGTTGAGCGTGCCGGCCGCATCGACGGTTCCCGTGCGATACACCGGCGTCTGAAACTGATGCTGCGCCCCGTATTGATCGAGCGCCGCGCCGAGCGAAAACACCTTGCGCACCGACGCCACATACACCTGCGCGTTCGAATTCATGTCGTAGACGAGATCGCCCGAGTTCAGATCGACGACGCGCAATGCCCACGTCGCGCCCTGATACATGGGCTTTTTCATGATCTGCGTGATGGCGTCGGGGGCGGACGTATCGGTGGAATCGGAGCCGCCGCATCCGGTTAAAGACGTGACGAGCGCGCAGCCGAGAGCGAGAGCGGCCACGCGTGCCGGACTTCCTGAAAGCGGGTTCATGACGCGGCTCCGATAAAGGCACATCGCGCTCCGCACCGGAGCGAACATCCATACGTCGGGACTGCTTCACAGCGCAGACAGGACATGTCGGCGGCCGCCCATCATTTCGCAGCGAGGCGGGTGAGTGAATTAAATACCTTACACGAGCCTTGTCAAGCGAGGACTATCGCGAATCCAGTGCTTCAGGCAAGCGGTTTTTGTTTGAAATCGTGAATGCTTTTCGTCTGCTTGTTGTGACGCGACAACGGAAAAAAGTTTGGCGCGGGCTAACATCTTCGGCACCTCATCGCGAAGAAGAGGACACCTTGAGCACGGCCCACGACGATCTCGATGCATGGAAACGCCGGCGCACGCTCGAACTGGCGTACGAGCTGGCCGATAGCGGCCGCTACGAAGATTTCACCGATATCGCCTATGCGCTGCAATTCGAGCGCGGCATGGCGACCGCGCAAGCGCTGATCGACGACCCCGACATGCGCCGCGTGCTGAACCAGCGTTGCGGCGACGCGCGCGAAAAGCTCGCGCCGGTTCCGGAGCCCGTTCCCGAACCGGAGGCGATCGAAGCTGCATCGGAAGCATCGAACGATCATGCGCAACTGCCGCAAGCCGGCGACTTCACGGGCGCGCCATCGCTCTTCAAGCGCGCCCTCGGCATCGTCTGGCGATCCGGCAACGCGGGCGGCCTCAATTCCGCTCCTTCCTGAAGTTTTCTTGTCGCGGGCCGTGCGCCAGCGCACGACATCACTCCATTTGCGCGCAAATGGCGGATTTGCACGACTTGAGCGCCCGTCAAAACCTTTACACTTGCAGAAGCTGAACCATAAGCCCGGACTGTGCGCGCACAAGTCCGGTGTTTGAACTTCGAGGAGGAAATGTTCGTGGCTAACGAAAAGATGCTCGCGCAAATGGCTGAGAAGGATGGTTTCATCGCTGCTCTGGATCAGAGCGGCGGATCGACGCCCGGCGCGCTGCGGCAATACGGAATTCCGGACGACGCCTACAACGGCGACGCCGAAATGTTCAAGCTGATGCATGAAATGCGCGTGCGTATCATCACGGCGCCTTCGTTCACGGGCAAGAAGGTGATCGGCGCGATTCTGTTCGAGCGCACGATGGACGGCGAAGCGGAAGGCAAGCCCGTTCCCACGTTCCTGTGGGAAGACCGCGGCGTCGTGCCGTTCCTGAAGGTCGACAAGGGTCTCGAAGCCGAAGCCGACGGCGTGCAGATCATGAAGCCGATCCCCGGTCTCGACGATCTTCTGGCGCGCGCCGTGAAGCTCGGCATCTTCGGCACGAAGATGCGCTCGGTGATCCATCAAGCCGACGAAAAGGGCATCGCCGCCGTGGCGAAGCAGCAGTTCGAAGTGGGCGCGCAGATCATCAAGCACGGTCTCGTGCCGATTCTCGAACCCGAAGTCTCGATCAAGAGCCCGGACAAGAAAGGCGCGGAAAAGATTCTGCGCGACGAATTGCTGAAGGGCCTCGACGCGCTGCCGGAATCGAGCAACGTGATGATCAAGCTGACCATCCCCGACGAGGCGGATTTCTATCGTCCGCTGATCGAGCATCCGCGTGTCGTGCGTGTCGTCGCGCTGTCGGGCGGCTATACGCGCAGCGACGCGTGCAAGAAGCTCGCGCAGAACCACGGCATGATCGCGAGCTTCTCGCGCGCGCTCATCAACGAGCTGAAGAAGGACATGAGCGACAGCGAGTTCGACAAGACGCTCGAGCAGTCGATCGACGAGATCTACGAAGCGTCCGTGAAGAAGGTCTGACGCTTCGTTACTTGTTGGCGCGTTCGGTAGGCGGCGGCGTTTGCACGACGGGCGCCGCCGCCCGAAAAATGTCCTCGCGCGTGCCGCTTTTCGGCGGATAGATGCGCTCGCCGTTGATCGTGCGCTTCGTCGCCTTCGCCGTCTCTCCTTCCGAGACGAGCTTTCTGTCCCATCCTTCCGTATACACCGCGCCCCACGGCCCGAGATCGCAGATGGTCGTGTACCAGTCGATCGACAGCGGCAGCATCTCCAGCCCGAATAGATCGCAGACGGCGTTGTTGCCCGCGTAACGTCCCATCGGCCGGCCATGCTGGCACGACATCACCGATGGCCGCGTGCCGTCGATCAATATGCGCGCGCAATCGCCCGCCGCGAACACGCCCGGCACGCCTTCCGCGCGCAGAAACGTATCGACGGGCACGCGTCCGAGCGGGTCCAGCGTGACCGGCAATTGTGCCGCGAGCGCGTTCGCGTGCATGCCGCCGCACCAGACGACCGTCGCCGCTTCGATGCGCTCGCTCGCCGCGCCATCGTGGAGCGTGAGACCTTGGCCATCGACCGATTCGAGCGTCACGCCTGGCCGCATCTCGACTTCGAGCGTCTGCAACGCGCCTTCGATGACATGCTGCGCGCCGCCCATCGATTGCGCGATCCGCGCCGAACGATCCGCGAGCACGACGCGCACCTTGCCGCGATCCTTTTCCGCGACGATCTCGCGCAGGCGCGCGGGCAATTCCGCCGCCAACTCGATGCCCGTCAGTCCCGCGCCGACCACGACCGCCGTATAGCGGCCGGGCGTGTCGGGCAGCGCGGGCAAGGTCAGCAGATGCGCCTGCAGCTTGCACGCGCCCGCGTAGGTGTCGACATCGAATGAATAGCGATCGAGGCCCGGAATCGGCGGACGCACGAGCACGCTGCCTGCCGCGAGGATCATCCGGTCGTAGTCGAGCGTCTCCGATGCTCCGTCGCGTTCGATCGTCACACGGCGATTCGCGCTGTCGAGGCTCGTCGCCTTCGCCTGAATCAGTTGCACGCCCGCGGGCCCGAGCACGGTATCGAGTTGCACGAGCGTCGGGTCGAGCGGCTGTTCGTAGTTGCGCACCCGCACGCTATGAAAAGGCACCGGATTGACGATGGCGACTTCCGCTTCGTCGGCGTGCCCGAGTTCGTCCAGCTTGCGCGCCGCCGACAGCGCGCTCCACAGACCGGCGAAACCCGCGCCAATCACAAGGATTCGTTTCAAGGCCATTCCCCTGATTAAACGATCGTTCGTGCTATGCGTCGCGTAGAGCGGCGCTCCGTTCTTGGTTATAGGCGATTCGCAAGGCGTTGGTTCTCATCGCGCGTGCCCGTATTAGTCGGGTTTTCGCCAAAAGTGATTTCGCCGTTTAGGTATTTACCCTAGGGCGTGCGATACCTAAACTCTGTTCAACGGTCGCGCACGAAGCAAACAAGGCAGCGTGAGCGGCAACTCAAAACTTATGGATGGAGGAAAGCATCATGAACAAGTTCATCGGTATCGCAGCGGTCGCTCTTGCTTTTGCCGCGCCGGTCGCATCGTTCGCGCAGTCGAATCAGCCCTTGACGCGCGCCGAAGTCCGCGAGCAAATCGTGCAATTGGAAAAGGCCGGTTATAACCCGAACGTCATCAGCGATTCGAAGTATCCCGCCGACGTTCAAGCTGCCGAAGCGCGCGTCGCCGCGCAAAACGGATATGGCGGTGTGGCGGATGGTTCAGCGCAATCGGGCGCTCGCGTCAACGCGGTTCAAGCCGACGTTTTCCCGACGTTCGCGCATCACTGAGCAGCAAGCAGCAAGCCGCAAGCCGCATCACGAAACGCGCTGGTCTCGGACCGGCGCGTTTTTTCGTTCTAGAGCGGAAAGCCGCCTGCGAACGTCTCGCGCAAATATCCGATGAAAAGCGCGACCGCGCGTGGCACATGCGGCGCATAAGGCCGCACCACGAATAGCTGATCCGCGAACGCGCCGACCGGATGCCACTCCGGCAACAGCACGACGAGCTTTCCCGCTTGCACGGCGGCCTGCGCGGTGAAATCCGGCAAGAGCGCGATGCCGAGATCGTCGAGCGCTGCATCGCGCAGCACTTCGCTGTTGTTCGCCGCGAAAGGACCGCTCACCGCGAGCGTATGAGGCCCGGTCGAAGTCTTGCGCCCGCCTTTCCTTTCGAACGACCAGATGCTCGATGCCTGCGGCCGCGGATAGACGAGGCAATCGTGCGTGACGAGATCGTTGGGCGTCGCCGGCGTGCCGCGCCGCTTCAGATAGGCGCGTGTCGCGACGATCACCGAACGGGTATCGCACAGCTTCCACGCGACGTGCGTATCCGGCACCTGCGCGCTGTGCCGCAGCGCGAGATCGAAGCCTTCGGTCGCGATCGAACTCAACCGGTCCGATGCCTCCAGTTGCACCCGCACATCGGGGTGCGCGTGCAGAAATCCGGCCATGCGCGGCACGAGCTGCTGCCGCGAAAAGGCCATCGGCGCGGTTACGCGGATGAGCCCGCGCGCGACGCCCGCCATCTCCTTGACGCTCATGAAGCTCGATGCGATGCGCTCGTACTGCTCGCGCGTATCGTCGACGAGCCTGCGGCCCGCTTCGGTGAAACGCACGCTGCGCGTCGTGCGCGTGACGAGCGGCACGCCCGCCGCGCGCTCCAGTTCGGCGATGCGCTGGCTCATCGCCGCTTTCGATACGTTCAGCCGCGCGGCGGCGGCCGTGTAGCTGCCTTGTTCCGCAAGCACGGTGAGCCAGTGCAAATGGGTCCACAGACCTTCGATCTTTTGCTCGTCCATCAACCGATTGTTTGCCAATATAAACAATGAGTTCAATCATAGCGTCTTTGCAAGGGGCGCATCGCTTCCTACACTGTGTCAATTGCCAAACCAGTCCCGTGAGAGGAGACAGCATGCAAGCGTTCAACGATACCGCCGACGTCGTTCATTACATTCACGGCGAGCGCACGCATGGCTCGGCCACGCGCACGCAGCCGGTGTTCAATCCCGCGACGGGCGAGCGTCCGCGCAAGCTCGTGCTCGGTGAAGCCGCCGATGTCGATGCAGCCGTCGCGAGCGCGAAAGCCGCGTTCCCGGCCTGGCGCGACACGCCGCCGATCCGCCGCGCGCGCGTCATGCTGAAGTTCCTCGAACTGATGAACAAGCATCGCGACGAACTCGCCGCGATCATCACTGCCGAGCACGGCAAGGTGTTCTCGGATGCGCAGGGTGAAGTGTCGCGCGGCATCGACGTGATCGAATTCGCATGCGGCATTCCGCAACTGCTGAAGGGCGACTACACCGAACAGGTCTCGACGGGCATGGACAACTGGACGACGCGCCAGCCGCTCGGCATCGTCGCGGGCATCACGCCGTTCAACTTTCCGTGCATGGTGCCGTGCTGGATGTTCCCGGTCGCGATCGCGGCGGGCAACGCGTTCATTTTGAAGCCGAGCGAGCGCGATCCGTCGGCGTCGCTGTTCATGGCCGATCTGCTCAAGGAAGCCGGTTTGCCCGATGGCATCTTCAACGTCGTGCAGGGCGACAAGGTCGTCGTCGATGCGCTGCTCGCGCATCCGCAAGTGAAGGCGATCAGCTTCGTCGGCTCCACGCCGATCGCGAACTACATCTACGAGACCGGCGCGAAGCACGGCAAGCGCGTGCAAGCGCTCGGCGGCGCGAAGAATCACATGGTCGTGATGCCCGATGCGAACATCGATCAGGCCGTCGATGCGTTGATCGGCGCGGGCTACGGCTCGGCCGGCGAGCGCTGCATGGCGATCTCGGTCGCGGTGCTCGTGGGCGATGTCGCCGACAAGATCGTGCCGCGTCTCGCAGAGCGCGCGCAGCAACTCAAGATCAAGAACGGCATGGAAGACGACGCGGAAATGGGTCCGATCGTCACCCGCCAGGCACTCGAACGCATCGAAGGTTATATCGCGCTGGGCGTGGAAGAAGGCGCGAAACTCGTCGTCGATGGCCGCGGCTTCAAGGTGCCGGGCCACGAAGACGGCTTCTTCACGGGCGGCACGCTGTTCGATCATGTCACGCCGGACATGCGCATCTACAAGGAAGAAATCTTCGGCCCGGTACTCGCGTGCGTGCGCGTGAAGGACTTCAGCGAAGCGGTCGATCTCGTCAACGAGCACGAATTCGGCAACGGCGTCGCCTGCTATACGAGCGATGGTCATATCGCGCGCGAATTCGGCCGTCGCATCGAAGTGGGCATGGTCGGCATCAACGTGCCGATTCCGGTGCCGATGGCGTGGCACGGATTCGGCGGCTGGAAGCGCAGCCTTTTCGGCGACATGCACGCGTATGGCGAAGAAGGCGTGCGCTTCTACACGAAGCAGAAGTCGATCATGCAGCGCTGGCCCGAGAGCACGGAGAAGGGCGCGGAATTCGTGATGCCGACCGCGAAGTAATCGATCGTTACGCGTGCAACTAATCGCCCGCTTTTTCCGTGTGGAAGAAGCGGGCGTTCGTTTTTGTGCCCCGGCGCGCCGAACCGTATGAAACGCCGTCGGTTGACCGTTCATGTGCAAGCGGCGAAGATTCAGCAAGAACGACAGCGACGCGAAGCCAATCGACATGCAGCGGCAATTCGACGACCTTCTTCTCGGCAGCATCGAACTCTTCTGCCTTGCAGCCGAACTCGGCAGCTTCACGCTCGCGGCGACCGCTGCGAGCGTCACGCCGGCGGCCGTGAGCCGCTCGGTCGCGCGACTCGAAAAGCGCCTCGCCGTGCGGCTTTTCGTGCGTACGACGCGCCAGATTCGACTGACCGATGCAGGACGTCGCTACTTCGAGCAATGTCGCGATGCGCTCAATCGTCTCGCGGAAGCGGAGCGCGAAGCCACCGGCCAGCAGACGACGCCGAAGGGCGTGTTGCGCATCAGCATGCCGACGCCTTACGGGCATTACCGCATGCTGCCGTTGCTTGCGGAGTTCAGAGAGCGTTATCCCGATGTCACGGTCGAAGCGCATCTGAGCAACCGCAACATCGACTTCGCCGATGAAGGTTTCGACCTCGCGATACGCGGACGCGCACCCCGCGATTCCGGTCTGATCGCGCGCAAGCTCGAAGATGCGGAGTTGGTCACGGTGGCGTCGCCGGCTTATCTGAAGCGCGCGGGCGTGCCGAAAACAATCGAAGATCTGCTCGCGCACGAATGCATCCAGTTCGAGATGCCAAGCACCGGACGGCCCGTGCCGTGGCTCTTCATGCAGAACGGCGAACTCGTGGAAATCACGACGCAAGGCGGCTACGGCACGTCCGGCGATGCGCTCGCGGGCATTCCGCTCGCGCGTCACGGCGCGGGTCTGTTCCAGATTTATCGCTTCACCGTCGAGGAAGAATTGCGCGCGGGCACGCTTGTCGAGGTGCTGCGCGATTACGGCGGATGCAGCAGGCCGTTCATCCTGCTGTATCCGCACGGCAGACATTTGTCGTCGCGCGTGCGGGCTTTTGTCGACTTCGTCGTCGAGAAGCTCGGCACGCGTTGAATCAACGTTCAGAGGATGCACATTCATGAGCAAGAACGCATTGACATCGCTACTCGGCATCGACGTGCCGATCATTCAGGCGCCGATGGCCGGCGTCAGCACGCCCGCGCTCGCGGCGGCCGTATCGAATGGGGGCGGGCTCGGCTCGCTCGGCGTCGGCGCGATGAACGCGGAAGGCGCGCGCAAGGTGATTCGCGAGACGCGCGAGCTGACGAGCAAGCCGTTCAACATCAACGTGTTCTGTCATGAGCCGGCCCGCGCCGACGCCGCTATCGAGCAGGCATGGACGAACTGGCTCGCGCCGGTGTTCGCGCAATACGGCGCGACGCCGCCCGCGAAGCTGAGCGAGATTTATACGAGCTTCGTCGTCGATGATGCCATGCTCCGGGTCTTCGTCGAAGAGAAGCCCGCGATCGTGAGTTTTCACTTCGGCTTGCCGTCGAAGGAATACATCGATGCGTTGCGCAACGCGGGCATCAAACTGATTGCGTCCGCAACCAATTTGCGTGAGGCGGAGCAGGTCGTCGCGGCGGGCATGGATGCGATCGTCGCGCAGGGCATCGAAGCGGGCGGACATCGCGGCATCTTCGATCCGCAAGCCGACGACGACAACCTCGGCACGTTCGCGCTGACGCGTCTTCTCGCCAGCAAGTTCGATGTGCCCGTGATCGCGGCGGGCGGCATCATGGACGGCGCGGGGATTGCGGCGGCGCTTGCGCTGGGCGCACAGGCCGCGCAATTGGGCACGGCGTTCGTGCCTTGCACGGAGACGTCGATCGATGCGGGCTACCGTCGCGCGATCTTGACCGATGCGGCCGAACGCACGACGTTCACATCGGCGATTTCGGGGCGCAAGGCGCGCGGCCTCGTCAACAAGTTCACCGAACTCGGGCGCGCCGAAGGAGCGCCTGCCATTCCCGCGTATCCGATTACCTACGATGCAGGCAAGGCATTGCACGCAGTGGCGAAAGCAAAGAGCGAATTCGGCTACGGCGCGCAATGGGCAGGGCAAGCCGCCGCGCTCGCGCGCGAGTTGCCCGCCGCCGAATTGATGGCGCGGCTGCAAGACGAACTGCGGGAAAGCATCGCGGGATTGCAGCGATATGCATCGCGTTGAATGCGCTAGTTGTATTGGGTGACGACGGTCACGAGCGTCGTCGATTCGGCGCGCGCGTTTTCGGATCGCCGTATCAGAAGCGCGCCGCCTGCCGGGCCTACGTGATATGAGCGGCCCAGGGACGGCCCGACGCGCTGTCCCGCGCCGTCGATGAAATGCGAGCTCACCGCAGCGGCACGATCGCCCACTACGACCAACGAAACCTCCGCGCTCGGCGCATTGTGCGGTGGCGCGTAATAGGTGACAACGGCGGAGGAACGTACGCCTTTCACATCAGCGGAATCGTTCTGGAATCCACTGGTTCCGAGCATGGAAGCAGATCCGGAAACGATGTCAAACGGCGGCGCAACCAATGCACCTCTGAACGTGATCGTGCCGCCCGGAACGAGTGTCGCGAAAGCCGGCACGCAAAGCCCGGCAAGGGAACTCACGACGGCGCAGCGCAGCGCGTGCCGGGCAATAGTCAACCACTTCGCTTTTCTCATCTCGGCCCCTGTAATGAAACTTCTTGTGCTCGGGATTCCTTATCTGCGCGCTGCGGGAACATAATCAGCTTAAGAACATAATAAGACGTATCCTATTTTTGGAGCAAATCTTTTTTGAGATTTGATAGATGCCTGCGAGACGGCATGCAAATAACTCATGTCGATCCTTTTAGGCAACAAAAAACGCGCAATGGGAAATTCCCGATGCGCGTTTCAAGCGTATTAGAGCGAACTGCTCTGGCAAAGCCAGAAGGGTTACGTGAACGAACTCAAGGTATTCGGCACGTCAATGCACTCTTGCACAGTCAGCGTAAGGATGGTCCGTTGTCCGATGTTTTCGCGCAGCACAACAGCGTGTTTGCGTAGGAAATATCGTCGATGGTCAGGGACGCAACGTTCGCCTTCAATTGCAACGAGGAAACGATAACCTCGTATCGAGAACGCATGAGATCGCGGCGAACCGTAAAGTACGAGTCGAGCGCACGCAGAACGTCGACCTGCGTCCGGCTGCCGACCTTGAAGCCCGTTTCGGTTGCGGCCAATGCTTCCTTTGATGTCTGCAATAGCTGTTCGAGTGAGATACTCCGAACGCGCGCCTTTAGATATGCAGCGTAGTTTTCGCGCGCATCCTTCTCGGCCGTGAAGGACGCGGATTCGATCGCGTCCTGCGCTTTGTCTTGCTGCGCCAGGCTTTGCTTCAATCGCGCCTGTATCTCTCCGCCGGAGAAGAGCGGCATCATCACTTGGAGCATGGCTGTGGTCGTGGTGGTCGGGCGCGCATAGCCCGACGCTGCGCCAGCCGGCGTGTAGGTGCCGGTAAGCGAGACGACCGGATAGTGCGCCGCACGCGCCTTTTTCGAATCCATCTTCGCGATTTCGAGGTCGAGCTGTTTCGATTGCACATCGTAGCCGCTCGAACTCGCCTGACCGGCCCAGACATCCGGATCTTCCGGCTCGATACGCGGCAGCTTCGTGCCCGCTGCAAGACCCGCAAGCGGCGAGAATGGCTTGCCGCTCATCTGCTGTAGAACGCGACGCTTCACCTCCATGTCCTGACGCGCGTCGGCGTTTTGAATCCGCGCCTGGGCGAGAGCGACATCGATATCGCGCTCGTCTATGACAGTCGCTTCGCCGGCGGCGCGCTTACGGCGCGTTTGCCTGTGCTGTTCATCGATGGCGGCGAGATATTCGCTCGTACGTTCGAGTTCGTCCTCCGCCGCGAGCGCATCGAAATAGGCGCGAACCGCCTTGAGCATCGCCGCTTGCTGCGCGGCCGCGAATTGCACCGCGCCTTGAGCGACGACCAGATCGGCCTGCTGATAGGTCGTCCATTTGGCCCAGTCGAAGAGGGGCTGCGCGGCCTGAAAAGTCCATCCGTTTTGCCAATAGCTCTGACGCGGAAAACCGTCCGTTTTGATTTCGTTATACGCACGGCCCCATCCTCCGCTTATCTGCGGCAGCAAGGCAGCTCGCGCAATGGGAATGGCCTGCTTCGACGCCTCATAGGCGGCGCGTGCCTGCGCGAGATCGGCATCCTGTGAGAGCGACGCATTCACCATATCGAGCAGATCGCTCGCGCATGTCTGATTAGCCAGCGTCATGCAGACCGCAACCAAGACTGCTGAGAATCCCGGCTTCTTCATGCGTCCACCAGCACCGGATCAGATGCTTGCACGACGTGTTCAGGCACGAGCCCGCCATTGGCGAATGCATAGCGCATGTCGAATGCCGATGCCAAAGCCATATCGTGGGTGATGACCACCACCGTTTGCTTCAGACTGCGAAGCAGTTGCGCAATGTGCTTCACAGATGCGGGATCAAGATTCGAAGTAGGCTCATCGAGCATCAGTATCTCGCGTTGTTGATAGAGCGCGCGCGCCAGCAAAAGACGTTGACGCTGCCCCGCAGAGATGTTGGCAATCGTGTCGCTGATGACGGTTCGCGTGCGCATCGGCAGACGCATGACATCGTCGAGAAGGCCCACGTCGGAAAGCAGCCTGTGTATGCGGTCGTCGTCGGGATTCGCCGCAAACAAGGTGATATTGTCGGCAATCGAGCCGTGAAGGATGATGTCGCCCTGGCGCATATGAGCCATGTGGCGCCGAATTTCATCGACGGCAAGATTCGGCCACGCGATTCCGTTGAGTTCGATATGCCCTTCCCGCAGAGGCTCGGCCGCCGATAAGAGCTTGAATACCGTGGACTTGCCGCTCCCCGAAGGACCGGTGATGACGATCTTGTCGCCTTTGCGAATCGAAAGATTGAGATCGGCCAGCACGGGTTTATCGGATACGCCGTAGCTGAACGTCACGTTACGCATTTCGATACTCGAGAAATCGCGTATCTCCGTCGCCCGTTCGCTCGCGCTCAATGGCGTGTAAGTTTCGGTCTGTGCTTCGACGATGTCGTCGACCCGCGCGACCGGCACGCTCAACATGAAGTACTGAAACATCGCGTTGATGGCGTTGGCAAAACGCTCCGACATCAACGACTTGTAGATCAGGAACGAATAGAACACGCCGACCGAAACGACGCCGCCGAGCATGAGCCGTGCCGCCATGTATGTGATAACCACGGTGTCCGCGTAGTTGACGAGTTTGAGCAGGCTGTCGCGCGTGCAGTTCAATCGGCTCTTCGCGAGCGCTGCCACGGCATACGCCTTGAAGATCGTCATGTAGATCGACGTGCGTCGAGTCTCGCCCTGTGCAAGCTTGAGCAACGACGCCGCGCGGATGGTCTCGATCAGCGCGTCATCGCAACGGGCCGACGTTTCCGTGACCAGCGCGTGATTGTCGCGCATCGCGGGATACATGCTCAACGCCAGCGCCACGTACGCGGCGAATACCACGAGTGCAATGAGCGTCAGTTGCCGGCTTTGGATAAGCATGAGTATGAGCGCGAGCGTTCCTACCGCCACGTCGATGCACAACGAGACGATGGAGCGCGTCGCGTAGCCGGTGATCTCGTCCTGCGCCTTCACGCGCGCGAATACATCGCCGACGTGCCGCTTCTCGAACCATGGCATCGGATTGCGCAGAAGATGCCCGATGAGTCCTTCCGTCGAGTTGATTTGGACCAGATTGAAGATCAATTCGGTGAGGTACTTCTGCACGTATTCGCTCAACGCGCCAAAAACGAAAATGCTTGCGAAGGTACGATTGCATGCCCCCAGGGATCGATACGAAGCCCTGCAGCATTCGCGACGCGCGCGCCTGCCGCATCCTTCGCTTCGACGACAGCCACGGTGTCGCTCATGTTGGGTGTAAAAGCGACACCGCCACGCCACGCCACGATCCCGCCGGAAATACCTGCTCCAACCTGGTTGTAGTGGCGTCCGGTGCTTGCGTTGGCCGTCAATAGCGCGAACGGCGACGAATAGCCCATATTCGCGCCGCCGTTGAGCGCGCTGCCACCGTATGTGCCACCGTCGGAATACGTACCGTTGACGCCGTAACTGAACGCATTGTCGTTGCCGAGCGTGCCCGAAATGGACTGCTGGACACTGGTGCTCTTATTACTCGTATCGTGCTGGACATAGGTGCTAGATTGAGGCGCGCGCGAGCCCAATCCCAGAGGCACTGATAGCGTCAGCATGATGCGGTTGTCCCACTTATTCGTTCCGACCTCGTACTGTCGGACGACCGATGCGCCATAAGTCATGCGCTTCCAGCTATTGCTATAGCCAATCTGGTATTGCGTATCGTGGTTTGCGCGATTCCAATAGCTCGTGAGCGAACCCATCGCATAGAGATTACCGAATCGGCCGCCTTCTCCGAGACTCTGATTCAGCACGAACTGAAGACGGGACTTCTGCATTCCCGTCATTGCATCGGGGTGGCCGTCCTGATAGAGCTGACGTTGCTGCACGGCATCCGGCAGCGAAAAGAAACCGCTAGTCGAATACCGATAAGCAGCAATGGCAATATTGGTGCTCGTCGCTTCAAGCAGACGACTGTAGCTCAACCGTACACTGGTACCGTTGCGCGAGCCATAGCCTTTGAAACTGGCGCTCGCCTGCGTGACATCGAGGGCGACGGCGCCTATTTTCGTATTGAGCGCGGCCCCCAACATGCCGGAGACATACATGTCCGCGCCAATGAATCCGCCATAGACCGTGAGGAAATTGCTGAGACCGCGCTGAATCGTAAACTGTGAAACGAACGGGTGAATGTCGATGTTCGGATCGCGATATTCGCCGATCGTGGCACTGTAGCGAGTCATGCCGGCGCGCAACGAATTGACGGCCGCCGCATAGGGCACCGTGGAAATACGCTGGGAACCGTCGGCCTCGGTCACGATTACATCGAGATTGCCGCCGTAACCGGTCGGATAAAGGTCGTTGATTTCGAACGGCCCCGGCGGAACATTCGTTTCATAGATGATGTTTCCGTTCTGCCGAATCTGAACTCTTGCGTTGCTGTTTGCGATGCCGCGCACGATAGGAGCATAGCCGCGTTGCGACTCCGGATACATCCGGTCGTCGGTGCCGAGCGTTACGCCGAGCACGCCATAACTGTCGAACAATGCGCCATCGGTGAAGGTATCGCCACCCGTCAACTGGCTCTTGATGTCCTTGAAGTCACGCTGCAGGTAGGTTTGAATCGTCTGATAATGCTGCCCGCTGACATTGTCATGCGTCAGATTGCCTTGGTAGCGGAATCGCCACGGGCCGGCATTGATCCCGCCGATCAGGCCGAGATACTGTGAGTCGTTATTGAACCCGCCGGATGAGCTGTGGTAGGTATTCGCGTTGTACTGGAGCGAAGCTGCAGGCACGCCTTCGTCCCAGAATTTCGGATCAACGTAACCGCGCGCTCTCGTATTCAACACGATTTGCGGAATACTGACTTCGAGACGCTGCTCGCCGCTATCGAATGATGCCGTGGCATCGGTTATCAGATCAGCGAGCGACGGACACGTTTTATCCGCGTCATCGAGTGCGGCCAATGCTTCGGGAGTCAATTTCCGGATGTCGACGCCGAATTGCGTCAAAAGATCGGACGTCATGCAGGGGTGCACGACGCCGTCACCGTTTTGGGGTCCACGAATCTCGATGCCGAGTTTGCCTTTCCACTCGTTGTTCACATAAGTGTCGGCACGATAGGTGCCGGGCAGGATTTCCTGCCCTTTGTTGAAGCGGGATATATCCACCTTTTCGCCGCTTCCCGATTCGAGAAACTGTTCGTTGAATTCGACGGCAGAATACTTCGTTGCGGCGTCGGCGTACGCATGCGAACTGGCACTCATGGCTGCGAGAGCTTGCAGAGTGACGAAGTACATCGGATTCAACTTGTGAACCGACGGGAAATTGCGGCGGTCTTTCATTTTCGATTCGATCAGCCAAACGTATGACAGCGTGTCTCACACACGTCATCGCACTACGCACGCGGAGATACTTTCCGGGATGAAACGTATAAAGACTTAGGAATGCGTCTTGATCTGTTGAAGCAGAACCATACGAACTTAAGTGGCTCAGGGCGCAACGTCGGCTTCGCCGTTTTGCGGCCCGCCATAGTCATTGATGGCGGTATAGTTCACCTTCGATCCCTGACTGGGAAACGTCCCTTTCAAGGGAAACTTCTTTGTTTCGCCTGGCCCCACCATTCCACCTTGATCGAAGGCGGCCACATTACTGCCTCGACCGAACTGGATTCGATCGAATGAGATGTGATAAGGCGTAGGGTTAGTCGCCTCGATCATGTTTTGATCGCCATCGTGTTTCAAATGCCAGATCACCTGAGCAGGCGCATCCGTGACTTGTCCTTTGAGCCCGTTAGGCCGGAAGAAGAACTTAATGCGCGTACGGAAAGCCAGTTGCAGTTGATTGGGGCTTGCTTCATCCCCGGTTGGCTTCGGCGGCACTTCGAGCACATTCAGATAGAAGAGGGATTCCTTGTCGGCAGGAAGCTCCTCACCGGTACTCATGATCCGCAAGGTTTGCGATTTACCCGGATCGATCCGCATGATGGGCGGCATGATGGTAAAAGGCACCTCGATGCTGTCGGGCTTCGCGTTCGGATCGCCCCGGTCGATCCATACCTTGGTCAACCCCGGGAGCTTTCCGTTGTTTGTTAATTTGACGGTATCTGGGGATAACGTGCCTTCTCGAATCCTGCGATCCCAGGCCAAATGCTGGAAACGGATATTAAGGGTTCCAAATGAAAATAGAAAGTCTGGAAATCCTAAATAATTATCCGTTAATAAATGCCTTAAAGCAGTAGTTAGAAATAATTCTAAAGCCGCATTTAGAACTATTTCTAACTTGGTATTTGAAACTGATTTTGGCCCGGCCGCTGGGCGCTTGCGCAGACTAAATCGAATCAGGCGGAGGATTTAGATTATTTCCTAACGCAGTTCCCGAGATTCCGAACTCGATGGCAATCTTTGGCTTATCGGGTGGTCCGCAACGCCATGCCGCCCTCGGTCAGGCTTCTGAGTTCGTCGAGCAGACGCGCGGCTGGACGCGGCAGTATCCCGTCGCGGCGCTGAAACGCTGTCAATGTTCTGGCGGCGCGAACGCCCGGAATAGGCAGAGTCCCCATGATCCCTGCCTTGCTTTCGGAGTCGTACATCGGTTCCGGCATCCAGCTCAGAAACGAGCATTCGGCTACCAGACTTTTAAGCACGGTCACCGAGCGCGTCCGGACGGCAATATCCGGCATGTCGAGGTTGCGAGAGAGAAACGTCTCTCGCATGTGTTCATAAGGGGCTGTACCTTTGGGCGGGATGGCCCACCGCGCGGTCAATGTGTCGGCGAGAGCGAGCTTCGGTTTCTTGCGCAATGGATGGCTGAAAGCTGCTACGACGAAGCTGTTGTCCTCCCATCGGCAGTCAGGTACGGCCACGATCTCGTCGCTGTCATTAGTGGCCGTGCTTAGAGCGAGGTCGATCTCGTAATTGATGAGCCCCTCGGCAAGGCGGTCCCACACGCCTTCGATGATTTCGACGTGCAAGTTGCCCCATTTCTCCAAGACACGATCGACCGCCAAAGGAAGGAAGTGGGCAGCGAGACTGCCAACCGCTCCCACCTTGATCGTTCCTTTGGCGAGTCCGCGCATCGCGTCGATCTCTTCGCGCGCATTTTCTGCCTCGCGCAATAGAAGTTGAGCATGCGGCAGCAAAGCAGCGCCAATATCCGTCAACTGCATGCCTTTGACGTGCCGCTCAAAGAGCGGCGCGCCCACATCTTCCTCCAGACGCTTGATGGTTCGACTGAGTGCTGGCTGAGTCACATTGAGCGATGCTGCGGCCCTTCCGAGGCTGCCGGACGACACGATGGTCGTAAAAGCATGCAATTGATGGAGGTTGTAGCTCATGAGTTCGTTGGGGTGTTCCCTAGGGACACTGGCCTAGGGCATTGGCCATCAACTCAAATTGGGCTTGGAAAAGAGCATCAAAAACAGCCACTTACTTCAGCATATGACATTTCGCAAAAGCTCCGAGCCTTTACCTGAAGGTAAAGGGTTTCGCGAAAAAAAGCAATATTCAAGCATGTCTTGGAAACCCATACTCGTTTCACCGAAGAGCAGAAACGCTCTTGAACCAAAGAGGAATCGCAATGACAGGCAGCGACAAACAAGGCGAAGGAAGCAGTCCGTCGACACACGCCACCGTCAGGGATGTCGTCATTAAGCTCGTGCGCGAACTGGGGATGACGTCGATCTTTGCTAACCCTGGATCGACGGAGCTTCCAATGTTTCGGGACTTCCCTGCCGACTTCCGATACGTCCTGGGCTTACAAGAAGCGGCAGTCGTCGGGATGGCCGATGGCTATGCGCAAGCAACTGGAAACGCAGCGTTAGTGAACCTTCATTCTGCGGCCGGCGTCGGCAACGCGATGGGCAATATCTTCACGGCATTCAAGAATCAGACGCCGCTCGTTATCACGGCGGGTCAACAAGCCCGTTCGATCTTGCCGTTCGACCCGTTCCTTTCCGCCGCACAGGCAGTCGAGTTGCCCAAGCCATACGTGAAGTGGGCGATCGAACCCGCGCGTGCGCAAGACGTGCCGCGCGCGCTGGAGCGCGCGTATCACATCGCAATGCAGGAGCCGCGTGGGCCTGTCTTCGTTTCAATTCCCGTGGATGACTGGGACCAGCCTGCGGAGTTTCATGAGCGCGCGACTGTCAGCAACTCGGTTCGTCCCGACCCGGAGGCATTGGCGAAACTCGGCGCAGCGTTGGACGCATCGAGAACGCCGGCTCTCGTGGTAGGTGCGGGAGTCGACCGGGCGGGCGCATGGAAGGAAGTCGTTCAGCTGGCCGAGAGACATAACGCACGCGTCTTTGTCGCGCCGATGAGCGCGCGTTGTTCGTTCCCCGAGGACCATCGACTTTTCGCGGGATTTCTCCCCGCGATGCGTGAAAAGATCGTCTCGCTGCTCGATGGGCATGACGTCGTTTGCGTCCTTGGCGCGCCTGCCTTTTCGTATCACGTCGAAGGTACAGGTCCGCACGTGCCGGCGGGCGCGGCGCTTTATCAACTCATCGACGACCCCAACGTCGCGGCGTGGACGCCCGGAGGGGCTGCGGTGGTCGGCAACGTCCGCCTCGGCTTGCTTGACTTGCTTGCGCGTGCGGCGCCAGACACGCGTCCTTTGCCTGACCCTCGGCCAAGAGCACCTCGTGCCGAGCCGTCGCCCGTGATGTCGGTCGCCTTCGCGCTGCAAACCCTCGCGGAGGTTCGCGATCCGAACGACGTTGTCGTTGAAGAGGCACCGAGTTCTCGCCCGGTCATGCAACGGTATCTGCCGTTCACAAAGAGCAATACGTTTTTCACGATGGCTAGCGGCGGCTTGGGCTACGGCATGCCTGCAGCGGTCGGCGTCGCGCTCGCTCTCCCCGATCGCAAAGTGATTGGATTGATCGGAGATGGCTCGAGCATGTACTCGATCCAGGCGATCTATAGCGCGGTGCAGATGCGTCTGCCGATCACGTTCGTCATTCTGAACAACCAGCGCTATGCCGCGCTTCAAGAGTTTGCGCCGGTGTTTGGATTCGCTTCCGACGACGCTGTTCAGGGCACTGATCTTCCCGGCTTGGATTTCGTGTCGCTTGCCCAGGGCATGGGTTGTAAAGGTCTCCGTGTCGCGAACGCCGCGGAGCTCGCGGACAAGTTGAAGGAAGCCCTCGAGGCGGGCGAGCCGCGTCTTGTCGAGGTCGTGATTGCCTGAAGGGCCTACAGGAAAAGAGAAACATAAGGCGGAGACTATGAAGACGATTTCGATGCTTATCAACGGAGCGCATGTCGGCGCGAGCAATGGCGCGACATTCCAACGTTCTAACCCCTTGGATCAGGACGTCGCAAGCGTGGCCCCCGCGTGTACGCTGGACGACGTTCGTGATGCAGTGGATTCAGCTGCCGTCGCGTTTGCTCATTGGTCTCAGCAGGGCCCGACCCAGCGTCGTTCCTATCTCCTTAGCGCGGCGCAAGCGCTCGAAGCGAAGGCGGAGGCGTTTGCTTCCGCGATGGCGGCCGAAACGGGCGCTTCGCGCATCTGGGCCGACTTCAATGTGCGATTGGCCGCTGACGGCCTGCGGGAGGCAGCGTCACTGACCACGCAAATTTCAGGCGAAGTCATTCCGTCCGACGTCCCCGGCAGCGTGGCGATGGCGGTTCGGCAACCCGCCGGCGTATGCCTCGGGATTGCGCCGTGGAATGCGCCTGTCATCCTTGGCGTCCGTGCGGTTGCGCTTCCACTCGCTTGCGGTAACACGGTGGTACTGAAGGGCTCGGAAATCTGCCCGGCGACGCACGCACTCATTGCGGAAGCCTTCATGGATGCTGGATTGCCCGCAGGCGTCGTCAACTTCGTCACGAACGCGCCTGCCGATGCAGGTCCGGTTGTCGAAGCGCTGATTTCACATCCGGCTATCCGACGTGTCAATTTCACGGGCTCGACAAAGGTCGGGAAAATCATCGCGGAAAGCTGCGCACGGCATCTCAAACCGTCTGTTCTCGAACTGGGCGGAAAGGCCCCGCTGATCGTGCTCGACGACGCCGACATAGCGGCAGCGGTCGATGCTGCCGCTTTCGGCGCCTTCGCGAATTCAGGACAAATCTGCATGTCCACCGAGCGCATCATCGTCGATCGCGCGATCGCCGACGAGTTTGTTCTTCAGCTCGGTGAAAAGGCTAAGACGCTGCCGCTCGGCGACCCTCGAAAGGGGCCGGTCGTGTTGGGCTCCGTTGTCGATATGGCGACGGTACAACGATGCAACGCCTTGATCGATGACGCCTTGCACAAAGGCGCGACGATGGTCTGCGGGGGAAAAGCAGAGAACACGCTTATGCCTGCAACGCTCGTCGATAACGTTGGACCGAACATGCGGATCTACAACGAAGAGACGTTTGGCCCTGTCAAGGCAATCGTGCGCGTCGACGGCGAAGAAGAAGCGATCCGATGCGCTAACGATAACGAATACGGTCTCGCTGCGGCCGTGTTCAGTCGCGATGTCGCGCGCGCGATGCGGGTGGCCAGCCGCATCCAATCCGGGATTTGCCACGTCAACGGGCCAACCGTCCACGACGAAGCGCAGATGCCCTTTGGAGGCGTCAAAGGTAGTGGCTTTGGCCACTTCGGCGGACAGGCAGGCATTGCCGCTTTTACCGACTTGCGCTGGGTCACTGTGCAAACGTCGCCGCGACACTATCCGTTCTGAGTTACGTCCCTGTCACCCTCGTCAACTCGTTCGACAACTCAGGTAAGACCGCAGCCGCGGTCGACATGTCAACTATGGAAATCGCCGTACTCGGTGCAGGAGCGATGGGGTCGTTGTTCGGCGGCCGCCTGGCGGAAGCCGGTCACTCAGTCACGCTGATCGACATCAATCAACCGCATCTGGACGCTATCGGTGCGAAGGGCCTCCGCTTGGAGATGGATGACGATACTCGCGCAATCACGAACATCAACGCGATACGACCCGAAGCTACGGATAAACGGCCTGACTTGCTGTTGCTCTTCACGAAGTCGATGCACACGCGCGCGGCCTTGTCCGGCATCGAGCATCTGCTCGGCGAGACAACCGCCGTGCTCACGCTGCAAAACGGACTCGGGAACGTCGAAGCGATTCGAGACTTCGTGCCGCTCTCCAACGTGCTTGTTGGCGTTACCACGTGGCCAGCGGACCTTGTCGGTCCTGGCTCGGTGAGCAGTCACGGCGAAGGGAAAATTCGCATGATGAGCGCCGACGGTGAACGCACTTCCCAAGTCAATGCCGTCGCCGAGGCTCTGAATTCCGCCGGATTGAATTGTCAGATCGACGACAACGTCTGGGCAGCTATCTGGGAAAAGGTGGCGTTCAACGCTGCGCTCAACAGCATCTGTGCGGTCACTGGGACGACGGTGGACCAGCTTGGACTGCTGGAGGACAGCAAGAGCCTGGCACTGACCGTGGCCGCCGAGGTCATCGCAGTGGCGAACGCCAGCGGCGTTTCCGCGGATCTGAGCGTGTGCTCGACAAACATCGTTCATGCGATCGAACAGCACAAGGGGCACAAGCCGTCGATGCTGCAAGACGTTCTGGCCCGGCGAAAGACAGAGATCGAAGGCATCAACGGCGCAGTCGTTGAAGTGGCCCGCAGCATCAACGTGTCCGTTCCGCACACGGAGACATTGGCAAAGCTCGTCAGGCTTATCGACGCGCGAAACGCATCAGCCGTTGCGAAGTAGGTAGCCGCGGGCACGTCGACAGAGAACAACAAACGTCCGCGATCATGCATCAAAAGACGCGCCGATCGACCCGGCGCAGCGTACCCAGGAGACATCGCCATGAAGATATGTTTTGCCATGCTCCCGCGCGACGTCGCGGACCTTGTTGCAATCGACAGACCATCGAATGTGTGCGCGGAGGTCGAGCAATGAATCCGCAGACCTTCAGCGCTTCGAACACTGCTGACATTGGCAGTCTTCTCGACGACGGCCCCTTTACGCTCATTCAGAAGTTCGTCGTTTGCCTGGCCGCACTGTCGATCATCATGGACGGCTTCGATGGCCAGCTCATCGGTTACGCCATTCCCACCATCATCAAAGAATGGGGCATAACGCGCAATGCGTTCGCGCCGGCCGTGGCGGCGGGTCTGGTTGGCATGGGCGTCGGGAGCGCGTGCGCTGGCTTGTTCGCCGACAGGTTTGGCCGGCGCTGGGCGCTCATCGGTAGCGTCGTGGTGTTCGGCGCGGCAACCTGCGCCATCGGGCTTGCGCAAGACATACCGATGATCGCCGCGCTTCGCTTTATCGCGGGCCTGGGCATCGGCGGAGCGCTTCCCAGTGCCACGACGATGACCGCAGAGTTCACCCCGGCACGTCGCCGCACGCTCGCCGTCACGTCTACCATCGTTTGCGTGCCGCTCGGGGGCATGCTTGCCGGGTTCTTCGCCGGTGCCGTCTTGCCGACCTTCGGTTGGCGTGGCTTGTTCTTCATCGGTGGCACGATCCCCTTGGCCCTTGGCATTCTGCTGTTTTTCGTGTTCCCGGAGTCTCCCCGCTTTCTCGCTCGCAAGGAACAGCGCTGGACCGAGTTGCGTGCGCTCCTTGCGAGAATGTCGCGGCCGATTAGTGCGCAGACGACTTTCGTCGACGCCGCCGAGCAAAGGCTCGAACAACGCGACGGCTTCGGGTCGCTCTTCGAGCCGGCTCAGCGACGTAACACGATTGCTATCTGGAGTGCGTTTTTCATGTGCCTGCTCGCGGTCTACGCCGCCTTTAGCTGGCTGCCGACCATGCTCGCATCCGAAGGGCTTCCCGTGGCACTTGCCGGTTCGGGCCTGACCGCATATAACCTCGGCGGCGTCTTCGGGGCACTCATCTGCGCCTTGGCCATCACGCGCTTTGGTTCGCGTTGGCCGCTCCTGGTGTGCTGCGCCGGAGGATGTGCGAGCGCCTTTTTCCTGCGAGGCGTTGATGTGGCAAGTCACACGAGCCTCTTGGTTATCGGTCTGGGCGTCCACGGTCTCTTCGTCAATGCAGTTCAGTCGACGATGTACGCCTTGTGTGCGTATGTCTATCCGACTCGCGTGAGAGCAACCGGCCTCGCTTCGGCGCTCGCGTTTGGACGACTCGGTGCGATCCTCAGCGCATTCGCTGGCGCCGTCGTCATCACCGTGGGCGGAGCGTCCCTTTATCTCGCGATGCTCGGGGTCGCCATGCTGTTGGTACTGATCTCGCTGTCGCAGGTCAGAAACCATATCCCGGCGCTTCGTCAGAAGCGGCTGGTCACGCAAGTCGTCACTGAGTAGCGCGAGGTCGGCGACTGGCATGAGCGGCGCATTCTCGCTCCGTCTGCCAGTCGCAACTGCGGTTGGTCTTCCTCTGTCGTCGCTCGACGGCCCGTGACACACGCCAAGAAATTGCTTTCTTCCCCACGTTTCCAGTTCGGTCAAGCAAGACACAATCATGGCAAGAGCGTTTCCCCATATCTTCTCCGTCGGTGACTATCGTTCCGCGGCTCGGCGTCGGTTGCCGAGGATGGTATTCGACTATCTCGAAGGCGGGGCCGACGACGAGTCCGGCCTGACGCACAATCGTGCCGCCTTTGACAAGTGGGAATTGCGTCCGCGGCGTCTTGTCGATGTGAGCGAGCGTGTGCAGTCTACCGAGCTTCTGGGGAGACAAATTTCGTCGCCGCTCGTGATCGCGCCGACAGGTCTGAATAGTGCGTTCTGGCCCGACGGAGATCTTGCGCTTGCACGCGCTGCAAGCAAGGCTGGAATCCCGTTCGCACTCTCTACCGCGTCGAACATGTCGATCGAGGCGGTAGCAAGGGGAGCGGACGGAGACTTGTGGTTCCAGTTATACGTAGTACACCGGAATGTGGCGAAGAGCTTGGTCACGAGAGCGCGAGAGGCTCGTTATTCGACGTTGATCCTGACCACGGACGTCGCGGTAAATGGATTCCGGCAGCGCGATCTGCGAAACGGGTTTGCTATGCCATTCAAAGTCACTCCACGAGGCGCTCTCGATGGCATTTCGCATCCCCGTTGGCTGTGGTCCTACCTGACGAATGGTATGCCGCAGTTGAAGAACTTCGCGACCGATGACGCCTCTGATACCGCCTCCCAGGCTGCGGTGCTGCGGCGGGAAATGGACGCGAGCTTTAGCTGGGACGACCTCCGTCGCTTGCGCGACGACTGGCCCGGAAAGCTGCTCGTCAAGGGCGTCGTGACGGCTGAAGATGCCGCGCGATGCGTGGAAATCGGCGCCGACGGTGTCATAGTCTCGAATCATGGCGGACGACAGCTCGCGGATCTTCCTGCGCCGATCGACGCATTGCCGGGCATCTCCGATGCGACGCCGACCACCGATCTCATTCTGGACAGTGGTATCCGAAGAGGGGCCGATGTGGTGAAGGCGGTCGCATTGGGCGCGACGGCCGTGATGCTTGGGCGCGCCACTTTGTACGGACTCTCCGCGAAAGGCGAGGCCGGTGTGTCCGATGTCATCGCGATGATCAAAGAGGAAATCGACCGGACCCTCGCCCTCATCGGGTCCAGTTCGATAATGGAAGTCAATCGGAGTTGTGTCGCTCGGCGGCCTTTGTAGCGGAGGGGGCAGCCATCGGTTCACCCTTTTCTTGACGTTATAAGGATGACTAATGACAGATCCGTTCTGATCGGCACACAGATGCGAACCCAACGCCGAGACAAGCGCCGACATTAAGCACATAGAGAAAAAATCCAACGGTGCATGCTGGCAATGATGCATTTAACGCGTGAAAAAAAGCTTGCATTCTCCGCGCAGAAAACTATCTTGAGTTCATAAAACGATTCTTCGCCTGGCACCGGAGGAGACCCATGCCAGCTACACGTATGATGATTGCGCGCCGCGCCGGGGTGAGCGTGGCAACGGTCGATCGTGTGCTGCGCGAAGACCAGCGGGTGCGCCCCGAAACGGCCGAACGTGTACATCTCGCGTTGGCCACGCTGCGCGACGAACGCGCAAGCCGCGGCAGGCCTGCGAAAACCACATCGTTCCGGGTCGCCTTCGTCTTACCGCAAATCAATTCCCGCTTTCTCGATCAAGTCGAACGCGATATCGCGCTGTCCGCCAGCTTCTTTCGCGAGCATCGTCTTGTCTCGTCGTTTTACCGTTGCGACCTGTCCAGCCAGCGCGACGCGATCTCACTCGCACAGCAATTGATCGACTACGACGCGCTCGTGCTCGTGCCGCTCGATTACCCATGGGTCGAGCGGATGATTCAGGACATGATGGATGCCAACGTGCCCGTCGTTACGGTCTTTTCAGATTTGCCGTCGAGTGCGCGCGCCACGTACGTGGGTGTCGATAACCGCATGGCCGGACGAACGGCGGGTCTGCTGATGGGCCGCTTCGTCGGTTCGCGCATCGGCACGGTCGCCGTGCTGTCGGCGTCGTCGCGTCTGCACGATCAGCTCGAGCGCCGGACGGGTTTTTCCCAGGTGCTCGAAGAGGACTTTCGCAACCTGCGCTGGCTCACGGAGCCCGATTTCGCCGAAGACGACGACAGCGCCGGACTCGCCGTGCAAGGACTGACGGCGGGACATCCGGATCTGGTCGGCGTGTATGTGACGTGCGGCGGCATTTCCGGCATCGCGTCGACGCTGCAGGAATCGGGCGACAAGGCGCGCGTCGTACTGATCGGCCACGAGTGCACGGCCGATACGCGGGCGCTGCTGTCGGAGCGGGCGATCGACGTGATCCTCGATCAGGACGTGCGCGGCATTGTCCATTGGGCCGGTCTCGCCGCTCTCAACTTCCTGAACGACGTGCGCGGCGTGCCTTCCATCCCGACGCCCGAAACCCGTATCTATCTTCGTGAGAATGCGCATGCCTGAAGCTCGCGACACGCGGACAGTTCGCTTCGGTCCGCCAGAGCTCATATGCAGCGTCCGGCGCATGGGCGCTGTCTGTCATCAGTTTGAGACCCGACAGAGACAAGGAGAAGACACATGTTACGTCTTACGTCATCAAGGGTATTAGCGGCGCTCGTCGCGTCGCTGGGACTGAGCTTCGGATCGGCGGCGCATGCGCAGGGCAAGCAGTTGACGCTATGTTGGGCCGCATGGGACCCCGCCAATGCGCTCGTCGAATTATCGAAAGACTTCACGGCGAAAACCGGCATTGCAATGAAGTTCGAGTTCGTGCCGTGGACGAGTTATGCGGACCGCTTCCTCAACGAACTGAATTCGCATGGAAAGCTGTGCGATCTCATCATCGGAGATAGTCAGTGGATTGGCGGTGCCGCGGTCAATGGACACTACGTCAAGCTCAATGATTTCTTCGACAAGAACAAAATCTCGATGAACGACTTCGTGCCGGCGACCGTCGTCGGCTACGCAGAGTGGCCGAAGAACACGCCGAATTACTGGGCGCTGCCCGCGATGGCGGACGCCGTGGGCTGGACCTACCGCAAAGACTGGTTTGCGAGGCCCGAACTGCGCGCGGAGTTCAAGCAGAAGTACAAGCGCGAACTCGAGCCGCCCACGACGATGGACGAACTCAAGCAGACAGCCGAGTTCTTTCAAGGACGAAAGATCGACGGCAAAACCGTGTATGGCGTGTATATCTTCACGGAGCGCGGCTCGGAAGGGATCACAATGGGCGTGACCAACATGCTCTATAACTTCGGCTTCGAATACCAGGACCCGAAGAAGCCGTATCACCTGGAGGGCTTCGTGAATTCGCCAGGCGCGATAAAGGGACTCGAATTCTATAAGGCGCTTTACAAGTGCTGCACGGCGCCCGGCATGACGAACGCCTACATGCAGGAAGGGCTCGATGCGTTCAAGTCGGGGCAGGTCGCGATGCAGATGAACTGGTTCGCCTTCTTCCCCGGCCTGTACAAGGATCCGAATGTCGGCGGCGACAAGATCGGCTTCTTCGTCAATCCGAAGGAAACGAAACAGTTCACGCAGCTTGGCGGTCAAGGCATATCCGTCGTGTCGTACTCGGATCACAAGGCCGACGCGCTCGAATACATCAAGTGGTTCGCGCAAGCCGATGTGCAGAAGAAATGGTGGCAACTCGGCGGCTACTCGGCGGCGAAGTCGGTGGTGGACGCGCCGGACTTTCCGAAGAGCGCGCCATTTGCGCCTGCATTCCTGAAGTCGATGTCGATAGTGAAAGACTTCTGGGCCGAGCCTACTTATGCCGAGTTGTTGCTCGACATGCAAAAGCGCGTGCACGACTATGTGGTTGCGGATAAGGGCACGGCGAAAGAAGCGCTCGATCTGCTCGTCAAGGACTGGAACAAAGTATTCAAGGCGGAAGGGAAGAACTAGCGTTACCGCACATGAACGCGCGGACCGGCGAGCCGATCGATCTCGCCGGTCCGCGACAACAAGGAGTCAGGCATGTTGGCAAACAAGCCTTTTCCTCCGGAAGGGTTGCAGACCAAAGCGCAGACGCGCGCGGCCGCGCGCTTGCGCGGACTGTCTGACCGAACCATCGCGTGGCTGTTCATTCTTCCGACTATCGTGCTGCTGCTCGCCATCAACATCTTTCCGTTGATCTGGGCATTGCGGCTCTCATTCACGAACTTCAAGTCGAATATGCCGAGCGTGCCCGCGCGCAATGTCGGCATCGACAATTACACGGACATACTCACCGACGAAGACATCTGGTACGCGATGCAGGTGACGGCGCGCTTCGTTTTCTGGTCGGTCGGACTCGAAGTGCTGCTCGGCTTCGGGCTCGCACTGCTGATCAACCGGCAGTTTCGCGGCCATAGTTTCTGGACCACGCTGATTCTGCTGCCGATGATGCTTTCGCCCGCTGTCGTCGGCAACTTCTGGACCTTTTTGCTGCAACCGCAAACGGGTCTTTTCAACGACATCGTCGGCTTTTTCACGGGCATTCCGCCGAACTCGTTCCAGATGATCGGCGATGTGCCGCTCGCACCGTGGACGATCGTCATGGTCGATGCATGGATGTGGACGCCCTACGTGATGCTGATCTGCCTGGCGGGATTGCGTTCGATTCCGGACTACATCTATGAAGCGGCCGAAGTCGATCGCGCTTCGCCATGGCGTCAGTTCTGGTCGATCACACTGCCGATGACGCTGCCGTTCCTGATGCTCGCGATCCTTTTTCGCGGGATCGAGAACTTCAAGATGTTCGACATGGTGAATCTGCTGACATCGGGCGGGCCGGGCTCCGTGACGGAAACCGTGTCGATCACGCTCAAGCGCGCAGCCTTCGAGAAGTGGAGGACGGGTTATTCGTCCGCGCTCGCGATCATTCTGTTCGTTGTCGTGTTCGGTGCGGCGAACATCTATGTGAAGGCGCTCAACCGGGTGAAACAGCGATGACAGACCTCGCCCTTCAACAGTCGGTGGTGGCTGCATCGCCGCGCAGCAAGACGTTTGCCGCAGTCGTCGTGATCGCGTATGCGCTCATCGCGACGCTGCCGATCGTCTGGATCATCATGACGAGCTTCAAGACGCAGGAGGATGCGATCGCGTATCCGCCCGTCGTCGTGTTTCATCCGTCGATGGAAGGTTACGTGAATCTTTTCACGATCCGCTCGCGGCAGACGCCGGAGTTCATCGCGAGTTTGCCGCCCGCAGAGACCTGGTACGACCGCGATGTCCGAAAGCGCAACATGGTGATTGCAGGGCCGTCGAAGGTCCTGCCGCGCTTCGTCAATTCGCTCGTGATCGGGTTCGGCTCGACCTTTCTTGCGGTGTTTCTCGGCACGTTGGCCGCCTATGCGTTTTCGCGCTTCAAGGTGCCGCTCGCCGACGATCTGCTGTTCTTCATACTGTCCACGCGAATGATGCCGCCCATCGCGGTGGCGATTCCCATCTATCTCATGTATCGCACGCTCGGCCTCGCCGACAGCTACCTCGGCATGATCGTGCTCTATACGGCCGTGAACGTGTCGCTGGCGGTGTGGCTACTCAAAGGATTCATCGACGAAATCCCTCGCGAATATGAGGAAGCGGCGCTTGTCGACGGATACACGCGGTTGCAGGCCTTCGTGAAGGTCGTGCTGCCGCAGGCGATCACCGGCATTGCTGCGACGGCGATCTTCTGTCTGATCTTTGCGTGGAACGAGTACGCGTTCGCATTGCTGCTGACGAGCGGCGACGCGCAGACGATGCCGCCGTTCATTCCGTTCATCATCGGCGAGGGCGGGCAGGACTGGCCAGCGGTCGCGGCCGCGACGACGCTGTTCGTGCTGCCCATCCTGATCTTCACCGTTGTGCTGCGCAAGCATCTGTTGCGCGGGATCACCTTCGGAGCGGTACGCAAATGAAAGCCCAGCCCGTCATGCCGCGCCGCCGTCTGTTCCGCAGGCGCTACGGCGAGGGCGCATCGACCGTGCTGATCGGCCTCGGCATTGCGATGCTCGTCCAGCCGTTCACGGTCGATCTCTACACCTGGTCGTTCCCTGTGATTCTGGCGGGTGCGCTGGCATTCGTCGTGACGAGTCACTTCCCGGAGTGAGCCATGTCGACGATCGTTCTATCCAACCTTCATAAGCGCTTCGGTGACTTCACCGCCGTACACGATACGAATCTCACCGTGAGCAACGGCCGCTTCGTGGTGCTGCTCGGACCCTCCGGTTGCGGCAAGACGACGACGTTGCGCATGATCGCCGGGCTCGAACTGCCGACTTCGGGCCAGATTCTGATCGACGGCGAAGATGTCACGGGGCTGCGTGCGCGTCAGCGCGATATTGCATTCGTGTTCCAGATGTTCGCGCTGTATCCGCATATGACGGTACGTAACAACATCGCTTTTCCGCTGAAGAACGAGGGTATTGCGCGCCGCGAGATTGCCGCGCGCGTCGATGCGGCCGCGCATATGCTTCGCATCGAAAGCCTGCTCGACCGAAAGACGGGGGGGCTGTCGGGCGGCGATCGGCAACGCGTCGCCCTGGGCCGCGCGATCGTCCGGCACCCGAAGGCTTTCCTGATGGACGAGCCGCTCGGCACGCTCGATGCGGATTTCCGCGAACTGATGTGCCTCGAGTTGCGCAAGCTGCATAACGCGCTCAACGCGACGACGGTCTACGTGACGCACGACCAGCGCGAAGCGATGGCGATGGCCGACGACATCGTCGTGATGAGCGGCGGCGAGGTGCTGCAATCGGCGTCGCCGCATGAGGTCTATCACTTTCCAGCGACCGTGTTTGTCGGCAGCTTCATCGGCAGCCCGCCGATGAATTTCCTGGCGGTGGATGGCGGCGTCGAAGCGGGCGCGGAATCGGTCTCGCTCTCCGGCGTCGCCGTGTCCGTGCCGCGCACGGCTACGTCCGCGGCGAAAGCGCTGCTCGGCGTGCGGCCAGAGCATGTCGTGATCGACGAGCGCGGTGCGTTGCGTGGACGCGTGATCGCGGATGAATATCTCGGCTCGCATCAGATTCTCGTCGTCGAAACGGCACTCGGCGTGATGCGCGTGCGGGTCGGCAAGGACGAAGGACTGGTGGCAGGGTCGCAGGTCGGGATGTCGTTCGCCAAGGAGCGCACGCTCCTCTACGACGCATCGAGCGGCAAGCTGCTGCCCGGCGCCGCGCGGCAGATGGCCGTCAACGGAAGCGGCAACGGAGGCGCTTATGTCTGAAATTCGCTTGCGTGGCGTGACGAAGCGATTCGGCGATATCGTCGCGGTAGATGATGTGTCGCTCGACGTGAAGGAGGGCGAGTTCGTCGTGTTGCTCGGTCCGAGCGGCGCGGGCAAGACTACTACGTTGCGGCTCATCGCAGGTCTCGAGCGGCCCGACGATGGCGAGATATTCATCGACGGCGCCGCCGCGACGGACATGCATCCGGCGGACCGCGACGTCGCCTTCATCTTTCAGCAGTATTCGCTGTATCCGCATCTGACGGTGTTCGGCAACCTGGCGTTTCCGCTGCGCTCCCCGCGGCGGCGCGTGAGCGAGGCGGAAGTCGCCGCGCGCGTGCAGTCGGTCGTGCAGATGTTGCATATCGAGTCGAAGCTCGGCAATCTGGCGACGCGTCTGTCGGGCGGCGAGATGCAGCGCGTGGCCATCGGACGCGCGCTCGTGCGTCAGCCCAAGGTGTTTCTGATGGACGAGCCGCTGTCGTCGCTCGACGCGAAGTTGCGCGAGGAACTGCGGATAGAACCGAAGCGGCTGCATCGCACGATCGGCGCCACGATCATCTACGTGACGCACGATCAGGTCGAAGCGACCACGCTCGCGGACCGCATCGGCATTCTCGAACACGGGCGCATCGTGCAGGTGGGCGCGCCGCGCGACGTATATGGCAACCCGGCTTCGCTAGGCGCCGCGCAACGTCTCGGCTCACCGCCCATCAACTTGCTGCCGCCCGTGTTGTTCGATCCTGCCACGATGCCCGCAGGCACCTCGACGGTCGCGATCCGTCCTGAAGACATCGTGCTGCACGCGCACGATACGCGCGACGTGCTCAATCTTCGCGTGCTCGAATATTCTCCGCTGCGGCATCTGCTGATCATGGAGCGCGACGGCACCGCCATCGTCGCGACAACCATGACCGAGCGCAATTTCACGCCGGGGCAGACAGTCGGCGTGTCGCTACCTCTGCGCAGTCTTCTCTATTTCCGCTCCGACGGCAGGAGGATTCCGGCATGAACGGGAAAACGGTCATGGCGTGCATTGAAGCCGCGCACGCGACGCTCAAGGAACATACGGACGAGATCGCCGCGCTCGATCAGCAGATTGGCGACGGCGATCATATCTTCAACCTGTTGCGGGGCATGGATGCGCTGTTTGCGATGCGCGCCGCTATCGAGGCCGAGGCGTTTGCGCCCGCGCTGGACCAGGCCGCCTCCAAATTGCTGTCGACGGTGGGCGGTTCGTCGGGGCCGCTGTTCTTTTCGTTGCTGCATGGCATGGCGAAGGCGGCGCAGAACGCGGACACCTTGAGTGTGGCGGACGCGGCGCGGATCTTCGCCGCGGGCGTCGATGCCGTTGCCCAGCGAGGCAAGGCCGGCACCGGCAGCAAGACGATGATGGACGTGCTCATCCCTGTCGCGTCGCGCTTCATGGAACTGGCCGAGCGCAGTGCGCCGCGCGAAGCCGTGCTCGATGCGCTGCCGCGGACGGCTGAAGAAGGCATGCTCGCGACGCGCGACATGCTCGCGACCAAGGGGCGCGCGTCGTTTCTCGGCGAGCGCGCGCGCGGGCATATCGATCCCGGCGCACGGTCGAGCCAGTTGATGATCGGTGCGGTATGCGCGCGGCTCGCGCAATACAGAGAGTGAAAGGAGCGCAGGCCATGAAAAAGTTCATCAACCATGTCGACGACTTTCTGACTGAGAGCCTTGCCGGATTCGCCGCCGCGCATGACGATCTCGTCGTGCTCAATCACGAACCTGTGTTCGTGCGGCGCAAGACGTTGAAGCCGGGCAAGGTCGCGCTGGTCTCGGGCGGCGGATCGGGACACGAGCCCTTGCATAGCGGCTTCGTCGGGTACGGAATGCTGGACGCCGCGTGCCCTGGCCAGGTGTTTACTTCGCCGACGCCCGATCAGATGATGGCAGCCGCCAAGGCCGTCGATACGGGCGCGGGCACGCTCTTCATCGTGAAGAACTATTCCGGCGATCTGATGAACTTCGAAATGGCATCCGAAATGTCGGAGTTGCCGAATGCGATGGTGCTGATCAACGACGATGTCGCGGTCGAAAACTCCAGTTATACGACGGGCCGGCGGGGCGTGGCGGGTGCGGTGATCGTCGAGAAGCTGGTGGGCAGTCTCGCCGAGAGCGGCGCCGATCTCGAACAATGCAAGGCGTTCGGCGACCGGATCAACAAGCATACGGCGTCGATGGGCGTCGCGTTTTCGAGTTGCACCGTGCCCGCAGCGGGCACGCTGACGTTCAAGATCGGCGACGATGAAATGGAGGTCGGCGTCGGCATTCATGGCGAGCCAGGGCGGCGGCGAACGCGCTTTGCCGCCGCCGACGCGATCGCGGCAGAACTGCTGACGGCGATCGTCGCCGATCTGAAACCGGGGAACGGCTCGGAGCTGCTGGTCTTGATCAATGGGCTGGGCGGCACGCCGCTCGGCGAACTGTATCTGCTGTTCAATTCCACACGCTCGTGGCTGCAGCAGCGCGGTCTCGCGGTCACGCGCGTGCAGGTCGGATCGCTCACGACGTCGCTGGAAATGGCCGGTGCGTCGATCACCTTGTGCGTGCTGGACGATGAAATGAAGCGGCATTGGGACAGCCCCGTGCATACGCCATCGCTCAGGTGGGGAATGTAGATTCGCTGGAACGTTTGCAATCGTCCGGTCGCTCGGCCGGAATTGCGTCCTCTTTCACGAGCCATCAGTTTTGTTTATCGGCATATCGGCGACGCGGCCCTTGCGCGCTTCGCCGCGCGCCGCGTCCCAGCGGCCTTCCGCGCCTATAAAACCCCATGCGTAAAGGCAAAGTTCTGGTTTACGCGTAGTACCCGGCCTGCCTCCTTCCTCGCTACCCTTCGGCTTCAGTTTCCCTAAAGCAAGCCCGCTCGGCCACGCATTCTGAAGGAGTAGCGCACATGGCACGGATCATCGGAGGCATCGCCGCCTCGCACACGCCGACCATCGGTTTCGCGTTCGACAAGAACAAGCGCGACGATCCCGTCTGGGCGCCGATCTTCGAGAACTTCGCGCCGCTCGCGAACTGGCTCGCGGAAAAGCAGCCCGACGTCATCGTCACGATCTACAACGACCACGTCACGTCGTTCTTTTTCGATCACTATTCGGCCTTCGCGCTGGGCGTCGGTCCCGAATGGCGCGTCGCGGACGAAGGCGGCGGCGCGCGCGATCTGCCGCCGATCAAAGGTCATCCCGCACTCGCCGCGCACATCGGCACTTCGCTGATGACCGATGAATTCGACATGTCGTTCTTCCAGAACAAGGCGCTCGATCACGGCTGCTTCTCGCCGCTTTCGATGCTGTGCCCGCACAAGCCCGAATGGCCGGTCAAGCTCGTGCCGCTGCAGATGGGCGTGCTGCAATTGCCCGTGCCGAGCGCGCGCCGCTTCTACAAGCTCGGGCAGGCGCTGCGCCGCGCGATCGAAAGTTATCCGGAAGACATCAAGGTCGCGATTCTCGCGACGGGCGGTCTTTCGCATCAGGTTCACGGCGAGCGCTCGGGCTTCAACAACACCGAATGGGACGCGCGCTTCCTCGATCTCTTCGAGCGCGATCCCGAGCAGCTCGCGAACATGACCATCGCGGAATATGCGGCGCTCGGCGGCTACGAAGGCGCCGAAGTCATCATGTGGCTGACGATGCGCGGTGCGCTTTCGTCGAACGTCGTGTGCAAGCATCGCAGCTATTACCTTCCGTCGATGGCAGGCATCGCCACCGCGATCTACGAAGGCGAGGACAGCGAGACCAAGCCCGCGATCGTCGAGCGTCATCGTCAGAAGATGGCCGTTCAGCTCACCGATGTCGAGAAGCTCGAAGGCACGTATCCGTTCTCGATCGAAACGGCGGTGCGCGCGTATCGCATCAACGATTATCTGCATCGCATGGTCGAGCCCGCGCATCGCGAGGCATTCAAGGCCGATGAAGAAGCGAGCTTCGAAGCAGCGGGCCTTTCCGAGCAGGAACGCGATCTCATTCGCCGGCGCGATTGGCGCGGCCTGCTTCATTACGGCGTGATCTTCTTCATGCTCGAAAAGCTCGGCGCGGTGACGGGCATATCGAATCTGCATATCTACGCCGCGATGCGCGGCGAAACGCTCGAAGCGTTTCAAAAGACGCGCAACGCACCGGGCGCGTTGTATTCGGTCGCGGGCAAAGGCTCGGAGAAGCTCGACTGGGACAAAGCGGAAAAGGCCAGAAGCTAAACACGAACGCGTTGCATGGGACCGGAGTAAGCGCAGAAGCACCGACTCCGGCCAACAGGGGACAGGAGACAAACATGACTAGCGGTAAAACCATCGACATCAAGGGCTTCATCGACGAACGCCCGATTTCCGCCTACCAGTGGCTGCTGGTGGCGCTGTGCTTTCTCATCGTGACGGCCGACGGCATGGACGTGGCGATCATGGGCTTCGTCGCGCCATCGATCATCGCGGACTGGCATATCTCGCGGCCCGCGTTCGGCCTCGTGATGAGCGCGGCGCCCATCGGTCTCGTGATCGGCGCACTGGCGGCGGGACCGGCATCGGATCGCATCGGGCGCAAGTGGGTTCTGATTACCTCGGTATTCCTCTTCGGCGTCTTCACGATCGCGACCGCGTTCACGAATTCGCCTTCCAGCATGGCGCTTTTGCGCGTACTGACCGGCATCGGTCTCGGCGCGGCGATGCCCAACACGACGACGCTGCTCTCCGAATACGCGCCGCAACGCAAGCGCGCGCTGCTCATCACGATCATGTTCACCGGCTTCAATCTCGGCTCCGCGCTGATCGGCTTCGTCGCGGGCTGGCTGATTCCGGTGCACGGCTGGCGCTCGGTGCTGATCTTCGGCGGCGCGCTGCCGCTCTTGCTGATCCCGCTGCAAATCTGGCTGCTGCCTGAATCCGCGCGTCTGCTCGCGGTGCGCGGCGCGACCTCGCAACGCATCGGCAAGGTGCTCGGCCGCGTGTGCGGCGCGCGTTTCGATGGTAGCGAAACGTTCGTATCGAACGAGCCTCCGCTGCCGACGAAGAAGCCGATCGGCGTGTTGTTCTCGCACGGCTACGGTTTGATGACGGCAGCGCTGTGGGTCACGTATTTCATGGGCCTGCTCGTGATCTACCTGCTGACCGGCTGGCTGCCGACGCTCATGAAGGACGCGGGCCTCACCGTTTCCGCAGCGGCGAACGTCACGGCGATGTTCCAGATCGGCGGCACGATCGGCGCGATCATCGTCGGATGGATCATGGACAAGGCGCGTCCGGCGCCCGTCATCAGCGCGGCGTATCTCGGCGGCGCGGTGTGCGTGCTCGGACTGGCGTGGATCGGCGCGCTGTCGTCGTCGCTCGCGGTGCTCGTGTTCGCAGCGGGCTTTTGCATGAGCGGCGCGCAAACCGGTCTCAACGCCTTCGCGCCGGGACGTTATCCGACCGTCGCGCGTGCAACCGGCGTGAGCTGGATGCTCGGCATGGGCCGCTTCGGCAGCATCTTCGGTTCCGCATTCGGCGGCGCGTTGCTCGGCCTCGGCTGGGAGTTCGGCGCGATCCTCGCGATGCTCGCCGTGCCCGCGACGCTCGCGGCAATATCGATTCTCGTCGCACAACGCACGCGTGCCGACGAAGCACACGCACAAACGACTGCAGCACACTAGTACCTGGAGTAAGGGATGATCATCGACATTCACGGCCACTACACGACCGCGCCAAAAGCGCTCGAAGGGTGGCGCAACCGGCAGATCGCCGGCATCAGTAATCCATCGGAGATGCCGGCTGCTTCGGAGTTGCATATCAGCGACGACGAACTGCGCGAATCGATCGAAAGCAATCAATTGCGCCTGATGCGCGAACGCGGCCTCGATCTCACCGTGTTCAGTCCGCGCGCGAGTTTCATGGCGCATCACATCGGCGACTTCGAAGTGTCGAGCACGTGGGCCGCGATCTGCAACGAGCTGTGCTATCGCGTGAGCGAACTGTTTCCCGATAGCTTTATTCCGGCGGCGATGTTGCCGCAGAGCCCGGGCGTCGACGTATCGACGTGCATTCCCGAGCTCGTGAAGTGCGTCGAGCAATACGGCAATGTCGCGATCAACCTGAATCCGGATCCGTCGGGCGGGCACTGGACGAGCCCGCCGCTTTCGGATCGCTCGTGGTATCCGATCTACGAGAAGATGGTCGAGTACGACATCCCTGCGATGATTCATGTGAGCACGAGCTGCAACGCGTGCTTTCACACGACGGGCGCGCATTACCTGAACGCCGACACGACCGCGTTCATGCAGTGCCTCACGTCCGATCTGTTCCGCGATTTTCCGACGCTCAAGTTCGTGATTCCGCATGGCGGCGGCGCGGTGCCGTATCACTGGGGGCGTTTCCGCGGACTCGCGCAGGAGCTGAAAAAGCCTTTGTTGAAGGATCATTTGCTCAACAACGTGTTCTTCGATACCTGCGTCTATCATCAGCCGGGCATCGATCTGCTGACGCGCGTGATTCCCGTCGACAACATTTTGTTTGCAAGCGAAATGATCGGCGCGGTGCGCGGCATCGATCCTGAAACGGGACACTATTTCGACGATACGAAGCGCTACGTCGAAGCCGCGCAGATCGAGCCGGAAGCGCGCTACAAGATTTACGAAGGCAACGCGCGCCGCGTGTATCCGCGCCTCGATGCGGCGCTCAAAGCAAAGGGACGTTGATATGTACGAACTGGGTGTGGTGTATCGCAACATCAATCGCGCGAATGCGGATGCGGCCGCCAGGCTCGGCGCACTCGGCTCGGCGACCGTGCACGAAGCGATGGGCCGTGTCGGCCTGATGAAGACCTACATGCGGCCGATCTATGCGGGCGCGCAAGTGAGCGGCACGGCCGTGACCGTGTTGCTGCAACCGGGCGACAACTGGATGATGCACGTCGCGGCCGAGCAGATTCAGCCTGGCGATATCGTCGTGGCCGCATGCACGACGGACAATACCGACGGCTTCTTCGGCGATCTGCTCGCGACGAGCTTCAAGGCGCGCGGCGCGCGTGCGCTCATCATCGACGGCGGCGTGCGCGATGTGCGCGTGCTGACGGAGATGAACTTCCCCGTATGGAGCCGCGCGATTTCCTCGAAGGGTACGGTGAAGGCGACGCTCGGCTCGGTGAACATTCCGGTCGTGTGCGCGGGCGCATGGGTCACGCCGGGCGATGTGATCGTCGCGGATGACGATGGCGTCGTGGTCGTGCCGTCCGCATCGGCGCAACAGGTGCTCGATAAAGCCACTGCGCGCGAGGCGCTCGAGGAAGAAAAACGCGCGAAGCTCGCAAGCGGCGTGCTCGGTCTCGACATGTACAAGATGCGCGGACCGCTGGAAAAAGCGGGCCTGCGCTATATCGACTGACGCGCATGAGCATCACCGGTATCTCTTCGATGGGCACGCGCCAAGTGCTGAACGATCTCGCTTGCGCGTATGAAGCGCAGTCGGGCCAGCGCGTTGCGATCGTATCGGTGGGCGGCGTCGCGGCGGTCAGGCGTATCGAAGCGGGCGAAGCGTTCGATATTGTCGTGCTCGCTTCGGATGCGATCGATCGGCTCGCGGCATCAGGACACGTCGACGCAGCGAGTCGCGTGCGGATCGCGCGTTCGGGCGTTGCGATCGCGGTGAAAGCGGGCGCGCGGCGTCCTGCCATCGACGATGAAGCCGCCGTGCGCGAAGCCGTGCTCGCGGCGCGCACCATCGGTTATTCGACGGGGCCGAGCGGTGTCTATCTGACGCGTCTGTTCGAGCGTTGGGGCCTCGCTCAACGCATCGCATCGCGCATCGTGCAGGCGCCGCCGGGTGTCGCTGTCGGCGCGCTCATCGCGCGTGGCGAAGTCGAACTCGGCTTCCAGCAGTTGAGCGAGATGATCGGCGTCGAAGGCATCGACGTGCTCGGTATGTTGCCGCCGGCGATTCAAACGCAGACGGTATTCGAAGGCGCGATCGGTGCGAACGCAAGCGCATCGAAAGATGCTCGCGCGTTCCTGGCGTTTCTCGGTTCGAGCGATACCGACGCGACCAAAATCGAACACGGCATGGAGCCGGTCAACTAAAAAAAGCGCGCAACCATTGCGCGCTTTTTTCATTTCACGACGTCATTCAGCGACGGCGTAACGTTCGAGCCAATGCGCATAAGGCGCGGGCAATGCCCACGACGGCTTCTCGACCTTCAACTGCTTGGCTGCCTGATACGGCCAATGCGGATTCGACAGATGCGCGCGGCCGATCATCACGAGATCGAGTTGACCGGATTCGACCGCGTGTTCCGCGTTCGGCGGCGAATCGAAGCCCCACGCCGACGCAACCGGTATCTCCGCTTCTCGGCGCACGCGTTCCGCGATCGGGCCGAGGAACGCCGGTCCCCATGGAATGCGCGCATCGGGCGTCGAGAAGCCGACGCTCACGCTCATCAGATCGAGTCCTTTGCGACGCAGCGTCTTCGTCAGTTCGATGGATTCGTTCAGCGTGGCTTCATCGCGGCCGTCGTATTCGATGACGCCGAAACGCGCCGTCAGCGGCAGGTTCTCGGGCCACACTTCGCGCACCGCGTCGAAGGTCTCGACGATGAAGCGGCTGCGTCCCGCGAGATCGCCGCCGTATTGATCGTCGCGCTGGTTGGCATCGACGGAGAAGAAGCTTTGGGCGAGATAGCCGTGCGCGAAGTGCAGTTCCAGCCATTCGAAACCCGCTTCGCGTGCGCGACGCGCGGCCGCCGCGAAGTCGGCCTTCACGCGCGCGATGTCGTCGAGCGTCATCGCCTTGGGCACTTTCGGCAGCCCGCCGCCGAATGCGACCGCCGATGGCGCGAGCGTGTCCCAGCCGCGTGCATCGTCGGACGGGATGTGATCGTCGCCTTCCCACGGACGATTCGCGCTCGCCTTGCGGCCCGCATGCGCGATCTGGATGCCGGGCACCGCGCCCGCCGCCTTGATCGCCGCCGCGATGTTCTTCATGCCTTCAATGTGCGCGTCGTCCCAAAGACCCGTGCATCCCGGCGTGATGCGGCCTTCCGGCGATACACCCGTCGCCTCGACGATCACGAGGCCCGCGCCGCCGCGCGCAAGGCTCGCGTAATGGCTCAGGTGCCAGTCGTTGACGAAGCCGTCGATGGCGCTGTACTGGCACATTGGCGGAATGGCGATGCGGTTGCGCAGCGTAACGTCCTTCAATTTGAAAGGAGTGAAGAGTGCTGACATCTGTGGTTCTCTGTATCAATGAAGGCGTTCAGATTAACCGTTCAGTGTCATAATGAAAACTATCCGCAGATTATCGGTTCGATAAAATTTCGTGATGCTCAATCCGCAATGGCTGCGCACCTTTCTCGCGCTCGTCGACCTCGGCAACTTCACGCGCGCCGCCGAGCGGCTCGATCTGACGCAGGCCGCCGTGAGCCAGCATCTTCGTCATCTGGAAGACGAACTGGGCCTGCTCGTGGTTCGCCGTCCGCGCGGCATCGAACTCACGCCGGCGGGCAGGGCGTTGATCGACTATTGCAACGAGATGGAACTGGCGGGCAAGCGTCTCGCGTCCCGGCTGTCGGATAGCGAAGACGAAGCTGGCGAAATCGGCCTCATCACGCCGGGCAGCATCGGGCTCGTGCTGTTTCCGCTGCTGCTCGATTTGCAGCAGCAGCGTCCGGAATGGAAGATGCGTCATCGCTTCGCGCCCGATTCGGAAGTGCTCGAAGCCGTGCTGGAGAGCCGCTACGACCTCGGCATCGTCGCGTTGAAGCCCGACGATCCGCGTCTCGCGGCGAGCAGGTTCATCGAGGAGCCGCTCGAACTCGTCGTGCCCGCGAACGAAGACGTACACGAATGGAGCGATCTCGAACGGCTCGGCTTCATCGACTATCCGGAAGCGCACATGACAGCGAGCCGTCTGCTGAGCCGCCGCTTCCCGGGCAATCCAGGCGTCGCGAGCTTGCGCCGGCAAGGCTTCAGCAATCAGATCAGCCTCATACTGGAGTTCGTCGCGCGCGGACTCGGCTTCACGGTGATACCGCGTTATGCGCGCATCGCGTTCGGCCAGCCGGAAGCGATCGGCGTGGTCGAATGCGGCGCGCCGGTGATCGATACGCTGTGGCTCATCCGCCGCGCGGAATGGCCGCTGCCCGCGCGTTGCGCGCGGACCGTGGAGTATTTGCGGGAACGTGTGGGCGTTCCCACAATCAAGGCCGATTCGAAGAAGAAGCGTCGGCGCTAGTCAATGTCCCCAGCGCAGCACGAGCGGATCGAGCTTGCGCGCGACTTTCAGCAAGCCTTCGCGCACGGCAGGATGCATCGGCGCGAGCGGGTGACGCACTGCATCCGAGCGAATCACGCCGCCTTCCTTCATCAGCGTCTTGCACGCCGCGAGACCGCACTGACGGTTCTCGTAGTTGATGAGCGGAAGCCATTGCTGATACAGCTCGGCGGCTTTGTCGGAATCGCCCGCGAAGTAGGCATCGACGATCTTGCGGATGCCGTCGGGGTAGCCGCCGCCCGTCATCGCGCCGGTCGCGCCCGCGTCGAAGTCGGGCATCAGCGTGATCGCCTCTTCGCCGTCCCACGGACCGACGATCGCATCGCCGCCGAGTTCGATCAGCTCGCGCAGCTTCGATGCAGCCTGCGCCGTTTCGATCTTGAAGTACGACACATGCTCGACGTCGCGCGCGAGCTTCGCGAGAAACGACGCGGAGAGCGGCGTGCCAGCGACAGGCGCGTCCTGAATCATGATCGGAATGTCGATCGCGTTCGATACTTCGCGATAGAACTCGTGGATGCCGCGCTCGCCCACGCGAATCGTCGCGCCGTGATAAGGCGGCATGATCATGACCATTGCGGCGCCCGCGTCCTGCGCGGCGTGGCTGCGCTCCGCACAGATGCGCGAGCTGAAATGCGTCGTCGTGACGATCACCGGCACGCGGCCCGCCACATGTTCGAGCACGGTGCGCTGAACGGTGTCGCGTTCCGCATCGGATAGCGCGAACTGCTCGGAAAAGTTCGCGAGTATGCATACGCCGTGCGAGCCGGCATCGATCATGAAATCGATCGCGCGCTTCTGGCCCTCGAGATCGAGGCGGCCCTGATCGTCGAAGATGGTCGGAGCGACGGGAAAGACGCCGCGATAAACAGGTGCAGCCATTGAAGTAAGTCTCCTTTGGTTGGTCTAGATCCGGTACAGCGCGCACGCGTTGTCGAAGAATAGCGCGAGACGTTCTTCGCGCGAGCGCGCTGCGACGATCGTCTTGAAGCCGGTAAAAAGATCATCGAGCGTGACGACGAGGCTATCGACCGGAAAGTTACTCGCGAAGAGGCATCGCGCGACGCCGAAGCTTTCGATCGCATTGCGCACGATGCGTCCGTTGCGCTCGACACGCCAGCTTACGCCAGGTTCGCCGATCCCCGATATCTTGAGCCATACGTTCGGCGATCGCGCGAGCGCATCGAGCGCGGCGCGCCAAGCCGTTAGCGCTTCCTCGCTACGATCGGCGGGCAGGCCGGCATGGTTCACGATGATTTTCATCTGCGGAAAGTCGCGCGCGAGTTCTGCGGCTTCCTCGAAGTGCCACCACGGCGCCTGCAGTTCGAACATCAGGCCACTTTGCGCGAGCAACGCATAACCGCGCCGCCAGCGTTCGCAACGCATCGAGCCGGGCGCGGCGAAATCCGCGCGATGTTCCGCGCGGGGCACGGTCTTCGGTTTATGACGCACGCTGCGCACGAGCGGCATCTCGCGATAGGCGTCGATGACATCGGCGACATCGTCGCGATCGAGCCAGATCTGCGCGGCCATCGCGTTCGGCAAGCCGGTGCGTTCGTGCAGCGCCGTCGCCCAGCGCGCTTCGCCGAGCACGTCGCGCGGATCCCATTCGCCTTCCATCATCACCGTCTTCACGATGCGATGATTGCCCGCCTGCGCGAAGTAGTCGTCGGGCAGAAAGTTCTTGCAGATCGACGCGTAATCGCCGTAACGAAACGCGATGCGCGGCAGATCGCGCAGCCACGGATGATAGTTGCGCGACACGTCCCAGAAGTGATGATGCGCGTCGACGATGGGCAGATCGGCGTCGTCGCCGCTTTGCAGAAAGCGTTCGCGCAATGCTTCGATGCGTTCTTGCATCATGGCGTCAGCTCACGCGGTCTTGCGCCATGCGCACGGCGATGTCGAAGGCCTTTTGCGTGGCGCCGGCATCGGCGCGGCCCTGGCCGTGGATATCGAACGCGGTGCCGTGCGCGGGCGTCGTGATCGGAACGGGCAGGCCGCCGTGCACCGTGACACCGCGCCAGAAGCCCATGAGTTTCATCGCGATCTGGCCTTGATCGTGATACATCGTGACCACGCCATCGAAGACCTTCTGATCGCGCGCGCGCACGAAGATGGTGTCGGCGGGGAAGGGGCCTTGGGCGTCATAGCCTCGCGCACGCGCTTCTTCGACGGCCGGCGCGATCACGTCGATTTCCTCGCGGCCGAACGCGCCGTTGTCGCCGTTATGCGGATTGAAGCCGCACACCGCGATGCGCGGCTTGTCCACGCCCGCGCGCTTCAGACCATCGTGAATCAGTTGCACCGCGCCGACGATGCGCTCGGGCGTGAGCTTCGCGCTCACGTCCTTCAGCGCGATATGCGAGGTCACGCGCGAGGTCCACAATTCGTCGAGCACGTTGAACTCGCAGAACGCGCCGCTATAGTCGAGCTGACGCGCGAACCATTCCATCTCGTCGTTCGTTTCCATGCCGGCCATGTGCAGCGAAGTCTTGTTGACGGGCGCGAACAGCATCGCTTGCGTGCGGTTTGCGCGCGTCATCGCAAGCGCTTGTTTGAAGGCTTCGAGGCTATAACGGCCGCCGCGTTCCGTCGATACGGCGCGCTCGTAAGGCGCATCGTCGGGCAGGCGGAAATCGATGAGCGAGGGCACGCCGGTATCGCGCGCGGCGGCCGCTTCGTTGTCGATGACTCCATACTCGAAGCGTTGCTGCGCGATCTCCATGCCTTGATCGAGTTCACGCTTGTCGCCGATGATGAGCAGATCGGCGCGCGCGCGATTCTCGGGCTTCGCGATGAGACGCGCGATCAGTTCGGGACCGATGCCGGCGGGATCGCCGAGAAGCACTGCGATGCGAGGTTTCATGTCTGTATGGTCCGTTGTCGGTTATTAACGCGTGCGGCGCAGATCGATTGCGATCGAACCGAAGATATACACCAGCGCGCACGCGCCGTAAAAGTGCAGCACCGCATCGAAAGAGCCGGTGCGCTGAAGAATGAAGCCGGTGATGAGCGGAATCGAAATGCCGCCGACGCTGCCCGCGCAGTTCACGCATGCACCGAGCAGGCCCACGCGTCCCGGGCTTGCGAGCAGCGAAGGCAGGCTCCAGTAGAGACTGCCCCACATCAGCAGGAACGATGCGCCGCACAGCACGGCGACCGCGACGACGGGCGAAGTGATCGTCGGGAGCGCGGCGAATACGGCGAGCGTTGCGATGCCCGAGACCGCGATCATCGTCTTCACGACTTTACCGCGCGACAGATTCATCCCGCACAAGGCATCGCACAGGAAGCCACCGGAAAGCGAACCGAGCGCGCCCGCGAGGAAGATGAAGAAGGTCGCCGCGCCGATCTGCGAAAGGCTCAGACCGCGCGCCTGCGTCAGATAGCTCGGGCCCCACGTGAGCAAGCCGAAGAAGATCATCGCCCAGCTCATGCGGCCGACGCACATCGCGATGGTCGAGCGCAGCGGCAGCGGCGCATCGTCCTGGCTTGCGTGCATCGCCTTCGATGCGGGCGGCGCGCCGTCGTGGATATGCGCCAGTTCCGCGCCATTGACGCCGGGATGTTTCGCGGGATCGTCGCGCAGATAGCGCCATGCGAGCCATCCGCATGCGATGGTCGCAAGCCCCGCGACGACGAACGCGGTGCGCCACGAGCCGAACATGAGGATCAGGTTCGAGATCGCGAGACCGCCAATCGCGGCGCCGAGCGGCGATCCGGCATCCATCAGCACCGCGCCGCGCGCGCGTTCCTTGCGCGACAGCCACAGCGCGTTGAGCTTGCTGCCGGCGGGAAAGAGCGGTGCTTCCGCGCCGCCGAGACCCACGCGCAATAGCAACATCGACATGCCGCCGGTGGCTGCGCCCATCAGCGTCTGGAAGAGACCCCACAAGACAGTTGCACCTGCAACTACTTTGCGCGGGCCGAGTTTGTCGATGAGCCAGCCGCCCGGAATCTGCAACAGCGCGTATGACCAGAAGAAGCTCGACAGCACGAGCCCTTGCATCGCGGGCGAGAGCGCGAACTCCTTGGCGATGGTGGGCATCGCGATGGAAAGCGAGATGCGGTCGACGAGATTGATCAGCGTGATGAGGAACACCACGCCGAAGATGCGCCAGCGCACGCTCGTCACGTGTGTGGACGAGGCGGCGTCGTGCGCCGTGTGTGCTTCGATTCTGCTTTCCATGTTCGTCTCCTGTCGCCTCGGGCTGCATGGTCCCGTGGTCGCATCGTCATTCGATGATGTTGAAGTCGCTCAGATGCTTGTCGGACAGCGTGATGCCGAGGCCCGGCGTTTCATCGGAGAGTTGCAGATAGCCGTTCTCCGGCTGCGGTTCGCCGTCGAAGATGTAATAGAAAAGCTCGTTGCCGACTTCGACATCGAACACCGGGAAGAACTCGGACATCGGGCTCGCGGTGCTCGACATCGTCAGGTGATAGTTGTGCATCTGGCCCGCGTGCGGAATGACCGGCACGGACCACGCTTCGGCCATGGCGTTGATCTTGCGCGCCGCCGTGATGCCGCCGACGCGATTCGTGTCGTATTGAATGACATCGACGGCCCGGCGTTCGAGCAGATCCTTGAAGCCATAACTCGTGAACTCGTGCTCGCCGCCGGAGATCGGCACGATGTTCATCTTCTTGAGTTCCTGATAGCCTTCGACGTCGTCGCCGATCACCGGTTCTTCGAGCCAGCGCGGATTGAATTCGGCAAGGCGCGGCAACATGCGGCGCGCGTATTCCAGCGTCCAGCCCATATAGCATTCGAGCATGATGTCGACGTCATCGCCCGCAAGCTCGCGCAACAGTCGCACTTGTTCGAGATTCTTCGCCATGCCTTTCGGACCGTCTTTCGGGCCGTAGCCGAAGCGCATTTTCATCGCGGTGAAACCTTGATCGAGATAACCTTGCGCTTCGGCGAGAAACGCGTCGCGATCGTCGTTGTTATAGAGCTTCGATGCATAACACCAGATCTTCTCTTTCGTTCGGCCGCCGAGCAGCTTGAAGACGGGCTTCCTCACGGCCTTGCCCATGATGTCCCACAGCGCGATATCCATCGCCGAGATCGCCGCCATGCCGATGCCCTTGCGGCCCCAGGCGAGCGTGCGCCGATACATCTTCTGCCAGATGTATTCGTGATCGAACGGATCTTCGCCGATGGCGATAGGCGCGAGATATTCATCGACGATCTGCTTCGCGACGCGCGGCGCGAGCGCGCAATTGCCGATGCCGACGGTGCCGTCGTCGCATTCGACCTCGACGACGAGCCAGCCGTGAAAGCGGAACGAGCCCATTGCATCGCCGCGCTCGTAGAGGATATCGACGGCGTTCGTACAGAAATGTGATTGCGGCGGAACGACCTTGCCTTTCCATTCGAAAACGCGCGCGCGGACATGCTTGATCTTCATCTTCGGTGTCTCCGTGTGGTTCGATTGATGCCGCGCGCACTGCATGATGCGAGGGTTTGCGCGGCTGTTTCGGGTAGCGCTAGTGTGCGAAACTCCGCGATAACTGACCATTGAATAATTTGAATCAGGCTATTTCCTGGAGTTATCACTCGCATGATCGCGCCCGCTTCGACCATCCGCAAACGTCTGCGCTTACGTCATCTGCAATTGATGATGGCGCTTTCGGAAACCGAATCGCTCAGAAGCGCCGCCGACGAACTCGCGATGACGCAGCCTGCCGCGACGAAGGCGTTGAAGGAACTGGAAGACACGATCGGCGCGTCGCTGTTCGTGCGTCATGCGCGAGGCATGGAGCCGACGATCTACGGCGAAGCGGTGATGCGCTATGCGCGCGTCGTGTTCGAGGACCTCGATGAATTGCGCGATGAGCTCGCGGCGATCGAGGCGGGCGATATCGGCAAGGTGCGGATCGGCGCGGTGATGGCGCCTGCGCCTGACTTGCTGACGAAGGTGATCGTGGAGTTGAAGGAAGCGCATCCGCGCTTGCAGATCAGCGTGCAGATCGATACGAGCGATGTGCTCGTGCAGGCCTTGCAGCAGGATCAGTTGGATATTGTCGTCGGGCGCATTCCTTATGGCTTCTCAGCGCTGGATCTGACGTTCGAGACCTTGTCGGAAGAGGCGCTCGCGATCGTTGCGCGGCCGGATCATCCTTCTGTTGGTATTGCGGGCAAGCCGAAGCTCGCCGATCTCGCGAAGTATCCGTGGATCGTGCAGCCGCATCCGAGTCCGATGCGGCAGATCATCGACCAGACGTTTCGTGAGTCGCGTGTGGCGCCGCCGGTGAGTACCGTGGAGACTTCTTCGATTCTGACCACGTTGTCGCTGTTGCGGGATTCGGACATGCTGGCTGTGTTGCCTAGCTCGGTCGCGGATTATTATGCTGCGCTCGATACCATCGCTTCTTTGCCCACCCCGTTGCGGGGGCGTCTCGCGCCTTATGGGTTGATTCTCAGGAAGAACAGGCGGATTAGTCCTGCCACGCAGTTGGTGATTGAGGCTATTCGGAAGGCTTGAGGGTTTGGTTTTATTTTTGCTCTCGCCGGATCTCGTTTTCTTAGTGGTCTATTGGCGTTGCCCCTGTGCGGGAGCCGGCCGGCGAGCCCTATGGGACAGTGCGTCGGGGTTGGCGGCATTTACTGCGTCCTTGCTAAGCTCACATCCAATTGCTGGCACACAATGCTGCACATGACGAGAAGACAAACATCGAGAAGTGAGCGGGCGGCGCGTACTCGTGCGCCGGCAGACGCGCCACAGCGGACCGCGACATTGCCTAATTCCTTGGAAGACCCGAACTTGTCGGACAACACACGTTGGGGCACTCGGGAAGGAATGAGACTTCGACCCGCTTGCCGTTGGTCAGGCGAGAATGTTCATAGATATGAGTATCCGTTTCGACTTCTCCTCTAACGAAGCCAAGTTGTGTGAGCAACCGCTTTCCCGCAACTAAACGCGCCTCGGCGAGCCTTTGCGGATCGCGCTCAGTCGTTTCTGCATGTCCGCTAATTTGCGTTATCTCCTTCGTGACGTGTTGGGCATACGCCAACTGCTGTTTTGCTACCCACCCTGCGAGCCGAAGCACTTCCGCGGTCGGGACCTCCGCGCTGTCCTGATTGAAGTAGATGTCGAAGTTCTCGCTTGGAACGCAGGCGAGCACACCTGTCGACGCGGCGAGAAGCAGACTCGATACTGCTTTACATACTGTAGATGACATAACCGGCAATGCTGTCTGCATTCTCGATGGCTTGTTCTGGGTTGGTCTTGCCGAGCGGAAGGCACTCTCTCATGAAGTATCTCCAATCTTTGGTCGCCATAGTGTCGTTGAAGTGACTAGCCTCATGGATCAGTGTGGAAACCATCGAGTCCTTTGCATATGACACCGATCGCATTTCGCAGAAGGCCTCGCGTATCGCGATGGTGTGCGTCTCCGTATCTGGGGCACATACTTCCGCCACTGCGCCAAGGGCGTTACTCAAGTTTGGTGAGCACGAAATATGTGTAGCGTGATCGGGGTCCCATCGCACAAAGTTTTCGGCCTTCAAAGTCTTAAGAACGCGCGAGATGGCAGAAAGGCCCCTGATCAGAGTTTGTCGAGTCGTTTCGTCACATCTCCCGAACCATATGTCGACACGCGCTTCGTCCGCCTGATTCCATCGGCGAAGGTCGTTCAGACGGGCATCAGTCATCTGAACCGCTTCGTCTCTGCAAGAGAAGACCAATTCCCTAAATTGCGCATTGGTCATGTTCGGGCAGATGCGCTGCGTATTGACATACACATCCACGGACGAGCCTTTGACCGCGTTAGTCATCGAGGAATGAACTTCAAATATCTCTTTTGCCATTATTCTGCTTCTTCAATCTCGACCACGACTTTTTCGGTTAAGCTGGTTTTGATGCGTTGCGTCCGTCCTGCTTGGTCTGTCACACCTTCCACGGTCACGCCGTTGCTGCTGACCAGGCGATAGAACACGTTAGCGAGGGGGCGACCGTTCGTTCTGTCGCGAAAGACGTATTGTTCGTCGAAAACGGAAGCGATGGTTGGCATGCTCGCGCCGTGCGTGTTGCCACTACCCGCGCCGCTCTTGAGGAAAATGCCCGGTCTCTTCCCGATTACGACTCGATTCTGTTTGCATGGACAGAGCACGATATCGTTATCAACCACCGCATGACGGCCCTTCTCCTTTATGCCCTGTCCGGTCCCATGTATTTTGTAAGTGCCTTCGCAGTTCCCGCATGTCGCTTGGTCGTCGCTGAGAGCAACCTTTCTCTTGCCGTCGCGAATTGTTGATGTACCAGCGATGACATAGCCACCTGTTGTCGTTGGATCGCCCTCTCGTATTGCGGCTTTACGCATGGCGGATCCAGCAATGGAAAGCTCACTGCTCGTGCCCCGGCCATCGAGTACGTCGCGTTCTTGCATGTTCGTCAATCTGTTTTGTCGGAGATAACGAACGTAGCGGATTTAGGTATCCGACGGAATAGATTGGCGTAACTTTATGTTGACGAGCTACGATACTTTCGAAAACGATGGACAAGCCGTGTCAGAAGAGATGATCTACCCGGGCGTATGCTTGAATGCAACGTGACTGCGCAATGGTGAATTTGCAGTCGATAGGTGAGCGCCGTCCGAGATTGCAACATCGGAATAGCATCCTTCGACGGACGTGGTGGCGATGCTTGACGTCACCCCGGCCGCTGTGTTTAGCGACGACCGGGGACGAAACCGGGATCCAGCGAAAGAAATCCGAACAGCCGAATGACCGCAAAAACCCGCTACTCCGCAAACCCCAACTCCCTCCCAGAAGCCGCCGCACCAGCGCTATCCAACGCAATATCCGGCCGCATAAAAAACGTCATCACGATGCCAACCGCGAGCAACCCCAACGATCCAGCGAACGGCAAAGTCCAACTCCCGGTCCGATCGACGACAAACCCGAACACGATCGGCGAGAAAATCCCCGCGATAGCGGACCCCGCATTCACCAGCCCGCTGGCAATCCCGACATGTTTCGGCGTGATGTCCATCGGCACGGCCCAGATCGGTCCAATCGTCATCTCGAGAAAGAAGAACGACAGGCTCATCGAAGCAGCCATGACCGGCAGCGACTTCACGAACATCACCGGCGCGAGAAACACGAGCGCCCCGAGAAACGCGACGATGATCATGTTGCGCCGCGCCGAAACCACGCTGCCCGTGCGCTTCAGAATGCGATCGGAGATCACGCCGCCCGCCGTATTCCCGACGACGCCCGACAAGAACACGCCCGCCGAAAACAACGCCGAACTCTTCAGATCGAGCCCGCGTCCATGCATGAAGAACGTCGGCAGCCACGTGAAGAAGAGCCAGCCGGTCCAGCCATAGCAGAAGTAGACGAGCATCGTCGGCGAGATGCGCTTGAGCAGGCGTCCCCACGGCGTCGGTTCGCGCGTCTTGTCGACGGCGACCTTGTTCTCCGGCGGCAACTCCGCTTCTTCCTCGGCCGTCATATGCCGATGCTTGCGCGGATTGTCCGCGAAGTACCACGCATAAACGATCACCCACACGGCCGTCAGCGCGCCGACGAGCACGAAGGACGCACGCCACGAAGCGAACGCGACCAGCAACGCGATCAACGGCGGCGTAAGCGCGTTGCCAAGACGCGAGAACGAATGCGTGACCCCTTCACGAAGCCGCGCTTGCTCGCCGGATACCAGTTGACGAGCGCGCGCGCCTGCGCCGGCAGCGCCGCGCCTTCGCCGACGCCGAGCAACATGCGCGCGCAGAACAGCGACACGACGCCGCCCGCGAAACCCGTCGCGATCGTCGCGACGATCCAGATCGACGCGCACAGCACGAGCGTCGTCTTCGCGCCGAATCGATCGCTGAACCATCCGCCGATCACCTGGCAGATCGCATACGTATAGGCGAACGCGCCGAACACGAGGCCGACGTCGGTATTGGTGAGATGAAGATCGTCGCGTATGAGGCCCGCCGCAGCGGACAGGTTCACGCGATCGAGATACATGATGAACGACATCGCGCACATCAGCGCGAGCACGGAGCGGGTGACTCTGGGTCGATGCAGCATCTTCTATGTCTCCTCCGAGGCTTGTTGCGCGCTGGCTGATTCGTTGCGCGCGCTCTTTTATCGAGGACGGACCGCATGTCGATCCGACGCTCCGCAGTCTCGCGAAAACAGCGATAGCCGTCTATTGAATTCGCCTCATGAGGTGATTACCGGCGGTTATGGCTCGGCAAAAGACAAACGGCTCGCGTCCCGAAGGATCGCGAGCCGTGCATCATCGAGACGCGAAAAGGCGTCAGACCGTCGCGCGCATGCCTTCATCGTGAAGACGGAAGGTCTCCACCGCCGTGCGCAATGCGCCCGCCTGATCTTCCAGCGATTGCGCAGCCGCCGCCGCTTCCTCGACGAGCGCCGCGTTCTGTTGCGTCACTTCATCCATCTGCGTGACGGCGCGCGCCACTTGCTCGATGCCGCTGCTTTGCTCTTCCGACGCCGCCGCGATCTCGCCCATGATGTCGGTCACACGCTGCACCGCCGTGCTGATCTCCGTCATCGTGCGGCCGGCTTCATCGACGAGCGCGGCGCCCGATTGCACGCGCTCGACGGAGTTGTCGATCAGCTCCTTGATCTCTTTCGCCGCCGCCGACGAACGCTGTGCGAGCGAGCGCACTTCCCCAGCGACGACCGCGAAGCCGCGGCCTTCTTCACCGGCGCGCGCCGCTTCGACGGCTGCGTTCAACGCGAGAATGTTCGTCTGGAACGCAATGCCTTCGATGATCGTGATGATGTCCGCGATCTTCGACGAGCTATGGTTGATCTCGCCCATCGTCGTCACGACCTGCGACACGACATGGCTGCCCTTGCCCGCGATCTCCGACGCATTCGCAGCAAGCACGCTCGCCTGGCGCGCGTTGTCGGCGTTCTGCTTGACCGTGCCGGTCAGCTGATCCATGCTCGACGCGGTTTCCTGAAGCGCCGACGCCTGTTCTTCGGTGCGCGACGAAAGATCCACATTGCCCGCCGCGATCTGCTTGGTTGCGGACGCAATCGACTCACTGCCGCCGCGCACAGTGCGCACCGTATCGATGAGGCTCGATTGCATCGTCGCGAGACCGCGCAACAACTGGCCCATTTCGTCGTTCGACGTCACTTTCACGTTGCTGCGCAAATCGCCGCTCGCGATCGCATCGAACTGCGCAAGCGCCACATCGAGCGGACGCGAAATGCGACGGCGCAGCGACACCCACGAATAGAACGAAGCGGCGATGCCCACGAGGATCGCGATGATCGACGCCATGCGGAACATGCCGAAGACTTGCTGGCCGTTGTCATAGGCGGCTTTCGCCTGATCGAATTGCAGCTTGCGCAGCGAGATGCCCGTCTTCGCCAGCTCGTTGAACGAGACCTGCATCGCGTTCGCATCGGCGACGATCTTCGCCTGATCCTGCGCGCGTATATCGGCATAGCCTTCGTCGAGCAGCTTCTGCACTGCGAGACGCTGCGCGCCGAACTTCTCGGCGAGCACTTTCTCTTCCGGGCCCTGCGGCAATCCGGAGTACTTCGTCCAGGCTTCGTCGGAAGACTTGCGCATCAACGCGCCGCGTCCGATCGCTTCTTCCGCCGCGGGCGTGCCCACGTTCAGCGCCGCCCGATCGAAGGAGAGACGCTCGCGCGCCACGAACATTTCCGCATTGCCGACCGATACCGCGCTCGGCATTTCATTCGTGAAGAGGTCGTGCGTGACTGTGTTGGACTGAGTCATGCCGATCAGTCCGACCATGCCGACCGCGATCAGAAGTGCGCTCAGAAGCATCATGGCCAAGGCCAGTCGGCCTTTGATTGTGGAAAACATAGCTCTCTCAAGGTGGCTGCATCGCAAGGGCGCGTGCGCGAGCGGTGACGGCGATGCTTCGTCTGCCGCGCCGCCGATGAGTGCATCGGCTGATCTGTATAACGACCGCAGCGCAAAGTCCTTTAGAAAACGTTTAAATGATGTTTTAGCACGGTCATGCGAAGAAGCCTTGTTTCAAGGGTTTGCCGGAGCGAACCGGGAATCGACGGCGCATTGCAAGCGATTGTTCACATCGGCCCGGATCGACGACTAAACTTCATGCGAACTCACGAAGAGGCCACAGCGCATGTCCGCCGATGCACCGCATCTTCGTATCGCCAGCGAGATCAAGTTCTGGCCGCTCGCGCACGCGACGATCGCGCTGCTGCCTTTCGTCGCGCTTGCGCTCGCCACCGGCAACGCGCTATGGATGAAGGCGTCGCTGCTCGCGATCGCCACGACCATCGCGCAAGACCAGCTCGCGTTGAGACCGCCTGGCGTCGTCGCGCACGGACTCGCGGTCATCGCCGGGACGTATCTGCTGCTGCTTGCCGAACTCGTGCCGGCGTTCTTCGTCGTTGCGTGCATGACGCTCGCGGCGTGCGTGATTCTGCTGGCATCGCGCGGGTCGAAACTTCGCACGGTCGGCAACTGGACTTTCATTCCTGTGCTCATTCTCGCGAACGAACTGCACGGCGGACGCACCGTCGATGCGTTGTTGCACGCCGCGCCCGCCTGGTTGCCTTATCTCCTTGCCGCGCTCGTGCCAGCGATGTTGTCGGCGCATATGCGCTCGCGTGGCAAGCCCGCGTCACGCTGGTCCAATCTCGATGATTTCGGCGAACGCGCGCCCTTCGGCGAAGACCTCGCGGCGATGCTCGCAAGCGTCGGCATTGCCGCGATGATGGTCGTGTACGCGCACATGGATCACGCGAACTGGGTGATCTGGGGCGCGGCGAGCATCGTCACCGGTTCGGTCGATACGGCGCGCACGAAGCTGCGGAACCGCGCGTGGGGCGTGATCGCGGGCGTGCCGATCGGCATCGTGCTCGGGCGCTTCGTCGTGCCGCATTCGGGCATGGCCGTCACGCTCGCGACGCTCGCCGCGTTCCTCACGCTCGTCGCATTTCAGCGCTATATCGTCGGATACTTCTTTCGCTGCATGTTCGTTGCGCTTGCAATCATGCTGGCGAATCAGTCCGCCGCCGATGCGTTCGAGCGGCTCACGCATGTGCTCGCGGGCGGAGTCATCGGCATCGTGTGCGTGCTGGGCGCGCATGTGCTGGCGCGTCGCATGTCGCGTTGAATGTCCGCGGATCGAAGACGAAGAGCGTCGCCTTCACGATCGCGAGCCACATGCCGATGAACGCCGCCATCGCGCGCAACCATGCGCGGCCGCACATCGGCGTGAAGGCGGGCGATGACATCCAGCCGCCGGGCATCGGCCACTCGCTCATCGATGACATCGGTATGTGCATCGCATGAAACGCGATCACGCTCGCCACGACGACGAGCGCGATTATCGCGACGAAGCGGCTGCTCTCTCGTTCGATGTTCATGATGTCCTTCCTGCCAAGGCGCGTCGAGTACGGTGTTAGATTAGTCGCGGCCGTGCACGGCAAAGGAGTGACAAGTGTGTCGGGATTCGCATGGATTCGCTGATCACGGCGGCGGCGCGCGCGCTCGCGGCGGGTGATCCGCTCGGCGCGCTGAATCGCATCGCGTTGCGCGAGGATGCGAATGCGCTCGCGTTGCGCGGCATCGCAATGGCGCAGCTCGGCGACTTCGTTCGGGCGCGCGCGCTCGTCAAAAGCGCGGCGCGCGCGTTCGGCGCGAAAGAGGCGCTGGCGCGTTCGCGCTGCATCGTTGCGGAAGCGGAAATCGCGCTCGCATCGCGCGATCTCGCGTGGCCCGCGAAGGCGCTCGATC
>NZ_JFHD01000016.1 GCF_000698575.1 Caballeronia zhejiangensis
ACGGCAAACTCGAGGTACGCTGAGCAGATGCTGTTACTATTGGCAATGCAGGGCGGACCTAACATACACGACGTCTCACCTTTAGGTCCAGACGGCTATTGTTGCAACTTCAACGAGGACCGGGGGTCGATACTGCGCAGTTAGCAGTCTCCATGAAAATCATGCAGGTTGCTTAGGAAATGACGTAAAAGTACTTGGTCGCCAGCCAATTGTGCGTGAATGCGCGACAGGAAGTCCTCTCGATCAACGCGCATTCCCGCTATTTTGCGCTCAATTGCCGCCTCAATTTCCGGGTCATTATGGCGTTCGGTCCGAGCAAAGCTGACAGAGGGCGCACTATCCGCCGCGACTCTTCACGTTCAGATCCGGACTCTTCCAGCAACCGGCCCAGTCTCTCAACGTTTTGCTCATATAGCTCTCTAAAACGAGGGTCTTGTTTTTTAATTTCAATCTCTTTGGTCGATTTGGCGAAATCAAACGCAGCTTCGATGATGGTTCGCTCAGCAAACAAGTCTTTCTCAAGCTCGGACGTCGAAACTTGAAGAGCTTGTGCCCGAGTAACGTAGTCATTCAATTGTGATACACCATCATTGATAGCTTTGAAGAATGATCTAACCGAAAAGCGCTGCTTGTTCGGCATACCGGTCACCTCCTCTGCGAGAGTCGAGTTTGACTGGCTCGCCGAACTTATTGAAGACAACCCTCTCGGAAGGGCCGAGGATGTCTCAGACTTTAGCGCCGAAGTCGCGCTTATCGACCGGGAGGAAGTGGGCGCCGTGCCCCGATCAGTGAGAGTCTTCGAAATTGACGCCCGCTTTCCTGGCTTGTAGGTACAGGTAAAGAAGTTGGAACAGGACCGAAACTCGCCGTACGGCCCTGTTCGCATGACCAGCACTCCTTGCTTGCACCAAGGACAATGCTGTTCCTTAATAGCATTGCCATCCGAGTCTGTGATTGATACGAAGCCTTCATCAGCCAACTCCTGCAAGAAGCTGGAGCGGGAACCGCTGACCGTGAACATCGCGACGCTTCGCCGGGCCCGAGTCAACGCGACGTAAAACAGGCGCCGTTCTTCCCCTTGGTCGCACTCGTCGCCTGTGGGCATGGCAAGCGTCAAAACCGGATCGTCAGCGCGATTGTTAGGAAAACTTCGACTCTTCGCCACGCTTATCATCTCAGGCAAAATGACGTAGTCTGCTTCATTGCCCTTGGACCGGTGAATTGTGAGGAAGGAAAGGTCTACCCAACGCTCGAATCGAGCCTTGCGTGACGGCACGTAATAGCGGTGAACGTTGTAGCGGCCCAGCACGTAAACTGACACCTTCCCTTCACGCCCTGGCGGGATGCTCCCGTCTTTTACTCCCGCTGCCAGACGCATGACAAACTGGTCAATCGCATCGGTTAGTTTGTCTTTATGCGTCACCTGAAACCCCTGAAGCACGTCTCCGACAGCCGGCGTTACTGATTTCACCTGCTTGCGAATCTGAGCTGGATTCTTCAAAATATACCGACTCGACACGTCACAAAGCCCTTGGGGGCAACGAAATGTTTGTTCGAGCTTTAGGACCTGTCCATGACCGAACCAGTCACGAAAACCGGTCATGACTGAAACGTCAGCTCCTGCGAAGCGATTGATGGATTGCCAGTCATCACCGACTGCAAAAAAATATCGGCCAGGCTTCTGAACCAGGGCACGACACAAACGAGCACGGGCTAGAGAGGCATCCTGAAACTCATCGGCCATGACCAGCTCGAACGGCGTCTCGTGGCGCCCGCTCTCCAGAAGCTCGGCGGCCTGGTTGAGCATGTCCTCAAAATCGATGCCTTTCTCAGCCGCCAAAGCAGCATTCCACGCGTCAAGCACTGGCTCCGCGAGAGAAAGGAACTTGTCGTGGCGATAAATGAAGGTATCTACGGGCAGGGATTTCAATCGCGCCCGCATCGCGGAGAATGTTAAACAGTTGCTTTTGACATGACTGATGAACGTTCGCATGAGTCCGACTAGCTCAGCGGACGCCACCGGATTCTGGCCGCCAAAAGGAACCGGACGATCGGGATTGAAATTGAGCTGGATACCTCGGCTACTCAACTCGGCTGCCAGATGATCGAATGCCTCGTCGATAAGCATTTGGTGCGAAGTCGTCTCGATTAGTTCGGTCCCACGCTCCTTGTGCAGTTGGCGCTTCCACTCCACGCCCTCAACATAGTTTTTGAAAAGTGAGCCGGGGCCTTTCCATCGGCGTCCAACGCAAAGTGCTCATGGTAGAGGTCGACATCCGGGTAATAGAAATCCGGTCGATATTGACGGTGGTCCTCGTCGGCGGTTGGGAGACGGTACTGCTCTTCATATCTGTAGTTGACGCCATTAAAGAAAAGCCAGTTCGCGAGGAAAAGCTCCTCTTGGCTGCGCACCCGCTTTCCGTTAATTGTGTCCCAGCGATCATTGCCGTTAAACGTCGATGTTTGCAAATCCCGCGGAGTGACGCATCGGAACATGTCCCAATTGGTCCGAAAGCTCGGGGAGGCGTCTTTGAGCTCGTCGATAATCTGAGTGAGCTTTCGGAATCCCGCGGTCGTGTCAGTGGTCCAATCGGGAATGTCTGGCTTCTGGCCGGTGGCCTTGCCGATGATGCCAAGGCCAAGAGCGTGAAAGGTGGACGCCCTGACCGAGACATGAATCATGCCCAGCCGTTCGAAGGACTTTGTCGTTCGCTCCTCCAACTCCTCGGCCGCGCTTTCGTTGAAGGCCAAGAGGACGATTCGTTCTGGTGCAACAATACCGCGGTCGATTGCATAAGCTGCCTTCGCAACCATTGTGGATGTTTTGCCTGACCCGGCAGAAGCAACAACCTGAACTCTATTATCAAAACAGATCACTGCCCGGGATTGTTCCTCGGTCAGAGGCTTGCTTTCGACTTTATCAAACAAATTTTTGCAGTCAACCAGTTCGCGCTCTGTATGCGCAGCGTTGAGAGAAGCCCAAAATGTGCGATGGTCGACAGCCCATTGATCAAGGGAGCCCTCAATGCCTCCCGCGGCTTCGGCCAGGAATGCTTTGACAGCCGGCTTCTGCATGCGCGCTCGCACGTCCGCCGCGTCGATTGTGGGCCGCGCCTGTATAAGGGCCGTCTGCATTTCACTCGTGAACCACCGTCGATCGGATTTGGCGCTCACCTCCTGCGCGGCTTTGCTATCAAGCCACTGGCTTATGGCCTGTCGAGCGCCTTGTATATGAGCGACGTCTTCCCGCGTTCGCTTATCGAACAAAGCAGTTTCCAGAGCTTCGGACAGAGAGGCTGCCTGAGCATTGGGAAGACCATCAGCCTTAATCTCCCGTCGATGCCCCGGATAGAACGTCACATCCGTCCACAGCAGACCCTGTTTGATGCGGTACGCAGTCTCTTCCTCCACGTTGACTCGATGAGTCTGTCCATTTAGCGCCAGTGACAATTGAAGCCCCGAAAGCTCCAACTGCCAGTCGACCGATCCCGTCAGTTTCCGGCCAAGCATGGATGGAGCCCATTGCTTTGTCATTCTTTTTCCCGTGGTCTCGTCGAGGTCCTCTTCGTTATAACGAGAAGCTCAACTCGGCATGATAGCTTGACAAACTCGCGGACACGGTGCTCGAGGACGCATTTGATGTGATCTGTTTTTTGGACGTCACAACGAACGCAAGCGCACGGGCAAAAACAGCCGGTGCGCTTGCGAGAATATCTAGTTCAGCGGGCACAAAAAGTTGCTAACGCGCCCCGACACAACCATAGCCCTAAAGGTTCAATCTTCAATGGACTGTTCCAGACGCACGTTCAGCTAGAAAATCGGAGGACATTGACACGGACATATGGTGAACGACCTTCTTGATGTGGTTTGTCATCAAGATGTTGACGGCCTCTCGATTGTTCGAAATACCTAGCTGTTCAGCGCCCGCATCTTGCAACGCATTGCCAATCGCGATGATGGCCTTCAGGACGTCCCAGGTATCCGGAGACTTGCCTTCGCGACTTCCAGGCAGCACCGACTTTGGCTCGAACGAGCTTTGTAGCTCGAGCGTTCCAAAAAGACAATTAGATGGCGCACCGTCCGGTAGCCACAAGGCGAACGCTGCCTTACCTGCTCGGTTCCATTCATCCATCGCCAGGCGAAGTTCCCGCGCGCTCGCGTCCGCCAGCCAGTGCACGTTGAGCGCGCCCACTTGAAGAGAGATTTGCAACAAGTTAGCTGACTCGTGCGACACGGCCTCAAACGCGAGAGACCCTGCCCCTTCGCTTTCGGATTCAATTGCACGGTACTCAAAATGACTGAGCGCTGCCGTCAACACTGGGAACGTGGGCGCTACCGTCTGCGCCATTGCGAACCCGCTCCGGAACTGCTTCGCCTCAGCAAGCTCGCCCACCGGAAAAAAGCCGCTATCTTTGTTGTTGCCAAACATCATGTCGACATGCCCTATGTAAGTGTGAACATCGCTTTGGATAGCGACCTTCGATTTGTTCGCAGCAGCACGGGCGTCCAATTGCGATTAACCCATGCTTACCTGTCACATATAGCGATGCTTGCACAACGTGTATTTTCTAAATTTTAGAATCAGACTTTTTCTTCGCGATCCGCCAAAGACTGCCAGATGCCTTTCCTTCTCACTCGCATGTCGGATTCGACGCGAACAGCCCGGACCGAGCGCACTCAAGCGCAGCGGCGTTGGCTCGCAGATAGAGCCGTTGTTGAAAGCAGAACGTAGTTGATCCGTGGATAACGCACAGGCTCACTGAATCGCCAGCGTATGCGCCGCGGAATTTAGGCACTCCGCCGTAGACCATCCGCGTGCCGATCTGTCCTCGACCAACTACGCGACGAATTCATGCCGTGTCGTCCCACGATTCTCCGAATGCCGCGAACTCGACCTGTTTGCCACGGCGATTCGTCGATGGCAGTGAGCCATCTACAAAAGTCAAAATTCCGAAGCCGTTATCTTGACCTCACGAGATGCCGAACACTGATAGATACGATTTTACGGAGGTCATTTGACAGCCTTCCATCACCGTGAGATGACATAGCTCATCACGCTCGATGGCTCCTCTTGACGGCCATCGCCAAGACACACCGATCGCCTCTCTTGCCAGCAGCTTCCGCCACCACTATGTCGCGCGCTGAGAACTTATCAGCAAAACGAGTGGGCTCTCTCCGCAGCTTCTGGCTCGTGCCCAACAGCTATCGTCGCTATCTACCCAGACGGCGAACTAAATCTTCATACGAATTATGCCTAGCGAAGCTCATTCTGCGGGAAATTGGTATCGCCGAGCGGGACGAGGCTAATGCTGCCTACCATCGCTGTATATACTGCCTTTCTCCCACTCCTAAGCACACGACGATGAGACTCCTGGACGGCGCGACCACCGATTTTTTGCTAATCGACGAACGACATACAGGCTTACAAGTCAACGAGTTACTTCGAGCAAGCGGCGCCACAAATGTGGTCGCTCGCGTGAATCAAGAACAAGGCTTATGGTGGCGAGCAGATGAGCTTTCCGAACTACTTTTTTCGGGAGCAAACTCTCCTCTACTTCATGCCCTCAAGCGTCTGTCGACGGGAGCGCCGAATGAAGCCAGCGCGTCTGAAACCCAAGAGGATGTGGAGGATCTGACCGCGTCGTCCTTGCATGTGCTCGTTCCGTTGGTAGATGGTGACCTTCCCATTGACGCTGTCCCAGCGCAATGTATCGCGATCGACGGCGATGTCATCGCGGGTATCTGGGACGCAGACGACCCGGCCTTTGCGGCTCGCCGGCGCGCCGGTGATGTAACTGCCGGTAGCCGACATGTGCGCGGGGAACCGATTAACGTTCCCTTCGCTGACGTACAGTCAGGAGCGTGCGTGCTCAGTGTCGACTTTCCCTCACGGCTCGCGGCTGGCGAACAACGGTCAATGCTTGTAAGGCTGGTTCAATCGACGGTCGAAGACTCGAGCTTCGGGTCGGCGAGCAATGACACGTTTGACGTTGTTGTGCAGCCAATTGCAAACGTAGAAATCGTCGGCTCATGCGAGCTACAGATGCGCGTCGCAACAAGCGACAACTCACCGCCCATTCGCTTTTTGACGTTAGCAAAGAATGCCGGAACTGCCCGAATAAGAGTATTTGTGTTCCGAGGGGGAGAAGCGGTTGCACAGTTGACCGTGGCCGCTCAAGTAACTAACGACGGCCCAACGTCGTCGACACGCACACAGGTAGCGCTGCAAGCTCAGACAGAGCGCGAATTCGGGCATGGAAATGATTTGACGATGCTCGTACTTGAGCAAAAGACACCCCCGTCGTACACCATCTTCCTGAATGCAGCAGATGCCAGCCATAAAGTAAACTTTATGAAGTTCGGGCCGATCCCTGTCGAACAGAATCCTCAACAACTATTCGACGATTTTTTCGCTGATTTTGAGGCCCTCGCGGACGCTTCAACCGGGACGTACTCGCACATTGAACTGCACTTGGCACAACGAGGGAGCTGGCTCCTTGAGACGGTCTTTCCCCGCGACCTACGCGAACTCGTTTGGACCCTTAGGACTCGCATCAAGACGGTTTTGATCCAATCTGACGAACCCTATATCCCTTGGGAGCTATGTAAGCTTCAAGGCCTTGAGGATGGCACGATTGTAGAGGGTCCATTTTTCTGTGAGGCTTTCCAGCTCACTCGATGGATGCCCGGCGTTCCGCGCCGCTCGGTTCTCACGCTTGATTGCATGGCGGTTGTGGCGCCCGTCGATTCGGGGCTTCGAGCCACCGAAGAGGAAACAGAGTTTCTGCGGTCGCAGAATGGCACGCAGCGCAGAGTCGAAGGCCTTAACGCGGATTACGCGAGGATCATCCGCGCGTTCGCAAATGCTCAATATGATGGGTTTCATTTTGCGGGTCATGGCGCGTTTGGTGGAAGCGCGGGGCGCTCAGAGATTGAGCTGGACGCAGGATTGTGTTTGCGCAGCACAGATATCTCAGGATCCGCTCGCAATCTTGGAAAACGGAAACCGCTTATCTTCCTTAATTCGTGTCAGTCAGGACGCGCAGGTTTATCTTTGACCAATGTTGGTGGCTGGTCGGCACAATTTCTTCGAGCTGGCGCAGGCGCTTTCGTCGGCACATATTGGTCAGTCTTCGACGATGGTGCTGCGCTGTTTTCGCGTACGTTCTACCAAGGTCTTTTTGATGGACTGTCAATCAGCGAGTCAACGCAGTTGGCGCGCGCTGCTGTCAAAGCGACCGGGGATCCGAGCTACCTGGCGTACACCGTGTTTGCCGAGCCCGGAGCAACTGTGGATGTCATCAACGATCGCGACGCCGGGCTAAGCAATGACGAGAGTAACTGACAACTTTCTCCTAACCCTACCTAAAACGGCGATAGAAATCGCTGGTGGGGGGGACATCACGCTTGCTCGCGTCCTACTTCAACATTGCCGGGAAGCCGCTGAAGACTCCGGTGACCCGATCTTGATTGAAGAATCTGTTCAGGCTGTCCAAGCGCTCGGCAGCATGATTGACAGCATGGTGGCAGAAGTGAGCGCAAGCAACGATCCTGAACTCGAAAATGCCGATTCCGAGGTGACTGAGCTCCAGGCCCTTCTGATACAGAGCATGGAAGCGCTCAAGCATGCGCAATGGAAGGTTGCCGAGATTGGTTTTTCCGCAGGAAGCGAACGAGCACTCGACCTCGGCGCTTCTTCGGAGCATATGTTTGCCACGGTTGGACTCTTGACGGCATTGTCGGCGCTTAGGAAATCGGCGGTCGCTAGACAAACGGGCCTCGCTGCGTTGGACGAGGTGCTGCGAACACCCGAGCCTTTGGCCCAAGAGCCGCAACTTTCAGATGACACTTCCGAATTTCTAGCGCGACAAAACCTTTATCACCGAGCGCAGCAGGCTTCGAGTGAGGGCAATCTACAGCTTGTTGACGCGACATATACCGAGTTGTTGAAGTCGCTGCAGCGGTTTCCGGAGTCAAGAGATCATATCGTTGAACAAATCAGTGTCCTCATAAATAGAGGCATTCTTCTCGATTCAATGTCGCGTAGCGCCGAAGCCGAAGAATGTTTCAACGACGCTCTCTTACTCATCAGCCGACTTCCCGACGAGTACGTGACCCAGGAATGCCGCGCTTTTGTGCTGATGAACTACGCCGTGACGCTCTCCTCTTCAGGGGACACAGACCGATCAGACGCGTTTGCGCAGGAAGCACAAGATATTTTTGATCACTTTGCACCGTACTCGGCGGATTCGCGTCGAAACGCAGTGACCGTCAGAATCAATCGAGCCAAGTCCTACCAGCAAGCCGGCCGTTCACTAGAGGCGGATACACTGTATGAGCAAGCGTTGTATCTGCTAAATGCATTGCCTTCAGGAGAAAGAGATGCCGCACAATCCGATTTGGCAAGCATAAGCCTAGGGCGGACGAATAGCGCTCTTGATCAAGGCCGCCTTGATGAAGCGGAGCAACTTGCGCAACAGACTGAAAGGTACTACGAGCAGTTGCCTGAAGGCCCAGAAAGGACCTACAAGCTAGTTGGCATCCGCCAGAACCGTGCACTCATTTTGCGGAGACTTGGCCAACTAAAGGATGCCGAAGACCAGTTCAAGTCGTTGCAGGCACTGGCAGATCAACTTCCCGACGGGCCGCCTAAGCTGGAACAGCAGGCATTAATATCCCTAAATCGTGGCGAGAATCTTGACGCGATGGGTCGCTACGACGAAGCCCAGTACTGCCACCAACAATCCAATGCCTTCTATGACCAACTGTCAGGACTTGGTGCGGAATTAGGTGGCATTAGCGCGCGCATTAACTATGCGATGACGCTCAACGCACAGGGGAGATTCGATGACGCTGAACACGCGTTCTGCCTCGTCGATGCTCGGATTGCACCGCTTCCGCAACTAGCCGAAGTTAGAGAAATGCGATTCTTGCTGCGTCTGAATCGGGCCAGAAATTTCCTGCACTTGAAGCAGCTCAATGCAGCAGCAAACGAACTTGACCGTGCCGCTGCTGTCCTTGGGGAGTTTGGGCAGGAAGCAGAATTCCCTTTTGAATATGTCGACGTCCTTGTGAATCAGGGCGTTACTGCGATGCTTGCTCGAAAACATACTGAAGCACGCGAACATCTCAGCCACGCCCTTAGAATCGCAGACCAGCTTCCCGAATCTGATCGCTCATTGTCGCATCGAATCGTAGTGCGGCTCAATCTCATCTCCAACGCTTTGGCCGCCTCCGGCGTGGCTTACGTTGTGACCATGTGGCCAAGATGTTTCGAACTCTTGCAGTCACTTCAAGGTAACGCAGACGCTCAGTTGCCGGAAGTCGCAACCTCGCTAATGCAGGCATTGATTGAGCTTAGTGATGCTTCTGCAATCGGTGTTAGCGAATGCGCCGAGCGCGCCATGATGCTATGCGACTGGTCACTCGATTGGCTCGATATCGTCAATGACCCACTTGATGAGAAGCCCGCTGGAGCCGGACAGATGGCCACCGTCCTCGGACTCGCGTTGGGATGGTTGTGCCAAAACAAAGTCAGACTTGTACCGGCATTGCTGTCGAATCAATTCGGACGCTTCGCGGCAGCTCTTCGAGAAAGTTCAAACTTGCCTTCAGAGAATGGAGCGGGTGTGGCAAGCTCGGTACGAGTGCTCCGGCGAGCAATTCGACAAATCGGTGGAGAGCTTCAATCGCTCGAAGCCCGAGCTCAGGACCTCAGTACGCCAAGCTCTACGCTACGTGAAGCAGAGATCCATATATTCGATTTGCGTGCACGTCGAGAACGCACCATTTCAGAGTTGCGTACCGCCTTGAGGGCTACCCGTGCGGGAGATGAGCAAACGGACGGAATTAACATTGACCGTTTAATGAGGGCAACAGCCTCGCCTAGCACCGACCACCATCGCGCATTTGTAGTTATTTTTCGATTTCTGATGACTGAAGCATCTGGTGGAGATGGTCGCACAATCCTGCGTCCAGCAGCCGGCGCGCTCATCGTTCAGTCGGTCGCTCCCGAAGTCCAAGTGGTAACTCTGCCACCACTCGTGCTGGATGTGGCATTGCACGGAAGAGCAACGCGGGCATGGTCAGACGTGACATTAAGCGGGCTAAGTGCCGGCTTTCTGACGGGGACGCCGTCGCTAAATGGAGCACATGTCGACTCGCACCCTGTGATTGCCGACGGCGAGTTTCTTCGCAAGGCCGTGGAAGCAGGCTGGGCGACGATTCAGCCTTACGTTACCCCCTCTGTAGAAAACATTTTCTTCGCGACGCATCACGAACTCGGACATCTTCCTTGGCAGATCCTGAATGACCGCGCACCGATACGGGTCTTTCACGGCATTCAGTTGGCGACACAAGCCGCCGAGCGTCTGGAAGAGACGCACGTAATTCGTCCTCCGAACCCCGACCGATTGCTCGGAGTGTTGGCTCATTCACCGCGTCACACTGGTGCGCAGCTCGACAATGTCCATCGGGATACTGCGATGGGAGCGATTCCGGGCGTCTACGCAGACTTGCTTGTCACCAGAGAACAGTGGCGCAACTCAAGTGAATTACTTCTCGGCAAAGAAGCATTGCTTCAACGCACACCGACATTGGTCCAACTGTCGTGCCACGGGACTGCGCGGACAGCCGTCACAGGGCTTGAGGATGCTTCGACTTCTGCATATGAGCTTGCGAGAGCCATCGCAACTCGGCCTGAAAGCGGGCGAATTGAAGCGCTAATCACCGTTGCCTGCGCCAGCGCGCAGGCAGGGACTAACGCTTTTGGCGAGGCCGGAGGCTGGTCTGTTGTATTGCACGGCCACGCTGATGTTGTCTTGGGCGCACTTTTCCCTGTCGACGATGTACTGTGTTCTTTGTTCGTGCTTCTGTTACATCGCTCGTGGAAACAATGTGGTGACCTCCGACTTGCCCTCGACGCGACACGCAAGTGTCTCCGCGGCGGTGAATGGGCGAACAGTCTCGAACAGGAAATCGAAATCTACATGCAATGGGCGAAAGCACTCGCCGACGCGCTTACAAGAGCGTTAGCGCCGCCTGCGCACACTGTTGCGGTCATGGAACGCGCGAGAGATCACTTCGAACATCGCAAGTCACTGTATCTCGACGACGAACGGCTGCGCCTCATAGCCGAGGCATTCGTCATCTTAGGATGATTCAGACAAACGCATTAGACGCCTGAGATCACGACGGATCTGTCTCAAAGAGCTCCCGAATGCACAAACCATGTTTATCGGCGCAAGCCGTCCGCCTGTGCCCCACTTTTTGACGGAGACTGCCTTTAGATCAGTGCAATACCTTCAAGACTGCATCCGCCATACCCGCATAGCCTTGTCCATTCGGATGGAACGTGCCATCGATGCCATCTTGACGCCCCGTATCACCTGGCCACTGCGTCAGAAACGAATCGTTCCCGGTACGAATTGCCCTCGTGTTGTTGGCGTAAGGGTGCCATGAATGGGCATCCTTTGGCGATAGCAATGTTTGCGCATCGCCTGTACACCACCCTTTTCGGTTCATAACTCCGTCCATTGAGGCGGCTGTCCAGCGAAGCTCCGCCGCACTATCTTCAATCGCTTTGTTCAAAGCAGGTAGAACTGCGCGGTTCACAGTCTTTGCCTCATCCTCGGTAAGGTTAATTTCCCATTCAACAGGAACCAATGCTCGTGGAATGAGAGTTCGGGCCGCATACCACGCGTTATTATAATTTTTGTGAGGCGGATTGCCACACAACTTCCCACCCATGTCGTGGAGCGAGTTTGGGTATTCGTTTGCCACGATCTTCTCAGGCTCGACCTGCAACAACTTCGTCAACGCCATATCCAGCGCGAAAAGTCGTGTCCGCAATTCTGCGATTCGCTGAATCGCAGTGAGTTTTTTTAGAGAGCTACAGTCATCGGAGGCTCCAGCGTATGGACAAACTACCCCGCCTCCTTTTCTAGCGACGCCTGTAATGAAGTTGCTCCAAACCACCTGTGGAGGAATCCCCAATCTACGACCGGACGGCAGCAAACCCCACGCAATCACGCCGCTAAATCCCAGATCATTACCGCCAATCGAAAGTAAGACTAGGTCAGGGCGGCGAAATTGAGCAGCAGGACACTCGACGAGATCCTTAATCCAAGGCGGCTCATGAGTCGCGTATCTAGTGCCCGTAAATCGCCCAATAAGGCTTCGCTTAAAACCGCTTTCGATCGGGCTGGGACTTCCGGCACACAATGCCTTGACAGTTGCGTTCAACTGAGAGATCGGCACGTCACACTCCGGATCTAATTCGTCGACTGAGGAGCGCTGGAATACCGGTTTGCAATTTCTCGCGGGGTGGCCCGATGGCAAGCTCTGCGGCGCAAGTAAGCCGTCTATGATCTCTGCTCCGGCGCAAGAGAACTGCACTAAAACTGTGGATTCATGGGGATGGCGCGCTGCGACTCTTAACGCGACCAGATTTTGGTAGGAATAAAACGACCGATTGCAACGGGTAGATTGCCACTTTGCAGGACTTTCAACAAATTGATTGATATGCTTCGAATCACCAAGTGGCCACTCATCGAAAGGTATTTCAGCTTTCCAAATCGTTGGTGCGTCTGGTGAACCCTCTCCCGCACCGTAAGAATCCCCTAGCCCAACGATTATGAAACTCGTCGGCCTAACGAGTTCCTCGGCTATCTTACTTCCAGACGCGCGCACCACGAGTAGCCCGAACTTTTTTTGCAAAATTACGTGATTTATGCCTTCTCCACATTGTCCCGTGTGAACAACAAGCCCATCAATGCTCCATTCACATACATCATGCGACGCGTTTGCTTTAAGGCCGGACAATTTTGCGCTTATTGAGATCTGACTTGGCAAATTCACGTAGTTATCGGCATAGCGAGGGTTGATGTTATTGACGTCTTCAATTCAGGGCCCAGTGGAGCTCACATACGGTGACCCACCAGATGCCTCGATTCGGTCTATCCAACCGGAAGGTGTATCGCCATCTCGATACGACAGTTTCTCATAACGCTCGGCGGATTGTTGGGCTGTCGACTCCTGGGACGATTCGAAGTCAAACGCTCTGAAGCGATTGTCCAGCTGCCACTCGATCGTTGCTCCGATTGCACTTGACGCAAGTGCCAACCCGAGAAAAGCCACGCCTACAAACTCAATCACTTTCTTCAGCTTATCTCTTCGCATAGCTTTTTCTCAAGTTTAAAGGGAAATTAAATTCATGTTTAGACGAAGCAACAGGCATCCTACTGAGTCTGCGCAATGCTCGACAATTTCCATCCCGAACGTTAAATAGCGAAGAGTAAAGATATGATATTTGCCTTCGCACTCCTATTCAGGCTTGAGAGAAAAAAAGGATCTGGTTTGGAGAGTCCGGAATGAGTGCGTGAGAGCCTCTTCATGCTCCGGTCGCAAACCGCAGTTTCATAGGGCCACAACGATGGTTATGTGCGGAGGCACACCAATCTACTGAGAATCCACGAGCCTCGTCTGCGGCATGCCTGACTGTCGCAGCACGTTTCACCTTATGACGTTTCCGGAGCGGAGAACGAAATAGGACGAGTGCATCCAAGCGAGTGATTGCAGCGCATGCCGATCGGGCAACAACGCCACCTAAAACATGTAGTGAACTTCGCAATGGTGCTGGCATCAAAAGCACTCAGAAGTGCGTCCAGACGTGGAATGCTGCCAACGAACTCAATCACGCGTTTAAAAAGGCTAACTACACATGCTTCCAATCATCAGGAAACATGTTCCCATGGCAACGACCGCACGTGACCACATCCAAAAAATCTTTGCCGCTAAGCTCTGGTTGCAGCCCTCGCTCGCGACATCCCAATTTTGTACCCTGTTCGGCATGTCACACCGTCGGAGTTCGTTGTTTCTGGAGGCACGCGAGCCCGCGACGTTGCGCCATAGAACGGGACTGCGACATGTCGCGCACTTGAATAAGCCAGAGGTTATCGAAGCCTATCGAGCTTGCTTCCGAGGCGAAGAACCATCACCTGAGCTGTTGAATCTTGTGGACAAGCCGAAAAGGGGTTCGGTGCCACGGGAAAAGCCCGTCGCTAAAGACATCTCACGGCTATTCCAGCGCGCGAAAAGCGGACGACTAGAAGACGTCGTGAGTTTGCGCGCAAAAATCGGGGACTTGCTAAGGAGGCAGCGGCCCACAAGCGGTGCATTCGCACCTGCAGAAAAACTCGATGCACTGTTGTTGCAGCAACTCTCTGAAAAGTTTTCTTACAGCAGAGAAGTCAGTGCGCGACTCACGAGAGAGTTGGCGACGTTGCGGTCGCGCGAAGCAAGCATGCGCGCCAACGCGAAGTGACTCCAACTACCTCCGCGGGGGTGCGGCTAAATTCTTGGATTGATTTATGCCGCGAGTCCGACGATTTGCCGGTATTCGACCGGACTAAGGAAGCTGAGCAAGACCTTGATCCGCGTTGCGTTGTACCACCGGGTGTAGGAGTTGAGGACCTTGGTAAACTGATCAACGGTCGTAGCTCGCCAATCACGATAATAGAACATTTCCGTCTTGGGTCGCCTGAAGACGCCTTCGCTGGCTGCGTTGTCCGGCGAATATCCTTTGCTGGGTCCAGATGACTCCTCGTCCGGCGCCATCCGAGGACAATTCGTTGATAGAAGCCAAAATTAGATAGTTGGGAAGTTTGCGCTAAAGAAAGTCTCTTATCGTCCGTTAGAACACGTTTGGATCATGTTCGATTGTCGATGGCCGTTCGGGACCTGCGACAGACCGAGCTTCGCCTGCGCCGTAGGTTCTGCAGTCAAATAAGCAGGGCGTCCCAGTCCGTGAGACGTTTCGTTTCACGGAATGAGAAGGGCCAACACGAGCCATCATTAGACAGCATTTTCCGATTTACGGCTTCCGATGCCTTTCACGCTTCCTAAGCGACACAGAATCCAAGATGGCTGAAGACTTTTACAATGCCCTCGGCGTGCGTGAGGATGCGTCCACGACCGAAATAGCGGCTGCGTATCGATATGCAGCGTCAAAGCTTCATCCGAGCCACGATGGCAACGCCTTGCCGGACACGGTGAAGCGGTTCTCGCTTCTGGCTGAAGCCTATTCAACTCTCACGGATGACGCAAAACGAGGCGCGTACGACGTGAAGCGCCACGCTCAAGGGCACGGCAGCACCCTTCGCACAAACTCCTTCCAGGATCCTGAGAAGGTATTCGTAGAAGGTATGACCGCGTGGGCGATCGACCTGAAGGTTCAGGGATACACGGCAGACCAGATACGGAGCATGCTGGAATCTCATCAGTGTCCAACGCCAATCGCTGTGGCGGTAAGCGCGATGTTTTCCGGGAATAGCGCTCCACGCGTGAATCCAGCTTCAGCGTCGTCTTCGGGCCAAGCTTCGCCGGCAGCCAAGAAAGGTTCTACGCCAACACGCAGCGTGCTGCGTAAAGTCGTGGGCGCACTCGGAATGGCTGCGATTTTGGCGCTCATTTATCAAGCTTTGCCTAAAAATAAGGCGACAACACATTCCACGCGGCAAATAGCCTCCACTTCGCTGGCGGCGGACGCGCAGCCGCCTCACCCGGTACCGGTCGGGGCTGCCTCCGAAGGGTTGTCGCTCGTTGAGAAGAGTGGCTCAGAAACAGGAGGAGGCGGCGTAGGTCAGTCTGCCTCCGCGCCCATCTCTGTTTTACAATCCGGCCCCCCCCTGCAGCAGCCTTATTCCGTGCTGTCATCACTGGCAGCGTTCCGTACCTTTGATCCTTCTAGTGGCACAGGCACGCGCGACCGAGCCTCTTTTCATGGCCTCGACGGTGTCGGTCCGTCCGACAGTGACAATGGACTTTATGCGGTGAAGGTTGAAGCTCGTCTCAAGCTTCCTAACGAAGAGCGCACCGTATATCTACTCAAATCAACTCCTGTACGGGCGCAAGGTTACGAGTGCCACGCGTGCGCACCAATCGTGTCTGCAGTCGTGACCGTGCAAACATCTCAAGGCGAAGAGCAACTCGATTCTCAATTGGTCGACTTGGGTACGCTTGGCGCTTGGGGCACGTACGATTTCTCGGAGGTCGCCTTAGTCGAACTAGGCCGGAGACATCCGGGCCTCATCTTCCCCTTAAGTTATTCAGGTATGGGCGAGCACACGAGCTCGATCGAGATCTTCAGCGTCGACGCAAAGAGTTTCCGCAAGCTTGCCTCTGTGGAGACCGGCGGAGACAACTCGGGAACATCCCAATGTGATGCGCAGAAATCCGAATGCGAAAACTATTCGGTTTCTGTTCAGTTTCTCAGGGACAACAAGAGTGCCTATTATCCGCTTCAGCTGACGGTCTCTGGTAGAAAGCGAAACGCCAGTGGAACTGTCGTCCCTGTCAGCGTCACCGCTGTGGCGCGCTTTAACGGCTCATCCTATGTCATTGAGCCCGCTTCTCGAGACAACACCTCTTCAAGTCCGTCGAACGCAGTGGCAAGCAGTGTTGGGACCACCTCATGATGTTAGGCAGAGTTGCAGTTTCTCTTCTTCTCATAGTCTTGGGTATCCATTGTCCGCATGCGTCGGCACAGACAGTCGACAATTTGAGCAATTGCCTGTCTGGGCAGTACCCGGCCCTTTGTCGTCACGACCTTCTGACCCCCGACCAGGCGCTGGCGGCCAAAAAAGCAGAGTACGCTCACAATCTGACGCAATGTCTTGACGGCCACTATCCGGCCCTTTGTCGGCATGAATGGCTAACCTCCGACCAAGGAGCTTCGGTCGACTCAGCGGAACGTCGTGCAAACTTCGACACATGCATCCAGGGACGATACGTCGCGCTCTGCAATCATGCAAAGTTGACGCCGGAGCAGCAACAACAGGTGAGTATGGCCGAACATCGCGAAAACCTTCAGGTCTGCCGCACGGGGCAATACGTTGCGCTTTGCCGGCATCAAGATCTCACGGCCGAAGAGGCGAGCGTCGTGCGAAGCGCCGAGCATCGCGTCAATCAGAACAACTGCCGCAACCAGTTTCTGCAGGCACTGTGTCGTCGTGACTGGCTGGCAGAAGATGAGCAGGAAATGCGTGCACAGGCAACTTCCTCGAATCGCGGTTCATCAATGCCCATGCCTCCCACAGCGGCGACCGATCGGACTGCAACGCTTGCCAACCATACGAATTCAACGATGTCGGCGCCTGATCCCAGCTCTCGAGCAGGTGCACCGACACCAGACATGAGCGGGCTTATACGCCCTAACGTGGTTACCTCTCCTGCACCTGCCCGTTGCCAAAACTATTGGTTAGGTTCGATAGCGGCGAGCGGTGAGTATGCCGTTCTCTCCGACTATTCGAGGATCACGCCGGTTGATACATCTGGCAAGACAACACTCAAAGCCTGGCAACGCGGCCAATCTGTTGTGAAATGCGGTGCTAAGCTAACCAACAAAGATGCGCACGATTCCATCGCTGTCAAGCACTAACCGTCCTTGCGCCTCTCTACGGCTCACTTAGATACCGCGAAGTCCAATTCGGCTTGAGCGACTTGAGTTTCTGCATTCACCAACATATCTTGCAGCAGAACGCGTTGTCGTTCGGTTTCTGCCACGACGCGCCTGAGTTGCGCCGGGCCGGAAACGAGTAAAGCTTCGAGTTGCTTGCGAATCAGGGCGTACCGTTGCTGCAGCACGGCCATGTCGGCAGGATCGACACCTTTGCTGGGGTCGAACACGAAGCGTTTCTCAAGACTACGACGCCATTGCACCAATTCCTTGGTCAGGCGCTCCCCAAATCCTTTGATAGAGTGGATCTTGTTCCATTCCACGTCGGCGGCAGTCTCCACGCCGAACGAAGCCAAGGTCGTCTTGCGTGTCGGTCCGATGCCCGGGATGTCGTGGTCGGATAGAAAGAACTTCTCAAGGAAGTTGCGCATCTGCAGCTCACGGATGTTCGCTTGCAGTTTGCTCTTATCGTTCGAGAACCGATTCGACAAATCGTCGTACTCCTGCCGTGCTCGCTTAAACTCTTCCAGCTTGTCATGGAACGCTTTGTCGGTGGCGACCATGTTCCATTGCGACCAAGCAGCAGCCAAAACCCGATTGGCTGTCTCCAGAAGCGTCTTGCGTCGAGTTTGTTCTGGCGAAGGCGCGCCTCCAGCGTAGAACAGCAGCGCGCCAGCAATCAAAATGAAGAACCAGAATGCAGGAAACTTGACCAGTCCGAATACAACCCCAACGACGGCAAGTACGCGACGTGTGCGTTTCAAGAACCGCGCATTCCTCGCATCGGCCGGCAATGGCGTAGCTTTCAGGCTTTGCGGCCTTTTAACATCAGGTTTTGCCGCGATCCCCGGCGAGCGAACGGCCATGATGTCCGACCAGACGCGGGCAACGTCAAACCCCGAGCCTCGAGCGGCGGCCTGAAACCCGGCTGCGCCCAGACTGAAGAAAAAGGCCACTCCTGCAGACCGCTCGAGTTCGCACCATGGGCATGCGCTCCGGCCGCGGTAGTATTTGTGCGAGGTATCAAAGGTACAAGTCTGAATCTGCGCGCGAGCGCGATCAAGAGTCGACATCCACTCGCCGGCGCTCGGTCGTGCATCGTGCTTCTCGCCACTTCTGCCAAAGGCCTTCTCGAACATTGCTGCCGTGTCGTTCGGAAGAATGTCAGTGCCGACCGTATTAGGCGGAGGGTACATCGCTGTGCCTCCTCCTGGAGACGCAAAAGCGTACCGAAACTCCTTGATAGCTTGTTCTAGCGACATGTCGCCTGCCCCGCGATAGACGCCGGCGAACGGATGGCGTCCCATCAGGAGCAGATGGAAGACAAGCAACGCGAGGCCGAAGTTGTCGTGATTCGAGGTTCGGTTGACGTTTCGAAAACTCAGCAGCCCTTGGAGCTCGGGTGGTGTGAACGTCGGCACGCCGACCTCGCACGCGAAAGTGCGGCCACTGTCGACAAATTGGAACGAGTCACAGTCGATCAATCGAACCGTGCTATCCCGACTCACGAAAACGAGGTTCGGATTGACGTCACCGATGACGCTGCCGGATGCATGTACAACAGTAAAAGCCGATGCAACATTGCGTGCCGCGCTTAACAGAAAAGACCAATCAGCCTTGGGAAACTGCTGTTTTCGATGGCCAGGTCCGTAGAGATGATGAAGCGGTTGCGCATCAACTGCCTTTGCCATCAAAAAGCCGTGAACTGATCCATTGACCGATGTATGAACAGTATCAATAGGCCACGCAGCAATGTTGCCCAACGCCTCGGTTTTCCGCGCGGTCATTGCGCGCAGCTTGGCCTGACGATCCTGCGAGACGTTCCCGTGATAAATCTTTGCCACCAGGTTCGAGCCGCGCCCCTGCACGTCGAATACGGCACCCTCACCGCCTTGACCTAACTCCTTACCCAAAACGATTTTTTTGCCCTGACTATCGAAGAAATCCATCTAAACTACTCTGCGGGTTGCCAAGACGAGCGTTTTATCGTCGTCGGTCCGTTCGTTGACTTGTTTGCTGTCGAGAAACTGCGCCAATTGAACCGTTAGCGCCTCGCACTCGCTCAGGCTCTTCCTCCGCAACACGAAAAACATTGGGTCGAAGAAAGGTGAGTATGGTGTCTGGGATTCGTAAGTCAGCGCAAGCCGCTGCAGCCCATCACTAAAAAGCGCCAGCTCTGCAGCGGGGCTCGATGTTACAGCGATCTGAAGATGCATGAGTGAATCATCGTCGGTGACAAAATTTGTCATATTTGCGTAACGACCAGCCTCTGGCCAAAACACAACGCCCTGAACATCCTCGCTTGCCACGACGATAGCTCCATCTCCAATCTGGAAAAATACCGAAGACTCAGGCCCAAGCACCGCACCCAAAAGTGTGCATGCGTAATCGCGACTGGTGGCATCGGACTCGTTCGCGGCCGCCGTCACTGCCGCTCTGACCGCGCAAATCCAACCTTCCACAGCGCTACCGTCAATGTGGTTTGTCGTCTTGAACGTGTGCTCGATTGCCGTCAGGGCTGTCGAGCATGCCAAATCGGCACCCTTCGCCGCAAATCGGGCACTGCCTGCGCCGTCAGACAACAGACAAACCAGACGCTGTTGCTGGTTGCGGTCTATCAACGACTGCACGAGACAGGTGTCTTGGCACTCCCCACCCTGTTGAGTGTGGGACGTGCCTACCACGCTGGCGCTAACGGTTTTCCAGGTCACACTACGGTCCAGCCAGAAGGTGCCGGGAGAGCCACCGCAGTACCCGGCGTCGATTGCGACACCGATTTCATTGAATTAGACAGCCATTGGAAAAGTTCGCGGAATCTCAATCCCTGGAGCCGGACCGGATCGCGTACCGAAATTTGGCGGAGGATGTCGAGATTAGCCCCGTCGACCGCGACGGTGAAAAACGCGAATGACTTATTCGCTTCGCCTTCACGGATAAGTTCTGCTGCCTGTTGCCATGCATCAGTGGGTGCCCCGTCTGTGATCATGAAGACCCACGGACGATAGAACGCGATGCCGTTATTGCGGTACTCGGATTTTCGCTGCTGCAAAAGTTCGAGCCCTCGTTCGATGGCTTCGCCCATCGGGGTCACGCCAGCGGCTTCCAGCCGCGGTGGCTGGAAATGCGGCGCGGTTTGAAATTCATTTTTGACCTCAACCGGTCCAAACGTTACAACCGCAACCTCAACTCGCTTCATTGCCAAACTATCCGCCGCCAACTCATCCTTAAAGCTTGCGATACCCGAATTCAGTTCGGCGATCGGAGCGCCGCGCATCGACGCCGATGTGTCGAGCAAGAGCAGACAAGGACAGCGCGGCTCGGGATTATCGGCGAAGCTTTCCGTACCAAAAGGCAATTGAACAGCGAACTCGTTCTCTTCGATCACATTACCCCCATTAATTGTTGCTTCCCGTAGAAAACTGCCCGCCAGCATAGGCCATAACTTTACATTTTGTAAACTTTTCAGCAACTTACATTGATATGCTCAACACGCTACCTATCGGCCGATGTAAGTGGAACTTTAGGGATTTGCACAATCGAAACTCGTAAGTTTAATCGTTGCCGTATCAAAGAAAGCGAAATGCTACAATGTCTTTTACAGAACCACCAATCATAGCCAAAAAAATGAATGTTGATAGGCAAGTGATAAGGCCCGCAGCCACTTTGCGACAACAAGTTATCAACGGATTGCGATCATGCATCAATGGTTTAACGTTAAAACCTGGTGACCGGTTGGTTGAGCGCGAGTTGTGTGAGATGCTTGGAGTAAGTCGAACGCTGATTCGTGAAGCGCTGAGTCAGCTGGTAGCCGAAGGGCTTGTACAGATCATTCCGCACAAGGGTCCAGTCGTCGCCATCCTAAACTTGAGTGACGCGCGGGGGCTTTATCAAGTGCGCGCTGTGCTTGAAGAATTGGCTGGACAGCGGTTCACGGAGTGGGCGTCTAATGACATGCGGGTCGGACTTTTAAAAGCGCAAAAGACGCTGCTTACAATTCGCGATTTGAGTTCGACCGATAAGGTATTGATGTATCTGAGAAAAAGTCTAAGTTTTACGACGTGCTACTAGAAGGCGCGGATAATCCTGCTCTTTCAGAGTTGCTTCCACGAATACATACACGCTTAACAATGCTGCGGGTGAAAGCAATTATGAAAGAAGGACGCTTTGCCGAAATTTGCGGCGAAATTTCTGCAATCGTTGATGCTGTCATGCGTAACGATGCCATTCAAGCCGCCGCTGCTTGTAAGCGACACGTCGAGCAGTCTGGGCGTCACGCAATCGAAGTTTTCATGGGCGCTGCGTGAATTCCATGCAGGCGCCTTGCAAGAAGCCGTGTCGTGTTGCCTTCGGCGTAGCCGTCAGACACAAAATTTACCCTGCCTCGTAATACACTCGATTAACGTCTGACCGAAAAGCAGCGAAATCAATGCTCACCGTGCGTTAATCCTAAATACCTTCTCTTTCCAAGTTCTACCCCGTTGTGGCGAAGGATTGCATAGCCAGTCGTCACGTGAAAGAAGACATTGGGTAGTGCGATGCTGATTAGGTACTCTTCTTCGCTGACCGTGCCATCAGGCGCCATTGAGTGGGCAATGCGTCGCTGGCTTGCTCCTGCGTATTGCTCCGGGTCTACGCTCTCCGCAAATTTGACGGTCTTGTCGATTCGCGCTCTGAGTTCTTGAAGTGTTCGCTCGTCATCGGTGTGATGAGGCGGCTCTCGACCTGTAAGCCACCCTGCTGCACCTTTCACGTAGTCGCAGGCGCTTCGGACTTGATAAATGAGATTGCCCATGTCTGGCGCAAGACGGCTATTTAGAAGGACATCAACGTCAAAAGATTTAGCCTGCGCGTACGTTGCGGCATCTGACAACCATTCCTCGAAATTCCGTATCATCTGAATACACTCAACGACAATCCTGCCGTAGGACATACACGCCACAGGAGGGCCATCTATTATAGGTAAAGACATAAAATCTTTTTCTGTGCTTGTAAAAGGCCGGACGGCGATCGAGCGAGAGCCGACTCTGACTTTAAGACCGCATTGATTTCATACATGAGGCCGACAGCAAATCACCTACTGCGAGCAACCGTCGATTCGAGATTACTACAGCCAAGCACTTTAACCATCACAGATTCGTCAACCGATTTGAACCAAATATGCAATAAATGTCATCATGGTGATTGCGCCATCCGCCGTCACTGGCACAATGCAGCCGTTGAGATGGAGGGAAGGCAGCTTCGTGCGCATGGAAATCTGGCCTGCATGAATTTTGCGGCGCGCCCGATTGTTCGCAACGTTCTCGAATCGAGTCATCAGGTCACTCTGGATCGCGTGGTTGTTGTGGCAAAAAGACCGGTCGCGCCTTGATTCGGGGATCAAGATTCAGTGCATGTCAACGAGTTCATCTATGTCAGGCAAGTTCGCCGCTAGCGTTATTATGTCGGGCATTATCGAAAGGTGCTTCTCGTTAGTATCCGGCAATCGGATCGCGACGTCCGCCGGGCGGTTTGGGTTGCGGGCATACCCGAAGCGGACGGCTTCGACGATGCTAGCGTCCGACTACCGGCGTTTGTGCCGAACGGCTTATGCAGGCGAGGACGCTTCTGCCGGAGTTTGCTTCCGGAGTCAGGGTCGCCGGTCGATTCCGGGAAGCCGGTCGCTTAGAGATGGGCTGCGGCACGAAGATGGAAATCGCCGTGCCCACATTTCCTGCAAAACGTAGAATACACGTCGTTCCGTCTACAAATATTGAACGACCATGTCTCGCACGGAGAAGTTTGATAGTCCCGCCTCTGAATATCGGGCAACGCAGTAGCTGGTACGCGATGAGAGTGATAAGCGAAAAACCCACGAAGCGGTAATCGAAAGCGAGCGACGATTCCGATTGCTCGTTGACGGCGTCTCTGATTATGCGATTTACATGCTGTCACCCGGCGGACTTGTGACCAACTGGAATAACGGCGCAAGGCGCATCAAAGGTTACACCGCACAGGAGGTGATCGGCTCGCATTTTTCCCGATTCTACACGCCGGAGGACGCTACTTCCGGCTTGCCTCAGCGCGCACTTGAGACCGCAACCCGCGAGGGACGTTTCGAATCAGAAGGATGGCGCGTACGACGAGACGGAACTCGATTCGTTGCCCACGTCATCGTTGATGCCATCCGCGACGACTCCGGCATCCTGCTGGGATTTGCGAAGATTACTCGAGACGTCACTGAAAAGCGCGAAGCCGACAAGCTTCTCGAGGAAACAAAAGCCGCGCTTTTCCGTGCGCAAAAGATGGAGGCAATTGGCAGACTTACGGGAGGCGTGGCCCACGACTTCAACAACGTACTGCAGGTTTTGCGCGGCAACCTCGAACTCTTGCAAACCCGCTGCGCCCGGGATCAGTGGTCAATGGAGCGCGTCGGAAACGCAATTCAGGCAGTCGAACGCGGCGCAACGCTCGCCTCACAACTATTGGCGTTTGGCCGGCGCCAGGCGCTTCGCCCCGAGCCGGTGAACCTCGGCGCCATGGTCCGCGGCACGGATGACTTGCTGCGTCGAGCACTTGGAGAAACCATCGAAGTCGAGACAGTGGTGTCCGGCGGTCTTTGGAATGCTTTCGTTGACGTTCACCAGCTCGAAAATGTTCTCTTAAATCTGGCAATCAACGCGCGTGATGCCATGCCCGATGGCGGCAAACTGACATTGGAGTTGGCAAACGCGATGCTCGATGACAACTATGTGCGCTCGCTCTCGGATGTGCCGGCTGGTCAATACGTGATGCTCGGCGTGACGGATACCGGGTCAGGGATGTCGGCCGATGTGCTCGAGAAGGCGTTTGACCCGTTCTTCACGACAAAGCCTGAAGGTCAGGGAACGGGATTGGGCCTCAGCATGGCTTACGGCTTTATCAAGCAGAGTGGCGGACACATCCGGATCTACAGTGAACCGGGACACGGCACGACAGTACGAATCTATCTTCCGCGAACGTCGGCGGAAGCGAGCGAGCAGGCGACACGGCTCAACGCCCCGACGATGGGCGGCAGTGAGACGGTGTTGGTAGTGGAGGATGATCAGAAGGTACAAGCGACGGTGATCGCGATGCTCACTGATCTTGGATACACCGTGCTTAAAGCGGACAACGCTGACCAGGCCATCGTAGTGCTCAACAGTGGCGTTCATGTCGACCTTCTCTTCACGGACGTAGTCATGCCGGGGACGTTGAAGAGTCCCGAAATGGCCCGACGTGCGGTGCAGCTACAGCCGCATTTGCGCGTCCTCTTTACCTCGGGTTATACACAGAACGCAATTGTTCACGGCGGCCGTCTGGACCCCGGCGTCGAACTGCTCACCAAGCCCTACAGTCGTATGGAACTCGCATACAAAGTCCGACAGGTTCTGGGCTCTGAGGGAAAGCCTCTGTTGGGCGAAGCGGACGCTTTCTCGCCGAATGACCCCGCAGTCGCCGAGCATATCGCTCTCCGGGTTCTCGTCGTCGACGATGACGAGCCGACATGCGACGCAGTGAGTGAACTGCTGCAAATGCTGGGGCACCATCCTATCACCGCGCCCGGCGCCCAAGCCGCTCTGGACGCAGTCGAGAACGCTGCGTTCGATGTACTACTCACCGATGTCCATCTGCCCCACATTTCTGGTGTCGAACTGGCTCGTCGCGTGGCTAAGGTACAAACGGGCATCTCAGTCATCTTCGCATCCGGGGATACAGTTCAAGACATAACCCCGGGCGACTTCCCTTGGCAAAGCCTTCGCAAACCTTACACGATTGACCAGTTAGAGGCAGCGCTTCGCCAAGCGCGGCAGGACGACGCATGACTGGGTATGCTGCCGGGAGGGGCACGCCCGCCGTGAAATTCAATTCCTCTAGCTTGTCCATATACTTTTTTCCGACAGCGCACAGTTGACGGGCCTACCGTCATCGGTTGCCCAGATGGTCTTTACAAGATCGTCGCGGCGTCCCGGGAATGAACACATCGCTGCCAAGCGGATTCTCTTCGAGTGCAGTTTGCACCTTCGCAGCCAGAGCCGGAAAAACACTACGCATCGCGGTTACACCAACCGCAATCCACACGCGCGTAACTGTTGGATCTCCGAGCATGATCGCACGCTCTTCAGAACCGTACGTAGCATTTCGGCATCGACTATGCCATCGACCTTGACCACCGTCCTGCCGTTCCGAACTTCGGTCGTGCCACCGGTCGGGGCGGGCTTCACGATCTCCTGCTCCTGTTCGACCGACGGTGTCGGCGTGATGGTGCCAGGCGCGCCGCTTACGACTGTCACCAGAACAAGCTCGGTTGATCCTGCGAGCAGCTCGGCCCGAGACCGGCGTCGCTACCTAAACGCTGCGCATGCCGGAAGGCTGCGAGTGCGTTGGTCGCCCTCGCCGGCCATGCGCACGTGTAGGTACCAAATATAGGTGTTGCGGATGACTTGCTTGATGGCAGGCTGCCGCCCGCGCAATACTTCGCGGGTCCTACAAGCGGCGGGCGGCGATATCATCACGTGAAACGAAACACGAGTCTTCCACGGCGAACGCCACAACGTCCGACGCGCGGCGGCGCTTTTCGCGATGTCGCGCATCGAGCACAACTTTAATTGGATCGGCACGCGGCGAGGACCCGCGTCATCGCTTGACATCGTCCGGCACGCGGCTGCCGTTTTCTGCGAGCTTTTGCATGACCGCGCGATGCAGCCACGTGTTCATCGCCGCAGGATCCTCCGTGCTGCCGGCGTATTTCAGCTCGTTCGCGAGCTCCTGGCGCGCATCAAGACTGCTGTCAAGGCCAAGAGCTCCATCAGATCGACGATGGAGGTGCCGAGCCGTTCGATGCCTTCGAGCGCATTGCACAATCCTCGGCGGGGCATTGCCGCCGAGTCCATTCAAGCAGCGCATGCGCCCGTGAAGCTAGCGATCCGGGGGAACACATTGGACCGCGGCGTTATAAAGGGGGCCCGTTACCTTCCCCGCTGCCTTCCCCGTTTGCGGGCGCCTGGTCCAATGTGTTGTCGCCCATGCCCAGTTCGCGCGCCAGTTGCTGCTCCGCTATGACCCAGAAATCGGTGGAGCGGCCCTCCGGGCTTCCGGCTTCTTCCCAAAGCCGGTAGGCAAGTGCGCGGATCTGCTCTTCGGTAGCGGAGGTGTTCATGCTCTTTTCCTATGGAGGGATGTTGATTGTCTGACACGCCACGCTCAACGCGAGGCGAGCATGCCCATGACCACGCCGGCCAGTGCGGCCATCGTGATGGCCTTCCAGGGATTCTCGTGCACGAAATCGTCCGTCGTGTCGGCTGCGACCCGGTATTTTCGGCTCATCGCGCCCTGCAGGTCGGCGAGCCTGTTTTTCGCGCTCGCGCGTAGGTCGCTCGATGACGCACCGTCGCTGCTCGTATCCCACGAGTGGGACGCTTCACGAAAACTGCGGTCGTCGTTGTTCGCGAGGGGTTTCTTCTGATCGCCGGATGCCATGCTTGCGCTTGTCGGAAACTCGTAGGTACCATCGGCCCGTTCGGTCTTCAGAGCGTCGACGGGGTTGTGCGCGCGATCGTTGTCAGCCATGCTTGCCTCCCATGGGCATAGTGGAATACGGTGAGGTCGCGGAACGCTTCGAAGGGGGGGTGCATATCGATACTGGGTGCGATCCGTCCATACAACGTGCCAGGTAGCGCAAACGGCGTACCGCCACCGCTGAACAGCGCGGCTATCCAGCGCCTCCATCGCCAACGCACGAGACATGGAAGACGAACAGATGACGGTAGGTCCATCGCTGCATTCGACCGGCGTGATGCGCGCGAAGGGCTTCATACCCCTCTGGACGGCCGGTGCGGTGTCGACCTCCATGATGTGGCTGGAAATGCTGGCCGCCGCGCTGTTCACCTTCAACGCGACGAATTCCGCCGTGGCAGTCGCGATGGTCTCGGCCTGCCGAAGTCTGCCGCTTCTTTTGAGCGGAGCGCTCATGGGTGTGGTCGCCGATGCAGTGAACCGGAAGAAAATTGTGTTCTTCGGTCTGTTGCTCGCGAGCGCCTCGTCCACGACGGTCGCGCTCTTGTCTTTGCTCGGGGCATTGTCTACGTGGCACCTGTGCGCCGCCGCGCTGGTGAGCGGTGTCGTCTATGCCACCGAGATGCCGGCACGACGGCGTATGATCGGCGAGACGGCGGGCGCGTCGCTGGCCTCTCGCGCGGTTGCCGTCGACAGCATGACCAACTACGCGACGCGCTGTATCGGGCCTCTGCTCGGAGGCTGGATTTACGGGGCGCTCGGCGTCGCTACGTCGTATTTTCTCTCGGCGGCGGCGTCTCTTTGCGCCGCCGCGCTCATTTCGCGGCTCGAGTGCATGCAGGCATCGACGGAGCGGCTCTCCTTGTACCGGATTCGCCGTGACCTCAGCGAAGCATGGCGATATGCGCGCGACAGCAGAACGATCATGGCGCTTCTGATTGCGACGATCATCACGAACTTGTGCGGTTACAGCTACAACGTTCTGCTGACGCCTCTGGGAAGAGAGAACTTCAATTTGTCAGCCTTGATGATTGGCGTGCTTTCTTCGGCAGAACCGGCGGGGTCGTTTGTCGCCGGAGCCTTGATAGGAAGCGCTCGCATGCGCGGGCGATCTCTGCGCTGGTTGCTGAGCGGGTCGATCCTGCTTTTCTTGGCGATCGCAATTGCCGGATTCGCAAGCGCGTATCGGTGTTCTCTGGTATTGCTGCTTCTGATTTTCTTTATCGGCGGGCTCGGAAGCGCCGCATATAACATACATCAGACGACCATCGTGATCGAATCCGTGCCCAGTGCCATGCGCAGTCGCGTCTTTGGGCTCGTGACTGTGGGGATCGGATGTTGGCCGATCGGAACGCTGCTGTCGGGCGCGCTTGCAACAGTATTCGGTCCAACTGAAGCGCTGGTAGTCCTGGGTTTGACCGGCATTGCCGGCAATGGCTTTTTGGCATTTCGCGCCGCGCGGGCAAGACTGCGTCGGTAGATCGGCATCGGCGATGCGATGTGGGCGCAATGCCCGCATCCTTAGATCCCGCATGCGCGTCGCGACTCGCTTCAATAATGAGCGAGCGTGTGCTGAGGCTTCGGCACGAACGTGCGAACAGACATATGACACGCTCGCGCTCGACAACAAAATATTGCGGGAAAACGCGCCGCATGCTGTGATTTTGGCCGCAAGATCTTTCCGCGCAGACTCCAGCAGCGGCGGTGAATGTGCTGCCGCCGTATACACCGACAGCAAGGCGGCGCAGACGCCAAGTTAGATAGGCCCGACACGCAAGTGGGCCTCGAACTTCGTACTGAACAGATCATTCTCAGCCACTTCCGAACGCAATTCGCGCTTGTTGTTTGTCAAACGCGGTTTAACTACTCAAAAGATGCCGAAAATCTCGACAGTGGACGAAAAGCCGACATAGGCGCGACGATTGCTAGCGGACCTTAGCCGACGGGTATCACCCGGACCATTCTGCGCTGCACGCCTCTCGATGAAACGACCCATTCTTGTTGTTGAAGACAATGCACACGATCGCGAACTAACGATCGATGCGTTAGAAAAATGCGGGGTGCGCGCTCAGGTGGAAACGGTCGCCGACGGCCTTGAAGCGCAGCAGTATCTGCGACGTGAGGGAAGGTTTGCCGGGCGCCCAGCCGTTCATCCTTCGCTGATCTTGCTGGATATGAAGCTTCCAGCCATTGACCGGGTGGAACTACTCGGTGTTATACGCTCGACGCCTTCAATCCGCTTCGTTCCGGTCGTTGCGTTGGCCACTTCTGCACGTGCAGTGGATATCGCCGAGGCGTACGAACATCGGGTTAATGCGTACGTCGTCAAAGCTTTCGATTTGCAGGCATACGTGGCGTCAATGGCGGTTGTGGTCGGAGCCTGGTCGAGGAATCGAACACCCCATTACTAAAGCCGCATGGAAGCGCAAGCGGCGACGCCTTCGATCGAGGGTGACAGCTGAGTCTGTTCACCAGCACGTCAACAACTATGACGCCATGAGCAAACCGTCAGATTCAGGCAGGACCGTTACTTTCACGGTCCCCAACCACCTGTTCGACGCCTTCAATGAGACGGCCAACGACTTCTTCGCGACGGCGCACGAGGGTACGACACCCGCGCAGCGTGCCGCCGAAATCCGCGCGCAGGACAAGGATGCGGGCGTTGACTCGCTCGCGACGTTGCTCGATGTGGCACAGGGCGACGCGGGTCAAGCGGGGGTGATCGCGCGTTTCCTGGCCGGGCTCTATAACGGAGCAGACTTCCCCTTTGATCTGACCGAACTGCGCGGGCTCGACGACGATCTGTTCGAACATTGCTTGGCGGTGCTTCGGCTGGACCATCGGCCAGCGGTAGAGGTTCACAACTATTTTCCGGGCGGCGCCGTGCGATGGCAGACGATGATCAATCAGTGGGGCATCGGCGCGCGTAACACTGCACCGCCGACAGCGGATGCAGGAATTGGCAGCCAGACCTACGAAGCGGAATACGTGGCCTATAGCGACGCACCGGGCTATCGAGACGTGACGCTTTTTGTTGCACTTCACATTGAGTCGCACACCGAGAAGGCGCTCGGATTCCACCTATCTGCAGACCACTGCGCCAGGCTGGCTGAAGACCTGCTTTCAGTGCATCGCGACGCGTGGGACAGGGAGAGCGGAATGGCCCTCGACGCGAGCGATACCGAGACCCGACCCTCGTGGCTACGGTTGACGCGGATTGCGTAAATGGAACGCCGCTTTAGCTGGAAGTCGCGACTTGTGCAGCGTCAAGTCGACGGCAATCGGGTGTCGCCGCCAGCCGGAGGGTCGCCGTCATGCCTCGCCCGAACGCCGTCACGAGTTCAAGCCTGCCGCCGAGTCCTTCGAGCATCTTTCGCACGGTCCGCAACCCGATATTCTCGCGAAGTTCCCGCGTCGGCGAGCCCTAACCTTTGTCAGAGAGGCTCACCACGTAATCGGCCTCGTCCACAAGTTGCAACGAAATCGCACTCTTGCCGGGGCGACCGGCAAACGCGTGTTCTACCGAGTTTGTGACGAGCTCATTGACGATGATTCCGACGGTAGTGCACGCATCGACGTCGACCTTGATGCCGAATTCGAGATCGATCTTAAGCTAGATCCCGCTCTCCCCGAGGATATAGCTGACCGCGTCGGTGTGCGAAAAGGGAGTCATCTAGCCTGTCATCGTGCGCACGCTCACCGACGGCGGTTTCAGACTCGTCGCTGGCAGCGGCAGATACAAGGCGGCGCTTGCGGGGCACGGCGACGACTATGAGGTTCCGGTCGCAGGAAATAAAAGCCTTCTTGGTATTTGAAATGTGTGGTTAGCCGCATAAGGATGTATGTGACCGGCGAGGTAGAGATCCTGCTTTGAAACGCGATAGATCACTGGGTACACGGGAACTCCGCGCGAAAGGGTTCAAACGTCGGCACTGTCTAAATATACCCCCTGAACCTATGAAGCCGCCGAGTTCTGTTGGAGTACGAGTAGCAGCTGGGCGGCACACTGACTCTCGCTATTCGCTGGTTTATTTCAACTTCGGATGTCTACACCATACGACTACGGCTCCCGAAATCGCCCCGGTATCTTGGGCAGTTAAAGAAAGCCCACGTGATCCAGGCGGTGCCGATCACCAAGCCATGCCGATGGTCTCATTTGGTCATGCCGCTGCTTTAAGCGGTCTTGGCAAACTAGACGGAGGCAGCAACAGGTAGATTGATCTGTGAAGGTCAATTTGAATTCGAAGAGAAGAAGTCAGGTGATTGCGACCTTGAGGCCGTGCGCGTTGATGGATCAACGACAGCAATGGCCGATCAAGTGGCGGCAGACGCGACAGCATGAATGGCCGTTCCATCGTCGAAACGGCCATTGAGGTGGCGCCAAGCCGAACGTCTCTGATGGGTCGCAGGACTAAACCGCTCGCGCTGTAGGGGGCTACGGTCCGACGCTGGTGGTCAGGGAGAGGCCGGTCACCCGGCTTTATGTTGGCGAATGAGGCAATCCGCCTCGTTCCTCAACAGGAGCCGAATCATGACCTCCTTACCGACAAACGCCGGCCCACTGCGCCAGCGCATGATCGACGACATGCGCATGCGCCAACTTGCCCCCAAGACGCAGGACACCTATCTGCACATCGTGCGTGAGTTCGCCAGGTTTCTCGGGCGCTCACCTGACACGGCCACGGTCGAGGACCTGCGCCGCTAACAGCTCTATATGGTCGACCACGGCACTTCGGCCGTGTCGCTGAACCACGCGATTGCCGGCCTGAAGTTCTTCTTCACAGTCACGCTCGACCGCCCCGAGCTGATGGTCAGGATGCAACCGGTGCGCGTGCCCCGCATATTGCCCGTCGTGCTCAGTCCCGATCAAGTGCGGCGACTCATCGAGGCGGCCGGCAACCTGAAGCACCAGACCGCACTGTCGGTCGCGTACGGCGCGGGGCTATCCACGTGATCCAGGTGCTGCTCGGCGATGCAAAACTCGAGAACACCGCGCTCCACGTCCAGGTGGCCACGCATGCGAGGCGCTTGCAATTGGCGCGCGTGCAGCGGTGGCATAAGCACAGCAATCAACTCTGCTGCGGCCAACTTCCAGTCGCACGGCGTGACTCGCGGCAAATGAATACCACGACGCGCATGCGCAACTACTGCCGATTCAAGGGCAGATGATCGAGGTAGGTGTTGATGAAGATGTTTGAGAGCAGCTTCGCGCTCGCATTGCTCTTGGGCAGCGGCGAGGGCTGAGCGCTCGCCGTGACGATGGTCGACTCGCCATCCTTCTTCCCTGCATATTTGAAGCGGTTGTGTTCGATGACAGTGAGTCTTGACGGCTCGTAATGTAGCGTCTCGCTGCGTTTTTCACCGGCGCGCTCAAGCACGCGAACGCGGACGTCTGTTCGTCGCTCAGGTCATATCCGATGCGCATGCGCGGCAGGTTTTTTGGCAACGCGGGGCGAAACCTTGAGACGCCTTAGGAGTCGTATCGCGCAGCCATTGAAGTGTGTCGCGTTCCGCAGTATCTTCGAGCTTTGTCCTTCCGCATCAACCGACTCTCACAATATGGAAGTGTCATCGAGCGTCGCAGACCGTGACCATGAGAGCCCGAAAGTCGGCACGCCGGCGTGGCTCCGATACGAAGTGAAGCGCTACCTCGATAGTGGCGACTACGACAGCAACTTCGCGGGCTGGCCGGGCGACAATTTTATCGACGTCGCGCAACGGGCTACGCACTGCTTGCGAACAGCGCTTGTGGAAGAGACGCTTCGGCGAGCGCATGGCTTGGGCAGCCAGGCGAGCGTGCCAGGCAATCTGAACGCCTGGGCCCGCGACAAGCTTTCGCCGATGGTCAATGGACTGTTTCCCGCCGATGAACACTGCATCATCTTGGACACACTGGCTCGCAGCGTCGTGTTTCTCACCCCGGACAACGTCGCCGCAGTCCTCGCGCGGCAAACGTGGTTGTCGACATCATGGGACGTCGCCAACATCTATCTAGCGAGTGTCGGTGCCCCTGGCCTATCGCAAGAGGCGAACGGCATCGTTGGGCTGAGCGAAGAGACAACTTGTTTTGTCTCTACGATGTACTTTGAGGAAACTGACCCGTTTGCGGATTTCGTCGTCCACGAGGCGGCGCACATCTTCCACAACTGCAAACGAGCGACCGTCGGGCTAAACGAGAAACGTCGCAAGGAATTTTTGTTGAACATCGACTATTCGAAGCGCGAGACTTTTGCTTACGCGTGCGAGGCGTACAGCCGTATCATCTCGCTGGCTGAAGGCACCCGACAACGGCAAGCGGCGCTCGCGCTTCACGCCAAAGCCTCGTTGCCGGCGGATGATCGTGTGGATCACGACGAGTATCTCGACATTCTCGGTGAGGCTGTGCGCGCCCGTAATGGATGGCAAAAAATCCTCAAACGGTGTGCGCCGCGTCAGGAACGATGATACTCACGGAGATGCCGGAAGCGGCACGTGGGTCTACCGGCTCTCCGACGGGGGTTAGTGCAGACCAATGGCCGATCGGCGCTTCTGTTTTCCACAGGCTTGCCCACAAATTCTGTGGATAACCGGATAACCTCAAGGCGGGATGGCGCTACAGCGGACTTTTGATGTGTCGTCCTCGCCGATGAACGGCGGAAAGCACGCGCGCATACCCGTGTTGTTGCACGCATGGCGTCGAATCGCGGCCCTGCACGGCCGGGAGCAATGGCGAGCGTTCTATCAGCACAGTGGCTTAGATTCAAGACTCAAGAGTCACATTGCTACGACCAGGTCGGGGGCGCGTTGCCAAATAGTTCGCGACCAGGCGGTGGGTGTACTGGGTCCGCTTTTCTCCAATGATCAGAACGAGTTTCGCGACATCGTCAACCGTTTCTCCAGTGAGCCTTCGCTCAAGCACCGGTTGCACTTTATCAGTCCCTGGCGCGCATGGCAGACGCTGTCTGTGCCGTTGAGCATCCGTGACGGCGTTGTGATTTTCGATCAGGTGCAACAATTCTCACGGGCCAAGCTCCCGCTGTGATGAAACGTCATCGGTTGGCCCCGCTTCTGCGCAACCGCGCAGCGCGCTTTTATACCCATTTGTCGATCGCATCACTTCACAGACTCCCACACGAAACCCGAATAGCCGTTAATTTCTACCTTCTCGCGCGAGTACCCCGAAACTTTGCAACGGCAACTGTTCAGATGGCCTTGTCTTCGCTCATCTGACATCTACAATTCAAGCTATCGAAGGTACTGTCGCTCTTCATCAAACCCTACGTTAGCATGCGTCAAAGTAGGCCTACAGATGCGGGCTACGAAATGCGTGACATTGATCCTGCTTAGGCTCCGCAAACAACAACGAAAATTGCTTCCAGATCAGCGAGAACCGGCAGGCTATGCTTAATTCGCTCCGAGGCCTCCATCAGGTAGGGTATGTGTTCTAGTCGTTCACGCCCATCATCGGCTCAGCCTGAAGGTTTGGCCGTGCAAACACCGTGAACTTGTTTTCTCAGTTGGCCATGTTGTTCTCAGAAGTTCAGCTCGTCGAGCTCGGCCGCGCTCAAGCCGCTCACTCGGGTTCTTCGTTCACGAGCAGCTTGCGCAAGTAATGCAGGGTCCTTTTGCTCGTAAAGACTCTCGAGCGTGGTTCCCGGCGCGATGGCTTCGAGGTAGCGGAAAATCTGCCCTACCGCGAGACCCGGGTCTCCGTGCTCCAGCCGATAGACGGTGTTGCGCGACAATCCAGCCCGAGCGGCTGCATCAGTTTGCTTGACACCTCGCGCGACGCGCAGGCGGCTTAAAAGCTCGCCGAGTTGTCGGCTTTGCTTGAGCAAGAAGGGCGGAAGGCTAGCTGTCTGGTCAACTTTCATGTTCGTCAAATCGGCCAATAAAGCCGATATGCTCGATTAAACGAGCAATTGGTCGATTGGGTGCAAGCCCGGGTCGCGCGAGTTTTGGCATTAGCACCCAGTCGCCTACAGCCGGGAGTCTGCACACAATGCTTTTTCCGAGACCCTATCCCGACGAGCTTTTGGGAAGTCTATTGATTCGGTCTTCGCGTCGTCTCGGTCTTTCCGTGGAAACGATGGTTCAGATTTCAAGACTTGTGCCCCCAAGATACCCGTCCTTCATTGTGCCAGGCAACCTGTTGCGTTTATCGGACTACACGGCTACATCGGCTGCCGATCTGCTGGAAAAGCACACGCTCTTTGCGTTCGTATGTTTGACCTACGATACGTCGGAGATCGCAGTTCTACGACGGGCAGCAATCCATGGCGATGGACTTCAGTCACGTTCTGCGTACGGGGCGCAATTCACAAATCGAAGTCGACGCGTATCGTTCAGGCGATATTGTTCAGCTTGCGCGGCTCAGGATGAGCGCGAGTTTGGCGAGGCTTATTGGCACAGAACACACGCCGTTCCTGGCGTGCTGACATGTCCGAAGCATAATTCGCGGCTACTAGAAACCTCAGCATATCTTCCTGATGGATTACGGAAAGAAACAGTTTTTCTGCCGAGCGAAACTCATACGTTACGTCCTTGGTTTTGCGCATCCAAAAGCGTTCTACGGCTTCTGTGCGTGCTCGCTTCTGAAGCCCTGCAACTTGAGCCGGGAAGTTGGCGGGACTGTGCCGAAGGATACGTTGCTGCGCTGCGCGCTCGAGGGTACGAAGACCTTCGCGACCGCGAGACCCGCCGGCGGCTGATAACTGAATGTGAGCAATTCTTCGGCAAGCAACTTTTAGATGCGTATGGTTTATCGCTGGCACAGCCGGCTACAACAACTTGGCTTATGCGACTCACATTGGGTGGACGCCCGCACCGACAGCCGACTCTATCCCACGTTTTTCTGCGATGCTTCCTCGAGGCGGCACAAACTTTCCGCCGTTAACAGATCGCGGCCAAGGTCCTCCTTGACGTCTGCTCCTTTCGAGCCGCAACCTTCGAAATTGATTGGCTCCGCCAATGACTGAGCGTGACGCAGACCGATTCACGAGAGACTTCGAATTGCGCTGAGAAAGCGTCGAACCTTTTTTCGCGAGACTGTCGGCCAACTCGTTCATTCGGTGACCGGCGTGGCCACAAACGTAGTGGAAATTGACGATGCGGTGACGGTTGACCGCGTCAGAGAGAAAATCCCAGTGCTCGAGATTCATCCCCTTCCGGAATTGCCCGCGCATGGTCTTCACGACGTAAAGCGAGTGGGTGTGGACGTCGACGATCGAGCCTTGCGGCAAATCGTTCAAACCAGGGTATTCGGATTTTCGTGTGGAAACGGACTCACAAGGTTCGGTTAACTTCACATAGTCCGCCCAGAGCGTAAAGTACTCATTAGACAGCGCTACCTTACAGAGTTCCACACAATCATCCGAACAGCCCAAGAAAACAACGTTGCGCATTCATCTCGTCTCGCCCCTTCCACAATTCGTCGCCCAAGGTGCCGTTGTGCAGTAGCATTCAGGTGAAAGGCGATCATGCGCGGCTGGCTTGCCGCCGGCATGTCGAAGGTCCCAAGCCATCGTCGCGCTCAACTCGCGCTGGAGACTTGTCATGTCCTTTCTGACTCAATTCGAATCTTTGATGCTCCAGCGAGGCGTCGCGCTTGAGACGTTGGCCGAACGCATGAGCATGTCGATGCCTGCTCTGAGTTCCGCCCTAGTGGGGACTGACAGTGAAGCGAACTCAACATTGTCTGCGCTGGCCGCAGCGATGGAGGCCGAGTGGATTCTTGTTCCGAAAGAACATGTCCGAGAGTTACAGCGATTGCTGGAGAGAGACGGAACGGCCCCAGACTATTCCGCGCTTAGCGCCGCTGAACTGTTTCTCCGGTCGATTTCTGACAGGCATTATCCTTAACCTCAGACTCTAGCTCGAGAATTCAATTGCCCATGTCATGCAGGGTTCCGAACCGTCGTCACCGATAACTCGTTGTCACTGCGCCGGTCTCATGCTCGTCTCCACACTTAGCAGTGGGTTCTCGACATGCAGGCTCTGCGTCGGTGAAAGGGATCTCTCGCCGATGCTTGAAGCCGAGCTAGAACATTTCTTTTCCGCAAAAGCGAAGCGACGACAACGAAGCGTGCCTTGGTTGGGGAAAGCAAAAAGCCAAAGCAGCATGTTCAACGTGCATGCCGTCCAGGCGGGCAGAGACTCTCTAGGTTACCAAGAGAGTCTTGAATTTTGGGCAAAACGCCCCCTTAGCCAACCGTGATGAGGTTGGGCCGGGGGAGTTTCGCCCTTTGACGGGCATCACGGTCGGCGTACATCGCCGTGACTCAATCGAATTATTCGAGGGCATGTGCGCCTCGCTGTTCCCCTTCCGACTGTTCCTCCCAGGGTCGCACCCATGAACGTCCGCTTGGTGCACTTCGCTGGCCGCGGCGTATTGAGCCCCCTCCTCCAGCAAAGAAGGTAGGGAAGCCGGTTTATATCGACGAGGAAATCGCGGGTTACGCCGCGCGACGGACCGCGTCACACGGCGTATCTGTTGCGTTCTCGCGAAGCCACGACTGCAGTTGCCGCTGGGTGGTTATCGAACCCAAAGCCACGTCGGCGCGTGTCACGAGGAAGTTTTTCCAGCGGGCAACTGGGACCGCCGACACTGTCACATCAAGCGCAAGCCAGCGACGAACGCCGGTCGTTTGCGCGTGGCGAAGAACGCGCATGACCCTACGTTGACCCTCCTCATAGCCGTCCAGCCCCTCGCTGAATAGCTTGGTACTTCCGACAACCCGCTTTCGCAAGTCCGTTGGGAGAAGGTTCGACGTTAGCGTTTCGCCGAGGGTATCAATCCAGCCGCAACTTAGAACGATCTGCACGGACGGATACGGGCGCAACAAGTCGGCAAGCAACCTCGCATACTCGAAGGTTTGCTGTCCGCCGCGAAGGCGAATGTTTCCCTCTCTGTCCATCGTCGCCGCGCCAACATGGAGAACGCCGCCGAATCCCAAGTAGATAACCGGCTTGCTCCAGTCAACATGGTTCAATGTTGCGTGCATATCGTCGATTCCCAAGTCCCACAGCTTGTCAGCACGGAACGCCGGCAAGCCGTCCGTGGCGGCAAGCACCGGGGTTTCGCGCCCAATACACCCAATTACCACCACATAAAGGAGATTTTAATCCCATATATGAGATTATACGCAACAAGGTGAGCCTTTGCAGGCGTTCGTTGTGCGCAGGTTCAATGTAAGTCTTAGAGGTAAGTCGAAACGGGCGAAGGGTGCTTATGCTGCCCCTGATGGGCCTAACGGCGCCCCGTCTAGCCCGCGTGATGATGGTTCTACCTTACAGGGATCCCGTGCGGCGGCTCGCGAGAAGCGTCTTCGTAACGGTAATGAAGCGCCATCGCTCCTACACGAAAATCTGATCACCCTTTCCCGGGAACGTGTGTCAAATCGAGCTTGACGTCGACTCGCCCGAGGGCCCGCATGCATTGAAGGAAGAACGCGAAGCTAAAGCTTCCGCGAGACAGTTTGTTCGCGATGGCGCGCTCTGTTTCGTCCACACCGATGTCTGTAAGCATCCGCGCTAACTGGCGATAGCTCACGCCTTGCCGAGCAAGCTCTGCACGCAGGACGTTGCCAGCCATCTGATACCAGTCGGTCATCCGCATAGGGGCGTAGGAAAACGCTCATTATTCCCCGCCCTATGCTGCGTCGCCTCTAAAATCCCATATATGGGATTAATACGTCTAAAACGAGATTTTTACGTCGAAGCGTCGCCGTTGACTCTGCTCGATGTTGCGAATCCGTGGTTTCGACGTCTCTCCGAGTCTTCGCGCTGCATCACGCCGACTATCTCCTCCAATACCTCAACGACATTTAGGCGGTCGGCGTTCAGCACCACCCGATAGCGACCTAGAGTTCGCTCGCGAAGATAGACGCTTGCGAAGCAGACCCGACCGAGAACCGCAATGTCGAGCCTTGCGTCAACGAGTTCCTGCGAGCATCCGGCTGATTTGCGGGTGATGAAAGCCGTCGTTCGTGTTGCATACGGATACGGCGCCTCAGGTGCGATGTACCCCCCAGACCCCATAGCGTTAGCTGCTCGGACCCAGACACAGCGCCGAGGATCGACCTCGTCAATAGCCACATACGCTGGCACTTGAACTGGCGCCGTCGAATGGGCACCGAGGTAGACCGTCACTATCGTTCGGACCCATTCCGACGCCCAAGTGCTGGCAATCTCTCGTACCAAGCGAAATTGTGTCTTGTTATGTAACGCCTCGACAGGCGACTTTCCCCGAAGCGCCTCATGGCCTGAGGTTAGAAACGAAAGCCGCGCACCGGGTGGGGCCGGGCGGATAATCCTGCACAGAGAGAAAAGCCGGCGTCGGTCGAGCTGTGGTTCCGACAGGATTACTGGAAAAGACTTTTCATTTCCGCATCCAAGGGAAAAGACGCTGCCCTTGGAAAGAAGCGAGTTGAGCATTTCCTCGCTTAAGCCCAAGCGGGCACGAAACTCGAAGCGCGTGATGACTTCTTCGCTGAGGTTCATCGGCCATATGCCTCGGAGGATGTCGCACACTTCCCCTCCGACGTACCTAGCCGCAGGGTGTAGATGAAGCCAGCCTCGGTCGACCTTGTGCCGCCCAGTCAACCGTCCGCCTCAAGCTGCGAGATGTCGATCAGCGTGCCCGGGCCGAAATCACAACAAGAATTGCAGCGCTCGCCGCGCCATAATCACTGCATCGTCGCCAACCACGTACCGAACGCGAAAATCGAATTCAGTAGCGCCAGACGGTCGAACAGTTACGTCCGCCACGTCGGCATCGCACCTTACGTCAACGCGAGTGACGGCTGGATTGACATCGCGCACAAGCGTGGCACCGACACTTTCGTAGACAAACAACGTCGTCTGCGTTGCTGACGGATAAGGACCGGGCGGCGAAGGTTTCGCCAGCGCATCGAGCGCACGCGCCCAGATCGAGCCTCCCGAAGCATCTGACACGCCATCGCATACCAAGCTGCACGACGGACCTTCGCAGTCGCCCAGATATAACGAAACGTGGGTGAAACGATTGGGATCAGAACAGTTACTTTCGCGGGCGCTGCTCATAAGCATTCGGTACGGTCAGACAGGCGCGCCGAGCTACGCTATCAGTGTTGCCTGCTCACCGTCGTTCATCGGCGCGGTCCTTGCGCGGCGCCGACCAGATCGTCGGAGCGACGGTTGCTGAAACAGCCATTTCAGTGTCCGTCGGATAATGCCGAAGGAGGCCGATTGCAACACTGCGCACCAACCCTGCGATGGATGTCTGCTCGCCCTCGGCCAGCGTCTGCAGAAACCAACGCGTGTCGAGCACCGCACGAGTCCGGTCACTTGGCGAAGTCATGCGGTCCTCCGGCGCGAAAAGGTGCGTCGCATCGAAGTAATCTCCAATGCGGTTTCTAAAACAGTAGATGGACCATACGGATTCAGCGGGCCTGGGCAAACCACTGTCGCCATTAAGCCGATAGAAACGGCCGGAGGTGGTGAGCCCTCTTCTATCCCTACAGTCAAACGATACGATTGGCGAACTTACTCGACCAACGCGCGTCACTTCGTTGAAGCCGACGAAGTGGAAACCGCCGCTTGGCACGATTGCCAACACGCGCCATTCAACCAGTCCGATTTCCAGCTCGACTGAAGCCGAGCAAATATCCGACGTTGACATGAGACTCAAACCGGAAGGAGCAGGCTTGCCTTTCATCTGCGAATTTGCGCTGAATCGTGGGCAACCTGCTGAAGGAGACGCGCGAGCTTGTGTAATTAGACTTATAGCCTGCGACGGAGCGTGTATTTCTACACGTCTCTCGGATTATATACAACGTCGCGAAACTTGCAAGGAATGGAAGTCGACTGGACTTCAGGAGCCCGCCCTGCCCGCTAAGGCAGCGACGTTCAAAGACGAGAAGTCGAGGAACGATCGAACGTCCTCGAACCGGCAAACAGTGGCGCATTGAAAAAACAACGCCGCGGAAAAAATCCCTTCCTCACCTTGTATTCGCAGGTTCTCAGGCTGAATTTCGATGCCGATCTCCGAGAGTCGCCGCGCAAGGAGCCGCCAATCAAGCCATGGCTGTTGCGACATCAAGTAGCTCAGTAGGCTACAAGCGCGGACCTCCCATGTACCAGCCGCCTCCAGCCTCTGCGACCAAGCCTCCGTGCAATCGACCCGCGCCGCCACGAGCGCTTGAAGGAAGAAGGTGAAACGAAAAGTGCCTCGTTGTACTTTTCCCTCAACCGATCGAGCTGACTCCGTGACGCCCATCCGATTAAGCTCTGCGGCAAGCTGTGCATAGCTCACATCTTGACGTGTGAGGGCGACACGGATTGCGCGAGACGCCAGCCTCGCCCATGCCGTCTCAGGCCCATCAGCGTCTTTCGCTTGCATTTGCGTCGACATGTACTACCTTGGTGTGTATATCTGCACGCGCTCTCTAAAAGTCAAAGTCCAATTCAGGGAGCCCTCGACGTCGCTGGTGTACCCACCCCACCCGTTACAAACCTCAGCGCACGTCGCTTCTCAAAAACCGAGCCAAGTCTTTCATGAGCTCCGTCCTATATTTGGGCGTCGAGGGTGTCGTCTTCCCACGACGGACCCGCCCTCAGGTCGCACGCGACTCGTCAGCGTCTCGTAGGCCGCCTACGAATTCCGAACTCTTAGACGAACTTTCAGCCATCGCCGAGGCTGCATCTAACTTGCAAGTGGTTTTGAACGGTTCCTACGTCGTCGACATTGGTTACCGCAGGATTCTGAGCTTGCTACCCCATGGCCTGGCCTCACGGACGGTAGGTGCGACGACTTCGGGAAATCGGCTGCATCGGAAGAACGACCTGCGTAAGCGAGCAGATGTTCTTCGCGCGGACGTCGGCCGTCGAAATCCCCACACATTGACGATCGTCGATGCTTCGCGAAGCGCCATACCCATCGAATACCTGTGCCGCTCAGTGCTTGTTGCCTGCAACAATTCGGCGGCGCTCAGGCAGACGCTCGACCAAATTCAACGTCTTCTGTTACCCGATCACACGGACCTCCCGCCAGAAACCTGACGGCGCCCGGTAATACTCTCACATCTAAAGCGCTCGCGGAACCGCCCACCTAAAACGGTCGTATCCGAGCGGCGGAGTCGCGGCTACGGCTGCGGTTTCCACAGATGTCACCGGATTCGACGGTGCTCAGCCGTAAAGCGGCGCAAACGGCTTTCAATTTTTGGTCATGGAATAGGCATCCGCTGCTGCGTCGAGCAGACACAAGACACTGTTCTAAAACCAATCGTTCGGTCTCAGCTCGTCTAAAACGGCCCGAGTTGCGCCGACCGGCGGCCGGCAGCGCTATACGCTCCAATAACGCGGCGCCGCCGCGTGTCCTTGTGGAGTGAGCGCGATGCCACGTGGTGTCAAGAAGTGGACCGAGGAATTAGTCGCACGACGGATCCGGGAAGGATACGGCGAGGGCGAGGGAGCACAGTACAAGCCGTGGGTCGGCACCGCTGATTTCTCCTCTCTCGGACGTACTCATCGGGCATACAGCCAACGATTTGGCCGCACGATCGAGATGGTGTCCGATGTCGAATGGAACACCTTCGTTTGTCTCGAATTTTGCAGGGACGTAACCGCCGTCTACGAAGGTTTTCCATTGCCTCGGGAGACTACCTTGGAGGTGGCCGCAGCCTTGGGGGTCAAGCACCCCACATACCCAGGCACATCGGTCCCTGCGGTGATGACAGTTGACTTCCTGGTAGCGATTGACCAAGCGGACGGGCCCTGCCTGAAAGCGTTCGACTGCAAGCGCTCCGAAGACGCGGAAAATGAACGCGCCGTCGAAAAGCTACAGATAACGCATGCGTATTTTGCTGGCTGCGACGTGAAGCATCACTTGGTCTTTCATTCGTCGCTTCCAATGCAAAAGGTCCGAAATATCGAGTGGTTTCGCGGAGCGACATGGAAGCCCGGGCAAACCTCTCCATCGTTTGAGCAACTGCACGAGCTGTGCGGGCAGATGAAAAACGAATTCTCTCGTTCGACGCGGCTCGACTCACTAGCCGAATACTGCAATGGTTTTGACCGTCGTCACGGCGTCGCGCCCGGCCTAGGTCTGCGCGTCGCACGCGTGCTCCTCTGGGAGCAAACGCTGCGCTGTGATTTGAATGTCCCGCACCTGGAACAGGCGCCAGTTAGCAGCTTTACGCTGTGCGCTGATGACGAGCAGCCTCCACGCAGAGTCTCAATCGCCTGAACACCGTTTTTCTTTAACGACTCGAAATCAAGCCATGCTGCTCAAGAACGACCTCTTCGATGCTGCCGACCAGACTCGGTACCGCGTTCTCTCCATTGACCTTGAGGGGCACCGCGGCTGGGTCATGCCCGTGAGGGGTCCCGGTCGCTGGCCTGAATATCGAGACTTTGGCGTCTTGACGGGTCACGTATCGGTCAAGGCGCTTCGCGGGTCGGAGGCCGGTCACCAACCTGACCTCGCGTTTTATTCAGAGACGGCGAGGCGGCGTGCATACAAAGCCTATGACGCTATCGAACCGCTCATCAACCATCCTCAGATTTTCGTAGCGTCCGCTCGAGGACCGTTGGTCGAGGCGCGCGCGAGAGAGCTGCGCATATCCGAAACGACGCTCTATCGATACCTGCGCCTGTATTGGCGTAATGGGCAAACGCGGCTTGCGCTCATTCCTGACTTCGACAAGATCGGGCGCTCGAACGAGAAATTGACCGCAGGCCGCGGTCGTCGGCCCAAGGATGGAAAGTATCGCACCTTTCAGATGACGCCCGAAGACGCCAAGAACGTTGGGACAGCAATCCGTAAATACTATCTCGACGGCGAAATTTCGACCCTCGCCGGCGCGCACTTTCGCATGCGAGAAGAGTTCTACTCTTACCTCGACGGTAACGGCACGAGATATCTGCATCCGGACGGAGAATGCCCGTCAATTTTTCAGTTCCGACACATTGCCCGAACGAAGTTCACGCTCACGGAAATCCTCCGGAAAAAGCGTGGGTCGAAAGAATTCGACCGCGAGCATGGCGCTCATCTCGGAAGCGCGCTCGAAGAAGCTGTAGGCGTTGGCCACATCTACGAAATCGATGCAACGATCGGAGACGTCTTCCTTGTTGCGCTGGAAGACCGCTCGACAATTATCGGAAAGCCTACGCTTTATCTCATCTACGACCGCTGGAGCCGACTCGTAGTTGGTTTCTATGTCGGCCTGGAAAACGCCTCGTGGACAGGCGCGATGCTCGCGATCCTGAGCGTCGCAGCGGACAAGCAAGCGTTGTGTGCTAAGTACGGCATCCCGTACGACCCAGAGGATTGGCCCGCCGACGCTACCTTCCCAGAAAAATGGGTCGGCGACCGTGGCGAGATGAACAGCAACAATAGTTATCGGATTTGCGACGGAATGCAGTCGATTGTTGTCAACACCCAGTCCCTTTTGCCGCATCGAAAAGGCACTGTCGAATGCGGGTTTAGGCTGCTTCACGCGTCGATTGCAGATGTGACGCCCGGATACGAGCCGCCTATAAACGCCATCAAGCGCCGACAGAAGCGTTACTATCAAGACGCATCCCTGACTTTGGACGAATTCACGTCGATCGTTATCAAGCACGTCATTGCGCACAATCGAAAAGTTATGAAAGGCTATCGATTGGAGCCGCGACAAGTGCTGTCTGGCACGCCGGCGGTGCCCCTTGATTTGTGGAACGACGACGTCGCACGTCGCAGCGGCGCGCTTGCCAGGTATGACTATGATTTTCTCCGCTTACAACTGCTGCCGAAAGATAAGGCGACAGTTACGCAAGACGGAATTAAATTCAAGCGGCTTGTATTTGATTGCCCGTCAGCAAACGAGCTTGGATGGTACGTACAAGCGGGAAGACGGGGCAACTTTGTTGTCGAAATGTCGTATGACCCTCGCTCAGCTTCCTCCATCATCGTTTATAACCCTGCGGACCGTCGCCAGACGTTTGAGTGCAGGCTCGCGCCTGCGAGCAAGGACTTCGCTGGCTATTCATTCGCCGAAGTGGAATACATTTTCCGTCGAGCCGAACTGAACAATTTTGAGAATAAGGCTAGTGCCGATCAGGCGAAGGCCGAGCTGCGGCAGCACATTCGAGGGTTGAGCGAGGCTGCGGTGGCAGAGCGAAAGATTGCAAGCAAGGGTAAGTCGCGCTCAGGAAGACGAGCGGATACCGCATTCGCTCGTGCATCAGAGCTCGCGTCTCGCCGACGCGAAGATGCGGCCATGCCAACGATTACTGAACCCCTTCCCACAAACGTTATTCCAATGCAAACGGCGCCATCTGCTCGCCCAGCGTCTGATGACGGTAGTAAGAGCGAGCCATCACCACGCCTTGAGTCCAGCGCTGCGGGCGTTCCCGCGAAAGTGACCTCATCGCCCCTGCGAGACATGTTACGCCGAAAGGCACAGGAGAAACTGAATGCACGCGGCTCAGAGTAAGGTCGTTGTGGAGGCACAGTACACGCCGCAACGTATTCCGCGTTACAGTGGAAACCCTCTCATAGAGGCACTGCCTCCCTCGGTCGATGATGACACCCTTATTGACAGAATCATGGTCGCCCCGGACTTCGACGCGGAGCAGCGGGATTGGGAGACGCACGAGAGACTACAAATGGTCGCCGGACTTTCGTCGTTCCTGCGGCCAATGGAGCGACATGTTCAGCTGGCACGTGCCTTTGACACACTCATTCGGTCAGGATACGTGGGAAGGCGTCCGTCATCTGTGGAGCATGTCCGCGTGTTTCAAAACTTGTACGAGGCGATGCAAGCCGGCCGAGCCTTCACCGCCCCGTACCTTCCTCCTACCGAAGAGCAGTTGTCGTCAAGAGTTATCGGGATGTCGGGTACAGGAAAGACCACGACAATCCGCCGAATTTTCTCGTGGTATCCACCTGTCATTTATCACCGCGAGTGGCACTGTTATCAGATACCGTACTTACATATTGAGGCGCCCCATGACGGACTGTCGACGAAGGGACTCGCCGCCTCCATCCTCCGGAAAATTGACCAGCTGGTTCCGGACGCAGACTATTTTGGGATGCACGTCAACAACAATCGCAATAGCGGCGAATTGCTGCTGAATCACGCCGCTCGCGCCATGCATGACCATTTCGTCGGGGTGCTCGTTGTCGACGAGATTCAAAATTTGCGCAACGCGGGCACATCGAAGCAGACGCTCATGTCTGCCCTGGTCACCGCTTCCAATGAACTCGGCGTCCCGATTGTTTTTGTCGGCACGCACAAAGCGTCCGAGTTGCTCGGGCTTGACTTCAGACAAGGCCGGCGTAGCGCGGGGCACGGCTTCCCGACGTGGTCAACATTTCAGTCGAGCGGCGACCTGACGAACCCTGGCGAATGGGAGGACTTCCTACTCGAGTTGTTCGAGTACCAGTGGATTAAGACGCCTGTGATACTAACTCAAGGCATGTCGAACACAATGCTGGCGTGCTCGCAGGCAGTGCCTGACATTGCTATCAAGCTTTTTGCGTGTGCGCAGTGGCGCGCCATGCTTGATCGAAGCGAGACGTTCTCGGCCGCGACGATTACATCGGTCTTCGGCGCCGAACTCGAGCCGGTCAAGCGCATGCTGGATGCGATGCGTACGGGCGACACGCAAGCGTTGCGCGCATATGAAGACATACCACCGCTTTATTTGAGCTCACTCCTCGAAGACAGCCTCGCCAGCTTCGAGGGTTCTCGCCAACGTGGCGCGAGCGTTCGACCTGGAGATGAGGAATTCATTCCGGCCGTTGCAAAGGTGCTTCAGCAAGCAGGCATCGACGACGAGCGAGCGGCGTGGGCCGCGAAGAAGGTCGATACAGCCGGAAAGGTCACAGGGGTCGCGGCCGGAGCAGAAGCGGCGTTAGCGTTGACGAAGCCGCGCTCCCCCGCTAAGAGCAGCAAGAAGAAACCGGCCGAGTCTGTCGTAACACTCGCCCCCGACGACTACCGTCACGCGATTTCACGAGCCAAGGCGGATGGTACGACTGCTTTCAGTCATCTAATAACAATGGGGGCAGCGTGCCAGCTAGACGAAGTTTTGGGCCTCTGAGGCTGCATATCACCTGTCCCGGTTGAACATCTTTGCGGCACCAGGCGAGGCGCGCTGGCGCCCACGCGGACGGGTTTGGCTTCGGTATCAAGAATGAGTGGAAAAAGGCTAAAACGGATCCCTTACACGCCGGGCCAAACCACACTGCAAGGACTCAGAAAGTGAACCAAGCCATCAACCGAAATGCGGTTCGTCAGAACGACGGCATCGTTATCGTCGACAACGTTGCGTTGTTCGACGAACTCGCAGATTGTGCGGAGCACGCTGGTTTGACCGCGTGCGCTGCCGTTGCCAAGGTGTTTCTCCCGAAAGAGTTGCAGCAAGCGATTTCCGAGACGCATGTTTTGTCTTTTGCCATTCCTGCCAATGAAGAGATTGACTGGAACGCACAAGCCGCGAACATTCTCGTCCCGCATAACGAAATCGACTTCGAGCACCGCCAGGCAACATCCTTGTTTCTTCTCGGGAACGGCCCCATCGCGTTTGAGCCGAAGTATGGATTTCAACCTCTTTTTGGCTCCGATGGCTCGCTCTTCGTTTTCTTTTTGCATCGGGCCATAACCTATCTAGTCCGCTACAGCTGGAGCGAGCGTTTCCTCAATACGTGGGAAGCCTTGGATGCGTCGGCCGGAGAGAACTATCAACACGACGACGAAAGAGCGGCCCGAAGCATCATAGTCTTTGGGTCGTCCGTCAGCGGGGCGGCCGATGATATAGCTATCGTACCGGCTGCATATTTTGAAATTGGAAACGATGGACGGCTGTCTCAGTACTTCGCGTCGGCGCGCGTTCGGTCGAGACCGGACCTTTTCGTCCAGCGGTGTCCGGACGCCTGTTCGTGGAACGATTAAGCGTCGCCGGTATACGACGCTCGGTCGGCACGAAGGCCCCCGCTGAACTATCACATCCATTTTCACGACCGTCGCGCCTCGAGCTCGGCGGTCGTTTCTAGCGGCACACCGCCGACGGATCGCCTACGCCCCCCGCCATAGGTTGTTACGTTAGCGACAGCATTCGCCGCTCACTGCACGCGAGTACGTTTCGAAGAAAGGACGGCAGCAATGCAATCACATCAGCGAACCAGCAATAAAGCCGTTAATTCGGCCGACTTGGTAAGCGGCATTACAACGACCAATGCCATTGAGCTCATTCGAGCGACCGGCGAGTCAGGAATACATCGAACTTTCCCACTTGCGGCCCGGGACCTTCCGGTTGGCGTGGGTCGGCAGGACGACAGTTCGCCCTGTGTCGCCGTTCTCGCGGAGTCATCAGACATCGCCAATATCGCGAGTTATTTTGCAATAAAGTGCTTTGGCCCGCCGGAGGAGCCGAACCGTAATGTCCTAATTTTGTTGGGAAACTCGTCAATCGCGATGGATTTTGACTCGCTCGCAGTCAATCTGCTCTCTCGGCAATGCTTTTCGGTCCTCTTCGTGCATGCAGTCGGATGGACGATCGCGCGGTTCAATGTCGCGGACGGTGACCGGCAACGACTGCTCGCAGCCCTGTTCGGGGCATTTGGAGATATCGACTGCAAATCGTTCAGCCAGTCGGAGTTGATGCTCCCGGACAATGTCCGGTTTGGCTCGCTCGACGTTGATTGATTCCTCCCTTGTGCGTCCCGAGGCGCTTGCCGGCTGCGACCCGAGGCAATACCGATCGATCTGGGCCTGAACACCCTCTTTACAACGGACCGGACCAACCGGATCGGCCAGCAGTGAGACTTAAGGCTGGAAAACTAAACGGTCGCGCCGTCCGTCTCACCGCTAGCTTCTGAAGCGCGGCATCTGGCCAAACCAGTCTGAGCGGTACCGCGAGCGCGGGAGCGTGGCGCGCGCCGGCTGGAAAGCGATGCCTGAAGCGGCTGGTCGTCGCACGCGCCCTGCGGGACTCTCGTTGAACGGCTAGATTTTTGCACCCATATCTGAGGGGGCGCGGATAGGCTAATCCCGAACCTAGGACGCAGCGCGATCGAGGCGAAGCTCATTCCGGTCTTGCGCTGGTAAACGTTGCGAAGGCCCCGTCGCGCATCAAAGACCGGGCGGCTCGTTCTCCTCTTTCTGAGAACCAAGCCACTCCTTCGCTTTGGTGAGCTGCTGCTTTCGGTAGGCTAGGACATCTTCGGTTCGCACAAACATCTCAACCCCGTCGCGGTGATGCAGCGGAAGTAATCCCTGCTGAATCAGCTTTATCACATGAGGCCGCGACACGAAAAGCAGGCCTGCGACTTGTGCGACGGAGATTGTACCGTCCCCTGCCTCGTCCAAATTTGACGTCATCTCTCCTCCTTGCCCGTCGACAAAGGCAGTCTGACTTCCGCGCGTTCTTGATACAACGTGCTCCCAAATTAGCACAAACGTCGGCCCGTCCGTTCGCGGGGGGCCAAACGTTCAAACCGAGGCTACGTCGGTTCGGTAGGTGTTTGGCTGCGACGGGCCTCCCCGCAATAGATTCGCTTGCCTTTATAGCTTCCGGTTGCGTGGACATTAGCGGAGTCGTTCGATCGCTCGAATACGCCGTCATCCGCCTCATTTTTGATAAATCATATGGCCATGTGGATGCAATCATTTTAGGTAAGGCGGTCGCTATACGTTCCTTGAACTGAGGAGCGACAGCATGTGGCTGCATTCGATTGAACGCAAGAACGGGCGATTAGAAGGGAAAGTAATTGACAACGACGGTAGCGTAGATTGGATAGAGGCATCTTCGTTATGGCGGGTCAAAATGCGAGAGTCTGGTAAAACCAAGCTCAGATTTACGACAAATTTCGACGATTGGGAAGTCTCGGACTCGGCGGAATATCTAGCCTTGTCAGGCATGCATTACTGCGGCCCGGGTGACTCTCACAAAATCTACGTCGCGCACTATCTAGGCTTGCGCGTGCTGATTCCTGCCCTGGTTGTAGTTAAGGCACTTTTCACGCCAAACTCTATCTTCTTCAATCATCTTTATCGCCCGACAAGCCTCGACCAAATTGTTGCGCCGGTAATGCAGGCAAAAGGCCTTGGCTGTGTACTGATACATCGCGGATTGTCCCGCCGCATATGGGCAACACCGCCTAAACCAGCGCTTCTCCAGTGGATGTATTTCTTTCCGTCGGCACGCGAAGCGTTTGCTTCCATCCGCGCGAACGCTTTGCGTAGAGCTATTGGCCTTGAATTGCCGAAGCTGCTGGCTGATGGCGTGCTCACAGGTTCGCTTCACGGGCGAGTTTTTGTCGCGTCTTCGATGTCTTTGCATCGCTTGAAACCACAAGAGCAGGCTTTCTCCTGGGGTGGAGAACAACCAGTCGAGTTCACACTTCAGTCGAGTCAAGGTGCTCTGGAAAATCTGAATCCCATACTGAAGAACACGAACCTCATTGAAGGACCGAATGGATGGGGTCTCGCCGACACCGAATGGTCACAACTGAAACATATCGTCCGACCCTATCATTTAGAAGCCTCGAACGATGACCGAACGCTAATAGATGCAATTCTTATCAAACTCGCGACCGGGATGGGGTGGCGCAGTGTGAACGGAATGTTGGGAAACGCAACGAAAGTGAGTTCCTTTTACCAACGTCTTCGACAATCCGGTCGATGGGAAGAATTCGAGGCATCGCTACTCCGGCTTCGGCAAGGAGAAGAGCAAGCTTCCTTGGTGCCGCGCCAGGGCGCCGTTCTATTTGCGCACAACCCGAGAATAAGGCTGCGTCCACGCAAGCGCACTTAGTTTGACTGCGAATGCTTGTCGACTTCGGGACTGAAGCGCCCTTCATGGTCGGCGCGCGCAAGCACGCTCGGCAGACAGAGGAGGCTACCAGATCACCATCGACGCGATCTCCCACAGAAAGTCTCCTTCAGCATGCCGCGAAGCGCATCACGGCAAACGCATGAGCAGAAAGTGGATTTTTGTGGCGCCACGCGAAAAAAGACGCGTTTCGAGAACATTGGGTGTTATTTCGCTGCTCCCTGACAAGCAGAGGATGGACGGCAACTTGCCGTTGCCCTGTGCGGCAAATCCGGGCATGCATGACTGCGGTCGGCTGGCGTGCGAATGATGTCGCAGAGGCGAATCGGTAGTCGTGCGCAGAAGTTGATCGGACGTTTGCCACGCGCGTGCACGGTCGGTCGGGTTCGCGTGGAAGCGGTCGGCACGTCCTCAAGCACGCCTGCGCCGAGCAGCGGAGATTAAGCTGTGAACGGGCAGCCTTGATTCCGCAAGAAGAAATGGAGCGCGCAGGCGCCTCCTCGCCACGCGATGAGGCTCGCTGCGACGGAGTGTGAAAGGCACCCATAGCGGTGCTCGTCGCCCCCAAAAAAAGGGGTGGTCTGCTGGCCCGCGAAAACAGAACACAGCCGACTTAGCACCCTCAAATTAACGACGTTGTGCAATCACCAAGCACCCGATTTCGCCTGGATAAAAGCCGCAGCGAACGATCTCTGCGGCATATCGGGTCGATTCAATGCCGGGTGTACGGTGCTTGGCTCGCGTGCAATACGCTTGCAATCGAGCCGGGATGACTCAACTGGTCTTCCATGCTCCCCGCCAACAGCAGGTTGACTGCATGACGCTGAATCGATGCGCCATCGCCTAAGACGCTCGCGCGTTTGAGGCGGTTTCCAACCGCAACCATCGCTGTAATCAGCTCGGGCGAGAACGATGTTGCGGCCTGCGCTTTGTGAGGCTTGAGCGCTGCGGAACTGGACGGGAGGGCAAAGCCCACCTTGCCGAAAAGACAGTTGTACGGGGCAGTGTCGGGTAGCAACAGTGCGAAGGCACTCTCGCCAGCGCTCTTCCAAGTCCTCATTGCGGCCCTGATTTCTGAGGCGTTTGCATCGGATAACCAGTGGACATGGAGGCCCCAGGTCGTAAGCGTGAACTGATGCAGTTGAGCTGAAGCGTGTTGCACCGTCTGGGACGTGAGCGACACGGGGGCGTCTGCCTTCAACGCTACGTCTAAAGCCTCGTAATCGTGATGGTCAAGGGACGCAGTCAAAACAGGGAAGTCAGCAAGTACAGCTCGAGCCAGAGGGAATCCGTCTCTGAATTGCCAGGCTGCGGCGATTCCCCCTAATGCAAACAATCCACTGCTGTCTTCGATTTCGTAGTTCATATTCTACCTTGGGTTTTTCTGGACTTCCGGCTATCCGCCGGCTCTGGGTTTGTCTGGGCAGCTATCGCTGTCGTGAAAGCGACGTTGCTGCCTGAGACATATAGCGATGTACTGTCGGGATCGCGTTTTCTAAAATGAAACACGGTGAACATCTAAAACGGATGCCGTACTGCGAAGCAACCGCTCGTAGCCCTCATCTATCCGATGACGTTTGTCGACCGACGAACCCGTCGGAGAAACGCAACTTATTTACGCGTGGAGGGTGACCGCGCCAGCGGCGCTAATCGACCCATAGACTTGATGTAGCTGAGCCCGGTCCGTCAAGACGTTTGCGCGCTCTCGGTAGGCCGTGTTCTCGGCGACGATAGACGCGTAGAGCCTCGTGGATTGAAGCAGCCCGTCAAGAGACTGGAGAAGCATGGAATTCCACTTGTAGCGAACCGATGCGACGCAATCTGAAAGCACGTAAACAACGGTTAGAGCGCCGTCCACCCGTTCAAGGACCGATGCAGCATCACCGTAGTCGAGCACGATTGACCCGGTACCAAGCCGAAGCATCGTCTGCACTGGCCCACTGCCCCAATCGGTCGTGTTGTAGGGAATGAGCCAATCTGCAGTTCGGGAGGCCCATTCGACTTCCATGTAGGGTGGAACGGTTACAACCATCATGGCGTCACCATCTACCGCCAGACACGGATGCGGTCTCCGCTTCGGTAAAGTCAGTCATCGGCGTCGCTCCGATGCACATCTTCGCTAAAAGCCTCTCGAACAATTTGTTCGATGCGGAGAACGACGCTGTCGGCAGCTTTGCGAACCTTTCGCGTGCCGAGTTGGGTAGCCGAAAGTTGTGCGATGCGAGGGTGCGCACAAGTGCTGACGCGACGAACTGTGGTATGTCGAACTCCGAGTCGATGCGGCGCATCGCTGTCTTCCAACCAGTGCAGGTCATATCACCGCCGCTCAACTTCGCTTGATGCGTTCGCCACTCTTTGCTTGCACTTAGCGTCAATCCGATATGCCGCAAACAGGCGTATATCCGCGTTCAGATGCGGAAGCGTCTCGTGGGTGAAAAGTACACAGCAATTTGCCACGCGATACGGCCCTGGGGGGTGACGGAAAGGCCTGTGCGACCAAAGCGCGCTGCGACTTCGAATCTTCTCAATTGATACGCAATCCGTCGCAGACAGGCTCGACGCTCGGACAGCGACCGTCTCCTAGATACACCGCAACGTCAGTGTGTATCCGGGCTGCATCTCATCTTACAAAAGCCTGCACACCAATTGGCTTGAGCTCGCGACCTAAAACCGGCTGTCGCCGCTATTCAAATGCAAACGCTTTGTTTCGCGTAATACCGCTTCTGCGAGATCCGATGCACGCGCAGGCGTGCACGGCATGTCCTTCTCGAGCCCGAAAAAGCTCCATTTCATAAGTCGGAGGGCAAGGTCAACACCGTCCGGAGGTATGCCAAGCTTTTCTGTCGTTGCCGCAATCAAGTCTGCTACGGCCAAGACAACATCGGAGTTCGCATTTTTGACATCATTTTCCCCTTGCGAACTCAAATCTTTGAAGCGCAGGCAGCACAGGTAAATGGCATCAAAGGCGGCCACTATCCGTGCGGATGGCGGAGTTACTGTCGAGCGGCTGTCCCGCAGGAGCACGCCTGCCCGGGAGAGCCGTGCAGAAGACAGTTGCTCATTTGCTGTAACTTCATCTACTGAGACCAACTGAGTTGACCGACTACACGGATTATCGATGTGCTTGCTCATCTGGCTGTCTACCAGTTTGTCATACGCCTAGGAGCTTTTGACGTGGGGCGGCATCAATGCGCGAGCGCAATAACTTCAGCGAAAAGGACTGCTCGCAAACGCTCCGGTTCCGCCACATGCCGATCATCGTTAAGCTTGGCGACGGCATGTGCAAGTAAAATCGTGGCATCCTGTCGGGATCGCAGCCCCACAGAGACAAGCCAATACGCTCTCTTTCAAATACACGCGAAGCTGCAGACGAAGCGAGGAAGACGGCAGGTATCAATATAATTTTACTTCTAACCCGCGAATAGGCGCGCGTGACTCACCGCGCGACTTGAGTATAGATCAAACTAGCGCAATCACACGATTATCTTGACGTGGATAACCCACCCCAAGACATTGCGCGTTGGTGTCGCCGTCCCGGTCGAGTCTGGCAAATTGCTCTTGACTGTCCAACGCGGTCCTCTCGGCTTCGGCCGCAGCCGTGCAGCGAGGTCTGGCCTGTGAGCCGAGTCATTTCGAAAGTTTGGCTACCAAGAGTTCGATAGCCACCTTACCCTACGACGCTAAGCCTCTTATGCCATCCTGTCTCAGGCAGGGTAAACCGCTACGGTTCCGACGTTGGTAGAACCGAGCCTGCCGGCAGGATCCGGCCTTACACCAAATCGCCGATCGTCCCGTCGAGCCACCGGCAGCACTTCTCTATCTCCATCGGTCGTTCATAAACGACTCGGCACGCAAATTGAACGTCTATCCGAACCACAAGTGCGCCATTGAGATGCCAGAGGGCTCTCGGCTAGCCGAGAGCGGGGTCGGCACGCGTGGCTGAGCCGACTCTATCCTGTACCACATCGCAATGCTGACCGACTTTACGTTTCAGGACGCTGCTTGTGACTGCGAAGTTGGCCAAAGAAGCCTAGACAGAGTCGGTTTTGAGAAGCCATCGCACGAGCAGGCTGTGGCATCGATCCTTTCAGCACCGCCAAGCCTTGTTCGATTTTCTTACTGCGATTGAACGACTTTGACGTCAACGGGCAGACAAACGCGACGAACGTCAAGCCAATGTTGGCGGCGTGTTCCATCACAAAAGGGCCGGCATAGCGCTTGTTTGGAAAAATCAGAACAAGTATTAAAAAATCGCGGCTTATCAAAGCCGCGATTTCTAATCATTCCAGCCTCAGTGCACCGACATTCCCCCGTCTGCCATCACAGGCTTGTCGCGCATCACATTGCCGTGTACATATTGCTGCTGGCGGGGACTCACAAGCAGGTTGACAATGACCCGGTCCAGAGGGGTATCCGGAATGTCGGTAGTAGCCTGGGCCTCGACAAATCCACTGCTCGCAACATCGCTGACCATGTCAAAGAATTCTTGCGAAGGCTCCGAACGAATTTGGTCCCTGAAGCGGTCGAGCGTCATGCTGCCTGCAGCATAGTCTATGACTACATAGGCCATTTGGTCTGAATGGCCAATTGCGATGGGGACCTGCCCGCGCTTTCTCCACGCATCAACTGCGCGCCAAACATCACCGTCAGACATATCTGCGAGCCAATAGAACTGCACGCCACCGACCTGAAAGCGAATGGTCATAATCTGCATCTTGTCACCTGCTCGCGAAAGGCTCGCTATATTTCCGAATCCGAAGCAACTGGGGGCATTTCCGTTCTGATGTGCCTGCATAAAGGTATTGAACTCTGAAGGGTCCACCGTTGCATTCAAGACAGGCAAGTTTCCCGGAAACTGCTTCGCCATTTGGCACGAAGACTTGAACTCGGCGTTCCGACTAAGGCCGCCAATAGCCAGCATAGAGAACGTGGTATCGAAAAGCGTATTTTTAGGCATGGTTGGATTTCCCGTGTGTCCTGTCAGGTGAAGCAGCTATCGAAGTGCTGCTGTGACATATAGCGAACGCATGGAAAACTGCAGAAATCTAAAACGGTGTCGCGTTGACTGAAGGCGACAAAAGCGGTTTTAGGTGGTGTCGCCCTCCGTGGGCAGAGATTGAATGAGCGTTTGCCACGCGCCGGTACGGCAATCTTGTTCCGGCGCGAAGCGGTCGCCACACCCTTGGGCTACGTCGCAATCGCAGTTCTAAAGCGAAAAACAATGGTCATCCAAAATGGATGGGGTGCCGCGAATCAGCGCCACGCGCGATTCATGCCTTTGCAACACGTTTTAGGTGGAGGCGAAGCCGCCCCTAACCGCGCAACTTGCCTAGATTGAACGTCACAGCACCGGCAGCGCTGATGAGGCCGTAGACCAGGCGCTCGTGGCCGCGGTCCGGCGATAGCTTTGTGCGCGCTCGATCCGTCATGCTCTCCGCAACGATAGACGCGTAAAACTTCGTCGCCTCGAACAGTCCTTCGAGGGAGTCCAGCAAGGGACTCGACCGGTGCAGTACCGACGCAATGCTATCTGAAGCGCATAAACAACGACTAGAGCGCCGTCCACCTGCTCAAGGACCAGTGCCGCCTCGACGTAGTCGAGCGCGATTGAGCCGGCTCACATCGCCACTCGACGTCGAAGCCGTAAGCGCAGTGCCTAACACTGCTGCGCGGCCCGCGTTTCTCTAATTCTCACAGTGAAAACCTAAAACCAGCAGCACGCCGACGACTTGGAGCGTTTAAACACCGCTCCCTTAACTGGACACCTCCCCAACTTGGAAATACGGTGTCTTCAGTTAATACTTCGATTCATCTCAATACGATGGAACTCTTTGCCGGTGTCGGCGGCTTTAGACTTGGTCTCGAACGGGTCCACGGAAGCCCATTTCACGTCAATCTCAGCAATCAGTTTGAACCGAGCCGCAAGGTACAGCACGCAAGCAACGTGTACAAAGCCCGGTGGTCGGGTGATATTCACCTGAACGAGGACATTGCGGCCGTCTTGAATTCAGATGCAGGACGCGATGCTATCCGCGCTGCCGACCCGGATGTCGTGGTCGGCGGCTTCCCCTGCCAAGACTATTCTGTTGCCAAACCGCTGTCGAAATCGGCAGGCATCGCGGGTAAGAAGGGCGTTCTCTGGTGGTCGATTGCAGAGTTGCTCAAGCAGCGACTTGCCGACGGAAAGCCCGTCAAATATCTTATTCTTGAAAACGTGGACCGGTTGATTTCGTCGCCCGCTCTGTGCCGGGGCCGAGACTTCTCCATGGTCTTGTCCACGCTGTTCCAGCTTGGGTACGCGGCCGAATGGCGCGTAGTTAACGCCGCAGACTACGGGTTCTCGCAACGCCGACGCCGTACCTTCATCGTTGCGTATCACGAGAATACCGACGTCTTTCAAAAAGCGAAGCGAGATATGGCTACGAACTCGGCTGACTGGTTTATGCGGTCTACCCTAACTCGCGCCCTGCCGGCCAAGCCTGCAAATCAATACGATGGTGGGGCCCCAGCTTTCCGCGTACGGAACGACCCGTTTCAGGAACAAATGTCCTATCGCGCACTTTCAAATGGCAAAACCCGTTTCGAAAACGCCGGATTGATGCTCGACGGTTACGTATGGACTTCGCAGGTTACACCTGCCGCGCTAAGTGATTTCTCGGACTTTACCGGTAGTGTAGGCGCGTTGACGTTAGGAGACGTCGTTCGTAAGACCGGCCCGGTCCCGACAAATTTCTACGTATCGGACGCTGACAAGCCAAAGTGGGCGGCAGCAAAAGCGGCGAAGAAAGCTCTCCGATTCAAGGATGGGTTCGAGTATGAATACTCGGAAGGGGCAATGGCGTTCCCAGACCCACTCGACCGACCTTCCAGAACCATTATTACTTCCGAAGGGGGGACCAGCGCGACGCGGACCAAGCATGTTGTGGCCAGCCATTCAGGGAGACTCCGGCGGCTAACTCCGGAAGAGCTAGAAGAACTCAACGGTTTCCCGCGTGGGTTTACGGACGTCTCCGGTGTTAGCGACGTCGCTCGTGCGATGTTAATGGGCAACGCCCTGGTAGTGGGGCTTGTTACACGGATTGGAGAAGCTCTTTTTAACGCGCACGTCAGCGCTGCCAAAACTACAAGTCCGTGCCCTACCCGCTGATTTCTCGCAATTTCGCCCGATTGATTGAGTAAACGTCCGAGAAAACTCTTATCCAGACTTCAGATCGAAGTCTGGAGGTTTGCCAGTAGGGCTAGGCGTTGACTCCATCTGCCTACACTTTTAGAACCATTACTATGAACACGTCCATCTTTGCAGACGATACCCGCACTCTTCGAACCTCTCAGTCTTTTGGCATGCTGGTTCCTGCGCAAGTTTTCTTCAGCGAGCTTCCCCAAGATGCAAACGCGTTGGTTGCATTTATCGATTCTCGTGAAGTAACACGCGCTCATCAAAAAGGCCTCTTCAGCGCAAGCGCTTTTCAAGAAGAGGACCTCCTTTTTGTCGACGTGTGTGTCGAACTCTGCAATTTCAAGGTCGATTGGCTGGCAGACGCGCGTGACGTCGCTATCCGCGAAAACTTCGCGACATGGAAACGACTTGGAAGTGTTCCTCTCGTTCTCGCCAGCAAAGAAGTGTCGCGTTGTTTTCAGCTTCCGTTCGCGAACGTAGCAGACATCCCTTGGCCGCAGGTTGCTGAAAGTCCAGAGCAAGCAAGGGCTGAGGCTCAGCAATTTGTCGAAGTCGCTACTGAGTTAGTAGATGCTCAGTTGCTTCAAAACTTTCCTTGGACCCCTAGTCCTGAATCGTTGCAATACGTGTCTGTCAACGCCCTGTTGACCAAGACATCATCTAAATTTGTGCAGCCCGGTGCATTGTTTCAACACCACAGCACGCTCGCCGACAAACTGATTTGACCTTCGTCATTGAATCAACAGTTCCTCTCGGATCATCATCGATGACGCGGCAACTCATTTCCCTATCAGTGAACACGGTAGCGAAACGGTAGTTTCACGAGAAAAAGGCTGCCCAATGTCGAATCTTTTATGGTGAAGGACCGCGCTGTACGTGAACGGCATGCCCATGGATGGCAGCTCAGTGCCCATCAATGGTAAAACTTCAGGAAAGCAAGCCATGTTGGATTTCCCATTTCTTCCTCGTCGAGGCCGCAGAATTCTTGCTCACCAAAACGATCACGCCATCCGACCGCTTCATTCGCGTACGCACTTTTTCATTTCAGCCGGTTACATAAGCGTCTTTAACAGACATGTAAATGTATTCGAAGAGCGAGGCAGTCAGCAGTGACTGCCCTTTAAGAAAGTCTCGTTGCCTTTCATCTTCAATAGCAAACCCCACAAAAATTGTCTTCTTATCTGCCATCACTGCTCTACTCTCAGGGCACGGTACAACCGCAGGTTTCTGTGGACGGCACCTGCCGGGGCTGTCGCGGACAAGGATTTATAGCACAACGCCGACACTCGGAAACCGAGCGTAACTTTTCATCTTCAATGAAAAATCTTACTCGCATGGCGCTGCAAATATTTGACTTCATGTCACGCGAAACTGACCACAGGATAGGCCCTAGCGACGTCTTAGCATGCAACAATACAAATTCGCAGGCAGTTCTCTTGACTCCAAAGATAGTGTCAGGACGATGGAGAAGTTCTGGGTCGATACCACAATGCGACGGGCGAGCACCGCCATGCACACTCGGTTTTTTGCATCATCTCGATTTTGCAGTCCGACACCCGACTACTCTGCGCCGATGGCGGTCTGCCTTAGTTGGCGTCGTGACCGCGATCGGGGCGTGTAAACTGCTCGTTACTGTGTGTTTACGACTACAGGCGCGATCCCGCTAGCGTAGAGCAGCACCTTCCGGATTGCGGTCGCTATATAATGTGTTCGTACATGAAATGGAGCGCATGATGAGCCAATCTGACCGCAGAAATACACCGGCCAAGCCGACCGCACAGGACACACTCGCCTTCAAGTACATTGATTCACTGGTTGAAAAACAGGGCTCGAACGCCACAGGAAATCGTCGTCTTGAGTTGCGCCTGAAACAGGACGCAACCTTTACGGCCATTGATTTCACTCTTGCGAAACGCAGGTAATTTTTACCGATTTCGAGGAACCGGGCTCTTTGCCCGGTTTTTTTATGCCCGATTTCTATACATCTGACGATATTAGGCGCCAAAACGGTGACCAAGGCGTAGACCCTACGCGCGAAATCGGCCGCACGGCTTTTCGCAAAGACTACGCGCGTTTGCTTCATGCGCCGTCATTTCGCCGCCTTCAAGGCAAAACCCAACTGTTTCCCGGCGCTGAGTCCGACTTCTTCAGAAACCGTCTGACGCACTCCCTCGAGGTCGCCCAGATCGCCAGCGGCATCGCAGCCCGGTTGAACCATTTGCCGGATGCGCGCAATTTTGGCGACGGCATCGACCTCGATCTTGTAGAGTTTGCTTCGCTCGCCCACGATCTGGGACATCCGCCCTTTGGCCATAACGGCGAGGCTGCGCTGGACGAATTGATGGTCGCGCACGGTGGCTTCGAAGGTAACGCGCAGACGCTGCGGATCGTTTCAGCGACCGAGCAAAAGCTGGTTAGCGATTCGACAGGCGCTCCGTCAAACGCCTTCGGACTCAATTTGACCATGCGAGCGCTCGCGTCGGTTCTCAAATACGACCGGCTCATCCCGCTCGAACGGCGGGATGGCTCCGCTCTGGTCAAGGGATACTACGACAGCGAGAAGGAACTCGTTTCGAATATCAAAGACGCGATCGCTCCAGGCCATGTAGGTGAGTTCAAGACGATCGAGTGCTCTATCATGGACCTCGCTGACGACATCGCCTACTCGACCTACGACCTCGAGGACTCCTTGCACGCCGGCTTTGTAACGCCGTACTCGTTGTTCGACGCACTTGCGAACCAAAGTCCGATCGCGGACGCCGTCTTGGAAAAGACGAACAAGGCGTTGGCTGACTCGGGTTACGAGCCGCTCGACAACTCGGGGCAGCTTACTGACTGTATTGAAGATGTGTTCAAGGGTCTACAACCGCAGAATGGCGTCTCCACCAACACAGGTGTGGCCAACAAGTTCCGCGCTGGTGCCAACGCTTGGTTGCGCGACAGGCAACTGGCAAGCAACTCTCTTGCACGCAATCAGTTCACTGCCGAGCGTGTCGGTTCTCTTATCGATTCCGTCGAGGTAAAGATCAACGACGCGTATCCGCAACTATCGAAGGTCATCTTGAGTCGCGAGGCCCTCCTCCGGATTGAAGTTCTGAAGCATCTGAATTTCGAACTTGTGATTCGCTCATCCCGGCTTGCGGTTGTCGAGCATCGAGGCAAAGACGTTGTGCGTGACCTGTTCGTGGCCTTCAGTGATACCGAAGGTCGCTTGCTGCCTGATGACTGGCAACAGGAATACCGCGACGCTGATACTGCGGCCGGCAAGGCGCGCGTCGTGTGCGACTTCGTCGCTGGCATGACTGACCGTTATGCCGCTGAGATGCATGATCGCCTGTTTGGCAAAGGCATGTCCATCTTCAAGCCTCTTTGAAGCTCGACGTCCATTAACGGGACATTCATTGTGCGGCAGCCGGCGGCTGACGGCGCTTACTACCGACATTGCATCAGGTTAGTGCCGTCAGCCAGCCATGCCGCCCCGGTCGCGCGATGCTGAACGCACATCGTGCGTCCCGAGAGGCATCAAGCCAACGCATCAGCCAAAACAACGGTTTCGAACCTCGGCGTCATAGTCGGATTCCTTCGGCTTATCGAGCCCGTAGGCTCTCCACTGCTGCAGCCCGTGATTTGTGATGGCATCGTAGTCATTTTGCTCATCAACCATTTTCTGGAAGTCTTGTTTCACCATCCCCACGATTTCCTCACAGCTAATGTTTGGCGAGGATCTGATCTTGGCTTGCAGCGCCTGCATATCGTGTATGGCGATTTGAACGTGCCATTCCTCATGGTCGGAGAGAGATCGATCATAGAACGCCCAACATTCCTGGCCTTGCTTTAAATTTCGGGTCGTCAATCTTGGCACCTTGACCACCAGGTTGACGGCGATGGCAGCCGTTTTTGAGGAACACGTATTGTTCGCGACGAGAGCTTCAGGCTCCAGTTTGATGGAATACGATGTGAGTCCCTCATATCTTCCCTGAAGGTCCTTCTCTCGTTTAAGACCCGCCTGAATTGAACTCCACACCTCAGGCCAAGTTTCACCGGCCACATCGTAGTAGTCCATTTTGAAAGCAACCTGGACTTGCTCGTCGTGAGGTGAAGCAAAACCAAGCACGGCCGACAAGGCAATGGCCGCCGCGCCTAAGCTGGTCACTTTTCGCAGGACGGAGTTCACAAAATTCTCCGGAGAATGCAAGGTTAACTTGATTCTTTCGACGCCCCGCACGATAAATAGAAAGCGTCGACGAGGAGACTGTGCGGAAAATGCGATACCTCTCACAATTAAGTTTCGGTTTTATGTTGTTTGCCCTCCTCGTCAATCTTACAGAGGCGAAACCTTTTGCAAACACTTACATCAGTTTCGACATCCCAGACGATTGGCAATGTAATCTCGAAGTGACGGAGTTTGTCTGCAGACCACCTGCCGACTCTAATGGCAAGTACAGCATGATCGCGATTCTTACCGCCAAGGAAGTTGGCGAGACGGATAGCCCGCAACTCTATATTCAACATCTTCAGGATGACGTCGGCTCGACGGCTGGTGTCGAAACCGTCCGAGCTCCAACAAGCACACTCTTAGGCCAAGCCATCTGGCTTGACGCGACTTACTTGAACTCAGAAGTCAAAAATTATCAAACCCGCTATCTGGCTCGTACCGAAGGCAATCTTGGCGTCCTCGTGACTTTCTCCGCTCATCGGAGTGTGGTCGATCAAGCCCAATCTATCTCTGACGGCATTGCGAAGTCTGTCCAGGTCAATAGTTATCTCGCGCGACCGGAGCTAAACCAGGACAGACGCTGAGTTTTAAGAGCATTAACTCTTGGCATGCGCGCCCTTGAATCCCGGCATTAGCACGTCGAGAATACCGTTGAAGGCCGGGATGGTTCCAAATACATAGTAGCGTGCTTTGTCGTGCCAGTTGGGCGTTACGTAGACGGTCTGCGTGGCGAGCGGATTGCTCATCTGCTCGATCGCCCGGGTCAGCCAAGTCGGATAATCGTCGTCAGGAGCTTGCGACAAGTCGTACAGCACCATTGACCCGCTAACCCTTTTTGCTGTCAAAATGAAGGGGCCGTTACGCAGGGCATCAATATCTCGGCCACCATGGGCTCCGATCGTCTGTTGTGCTTGTTTAAAAAACGTCCGGGCTCCTGAGATGTCGTAGCGGTCGCCAAGTGTCTTGCAGTCGGCCGTGTCATTCGCAGACCAGCTAGTCACTGGCCAGACAAATGGGACAATCTGCTTTTCCTGCCCGTAGGAATTAATTCGCATCGGCGCGCCCTTGTTTAGGGCACCACTGATACTCATTCGATCAAGGAACAAGGGGCAGAAACGATCGATCTCTTGGCGACTTGTGAATATTGGAACGGCGTATCCGATTGCGCCGTCTGGTACCTGATCGTTACGCGCCAAAACATAGCCGCGAACTTCGATCAACTCTTGGCCAGCGGGGACCGGCGAATTATTCCACCCTATGGGCGGAGGGGCTCCGAGCAGGCCGCCGCCCGACGCCGGGTTCTTGTCCGGGAGGGCTCCGCAAGCCGCGGTCAAAGCCAAAGCAATGCTTACAATCCAGCATCGTAGCCGCAGAGCTTTTATATGAGTCATTTTTCGCCCGCCGCCGGTTTCTCGCTCCCTGGAGGCGTGCGAGGCTTTGAAAGTCTGAAGATCAACTCTGACCCGCCAGCACCGATTACGAAAGCGATGAGGGCGACCGAAGCGCCAAAGCCATTGAGTGGCCAGAGAAACACCAAGGCGCAAACGCTCAGGACTACGCCGATTGCGACGGCCTTTGCGGACAATTCCTTGATCAGCATGACATCTCCCCCTGTCGCCAAAGGGTTCATAGATAGGCAAACCGGATCTTGTATTGCGCGAGCGTTACTGCGTCTCAGCTGCTTGCACCTCAACAGCTTTACCGCCTGCACGGAGTGTAACGAATTTCGCCTCCATGAGCCACATGCAAACGACGTCTCGGTCAAGCTATGACAAACTACAAGAGCGCGGCAACGACGACGGGGAGCACTTCTCACAGCTTCGTAAAGCGAGGACTCACCGATGCGATCTCAGCGGAGCATACTATGCTTTGATAGGCGTGCACGGCATGTCTTTCTCAAACCCGAAGAAGCTCCATTGCATAAGCCGAAGGGCTAGGTCGGTATTTTCCTCCGACATGCCAAGTTTTGCCGTAGGTGCCGCGATTAAGTCAGCCACGGCCAAGACAACGTCGGAATTCGAAGCTACCTCGCTATTCTCCGGATGGCAACTCATTGCTTCGCAGTGGAGTGCACAAGTAAATTGCATCGAAAGCAGCCACTACTCGCGTCGATGCTGGCCTTAACACCACGCGACTATCACACACAAGCACATCAATCCGCGCAAGCGGTGTTAAGGAATAGTGCTTTTTCGCAATCATCTCGCCCCTCAATGCAGTGGAGTTAGCAGGTCCGTCAGTTTATGTGTTTGCTCATATTGCCATGTGTAACTTTATCGTACATATATCGGCTTAAAAGACGATCGGATGGCTGCAATAACTGGCACATCCTCCCTACCGCATCCATCCAAGCCCCGCGCCTAGCTTGCTCATACCGTCAACCGCGTCTCCCACTTCCTCTTCGACGTGCTCGACTGAGCGCGCACCCGGGTAGCGAATCAGGAAAATCGTCAGGTCGAACTGATCAGAGACGATAAGCGATTCTTCCGCCTCCAAAGAGGGATGCCATACACCCGGGGCAACACGGAGAACGATATCGCCCGAATGATTCGCAGCTCCCTGAGCTCTCGCTACAGCCGACTCGGGAACCGGCGTTCCCGGAGCTAGGTATGCGCTTGAGACTGACTTACTTGGATAAGACCAACAAACAAATTCGTCTCGCGCAACCACCAGCATGGCAGCTTCATCAGTAAGCTCAAGCCACTTCAATGCAGTCGCCGTAAATGAAGTCTCATATCGAGCCGCAATCATGCCGAGATGAGATAGCGACACCGTTGCTCCGGCAATTTGTTGGCGAAAGTCTGTAGCAGGCATCAGCAAGTACGACGCAAAAACATTCGCCTCGCGCTCCATCTTGCGCGACGAGCCGCTGCTGTAGTCAAGAATGTCGGACTGTCCGCAACGAAAACGCTTCTGCTCCGTTCGATGACACAGATAGTGTCCGAGTTCGTGAGCCAAAGTGAAGTTGACTCGACCGGGAATCGAGACCGTCTCATCGTAGGAAATCACCCAGTAGTCCTTCTTTGCTCTCAACGACAACATCCCATCAATTCCTGGCACACCATGCGGCACAACGGAGCCAATCGGGTCCTCAAATCGCTGCTTTGTCACTTCAAGTGCCAAAACTTTGACGTCTACGGGAAATGTCTGTCCTGATGCTAACCACAGTTTGGACAGTTGAATGCCCCAAGCGGCGGGGGTCGTAGGCTCAGTCATCGTCGATCGCTTTGAGGAATTTCTCAAGCTGAGCTCGCTTGGTCGCGTCAAGACGACCAATCCTTCGAAAGAACGCTTGATCGGCATCTGACTTGGATGGGTCCTGCTTTTCGTCGTCAAGCAAGAACTCTACGGTGACACCAAATACGTCAGCGATTTTTCTAATCTTGTCCGCAGAAGGCCTCACCACTGGACGATTTTCCAATTCCCAGATGTAGCTCTTGCTTGACTCCGTCCTTTGAGCCAAGTCATCTAAAGTCAATTTCAAACGTTTCCTTTCAGCGCGAATCTTGTCGCCGAGGGGGGTAGACAACAGGCTTCTCCAAGAGAGTAATGAGGGCGCCGCACACAAACAATCCCGCATCGGGGCTTCAGGACTTCCGTCGTCATGTTATGAACCGCGGCAAACGACGGACGAAAGGTACCCGAGATTAACATCTCAAAAGTTCAGAGTAGACGCATTTTTCATACTTGACAAGAGGGTTCTTGAAACCGATACTGAAAATATGCCTACACCGAACAAATTGTGGGCGCTAACCTTCATTTTTTGGGTTCAACAATGACGACAACGATCAGATGTGTGGCCAAACGCATGGGCGGTGGCCAAGGGCATGAGCACATCACGCATTTGTGGTGGGTTCAAGTAACTGATGGCAAAGACGGCGAAAGCGGCTCCAGTTCGAGGGAGCAGATGGTTGCCTTCATTGAGAAGAATGGAAACACCTCGGTCTGGTGCCCCGACCGGAATCCGCAGCTCAAAGGAGCGTGGGTGCACGTGCACACCAACGGCCGGGTCAAATACGTGCAAACCGTCGCTGATAGCCGCAAGACGGACAATCTTCTTGCCCTTCCCAATCGCTAAGGACTGGAAATGACTGAGAAAATCTTCGTCGAACGTCGCCCGAAAGGCGACTACGCCGTTCGTCGCCCCACTGCCGGCCGCGCGAGCGGCGTTGCGCAAACGCAAGCGGAAGCGATTGACTTGGCTCGCAAGCTAAATCCAGATGGGCCGGTGCTCGTGGAACGCGTCCGTTACACCTCGGGCGGCAAGCCCGATAAGTGGCGCAAGCCATAACGTTAGATGGTGCGGTGGCTCACCTCGGTTCAGTCACCGCATCGCATCAACTAAGTGTTTGCAGCACCAAAACCGCCGCGACGGACAGCCCTTCCAATTCGAAGTAGGAGCATCTTGATGCCAGATCTCATTTCGTCGATTCAGCTTTCGATTGACATTGCAAAAAAACTGCGTGACGTCAACGAACAGGTCAAGAACGTTGATTTCAAAAGCCTGCTTGCGGACTTGCAGGAGAAACTGGCCGACTCCAAGCTCGAGGTCGTGGCCCTGAAGGAGCAGCTCGCGGACCTGTCGCGGAAGAACGTCGAACTGTCAGCGATTGTCGAAGCGCGCTCTTCTGAGCAACCCGAACCGATGACGGGCGGCTACAGACTTGGCGACAAAGGTCCCTTTTGCGTGGCGTGCTTCGAGACGCAAGGCAAGAAAGTACTCCTACCACCTGCCTCGGGCATTCACGCTCACTTCGGACAATGGTACTGCCCGGTCTGCAAGAATCATAGCTAACCCGTTCGTCCGACCGCCTGTCTGTCAACGCGCCACTGAAAGCGCTGCAACCATAGATGACTAGGCGACCTCGGGGACGACCCACGGGTTCTCAGCTTCCAAGATAAAAGAGACCACCGAAGTTTTTCACCTCTTTCCCCTTTCGGGTCGACCAATTACGAATGGTGACTCGTGTTCTGTCGGATGAAATCAGTTCACTCTTCCTTGGGCGCGGCAACCAAGCCAAGAGCTCCATAACCTTCATCAGATGGCATCGCCAATCGGCAAGTGGGAGAGCTTCATAAGCAATCGAGAACACATTGGAGGGGCTTCGCCGAGAACCAAAACAGGTTTCATTTGCGAATCTCTCCCACATCAGGTGACAAACCAATCCAGATTTATTTCCTTGCCCTGTCCAATAGAAAAATTTTTACCTTTAAAAATCAATTACTTAAATTTCGTCCCGGAACAGGTTTCGTTTGCGAAGAACCATCGACTTTCTCGCTCGCGAACGTGCGCTCGATCAGCAAGCGCAAGCCATTCGATGCGCCGGGCGCGACGAGTTTCACGCCCGCGAGCTTCGCAAGCGGACATGTCGATGCGCGCGGCGAGATGCCGCCGCCCGGCTCGCCCGCAAGATAAAGCGTTTCGTCGAGCACGGGCAACGCGGTGATGCCGGGTGTATCCGATTCACGAAACAGAATCGCGAGGTCGAGCCGGCCATTGGCAAGCAACTCGTTCAGATAGCCGCTCATGCTTTCGAAGAACTGCAGGCGTATGCCGGGATACCGGTCCTGAATGCGCTCGAACAGGGGCACGGCGAGAACGGATGCCATCGTCGTCGGCAGGCCGACCGCCACGGTGCCGGATTCCGCGCCCGCGCCCTTCGTCACTTCCTGTTTGAGCTGCTCCATTTGCCGCAGCACGACTCGTGCATGCCGATAGAGCGCGTCGCCCTCGGCCGTGGGGGTGACGCCATGATTGCTGCGCAGAAGGAGCGTGACGCCGAGTTCCTCTTCGAGCCGCGCCATTTGCTGGCTGAGCGAAGGCTGTGCCACGTAGAGCTTTTCCGCTGCTTTGCCGAGACTGCCGTAATCGACGATGCTGACGAAGTAGCGAAGCTGGCGAACATCCATATGAGGGTGCGAGGATCGAAGTCAGGGCGCGCTCGTGAGCGTCTGGCGCCGGTCGCCTATTCTATAGCTCGCATCGTCATACGAATCGATTCGCTTCGCTCAGGGCGCATCAATGCCCCGGTCCGTTCGGTTCGATGCAGCTCGACACGAGCGTGCTGTTTGTGCCGGCTTCCGATGCCCGCTATCGCGCACGCCGCTTTAAGCTCATGGCTTGCGTAGCCGCCCTGTTCCTGCCCATGGCGTCCTCCTTCTGCGTTATTCGAAAACGCACGCCGGATAACTTCGATAGCACGCCCGCGACGATTTTAGCCCGGCGATCGCTTGAGACGCATCGACACCGAAAAGCGCTCTGCGGGATGCACCGTCACCGATATCTCGAACGTCGCGCCGCTCGCGTCGAGATAGCGGCGCACGATTTCCAGCGCCGCCGTTCCCGCCTCGACGCGCAGGCGTCTCGCCATCTCCGCCGATACGGCAATGGCACGCACGTCCTGCTGAATCTCGTCGCCTCCGCGAAGCTCGCGAAGGTTTCGATGTGCTGCGTCGACTGCACGACGCGCGATCTCGTTTCGGAAGTGCTGTTCTCGTTCATCAAGCTCGTGATGAAGCTCGCGCCGCTCGGCACGTTCGGCGCGGTCGCGTATTCGGTGGGCAGCAACGGCACGGCAGTGCTGATCGCGCTGGCGCAGCTCGTCGTGAGTTTCTATGCGGTGGTCGTACTCTTCATCGTCGTCGTCATGGGCATCATCGCGAAGCTCGCGGGCTTCAGCCTGTGGCGCTTTCTGCGCTACATCAGAGACGAGATCTTCATCGTGCTCGGTACTGCGTCGTCGGAAAGCGCACTGCCGCGTCTTCTGATCAAGCTCGAACGGCTCGGCTGCGCGAAGCAGACGGTCGGACTCGTGCTGCCCACAGGCTATGCGTTCAATCTCGATGGCACGTCGATCTTCATGTCGATGGGCGTCATGTTCATCGCGCATGCTTATGGCGTGCCGATCACGCTGGAACATCAGATCGGCATTCTGCTGCTGATGCTGCTGACGTCCAAAGGCGCAGCCACGGTTTCCGGCGGATCGTTCGTGGTGTTCGCAGCGACCGTCACGTCGACGGGCATCCTTCCCGTCGAAGGACTCGCGTTGATCTTTGGCGTGTACCGCTTCATGTCGATGGCAATCGCGACGTGCAACACCATCGGCAACAGCCTTGCGACGGTCGTCATCGCGAAGTGGTCGCGCACGTTCGATGCGGCCGTCAGCGAACGGCATCTTTATCCGGAGCGCTATCCGGAGATCGCCGAAGCAGACCGGCGGCTCGCGGACGGCAATCTTCTCCCCGAAGACATGAACGACGCGAATCCTCATCCGGACGGTATCCCGCTAAAAACGGCGCGATGATTCTCGCAGCGCGGCAATCGCCGCGCTTTTTTTCACTTCGCTTATCATCGGAAAACCGCGCATCGAACGTGCTGGATGAGCAACCGCAACGGAGGTCGCATGCCACCGCTACGCGCAATCCATCTGCTGCAAACGAAGGAAGGCTCCCGTCTGCATGGCGCCGGGCTCGACCGGTGGCGCCGCTGGGGCCCGTATCTGAGCGAGCGTCAATGGGGCACCGTTCGCGAGGATTACAGCGAATACGGCACGGCGTGGGACTACTTTCCGCACGACCATGCGCGCAGCCGCATGTATCGATGGGGCGAGGACGGTATCGCGGGATTCGGCAACGACCCGCTCGACTGGTGCGTGTCGCTCGCGTTGTGGAACGGCCGCGATCCGATCATCAAGGAGCGGCTTTTCGGTCTCACGAACGAGCAAGGCAATCACGGCGAAGACGTAAAGGAACTGTACTTCTATCTCGACGGCACGCCGACGCATTCGTACATGAAGATGCTGTACAAGTATCCGCACGATGCGTATCCGTATCAGCAACTCATCGACGAGAACAAACGGCGCGGTCCCGATCAGCCCGAATACGAACTGCCCGACACGGGCGTATTCGATTGCGACCGTTACTTCGATGTCTATGTCGAATACGCGAAGCACGCGCCCGATGACATCGTGATGCGCGTGACCGTCGAGAATCGCGCGGACGAAGCCGCGACGCTTCATCTCTTGCCGCAATTCTGGGCGCGCAACCGGTGGGCGTGGTCGAGCAAATGGGGCAAGCCGTCGCTGAAGCTCGAACACGATGCGCGCGAAGGTGCCCGCGTCATCGCGCACAATCCGTCGCATGGCGAGATGGATGTCACGGCTTCTGCGCAAGCGCCGGTCGAATGGATTTTCTGCGAGAACGAGACGAACGTTCGTCGCATATACGGCATCGAAGGCGCGGGGCCGTTCAAGGATGGCTTCAACGACTATCTCGTCGAAGGCGACGAACAGGCGATACGCCGCGATCGCGGCACGCGTTGCGCCGCGCATGTGCATCTGCAACTCTCACCGCATGAAAGTTCCGTGATGTACTTGCGCTGGCGTCCGGCATCGGTTTCGAACGATCCGCCGCTCGACCTGGCCCAGCTTTTCGCGCGTCGCGAAGCGGAAGCCGACGAGTTCTATGCGACGCTGCAACACGATATCGACGATGCCGACGCGCGTCTCGTGCAACGCCAGGCGCTCGCCGGCATGCTATGGACGAAGCAGTATTATCAGTTCGACGTCACGCGCTGGCACGACGGCGATCCGGGCCAGCCCACGCCGCCGAAAGAACGGCGGCATGGCCGCAATGCTGACTGGCGGCACATGTGCAACGGCGACATCGTATCGATGCCGGACAAGTGGGAGTATCCGTGGTACGCATCGTGGGACCTTGCGTTCCATGCGGTCGCGTTCGCGACGATCGATCCCGACTTCGCGAAGAAGCAATTGCTGTTGCTCGTGAAAGAACGCTACATGCATCCGAACGGGCAATTGCCCGCTTATGAATGGGCATTCGGCGATGCGAACCCACCCGTTCACGCATGGGCGACATGGCGCGTGTTCGAGCTCGATCGCGAGATGACCGGCATCGGCGATCACGCGTTCCTCGAGGTCATGTTCCACAAGCTGCTGCTCAACTTCGCGTGGTGGGTGAACCGCAAGGACGCCGACGACCGCAATATCTTTCAGGGCGGATTTCTCGGCCTCGACAACATCGGCATCTTCGATCGCTCGCAGCCGCTGCCGACCGGCGGACGTATCGATCAGGCCGACGGCACCGCATGGATGGCATCCTACGCGCTCGACCTCATGCAGATCGGCCTCGAACTCGCGATGACGAACGAATCGTATGTCGAGATCGCGGTGAAGTTCTTCGAGCACTTCCTGTACATCGCGGAAGCCGTGAGCTGCGGCGAAGTCTGCAATACCGGCCTATGGGACGGCAGCGACGAATTCTTCTACGACGTACTGCATCTGCCGAACGGCGCGCGCGTGCCCATGCGCATTCGATCGATCGTCGGACTGATTCCGCTCTTCGCCGTTCATGTGCTCGAGGAAAGCGTGTACGGCGACTTGCCCGGACTGCGTGAACGCCTCGTATGGTTTCTCGATCATCGGCCGAACCTTGCGAAGCTCGTATCGCGCTGGACCGAGCCTGGCAAAGGCAACACGACTTTGCTTTCGCTCTTGCGCGGACATCGCATGAAAGCGCTGTTGCGCCGCACGCTCGATCAAGCGGAGTTCCTGTCGGACTATGGCGTACGCGCGTTATCCCGCGTGCATTGCGACAAGCCTTATGTGTTCGATCATGATGGCGTGAACGTCTGCATCCGGTACTTGCCCGCGGAATCGGATTCGCGCGTATTCGGCGGCAATTCGAACTGGCGCGGGCCGATCTGGATGCCGGTCAATTACTTGTTGATCGAATCGCTTTACGAGTTTCATCGCTACTACGGCGATGATTTTCGCGTCGAGCATCCGACGGGATCGGGCAAGTTTCATTCGCTGAACGAAATCGCCGACGATCTCTCACGGCGCATCAGCATGCTCTTTTTGAAAGACGAAGAAGGCAAGCGTCCTGTGATGGCCGCGTATCCGATGCTGCAAGCCGATCCGCGCTCGCAGGATCTCATTCTCTTTCACGAGTACTTTCATGGCGACAACGGGCGCGGTGTCGGTGCGTCGCATCAGACTGGATGGAGCGGGCTCGTTGCGCTGCTGCTGCAACCGCGTCTGATGAAGTTATCGCACGTGGGGCCGGAAGCGCCCGTCATGGCCGTGCGTCTGCATGAAGAAGCGAGCGCCGAGATGGGACGCTAGCGCGTCATGAAGCAATCGACTTCGAATGCGTAGCTGCCGAAACAGAAGCCGCCTGTCCCTCGCTTTCGATGACACATTTTTCTGATGCGCGGGGTACCGCCGGAACGTTTGTACCATGCGGATGCGGACGATGAAAACATTCTCGCGGATCTGATTTTCGCGCTGGAAATTCTGGCGCTCGCCTATACTTGAATCGTCGGTTCGCGTGTTTCTTTCATGTCCCCAGAGAACCGGAGGACGTCATCATGTTCAACCATCTGCTGGTTCCCACTGACGGGTCCGCGCTCTCCGAAGCGGCTGTCCGCATGGCGGTCTCGCTCGCCAAAGAGAACAGTGCGCGCATCACCGGTCTTTATATGGTGCGGCCATTTCATATGACCGTTTATAGCGCCGAGATGGTCGGCGCAAGTCAGGATGAGGCGCACGCCGCAGATCAGGCCCGCGCGCGGCAATATCTCGAGAATCTGCGAAGTATCGCCGCCCAGGCCGGCGTCGCTTGCGATACGGAAGCGCCGACGGGCGCGCATCCGTATGAGGCGATTCTCGATACGGCGAAAGCGCGGCACTGCGATCTCATCGTGATGGCGTCGCATGGGCACGGCGGAATTCGCGGGCTATTGCTCGGGAGTGAAACGCAGAAAGTGCTTACACATAGTCATTTGCCGATTCTGGTGGTGAGGCCGCCGGAGTGATGCGTCCGCCGTCCTACCGCTCCAGATTCCCGAAACAGACATACTTCGCTTCGAGATACTCCTCGACTCCCGACGATGCCCCTTCGCGCCCCATGCCCGATTCCTTGATCCCGCCGAAGGGCGCAACTTCGTTGAACACGAGGCTGTCATTCACGCCGACGACGCCGCATTCGAGCGCTTCCATGACGCGGAATGCGCGGCTGATATCGGCGGTATAGAAGTACGCCGCGAGCCCCGTGCGCGTATCGTTCGCGAGCGTGACGACGTCGTCCTCGTCCCTGAACGGCAGCACGCTCGCAATCGGGCCGAGCACTTCGTCGCCGCATACGCTCATCGACGGATCGACGTTCGTCAGCACCGTCGGCCTGAAGAAGTTCGATCCCGGCGCGACGCGCGAGCCGCCCGCTGCGATCTTCGCGCCGAGCCTGACCGCTTCGTCGACGAGACTTTCGATGCGCGTCACCGCCGCATCGCCGATAAGCGGGCCGATCTGCGCGCCCTCGTCCAGCCCGTCGCTCACCTTCAGCAACGCGACCTTGGACACGAGCTTGGCGACGAAAGTCTCGTACACGTCCTCATGCACGAAGAAGCGGTTCGCGCACATCGCCGCCTGGCCCGAATGACGAAACCGCGCATCGAGCGCGCCCTTCACGGCGAGGTCGATGTCCGCGTCGTCGAACACGATGAAAGGACAGTTCGCCCCCAGTTCGAGCGACATCTTCTTCACGGTAGGCGCGCATAAAGTCATCAGCCGCTTGCCTTCCTCGATGGAACCGGTGAACGATACTTTCCTCACGTCGGGGCTCGCAAGCAGCGTGCTGCGAACCGGTTCGCCCTCGCCCGTCAACACGGAGAGCACGCCGCGCGGCAAGCCCGCGTTCTCGCCGAGCACGCACAGCGCGAGCGCGGAGAATGGCGTCTGCGGATCGGGGTGATGGATGACCGTGCAGCCCGCCGCGAGCGCAGCGCCGACGCGTCGCGCAACCATCGACGAAGGAAAGGTCCATGACGTGATCGCGCCGCACACGCCAATCGGCTGATGCAGCACACGTATGCGTTGATTGCGTCGCGGCGCGGGAATGTTGTCGCCGTAAATGCGGCGCGCTTCCTCGGCGAACCAGTCGAGATAATTCGCGGCCTGCGTGATTTCGGAGCGCGCTTCGTGCAGCGGCTTGCCTTGTTCGCGGCAGAGGATGATGGCGAGATCGTCGCGATGATGTTCGACGAGGCGCGCCCACTCTCTCAGCACCGACGCGCGCTCGCGACTGCTCCAGCTGCGCCAGTCCTGCAGCGCCGCGTGCGCGCACTGGATGGCCTCCGTCACCTGCTCGTCCGTGACCTGCGGCACCGAGCCGATGATTTCTTTAGTGGATGGATTGATGACAGACACGCGCGGCAGCGAAGTATTGTCGATCCACGCGCCGCCGATATACGCCGATTGTTCGAAAAGACTGGGGCACTGCAGTTCCATGGCTCGCTCCAATGCGTTGGCGCTTCGTGCAATCAGGTGCATCGAGCTTAACGCATTTTCCACTCGCCATTCGGACGCGCGCGGCATCCCGGGTATACGAATACTGCGCGCGCCGCTCACTCAACATCACATCAATGGCTCGCGCCCTCCACCGCGCCGATGCCCGTTTCGGAGCGCACGGTCTGCGCTTCGAAGCCTGCTTTATCGACACGCGCACGCGCCGATTGATCGGTTACGGAGAAGAGCCAGATGCCGATGAAACCGATCGCCATCGAGAACAGCGCAGGCGATGCATACGGGAACGGCGCATCCGCGTAGTGGAACACATCGACCCATACCGCTTTGGAGAGGACCGTCATCACGACCGCCGAAAGCAGGCCGAGAAAGCCGCCGATTGCCGCGCCGCGCGTCGTGCAGCCGCGCCACAGGACCGACATGAAGAGCACCGGAAAGTTGGCGGACGCCGCGACCGCGAACGCGAGCGACACCATGAACGCGATGTTCTGCTTCTCGAACACGATGCCGAGCACGACCGCGACGATGCCGAGCACGATCGTCGTGATGCGCGACACCTTCAGTTCGCTCTTGCTGGACGCCTTGCCCTTCTTGAACACGGTCGCATAGAGATCGTGCGACACCGCCGATGCACCCGCGAGCGTCAGGCCCGCCACCACTGCGAGGATAGTTGCAAACGCAACTGCCGAGATGAAGCCGAGGAACACGTTGCCGCCGACCGCGCTCGCGAGATGCACCGCCGCCATGTTCGTGCCGCCGAGCAGCTTGCCGCCCGCATCCTTGAACATCGGATTGGTGCTCACCAGCACGATCGCGCCGAAGCCGATGATGAACGTGAGTATGTAGAAGTAGCCGATCCACGTCGTCGCCCAGAACACCGACTTGCGCGCTTCCTTCGCGTTGGGCACGGTGAAGAAACGCATCAGGATATGCGGCAGACCGGCCGTACCGAACATGAGCGCGATGCCGAACGAGATCGCCGAAATCGGATCCTTGATGAAGTTGCCCGGACCCATGATCGACGCCTTCTTCTCGTGCACGTCGACGGCCTTCGCGAAGAGCGCCTCGGGGCTGAAGTGGAATTGCCACAGCACCATGAACGCCATGAACGAAGCACCCGCAAGCAGCAAACACGCCTTGATGATCTGCACCCACGTCGTCGCGGTCATGCCGCCGAAGAGCACGTACACCATCATCAGCGCGCCGACGATCACGACCGCGATCCAGTATTCGAGCCCGAACAGCAGCTTGATGAGCTGTCCCGCGCCGACCATCTGCGCGATCAGATAGAACGCGACGACCACGAGCGTGCCCGATGCAGCGAACGCGCGAATCGGCGTCTGCTTGAAGCGATACGCGGCGACATCGGCGAATGTGAAGCGGCCGAGATTGCGCAGACGCTCCGCCATCAGGAACGTGATGATCGGCCAGCCGACGAGAAAGCCGATCGAATAGATCAGCCCGTCATAGCCATTGCTATAAACCGCCGCCGAAATGCCGAGAAACGACGCCGCCGACATGAAGTCGCCCGCGATCGCAAGACCGTTTTGAAAGCCCGTGATGCCGCCGCCCGCCGTGTAGAACTCGGCCGCGGAACGCGTCTTCTTCGCGGCCCATTTGGTGATGAAGAGCGTCGCGATCACGAACGCGATGAACATGCAGATCGCGGTCCAGTTGGTCGCCTGCTTGACCGCCTGACCGAGATCGCCGCCTGCTGCAAATGAACTCGCGGACGCCGCGAAAAGCGCGCCCGCCGTGACGATGCGTTGCGGCTTCATGCGGCCTCCCGCTTGATCTTGTCGGTGAGTTCGTCGTACGTGCTGTTGGCGTGGCGCACATACAGCCCCGTGATGACGACCGTGAACACGATCACGAACAGGCCGATCGGCATGCCCCATGTCATGACGCCCGCGCCCATCTTCGCGGCGAGCAGATCCTTGTTGAATGCGATGAGCAGCACATAGCCGTAATAGACGACCAGCACGAGTGCCGTCAGCGTCCAGCCGAGCTTCGAGCGCTTTCGCACCAGTTCGCCGTAAGCGGCGCTCGACTTTATTTTCTCTACGATCTTCAGATCCATTTCCGTCGTCTCCTGCATGAATGCCTCGTTTACGATGCGCTGGAGACTAAGGTAAAAGCGTCCGCTTACCCGTTTCTTACGTGAAGCGTTTTCTTTCGACGGGGTTTACGCGAAGCATCGTCCATTGCTATGCACCCGATAGGCGATCCATCGTTCGCCCGGGCAGCGTCGTCGCGCTGTCGTCTTTGAGGCTCACGCCCGTCAGCTTGCGCGTGCGCGCTTCGTTCAGCAGCCACGCGAGCTTGAACGCGGCCGCGTCGTAAGCAAGTCCTTCAGGACGCACGTTCGATATGCAGTTGCGCTCCGCATCGCTGCGGCCCTGCACGGGATCGTAAGTCACATACACGCCGAGGCTCGCGGGCGAACTGAGCCCCGGCCTCTCACCGATCAGCACCGCGACGATGCGCGCCCTCAATATCGCGCCGATGCAATCGCCGAGCGCGACGCGCGCCTGAGTCGCGACGACGACCGGACCGATGCGCCATCCGTCGAGCCGCGCGATCGTTCTTTCGATGAGCGGTATCGCGTGCGTCGCCGCTGCTTTCGACGACAGTCCATCGGCGATGACGAACACGACATCCGCGTCCGTCGCGTGGGTCGCGAGACTCGCGGCGCTGTCGTCGCTCAGCATGCGGCCAAGATCCGGACGACGGAGATAAACATCGCGTGCCGATGCGGCGCTGCATACCGAAGCACATGCGAATCGCCTCGAGGCCAGTTCTTCCAGCAACGACGAGACATCGAGCGGCCGATGCACCGCATCGCGCGCCTGCGCATGCGCGAGATTGAACGCGAGCAGCGGCGCGGTCGGCACGCTGTTGCCCGCGCGTCCCAGCGCGATGCGCGCATCGGTGAAACGGCGCAGCGCTTTCCACGGATTCCGGCTGACGCTCATCACGCCCTCATCCAGTCGTTCAGCGCGGGCCACTCGGCGCGCGTCTGAAGCATGCCGCGCGCATTCGTGATCTGAATCGCGCGCAGCCACGCTTCGAACTCCGGCGCGCGTTTCAGACCGAGCACGTCGCGCACATACAGCGCGTCATGAAACGACGTGCTCTGATAGTTCAGCATGACATCGTCTGCGCCGGGCACGCCCATGATGAAGTTCACGTTGGCCGCGCCGAGCAGCGTGAGCAGATTGTCCATGTCGTCCTGATCGGCTTCGGCGTGATTCGTGTAGCAGATGTCGCAACCCATCGGCACGCCGAGCAGCTTCGCGCAGAAATGATCTTCGAGTCCGGCGCGAGTGATCTGCTTGCCGTCGTAGAGGTATTCCGGACCGATGAAGCCGACCACGGTATTCACGAGAAACGGATCGAACTTGCGCGCGACCGCATGGGCGCGCGCTTCGCAAGTCTGCTGATCGACGCCATGATGCGCGTTCGCCGACAACGCGCTGCCCTGTCCCGTCTCGAAGTACATCAGGTTCTCGCCGACCGTCCCGCGCTTCAGCGACAAACCCGCTTCATACGCTTCCTGCAACAACGCGAGCGAGATGCCGAACGACGCATTCGCCTTTTGGGTGCCCGCGATCGACTGGAACACGAGATCGACCTGTGCGCCGTGTTCGATCGCCGCAAGCGTGTTGGTCACGTGTGTCAGCACGCAGGTTTGCGTCGGCACGTCGTAGCGTTCGCGGAACGCATCCATCATCGCGAGCAATTTGCCGATGGCCTGCGGCGAGTCGGATGCGGGATTGATGCCGATCATCGCGTCGCCGCAGCCGTACATGAGGCCATCGATCATCGAAGCGGCGATGCCTTGCACATCGTCGGTCGGATGATTCGGCTGCAGGCGCACCGACATGTGCCCCGGCAATCCCACGGTATTCCTGAAACGCGTGACGACCGGACGTTTCTTCGCCGCGAGAATGAGATCCTGATTGCGCATCAGCTTCGATACGGCCGCGACCATCTCGGGCGTCAATCCTTGCGATACGGCGACGAGCGCGGCGGTATCGGTCGTATCGGCGAGCAGCCATTCGCGGAACTCGCCGACCGTCAGATGCGACACGACGGCGAACGCCTCCCGCGAATGTTCATCGATGATGAGGCGCGTCACTTCATCGTCCTCGTACGGAATCAACGCTTCTTCGATGAACGCGCGCAACGGCACCCTCGACAGCGCCAACTTCGCCGCCGCGCGCTCTTCTTCCGTCGCGGCGGCGATGCCCGCGAGTTCGTCGCCGGAACGTCGCGAACTCGCTTTCGCCAATAGCGTCTTGAGATCGTCGAAACGATACGTCCGAACGCCTACGGTTTCGCTGAAGCTCATACGCCGCTTCCGCCGACCGTCCTCAAACTCTTCCATTGCCCTTGCTCGACCTGAAAGAGCGTGTATGGAGGCTTGATGAGATCGCCATATGGATCGAACGAAATCTTGCCGGTCACGCCAGTGACGTTGACCTTCGCGAGCGCATCCACGATCTTGCCGCGATCGAGCGAGTTCGCATCGTGAATGGCCTTGATCATCGCGAGCGCAGCATCGTAGGCGAATGGCGCATATAGTTCGACATCCTGATTGAAGCGTGCCTTGTAGCGCTTGCCGAACTCCTGCGCGGAAGGCAGCTTGTCGAGCGCGGGACCGGGCTCGAGGTCCTGCGTGCCGTTGCCCGATGTGCCCGCGATCTGCAGGAACGCGTTGCTCTTCAGTGCGCCCGCGCCGAAGAGCTGCGTCGTCATGCCGAGCGAGCGCATCTGCTTGACGAGCATCGCGCCTTGTTCATCGAGTCCGCCGAAGAAGATCAGATCGACGTTCTGGCTCTTCATCGTCGTGAGAATCGCGCGGAAATCGACGGCCTTGTCGTTCGTGTATTCGCGCGCGACGACCTTGCCGTTGGCTTCCTTCACGCCCTTCTCGAAGGCATCGGCGAGACCTTGCCCGAACGCCGTGCGATCGTCGATGATGCCGATGCGCTTCGGCTTCATCTGCTCGACGACGAAGCGCCCCGCCACCACGCCGCCCACGCCATCGTGGCCCATCGTGCGGAACACGTTCTTGAAGCCCTGTTTCGTGAGTTGCGGATTCGTCGAGCCGGGCGTGATCATCGCGACATTCGCCTGGTGATAGACGGTCGATGCCGGAATGCTGCATCCCGAGTTGTAATGCCCGATCACGCCGACGATGCCGCTATCCACCGCTTTCTGCGCGACCTGAATCGCGACGCGCGGATCGGCCTGATCGTCGTACACCTCCAGTTCGAACTTGACGGGCTTGCCGCCGACGATGGGATGCTTCGCGTTCTCTTCGTCGATCGCGAGTTGCGCGCCGTACTGCAAGTCCTTGCCGACGCGCGCAACCGGCCCGGTCAACGGTCCGACGAACGCGATCTTCACGACCTCGGGATCGGCGGCCCACGACATCGGCATGTACGCGGCAAGCACGCCCGCGGTCACGCCCGAAAGAAAGATACGGCGATTCATGTTCATGCTCCTCAGTGAAAACGCGACGCGCGATAACTCGCGAGATCGAGTGGCGGCGAACGTCGCGCGATGAGATCGGCGACGATGCGTCCGCTCACGCCCGCGAGCGTCAAGCCAAGATGCTGATGCCCGAACGCATACACGACGCGCTCGCTCGCCTTCGATGCGCCGATGACCGGCACGCCGTCCGGCAGCGTCGGACGAAAGCCCAGCCATTCGCGATCGGGCGTGCCGAGCGCGGGCAACGCGCGCTTCGACGATACGGTGACGAGATCGAGCAGCGCGCGATTGCGCTCCTCGATGAAACCCGCGAGTTCGACGGTGCCCGCGACGCGAATGCCATCGCTCATCGGCGTCATGTAGAAGCCGCGCTCCGCCCAGCCGCACGGCCGCGATATGAGGTTCGATGCCGACGCATAACGGATGTGGTAGCCGCGCTCGGTATCGAGCGGCACGCGATCGCCACATTGCTGCGCGAATTCGCGCGAACGCGCGCCCGTCGCGACGACGACATGATCGAAGCGGCGCGCATCGCCCTCGACGCGCAACGCGACGTCCTGCACGCCCGGCTCGATCGCGTCGACCTTCTTGCGTTCGAGTTGCGCGCCGCGCGCGGCGAGCCGCTCGTGCAAGGCCTGAAGAAAGCCCGCCGGATCGCTGAAATGCCAGCTATCGCGAAACAGCACGCCGCGCGCGAAAATCGGCGCGAGGTGCGGTTCGAGTTCGCGGATCGCGCCGCTGTCGAGCACATCGAAGCCGACGCCAAGCCTCTCGCGCAATGCCAGCGAATCGCGCGACGCGTCGAACGAAGCCGCGCTCGAATACAGATAAAGGCATTCGCGCGGCTTGACGAAGCGCTTCAAGGCATCGTCGTCGAGCAAGAGTGCATAGCCTTCCTGCGCACGCGACAACAACGCGGCCAGCGCCTGCGCGCTCGCTTCGAAATTCTTTTGTCGCGAGCTCATCAGAAAGCGCGCGAGCCACGGCGCGAGTTGCGGCAGATAACGCCAGCGCAATCTGAACGGACTATCGTTCGAGAAGAGAAAGCGCGGAATATCGCGGAATACGGACGGATTGTTCACCGGCACGCATCCGTATGGCGCGAACGTGCCCGCGTTGCCGAACGACGCGCCCTGCGCCACGCCCGACGGATCGAACAGCGTCACGCTGTGACCGTCGCGCGTAAGCCAGGCCGCGCTCGCCATGCCGATGAACCCCGCGCCGATGATCGCCACGTTCGACATCAGTCCTGCCCCTTCCATGCGAGCCGATTGTCTTGCGACAGGAAGCCCGTCGCCGATTCGCTCTCTTCATGACGATGATGATGCTTCGCGGCGAAGAAGTACGCCGCCGATGCGGCCGCGAGGCTCGCGAGACTCGCCATCAGTTGCGGACGCAGTTCGTGGTCCGCGCCCATGGCCGCAAGCACACCGACGATCGCGATCACGACGGCATACGACAGCCACGGGAAGAGCCACATCTTCAGCGTGAGACGCTCGGGCGCTTCGCGTTGAATGCGTCGGCGAATGCGGATTTGCGCCAGCGCCGTCGCGAGATAGACGAACAGCATCACCGCGCCCGATGCGTTCACGAGAAACAGGAACACGCCCTGCGGCGACACGATCGCGGCGACGATCGCCACATAACCGACGACGCTCGACAGCACCACCGCGAGACGCGGCACCTTGTTCGGCGTGAGCTCGAGCAGCGACTTCGGCGCATCGCCGCGTTCGGCGAGACGGAACAGAATGCGCGACGACACGTACAGGCCCGAGTTCAGCGCGGACAGCACGGCGACGAGCACGATCGCGTTCATGATGTCGGCGGCGTAGGGAATGCGCATCGTCTCCAGCGCGGCGACGAACGGCGAGTGGCCCGTCACGATGCTGCCCCACGGCACGATGCACGCGATCAGGAACAGCGAGCCGACATAGAACGTGATGACGCGCAGGATGACCGAGCGCGTCATCGCGGCGACGCTTTTCGCGGGATCGTCGGATTCGGCCGCGGCGATGGTCGCGATTTCCGCGCCGCCGACCGCGAAGATGACGGTCGGCACGGCGGCGAACACGGACATCGCGCCGAACGGCAGGAAGCCGCGATTGCCGGTGAGATGCGCCACGGCGCTGCCCGCGTGCCCGAAGCCGAGCAGATAGCCCGCGCCGATGGCGAGGAACACGATGATCGCCGCGACTTTGATCGACGCGAACCAGAACTCGAATTCGCCGTACGACTTGACCGAAAGCAGATTGATGACGGTCATCACGGACAGCAGCACGAGGCCGATGACCCAAACCGGCGCGGGTATCCAGCGCTGCAATATCGCCGCGCCGGCGACCGCTTCGACCGCGACGACGATCACCCAGAAATACCAGTACAGCCAGCCGCTCGTGAAGCCGGCCCAGTTGCCGAGGCCGATGCGCGCATATTCGGTGAACGAGCCGACGCCGGGCACGGCGAGCGCCATTTCGCCGAGCATGCGCATGACCATCAGCACCACGATGCCGGCGACGAGATACGACACGCACGCCGCCGGACCGACGGTCGCGAGCGTCGCGCTGCTGCCGACGAACAGCCCCGCGCCGATGATGCCGCCGAGCGCGATCATCGTGACGTGCCGCTGACGCAGCGCGGAGCCTAGCTTCGGTTGCGAGGTTTCAGGCAAGGACATCGGGGAATCTCCTGCGGACAAAGATCGGATGAATCGGGAAGCGCGGGATGAGACACGCACCAGACAAACTCTGATCCTAGAATCACACAATATTTTTTTGTGTGCAATTAAAAGCGCGGTTGTGTGGTGCCGGTATTTTCCCTGAGGGGAGGATGGAGCGGCTCTTGCAGAGGCGTTTCAGTCCTTATACGGACACTGCGTCGGCCATGCGCTGGGTTAGAATCGGCAGACTTCCGCACAAATCGCGGACAAAGCAATGTTTGTATGGAGACACAGATTCATGGCTTCCGACAAGGATCAGGCGCTGAGCGCAAACGGCGAAGCCGACGGCACGACGAGGCGATCGACCTATATCGAGGTGTCGAGCTCCATCGAGAAGGAAATCCGCAGCGGCATGTATCCGCCGGGCAGCCGTCTGCCGCCGCAACGGCAACTGGCGAGCGAACTGGGCATCAACGTGTCGACGGTGTCGCGCGCGTACAAGGAGTTGCAGCTGCGCGGCCTCGTGATCGGCAGCAAGCGGCGCGGCTCGCTCGTCACGGGCGGCGCGATGCCGAGCGTCGAGATGCCGCCTGCGAGCACGGGCAGCTCGGTCATCGATCTGACGGTGAACCGGCCCGCGACCGGGGAATTCCTCGCGTGCCTCGCGCGCACGATGGGCGAACTGCCGCGCGATCCGCGCTTTGCGCAATTGCAGGAATATCAGCCGCCGCAGGGGCCGTCATGGGCGCGCGCGGCCGGTGCGCGCTGGATGAGCGCGCCGGGTTTCGCGCCGACGGCGGATCAGGTCGTCGTGACGAGCGGCGCGCAGCACGGGCTGTATGCGGTCCTCAACAGTCTGATCGGCACGGACGGCGTGATTCTCGCGGATCAACTCACGTATTACGGGCTGAAGGCGCTCGCGCCCGTCTTCCAGTTCGAGATCGTGGGCATTCCGAGCGACCGCGACGGCTTGCTGATCGACGAGGTCGAGCGCGTGTGCAGGCGCGTGCCGGCGAAGGCGATTTTCACGGTGCCGAATCTGCAGAATCCCACGGTCACGACGATGAGCCTGGAACGGCGCATGGCGCTCGTCGATGTCGCGCGGCGGCATGGCGTCGCGATCATCGAGGACGACGTGTACGGGCCGCTCGTCGCGCAGCGTCTGCCGACGCTCGCGAGTCTGTGCCCCGAACTGACGTATCACATCTCGGCGACGTCGAAGATCCTAGCGCCCGGCTTGCGGCTCGGTTATCTGCTAAGCCCGCAGGACAACGCCGCGCTATGTGCGGAGGCCGTGCGTACGACGGCGTGGATGCCCGCGCCGCTGTCGATGCTGATCGCGACCGTCTGGATCGAGGACGGCACCGCGCAGCACATCATGAATGCGCAGCTCGCGGAAATCCGCGCGCGGCATGATCTCGCGCGCGAACTGCTGCCGCAGGAATTCCTGCAATCGGATCCGGCGTGCATGTTCGTGTGGTTGAAGCTGCCGCTGCCGTGGCGCGCGGACGATTTCGCCGCGAATGCGAAGGCGCGCGGCGTCGTGGTGATGCCCTCGTCGGCGTTCGCGGTCGACCGGTCGGAAATCGAGCATGGGGTGCGCGTGAATCTCGCGTGCGCGGAAAGCCGCGATCAGCTCGTCAGCGGATTGCGGATGCTGGCGGGAACGTTGAGAGACCGGCCGCGGGCGCTGTTCGGGCATTTGTGATTCCGACTCGCCGCCGGAAAGCGCACGGCGGCGGCGTCACGGCGCCCAAGTCAGGATATCGACATTTCGGTTCGGCGTTGCATTTATCGTCACGATGAATCCGACGGCTCGCTAAGCCATCCATACCTTCCCCGCCGATTCAGCACGCCAGTTCAGTAATTGCTGCGCATCCCGATCCACACCATTCAGTCAAAATGCCGATAAACGCTATGGCGTTTTCATCCGAGTTCAGCTATTAGTAGACTCGTCACGCACGTCACGCCACTCGGTGGCGAACCAAGAGCATCTCTCTGGCTATAACTCGACCGTCAAAACCGGAGGCAGCTACGCCACATTACAAGCATCAGGCTCGCGCTCGCTGACGTCGCCCTAAGTCCTGTCCCGCGCGATTTCATCGCATGGCGCAGGCGCACCGGAAATGCGCACGCTTTGCGGGCGCATCCGCCTAAACGCACACCGCGAGCATTGTCGTGGCGAGGCGCTCTGTTGGCGCGTTCGCTCATCAACGATCGGCCATCCCAACGGGGGAGGCGCCCATGGCGTTCGTGTCGGAACACGTACTGGACTGCTGCTCGTTCGCTCCACCTTCGCGCTCCATGCGCGCGCTGCGCGTGGGCGCGATCGCCGCGCTCGCGTCGCTCTCGCTCGCGGCGTGCAAGAAGCCGGCGCCGCCAGCGCAGAAGCCCGCCGTCGATGTCACCGCCGTGACTGTCACGGCGCAATCGACGCCCGTCGACTTCGAATTCACCGCGCAGACGCAAAGCTCGCGCGAGGTCGAAATCCGCGCGCGCGTCGACGGCTTCCTCGAAAAGCGCATGTACACCGAAGGCGCGCTCGTCTCGGCCAACCAGGTCATGTTCCTCATGGACAAACGGCCGTTCGAGGCCGCGCTGCAGACGGCCAAAGGCTCGCTCGCGCAACAGCAGGCGCGGCTGCTCGTCACGCAGCAGAATCTCGCGCGCGTGAAACCGCTCGCCGCGATGAACGCATTGAGCAAGAAGGATTTCGATGACGCCATCGGCAACGAAAAGAGCGCCGAGGCCGCCGTCATCGCCGCGAAAGGCGAAGTGCAGACCGCCGAACTGAATCTCAGCTACACGACGATCCGCTCGCCGCTCAAGGGCCTGTCCAGTTTCGCGCGCATCCAGGAAGGCAGTTACGTGACGCCGACGCAGGGCGGCCTGCTCACCTACGTCTACCAGCTCGATCCGATGTGGGTGAACTTCAGCATCTCGGAGAACGAACTGCTGGGCTATCGCGAGCAGATCAAGAAAGGCGAACTGCGCTTTCCGCCCGACAACAAGTTCGATGTGACCGTCATCCAGGCCGACGGCTCCGTCTTTCCGCAAACCGGTCGCATCGACTTCACGAATCCGGCGTTCAGCACGGAGACGGGCACGTTCCTCGTGCGCGCGGTGTTCGCGAATCCGCAAGGCACGTTGCGACCGGGACAGTTCGTCAAGGCGCGCGTGGCGGGCGCGGTGCGACCCAACGCGATTCTCGTGCCGCAACGCGCCGTGCTGCAGGGCGCGAAGAGTCACTTCGTGTGGGTGCTCGACGAACAGTCGAAGCCGCATCAGCGCGTCGTCGAAGTCGGCGAATGGCACGGCGACGACTGGTTCATCACGAACGGCCTGAAGGCGGGCGAACGCGTCATCGTCGATGGCGCGATACGCGTCGGCGCGGATACGCAGGTTCGCGTCGTCGCCGCACCGGCCGCGGGCGGCGCGGCGGCATCGGGCGCGCAGGAGGCGTCGCTCGGAGACGCGAAGAACGCAAGCGGCGGGACCGAAAAGTGAAGTGATTTGATCTGACGACAAGCACGTCGCGCGGAAGAGGCCAATGAACATTTCACATTTCTGCATTGACCGTCCGATTTTCGCGTCGGTCATTTCGATCATCATCACGCTGGGCGGCGCGCTGACCATGCTCGCGCTGCCCACCGCGCAGTATCCAGACATCACGCCGCCGCAGATCACGATCTCCGCGACTTATCCGGGCGCGAGCGCGGATGTGGTCGCGAACAACGTCGCCGCGCCGATCGAGCAGCAGGTCAACGGCGCGGACAACATGATCTACATGAGCTCGTCCAGCTCGTCGACGGGCAATCTCACGATCAACGCGTACTTCCAGATCGGCACGAATCCGGAACTCGCACAGGTCGACGTGCAGAACCGCGTGAACCTCGCGCTGCCGCAACTGCCGCAGTCGGTGACGGCGCAGGGCGTGCAGGTGCAGAAGAAGTCGCAGGCGTTCATGATGGTCATCGCCATCTATTCGCCCGACGAGCGCTATGACGCGACGTATATCGCGAACTACGCGAACGTGTACGTCCTCGACGCGTTGAAGCGCATTCCGGGCGCGAACCAGAGCGCGATCTTCGGCACGCCCGATTACGCGATGCGCATCTGGCTCAAGCCCGACCGCATGGCGCAGCTCGGCATCACCGCCGCCGACGTGCAACGCGCCGTCGCCAATCAGAACCAGCAGTTCGCGGTCGGCCGTCTCGGGCAATCGCCGACTGGCGCGCCCGTCGAACAGTCCTTCGCGGTGACGACGACGGGCCGCCTCACCGAGCCTGCCGAGTTCGAGAACATCATCATCCGCGCGCAATCGGGCGGCGCGGCGATCGTGCGTCTGAAAGACGTGGGACGCGCGGAGCTGGGACAAAAAGACTATTCGATCCGCAGCCGCTTTCAGGGCAAATCGGCGACGGTGCTCGCGGTGTATCAGCAGCCTGGCGCGAACGCGCTCGATGTGTCCAAGCAGGTGCGCGCGTCGCTCGCGGAAATGAAGAAGACGTTCCCGCAGGGCATCGACTACGAAATCGCGATGGACACGACGGAGTTCACGCGCGCGTCCATCTCCGATGTGGTGCATACGTTCTTCGAAGCGGTCGTGCTGGTCGTGATCGTCGTGTTCGTGTTCCTGCAAAGCCTGCGCGCGACGCTCATTCCGGTGCTCGCGGTGCCGGTGTCGATTGTCGGCACGTTCATGGGCATGGAAGCGCTCGGCTTCTCCATCAACATGTTGACGCTGTTCGGCATGGTGCTTGCCATCGGCATTGTCGTGGACGATGCGATCGTCGTGATCGAGAACGTCGAGCGCAACATGACGGTGCACAAGCTCGATCCGAAGACCGCCGCGAAGAAGGCGATGGACGAAGTGGCCGGGCCGGTCGTCGCCATCGTGCTCGTGCTGTGCGCGGTGTTCGTGCCGGTGGCGTTCCTCTCCGGCATCACGGGGCAGATGTACAAGCAGTTCGCCATCACGATCGCGATATCGGTGGTGATATCGGGCCTCGTCGCGCTGACCTTGTCGCCCGCCCTCGCCTCCTTGCTGCTCAAGCCGGGACATCACGAGAAAAAGGGCTTTTTCCGCTGGTTCGACAATCAATTCGCGCGCATGACGCGGGGCTACACGCACCTCGTGCGGCTCGTCATCAAGCGTTTCGCGATCGCGCTGCTGCTCTTTGTCGGCATGATCGCGCTCGCCGTCATGATGATGCGCGACATTCCGACGGCGTTCCTGCCGCCCGAGGATCAGGGCTATCTGCTCGGCGCCGTCATCATGCCCGATGCCGCGTCGCTCGACCGCACCGGCGCCGTGTCCGACCGCGTGACCGAATACTTCATGAAACAGCCGGCGGTCGGCAGCATCACGACGGTCGATGGCTTCTCCATTCTCGACAGCCAGAACAAGAACAATTCGTCGACGTTCTTCGTCGGCTTCAAGAGTTTCGAGGATCGCTATACGTCGGCGAATATCCGCACGCAGAACGCGCGCGCCGTGCTCGTCGATGCTTACAAGCATCTCTCGCAGATTCGGGAGGGCATCGTCGTGCCGCTGAATCCGCCGTCGATTCCGGGCCTCGGCACGACGGGCGGCACCGAAATGTGGATTCAGAGCAAGGGCGACGCGACCATCGCGCAGTTCGCCGGAATCGTCGACGATTTCGTCGCGAAGGCGAAAGCGCGGCCGGAACTGACGGGCGTGACGAGCACGTTCAACGCGTCGTCGCAGCAACTGCTCGCCAACGTCGACCGCGACAAGGCCGAAACGCTCGGCGTGCCCGTCGAGGACGTCTACAGCGCGATGCAGACGATGTTCGGCTCGCTGTACGTGTCGCAGTTCAATCGATCGAGCCGCCTGTGGCAGGTGATTCTCCAAGCGGAGCCGCAGTATCGGCTGAAGCCCGACGATCTCACGCAGATTTTCGTGAAGAGCAAGAGCGGCGAGATGGTGCCGCTCAAGTCCGTGGTCAATACGAAGTACGTGACCGGTCCCGATCTCATCACGCGCTTCAACAACTTCCCCGCGGTGAAGATCACGGCGAACGCCGCGCCGGGCTACGCGTCGGGGCAAGTGATCGCGGCGCTGGAAGACATCGCGAAGGACTTGCCGAGCGATTACGGCATCGGCTGGAGCGGCGAGGCTTACGAGGCGAAACAGTCGGGCAGTTCGTCGGCGCTCGTGTTCATATTCGGCCTCATCATGGTCTTCCTGATTCTCGCCGCGCAGTACGAAAAGTGGAGCCTGCCGTTCGGCGTGCTGATGGCGGTGCCGTTCGCGATCTTCGGCGCGCTGCTCGCGATCCTCTTGCGCGGCCTGAACAACGACGTGTACTTCCAGATCGGTTTGACGATGCTCGTCGCACTCGCCGCGAAGAACGCGATTCTCATCTTCGAGTTCGCCGTGCTGAATCGCGAGGCGGGCGCGTCGGTCTACGACGCCGCGATGACCGCCGCCGAAGAGCGCCTGCGCCCGATCGTGATGACTTCGCTCGCGTTCATTCTCGGCTGCGTGCCGCTCGCGATCGCGACGGGCGCATCGGCGAACAGCCGGCACTCGATCGGTACGGGCGTGATCGGCGGGATGCTCGGCGCGACGGTCATCGCCGTGTTCTTCATCCCGATGTTCTTCTGGGGACTCGAAACGATGTCCTCCCGCTCGAAGAAGAAGAAAGGCGCCGAAGCGAGCGCGCCGGATGCCAAGCAGACGCACGGCGGAAGCGGCCCGAACGCGTCGCCGTCCGCTCCGGACAAGGGAGACTGACATGCGGCGCGCCAGCCTCGTTCACTCGTTTTCGGGCATCGCCGCGGCGCTGTCGCTGTCCGGCTGCCTGCTCGGCCCGAACTACTCGCGTCAGCCGGTCGAAACCCCGGCGACGTACCGCTTCGCCGCGCCCGAAGTCGCCGACGCCGCGAACTCGGAATGGTGGCGTCAGTTTCAGGATCCGGTTCTCGACGAGCTGATCTCGACGGCGCTCGCGAACAACAAGGACGTCAAGATCGCGGCGGCGCGCGTCGATCAGTTCATGGGCCAGTTCGTCACGACGCGTTCCTTGCTGTTCCCGCAGATATCGGCGGGCGCGACGGCCTCGCGGCAGCGCGCGTCGGCGGCGGGACCGCAACCGCTCAACGGCTTCGGGCCGGTCTACAACGACTTCCAGGCGTCGATCGCCGCGTCGTGGGAGCTCGATCTCTTCGGCCGCACCCGGCGTCTGACCGAAGCCGCGCGTGCGAATCTGCTGTCGAGCGAAGAAGGACGGCGCGCGACGATCCTGTCGCTGGTGGCGTCGGTGGCGTCGTCGTATCTGAATTTGCGCAGTCTCGACAAGCAGCTCGAAATCGCGAAGGCGACGACGCAAAGCCGCGCCGAATCGGTGCATGTGTTCACGCTGCGCTTCGAAGGCGGCGAAGTCTCGCAGATGGAACTCGCGCAAAGCCAGTCCGAATACGAAGCCTCGCTCGCGACGATTCCGCAGCTCGAAACGCAGATCGCGCAGCAGGAAGACGCGCTGTCTATCCTGCTCGGCGCGAATCCCGGGCCGATCGTGCGCGGCCGAACGCTCGGCGAGATGGCGACGCCCGTCATCCCCGCCGGCCTGCCTTCGGACTTGCTGGAGCGCCGGCCCGATCTGCTGCAGGCGGAACAGGATTTGATCGCGGCGAACGCGCTGATCGGCGCGGCGCGCGCGCTCTATTTCCCGCAGATTTCGCTGACGGGCCTGCTCGGCACCGCGAGCGGCCAGTTCTCGTCGCTGTTCACGGGGCCGTCGCGCATCTGGTCGTTCGCGGGACAGGTCACGCAGCCGATCTTCACGGCGGGCAACATCTCGGGTCAGGTGCAGTCCGCCGAAGCGCAGCAGCAGGCGGCGCTGCTCACGTATCAGAAGGCGATCCAGGTCGCGTTCCAGGAAGTCGACGACGCGCTCATCGCCTCGCAGAAACTGCACGAACAGCTCGAAGTGCAGGGCCGCCAGGTCACGGCGCTCGCGACCTACTCGCGCCTTGCGCGGGCGCGCTACGAAGGCGGTTATACGAGTTACATCGAAGTGCTCGACGCCGAGCGCAGCCTCTTCAACGCGCAGTTGTCGGCGACGCAGACGCAGGCCGCCGCGCTCGTGTCGTTCGTCACGCTCTACAAGGTGATGGGCGGCGGCTGGGTTGTCGCAGCCGACAAGATGACGACGCAACAGCAGTCGGCCACGCCTTCCGCCGATTCGCCCAAACCGGGCCAGCCCGCTTCGCAGACGGTGCAATGAACACGGTCACATCGGAGGATCGCGACGCGCGGCCGCTGATCGCGTGTCACGAATGCGATCTGATGCAGCGCGAGTGCGACGTGCCGCCCGGCGGCACGCTGCGCTGCTGCCGCTGCCGCGCCGTGCTGTACCGGCGCCGCGGGCGCGGCTTCGATCGCGCGCTCGCGTACGCGCTCGCCGCCTGCGTGCTGTGGCTGATCTCGAACGCGTTTCCGATCGTCGGTCTCGCGGTGAACGGCGATCTCGTCGAGACGACGCTCTTCGGCGCCGTGCGCGTGCTCTATCGCGACGGCATGTGGCCGCTCGCCGCCCTCATCTTCTTCACGACGATCCTGATGCCCGCCGTGCAGGCGCTCGGCATGGTGTGGCTGCTGCTGCCGCTTTATCTGGAGCGCCGGCCGTGGCGCGCCGACACCGTGTATCGCCTGCTGCGCGTCGCGCGCAACTGGGGCATGACCGAAGTGCTGATGCTCGGCTTGCTCGTCGCGGTCGTGAAGCTCGCGCATATCGCATCGGTGGTGACGGGGCCGGCGCTGTGGTCGCTCGCCGCGCTGATGCTGCTGCTCGTCGCGGCGTCATCGTCGTTCGATGAACGCGCCATGTGGCAGCGCGTCGAAGGCGCGCCGCCCGGCATGCCCGCCGACACGCCGCTCAAAGGGCGCACGGCGGCGGAAAGCGGCATCTGCGTATGTCACGATTGCGGCCTTTCCACGCGCGGCATGCAGCACCGCGGCCATCTGTGCTGTCCGCGCTGCGGCGCGCATTTGCATCTGCGCAAGCCCGCGAGCCTTTCGCGAACCTGGGCGTATCTGATTTCGGCGGCGATCCTGTATATCCCGGCGAACATCCTGCCGGTGATGAACACGAGCTCGCTCTTCGGCGCGCAGAAAGACACGATCATGAGCGGCGTCGCGTATCTGTGGACGTCCGGCTCGCCGCCGCTCGCGGTGCTCGTGTTCATCGCGAGCATCGCCGTGCCGATGCTGAAGATTCTCGCCATCGGTTATCTCGCCACGAGCGCGAATCTGCGCATGACGCAGCAGAGCGCGTTTCGCGCGCGCGTCTACCGTATCGTCGAATTCGTGGGACGCTGGTCGATGCTCGATATCTACGTGATCGCCGTGCTCGTCGCGCTCGTGCAGTTCAGCGCGATGGCGACGATCGAGGCCGGGCCGGCGGCGATCGCGTTCGGCGCGGTCGTCGTGCTGACGATGTTCGCGGCGATGTCGTTCGATCCGCGCCTGATCTGGGATTTCTCGCCGACTCGGGAAGGTACGCGATGAACACGCCCGATGCCGAAGTCGTGCCGAAGAGGCGCTGGCGCATTCCGTGGGTCTGGATCGTGCCGCTGGTCGCCGTGGCGATCGGCATCTGGCTCGCGGCGCAGGCCGTGCTGGAGAAAGGGCCGACCGTCACCATCAGCTTCAAGACCGGCGAAGGCCTCGAAGCCGGCAAGACGAAGATCAAGTTCAAGAACGTCGACATCGGCCTCGTCAAGACGGTCGCGCTGTCGAAGGATTACACGCGCGTGATCGCGACGGCCGAGCTGACGCGCGACGCGACCAACATGCTCGTCGACGACACGCGCTTCTGGGTCGTGCGGCCGCGCGTGGCGGGCGGCTCGGTGTCGGGCATCAGTACGCTGCTGTCGGGCGCGTATATCGGCATGGACATCGGCCGCTCGAAGCAGGACCGGCGCGATTACACCGGCCTCGAAACGCCGCCGATCTTCGCGAGCGACGTGCCGGGGCGGCAGTTCATCCTGAAGGCGACCGATCTCGGCTCGGTCGATGTCGGCACGCCGATATATTTCCGCCGTCTGCAAGTGGGCCAGGTGACGGCGTTCGAACTCGACAAGGACGGCAGCGGCGTCACGCTGCACGTATTCGTCAACGCGCCCTACGACCGTTACGTGAACGCTGATTCGCGCTTCTGGCAGGCGGGCGGCATCGACGTGACGCTCGGCACCGACGGGCTCAAGGTCAACACGCAGTCGCTCGTGTCGATCCTCATCGGCGGACTCGCGTTCGAGACGCCCGCCGTGTCGCTCAGTTGGGCGGAAGCGCCGCGCGACACCGTGTTCACGCTGCATCCGACACGCGCCGATGCGCTGCGCGTGCGCGAAAGCATCGTCGATAAATATGTCTTCGCGTTCGATGGTTCCGTGCGCGGCCTCGCGGTCGGCGCGCCGGTCGAGTTCCGCGGCATTCAGATCGGCGAGGTGTCGGCGATTTATACGCGCTTCGATCCGGTGACGAAGCGCATCAGCATACCGGTCGAGGTGAATCTGTATCCGGAGCGTTTCACGTCGCGCTTCGCCAACGTGCCGAAGGGCGGCCGCCTCACGAACGACCGCAAGGAACTCGCGGACGTGCTCGTCGCGCGCGGCATGCGCGGGCAGCTGCGCACCGGGAGCCTGCTGACGGGCCAGTTATATGTGTCGATCGACTTCTTCCCGGCTGCGAAGAAAGCGAGCATCGACTGGAGCCGCACGCCGCCCGAAATGCCGACGACGCCAAGCGGCCTCGACTCGTTGCAGGATTCGGTCAACCGCATCATGACGCGCATCGACAAGCTGCCGATCGAGGAGCTGACCGCGAGCGCGCGGCAGACGCTCGACAGCACTACGCGGCTGATGCAGGGCCTCAACACGGAAGTCGTGCCGCAGGCCGCGACGACGCTCGCCGCGGCGCGCGCCGCGCTCGATGCCGCGCATTCCACGCTGATGCCGGATTCCGGGCTGCAGCAGGACACGGCCGAAGCGATCCGCGAACTGACGCGCACGGCGGTCTCGTTCCGCAGTCTCGCGGATTATCTGCAGCAGCATCCGGAAGCGTTGCTGCGCGGCAAGCCGGAGGACAAGAAGTGATGCGGCCCGTACTCGTCTCTCTCGTTCTTTCGATGGCGATGCTCGCCGGATGCGCCTCGCCGAGCGCGAGCTTTTATCGCTTGAGCGCCGATCCGTCGCTGACCGCGGCGACCGCGCGCGCCGCATCGAGGCCGGTGATCGTCGGACCGGTGACGGTGCCCGATCTCGTCGACCGGCCGCAGATCGTCACGCGCAGCACCGACAACGAAGTTACGTTGAACGAATACGCGCGCTGGGGCGAGCCGCTCAAGAGCAGCATCGCGGATGCCATCGCGGGCGATCTCGCGCTGCTGCTCGCATCGGATCAGGTCGCGCCTGCATCGCGCGCCATCGCGGATGCGAACGCGTGGCGCGTGCGCGTCGATATCCAGCAGTTCGAATCCGTTCCCGGCGATGCCGTCGCGATCGACGCGCACTGGTCCGTGCGCCGCTTCGGCGACGACAACGCGCTGACCGGCCGTTCGCTCGTGCGCGAGCCGGTCAGCGGAAGCGGCTGGGATGCGCTCGTGGCCGCGCACAGCCGCGCGCTCGCGAGCGTGAGCAGGGATATCGCGGGGGCGATCGGGGGTAGTGGGCTCAAGTAGAAGCGCCCCTCACAGCACCAGCTTCGCCGCCTCATCGAACGCCGCGCCCGCGGGCGGCACATCGCGCCGCGCGATCCGCACGATCTCCACCGCGCGCGTCTGCGGCGGCTGCGTCGGCAAGTGCGCAAGCTCGATCGCGATGTCGGCGTGCGGCTCGTCGCAGCGCGTTTCCATCACCAGGTTCATCTGATTCAGACACAGCTCGCGATGCGTGACGGAAATCAGCGCCGCCGGCTCGGCGAGCAATTCGACGATGGTCTGAAGCTGCATCTCGATGGAATCGGCGAGCGAGCCGAGTGCCGAGAGCGCGGCTTCGTTCTCCTCGAAATCGCGCTGCAGCCGCGTGGCGTCGCCGGCCAGATCCGTCGATGCAATCAGGCCGCTCATGCCCGCGCCGCGCCGGCCGAGCATCTGCATGCGCGCGGTCAGCAACGCGCGATGTTCCTGCAGCGCGTCGCGCCGCGCGTCGTTTTGCGCGACGCGCGACATCGCTTCCAGCACGAACTGCTCGACGATCCGCTGCACGAGATCCTGTCTGAGCGCTTCGTCCGTTCCGTTGCAAAAGCGCATGCGCTTGTCGTCGAAGCTGACCGCCGTGCGCGCGACGTCCGAACGCAACGCGCCGCCCTCCACCGCCGCGACGAGCACCTTCCGCTCGACGAGCGTCGCGCCCAGCACCGCGAACCCATGATCGGCGGCAATGTTGCCGTCGAACCAGCCGCGCACATCGTGCGATTCGCCGATCACGCGCGCGACGTCGTCCGGCGTCGCGAACTTCGCGCGCAGATACGGGTCGTCCGCCCATGCCGCCGGTGTCGCGTCGCGCGGCGCGGGCAGCGCCGCGACGAGTTCCCGCGCGTGATCCAGCGTCTTGCCGACGGCCGGCGCGAGCCGCGACTCGTAACGGCTCGCGAGGCGCACCTGAGGCGCGACCGCGACGATGCGGCCGAGCGCTTCCTTGACATCCTCGCGCGAGCTCGCGTTATCGCGCCGGAACAGCCAGTTGAACATGCTTATCCCATGATATGCACGCCGCCGTCCACGTACAGCGTCTCGCCGGACATGCGCCGGGCGAAAGGCGTCGCGAGGAACGCGCAGGTAAAGCCGACGTCCATGATGTCGACCAGCTCGCCGAGCGGCGCGCGCTGTGCGGCTTCGGTCAGGAGCAGGTCGAAGTCCTTGAGTCCCGATGCCGCGCGCGTCTTGAGCGGCCCCGGCGAAATAGCATGCACGCGAATGCCCTGCGGACCGAGCTCGTAGGCGAGATAGCGCGCGCACGCTTCGAGCGCGGCCTTCACCGGGCCCATTACGTTGTAGTTCGCGACGACCTTGTTCGCGCCGTGATAGCTCATCGTGAACATCGCGCCGCCGTCTTTCATCAGCGGCGCCGCGAGCCGCGCCATGCGGACGAACGAATGGCAGGAAATGTCCATCGCCTTCGCGAAGCCTTCGGCGGAACAGTTCAGCAGGCCGCCCTGCAGATCGTCCTTCGGCGCCCACGCGATCGAGTGCACGAGAATATCGAGCTTGCCCCACTCGCTCGCGATACGCTCGAACACCGATTCCAGTTCCTCCTGGCTCGACGCGTTCAGCGGCATGAAGATCGGCGCTTCGAGGGCTTGCGCGTGCGGCTCGACGTAAGGCCGCGCTTTCTCGTCGGCATACGTGATGGCGAGATCGGCGCCCAGTTCGCGGAACGCTTTCGCGCAACCATAGGCGATCGAATGCTCGTTGGCGATGCCGGTGACGAGCGCCTTCGCGCCCTTCAGCACGGGCTGCGGGACATTCAATGTCATGCGGATGCTCCTTCGCGTTTGTCATCGATCAGCGCGAGCGTGTGGCGCGCGATCATGAGTTCTTCGTTGGTCGGAATCACCCATGCGCTCACCTTGCTCGACGCCGTGCTGATGCGCGGGCCGCCGCTCGCATTGGCTTCTGTATCAAGTTCGATGCCCCACCACGCCGCTTCTTCGCACACGCGTTGTCGTATCTCCTTCGAATGCTCGCCGATGCCCGCCGTGAACACGATTGCGTCGAGCCCGTGCAGCGCCGCGCTCATCGAGCCGAGCTCCCGGCCGATGCGATGCACGTAAAGATCGATCGCGAAGCGCGCGCGTTCGTCGCTGCTCGCGAGCAGCGCGCGCATGTCGCCCGACACGCCCGACACGCCGAGCAATCCCGACTGGCGATACAGCATGTCTTCGATCTCGCGCGCGTTCATGCCGAGCTCGTCGAGCATGTAAAGAACCACGCCCGGATCGAGATTGCCGCAGCGCGTGCCCATCATGAGACCGTCGACGGCGGTGAAACCCATCGTGCTGGCGACGCTCTTGCCCGCGTGCATCGCGCACAGGCTCGCGCCGTTGCCCAGATGCGCGACGACCGTGCGCCCGCGCGCGGCATCGGGTGCAACATCCGGCAGGGCACTCGCGATGTATTCGTACGAGAGACCATGAAAGCCGTAGCGCCGCACGCCGTTCTTCGTGATCGATTCGGGCAGCGCGAACGCCTGCGCGAGCGGCGCCTGCGTCGAATGAAAGGCCGTGTCGAAGCACGCGACCTGCGGCAGGCCCGGATTGCGCTCGGCGACGATGCGTATCGGCCTCAAGTTATGCGGCTGATGCAGCGGCGCGAGCGGTGTGAGCTTGTCGAGTTCGTCGAGCACTTCGGGGCTCGTCAGTACGGGCTTCGTGAAACGCGCGCCGCCGTGCACCACGCGATGCCCCACGCCGACCAGACGATGCCCCGCGCCATGCCCGCGCAGATACGCGCCCAGATGCGCGATCGCTTCGGCATGTTGCAGCTTCGCGCCCTCGCCCCATGAATGCTCCGCGGACTTCTCGCCTCGCCTGTCGTAAGCGACGAAATGCGGCGCGCTGAACAGCGCTTCAACCTGTCCGTGCGTGACGAGTTCGAGCGCGTCGCCTTCGACATCGAACGCGCTGAACTTGATGCTCGACGAGCCCGCATTGAGAACCAGAATCACATCGGCCATGAAATCACCCCACTACTTGCGCTTCTTCGCGGCGCTTCGACGCCACGAGCGATGCGATCGCGCACGATGCGAGCCGCGATTGCAGCGAATCGGCGCGGCTCGTCAGAATGATCGGCACGCGCGCGCCGAGCACGATGCCGGCCGCATCCGCATTCGCGAGAAAAGACAGACTCTTCGCGAGCATGTTGCCCGCTTCGAGGTCCGGCACGATCAGCACGTTCGCGCGCCCCGCGACGGGCGAATCGATCTTCTTCGTATGCGCCGCTTCGAGGTCGATGGCATTGTCGAGCGCGAGCGGCCCGTCGACGAGCGCGCCCGTGATCTGATGACGATCGACCATCTTGCAGAGCGCGGCGGCCTCCAGCGTCGACGGCACTTTCGGGTTCACCGTTTCCATCGCCGAGAGAATCGCGACGCGCACTTCCGCGAAACGCAGCGCGTGGCCGAGATCGATCGCGTTTTGCAGGATGTCGACTTTATCGGCGAGCGTCGGCGCGATGTTGATGGCCGCGTCGCTGATGATGAGCACGTCGTCGTGCCCCGGCACATCCATGATGAAGCAATGCGACACGCGCCGCGACGTGCGCAGTCCGCCTTCGCGCTTCACGACCGCGGCCATGACTTCGTCGGTGTGCAGGCTGCCTTTCATGAGCGCTTCGGCCTTCGCCTCGCGCACGAGTTCCACCGCCTTTTCGGCAGCGGCGTGGCTGTGCGGCGCATCGACGATCGGAAAGCCCGCGATGTTGAGGCCGCATTCTTCCGCCACCTCGCGAATGCGATCGCGTGGCCCGACGAGTTGCGGCGCGATCAGACCCATCTCGTGCGCCTTCACCGCGCTTTCGAGCGATGTCCGGTCGCAGGGATGCACGACCGCCACCGCGAGCGGCGGCAACGCCTGGCAAACCTCGATGAGCCGTACATATTTTTCGCGCGGCTGATTCATTTCACCCTCCGTAGTTACGTGTGATGCAACGCCCGAACATCAGTGCGCGGGCGCGGAACGTCTTGGCGCGCGTGCAGCCTTGACCGGCAGCGCCGCGCGGATGCGCGCGAGCATGTCGTGCTGCGCGGCCGTCGGCTCGAAGCCCTGCATGCGGCTGTCGTCGTGCAGCTTGTCGAAGAGCGTGAGGAGCTTCTTGCGGTCGTCGCTGTCGTCGAGCAGACCGGGCAACGACGCGAGCGCCTGCTCGGGCTCGTAGCGCACGATGATTTCCTGTTCGCCGCGAACGCGCCGCCATTCGTCGCGCGGCATCTGCGGCAAATACTCCGCATAGTCGGCCGCGAGTTCCTGACGCAGCACCATGCGCGTGAGCGGCAACGGCTCGTCGTGACGCATGAGCAGGCACGCGACGCGCGCGACGGCTTCCGCGTATCCGCCGTGCGCAACCGACGCGAGCGCTTCCTGAACGAACGGCAGATCGCGCGGATCGGTCCGATTTTCTTGCGTCTCGCGTTCCTGCACGCGCTGTGCCGGCAGCAGGTTGCCGTACACGGAGAAGAACATCGCTTCGGTCGTGGCGTCGCGCATCGCACGATAGAAGTCGAGGCTCGCGCTGATCATGTCGGAGCCGCAATGCTCCGCACGGCGCAACACGTCGCGTTCGGTGTCGGGCTTGCGCGTGGCCTTCACCGCTTCCGCCGCCGGGCCGAGCCATGCAAGCCACGGATTCAGATCGGAGAACATCCAGCGCTGCGCGCGCAACGGATGGAACGCGCGCAGCATCGTCGCGGTCGCGTCGTTGGCCATTGCCTGAACGAAGGGTTGCGCGAACAGTTCGTACGCACGCTGATTGAAATCCGATACCTGTTTCACCGCTTCGAACGGCAGTTCGTCGATACGCTCGAAACGGTTGAAGCGCGCGGTCACGTCTTCGAGACGTCGCTCGTGAAAGCTCACGTCGTATTCGGTCTTGCCGTTCGCGTTCTTGCGTTCGGCGATCTCCATGCCGTACAGCCCCGGCGGAAACGATTCGATCGCTTCCAGCACCGATGCGATCTGCGTGTATTCCTTCTTCGCGACCTTGCCGCTCACGAAGATGCCGAGATGCCCGATGCTCTTGTGCATCAGTCCGACGATCACTTGCCCGCGTGCCTTGATCTCGTCGGTGCTGCCGTAGATATCCGCGACCCAGTTGAAGGCCTGTTGCGGCGGCGTGATGTTGTCGCCCATCGAAGCGAAGAGAATGATCGGCGATTTGATCGCGCGCAGATCGAACGATGCGCCCGACGCGCCGCGCACTTCGCCCGACCACAGCTTGTTGCCGACGAAAAGATTGCGCGTGATCCATTCGATCTCTTCGCGGTTCATCAGGTAATAGCCGCCCCACCAGCGCTCGAAGTCGAGAAAGCGCGGCGGTTCGGTGTCGATCTTGTCGAACAGCGTGTAGTACTTGTCCCAGAAACTGTTCGCCGGATTCAGGTTCTCGAAGTTCTCGACGAGATACGCGCCGTCGAACTTGCCGTTGCCGAGATCGGCCGTCAGCGAGGCGAGCCACGTCCCGCCGAGCATGCCGCCCGAGTAGCGCATCGGGTTGTCGCCCTCCCCTTCGCTCCACGCGCCGCTCCAGTAGGACATCGGCGCGCCGTTGATGACGAGCGGACCGGTATCGTCGGGCTGCGAGCTCGCGAGCATCATCGCGGCCCAGCCGCCCTGGCAATTGCCGACGATAGCGGGCTTCGGGCTGTCCGGATGCATCTCGCGCACATGCTTCACGAACTGCTGCTCGGCCGCGCATACGTCGAGCAGCGTCTGGCCGGGCTGCGGGTCGCGAAAGAACGTGACGAAGTACACCGGATGACCCGCGCGCAACGCGACGCCGACTTGCGAATCGTCCTTGAATCCGCCGATGCCCGGACCATGCCCCGCACGCGGATCGATGATGAGATACGGCCGCTTCAGCGGATCGATGACTACGCCTTCGGGCGGCACGATACGCAACAGCGCATAGTTCACCGGCCGCGCGAACGTGCGTCCGTCGAGCAGCATTTCATGCGCGAAATGCAGCACCGGTTCGAGACCGCGCTTCGCCTGCTCGATGAAGTTGTTGCCGCGCTGACGCAGCGTGTCCCAGAAGAGCACCGTGCGCTGCATGACATCGACCGCATAGTCGAAGCCGTTGAAACGATCAGCCTCGCCGTTGCCGAGGACACGCACGCCTGCTTCGCGCGCGCGCTCGCTGAATTGATGCTGCGCAAGCTCCGCGCGCTTCTGATAAACGCGTGTGACCTTTTCCGCGATTTTCTGGCTGCGCGCCAGTTGATCTGCATACGTCATGACGTGATCTCCGCGAGGGAACGTGCAAGGGACAACGCAGGAAGCAGATGCATCGGCGGCCATGATGAACGCATGGTCCGATGACTTGGATACCATCATCAAAATATATGCGCAATGTGCGACAAGCAGGTGGCAAAAATTCGCGACTCAACGACGCGCGACTTCATCGCCATTGCGCGAAACAATCTCCTGATACTTCGCGACGACATGTTCGAGGTTGTAGAACATGCGCGCTTCGCCGAGCAGCGCGCCGAGCGGCGAGCGCCGCACCGCCGCGAGCACGCCCGGATTCAGGCCCGCGAGCCAGAGCGTGGTGCCGTTCGCGGCGAGGCGCGCTTCGGCTTCGATCATCATCTTGAGCGCGGTGTATTCGACATCGAAGACGCGGCTCAGATCCAGCACGACGATCTTCGCGTCGGAATCGCGCACGAGCGGGCGGATCTTTTCGGCGACACGTTGCGCATTCGCGAAGAATATCCGCCCTTCGGGACGCAGCAGCAATAAGCCGGGAAACGCTTCGTCGTCCGGATGCCGCGACGAAGCGCGCCGGAACACGTTGGTTCCCGGTATCCGCTTCAATGCGTACACAGGCGGATTGGACACCTGATGCGCGAGCGCGAAGAGCGACACGACGATCGCCACCACGATGCCTTCCAGCGTTCCGAACAACACGACGCCCGCGCATGCCGTGAGCGCCCACACGAATTCGGTGCGGCGAATCTTCAGGATCGCGCGGAATTCGGCGGGGCTGAAAAGCCCGATCGAATAGAACACGACGACGGCCGCGAGCGTCGCGTGCGGCATCAGCGCCATGAGCGGCGCGAACAGCAGCATGACGGCGAGCGCGAGCGCCGCCGTCACGAGTCCCGCGAGTTGCGTGCGCGCGCCCGCCTGCCGGTTGACGGCCGTCTGGCTCGTTCCGCCGCCTGAGACCATCGCGCCGAAAAGCGCGCCGGCCGCGTTCGCGAGGCCGGTCGCGAGCAGTTCGCGGTTCGCATCGGGCGCGGGTTCGTCGTTGCGTGCGAACGCCCGCGCCGCCGCGATGCTTTCGGTGAAGCTCATCAACGCGATGCCGAGCGCGTCCGGCCACAGCTTCAATGCAAGCGACAGATCCGGCCGTGTCCACGACGGCAATCCCGCCGGCACCGCGCCGACCGTTTCGACGCCGTGCGCGCGCAGACCGAACGCGGCCACCGCGACGATCGCCGCCGCGACGACGAACAACGGCGCGGGCGCGCGCGGTGCGAAGCGTTCGAGCGCGATGAGCGCGGCGAGCGTCGCCAACGCGAGCGCGAGCGTGCTCGCCGACAGATGCGGCAAGCCCGCGACGAACGCGCCGACGTTGTGAAAGAACGATCCCTTCGGATAGTGAATGCCGAAGAGCTTCGGCAACTGATCCACGACGATGACGATCGCCACGCCCGCCTTGAAACCGACGAGCACCGGCTCGGAAATGAAGTTCGCGACGAACCCGAGACGCAGGCACGCCCCCGCGACGAGCATGATGCCGACGAGCATCGTCAGCGTCGCGTTGGCGACGGCGAGCGCGTGCGGATCGCCATTCGCGACGGTCGCGCCGAGCGCGTTCGCCGCGAGAATCGCGAGCGTGGTCGTCGTGCTGACGGACAGCGCGCGCGACGTGCCGACGAACGCGTACACGATCATCGGCACGCAGGCCGTGTAGAGGCCGACCTGAACCGGCAGGCCCGCGATGGTCGCGTACGCGAGCGCCTTCGGTATGACGACCGCCCCCGCCGTCAGGCCCGCGACGATATCGGCGCGCGCCCACGGCTTCTCGTAACGAAACAGCCATTCGGGCGCGATGGACGCGCGATGCGGCATGACGATCCCGCGTTCCGAAGTCGCGCTAAAAACGCTCGGGCACGTAGCGCAGCGGCCGATCGCTTTCGCGATAACCCTCCGCCTTCTGGCGCTTCGGCAACTTCACCTTTTCGCGCGGCACGGCCTTGTACGGGATATTCGCGAGCAGATGGCTGATGAGATTCAGGCGCGCGCGGCGCTTGTCGTCGGAACGCACGACGTACCACGGCGCCTGTTCCGTGTCGGTGGCCTCGAACATGTCGTCGCGAGCGCGCGAGTAGTCGTACCAGCGGCTGTAGGAACGCAGGTCCATCGGCGAGAGCTTCCAGATCTTGCGTTCGTCGTGGATGCGTTCCTCGAGACGCCGCGTCTGCTCTTCCTGACCGACCTCGAGCCAGTACTTGAGCAGAATCACGCCCGAATCGATGATCGCGCGCTCCACGAGCGGCACGCCTTTCAGAAAGGTTTTCGCCTGGTCCTCGGTACAGAAGCCCATCACGCGTTCGACGCCCGCGCGGTTGTACCAGCTTCGGTCGAAAAGCGTGATCTCGCCCGCGGCGGGCAGATGCGGCAGATAGCGCTGCACGTACATCTGCGTCTTTTCGCGCTCGGTGGGCGCGGGCAGCGCAACCACGCGGAAGATGCGCGGGCTCACCCGCTCGGTAATCGCCTTGATCGTGCCGCCCTTGCCCGCGCCGTCGCGTCCCTCGAACACGACGCAGACTTTCGCGCCCGTGTAGACGGCCCATTCCTGCAGCTTCACGAGTTCCACATGCAGGCGCGCAAGCTCTTTTTCGTACTGTTTCCTGTTCAGGCGCTCATGCACGCCCGCGCCTTCACGCACGCCTCTCGATTCGCCGACAGCCCTCTCTTCGTTCATTGCTGTCTCCCGATATTTTTGGATGCCATCCGCGCGGACGAACCGAGTCCGCCGTCGCGACGATGCGCGCGGCACATGGTCGCGGACCCGTCATGACGCCGTCAGGTTTCGTTGCGCTCGGGCACGACCTGCACCACGAGCGTGCGGTTCTTCCAGAACATGTTGTGGATGCGCGGCTGAAAGGTGCGCAGCACGTGCGGCTCGATCGAATCGAAGGTGACGACCGCGGCCGGATGCTCGCCGGTGCCCGTCACGCGCTGAATCGAATCGTAGGGTGGAAAGCCGTAGCGGCAGAGAAATTCCCTGATTTCGTCGTCGGTCGTGGACTCTTCCACGTTGCCTATCCAGAGATCGCCCATTGCAAGATTCTCCGTTGAGTTGTGCGACGTTTCTTCGACTAATACACCAACGGACGGCTCAGGTCGACCCATCTCGCTTGGCCGATTTGCGCTGCGCGAGCGGATTCAGCGCGACGACGAAAGTCACGATCCCGATGCCGAGCGCCCACATGCCGTAACGGAATTCGAGTTTCATGTCGTACAGAAGGCCGTGGATCGTGAAATACAGCCCGGCGAGCCAGATGAACACGCCAATCGAGGCAACCACCATGCGCGGCTCGTTCAGTCTCATCGATGTCTCCCGGAAGCGGTGCGCGAGATAGCTTCAGTTTAGGAAAACTTCCGTCGTCCTGTGAACACACTCGTGTGCAATGACCTTGGCGCGCCGCGATCGTTAGGCTACATTTCCCGCGTATGGCGGAGCAGCAAATGCAACGCATGACCAACTAAACCAATTAACGTTCTGACGCGCCCCGCAGATGCGAAAGCCAACCCCTTTCCCGACCAGGTTGCGAAATTTCGTGATGCTCTTCGTCCTCGCTGCCGCGCCCTGCGCCGCGCTGGCGCAGGGCGCGCCGGACCGCGCGGTCGTCGGCGCAAACGTCAAGCAGTATGCGAATTCCGTGCTCGCGATCATGTCGTACACCGCGGTGCCGGATGTCACGACAAGTTCACTGTCGATCAATAGCGGCACGACCGGCAATCCGGGCTTCGGTCAGACGCAACTCGGCGGCGGCTTTACCCTCAGCAATTCGTTTCCGCTCTACCTCGAAGGCACGCTCGCGTACAGCCGCTACGATCCGACCTTCATCGCGACCGACGGCGACCAGCAGCGCGCGGTGCCTGCGAAATGGAACACGTTCAGCACGACGGTTGGCGTCGGCTGGGACTTCCCGATCACGAGCGAGCTGAAATTTCGCCCGATCATCAACGGCATGATCGGCCGCGTCGCGAGCGATGCGCGCATCGCGCAGACGGTGTTCAATCACGTCGCCAACACCAATCTGCAGTTCCTCGAGGACGGCGCGCTCAATGCGTACGGCGTCGGCGGCTCGCTGATGCTCGATCTCGAGCATTATCGCGAGCACTACGAGGTCGATGTCGAACTGCGCGCAACCGATATTTATCTACGCAGCTTCGGCAGTTCCTCGGAAGCGGTGCAAGGCTCCGCGACCGCGCAGCAGTTCAGCCTGTGGGCGCGCTGGCGTGCGCCCACAGGCTTCGCCGCGCTCGACAGGCCGGTGCGCTACGTGCTCGAAACCGCGTACTCGCATTACTTCGGCGACAGCGCGGGCGTGCTCGGCTTCAACGATCTGACATCGCTCGGCGTCGGGCTCGAACTGGACAGCAGCAAATATCCTGTCGTCATCACGCGCACGCGCGCGATGGTGCGCTACGTATTCGGCCACAACGTGCACGGCGTGTCGTTCGGCCTCGCCGTCAGCTTCTAGCGCGCGCCGTTCAAAGCACGTTGCGCTGGCTCGGATCGTATTTCGGATCGGGCTGCTTCTGCGTCTGCCGGAGCACGCCCTGAGCGTCGAAATAGAAATGGAACAGCATGTGGTCGATGTTGTTCTCCAGGTATCGATACGTCCACACCTCGCGATCCATCCGCTTGAAATAGGCCGTCTCGAACGGGCGTCCGAACGCGATCATCACGTCGTTGCGCGTCCACTTGTTGACCTCGGCGCGGTAGAACTCGTTTTCCTGAAGCACTTGCCGAACACTGACCGTATTGCCCGACGCATCGAGATCGACGGCCGTGGTCGTCGATCCCATCGGCTGCGTGGGCCACATCAGACGCTTGCCGCCGTTCGGCAGGTCGTAGGTTTCCTTCGGCGGCCCGAGCCTGGCGACGATCGCCTGCTGATCCATGCCGGGCTGCACGCGCTGTTCCGGCTGCGCGCAACCGGCGAGCGCGAGCGCGACGGCGCACGCGCCGTGCGTCAGCGCGAATGCAAAGCGTTTTTTCATGGGTCTCTCCCGCGTCCGCCACGGTTCGTGGCGCCTTATTTTGTCATGGCGGGTTCCACGGATATGGCGAACGCTTCCGTATAAACGGCCTTCACCTGATCGCCCTTCTTGACGCGCTTCAGGCGCTCGGGATCCTGAACGTGCAGATCGACCGTCTCGCCGCGCGGCCCGCGCAGCGTCACGGTTTTCGCATGACGATCGACGGCGATCACATCGGCGATGATCGTCACTTCGCGCCCGACCTCGCCGCCCGGCTTCGCGCCCGGCGCCGCGCGCTCGGCCGAGTCGCTCTCGGAACGCGACGGCTGCGTCTTCTTGTCGAGCAGGCTCAGCGTCAACGACTCGCGGTACTGCGCGGTGACGACATCGCCGACTGCGAGCTGATCGAAGTTGCGCGCTTCGTTCGTGACTTCCAGTTCCATCACCTTGCCGGCGTTCGTTTTCAGCGTGACGGTGCGCGTCGCCGGATCGATGCCGACGATCGTCGCCGTCACCTTCGCGACGCCCTGCACCGTCGCGCCGTCCGGGTTTCGCACGACGCTGACGTCGGCCTGAGGATCGGCGGTGGGATCGGCTGCAAAGGCGCTTGCGGATAGCGCAAGGCATGACAAGACAACGAGGCTGACGCGTTTCATGTTCGCGCTCCTTTTGTTCTATCGATACCGCGATGACGTTACTGGATCGTGTAACCGCGTCCCTGCATGCACGCCGACCACGCGCGATAGTACGTCTGCATCGCGCCCTGGCTCTGCGCCTGCGCGTTGGATTCCTGCGCCCGCTTGTTCTGCCGTGCGCGCATGCCGCCGGCCATCGTGCCCGTCGCCGCGCCGATGGCCGCGCCCTTGCCCGCATCGCCCGCGATCGCACCGATCACCGCGCCGCCCGCCGCGCCGCGCGCCGCGCCGCCGACGCGCTCGCCGCCGCCCACAGCCGGTCCGCCTTGCGGTGGCGGCGCCGCCGATGCCGTCGCCGGGTCGATGCCCGTGTTGCTCTTCGCCCAGCTGTAGCACGCGCCGTCGTCGCTTTGCTGCTTCTGCGCGCTCTGTCCCTTGGCCGGATAAGCGATCGGCTTGCTCTGCGCAATGGCGTCGAGCGCCATCACGGCGATCACGATGGCGCAGCCGGCACGCAATCTCGTTGCATTCATGGCGACTCCTTGCCTGATTTCCAGAGTTGGCGATTCAAGATTCTTTTGATACACGACGCCGTCGTTATTGACAATGAAAGTCATCGCGCCGCTTGCGCCGGATTGCACGCGATAGTCTGCAATACAGACCACACCGGATTCAGGAAGCGAACGCGTGAAGAACCTCTGACCAGAACAGCAAATTTGTATTCTCGTGTTGCCGTTTGTAGCTTGATGCGCGCCGGACGCAGCGCCGCGAAAAACATGCATATTCGAAGATATGCGAACGTCCTGGCGAATTCAAGAATCGCCGCATAGGTGTTTGTTCGCTGATTTGTCGAACGACTCGGGCTTTTAATTACCCGCCTAAAGCGATGATCGCCATCGTCAGAAGCACGCCGAGCGCCATCATCGCGAGACCGGCCTTCCAGCCGCGCCAACCCGCATAACCGCCCAGCGCGAAGCCGCAGCAAAACAGCATCGCGAGCGTGAGCACGCGCGATATGAAGAGCGCGGTCGGAACGTGCTTGACGAGAACAAAAGGCGCGGCGACCGGAAAGGTCGACAGTACGATGATGATGAAGATGCCCAGCGCCGCGAGAAAATCGTCGCGCACGAAGCGCGCGCGTTCCGGCAGGCTGTCGCTCGCGGCGATGCGCTTGCGGATGGATTCGAGATCGTCGTCGGAGATGAACGGATCGAGCGTCGCGGATACTCTCTCGCGCAACATGCGCACGCCCGCCGCCGCATCGCGCTCGCGCTGGATCGCAAGCGCGAGCGCGTGCCTGCGCGCGCGGTCCGCGATCGTGCGAACGAGATACATGACGGCATCGGCGAGACCCCACGCGAGATTGCAGCCGAGCGCCGTGTAGAGCATCTTGTGTCCCGCCGCCTCGCCGCCCGTCGCCGCCGATACCGTGCCGACAAACGTCAGCGCCATGAAGAGGCCGAAGCACAGCTCCGACACGCGATCGACGGTGTCGAGCACCGGCGCTCGCGTGCGTTTGCCCGGCGAAGTCTCCTCGTGCATGAGCGCGCGGCTATCCGACCTTCACCTCGTTTTCCAGGGGTTGATTGTTCTCGAAAGCCGTGATGCTCTGCAGCGTGGTTTCGCAGATCGTTGTCAACGCTTCGCGCGTCAGATAAGCCTGATGCCCCGTCACGATCACATTCGGAAACGACACGAGCCGCTGGAAAACGTCGTCGGTGATGATTTCGCTCGAGAGATCGCGGAAGAAGAGATCGGCTTCCTGTTCGTAGACGTCGATTGCGAGGCCGCCCAGTTGTCCCGTCTTCAGCGCTTCGATCACCGCTTCGGTGTCGATCAGTCCGCCGCGGCTCGTATTGACGAGCAACGCGCCGTGCTTCGAACGCTTGAGCGATTCCGCGTTGATGATGTGATGCGTCTCTGGCGTCAGCGGGCAAAAGAGCGCGACGATGTCCGCCTTCTCGCCGATCTCGCCGGACGTCGCGTAACGCAACCCGAGCGCCTCGAACTGTTTCGACGGATACGGATCGTAGCCGATCACGTTGCAGCCGAAGCCCTGCATGATCTTCGCGAACACGCAGCCGATCTTGCCCGTTCCCACGACCGCGACGGTTTTGCCGTACAGATCGAAACCGATGAGGCCGTCGAGCGAGAAGTTCGAATCGCGCGTGCGGTTGTATGCGCGATGCACTTTGCGATTGATCGCGAGCAAGAGCGCGACCGCGTGCTCCGCGACCGAGTTCGGCGAATAGTTGACGACGCGAACCACCTTGATGCCGAGCTTCGCGGCGGCCGCGAGATCGACGTTGTTGAAGCCGGTGCAGCGCAGCGCCACGAGACGCGTGCCGCCTTTGTGCAGCGCTTCGAGCACTTCGGCATTCGCCGTATCGTTGACGAAGATGCAGACCGCGCCGTAGCCCGCCGCGAGCTCGACGGTGTCCATGTCGAGCGACATGTCGTGGTACCGGAGCTTGTGGTTTTCCTTCTTGTTCGCCTGGTCGATGTACTGACGCTCGTAAGGGGTCGAACTATAGATCGCCACTTCCATGATGCACTCCTTGAAAATTGTATTGACGGGCCGGTCAAGAGCCTAACCCGCGGCCAGCGATATGGCGATCTGCACGAATAACACCTTGACGATGGTCATCGACGGAAAAATCATCGCGTACATGATGTCCGGCTGATCCGTCGGCGCGACGCGGTTCGCGAACGCGAGGATCGCCGGATTGCCGGTCGCGCCGCAGATCACGCCGATCGACGTGTCGAACGGCAGCCTGAAAATCCACAGGCAGCATATCGCCGTGACCGCCACGAGCACGAATACCGTGATGATGCTGAAGACGAGCAGAATCGGCCCGGCGGTGCCAACGGTGTCGACGAACTTCGGCCCGCACGAAATGCCCACTTGCGCGAGAAAAATCGTGAGGCCGAGATTGCGCAAGACGAGATTCGCGGACAGCGGCATCACCCAGACGAACGGCCCGTTGCGGCGCGCCTTGCCGAGACACAGCGCGACCAGGAGCAGCGCGGCGAGACCCAGACTGAACGCGCCGAGGCCGGGAATCGGCAGCGGAATCGCGCCGGCCAGCAAGCCCAGCGCCGCGCCGATGCCGAGGCAGATGAAGCTCAGGTCCGCCGTGCCCTTGATCGAATCGCCGAAGAACGTCCGCATGGTCGCCTGATGCGCGCGATTGACGAGCAGCCCGACGCGATCGCCCGCTTCGAGGATGAGATCGGGCGTCGAGAGCATGTCCGCGTCGCCGCGCCGCACGTGCGCAATGGCGCAGTTCACGCCATCGGGAAAGCGGATGTCGCCGAGCGCCATGCCGACGACCGCCGGATTCGACGCGAACACGCGCATGTAGTCGAGGTCCTCGCGATGGCTCGTCATGCGGCCCGGCTGCATTTCGCCGCAGAGCGCGGCGGCTTCTTCGAGCAGACGGCGATCGGTGCTCGTGGCGAGCAGCACGTCGTCAGCGCGCAGCGTGAGGTCGGCGGCGGGCAACTGATTGTGATGCGCGCGCCGCACCGCCGCGATCGCCACGCCCGAGGGCAGCCGGCTCGACAGCTCCGACAACCTGAGGCCGACGAGGCCCGCGTTTCGCAGCGCGATTTCGGCCGTTTCGAGTATCTTCGCGGGCGGCTTCTGAATCTTTACCTTCAGCGCAACGTTGAGCAGATAGATGAGCAGGATCGGCCCGGCGACGCCGAACGGATAGGAAATGCTGTACGCGACGGCCGCATCGTTGCTTTTCATCGATGCGATCGCGACCTGCAGGCTCGCCGTGCTGGTTCCGCTGCCGGCGAACATGCCGAGCGCATCGGCGAGCTTGATGCCGAAGTGGATGAAGCCGCACGCCACGAGGCCCGCGACGATCACGCCGACGCACGCGGCGATGTTCGCCTTCATGCCCTCGCGGCTCGTTAGTCCGCGAAAGAACTGCGCGCCGTACTGAATGCCGATGCCGTATAAAAACAGCAGCAGCCCCAGCGTGCCGAGCAACGGCGGCGGTGCGGACTTCGGCGCGAACGCGCCGATCGCGAGCCCGACGAACAGCACCGCGCCGGAGCCGAGGGCCACGCCTTTGATGTTGATTTCACCGATCAGATAGCCCAGCGCGATCGTCAGAAAAAGCGCGAACAACGACTGATTCTCGAGGAAGGTTCTGACTGCATCCATGCCGCCTCCTGTGGGTGGACAAAGCAACTCGGCAGTACACGAACATTAAAGGCGCTTTGCGTCGCACAGTCCAGCACCGCCGTGCGCATTCAACGGGACTGAAGCACGACGACGCTGCGCGCCTCGACGCGGCACGCACCGCGCTCGACGAGCGCCGTTTCGACATTCGGAACAATGTCGTTCGGCGATTCGGCAGATGTATCGACGACGCGCAGCCAGCTCGAATTGTCCACCGCCGGCAGCGCGGCCTCGCGCGCATCGTCGTTCATGTTGAGGACGATGTGCAGCATCGGCTCGCCCGGCGCGTGGCCCGCGAGCGTGAACGCCACGAAGCGCGCGCCGGGGTCGTGCCACGCGGGCGCATCGAGACGTTCGCCGTGCCATGCGACATCGGGATGCGTCTGTCCGTTCGCCGGACGTCCCGTCAGAAAGCGTCGGCGGCGCAGGCTCGCGTGACGCTTGCGCAGCGCGATCATCTCGCGCGTGAAACGCAACATGTCGCGCGCGTCGTCGGAAAGTTGCCAGTCCATCCACGAAAGCGCGTTGTCCTGACAGAACGCGTTGTTGTTGCCGCGCTGGCTGCGCAGGAGCTCGTCGCCGGCGAGAAGCATCGGCACACCTTGGCTCAGCAGCAGGATCGCGATGAAGTTGCGCGCCTGCCGAAGCCGCAGTTGGATGATCGCGGGATCGTCCGTCTCGCCTTCCGCGCCGCAATTCCACGACAGATTGTCGTTGCTGCCGTCTCGGTTGTCCTCGCCGTTCGCCTCGTTGTGCTTCGCGTCGTAGCTGACGAGATCGGCGAGCGTAAAGCCGTCATGGCACGTCACGAAGTTGATGCTGTTCGCGGGCAGCCGGCCATCGTCCTCGTAGAGGTCCGCGCTGCCCGCGATGCGCGTGCACACTTCGCCGACGACGCCCGGCTCGCCGCGCACGAAGCGCCGGATCGCGTCGCGATAACGCCCGTTCCACTCGGACCAGTCCATGCCGGGGAACGTGCCGACGTGATAAAGGCCGCCCGCATCCCAGGCTTCGGCGATCAACGGCACGCGCGCGAGGATCGGCGATGCTTCCATCGCCCAGGGTAACGGCGGCGTGCGCAGCAATTCGCCGTGCTCGCCGCGAGCAAAGACGCTCGCGAGATCGAAGCGGAAGCCGTCGACGCCGAGTTCGCGCACCCAGTATTCGAGGCAACGCATGATGAACGCCGACACCAGCGGATGATTGCAATTGACCGTATTGCCGCAGCCCGTGTAATCGAGGTATCGCCGCGAATCGTTCGGGTCGGACTGATAGAAGGCGTCGTTGGCGAAGACCTTGAAGTGGATCAGCGGGCCGTTGTTGCCCGCCTCCGACGTGTGATTGAACACGACATCGAGCAGCACGCGAATGTCAGCCGCGTGCAATGCGTCGACGAGTTCGCGGAATTCCTGCGGCGCCCGCGCGGGCTCGACGCAATAGCGCGGATGCGGGCTATAGAAGCCATATGTGCTGTAGCCCCAATAGTTGCGAAGTCCGCGCTCGGCGGCGAAGGCGGGAAGGTCCTGTTCGTCGAAGGCCATCACGGGAAGCAGTTCGACATGCGTGACGCCGAGCGCCTTCAGATAGGGAATCTTTTCGATGAGACCTGCGAACGTGCCCGGATGACGCACGCCGCTCGACGCATGCCGCGTGAAGCCGCCGACATGCAGTTCGTAGATGATCGCGTCGTCGAGCGTGCGGATGTCCACGTCGTCGACGGGCCGATTCAACGGCTCCGTCACGATGCCTCTGAGCGACGCGTGTTCGGCGGCGTGCACAGCGGCGGCCTGCGCGCGATCGTAGAAGCGGTCGCTCACGCCGCGCGCTTGCGGATCGAGCAGTTCCTTCCGGCTCGCGGCTTCGTCGCTCATCTGGGGCACGTCGAGCGGGCCGTATGCGCGCCACGTATAGCAGCAACGCAGCGGCAGATCTTCGACGAACACATGCCAGAAGAAATACGTGCGGTTCGTTTCGCTCGTGAGCGCGATGACCTGAAACGGTTCGACGCTCTCTTCCGATGCGTACAGCAATAGTTCGACGCGCGTCGCGCGGCGGCAGAACGCGCAGAAGTTGACGCCGCCCGGCATGACCGTCGCGCCGAGCGGGAAGCGCGAGCCGGTCCGCGTGCGATAGCCCGCGTGATCGTGCGCGACTGCAGGAACATCGCTCATGGTCGTCTCCCGCTTCGCTTCGTCACACTGAGCAAGGATATGTGAGGCGTCGCGGATTACAAGTGGACGGCTCGGGCGCACGTCGCATCGGCGGGTGTTAAGCGTTTCAATATTTCTGTCGGATCGTTTCATCCGCTTGACCCCATTCGGATTCCGGCTACAACGGAATCAGTGCACACGTTGCGTGGAATCGGTCATGCCATCCGAACAAACGTTACAAGAAGGCTCGAGCGGCGGCGGCGTGCAAGGCTGGTCGCGTCATGTGCCGTTGATCGCGTTGCTGCGCGACTATCGCGTGGGGTGGCTGAAGAACGACATCATCGCCGGACTCGTGCTGACGACGATGCTCGTGCCCGTCGGCGTCGCATATGCGCAGGCGTCGGGCGTGCCGGGCGTGTGCGGCCTCTATGCGACGATCGTCCCGCTACTCGCCTACGCGATCTTCGGCCCGAGCCGCATTCTCGTGCTCGGCCCCGATTCCGCGCTCGCCGCGCCCGTGCTCGCGGTCGTCGTGCTGAGCGCATCCGGCGATCCGTCGCGCGCGATCGCCGTCGCGGGCATGATGGCGATCGTCTCCGGTTTGGTGTGCGTCGTTTTCGGCTTGCTCAAGCTCGGCTTCGTCACCGAGTTGCTCTCGAAGCCGATTCGCTACGGCTATATGAACGGCATCGCGCTGACCGTGCTGATCAGCCAGTTGCCGAAGCTCTTTGCGATATCCATCGAAGATCACGGGCCGTTGCGCGATCTCGCGACTCTCGCCAAAGGCATCGCCGCTGGCCAGTCGAACTGGTACAGCTTCGCCGTCGGCGCGGCGAGCCTCGCGCTCATTCTCCTGCTCAAGCGCTTCGACAAGGTGCCGGGCATTCTCATCGCCGTCGTGCTCGCGACGCTATGCGTGAGCGTGTTCCATCTCGACCAGCGCGGCGTGAAAGTGCTCGGGACCATCCCGCAAGGACTGCCCGCGTTCTCGCTGCCGTGGCTGAGCGATGCCGATTTCGTGCGCATCGTGCTCGGCGGCTGCGCGGTCGCGCTCATCGCTTTCGCCGATACCAGCGTGCTGTCGCGCACCTTCGCGGCGCGCGCCAATACGCGCGTCGATCCGAATCAGGAGATGATCGCGCTCGGCGTCGCCAATCTCGCGACCGGTCTGTTTCAGGGCTTCCCGGTCAGCAGCAGTTCGTCGCGCACGCCTGTCGCGGAAGCGGCGGGCGCGCGCACGCAGATGACGGGCATCGTCGGCGCGGTGGCGGTGGCGGCCGTGCTGCTCGCCGGGCCGAATCTGCTGCGTCATCTGCCGAGCAGCGCGCTCGCGGCCGTCGTGATTGCCGCGGCCATCGGACTATTCGAGTTCAGGGATCTGAAGCGCATCTATCGCATTCAGCAATGGGAGTTCTGGCTGTCGATCTGCTGCTTCGCCGGCGTGGCGGTGTTCGGTGCGATTCCCGGCATCTGCATCGCCGTGGTGATCGCGGTCATAGAATTCCTATGGGATGGATGGCGGCCGCATTACGCCGTGCTCGGGCGCGTGGAAGGACTGCGCGGTTATCACGACACGATGCGATACCCGCAAGCGGAACAGGTTCCGGGCCTGCTGCTGTTCCGCTGGGACGCGCCGCTTTTCTTCGCGAACGCCGAGCTGTTCCAGCAGCGCGTGCTCGAAGCGGTGAAGCAGGCGCCGACGCAAGTCAAACGCGTCGTCGTGACGGCCGAGCCGGTCACGAGCGTCGATGTCACGTCCGCCGACATGCTGCGCGAACTGCATCGCGCGTTGCAGGAACGCGGCATCGCGCTGCATTTCGCCGAGATGAAAGACCCGGTTCGCGACAAGCTCAGGCGCTTCGAACTGACGCCGATCTTTCCCGATGCGTGCTTTCATCCGACGATAGGCAGCGCCGTCGACGCCTGGCTCGCCTGTCAGACGCCCGCCGCCTGAATGTCGGCGAAGCGCGCCCGGAGCGTCTTCTTGTCGATCTTGCCGACGCTCGTCTTGCTGATCGCGTCGATGAAGCGCACGTCGCGCGGCACCGCATAGCGCGAGATGCGTCCGGTTTCGGCGATGCCGCGCAGATATCGCGTGATCATTTCCTCCGTGATCGGCGCCGCGCAATCCGGCTTCTGCACGACGAGCGCGAGCGGGCGTTCGCCCCACTTCGCATCGGGCACGCCGATCACCGCGACCTCGGCCACGCCCGGCAACTGCGAGATCAGGCTTTCGACTTCGAGCGACGACACCCATTCCCCGCCCGACTTGATGACGTCCTTCGCGCGATCGGTGATGCGCAGATAGCCGTCGGCATCGACGTTGCCGATGTCCTGCGTATGCAGCGCGCCGCCTTCCCACAACGTCGCGGATGCCTCGCGATTCTTCAGATAGCCTTGCGTGAGCCACGGCGCGCGCGCGACGATCTCGCCGCACGTGCGGCCATCGCGCGGCGCTTCGCGCAGTTCGTCGTCGACGATGCGCAAGTCGACGAGCGGAATCGCGCGGCCCGTCGTGCAACGCAGGCGCACTTGCTCGTCGGCGTGGAGCGTGTCCGCGTGCGGGGGCAATTGCGCGAGACTCAGCAGCGGACCGCTCTCCGACATGCCGTATCCCGAGAACACGTCGATGCCGCGTCCGAGCGCCGCGCGCGCGAGTCCTTCGGTCAGCGCGCCGCCGCCGATCACGACCTTCCATCGGCGCAAATCGACGGCGTCGGCATCCGGGCATGTCAGAAGCATATGCAGGATCGTGCCGACGCAATGCGAGAACGTCACGCCTTCTTCCTCGATCAGACGCATGATGTTCTGCGGCACATAGCGGCCGGGGTACACCTGTTTCACGCCGAGCATCGTCGCGATGTAGGGCATGCCCCACGCGTGCACATGGAACATCGGCGTGAGCGGCATGTAGACATCGCCGCGATGAAAGCGCTGGCCGCTCGCCGGGCTCGCGAGCGCGGCCATTCCGGCAATCGTATGCAGCACGAGCTGGCGATGCGAAAAGTACACGCCCTTGGGCTTGCCGGTCGTGCCGGTCGTGTAGAACGTCGTGGCGCGCGTGTTCTCGTCGAAATCGGGAAACTCGCGCACGGGATCGGCGGCGGCGAGCATCGCTTCGTATTCACGCGCGAACCCGATGCCGTGCTCCGGAACCGCGACGCCTTGCTCATCGATCCAGATGAAAGTACGCACGGTTTCGAGGCGCGTTCTGATCGCGTCGATCACCGGCAGGAAATCGGTATGCACGATCAGCATGTCCGCGCCCGCATGATTGAGCGTGTACAGAATCTCGTCCTGCGAAAGCCGCACGTTCACCGATTGCAGGACCGCGCCCATCATCGGCACGGCGAAATAGCATTCGAGATAGCGATGGCTGTCCCAGTCCATCATCGCGACGGTGCTGCCATGCTTCGCGCCGAGCGCGTCGAGGGCATTCGCGAGGCGCGCGACGCGCTCCGTCATCGTGCGATACGACTGCCGCACCGCGCCGCGATAGACGATCTCCTGATCCGGCGAATTCGCGAGCGGCGTGTGCAGCAACTGCTTGATGAGCAACGGGTACGAATACGCGTCGGGCGCGGCGTGCGGGTCGAAATACGTGTCTTGCATCCTTGTCTCCAAATATTCAGAAGTTGTGGCGCAGGCCGAGCATGGCCGCGGTCGTCGACTTGCCCGGCGCGGTCGGCTGGCCGTAGGCGATCATCTGGTTCATTGTGCCGTTGTTGTCGACGTGGCCGACTTCGGCATACGCGAGCGTGCGCTTCGACAGGTTGTATTCCGCGCCGATCGCGAATTCCAGCGAGTGATTCGACGACTGGTTCTTGTCCTTGATGTAGTAGACGCCGGTCGTCACGTTGAGATTGGGCGCGAAGCGATAGCCAAGACCGCCCGAGTACATGTCGAAGTTCGCGCGATCCGAATCGGCGGGGTTCTTGCCGTTCGCGTAGGACATCGAGATCGAGAAGCCGTGCGTCGTGTACAGGCCGCCGAAATACATCATGCGATTGTTGTTGAGTCCGGTGGGCACGGAGCCGGGCGCGGGATTCGCGTCGTGGCCGTTGTAGTAGACAGCCGTCAGCGTCAAGCCGAAGTTCGAGTACTTCAGCACCGCCGATTCGCGCGTGCCGCCCTGAAACTGTCCCGCCACGCCGCCGGGCGCGTATTCGAGCGATGCCGACAAACCCGCATACGTCGGCGACTGATACACGAGCGCGTTGCTGTCGTAGAGCGCGCCGATCGAGCCGTTGGTGCTCGTGCCGGGCCAGCCGGCCGCCGTGTTCATGCCGAGCCATGCGGTCAGCACGCTGCCGAAATACTGCGCGCGGCGCACGTCGGTGTCGTACATCGCCCAGATCATCGGCACGATCTGGCGGCCCGCGTTGAAGGTGCCGAACGGGCCGGACACGCCGATCGTCGCGTATTGATTGAACATCGCGGTGGCGCCGGGCGTATCGGAGAGGCCGGTCTTGCCGGTGCCCGAATCGAACGAGCCTTGCAGCTTCACGTTGATGAAGTAGCCGCCGCCGAGATCTTCGCTGGCCTTCAGGCCCCAGACGCTCGAATAGATGCCGCCGTCCTTGAAGCGATACACCTTCCCCGTGTCCCGCGCGTTGCGCGCGAAGCTCGCCGCCGACGCGCTCTGATACATGAGGCCGGCGTCGAGCACGCCATAGAGCGTCACGGTGGATTGCGCATGCGCGCCGCCGGCGGCCAGCACGAGCCCTGCGGCAGTGGCGAATCTGAGCTTCATCGAGTCTCCTGATCTTGTTCTGGATGCGCCGCGCACCGATAGGGTCGCGGCGTCAGGAGGCAAGAATACGCATCGGCCAAGTGCCGAACCCCTCTCACGGAGAGAGGGGTAGGGATTGCGAGAGAGGCGGGAAAACCCTGCTGAAAACGCTTGAAAAAGGCGCTATTGCACGCCTTCGAGCAGGCCGAGCGCGATGGCGCGGCGCACCGCGTGCTTGCGCGAACTGGCGTCGAGCTTGCCGAAGAGATTCTTCAGATGCCACTTGACGGTGCCCTCGCCGACCGCCGCCGCGAGCGCGATTTCCTTGTTGCTCAAGGTGCGCGCGAGCAGTTCGAGAATCTCGCGCTCCTTCGGCGTGAGGATCACGCTCGGCAACGCGCGCGGCCCGCCTTCGCCCGAACGCGGCGGCACGCGCACGACATGCGGCGGCACGACCGGGCGCTCGCCGGCATCCACGCCGCCCGCTTCGCTCACGCGCCGCGCCCAGTCGGCGAGACCGGGATGCGCGTCGATCAACACGCGCCCGAGATGATACGTGCGCGCGAGGTTCAGCGCTTCGAGAAACGGCGCGTGGCCGTCGCCCGTCGCGCGTTCCTGGGCGAACGCGCGCAACGCCATCAGCTCGATGCGCTCGCGTCCGCGCTTCATCGTCGCGGCGATCTGTTCCGCGCGCGCGAGCGGTTCGACCGCAGCCGGCCAGTCCTGACGCGCGAGCGCCGCGCCGCCGTGCGCCATCGTCTGCAGCATCTGCACGGAGCGGCTCCAGATCGGCCCGCGCGTGGCGATGTGTTCATCGACGATCGCGTCGATACGCTCGACGAGCGCATCGCAGGTCTGCGCGCGATAGCGTCCCGCATGCGCGCTCACCTGCTCCGCGAGGCTCGTCACGCAAAGACGCGGCAGATTGCGCGCGACGCCCATCGCGTAAAGCATTTCGAGCAGATCGAGCGCGCGATGCTCGTCGCCGCGCAACGCCGCGATGCGCGCCGCCGTGCGATACGCGAGCACGACGGTCTCCGGCAACGCCGCGCGTTCGAGCACGTCGAGACGGTTGGCGAGCAGCGCGGCGGCCTCGTCGATGCGATCGTCCTCATACGCGATCGACGCGCACGTCGCCGCGAACATGCACGTCAGCGGATGACGCCGCCCGAGGTCTTCTTCGGCGCTCGCGAGCGCGGGCAGCAGGACGCTTTCGGCGAGCTTCACCTGTCCTTCCTGAAGCCACGTCAGGCCGACCATGTGATCGCCCCAGCGCACGACATAGCCGAGCCCCTTGCCGATCTGCGCGCGCGTCACCGCCTGTTGCAGACGCCGCGCCTGCGCCGGCTCGCCGAGCAGCATCGCGCGGGCGGCGAGGCGGTTCGCATGCGACTGCGCGAGCCACGAGTCCTTGGGCGGCGGCGTCTGCGCCCACGGCTCGAAAAGCGTCAGGAAGCGGTCGGGATCGTCGGCGTACCACGCGGCCGCGCTCAGGATCAACGCGCATTCGTAACGCAAGGCGTCGTCCGCACCCGGCGATGCAAGCACGCGCTCGACCTGACGCTGCGCCTCGTGATGACGTTCGCCCAGCGCGAGCGCCCACGCGACCGCCAGACACAGGCGCGGACGCTTTTCCAGTTCCGCTTCCGGCAGACGTTCCAGCCACTCGAGCACGGTGCCGAGCTGGCCTTGCTTCACGGCGTCGTGCAGCGACTGCTCCGCGAGTTCGTACGCATGTTCGCGCTCGCCCGCCGCATGCGCGTGGCGCGCCGCCTGTTCGAGCATGCCGCGCGCGCCGAGCCAGCGCGCCGCGCGCCGATGCAGTTCCGCGCGCGCATCGTCCGCGAGCGCGGCAAAGCGCGTCTGCAGCACGTCGCGCACGAGCGGATGCAGGCGGCACCAGTCGCTCTCCTCCGCCGTCACGAAGACGGGCGTATCGCGCGTGAGACGTGCGAGGCGTTGCGGCGCGTCGGCGTCGCCGGTCAGGGCTTCGCACAAGTCGGGGTGCAGCACGTCCACGACGCTGATGTCGACGAGCAGGCGTTCATCGGCGGATGACAGCTCGCTCAACAGCGCCGCGACGAGCGGTTCGCGCAAGCCGCGCGGGCCCGCCGCGAGATTGTCGAGCGCCGTGCGCGGGTCCTGCGCGCGCGCCATCGCGGTGAGCGCGAGTTGCAGGCCGAGCGGCCAGCCGCCGGTGATTTCGAAGAGGCGCGCGGCGGCATCGGCGTCGACGCGCGCGCCGAAACGCTGCGTGACGAGCGCGATGGTTTCATCGACGCGAAAACGCAGCGCGTCCGGCGCGACGAGTTCGGCCTGTCCGTAGGCGAGCAGTTCCGCCGCGGGCTTGTCGAGCCCCTGCCGGCCCGCCGCGACGATGCGCAGATTCTGCGGCGCGTTGTGCATCACGTAATCGAGCAGTTGCGCGCCGGGTTCCGGCAGACGATCGGCTTCGTCGACGATCAGCACGACATCGAGCGATAGCTGCGCAAGCTCCGCCAGCCACGCGGTGGCGAGATCGAACGCGCCGGCGGGCACGCCCGGATTTTCCGCGATGAGACGCCCGAACGAGGGCCGCGCGCAGCATGTCCGGATCGCGTGGACGAGCGCGCGCAGGAAGCGCTCCGCGTCGTCGCGATCGTCGGCGAGCAGCCACGCGACCGCCGCGCCGTGCGCCAGAAACTCGCGCCGCCATTGCGCGAGCAGCGACGTCTTGCCGTAACCCGCGCCGGCCTGCACGAGCACGATCTGGCTGCGTGCGGTGTCGGCGTTCAAACGGGCGCGCGCGAGCAGCCCGGACGGCGCGCGCGGCGCCATCGTCTTCAGCACGAGCTCGGTGGATGGGGAGTCGGTGGGCATCGGTAATTTTTTGTCTTCCATCTAGGATGGTTCGGATCGCGCGCGTGCGTCAAGCCCCTCCCGCCGCGAGAGGGGCGCTCGGCCGCCGCCCGCACTACGATTCGATCAACCGTGCAATTGAAACCGAAGGATCACCATGTACCGACATCTGCTCGTGCCCGTCGAGCGCAACGACGCCAGCGTCGAGGCGACTGGCCATGCGGCCGAGCTCGCGCGCTCGCTCGGCGCGCGCATCACGTTCGTCAGCCTGCATGCGGGCGCGAGCGACGATGCGGCGCAGCATCGCCGGATCGCGGCCGCCCTCGCCCGCGCCGAAGCCGCCGCTCGCGCGCACGGCGTGCCGGCGACGGTGCTCGGCGTGCAGGGCATCGATTCGGCGGCGGCGAACGATTACGACCTCGTGTGCATCGCGCAAGGCAGCGCGGTGCCGCCCTTGCCGGGCGTGGCCGTGCTGATCGCGCCGAGCGACGCGCGCCCGATGGTCACGAAGGCGGCGGGCGCGCTGCTCGCCGTGCATCGGATGCGCTCGGACGCTTACGACGATGCGCTGCGCACTTCGCGACCCGATGCGCGGACGATCGAGCGTCTTCGCGAAACACATCACGAAGAAACCGCGCTGACCACGGCATTGCGCGAGCGCACATCGACGCTCGATGCCGAACTCGACGAACTCGCGCGCCTCGCCGAACGCGAAGCGGCGCTGCTCGCGCGCGTCGCGGCATCGATCGCGAATGGCGAGGTCATCGACGACACATTGCTTGCGAGCGCGCGCTTCGCGTGCGAACGCATGGGACGCATCGAAGGCGTCGTGCTGCCGGCCGCGCGCCGCTATCTGCGCGACGCCGACTGGAACGCGCTCGCGCGCTGAACGCCATACAGGAAACAGAGACTCAAGGAGACGAAACAATGGCACATGCAATCCGCTTTCACGAAACCGGCGGTCCGGAAGTGTTGCGCTGGGAAGAAGTCGCCGTGGGCGAACCCGGCCCGTTGGAGGTCCGTCTGCGTCACGAGGCCGTCGGGCTCAATTTCGCGGACACGTATTTCCGCTCGGGCCTCTATCCGGTGCCGCTGCCTTCGGGCATGGGCGTCGAAGCGGCGGGCGTCGTCGAGAAGGTCGGCGCGAACGTCACGCATCTGAAGGAAGGCGATCGCGTGACCTACACTGGTTTCATCAACACGCTCGGCGCGTACAGCACGGAGCGCATCATTTCCGCCGCGCCGCTCGTCAATCTGCCCGATGCGATCGACTGCACGCGCGCCGCCGCCATGACGATGCGCGGCCTCACCGCCGCCTATCTGATGACGCGCATCCGCCGCTTCGAGCGTGGCGACACGCTGCTCTTGCACGCGGCGGCGGGCGGCGTCGGGCTGATCGTGTCGCAATGGGCGAAGCTGCTCGGCGTGACGGTGATCGGCACGGTATCGAGCAAAGAGAAAGCGCGCGTGGCGCGCGAGCATGGCGTGGCGCACACGATCGACTACAGCCGCGAGGACGTGGCCGCGCGCGTGCGCGAACTGACCGATGGCAAGGGCGTGAACGCGGTATTCGACAGCGTCGGCAAGACCACTTTCAACGCATCGCTCGATTCGCTCGCGCGCCGCGGTCTGATGGTGTGCGTCGGCACCGCATCGGGTCCGATTCCGCCGTTCGATCCGCAATTGCTCGCGATGAAAGGCTCGCTCTATCTGACGCGCCCGGCGCTCGCGGATTACATCGCCGATCCGGCCGAGAAGAATGCGCTCGCCGCCGAACTCTTCGATCACGTCGCGAGCGGGCGCATTCGCATCGAGATCAACCAGCGCTATGCACTGCGCGACGCGGCGGACGCTCATCGCGATCTCGAAGCGCGCAAGACCACGGGTTCGTCCGTGTTCGTCGTCTGAGGAGACATTCATGCGTATCGAACAACTTACTTGCGCGATCGGCGCGGAACTCACCGACGTCAATCTCGCCGACGCCATTCACGACGACGCCCTCTTCGCCGAAATCCGCGCCGCGTTGCTCGCGCATCGCGTGCTTTTTCTGCGCGATCAGGAAATCACGCGCGCGGAGCACGTCGCGTTCGCGCGGCGCTTCGGCGAACTGGAGGATCATCCGGTCGCGGGAAGCGATCCGGACCATCCGGGGCTCGTGCGTATCTACAAGTCGCCCGATCAGCCGAACGACCGCTACGAAAACGCGTGGCACACGGACGCGACCTGGCGCGTCGCGCCGCCCTTCGGCTGCGTGCTGCGCTGCGTGGAAACGCCGCCCGTCGGCGGCGACACGATGTGGGCGAACATGGTGCTCGCGTATGAGAAGCTGCCCGCGCACGTCAAGGAACAGATCGCGGATTTGCGCGCGCGGCACAGCATCGAGGCGAGTTTCGGTGCGGCGATGCCTATCGAGAAACGCCTCGCGCTGAAGGCGCAGTTTCCCGATGCCGAGCATCCCGTCGTGCGCACGCATCCGGAAACGGGCGAGAAGGTGCTGTTCGTCAACGCCTTCGCGACGCACTTCACCAACTATCACACGCCGGAGCGCGTGCGCTTCGGGCAGGACGCGAATCCCGGCGCGGGGCAGTTGCTCGCGTATCTGCTGAGCCAGGCGTATATCCCGGAATATCAGGTGCGCTGGCGCTGGAAGAAGAACAGCATCGCCATCTGGGACAACCGCAGCACGCAGCATTACGCGGTGATGGACTATCCGCCGTGTCATCGCAAGATGGAGCGCGCGGGGATCATCGGTGACGTGCCCTTCTGATGGATCGACGCATGAACGCACCGACGATACTCATGGTCCCCGGCCTGCGCGATCACGTCGAGGACCACTGGCAGACGCATTACGCCAACGCGCATGACAACGTGCGTACCGTGCCGCCGCTGCAACGCGACAAGCTCGATCGGAGCGCGCGGGTCGCCGCGCTCGACGCGGCGCTCGCGCAGATCGACGGACCGGTCGTGCTCGTCGCGCACAGCGCCGGCGTGATGATTTCCGTGCACTGGGCGCAGCGGCATCGTCGCGAGATTCAGGGCGCGCTCTTCGTCACGCCGCCCGATTTCGATTCGCCGCTGCCGGAAGGCTATCCGTCAGCCGATGAACTCGAGCTGCACGGATGGCTGCCCACGCCGCGCGAACGCCTGCCGTTTCCGTGCGTCGTCGCGGCGAGCCATGACGATCCGCTCGCGCGCTTCGAACGCGTCGCCGGCATGGCGCACGACTGGGGCGCGCGGCTCGCCGATCTCGGCCGCGTCGGGCACATGAATCCGGCGTCGGGATTCGGCCTCTGGCGCGACGCCGGGCGATACATCGCGGAGATCACCGAGCGTTAAGCCGACAAGCTCGCGAGGATATTCGCCGCTGCCCGCGCCGCCACTTCGCAGCCGAGCACGATGTGCGACTCCGCCGTGTCCTCGATGAAATCGTGACTCACTCCGCCGATGCTCGGCACGAACAGCATGCACGCCGGCACATGATGCGCGATCACCTGCGCATCGTGCGACGCGCCGCTCGGCATGCGTTCCCACTGACCCGGCGCGAGCGCTTCGGCGGCCTCCGCGATATGCGCCTGCAAGGCGGCGTCCATCACGACGGGCGCTTCGGGCGGCTCGCTGTCCGTCATCGCGACACCGATTTTCCCTTCTGCATTGAAGTCGCGGATCAGCGCGGCGAGCGCGGCTTCCATCGCGCGCAAACGCTCCGCGCTGGCGTCGCGGAATTGCAGATACATGTCCGCCGCGCCCGGCACCACGCTGAACGAACCCGGATCGAGCTCGATGCGCCCGACGGTCCAGACGGTATCGGCATCGGCGATCGCGCGAAACGCTTCGTCCATGCGCGCGATGAACGCAACGAGCGCCGCGCCCGCATCGCGCCGGATCGACATCGGCGTCGTGCCCGCGTGATTGCGCTGCCCGGTCAAGCGCAGCTTCAGCTCGCGTATGCCGACGATCGTCGTCACCACGCCGATCGACTTGCCGTGCGCCTCCAGCCGTCCGCCCTGCTCGATGTGCGGTTCCGGATACGCCTTGTGCCGCGCCCTGTCGATACGCACGCGCGCCGCGCCGATGAGTCCGGCTTGCGCGAGCGCATCGCCGAGCAGGACGCCCTCGCGATTGCGCGCGTGGCGCAGGGCTTCATCGACGGCTTCGCCGACGAAACTGCGGCTGCCGAGAAAGCCCGAGAACGTGCCTTCCTCGTCGATCCACGATGCGACGTCCACCGCGAAATGACGCGTCGTTTCGCATTCGGCGAGCGCCCGCGCGATTTCGAGGCCGTAAATGACGCCGAGCGCGCCGTCGAGCCAGCCGCCGGTCGGTTGCGTGTCGGTGTGCGAGCCGATCAAAAGCGCCGGGCCCGCGTTGCGCGAGCGGCCGAACACGGTGCCGACGCCGTCGATCGTCGCGGCGAGTCCCGCTTCGTTCATGCGGCCCGCGAGCCAGCGGCGCGCGTCCATATCGACCGATGACAGCGAGAGGCGCACGACGCCCGGACCGGTTGCGCCGAACGTGCGCAGATGACGGAGGTCGTCGAGCAGGCGGGCGGGATTGATCTTCAGCACTGTTTGTCCTCGATGTAGTCGTTACGTTTGAGTGCGCGCCTCGCGCCGCACTTCCTGCGGCGGCACGCCGAAGCCGCGCATGAATGCTTCGCGCATGTGACGGCGGTCCCTGAAGCCCGTTTCCTGCGCGATCGTTTCGAGCGAATGCCGGCTTTTCTCGATCATCAGACGCGCCGCTTCGAGCCGCAATCCTTCGATGGCTTTCGCCGGCGACTGCCCCGTCTCCAGCGTGAAGACGCGGCTGAACTGACGCGGGCTCAGATGCGCCTCGCCCGCGAGCTCCTGGACCGTCAGCGGCCGGTTCAGATTCTTGCGCGCATAGTTCAGCGCATTCTGGATGCGATCGGACTTCGGCGCGAGATCGAGCATTTCCGAATGCTGCGACTGCCCGCCCGCGCGACGCTGATGCATGACGAGCTTGTGCGCGACCGAACGGGCGATATCGGCGCCGAGATCCTTCTCGACCATCGCGAGCGCGAGATCGAGCCCCGCGGTCATGCCCGCCGACGTCCAGACCGGGCCATCGACAATGAAGATGCGGTCTTCTTCCACTTGCACATCGGGATAAAGCCGCTGCATGTCGCGCGCGTAGGCCCAATGCGTGGTCGCGCGGCGATTCGCGAGCAGGCCCGCTCCGGCCAGCACGAATGCGCCCGTGCAGATGCCCGCGATACGCCGCGTGCGCTTCGCCGCGCGGCGCAGGAACGCGAACACGTCGGCGGGCGGCGCGATCGTGAGCGGCGTGGTGACGCCGACGGCGATCCAGGTGTCCATCTGCGTGCGCGCGGTGATCGCTCGCGTGTCGATCTTCATGCCGAGCGACGAGCGCACTTCGCCGCCCGCCGTCGAATAATTTTCGATGCCGTAGAACGCCTCGCCCGATACGTCGTTCGCCATTTCGAAAACCGTCTGCGAGGCGAGCGCCATGATCTGGAAGCCGTCGCTCAATAAATAGCCGATGCGGTGCATGTCGTTTTCCTGCCGCGCGATGTCACGAATCACTACCCTATACGTCATTTGCGTCACGGTCAAATCCGGCCAGAATTCACTCACGCAATCAACCACTTGTTTTCTGACGGAGTGAAACATGACGCAGACACACCTCGGCACGGCGCTCGTCACGGGCGCGTCTTCCGGAATCGGCGCGGTCTATGCGGAGCGCCTCGCGCGGCGCGGCTACGACCTCATTCTCGTCGCGCGCAATCGCGACAAGCTCGCGGCGCTCGCCGAACGCATCACGAACGAGACGCGCCGCAGCGTCGAGATTCTCGATGCCGATCTGAACGACCGCAGCGCGCTCGCCACTGTCGAAGCGAAGCTGAAGAATGACGCGAGCATCACGCTGCTCGTGAACAACGCGGGCATCGGCACGCATACGCCTTTGCTCGACAGCGACGTCGACGCGATGACGCGCATGATCGATCTCAACGTGACCGCGCTCACGCGCCTCGCTTACGCGGCGGTGCCCGGCTTCGTCGCGCGAGGCCGTGGCGCGATCATCAACATTGCGTCGATCGTCAGCATTGCGCCGGAGATCCTCAACGGCGTGTATGGCGGCACCAAGGCGTTCGTGCTCGCGTTCAGCCAGTCGCTGCATCGCGAACTGGCGGGCAAGGGCGTGCGCGTGCAGGCCGTGCTGCCCGGCGCGACGGCCACCGACTTTTGGGAAACGGGCGGCCTTCCGATCGAGAATCTCGACAAGGCGATCGTGATGTCGGCGGGCGATATGGTCGATGCGGCGCTCGTCGGCTTCGATCGCGATGAGCTCGTGACGATTCCGTCGCTGCACGACGGCGCGAAGTGGGACGCGTACGAAGCGGCGCGGCAGGCGATGGCGCCGGAGTTGTCGGCGAACAAGCCGGCTGCACGGTATGTATCGGGCGCTTCAAGCCTTTCGTGACGCGGAATCCGCTCGCCGTGGCGCGAAGCACATGACGAGCGGTATCAGCGCGAGCGCGGCGCCGGTGTAGAAGGTCGCCGGCGCGCCATGGCGATCCCAGATCCATCCGGCGATCGCACTCGCCAGCACCATGCAGACGCCGCTCGCGAGATTGAACACGCCGAATGCGGTACCGCGCAGGGAAGGCGGCGCGGATTCGGCGACCATCGCCGCGAGAATGCCTTGCGTGAAGCCCATGTGCAGTCCCCACAAGGCGACGCCCGCGAACAGCGTGAGCATCGACGATCCCGCGCCGAGCAGCACATCGGCCGCGATCAGCAGCGCCAGGCCGCAGGCGAGCAACGCGCGCCGGTCCCATCGATCGGACAGCACGCCCGCCGGATACGCGCTCGCCGAATACGCGAGGCTCATCACGACCATCACGGCGGGAATCCACGCGATATCGAGTCCTGTCTGCTGCGCGCGCAGTACCAAGAACGCCTCGCTGAAGCGCGCGAGCGTGAAGGTCGCGCCGATCGCGACGACATACCAGTAGCGCCCAGAAAACTCGCGCATCGACCGCCAGTGCAGCGGCGAGCGGAAGCTCGCGCCTCGTGCGGACGCGCTTTCCGGCTCACGCACGCCGAACAGAATGATGATGACGGCGATGAACGCCGGCACCGTCGCGAACCAGAGCACCGTGCGGATGTGATCGGAGAACGCGAGCATCAGCACGATGGCGAGCAACGGCCCGGCGAACGCGCCGATCGTGTCCATCGACTGCCGCAGGCCGAAAGCGGCGCCACGGATTTCCGGCGGCGCGACATCCGCGAGCAGCGCATCGCGCGGCGCGCCGCGAATGCCCTTGCCGAAGCGATCGACGAGACGCGCGGCCACGACCAGCGCGGGCGTTTCGGCGAGAGGGAACAGCGGCTTCGTCAATGCCGCGAGGCCGTAGCCGAAGAGCAGCAGGCCCTTGCGGCGTCCGAGCCAGTCGCTCAGCGCGCCCGAAAAGACTTTCACGATCATCGCGGTTGCTTCGGCTGCGCCTTCCAGCGCGCCGAGTGCGGTGACGCTCATGCCCATGGTCGTCACGAGGTAGATCGGTAGAAGCGCATGCACCAGCTCGGAGGACAGGTCCATGAACAGGCTGACGAGGCCGAGCGCCCAGACGGTGCGGGGGATCGGCGGGCGCGGTTTGGCGAAAGGAGATGGCATGGGCTCGATTCGTGTCATCGATTCGATGTCATCGTGCCAAAGAATGGCCCAGCGTGGCGGTCCGATCGCGCATTCCGCTCGCTCATCCGCCTCACACCGCGCCCGCAAAAAAAATCGCCCCGCTCAAAGCGGGGCGATTTCGTTTCCGGCGAGCGCGCATCGAATCACGTCACCGGCGCCGGATTGAACAACACAAGCGCGTTGTGCAGCTTCAACGCCTCGGCCTTCGTCTGCTTCTTCCCGCTCGCGACATCGAGCATCAGCCGGAACAGTTCCCAGCCCACATCGGCGATGGTCGCCTCGCCCGTCGCGATGGTTCCCGCGTTCACGTCCATCAGATCGTGCCAGCGGCGCGCGAGATCGGAGCGCGTCGCGACCTTCAGCACCGGCACTTCGGCGAGGCTGTACGGCGTGCCGCGCCCCGTCGTGAAGACATGAAGGTTGATGCCCGCCGCGAGCTGCAGCGTCCCGCAGATGAAATCGCTCGCAGGCGTCGCCGCGTAAATCAGACCCTTCTGCTTCACCTTCTCGCCCGGCGACAGCACGCCCGAAATCGTCGATGACCCCGACTTGACGATGGAACCCATCGCCTTCTCGACGATGTTCGACAGCCCGCCCTTCTTGTTGCCCGGCGTCGTGTTCGCGCTGCGGTCCGCGCCGCCGCGCTTCAGATAATCGTCGTACCACTGCATCTCGCGGATGATCGCCTGCGCCACCTCACGGTTCGCCGCGCGCGCCGTCAGTTGCGCGACGCCGTCACGCACTTCCGTGACCTCCGAGAACATGACGGTCGCGCCCGCGCGCACCAGCAGATCGGTCGCGAAACCGACCGCCGGATTCGCCGTCAGCCCGGAAAACGCATCGCTGCCGCCGCACTGCACGCCGACGACGAGATCCGCCGCCGAACACGTCTCGCGACGGCGATTGTTGAGGCGCTTCAGATGCGTCTCGGCCATCCGCATGATCGACTCGATCATCGAGCCGAAGCCGACGTGCGCCTCGTCCTGCAACACGACCGTGCCGCCGTTGTCGTCGTGCGTGTTGTCGCCGATATCGGCCACGTCTTCCGTTTCCGCCGATGCCGCCGCGATCGGAATCGTGCCCGGCGGCATCAGGCGTTCCGGCTGGAGCTTCTCGCAGCCGAGCGACACCATCATCACTTCGCCGCCGAAGTTCGGATTCAGCGCGATGTTGCGCACCGTGCGGATCGGCACCATCGCGTCGGGCGCGTCGATGGCCACGCCGCAGCCGTATGTGTGACCGAGGCTCACGACGTCATCGACATTCGGATACCGCGGCAGCAGTTCCGCCTTGATGCGCGTCACCGCGTGCTGCACGACGTCCGCGACGCATTGCACCGTCGTCGTGATCGCGAGGATGTTGCGCGTGCCGACCGAGCCGTCGGCGTTCCGATAACCCTCGAACGTGAAGCCTTCCAGCGGCGATTCGTCCGGCGCCTTGATCGTCGCAATCGGCAGGTCGTGCAGCTCGGGCGGCGTCGGCATGCGCGTGACGTGCTCGTTGATCCAGCTTCCCTTCGGGAGCGCCTTCGTCGCATAGCCGATCACGACGTTGTAGCGGATGACCGCATCGCCTTCCGCGAGATCCTTCAGCGCGACCTTGTGGCCCTGCGGTACGCGTTCGCGCAGCACGAGGCCATCGGCGAACGTGGCGCCTTCGCCGAGACCGCCGTCGTTCGCGACGATCGCGACGTTGTCGTCCGGGTGGACGCGAATATAGAGAGGGGACTGATTCATTCTGACGAATCCTTGAGCAAACATACCGCGCGGCTGCGGCTTGAGTTATGTCATCCTACAACATAGACAATCACAATTGGTTAGTATTTACCCGTATCCATTGATTTTACACGCGTAAATAGATTGTCTGACGTCAGTCGATGTTGTACGATGACTTACGAGATCGGCAATCGGCCGGTCGCCGAACATCGAGACTTCATCACCATGACGACACCGCAAGAACTGAAGCAAATCGTTTCCGAAGGCCTGCTCTCCTTCCCCGTGACGGATTTCGACCAACAAGGCAACTTCCGCGCGAACACGTACGCGGAGCGCCTCGAATGGCTGGCTCCTTACGGTGCTTCAGCGCTGTTCGTCGCGGGCGGCACGGGCGAGTTCTTCTCGCTGACGCAACCCGAATATTCGCAGATCGTGAAGACGGCCACCGAAGTGTGCCGCGGCAAGGTGCCGATCCTCGCCGGCGCGGGCGGCCCGACGCGCACGGCCATCGCCTTTGCGCAGGAAGCGGAGAAGCAAGGCGCGCAAGGCGTTCTGCTGATGCCGCACTATCTGACCGAAGCGTCGCAGGAAGGCATCCGCGCGCACGCCGAGGAAGTCTGCCGCGCCGTGCCGAACATGGGCGTCATCATTTACAACCGCGCGAATTCGAAGCTCAACGCCGACATGCTGGAGCAACTCGCGGATAGCTGCCCGAACCTGATCGGCTTCAAGGACGGCGTCGGCGAAATCGAGAACATGGTGACGATCCGCCGTCGCCTCGGCGACCGCTTCTCGTACTTGGGCGGCCTGCCGACGGCCGAAGTCTACGCAGCCGCGTACAAGGCGCTCGGCGTGCCGGTGTACTCGTCGGCGGTGTTCAACTTCATCCCGAAGACCGCGATGGAGTTCTATCGCGCAATCGCCGCCGACGACCACGCGACCACGGGCCGCCTGATCGACGAATTCTTCCTGCCGTACCTGAAGATCCGCAATCGCCGTGCGGGCTATGCGGTGTCGATCGTCAAGGCGGGCGCGAAACTCGTCGGCCACGATGCGGGCCCGGTGCGCGCGCCGCTGACCGATCTGACCGAAGACGAGCTCGAGCAACTCGACGTGCTCATCAAGAAGCTCGGCGCGCAGTAAAGGCACAGGCAGGAGACGGGCGAAGCGAGGACGCACGACGCCGTGTGACGCTTCGCCGATGAGGGCCGCGCGAGCGGCCCTCCGTGCATCTCGCACGTACGGAAAGAAAGGGGAAGTCCATGTCGATGAGCCGCACCGCGAATCCCGCGGACGTCATGAAGCGCACCAAGGTGCGCTATCTCATTCTGTTGCTGATCTTCGTGATCACGACGTTCAACTATGCGGACCGCGCGACCTTGTCGGTGACGGGCTCCGCGATGCGCGCCGAATTCGGTTTCGACGCGATCCGCATGGGCTACATCTTCTCGGCCTTCAGCTGGGCGTATGTGCTCTCGCAAGTGCCCGCGGGCTGGCTGCTGGATCGCTTCGGCGCGCGGCGCGTGTATGCGGCGAGCATTTTCCTGTGGTCGCTGTTCACGTTGCTGCAAAGTTCGATAGGCCTGCTCGGCAGCGCGGCGACCGCCGTGACCGCCCTCTTCGTGCTGCGCTTCGCGATGGGCGCGGCGGAAGCGCCCGCGTTTCCGGCCAATGCGAAGGTCGTCGCGAGCTGGTTCCCGACGAAAGAACGCGGCACGGCATCGGCGATCTTCAACTCGGCGCAGTACTTCGCGGCCGTCGTTTTTACGCCGTTGATGGCGTGGCTCACGCATGCTTTCGGCTGGCATCACGTCTATATCGTGATGGGCGTTGCGGGTCTCGCGCTCGCGCTGACGTGGCTCGCCGTGATGAAGAATCCGGCGGATCATCCGCGCGTGAACCGGCAGGAACTGGAGTACATCGAGGAAGGCGGCGGTCTCGTGCGCGGTCATCAGCGCGCGGGCGGCGTGGCGCGTGGCACGTCCCACAGCGTGGGCTGGCCCGTCGTCAAGCAATTGCTGACCAACCGGATGCTGCTCGGCGTGTATCTCGCGCAGTACTGCATCAACGTGTTGACGTACTTCTTCCTGACGTGGTTCCCGATCTATCTCGTGCAGGCGCGTCACATGACGATTCTGCAAGCAGGCTTCGTCGCGTCACTGCCGGCGATCTGCGGCTTCACGGGCGGCGTGCTGGGTGGCGTGATCTCCGATGGCCTCATCCGTCGCGGCAAGTCGCTCACTTTCGCGCGCAAGGTGCCGATCGTCGGCGGCATGCTGCTGTCGTCGTGCATCATCGGCTGCAATTACGTCGACACGGACTGGATCGTCGTCGCGCTGATGTCGCTGGCGTTCTTCGGCAAGGGCATCGGTGCTTTGGGATGGGCCGTGGTCGCGGATACGTCGCCGAAGGAAGCCATCGGGCTCTCGGGATCGATCTTCAACATGTTCGGCAATGTCGCGGGCATCGTGACGCCGATCGTCATCGGCTATCTCGTCGCGCAGTCGGGCTCGTTCAATGGCGCGCTGGCGTTCGTCGGGATCAATGCGCTGATCACGGTGTTCAGCTATCTCGTGATCGTGAAGGACATCAAGCGGGTGGAGTTGAGGGTCTGATCCGCTGCAAGCGATGAATCGTAAAAGCCCGTTCTGCTCATGGCAGAACGGGCTTTTGCTTTACTGCGCCCGAACCACGTCGACCCGCAACGCCTCGCCGCCATCGACGATCGCAATCAGCCGATCCACATTCGGATGCGCGCCCGGGCGATTGCGCGCATCGGCCGTATGTTCGGCGAACACGGCGAGACCATGCTCGGCGGCTTGCGCGTCCAGCGCGCCGAACGCCTGCTTCAGATAGTGATAGACCGCGAGCGAGCCCTGCTTGCCCGGCTTGTTCTCGATGCTCGCGACCACGTCACCTTTGCCATCGACCAGATCGATGCGCTCGATGCCGTCGATGGCGGGCAATTGGGCGAGGTTATCCTTGAATACGTTGCTCGGCTGGATCACGAAAAGCACTCCACGTTATGAATTGATGTTGCGGGGCGCCGTATCTTATCCGATCAACGAAAGGGCTCGATCGCGCGCATCGTCACTCGGGGATCACAGGCTCGACGAGCCGCGCGAGTTGCTCCAGCGACTCTTGCCAGCCGAGATAGCACATCTCCACCGGAATGACTTCGGGCACGCCCTCCTGAACGATGCTCAACTCGGTCCCGCACACGACCTGCTTCAACGAAACGGTGACCTGCATTTCGCCGGGCAGGTTCGGATCGTCGAAGCGGTCCGTGTAGCGAATCTTCTCGAACGGCACCAGCTCGACGTACTCGCCACCGAACGAGTGACTATTGCCCGTGCCGAAATTGCGGAACGACATCTTGTGCGTGCCGCCCTGGCGCGCATCCATGTGATGGACCTGACATGTGAAGCCGTAAGGCGGAAGCCACTTCGCGATCGCATCGGGTTCGAGGAACGCGCGATAAAGACGCTCGGGCGTCGTACGCAAGACACGGTGAAGGCGGATGGTTCCGGTGGCCATGGTGTGCTCTCCTTTCGCGGAAAAATTGGACACATCTCTACGACGATGCATCGAAGCGTGAATCGACATGCAAGGGAATCGGGAAAACCCTTGGTTCGCCTCGTTGCCGCGGAATGATACTTGCGCGCGGGTTCCCACTTGTGCCATTTCAAGGAAACGACTCCATGCCCAACATCGATCGCCGTAGCTTTCTCATGACCAGCGCAGCAGGCGCTTTCGCATCGGCGGCAGGCACGACAGCGTTCGCGCAGACAAGCAACGCCGCATCTGCATCCGCTTTCGCATCGGCCAGTGGGGCGAATGGGAAGCCGCCGCGCGTCACGCGCATTCTTGCGGACTTCATCGTAAGAACGGGCTATGGCGATCTGCCCGCGCCGGTGCGCAAGGAAGGCGTCAGGACGTTGATGAACTGGGTCGGCGTCGCGGTCGGCGGATCGCACGACGAGACCGTGAATCGCGCAGTCGCCGCGCTCACGCCGTTCTCCGGTCCGCCGCAAGCGAACCTGCTCGGACGGACCGAGCGCTTCGACATCATGAACGCGGCGTTCATCAACGGCGTGAGCAGTCATATCTTCGACTACGACGACACGCATCTGAAGACGATCATTCACCCGGCGGGACCGGTCGTGTCGGCGATATTGGCGTACTCGCAATATCGCGCCGTCACGGGCAAGGACTTTCTGAACGCGCTCGTGCTGGGCGTCGAAACGGAGTTGCGCATTGGCAATGCGGTGTATCCGAATCATTACGATGTCGGCTGGCACATCACCGGTACGTGCGGCGTGTTCGGCTCGGCGGCGGCGACGGGCAAGCTGATGGGACTGAGCGTCGAGCAGATGGTCTGGGCGCTCGGTCTCGCCGCCTCGCAGCCGGTCGGCTTGCGCGAGTCGTTCGGCTCGATGAACAAGAGCTTCAATCCCGGCCGCGCCGCCGCGAACGGCATCTTCGCGGCACTGCTCGCGGGCCAGAACTACACAAGCTCGGACGGCATGATCGAAGCCAAACGCGGCTGGGCCAACACGATCAGCACGAAGCAGGATTATCGTGAGATCACGGAGGGCCTCGGTTCGCATTGGGAATCGACGTTGAATACGTATAAGCCTTTCGCGTGCGGCATCGTCATTCATCCGTCGATCGATGCAGCGATCCAGTTGCGCAATCAGGAACACTTGAGCGCGGATCAGATCGCGCGCATCGATCTTCGCGTGCATCCACTCGTGCTCGAACTGACGGGCAAGAAGACGCCGCAGATCGGGCTCGAAGGCAAGTTCAGCATCTATCACGCGGTGGCGATCGCGATCATCGACGGCGCGGCGGGCGAGAAACAGTTCAGCGACGCCAAGGTACGCGACCCGAAGACAATCGAGCTGCGCGACAAGGTGAACGCGATCGTCGATCCGTCCATCAAGCCGGAACAGGTCGACGTGACGATCACGCTGAAGGATGGCCGCAAGCTGCACAAGTACATCGAACACGCGATCGGCAGCACGCAAGTGCCGATGACCGACAAGCAGCTCGAAACCAAGTTCTCCGATCTGGCGGACGGCATCCTCACGCCGGAGCAAACGCGCGCGCTGATCGATAAATGCTGGCACGTCGAGCAACTGGACAGCGCGAGCGAAATCGCGACTTCGGCGCTGCCGCGATGATCGTTCATCCGAAGAGCGCCAGCTCGATGTATCGGCGTTCCATCCGACGATATAAGCAAAGAACATTGACGTCGCGTTAATGCGCCCGAATACTGCGGGCTGCAGGGCGTCGCCTGCAACTGCTTAATCATCCGTCGCAAATGAATGCGTTATAGATCAGGAGAATCGATCGCGTCGCGTCTTCCATAAAACCTGTCGATGCAAGGAAACGTCAATGATGAATGCCTTGTCCGTGAGCTTCGCCATGAAAGCTGCCGTTGCAGTCTCCACTGTCACGTTCGCGATGTGCGCGAGCGCCGTCGAGCCGATCAAGATCACGCTAGCCAATTGGGCCGATACGCAGGCGGTCGTCTATACCGCGAAGTACGTTCTCGAAACGAAGCTGCAACAACCCGTTACCCTGACCACGGCGGACCTCGGCATTCAGTTTCAGGGCATCGCGCGCGGCGATGTGGACCTGATGCTCGGCGCGTGGCTTCCGGTCACGCACGCGGCCTACTACGCGCGCTTCAAGAACGACATGGAAGATCTCGGCGTCATCTATTCCGGCGCGAAGATCGGCTGGGCGGTGCCGGATTACGTGCCCGAGAGCGAAGTGGCGTCCATCGGCGATCTGAACAAGCCCGAAGTCAAGAGCAAGTTGAACAGCACGATTCAGGGCATCGAACCGGGCGCGGGCGAGATGGTCGCTTCGGAAAAGGCGCTGAAGGAATACGACCTCGCCGGATATAACCTCATTCGCGCAAGCGAGGCCGGCATGTTGACCGCCGTTGCGCGCGCGTATCAATCGAAGAGCTGGATCGTCGCGACGGTGTGGAGTCCGCACTGGCTCTGGCAGAAGTACAAGATGCGTTATCTGAAAGATCCCAAGGGCGTGCTCGGCGGCGACGAGCAGATTCACGGCTTCTCTTCCAAGCAGTTCGCGACGAAATTTCCGCGCGCGAATGTCTTCATCCGGCACTTCAAGCTGACGCTGGCCGATGTCGAATCGATCGAGCTCGACGGCAACGCATCGAACGACTGGAGCGCGGCGGCGAAGAAGTTCGTCGACAGCCATCCCGAGAAGGTCCAGGCGTGGCTCCAGCAATAGGCGCGAAGCCGCGCCCGGCCTTGCACGCCGGGCGCGGCGGCGTCGTCGGAGCGCCGATTACCTAGGTAATTGGCACGTATGGACCTAAGTAATTTGAGCACTTACGCTCCTTTCAATCCGGATCGAATCCGACACGCGAAAGGGGTGAAGCGCCATGCCACATCAAGCAACTCACGAGGTCGATACCAAAACGCTGAGACGTGTCATCGCGGCGGCGTCGATCGGAAACTTTGTCGAATGGTTTGATTTCGCGGCGTACGGCTTTCTCGCGACCATCCTGACGCGCGAGTTCTTTCCCAGTGGCGATCCCACGGTCGGTCTCCTGAAGACGTTCGCGGTCTTCGCGGTCGCCTTCGCATTCCGTCCGCTCGGCGGCCTCTTCTTCGGCGTGGTCGGCGACCGCATCGGCCGCAAGCGCACGCTCGCTTTCACCATCCTGTTGATGGCCGGCGCCACGACGCTGATCGGGCTGCTGCCGACTTATGCGAGCATCGGCTATTGGGCGCCGCTGCTTCTCACGATCATCCGCTGCGTGCAGGGCTTTTCCGCAGGCGGGGAATACGCGGGCGCGTGCGCCTATGTGATGGAGCACGCGCCGCGCCGACGCCGCGCGTTCTTCGGCAGCTTCGTTCCGGTCTCGACGTTCTCTTCGTTCGCATGCGCGGCCGTTGTCGCCTATGCGCTCGAATCGTCGCTTTCGCCCGCGGCGATGGTCGACTGGGGCTGGCGCGTGCCGTTCCTGATCGCGGCGCCGGTCGGTCTCATCGGCGTGTATCTGCGCGTGAATCTGCACGAGACGCCGGCATTCCAGGCGCTCGAAGGCAAGCATGAAGTCGCGCATGCGCCGCTGATGGAAACCCTGCATTCGCAGTCCGGAAACATTCTGAAGCTCGGCGCATTCGTTTCGGTGACGGCGCTTTCGTTCTACACGTTCACGACGTATTTCGCGACCTACATGCAGGTCGCCGGACATCTGACGCGCGGAACATCGCTTCTCGTGACCGTGCTCGCGCTCTTCTTCGCCGCGGCGCTGTGCCCGCTCGCCGGTCTGTTCTCCGACCTCGTGGGCCGCCGCGCGACGATCGCGACGACGTGCATCTTCATCATCGTCTCGGTCTATCCCGCCTTCGCGCTCGGCGGATCGGGAAATCTGTCGCCTTCGCTGCTCGGCGTGGCGCTGCTCGCGGTGGGCGCGGTGCTTTCGGGCGTGGTCACTGCTCCGCTTCTTTCGGAAGTGTTCGCGACGAAGACGCGATACACCGCATCCGCGATCACATACAACCTCGCGTACACGATCTTCGGCGGCACCGCGCCGCTCGTCGCGACCTGGCTGATCGCGGAAACGGGAACGAATCTGTCGCCGGCGTATTACCTGATCGCCGTATCCATCTTCGCGATGATCGGCGGCCTCTCGCTGCGCGAAACGTCGAAGACCGCGCTCGAAGAAGCAGGTTCGTCGAACAAGAGCGCAAGCAGTGGCCCGGCCGTCGAGCGCGGCATCAAGAGAACCATCTGAACGGATACACGCGATGAATAGCCTTCACGATTCGAGCATCATCATCGACGGACTGAACATCTCGAAGTTCGAGCGCTCCGTATTCGAAGACATGCGAAAGGGCGGCGTCACCGCCGTGAACTGCACCGTGTCGGTGTGGGAAGACTTCCAGAAGACCATCGATAACATCGCGGAAATGAAGCAGCAGATCCGCGAATACAGCGAGATTCTGACGCTCGTACGCACGACCGACGATATCCTGCGCGCGAAGAAGGAGAACAAGACCGGCATCATCTTGGGCTTTCAGAACGCGTATGCGTTCGAGGATAACTTAGGCTATATCGAGGTGTTCAAGGAGCTGGGCGTGAATGTGGTCCAGCTTTGCTATAACACGCAGAATCTCGTCGGCACGGGTTCTTATGAACCGGATGGCGGCTTGTCGGGATATGGCCGCGAAGTGATTCAGGAGATGAATCGCGTCGGCATCATGGTCGATCTTTCGCATGTGGGCGCGAAGACTTCTTCCGATGCGATCGCCTGCTCGAAGAAACCCGTCACCTACTCGCACTGCTGCCCTTATACGTTGAAAGAGCATCCGCGCAACAAGACGGATGAGCAATTGAAGGAGATTGCCGAAGCGAACGGTTTCGTCGGCGTGACCATGTTCATGCCCTTCCTGAGACGAGGCGCCGATGCGACCGTCGACGATTATCTCGAAGCTATCGAATACGTCATCGATCTTATCGGTGAAGACAAGGTCGGTATCGGAACGGACTTCACGCAAGGCTATAGCACCGAGTTCTTCGACTGGATCACGCATGACAAGGGCCGTTATCGCCGTCTGACGAACTTCGGCAAGGTCGTGAATCCGGAAGGCATTCGCACGATCGGCGAGTTTCCGAACATCACCGCCGCGATGCAAAAGGCCGGCTGGAGCGAATCTCGCATCAGGAAAGTGATGGGCGAAAACTGGCTGCGCGTATTCGGTGAAGTCTGGAACGGTTGAAGCGAAAGTCCGTGCGAAAAGTGCCGAACCTCGGTGTTACAGTAACTTTTCGCCAGACGCGACAATCTTCCCGACATGACCGATTCGCCCAAGCTCGACTACGAGGACTTGTTCAGGCATTTGCCCGTGGCCGTCATCGTCGCGAGAGAGCGGATCATGGTCGACTGCAATGCACGCGCGCTGGAACTCTTCAGGGCAAAACGCAGCGATATCATCGAGCAGTCGTTCTCGAAGCTCTATCCCGAGCAGAAGGATTTCACCACCACCGGTCATCGTCTGGCGCCGCTGCTTGCAAAGCATGCCGTATTCAGCGATGACCGCATCATGCGGCGCGTCGACGGAAGCTACTTCTGGGTGACGGTCGGCGGCTTCGGCTATAACCCGAAGCGGCCTTTCGAGCTTGCGGTCTGGACGTTCACGGATCTGTCGCAAGGCACGAAGCAATCAGACAACGCAAGCCTGCTGACCGAGCGCGAGCGCGACGTCGCCGCGCTGCTCGTGCATGGCATGACGAGCAAGGAGATCGGCAAGGAGTTGAACATCAGCCCGCGCACGGTCGACATCCATCGTGCAAGCCTGCTGCGCAAATACGGCGCGCGAGCCACACAAGACCTGATCGCGCGGCTCCTGGCCTGAATCGGCGCGAACTGCCGCAATATTCAGACGAAAGCGCTCGCGTAAAGAAGCATTTTCCGATGCCGATAACCTGAAGCAGAAGGAGCCGGACGCCAGATCGTTCGCGCCTTTTCGACATTCATAACGCGTGTTCCGCAGCCATACGGCGCGGGCCAACGACATCCGGAAGAGAAAGAAGAAATGGTCTTCAGTTACAGGGACATGATGGTCACGCCGGCGGCGGTCCGGCACGGCGACGCGTTTGCCGCGACGGCGCGAATCCAGGATTTGAACGGGATGGAGCGTTCGGTGCGCTTGGCCGGCGAGTTTCCGAACGTGGAAGAAGCGATCCGCTATGCGATTGCGGCCGGCTTCGAATATATCGATTACGAGCAAAGCTGCTGAACTCCGCGAGGCGCGCCGCGTCCGCGACGCACCTCGAAGCTACGCATCGAGGGAAGCGTTGCGCTTCCCCTGGCTCGTCAACTCAGCTTGACCGAGGTTGCATCGGCGGTCAGATAGCCCACCGCCGCGCCGTAGCGATCCTTGTAGTTCGCGCGGATCAGCGGATCGAGCGTCGCCTGCACCTTCGAATGCAGCGGCGTTTCCCAGTCGCCCGCATGCTGGAAGTTGCTCATGACGTAGGTCCAGCCGTTGATCTCGTCGACCGCGTGCAGGCCCGTCGATTCAGCGCCCGACGGCGCCGACAGAATGCGCGACAGCGACTTCGTATCGACGTTGTATGCCCACAGGAAGTTGTTGACGTGCCGGCCGCTGTCTTCGCCGATGAACAACGTGCGCAGCTTCTCGGAGAACTTGAGGTTATCCGGATTCGCGATGCGCTCCGGGTTGCCGATGTTGCCGAGCGCATCGGCGGAAATGTCTTCGCCGACGAGCGCGGCGGGCGCGGCCATGTCGACCGGAACCCATTCGCTGTTGATCGCCGCGCCGGTCAGATCCTTCTGTCCGCCCTTCAGATTGAACGCGTACACCGCGCCGGAGTTGATGGTCTTGTCGACGGCGAATTCGGCCGCGTGCGCGTCGCCCTTGACCATCGACTTGACGATCTGCGACATCGCCGAGTACACGATCTTGTCCTTCGCGTTGACCGTCGTGCCTTCGAGCTTCGTGAAGCACATGCTCGCGCCGCGCAATGCCGCGTAGCGATGCGTCTCCAGAAACGCGGCCGCCTTCTCCATGCCCGGCTTGATGCGAATCCAGTTGAACGCGCCGTTGTAGTTGATGCGCGTATAGCTCGCATCGAGCGTCGCGCCGACGGTCGCATCGCTGACGACATCCATGATGTCGGCGAGCGTCAGCGTGTTGGCGAGGTTCTCGATTTCATCGCTCGTCGCGTGGCCGAGGTTCATCCACGTCAGATTGGCCGAGCCCGCGCCCGCCGATGACGTCATCGCGCATTTCGCGACGTAAAGCGTGCCGGCCGAAAGATCAGCTTCCTTGTCCGCGACGAACATGAAGACGCCGCCGTTGGTCGCGTCGTCGCCCATCATGACGGTGCGCTTGTCGGGCATCACTTGAATCAGCTCGTGCGAGATGCGGCCGAGGCAATAGTGCTTCTTGATCGTGCCGGTGCCGTCCGGGTTGACGGTGACTTCGGGCACATGGCCGTAGTGATACGGACGGGCCTTCGTTTGATCGCCGTAAAGGTTCCGGCTATACGCGAGGAACTGCGCGTCCTTCGAGCCGAGCGCCGCATCCGGCTCGTACTCTTCGCTCGACAAATGCGTGTTCCACGGCGAGAGGCTCGCGCCGCACGTGATCCACAGACCGTTCGCCTTCGACGTATCGACGTTCGCGTAGCTCACGAGCGTCAGCTTGCCGGTGGCCGGATCCTGATCGAGCGTCAGCACGGCGATCGGCGACGGCAGGCGGCCGTACATGCTCGCGGCGTTCTGGTCGCGCGTCGTGTATTCGAACTGCACGACGGCGAACACGGCGTTGCCCTTCACGCCCTTGACGGTCGTCTTGTCGAGCTTGATGAGCGACGTGCCGTCCGGGCAGTCCGAGAAGAACTGGCGCTCCTTGCCCGCCACCGACTTGTCGATGATCGGCTGATTGTCGATATCGAAATAGCCGCCCGCGACGATGGTGCCGCCGGCCGTGTTCGGCACGACATCGCCCGTCACGAAGAACGGCTGATACGCGAGCTTGTACGCGCGATTGCTGCCGTCGCTGAAGTTCACGGTCATGGTCGAGCCGACGGTGGTCTTCGCCATCGCCGCGGGATCGGCGAGCGTCGGCGCGGCCATGCTGCTGAACGTCGCCGTGGTGAACGCAGCCGTCGACGCGGGCGCGGACGCGTTCGTCGCCGCGTTGCTGTCGCTGCCGCCGCATGCGGTGGCGAGCAGCGAAGCGGCGGTCGCGCCGCCGAGCGGCAGCATCGGTGCGCCGGCGAGAATCTTGAGAGCTTTGCGGCGGGAGAGGTCGAGTGGCAGCGCCATGTGTGGTTCGAGTCCTTGATCGTGGGTTTGTACCGGCGATGAATGTCCCTGCTTCGGGCCGTTGCAGCCCGATGTGCCGGTTGACGCGCTACTTTAGGAAAGAAATGTGAAATTTGTTTGACAGGACGCTGTAATCTCTTGATTCCTCGACCGGAACGTAGAAATGTCCGCTGAGGCTTTGCCATCGGGCCGCTGGACCGACGGTTCCGATTCCGGCGGCGGCAATTTCAACGCCAACCAGGGCGCGCATTACGTCGTCGGCAATCCGCTGACACTCGCCAAACGCACGGGCACCCTCGCCTGCACCAATCTGATGGCCACGTCGCCCGATCGGATCCGACAGCAACGCAAGCGTCACGAAGGACACCGTCTTCGCGGGCGGACAGGTCATGGGCGGCGGTATGAACGTCATGTCGCGGCTGATGGGCAACAATGCGACGCATCCTCTCATCGCGATCGTGTACGCCGCGAAGCTGCCCAACACGGGAGACGTCACCGGCGCCGTCGTGCTGGCGTGCTGGCGTGCAACCGATCGCCGCGCGACCGTTCTGATCGCATCGCGAAGAAAGGCCACTCATCAGTGGCCTTTTTTTGGCTTCCAGTCTTGCGAAGGCGGCGCGTTCCCCACACGCTCCGACAATCAAACCACGCGCTTCCCGCAACTGACGCAGTACCGCGCGCCCGCCTGGATCGACGTGCCGCACGTCGGGCATCGGCTGGGATCGAGCGGCGTGTCGCACTGCTTGCAGACGGCCGTGTCCGGCGGATTCGACTTGCGGCATTGCGGGCAGATCACATCGGGCGGCAGCGGCGGAATCGAGCCGGGATGACGGCCCCACGATTCATCGCCGTCGTATTCCTGATAGCCGTCCCGATGACGCCGGTCATGCTCTCTCCGATGGCTGCCGTGCCCGCCGTGCCCGCCGTGCCCGCCATGTCCGCCGAAGTGACCGTTCTCGAACAGCTTCCGCAAGAAACTCATGATTTGCTCCTTTTGCTGGTGAGGTGCTCAGTTGAAGCGCTTATGCAGAATGCGCAGCCCGTTGCCGACGACAAGCAGGCTTGCGCCGACATCCGCGAACACGGCCATCCACATCGAACCGAGTCCGGCCACGGCGAGCGCGAGAAACACGCCCTTCACGACGAGCGCGAACGCGATGTTCTGCACGAGAATCGCGTGCGTCGCCGACGAAAGACGGATAAACGCGGCGATCTTGCGCAGGTCGTCGTCCATCAGCGCGACGTCGGCGGTTTCGATGGCCGTATCGGTGCCCATCGCGCCCATCGCGAAACCGATGTCCGCGCGCGCCAGCGCAGGCGCGTCGTTGATGCCGTCGCCGGCCATGCCGACCGCGCCGCCGTCCGAGCCGAGACTTTCGATGGTGCGCAGCTTGTCCTCGGGCAACTGGCCCGCCTCGACGCGATCGATGCCGACCGCGCTCGCGATGGCGCGCGCCGTGTGCGGGTTATCGCCCGAGAGCATCGCCGTCTGCACGCCGAGCGCGTGAAGCCGGGCGATCGCGTCGCGGCTCGATTCCTTCACGGTGTCCGCCACGGCGAAAAGCCCGAGGACGTTGTCCGCATCGGCGAGCATCACGACGGTCCTGCCTTCACGCTCCAGCGCTTCAGCCCGGCGCTTCGCATGGCTCGCGCCGCGTCCGATGTCTTCCATCATTCGCTGATTGCCGAGCCAGTAAGCACGGCCTTCGACGACACCGCGAACGCCGCGCCCCGGCACCGCTTCGAACGCCTCCACCGCGATGCGCGGCCCGCCGTCCTGGCTCGCGGCCTGCGCGATCGCGAGCGAAACCGGATGATCGGAACGGCCCGCGAGACTCGCCGCGATCGCGCGCACGCGGCCTTCGTCCATGCTCCGGTCGAGCAGCGCGAAATGCGTCTGCACCGGCTTGCCGTGCGTGATCGTGCCGGTCTTGTCGAACGCGAGCCAGCGCAGGCGCCGTCCGCGTTCGAGAAAGGTTCCGCCCTTCACGAGGATGCCGTGCCGCGCCGCCGCGGCGAGTCCGCTGACGATCGTCACCGGCGTCGAGATGACGAGCGCGCACGGACACGCGATGACGAGCAGCACGAGCGCGCGATAGATCCACGCGTACCACAACTCGTCGAACGCGAGCGGCGGCACGACCGCGACCGCTATCGCCACGAGAAGCACGAGCGGCGTATAGATGCGCGCGAAACGATCGACGAAACGTTGCGTCGGCGCCTTCGCACCTTGCGCGCTTTCGATCGCGCGGATGATGCGCGCAAGCGTCGTGTCCTTCGCCGCCGCCGATACGCGAAACTCGAACGAGCCGGTTTCGTTGACGGTGCCCGCGAACACATCGTCGCCCGGCGACTTTTCGACGGGCAGGCTTTCGCCGGTGATCGGCGCCTGGTTGACGGCGGAGCGCCCGGACGTGACGACGCCATCCAGCGCGATGCGCTCGCCCGGCCGCACGCGCACGACGGCGCCGCGCGTGACCGCGCTCGCTTCCATCGCGCGCCACAGGCCGTCGGCTTGCAGAACGGTCGCCGTGTCGGGCGCGAGCTTCATGAGTCCCGCGATCGCGTTGCGCGCCCTTTGCAGCGACTTCGCCTCGATGAGTTCGGCGATCGTGAAAAGCGCCATGACCATCGCGGCTTCCGGCCACTGTCCGATGACCATCGCGCCGGTCACGGCGATGCTCATCAGCGCGTTGATGTTGAGGTTGCCGTTGCTGATGGCGATGAAGCCCTTGCGATACGTCGAGAAGCCGCACGAAGCGATCGCGGCGAGCGCGAGCGCGACGACGAGCCAGGACGGTCCGCCGAACCCGCTCGCAGCCTCCGACGCCGCCGCCGCAACGCACGCGAAGGCGAGCATCCACAGCGCGCGCTTGCCTGCGGGCGCGTCGTTGCGGGGTTCGGTGCGCGGCGTGAAGCCCAGTGCGCGCAACGCATCGAGAACGGATGCGAGCGCGTTGGCATCGTGTTCGACGGTCAGCACGCGACGCAGCAGATTGAACTCGACCGATCCGACTCCCGGCATGCCCGCGAGCTTCTTGCGGATCAGCGTCTCTTCGGTCGGACAATCCATCTCGTCGATGACGATCTCCGTCCGAACCGAAGCTTTCGTCTTTATTTCGTATTCCTTTAAATCATTTCGGACACGACGATCAGCCGGCTCAGGCCGGGGCTTGCCGATGCTCTCGGGACGTAACATACTGGCTCCTTTTCTTGACTTTTCCCGAATTGAACACCTTGGAGCCACTCCAGGGTCAAGAAAAAAGGATGCCGAAATGAAGATAGGGGAACTGGCGCGCATAGCGAATTGCACGCCCGATACGATCCGCTTCTACGAAAAGGAAGGGCTGATTCCGCCGCCTGCAAGGACGGACGCGAATTACCGGACTTACGACAAGACGCATGTCGAACGCCTGCGCCTTATCCGCAATTGCCGCGAGCTCGACATGACGCACGACGAAGTGCGCGCCCTGCTCTACGCATTGCAGGCGCGCTCGCCGGATTGCCGCGAAATCGATGCGCTCGTCGATGAGCATATCGGCCACGTAAGCGCGCGCATCGACGAATTGATGAGGCTGCGCGACCGGCTCACCGCATTGCGCGAGACATGCCGCGGCGAGCACGCCGTCGATTCGTGCGGGATCGTGCACGAACTGACATCGCAGAAGACGCCGGGACGCAGAACGAAGAAGTCACACGTCGGCTAGCGCTTCGTCCTGCATGCGCGTTACATGCGGCTTGCGTCGATGACCGCATCGGCGAATGCTTTCGGCGCTTCTTGCGGCAGATTGTGGCCGATGCCGCCCGCGACGTTCCGATGCTCATACTTGCCCGTGAACTTCTTGGCATACGCCGACGGATCGGGATGCGGCGCGCCGTTGGCATCGCCTTCCATCGTGATCGTGGGCACGCCGATCGTCGGCGCGCTCGCGAGACGCTGTTCGAGCGCGTCGTATTGCGCTTCGCCCTGCACGAGCCCGAGACGCCATCGATAGTTGTGAATCACCACGGCGACGTGATCGGGGTTATCGAACGATTTCGCGGAACGGTCATACGTCGCGTCGTCGAAGTTCCATTTCGGCGATGCGAGTTGCCAGATCAGCTTGTTGAAAGCGTGACGGTTCGCCTCGTAGCCCGCCTGGCCGCGCTCGGTCGCGAAGTAGAACTGATACCACCATGCGAGCTCGGCTTTCGGCGGCAGCGGCGCGCGATTCGCCTGCTGGCTGCCGATCAGATAGCCGCTCACTGAGACCATCGCCTTCACGCGTTCCGGCCACAGCGCCGCGATGATGTTCGCCGTGCGCGCGCCCCAGTCGAACGCGCCGAGCGTGGCCTGCTGAATCTTGAGCGCATCCATCAACGCGATGATGTCCACCGCGACCACCGCCTGCTGTCCGTTGCGCGGCGTGTCGGCGGAAAGAAAGCGCGTGGAGCCGTACCCGCGCAGATACGGCACGATCACGCGATAACCCTGCGCCGCGAGCATCGGCGTGACTTCCGCGAATGCGTGGATGTCGTAGGGCCAGCCGTGCAGCAGGATCACCACGGGACCGTTCGCCGGACCCGCTTCCGCATAGCCGATGTTGAGCGCGCCCGCGTCGATCTGGCGAATGCCGGCGAAGCCCGCACTCGACGATGCGCGCGGCGCGGTCTGCGCGCGCACGAGGTCGCTGAAACCGAGCTGCATCGCGCCTACACTCGCGACCGCCGTGCCGAGCAAGCGTCGGCGCCGCGCGTTGATCTGATCGTCCGGCATCTTTTGATTCTCCTTGTCCATGTAGTCGATGAAAAACGTTCACGCAGCCGATGCGCGCAGTTCGGCGAGCGTCGGCCCGAGCGGTCGCACACGCATGCGCGAATCGAGATTGCGCCAGGGCAGATCGGCCGGATCGGCGGCCATCGAGCCGGGCGCTTTCGCGACGAGCACGCGCTCGGCGATCGGCTCGAAATCGGCGCGGAAATGCACCGAGCTCTTGTTCACCAGAATCTTCATGCGCTCCGGCTCGATGCCCGCAACGCGAAAGAGATTGCGGTCGAAGACCTGCATCTTGATGCTGCTCACCGCGATACGCACGCCGCCGATACGCAGGCAAGCCGTCGGTCCCAGTTCGCCCGACATGCCATTGAGCATCGGGCCGTCGAAGCGAAAGCGGCCATCCGACAAATACTCGACTTCGAACTCGCCTTCAAGCGGCGCGTCGCCGGGCACGTTCGAGCCGCCGCCCAGCGCTATCCTGATGCGCGCGCCGACGCCCGCGCGATGCGCCGCATGCGCCGCCTTCTCGTCCCAGATAACGCCTACCGCAGCGTCGCGCGCGTCGTGGCGCAGCAGTGCGCGGACCATGCCCATCGTGTTCGAATCGCCGCCGACGCCCGGATTGTCCTGCGTATCCGCGATGATGACGGGCTTGCCCGCATCGCGGCTCGCGTCGATCGCTTCACGCGCGGCTTCATCGGGAGAGAGGAACGGCACGTTCCAGCGCGCTTCTTCGTCCACGAGTTGCGTGTATAGCTTGTCGACCGCGAAGTCCGCCGCCTCGCCGTCGAGCGCGTAGCCCCAGAACACCGGACCGCATTCGTCGAAATCCGATGCCGGAAAGCCCGGCGCGAACGACAGCGACACGACATCCTTCTCCAATGTCTCGAGCATGGCGTACATGCCGCGCGCCGGTTCGACGAGCGTGCACATGCCGTTCACCGGAATCAGAAACGGAATGCGCCGCATCGCGCGCGCGAACGGCTTCCCGTGTTCGATGCGCTTTGCCAGCAGATGCGCCGCGCGCAAGCCCGTTTCGGCCATATCGACGTGCGGATACGTGCGATACGCGACGAGTGCATCCGCGAGTTCGACCATGCGCGCCGTGACGTTCGCATGCAGGTCGAGCGAAACGACGAGCGGCATCGCATCGCCGACGATGTTGCGCACGCGCGCCAGCAGTTCGCCTTCGCCATCGTCGAGATGTTCGGCGACCATCGCGCCGTGCAGATCGAGATAGATCGCGTCGAAGCCGCCTGCCTGCACGCGATCGACGATCGCGCCCGCGATGCGCTCGTATGCGTCCTGCGTCACATGCGCCGATGCGCTCGCGCCCGCCCAGATCACCGGAATCGGCTCGTGCCCTTGCGCCTCGGCCCATTGAATGAAACCGCCGATCGGCACGTTCACGTCGCGCAGCTTGAGGACATCGTCGCCGTGCGCCATCGGCGGAAAGCCTTCGCCCTGTATGAAGCTCTGGTAGCTCGCCTTCGTCGGCGCGAAGGTGTTCGTTTCGTGCTGGAATCCTGCGATCAGAATCTTCATGACCTTGTCCTTTCGAGTATCGATTGATGTTCAGGCCGCGCGTGCCGTGGCCGCGGCAGCCGTGCGCCTGTTCGCGAGAATCAGCACGCAGGACAGCGCCGCCATGCACGCCATCACGACGAGGCCGCCGTTCGTGCTGCCGGTCGCGGACTTGACCCAGCCGATCATCGCGGGGCCCCAGAATCCGCCCGACAAGCCGATCGTGTTGATGAGCGCGATGCCGCCCGCCGCCGCCGGGCCGGAAATCGTTTCGGAAGGAATCGCCCAGAACACCGTGTAGGCCATCCACATGCAGGCGGTGGCGAGCGTGAGCAGCGCGAGCGTCGCGACGACGTTGCCGTTCGCATACGGCGTCATCACGAGCAGCGCGGCGGCGGCGAGCGCGGGCACTGCGCTGTGATAGCGGCGCTCGCCGACCTTGTCGGAACGGCGGCCCGCTGCGTACATCGCGACGGCCGCGGCGACGTACGGAATCGCGACGTACCAGCCGAGGCGGATCGTGTCGTGCATGGAGCCGCTGAGACCCTGCTCCTTGATGAGCGTCGGCAGCCAGAAGCTGATCGCGTAGATCGGAAAGATGATGCAGAAGTACGCGATCGCCAGCAGATAGATGCGCGGGTTCTTCGCGATCTCCGCGAACGATTCGATGCGATGCGACGCGCCGCCGTGATGACCGACTTCCGCCTCGACGAGCCGCTGTTCGTCCTGCGTGAGCCAGCGCGCATCGGCGGGACGATTGGCGAGCACGCGCCACACGAGCGCGCCGAGCGCGATGCACGGCAGGCCTTCGACGAGGAACATCCACTGCCAGCCCGCGAGTCCGCCGACGCCGCCGAGCGACGCAATCAGCCACGCCGACAGCGGCCCGCCGACGACACCGCCGAGCGGCCCCGCGACGAACACGAGCGCAATCGCGCGCGCCATGCGCTTAGGGCCGTACCAGTTCGAGAGGTAATAGATCATGCCTGGCGCGAAACCCGCTTCGAAGACGCCGAGCAGGAAGCGCATCGCGTAGAACGCGGGCACGTTGCGCACGAAGAGCATGCACGCCGACGTGATGCCCCACAGCACGAGAATGCGGCTGAACGTGAGACGCGCGCCGATCTTCGGCAACATCAGGTTGCTCGGAATCTCGAACAGCACATAGCCGATGAAGAAAATCCCCGCGCCGACGCCGTACGCTGCATCGGAGAAGCCGAGATCGCTTTGCATCTGAAGTTTCGCGAAGCCCACGTTCACGCGGTCCAGATACGCGAACATGTAGCACGCGATGAGGAGCGGCAGCAGCCGCCAGTTGATTCTGCTGTAGAGCGCCGAAACGGCATCGCCGCTGCGCAGGGTCTGGATCGTCGACATCCGCGTCTCCTTGTCTCGTCTTCCCTTTCTCGGGTAAGGCGATGTTGAGCGCGTGCGACCGTGCGAGCAAGAGCAACAAAGTTCACGTATCGTTGCTCTGCGAGCAACGCATTCCTTCCCATACGGACGACGACCATGCGCGAAATCAATCAGCAACGTCTGCGCTATTTCCACGAAGTGCTCACGCACGGCACGATTCGCGGCGCGGCGGATCATCTGAACACGTCGCCGTCGGTGATCGCGCGGCAGATCAAATTGCTGGAAAACGAACTCGACACGACGCTCTTCGAGCGCGAGCCGCGCGGCGTGCGGCCGACCGAAGCGGCGTTCCATCTGCTCGAATTCTGGCGCGGCTATCGTTCGCAGCAGGAGAAGTTCGAGGATCAGCTGCATGCGCTCAAAGGCCTGCAGCAAGGGCAGATTCGTCTCGCGGTGAGCGAAGGCTATGTCGATACGCTCGTCGACGATGTGCTCGCGCCGTTCTGCGCGCGCTATCCGCGCCTCGAAATCGACGTGCAGATGCTCGCGGTCGACGATCTGCTCGAAGAAGTCGCGCAGAGCCGCGCGCATATCGGGCTCGCGTACAACCCGCCGCCGCACGAGCGCATCGAGATTCGGGCAAGCTCGCCGCAGCCGGTCGTGCTGCTCGCGCGGCGCGATCATCCGCTGGCCGTGCGCGGCGGCGTCGCGCGGATTCGCGATCTGCTCGAGTATCCGCTCGCGCTGATGCCGCCCACGTTCGGCATCGGCCATGTCGTGAAGATGCTCGAAACCACCGACGATCTCGCGATCCGCCCGACGCTCACGACGAACTCGCTCGGCGCGCTGAAGCGCTTCGTGGCCGCGGAAAATTTCATGACGCTGATCGGCGAATTCGCCGCGTATCGCGAGCTCGCGAGCGGCGAGCTGACGACGATACCGGTCGCGCATCCGCTTTTCGAGAGCGCGCAGGCGAAGCTGCTCGTGAAAGCCGGACGTCCGCTCGCGGCCGGGCCGCAGGAACTGCTCGACTGGATTCTGACCCGCATGCCCATGTTCGCGCATGCGGGCGCCGCGCCCGTCAGACGAACGCGCGCTCGGGCACGTCGCAAGTGATCGCGGAACGGGGCTTGCTGCGTTACGGAAAACATCTTCAGGAGAATGCGATGAACCGCGAACCGTCAGATCCCGTGCAGCGCGCCGACGAACGCCGCGAGGCGCTCGGCGAGGGCGACGTCAAAGAAAAGAGCGATGGCACGATCGAGCAGCGCGAGCACGGCAATATCGATCCGACGCTCGTTCCGAAGGGCAAGGATCATCCCGAGCAAGGGCCGTACACGCCCGAGCACGATCTGAAGGATCCCGACACCTCGCCGGACGCAAGCGCCGACCATCCGAAAGGCAAGCGCGACTCGGAGGCGTGAAACGCCTATTGCCCGCCGTCGAGCTTCGCCTTCTCCGCCGCGATCTGATCGGCGATCTTCGCGGCGAGCGCATCGAGCGAGGAAATCGACTGAACCTCGTTGATGACGAAGCGCGCCGCGGCGCCGTAGGGCTTTGGCGCGGCCGCCGATTTCTGCCCTTTCAGTTCGCCGCTCGTGTCGATCTGCGCCGGCGCGGCGTCCGGGCTCGCCGCGAGATTGGCGAGCTGCACGGTGACATGCGTGTTGGGCGTCTTGTCGGATGAACCCATCGACGGCAACGCGGAGCCGAATCCGCTCGACAGCGTTTCGTCGAACTCCCCGCTGACGAGCCAGCCCGATGCCGGCGGCGGCGAATCCGCCGTCACATGGCAAGCGGCGAGACCTTTCCCGTTCAGCGCCTTGACGATGCCATCCGCCAGCGCCGATGCGTTCTGACCCACTTTCACCGCATTGCGCGCCGACCGCAATCGCGAGCCGAGCACATGCGACGCGCCGCTTTCACGGCTGACGGCCGTGAAGTCGCGTACCTGTATCAGTTGGCCGGCCGCGGGCGGGCACTGCGGCGCGGACTGGGCGCATGCAAGCGAGCCGATCGCGGCCAGCGCAACGCCCAGGCAAAAAATCTTCATCGGTGCTCTCCGTCGGAGAACGATCGTCGTCAACCGCCGCAGCAACACGCCCAACGCGAAGATCAGGTGGCTCATTGCGTCCATCCTCCGTTTCCGGCTCGCATCCGCGAATGCCGCGATGATAACGCCGGGCGGCCCGCGCGGGCACGCGTTTAACGCACGGTCGCGGCGTCTTCTGCGTCTGTCCGCATCATCAGGCTCGCGAGCAGGACGGGGCGGCTCAACAGAAAACCCTGCACCTTGTCGCAGCGCACGTCGCGCAGCGTGTCGAGCTGCTCCTGCGTCTCGACGCCTTCCGCGACCACCGTCACGCCGAGCTTGTGCGCGAGATCGATCACGCCTTCGACGACCGTGCGCACCATCGCGTCGGTGGCGATGTTGTCGACGAAGGATTTGTCGAGCTTCAGCACGTCCGGCCGGAAGCGCGCGAGATAGCTGAGACTCGAATAGCCGGTGCCGAAATCGTCGATGGCGATGCGTACGCCCATCGCGCGAACGTTCGACAGCACGACCTGCGCATCATCGACGTTGTCGATCAGCGCGGATTCGGTGATCTCGAGCGTGATGCGGTTCGAATCGATGCCGGCGCGCCTGATCGCGTGCCGCAGAACCGACACGAGGCGCGGATCGCGGAACTGCTTCGGCGACACGTTGAGCGCGACCGAGCAAGCCTGCGGCAGCGCGAGCGCGAGTTGCGACCCGGCCTGCACGGCCTCGCGAATGACCCAGTGCCCCGCCTCGACGATCAGCGCGCTCTCTTCGAGCACCGGCACGAACGCGCCCGGACCGAGCAGCCCGAGCTGCGGATGATTCCAGCGCAACAGCGCCTCGACACCGACAAGCGCACCGGAATCGACGCGATATTGCGGCTGATAATGCAGCACGAACTCCTTCTCGCGGATCGCGCCGTGCAGTTGCGCTTCGAGATGCGCGCGCGCGAGATCGTCCTTCTCGCGATCGCCGAACACGCGAAACGTGTTGCGGCCCGCGCGCTTCGCGGCGTACATCGCCATGTCGGCGCTGATGAAAAGCGCTTCGGGCGTGCGTCCGTGTTCGGGATAGAGCGCGACGCCGATCGAGCACGTCATCGTCACGCTCTTGCAGTCGATCTCGATCGGACGATGGCACGCGAGCGAGAGCTTGCGGCACGCGCGCTCGATGCTTTCCTGATCGAAGCTGCCGGGCAGGATCACGGTGAACTCGTCGCCGCCCGGCCGCGCGGCCACGGCGCCATCGGGCAGCGTTTCCGCGATGCGTCGCGCGATGGTGCGCAGCACCGCATCGCCGGCGATATGACCGGCCGTGTCGTTGATCGACTTGAAGCGATCGATGTCGATGAAGAGATACGCGAACGGCGCGAGCGCTTCACAGCGCTTCACGAGCGCGTCCATCATCGCGTTGCGATTGGCGAGTCCGGTGAGGCTGTCGGTGTTCGCGAGCCGATGCAGTTCCTGAAGGCGCTCGCGCTCGTCGGTGGCATCGACGCACACGCTCACGACGCGCGACACCGCGCCGTCCTCGATGACCGGATAAATATCTGCGCGCACCCAGCGCGTGCGATCGTGCTGCAGGCAGAGACGAAAATAGCTCTGCGTGGCCGCGCCCGTGTTCACGGCGGTACGCATTTCGTCGCGCAGCGCGGGCAGGTCTTCGGGATGCACGCTTTGCGACCAGGCGGTCTGATCGGCTTCGAGCGCGGACATCGGCATTTCCCACATGCGTTCGAACGCGGAGCTCACATGCAGAAGCTCGCGGAAATCGCGCGTCGCGGTCCAGAAGACGGCATCGACGTGATCTTCCATGTCCTTTTGCACGCGCGCGTTGCCGCGCAATTCGTCGATGAGATTGCGCTCCGCCGTGATGTCGCGCGACTTGCACAGCACCGCGCTCACCCGTCCGTGCTCGCCGTAGACGGGCGCGAAGGTCGACGTCCACCATTTCAGCGTGCCGTTCATCGTGCGGCAGGCTCCGGAGAACGACGTCGATTCACCCGCTTTCGCGCGTTCGAAGGCACGCCGCGCGTCGGGGCCGTCCCAGAGCGCGAGCCAGTCGACGCCGATGAGATCGTCTGCGTGATCCGCTTCGATGAGCTGCCCGCCGACCTCCGAAATGCACATGATGCGGCCTTCGAGCGACAGCAGCTTGAGACAGTCCTCGGCGATGGCGAGCAGCCCATGCGCGACCTGACGTGCGACGAAGATCTTGCGATTCGCTTCGTGCATGCGATGCACGACGAACGCCGCGCCGAAGACGAGCACGCCGAGCAACACGTTCCACGGCAGCGGCACGAAGATGGTTCCGCACGCGGCGGCGAGCACGCCGAGCGGCGCGAGACCGAGCGCACCGAAACGGCGTGCGCGTTCGATGTAAGGCCGGTTCCTGGCGATGGTCTCGCCGATGGTCCCGAGGAAATCGTTGGCGCCTCTCTGCACCGTTCTGGCCCTGTTCTAGTGATGGGTTTGATCGGTGTTTATCGGCGCGGAGAAGAAAGTCTTGAGAAAGGAACCGCTACGCCGCGGCCTGCAACGCCCCCGCGATTTCCTTCGCCAGCGCCTCCGCGCGATACGGCTTGCCGAGCAAGGTCACGTTCGGCCGCAGCACGCCATCGCGCGAGATGATGTCGCGCGTATAGCCGGAGACGTAGATCACCGGCACGGGCCGCTCCTGCGAAAACGCCCATTCCGCGAGATCGGCGCACTTCACTTTGCCGGGCATCACGACGTCGGTGAGAATCAGGTCGACGTTCACGCCGCTTTCGAGCACGCTCATCGCGGCATCGCCGTTAGCGGCGCGCAGCACCGTGTAATGCATCGCTTCGAGTATCGCGACCGTCGACATCAGCACGGCCGGATCGTCATCGACGACGAGCACCGTCGCGCCGCCCGTGTGCGCCGTCATCGCATCGACGCGCAGTTGCGCGGTTTCATCGTCGAAGCTGCGCGGAAAGAACATCTCGACCGTCGTGCCCACATCGACCGAACTCGACACCGCGATATGCCCGCCCGACTGCTTGACGAAGCCGAACACCATCGAGAGGCCGAGACCCGTGCCGTGCCCTTCCGGCTTCGTCGTGAAGAACGGCTCGAATGCGCGTTCGAGCACGTCGGGCGCCATGCCCGCGCCGGTGTCCGATGCGGACAGCTTCACGTATTCGCCCGGATGCAGATCCTTGCCCTCGCACGCCGCGGCATCGAGCGCTTCGTTCGAGCAGACGAGCGTGAGCTTGCCGTCGCCGCGCATGGCATCGCGCGCGTTGATCGCGAGATTCAGCAGCGCGTTTTCCAGTTGATTGCGGTCGACGCAGAAGTTCCATGCGTGCTCCGCGAGCAACGTGTTGATGCATACCGACGGTCCCACTGCATGCCGCAAGAGCTCGCGCATCTCTTTGAACAGGCGCTGCGGATTGATCACGACCGGCGACTGCGGTTGCCGCCGCGCGAACGACAGCAATTGCGAAGCGAGCTTCGCGCCGCGCTGCACGGCTTCCATCGCGGCGTGTACGCGCTCGGGCACGCGGCTGTCCGTCGGCGGCAAATACTGCAGCAATTGCAGGTTGCCGCTGATCGCCTGCAGCGTGTTCGTTGAAGTCGTGCGCGACGCCGCCCGTCATCGCGCCGAGCGCTTCCATTTTCAGGCTCTGACGCAATTGCGCCTCCACCGCGATGCGCGCGGCCACGGCTTCGGAGATCTTGTCTTCGAGACCGCGCGTCAGTTCCCGCAAGGTCTCTTCGGCGATCCTGCGATCGTGAATGTCGATGATGACGCCGGGAAAGCGCATTGGTGTGCCGGTTTCGTCGTGGTCGCAGCGGCCGGTGGCGAGAATCCAGGTCCATCGCGCATCGCCGGAAAGGATGCGGTATTCGGCGCGAAACGGCTCGCCGTGCTGCAGCGTGCGCACGATAAGCCCCCTGACGCGTTCCAGATCCTCGGGATGGATCTTCGCGAACGCCGCCTCGATCGGCATGCCGCGCGCCACTTCGTCGAGCGAAAACGAAAACGTGCGCGCGAAGCGCTCATCGCCTTTCACGCGATTGTCGGGAATGTCCCACACGAACGTGCCGAGCACCGCGCCGGAATTGAGCGCGAGTTGCAAGCGCTCATCGGCTTCGCGAAACGCGCGTTCGGCTTCGGCGCGCGTGCGTTCGAGCAGCACGCGCCCGGTCGTTTCGACGACGATCGCGAGCACGCCGACGGGCACGCCTTCGTTCGACGCGACCGGGCTGTAATGCAGATCGAGCCACACTTGCGCATCGCGACCGTCGCGCGGCAACGTAAAGCTCATGTCGCGATACGAAAGCGATTCTCCGCGCAGTCCCGTATCGAGCACATTGCGATTGAACTCGGCCGCCTCGGGCCACGCCGCTTCGATCGGCATGCCGAGAATGCGCGGATGACGCCCGCCCGAAAAATGCGCGTATGCGTCGTTATAGAGCAGCGTGCCTTCGTCGCCCCATAGCACGGCCATCGGCAACGCGTTGCGCAGCATCATCTGCACGACGGAGCGCAACACTTGCGGCCATGCGTCGATGGGACCGAGCGGCGTCGCGCGCCAGTCGTAGTCGCGAATGGCGCGCGCTGTTTCGCCGACCCAGGAATCGAGCTGACGGTGATCGGAGATATTCGAAGTCAAAACCGGCCTTAACTGTCTGAAGAATCGCGTGGTCGTTCGCGAATTCGACAGCATAAAGGCTATTCGTTCAGACCTGAAGCGCTACCCGCCATGCCTCTTATCCGCGCTTCGGTTTGCGCACCGCGCGCACCTTGCCCGTGCGCCCGCCGCCGCAGAAAAAGCGGTCGCGTCCATCCGATTCGAGTCCCGACACGCCCACGCCTTCGGGCATGTCGAGCCGCTCGATGACTTCGCCCGATTGCGCATCGATGTGCCGCAACTCGCTTTCGTCGCCTTCCCACGTCGCGTGCCACAGTTCGCCGTCGATCCACGTCACGCCCGTCACGAAGCGATTCGACTCGATCGTGCGCAGGATCGCGCCATCGTCCGGATCGATCTGATGAATCTTGCGTTCGTTGTACTGCCCGACCCAGAGCGTGCCCTCGGCCCACGCGAGCCCCGAGTCCGCGCCGCCGCCCGGCGCGGGAATCGTCGACACGACGCGACCGGTTCGCGGATCGATCTTCTGGATGCGGTCCTCGGCGATCTGAAACAGATGCTCGCCGTCGAACGCGGTGCCCGCATGCGCCGCGACCTTGAGCGTTCGCGCCTTCTCGCCGCTTTCGGGATCGAAGGCGTTGAGCGTATCGCCGGCGGCGAACCACACATGCTCGCCGTCATACGTGACGCCATGCACGCCGTCGATATCCGGAAAAGGCCCATATTCGCGGATGATTTCCGCCTTCGCGCGTTTCATCGCCGTCCTCCTGATGATTGATTCGATGGCTTCATGCTAATCACTCGCGAGATCGACGGGGAGTAACAAGGCCGTCGCGAATCCGGGCATCGGCGGCGTGGTCCAGCGGCGCGCACGGCCGCGACCGAATGATTGCACCTTGCCGCTCGCGGCGAGCGCATCGAGCGATCGCTGCACCGTGCGCTGACTCGCGCCAAGCGCAATGGCGAGCGCGGAGCTGGACCACGATTCGCCATCGGCGAGAAACGCGAGCAGCGGCGCATGTTCGTCTTCGACGGGCAACGCGAGCACCGCAACGTCGCGCGCGTGACGCGGCTTCAGCACGAAGCCGCGCGGCGTCGCATCGATGTTCGCGTGTGCGCGCAGCATCGTGCGCAGCCGGCCCATCTCGACGCGCAAGCGCGCGCGATGCGTTTCGTCCGCTTCACGAATGCGAAACGCGCGCAGGATCAGCGCGTCGCGAGGCACATCGCCGGGCCACGCTTGCGCGAGCATGCGCGCGAGCGTGAAGAGCACGGGGCGCGTCGCGAGCGACATCGACGTGCCGTTTTCGCGCACGCAAAGACGGCACGCATCGACGACGAAGGCATTCGATGCGAACAGCGCTTCGACTTCATCGAGCCGGAGCAGCCGCTCTTCGCCCTGCGCGATGAGACGCGCGGCGGGCGCGTTGAGGATGCGCCACGCGCTGTCGACTTCGGCGGCGAGCGCGGGAATCGCAGCCTCACGCGCGGCGAGCGTCGCGCGTTCGAGCGCCGCGCGCGCCGCGTGGGTCTGCAGACGGCGCATCGCGATGCCCGCGTCGATGAGTTCATGCGCGGCCCGCGATGCAGCGGGCAGCGCCGCATGATCCAGTTCGTCGAGCATGCGTTGCGCATCGTCGATCCGTCCGATGAGAAGCGCGCGCCGCACTTCGAGATAGCGCGCGTGCGCGGCGTTGACGTGATCGCCGTGCG
>NZ_JFHD01000017.1 GCF_000698575.1 Caballeronia zhejiangensis
AACTGCGCGAAGTCCGCGAGCCGCGTGAGGCTCGTGAACCGCGCGAGGCACGCGAAGCACGCGAGCCGCGCGAGCCGCGCGAGGCACGCGAGGCACGCGAACCGCGTGAAGCGCGCGACCGCAACGCGGAACGCGCAGCGCGTCCGGAAGCAACCGAACGTCCGGAACGCCGCGAGCGTCCGGATCGTGGCGAACGCGCCGAGCGTGGCGACCGCGCTGAACGAACCGAGCGCGCGGAACGCGGCGAGCGTCGCAAGCCGCAACCGGAAGCCGCCGTCGAGGCGCTGACGCAAGGCGAAACGGTGCCGTCGGAAATCGTCGAAGCGGCGCAAGCCAATGCGGACGCGCAAGTGGCCGGCATCGATGCGGCATCCGACGCGGCGGCCGCACGTGACGGCGAAGAGCGTCGTCGCCGTCGCCGTGGGCGTCGTGGCGGTCGTCGCGAGCGCGAAGAAGACGGCATGACGGTGAATCACGCGGCGGACGTCGCCGAAGCAGAAGGCGCAGCAGAGAGCACTTCGGCGCAAGCCGGCGTGTTTGATGCGGAAGCCGCGCAGGAAGCGGCTGCACGTCGCGAACCCCGCCCGGCCGCGCCGCAACCGGTGGAAGCGTCGGTGCAGCAACCGGCCGCTCAGCCGCTCGAAGCGAAGCCGCAAGAGCAAGCGCCCGCCGCTGCGGAGGAAGCGCCGGTCGCCAAGACTGTTGAGGCCGAGCCTTTCGAACTGAAGGCGCAAACGCCCGAACCGACGAACTTCGATCTCTTCGCCAAGCCCGCTCCGGCACCGGAGGTCGAGAATCCGTTCGGTCCGGAGCCGAAGGTCGCCGAGACGAAATTGGCCGATCCGTTCGCACCCGCGTCCGCGCCGGTCGCATCCGAAGGGCCGAAGCCCGTGGAAACGGCGCCGACGCCCGTCGAGCCGGTCGCGGCCGAGCCTGCCGAAGTCGCCGAGCCGGTGAAGACCGCCGCTGTCGCATCGACGCCCGAAGCGACGGCCGTCGAGCCAGTGAAGCCGGTCGAGATCGCGCAAGCGCAGACGCAAGCGCCGGTCTTCGCGCCGGAGCCTGTCGCAGTCGTCGACGAGCCGGTGAAAGTCGCTGCGCCCGCCGCGCCTGCAACGTCGACGCCGATCGCCGTCGACACCCTTCAGCCGATGCTGGAGCGTGCGGGCCTCGTCTGGGTGAACACCGACGAAGGCAAGCTGCGCGAAGCCAATGCCGCCGCCGCACGCGAGCCGGCTGCGGTGCGCGTGCCGCGCGAACGCAAGGCACTTCCGCCGGCCGACACCGCGCCCATGCAGCAAGTGGAAACCAGCAAGCAGGCCCACTAAGCGCGCGCGTCCCGTTCACTCCGGTGAACGGGCAAAAGCCAGAAACGCCATCGATCCCCGATCGATGGCGTTTTTTTGCGTCGTAAAACGGCTGAACCGAGGGAAAACCGCGACTCCGTGGCAGTGCGTCCCGATGTCCCGCTTCCGTTAGAATGGAACGATCCAACCATTATTCGAACAAGGCCGAAGCGGCCGAGCCGAGCCCCGAGTCATCATGCCCCGACGCATCATTCCTCTCGCCGATGTCAGCGCGATCCCGGATTTCTCCGGCGCCGCGACATCGCCGTCCGGGCTGCTCACGGACACGCTCGCGCGCCCATTGCGGGATTTGCGCATTTCCGTGACAGATCGCTGCAACTTTCGCTGCGTGTACTGCATGCCACGCGAAGTGTTCGATAAGGATTACCAGTTTCTCCCGCACGCCGCCCTGCTCTCGTTCGAGGAAATCGAGCGCCTCGCGCGCGTATTCGTCGCGCATGGCGTGGAAAAGATTCGCCTTACGGGCGGCGAGCCGCTTCTGCGCAAGAACATCGAATTCCTGATCGAGCGGCTCGCGCTGTTGCGCACGCCGGAAGGCCGCCCGCTCGATCTGACGCTCACGACGAACGGCTCGCTCCTCGCGCGCAAGGCGAAGTCGCTGAAGGACGCGGGTTTGTCGCGCGTCACAGTGAGCCTCGATGCGCTCGACGACGCCCTCTTTCGCCGCATGAACGATGCCGATTTCGCGGTCGCCGACGTGCTGAACGGCATCGAGACGGCGCAAGCCGCCGGGCTCGCTCCGATCAAGGTGAACATGGTCGTGAAGCGCGGCACGAACGATCAGGAAATCGTCCCGATGGCGCGCCATTTCAAAGGCAGCGGCGCGGTTCTGCGTTTCATCGAATATATGGATGTCGGCGCGTCGAACGGCTGGAACATGAGCGAAGTGCTGCCTTCGGTGCAAGTGGTCGAACGCATCGACGCGCACTTTCCGCTGGAACCGCTCGAAGCCCACACGGCCGCGGAAACGGCGCAGCGCTGGGGCTATCGCGACGGCAGCGGTGAAATCGGCGTGATTTCGAGCGTCACACGCGCGTTTTGCGACTCGTGCACGCGTGCCCGGCTCTCGACGGAAGGCAAGCTGTATCTGTGTCTCTTCGCGGTTTCCGGCCACGACCTGCGCGGACTGATCCGCAGCGGCGCGGGCGACGACGAAGTCGCCACAGCCATCGCGCGAATCTGGGAGGCGCGCGGCGACCGGTATTCGCAATTGCGCGGCAGCGCATCGGCGCCATCTCGCGACGATGCACGTCGCGTCGAGATGTCGTACATCGGCGGCTGAGCGCGGCGGATCGTTCGTGCTGAGCGCTCATTCATCGTCCAGCGTCACGGCGCTCGTGCTCGCGGGCGGACGCGGCTCGCGCATGGGCGGCATCGACAAGGGCATGCAGCCGTTTCGCGGTGAGCCGCTCGCGTTGCACGTGATGCGGCGCATCGCGCCTCAGGCGGGCGCGCTTCTGATCAGCGCAAATCGTTCCATCGAAGACTACGCGCGCCTCGGCGCGGCATTCGGCGCGCGCGTTGTCGCGGACGCGCGCGCGGATTTCCCCGGGCCGCTCGCCGGCATCGCCGCTGCGTTGCGCGTTGCGAGCACCGAATTCGTTCTGACCGCGCCTTGCGACGCCCCTTTCGTCGACGAACACATCGGCGCCGCGTTGATGCAAGCACTCGACGCGCACGGCGGCGACGTTGCATACGCAGCAACAATCGACGCGTCGGGCGAAGTCATGGCCCACCCCGTTTTCGCGTTGCTGCGTACATCGCTCGCCGACGACCTGGACGCCTGGCTGGACGCGGGCGAGCGCAAGGTGCGCGCGTGGTACGCGCGCCACAAGGCGGTGGAAGTCCAATTTCACGACGAACGCGCGTTTTACAATATCAACGATTTACAGCAGCTCGCCGATCTGGAACGCCGCTGACTCGTTCAACCGGCTGCCCGCTCACATCGCCATTGCGGGCGCTCAACCACCGCGCGGCCACGTGCTGCTTCGCCGGATTCCGGCCGCGATCCACGCCGATTCATGACCACGTCCAAGGATTTTTCCGCCTGCGTCGCCCACTACGATCCGAATGCGCTGCCCGTTGAAGCCGCGCAGGAAATCGTGCGTCAGTGGGCCATGCCGCGCATGCGGGACGCGCAGATCGAGCGCGTGAGCCTGTTCGACGCGCTCGGCCGCGTGCTCGCCGAGGATGTGATCTCGCCCATCGACGTCCCCGCTTACGACAATTCCGCGATGGACGGCTACGCGTTCGCCGGCGATGTGCTCTCGCGCGGTGGCGATACGGTCGGCTTGTCCGTCGCGGGCACGGCGCTCGCCGGGCGGCCGTTCGAAGGCGCGCCGGGCGCGGATCAATGCGTGCGGATCATGACGGGCGCGCTCATCCCGGCCGGCTGCGACACGGTCGTGCCGCAGGAGTTCGTCACGCGCGAAGGCGACGCGATCCGCTTTTCGCCGGCGACGATCCGTGCCGGCCAGAATCGCCGCCTCTCCGGCGAGGATCTCGCGAAAGGCAAGCCGGCGCTGCTCGCGGGTCGCGTCGTGCGGGCATCGGATCTCGGTTTGCTCGCGTCGCTCGGTATCGGCGAAGTGTCGGTTCGCAGGCGGCTCACCGTCGCCTTCTTTTCGACGGGCGACGAATTGCGTTCGGTCGGCGAAACGCTGAACCCTGGCAGCCTTTACGACAGTAATCGCTACACGCTCTTCGCAATGCTCAAGCGGCTCGGCGTCGAAACCGTCGATCTGGGTATCGTGCGCGACGATCGCGCCTCGCTCGAAAAGGCGCTGCGTCATGCGACCGAAAGCGCCGATGTCGTCATCAGTTCGGGCGGCGTGTCGGTTGGCGATGCGGACTTCACGCGCGCGCTGATGAATTCGCTCGGCGACGTCGCCTTCTGGAAGATCGCGATGCGCCCCGGCCGCCCGCTGGCATTCGGCCGGCTGTGGTCGGGCGAGCGCCCGGGCACGGGCGAGTCGGCGCTCTTCTTCGGGTTGCCGGGGAACCCGGTCGCCGTAATGGCGACGTTCTACTTCATCGTGCGCGAGGCGCTTCTGGCGATGTCGGGCGCGATGCGCCAGCCGCTCACCGTCATCCGCGCGCGCGCCGCCGAGCCGATGAAAAAGCGCGCGGGCCGCACCGAGTTCCAGCGCGGAATCGCGACGCGCGACGACGACGGGCGCTTTCGCGTCGTCACCACCGGTCCGCAGGGTTCCGGCGTGCTGAGTTCGATGAGCGAAGCGAACTGCTTCATCGTGCTCGAACACGCGCGCGGCGACGTCGAAGCGGGCGACGAAGTCGAAATCGTGCCGTTCGACGGCCTGATCTGATCCGGCGCCGCCGCCAGCCGGTACAAACATTCCTACATCGATAGACGGGGCTTTCCTTCCATGAAAAAGCAGATTTCATTCATCGCACCGGGACAGACCGCCAAGGCGCTGATCCTCGTGTACCTGACTTTCAGCGTGCCCATTGTGCTGCTCGGCGTCGTGGTCGCGTTCGTGCGATACGGCTCGGTGGAAGTGAGCACCGTCACGAGCGCGCTGCTCCTGAACGCGATTCTCGGTTTCATCCTGCTGTGGATCGCGTGCCACGCGTACAACTGGGTGGCCTCGCGTTTCGGCGGCATCGAGATCGTGCTCTCCGACGCGCCGGAGGAAGCGTGAGCGCCCCGATCATCCGCGCGGCCTCGCCCGCCGACGTCGCCGCGATCTTCGGCCTGATGTACGAGCTGGCCGAGTTCGAGAAGCTCACGCATCTGTTCATCGCGACGGAGCAAGGCGTGCATGACGCGCTCTTCGGCGCACGACCGGCCGCTGAAGCGCTCGTCGCGGAAGTCGAAGGCGAAATCGTCAGCTATGCGCTCTTCTTCCAGAACTTCTCGACCTTCCTCGGCAAGCGCGGCCTGTATCTCGAAGACCTCTACGTGCGTCCTTCGATGCGCGGCAGCGGCCTCGGGACGCTGATGCTGAAAAAGCTCGCCGCGCTCGCGGTCGAGCGCCAGTGCGGCCGCTTCGAATGGTCGGTGCTGGACTGGAATCAGAACGCCATCGATTTCTACGAAAAGATGGGCGCGACCGTGCTGCCCGACTGGCGCATCGTGCGCGTGACGGGCGAGCCGCTCGAACGCCTCGCGTCCTGAATCGCGTCCTGCATCACGGCTCGTCGTCGCCTTCGGGCGATGACGGATCGCCGAACGCCTCGCCCAACAACCCCGCCGCCTGTTCGCCGGGCAACGCCTCGACATCCCGAAGGCGCTTGCCCATCTGCCGCGTGCGCGTCTGCGCCGCTTCGATCGAGCGCGTCACCGTTTCGAGCTGCGACTTTGTTCGCGCCAGCACTTCGCCGAACTTGCCGAACTCAGTCTTCACCGCGCCGAGCACCTGCCACACTTCGCTGGAACGCTTCTCGATGGCCAGCGTGCGGAAGCCCATCTGCAGGCTGTTGAGGAGCGCGGTCAGCGTCGTGGGTCCCGCGACGGTCACGCGAAAATCGCGCTGCAACGAATCGCTCAGGCCAGGACGGCGCAAGACTTCCGCGTAGAGACCTTCGGTCGGCAGGAAGAGCAATGCGAAGTCCGTCGTGTGCGGCGGCGCAACGTACTTCTGCGCGATCGATTTCGCCTCCGCGCGCAAGCGCCCTTCCAGCGCGCGCGACGCGTCCTCGACACCGGCCGGGTCCGCGCGTTCCTGCGCATCGATCAGACGCTCGTAGTCCTCGCGCGGAAATTTCGCGTCGATGGGCAGCCACACGGGCGTAGCCACGTCGCCCGGCGCACCCGGCGCGTCGTGCCGGCCAGGCAGCCTGATCGCGAACTCGACGCGTTCGTTGCTCTTCGGAACCGTCGCGACGTTCTTCGCGTACTGATCGGGCGTGAGCAACTGTTCCAGCAGCGCTTCGAGCTGCACTTCGCCCCAGATGCCGCGCGTCTTGACGTTGGTCAGTACCTTCTTCAGATCGCCGACACCCGCCGCGAGCGTCTGCATCTCGCCGAGTCCCCGATGCACCTGCTCCAGCCTGTCGGAGACGAGCTTGAACGACTCGCCGAGCCGTTGCTCCAGCGTCGCGTGCAACTTTTCGTCGACGGTGCGGCGCATCTCGTCGAGCTTCGTCGCGTTGTTCGCCTCGATGTCCTTCAGGCGCGCTTCGAGCGTCGCGCGCACTTCGCCGAGCCGCCGCTCGTTCGCTTCGGAAAGCTGCGCGAGATGCAGCGACATGGAATCGGCGAAGCGCTTCAACGCGTTGCCCTGATCCTCGCGCGCCTGCTGGCTTTGCTGTGCGAGCTGCTGCGCAAGCGCGTCGAATTGCGCGTTCTGCACGTTCGACGTGCTCGCCAGTTGCGTCGAAAGCGTCTGATGGAATTGCGCGAAGCCGCTTTGCGATTCCATGCGCGAGACGCGCGCGCTCTCCGCGATATCGCCACGCAAGCCGCGTTCGAGCCGTTCCTGCGCGCGCGCGTGTGCCTCGCCCATGTCGTTGACGCGATCGGTGAGCGCTTCGAACTCGTCGAAGATGACCGCGTTCGAATTGCGCCGCATCGTCATGACGAGCGCGACGAGCGAGACCACCAGCGCGATCGCCAGCACGGCGATCGCGCCAACCAGCAGTTCCATCATTTCTTCAGTACGTCCGGATTGATCGGGTTCGGCGGATTGCCTGCGCGCGGCCCTTCGCCCAGCGCGGCGATGAGATTGTCGGCCGCGAGATTGGCCATCGCGCGGCGCGTGCCTTCGGTCGCGCTCGCGATATGCGGCGTCAGCACGACGTTGTCGAGCAGCAGGAAATCCGGGTTGAAATTCGGCTCGCCCTCGAACACGTCGATGCCCGCCGCCGCGATGCGCTTGTCGCGCAACGCCGCGATCAACGCCGCATCGTCGACGATGCCGCCGCGCGCGATATTCGTCAGCGTCGCCGTCGGCTTCATCAGCGCGAGTTCGGCCGCGCCGATCGTATGATGGCTTTCCTTCGAGTAAGGCACGACGAGCACGACATGATCCGCGCGCTTGAGCAGATCTTCCTTCGACGCGTACTCGGCATTCAGCTCGCGCTCGATTTCCGGCGCGACGCGCGAACGGTTGTGATACATCACGCGCATGTTGAAGCCGGCCGCGCGCCGCGCCAGCGCCTGCCCGATGCGCCCCATGCCGATCACGCCGAGCGTCGAGCCGTAGACATCGGTGCCGAGGAACGAGTCGAACGACCACTTCTGCCACTTGCCCGCGCGCAGAAAGTGCTCGGATTCGGTGACGCGACGCGCCGCCGCCATCATCAGCGCCCAGCCGAAATCGGCCGTGGTTTCGTTCAGCACGTTGGGCGTGTTGGCGCCGAGCACCTTGTGCGCGTCGAACGCCTGCATGTCGAAGTTGTTGTAGCCGACCGCCATGTTCGCAACGACCTTCAGATTCGGCGCGCCCGAAAGCTCTTTCTCGCCGACCATCTCGCCCGCCGTGAACGCGCCGTCCTTGTCGGCGAGACGCCGCGCGAACTCTTCCTGCGGGAGCACGTCGCCGAGATTCACATCGACATCGAAATGCTGCTTCAGTCGCTCGATCACGTCGGGAAAAGTGGGACGCGCTACCAGCACTTTCTTCTTCATCGGTTGCTCCTAGAAAAATAGCCAGCCCAGAACGGCGAAAAGCGGCAAGAGAATCGCGCCCGACCACGCCATGAAACCGAAGAAACTCGGCATGCGTACGCCGCGCGATTCGGCGATCGCCTTCACCATGAAATTCGGCGCATTGCCGATATACGTGTTCGCGCCCATGAAGACCGCGCCCGCGGAGATGGCGGCGAGCGTCGTGGCGTCGCTGGTCATGAGCGTGCGTGCGTCGCCGCCCGCGAGATTGAAGAAGACGAGGTAGGTCGGTGCGTTGTCGAGAAACGACGACAGAAGACCGGTCGCCCAGAAATAGGCGATGTCGACGGGCTTGCCCTGCGCATCCGACACCGCGTGCACGATGCCCGCGAACGCGCCCGATTCACCCGCGCGCAGGATCGTGATGACCGGCGCGATGGTGATGAAGATCGCCGCGAAGAGCTTCGCGACTTCCTCGATGGGCGCCCAGTCGAACGCGTTCCCCGCGCGCGCGCTTTTCGGCGTGAGCGCGAGCGATGCGAGCAGCACGGCGACGAGCAGCACGTCGCGCACGAGATTCTGCAACTGGACATGCGTGCCGAAGATGTCGAACGTGATGCCGGGTTTCCAGATGCCGCTCATCAGCACGAGCACGACGATCGCCGCGAGCAGCGCGAAATTGATCTTGCCGTCGATGCCGAGCGGAGGCGTATCCGGCGTCGGGTCGAGAAACGCGGGCCGCGCGTCGTGCCTGCGCCAGTAGAAACTGTCCAGCACGAAGAACACCGCGAGGAGCACGGCGCAGACGAAGAGCATCGGCAGCGCGAGATGCACGGTAGTCCAGAAGAAGCCGACGCCGTTGAGAAAGCCGAGAAAAAGCGGCGGATCGCCGAGCGGCGTGAGCGAGCCGCCTGCGTTCGCGACGAGAAAGATGAAGAACACGACGACATGCACGACGTGCTTGCGATTGTCGTTCGCGCGCAAAAGCGGACGGATCAGCAGCATGGCCGCGCCCGTCGTGCCCATGACGCTCGCGAGCGCGGTGCCGAGCGCGAGCAGTCCGGTATTGAGATGAGCCGAGCCGTGCAGGTTGCCGCGCACGCAAATGCCGCCCGCGACCGTATACAGCGCTGCGAGCAGAATGATGAACGGCACGTACTCTTCGAGCATCGCGTGGACGAGCACGCTGCCCGCCGTGCCGACACCGAACGCAAGCCCGAACGGCGCGAGGAACGCGATCGCCCACCCCGCCGCGATCTTGCCGAAATGGTGATGCCAAACCTTCGGCGCGACGAGCGGAAACACCGCGATGGAAAGCAGGATGCCGACGAACGGTATGCCCCATGTGGCCGGGAGCGTCGCGCCGTCGGGCGTCGCAGCAGCGGCCGGCGCCGCGATCAGCGCCAGCATCGCGCAAGGCACGTACAAAACCAGACGCCGCATTGACTCACGCTCCGCGCACGACGATCACATGCACGCGATACGGCCCATGCGCGCCGAGCACGATGGTCTGTTCGATATCGCCGGTGCGCGACGGACCCGACACGAAGTTCACCGCGCGCGGCAACTCGCCGCGCTCGGCGCGCATCAACGCGAATGCATCTTCATGCGCGGCGACGATGCGCGACGCCGGCACGATCGCGATATGCGTCTGCGGCAAGAGCGCGCCGGATGCGGGCGTCTGCGCGCCCGAGAGCAGCACGAGCGAACCGGTTTCAGCCGTCGCGCAGAAGCAGCCGGTGATGCCGACGAGATCTTCATCGGCAGGCTTGCGAAACGCCGCCCGAATGCCCGCTTCGGACCAGCGCAGATGAGCAAGCGCGGGCCACGCGACGACATCGACGGGAAGGTTCAGCGATTGGAGATAGCGCACGGCTTCGGCGGGCGCATCGTCGATCGATTCGACTTCGGCGACGGTCGTGGAAAGACGCTCCGCTTCGAGCGTGAAGCGCGCGATGAGCTCGTCACGCGTCTGAGGCAACGGAGGACGCGGACCCGCCGGATGTCGCTCGACATACTCGTCTGCGCCAGCGCGCTCGGCATCCGTAGCCGTGCCGCGACGGCCCTGCGCGCTGCGAATGCGCGCGAGAATATTGCGGCGCGCGTCCGATGTATCCATGGTGCCGTCCTCGTGTTGGCGTGCTTGAGATTCGTGCGCGCCGCGATGATTTACGACGCGTCCGAATTATAGCGAGCGGCATACACGCACGAACCTCGGCCGAACGGCATAGGCCGAATGGACGAATGCGCGTCGCTCAGTCGTCGCCGACCGGCTGCTCGATGCCGAAGACCTGACGCAGATAGGCGAGATACGCCTTGTCGTCGCACATGTTTTTGCCGGGCGAATCGGAGAGTTTCGCGACCGGCTGACCGTTGCATCGAACCATCTTGATGACGATCTGCAGCGGCTGATAGCCGAGATCGTTGGTGAGATTCGTGCCGACGCCGAACGCGAGCTGGCAACGTCCGCGAAAACGCTCGTACAACTGCAGCACCTTCGGGATATCGAGCGCGTCGGAGAACACCAGCACTTTGGTGCGCGGGTCGCAGCGGTTTTCTTCGTAATGCCGGATGAGGCGCTCGCCCCAATCGAAGGGATCGCCCGAATCGTGGCGCGCGCCGTCGAACAGCTTGCAAAAGTACATGTCGAAGTCGCGCAGAAACGCCTTCATGCCGTAGACGTCCGACAGCGCGATGCCGAGGTCGCCGCGATATTCCTTCGCCCACATCTCGAAGCCGAAGATCTGCGAGTCGCGCAGACGCGGGCCGAGCGCCTGACACGCCTGCAAGTACTCATGCGCCATCGTGCCGAGCGGCCGCAAGCCGTGCTTCATCGCATAGAAGCAGTTGCTCGTGCCGGCGAACTGCGCGCCGAGCTTGTCCTTCAGCGTGAGCACGACTTCCTCGTGCCACTGCCCCGAAAAACGGCGGCGCGTGCCGTAATCGGCGATCTTGCAGTCCGAATATTCGGGTGGCGTGGCAAGCAGCTTGATCTTGTCGCGCAGGCGCTCGCGGCCGGTTTCATACTCGGGCTTGCGCTGCGTGTTGCGGAAATAGACTTCGTTGACGATCGCGAGCACCGGAATCTCGAAGAGAATCGTGTGCAGCCACGGCCCTTCGATCTCGATGTCGATCTCGCCGTTCTTCTTGGGCGACGGCGAAATGCGGATCGACTTTTCATTCAGATGGAAGAGCGCGAGGAAATCGATGAAGTCGCTCTTGATGAAGCGCATGCGCCGCAGATAATCCAGTTCCTCTTCCTTGAAGCGCAGATTGCAAAGCTGGCGCACTTCGTCGCGAATTTCATCGATATACGGCACGAGATCGACATTCGGCGTGCGGCAGCGGAAGCGATATTCGACATGCGCCGCGGGGAAGTGATGCAGCACGACCTGCATCATCGTGAACTTGTAGAGGTCGGTATCGAGCAGCGAATTGATGATCATGGTTCTGACGGGAACATCCACGCGAATGGACCGCGCGCTTTGCCTGCTTGCCAGCGCGCAGCCCGAGGCCTTTAGGGTCATGTTACCCGAATGTCCGCGCGGACATGATCCGCGCCCTGCCCTTTTGCGACGCCGCGCATACATACATCACGAATCGATATAAAGAGCGCTTCGCGCGCCGCGCGCCCACTTTTACCGTTACGCTACAATATGCGTTTCGGCAAGCGCACCTTCCGGCCCATGCAGCCGCCAGGGCGCCGCCCCCACGAATTCCGCATGCAGGAGCCTGAATGACTCACGTTGTGACCGAAAGCTGCATCAAGTGCAAGTACACCGATTGCGTGGACGTGTGCCCGGTGGATTGCTTCCGCGAAGGTCCCAACTTTCTCGCGATCGATCCCGACGAGTGCATCGACTGCGCCGTGTGCGTCGCCGAGTGCCCGGTGAACGCTATCTACGCCGAAGAAGATGTGCCTGGCGACCAGCAGCACTTCACCGAACTGAACGCTGAACTCGCGCGTAACTGGCCGAGCATCACGAAGACGAAAGGCTCGCTTCCGGAAGCGGACGAGTTCAAGGACGTCAAGGAAAAGCTGAGTCTGCTCGAGCGTTGATTGTTGCGCTCGCCGACGCACGCGCTTCATTTGATTGCAAAAAATGCGTATCAAATGAAGATTGAGCGTTGACACGCCAAAAGCAGCCCCCTATAATTCCGCTTCTCTGCTGTAGATGTTCCCCGATAGCTCAGTCGGTAGAGCGCCGGACTGTTAATCCGTAGGTCCCTGGTTCGAGCCCAGGTCGGGGAGCCAAAAACTCCAGCAAGTCGGTTTCAAAAGAGCTCGGTCAGTTGGCTGAGTTTTTATTTCAGTTGTAGATGTTTCAGTTGTTCCCCGATAGCTCAGTCGGTAGAGCGCCGGACTGTTAATCCGTAGGTCCCTGGTTCGAGCCCAGGTCGGGGAGCCAAAAGCTTCTGTCAAAAAGCCCAGTCGCATGACTGGGCTTTTTGCTTTGTGCGCTGACTTCATCGCTTCACGCAAGCCACACGACGGTCAGCGAACGCACGCCCTGCGCGCCGCGAATCAGCACGCCTTCGATATCCGCCGTCGCCGACGGCCCCGTCACGAGTACCGCATAGCGCGCCGATTTGAAATCGTCGCGTCGATACACCTGCTGCAAGCCCTCGACGAGTTGCGCCGGGTCGAGCAGCACGACGAGATGCTGCGACAGATAGCCGATCGCGTTCACGACGTACTCTTCTTCGCTGAACCACACCGAGCCCGTTTCAGCCACGCCGAAGCGCCCTCGCACGATGCCCACATCGACATCCTGAAGCGATGCCGGCACGGTATCGGATGAAAGCGGCCGCGTGCCGTCGACGCCCGGAACCGCCGATGCAATCACCTTCGCATCGGCAAAGCGTGCCGCGATCAGCGCGTTCACGTCTTCGAGAGTGGCCGCTTCGACGCATGTGCCGCCCATCGCGGTGAGCGCGGTCGTAAAGCGCGCCTTCAGTTCGCCTTCCGGCGACGGGAACACGGGCACGTCCGGGCGCGGACGCGATGCGGGCTGCGCCGCGCGGATCTTCGAGAGAAAAGCTTCGCGAGTCGTCATTTATCGAGCTTCCGGTTTTTCCTGTACCACTCGTGAAAAGTCTCGGCGGGCGCTTCGGGCAGATCGCGGCCGCGTCCCCAGATATTGAGCGGGTTGTAGAGCACGAAGTTGGGCAGGCGCTTCAACGCGCCGCCGAGCGATGCGACCGTCGCACGATAGAGCGTCGGGCTCGCGAGCAGGCGCCCCGCCATCTTCAGCACTTCCTGCTTCACGAACGGCACTTCGTGCTTCTCGGCGATGACCTCGCGCCACTTGTAGATCTGCTCGTGAATGTTCACCTTCACGGGACACACGTTCGTGCAACTGCCGTTCATCGTCGACGCGAACGGCAGCGCGCTATAGCGCTTCAAATCGTGCGTCGGATTGATGATCGCGCCGATCGGACCGGAGTACGTCCCGCCATACGAAAGCCCGCCGCTTCTGCGATACACCGGACACGTATTCATGCACGCGCCGCAGCGGATGCACTTGAGCGAGTACCAGAAATCGTCCATCGCGAGGCGTTCTGAGCGGCCGTTATCGACGAGGATGAAGTGCATCTCCGTGCCCGGACGCGGCGCGCGAAAATGCGACGTGTACTGCGTGATCGGCGAGCCGAGCGCGCTTCTCGACAACATTCGAACGAACACGCCGAGATCGCTGATCGTCGGAATGATCTTTTCGATGCCGATCGACGCGATATGCAGCGGCGGCACGTTCGCCGAAAGATCCGCGTTGCCCTCGTTCGTGCACACGACGACCGTGCCCGTCTCCGCGACCGCGAAGTTGCAGCCCGTCATGCCCGCCGTCTTCTCGCGCACGAAATACGGCCGCGTGTTCATGCGCTGGCTTTCCGCGAGATAGTGGATGTCGCTGTTCCGCGGATCAGTGCCGATCGTCTTGCCGAACAGTTCGGCCACGTCCGCGCGCAGCTTGTGCACGGCCGGCACGACCATATGGCTCGGATCCTGATGATCGAGTTGCTGGATGCGCTCGCCGAGATCGGTTTCCATCACCGTGATGCCGCGCGGTTCGAGATAGTCGCGCATGTAGCACTCGTCGGTGAGCATCGACTTGCTCTTCACGAGCGACGTCATGCCGCGCTCGCTCATCAGCTTGAAGACGAGCGCGTTGTGCTCCTCGGCGTTCGCCGCGAAATGCACGACGACGCCGTTTTTCTCGGCCTCATCGACGAACTGCGCGATGTAATCGGCGAGATTGGACAGCGTGTGTTCCTTGATCGCCGATGCGAGATTGCGCATCGTCTCCCATTCGGGGATGCCGTGCGCCTGCGCGTCGCGCTTGCTGCGCAAGTCCCACAGACGCTTGTCGTGGAACGCAACGTGATCCGGCTTCTGCAGGAACGCGCCCGCCGCCTTCGCGTGATCGATCCGAACGCTTTTGCTCATGCGCGCGCCCCGTTTAGAACCTGCGCGATGTGGATGAACTTCGCATCGGCTTTCATGCGCTCGGCGCAGCCTTGCTGATGCATGAGACACGACATGTCGCCCGACACGATGTACTCCGCGCCCGCGCCGACGTGATCGCGCACCTTGTCCTGACCCATCCGCACGGAGACGGCCTCTTCCGTCACCGAGAACGTGCCGCCGAATCCGCAGCATTCGTCGGGACGCGCGGGCGCGACGAACTCGATACCCCTCACGCGTTCGAGCAGCGTGCGCGGCTTCGAATACGGCGTTCCGGCCACTTCCGAATTCGACGTTTCGCGCAGATGCCGCACCGCGCTGCAACTGTTGTGCAGCCCGACCTTGTGCGGAAATTCGGCCCACGGAAACTCGCGCACCTTCAGCACGTCGTGCAGGAATTCGACGAGCTCGAACGTATTGCGTCGCACCTTCTGCACGGCGCTCGTCTGCTCGATCGCGGTGAAATGCTCGCGTACGTGATGCGTGCAACTCGCCGATGGCCCGACGACATAGTCGTAGTCGGCGAAATTGCGCGCGAACACGCGCTCGGCGCCGGCAGCCTCCTTGTGTGCGCCGCTATTGGCCATCGGCTGGCCGCAACAGGTCTGATCCTGCGGATAGTCGACGTCCACGCCCAGCCGTTCGAGCAGTTCGAGCGTGGCGATGCCGACTTGCGGATAAAAAGCGTCGATGAAACAGGGGACGAACAAGGCGACTTTCATGACGGGTTCGGCGATTTGGTAAGCTTGGTCTGACCAAGACTTTAATGAGATGCCTCTTTCGTGTCAAACTCGGGCATTCCCCGGCTTTCACCTCGCATTCACGCCGAACGATGACTTTCCAGCCCGTCCATGCGCATTCCTACGCCCGCGTGCGTCTCTCCGATGTCGTGTCGGGACAGATCCGGGAATTGATTTCGAACGGCACGCTGCTGCCGGGCCAGCGCCTGCCCGCCGAGCGCGATCTGGCGGAGCAGTTGAACGTGTCGCGTCCGTCGCTGCGGGAGGCGTTGATCCGTCTGGAGTCGGACGGATTCATCCGCGCGGCCGGGCGCGGCGGTTTTGTCGTATCGGATGTGACCGCGCCGCTCGTGTCGCATCCGCTCGCCGCCCTGCTCGAGCAACAGCCGAACGCGAGCGCCGACGTTCTCGAACTTCGCCACGGCCTCGAAACGCTCTCGACCGCCTACGCCGCCGAGCGCGCCACCGACGACGATCTGGCGCGCATCGCCGCTGCCTTCGACGCGCTGCAAAACGCCGTCGCCGAAAAAAGCACGCGCATCGCGGAGAGAGACGCGGCGTTCCATCTCGCCATCGCGGACGCGACGCACAACGTCGCGCTCACGCACGTCATGCACGGACTCAATGAACTGGTGCGCGAATCGATGCTCACGTCGCACCGTCTCGTCGATTACGACGACGAAGTCGAAGCGAACCTGATGACGCAGCATCGCGCGATCTTCGATGCGATCGTAGCGCGCGATCCGGCGCGGGCGCGGGAGTGCGCGGGCGCGCATCTCGATTACGTGCGCACGCTGTATCGCGATGTTCCCGCGAAGAAAAACCGCGCGGCCTGATCCAATCACATTACGAATCTGTAAGCCGCAAGAAAGTGATGATAGGACGTCGCCTACACGCATTTCGGACACGCACGGCTAACGCGGGCGGCGCATCCTCGCGATACTGAAACCGTCGAAAACAACATGCGAAGGAGGACAACATGCCTTATCTACTCGGATGGCTGCTCGGCGTGCCGGTCATCGTGCTGGTGATTCTGTATCTGATCTTTCATTGACCGCATGCGGGCACGAGATGCATCGAAGAGCCAAGGGCGTCGATACAATACGACGCCCTTTCTCTTTTCCGAAGGATGACGATGAACCGCTCCGTCCTCGCGCTCGCCGCATCGCTCGCACTTTTCTCCGGCGCCGGACTCGCGCACGCGGAGGAAATCGCGAGCGTCAACACCAACTTCCGCTTCACCGGATCGGACCGCGTGACCGTCGATGCGTACGACGATCCGCTCGTCCAGGGCGTCACCTGCTATGTGTCCCGCGCGCGCACGGGCGGCGTGAAAGGCACGCTGGGCATCGCCGAAGATCCGACCGAAGCGTCGATCGCGTGCCGCCAGGTCGGGCCGATCAAGATCGCCGAACCGCTCAAGCAGAAAACCGACGTGTTCTCGGCCGGCATGTCCTTCATCTTCAAGACGCTGCATGTGGTGCGCGTCGTCGATACGAAACGCAATACGCTCGTCTATCTGACTTACAGCGACCGCATCGCGACCGGCAGCCCGAAAAACAGCGTGACGGCGGTTCCGATGCCCGAGGGCACGACCATACCGGTGAAGTGACACGCAACTGTCCGGCCGGGCGCGAAGCAAAGTTGTAAACTGGGCGATTCCGCTTATCTCAGAATTGCTCGATCATGCACGCCGACCGTTTCCGCAATGCCGCACGCTACTGGCGCTCGCCGCTCGTGCCGGACGCGGACATGGTCACGGCCGAATACTACGATCACGAATTCTCGCCGCACTGGCATGACGCCTATACGGTGCCCGTGATCGAGGCCGGCGCGGAGTGCTTCGACTATCGCGGCGCGCATCACGTCGCCGAAGCCGGTTCGGTGCCGGTGATCAATCCCGGCGAAGTGCATACCGGCGCGCGGGCCGTCGATGCGGGCTGGCGCTATCGCGTGTTCTATCTGCCGGTGCCGTTCGTCGAAACTCTCGCGCGCGACCTGTCGGGGCGGCCGGAATCGTCGCCGTGGTTTCCGGATGAAATCATCCGCGATCCCGATCTCGCGCGGCGTTTGCAGATCGCGCATCGCCTGCTGGAAAACGGCGCCGACCCGCTCGCCGCGGAACTGGCGCTCGTCGATGCAGTGACGACGCTGCTCGGACGCCACGCGCTCGAACGTCCGCGCATCGCGCCGCTCGCCGCCGACGCGCACCGCGTCACGACGATGAAATCCCGCCTCGCCGAGGATCTCCTCGAACCCGTCACGCTCGCCGAACTCGCGCAGACGGTCGGTCTCTCGAGCTTCCACGCGGCGCGCCTCTTCACGCGCGAAACCGGTCTTGCGCCGCATGCGTGGCGCAATCAGCTGCGGATCGTGCGCGCGCTGCCGGCGTTGCGCGCGGGCGCATCCGTGACGGATGTCGCGGCGGCGAGCGGTTTCACGGATCAGAGTCACTTCACGCGCCATTTCAAGCGCACGTTCGGCGTGCCGCCCGGCCGCTGGCGTTAGGCGGTCCGGCCTCGGGAAAGCGCAAGAACGTACAAGCATTCTCATCGACGTTTTGCGTATCCTCGCTTCCATAGGAGGAAATCTTGAAAGCAACACCTTTGCGCGAATTCGCCGCCGGCGCACGCGACACCATCCCGATGATGATCGGCGCCGCGCCCTTCGGCGTGATCTTCGGCACGCTCGTCACCGCAAGTCCGCTCACGCTCTGGCACGGCCAGTTGATGTCGCTCGTCGTGTTCGCGGGCTCGGCGCAGTTCATCGCGGTCGGCCTGATCGCGTCGCACGCGAGCTTCGCCGTCATTCTGGCGACGACGCTCGTCGTCAATCTGCGTCATGTGCTCTATTCCGCGACGCTCGCGCCGTATGTCGCGCATCTGCCGCGCCGCTGGCGCTGGGCGCTCGCGGGCATGCTCACCGACGAAGTTTTCGCCGTCGCCTACGCGCACTATCAGAAGCGCGCGCCGGACGAGATCGGGCCGCACTACTTCTTCGGCTCCGGCGTCGCGATGTATCTGAACTGGCAGTTGTGGACGCTCCTCGGCCTCCTGTTCGGCGCCGCGTTTCCCGGACTGAAATCGCTCGGGCTCGACTTCGCGATGGTCGCGACGTTCATCGCGATCATCGTGCCGCAGCTCGTCGCCGTGCGTTTCGTCGCGGCGGCGCTCGCATCGGGCGTGCTGTCGTTCGCGTGGCAAGGCTGGCCGTACAAGCTCGGCCTGCTCGCGGCGGTGTTCGTCGGCGTGGCCGTCGGCATGGTGCTCACGCTGATGGCAAACCGTCCGCAAGCGAAGGGCCACGCGAAACATCGTCTGAAGAACGCGAAGGAGCGCACGCAATGAACTACGTCACGCTGATCTTCGGCATGGCGGCCGTTACGTTTGCGATCCGCGCCGCCGTGTTCGTGCTGGGCGAACGCCTGCCCTTTCCGCCGATCGTCCGCACCGCGCTTTCGTTCGTGCCGGTGACGGTGCTCACCGCGATCATCGTGCCGATGACCGTCTCGCCGCACGGTAACGGCGCGGAAATCACCTGGCGCAATCCGCAGCTCGTGGCTGCGATCGTCGCGATCATCGTTTGCGCGTTCACGAAACGGCCGCTTTTGACGATTGCCGTGTCGCTCGCGGTGTTTTTCGCGTGGCAGTTCGCCGTGCTGCGCTAAACGTTTTCTCTCCATCAGCCGTTAAACGGCTTTCAAAGAGCATCGAAGAATCCTCAAGTTCCCGAAGCGCGCGCCGATAACAGAAACGAATGGACTCCGCCTGAGACGCGGCGCCGACAGCTTTTCCCGCCTTCGGAGATCGAAGGCGGAACCGGGAACCAACATGCGTCAAATCACCTTATCGTTACGCGACGAGACCATCGCTTCGCTGCAGCGCGATTTCGAAGCGTTCACGCGTCTGTCGCTGAAGCTGGATCCGCAATTCGTCACGCCTTCGTTCGAGGACTTCCTGCGCGCGAAGCTCCTGGACAACAACACGCCGCTCACCGAGCAGGCGGTGCAGCGCATGCTCACGCACGGCCAGTACGCGTGGGCGAAGCGCGCGCTCGACAAGGAGTTTCCGGATGTCGTCGAGATCCTGATCCGGCAGGCAGCCGAGCACGGCTTCGCGTTCGCGATCCGCGCGGACTGGACCGCCGAGGATCTCGTCAAGGCGTCGCGCGCGTGGGCGACGGCGATCGTCACCGAAGCGGACGGCGACGTATCGCAAGTCGACATGCTCGCCTCGCAGATCAAATCGGCGGCGGCGGATATTCGCGAAGTCGAGGAAAAGATGCAGACGCCCGCATGGCGTCTCGCCGATTCGCTACGTCAGCGCGTGTATGAAACCAAAATTTCGGTGGAGACGAGCATCGGTTCGACCGCGCGCGAGAAGCTCGGCGAACTGCGCTGCCTGCTGCGGCTCGGCATCTTCTATGGCTCGATCCAGAAGCAGGAAGCGCAGCAAGTGCTGGAATATCTGCGCTCGCTGCGGCCCGAGCTTTTCGTCGAAGAGCCTTACGACGGCTACACACGCTTCGCAGCATGGCTGCGCAGCATCTTCTCGCCGTCGCCGCGCGCGCCGCGTGCATCGCGCGCGCAGCGCTGAGATTCAGGTCAGTCCCACATTCCCTTTAGGCGCGCCGCGATATCGATCTTCGCTTTCGCGGCCGCAGCCAGCCCCGCCGCCGTCGGCGCAGCGGGCGCGATGACGGGCGGCCACGCGGCCGCTTCGAAGTTCTGCATCAGATGCGGCGGAATGAAACGCGTGCGCTGCGCCCATACGTGACGGTCGCCGAGATGCGTCTGGTTGTACACGTAGAAGCGCTGCGGCGTGATGATGTGCAGGTCTTCCTTCGCGCGCGTCATCGCGACGTATAACAGCCGCCGTTCCTCGTCGAGTTCTTCGTCGCTGCCCGTGCCGAGATCGGACGGAATGCAGCCGTCGACGCCGTTCAGCACGAACACGTTGCGCCATTCCTGGCCCTTCGCCGAATGGATCGTCGAGAGAATCAGATAGTCTTCGTCGAGCAGCGGCACGCCGGATTCGTCGCTGGTCGCGTCGGGCGGATCGAGCGTCAGTTCGGTGACAAAGCGCTCGCGCGTGGGATACGTCGCCGCGATGCTTTCCATCTGCAACACGTCGCCGATGCGGATCGCCGCGTCCTCGTGATTGCGTTCCAGATGCGGCTCGTACCAACGCCGGATCATTTCGAACTCGGCGGGCCAGCCGGAGCCGCGGCCGCAGAGCTTCGCCATCAGGCCGACGAAACGCGGCCAGTCCTCCGACGCGCGCGCGGGCGCCTGAAACGCGGCGATCGCATTCGACGCCACCGCGTCCGGCGCGCTCACGCTGTCGAGCAGGCGCCCGGCGATCGCCGGTCCGACGCCCGGCAACAACTGCGCGACGCGAAAGCCCGCGACGCGATCGCGCGGATTCTCGGCCCAGCGCAACACCGCGAGCACGTCCTTGACATGAACGGAATCGAGAAACTTCAGTCCGCCGAACTTCACGAACGGAATGTTCCGGCGCGTCAATTCGATTTCGAGCGCCGCGCTGTGATGCGCGGCACGAAACAGCACCGCCTGCGCCTTGAGCTTCATGCCGCCTTCGCGCGCTTCGAGCACTTTTTCGACGACATAGCGCGCCTGATCGGCTTCATCGGCGACGGCAACGACGCGCGGCTTTTGCGCCGATGCCTTGTCGGTCCACAGATTCTTCGTGTAGCGCTCGGTCGCGAGGCCGATCACCGCGTTCGACGCTTCGAGAATCGGCAAGGTCGAACGATAGTTGCGGTCGAGCGTGACGGTCGCGGCGGGCGGATCGAAGTGGCCGGGAAAATCGAGGATGTTGCGCACAGTCGCGCCGCGAAACGAGTAGATGGATTGGGCATCGTCGCCGACGACGGTAAGGCCGCGCCCGTCCGGTTTCATCGCGAGAAGAATGGATGCCTGCAGACGGTTCGTGTCCTGGTATTCGTCGACGAGAACGTGATCGAAGCGGCTCGCGAGATCGGCGGCAATCGACGGCTCCGCCGCGAGATGCGACCAGTAGAGCAGCAGATCGTCGTAATCGAGCACGCTTTGCGCCTGTTTCGCGCTGACGTACGCGGCGAAGAGGCGCTTCAGGTCCGCTTCCCACTCGCGGCACCACGGATACGACTGATCGAGCACGGTCGCCAGGGACGCGCCGGTGTTGACGACGCGCGAGTAGATCGCGAAGCACGTCGATTTGGCGGGAAAGCGCTTTTCCTTCGACGACAAACCGAGCTCGTGCCGCACGAGGTTCATGAGATCGGCCGAATCCTCGCGATCGTTGATGGTGAACGACGGCGCGAGCCCGACGAGATCGGCGTAATCGCGCAACAGCCGCGCGCCGACGCTATGGAACGTGCCCGACCACGACAAACCCTGCGCGATTGCGCTTCTCGTGCCGAGCGCGTTCATTGCGATGCGCGACACCCGCCGCGTCATTTCGAGCGCCGCGCGGCGCGAAAACGTGAGCAGCAGGATGCGATGCGGATCCGCGCCTTTCACCAGCAGATGCGCGACGCGATGCGCGAGCGTGTTGGTCTTGCCCGATCCCGCGCCCGCGATGACGAGCAGCGGCCCGCCCGCGCGCCCCGGTTCGTCGACGCCGAATTCGACGGCCTGACGCTGCGCCTCGTTGAGCTTCGCGAGATAGTCGGCGACCTGTTTCGTGGTGGATTCGTCGGCGGTGTCGGGGAGCGTGAGCACGGGAGAAAGGCGGCGGGAAATGAGTGACGCACACTGTATATCCATACAACCCGCACGCGCAAGCCTTTGGCTCGACAAGGGTTTTGGCCCCAAATGCAACGAGCCCGGCTCGCACGGAACCGGGCTCGCATCGCTGCAAAAGATTTGCGTCAGTCGGCCTTCTTCGCGTTCTTGAGCTTCGCTTCGGCGGCGGCTTCATTGGCGTCCGATTGCGCCTCGGTCTTTTTCTTGTCGGCCTTGGCTTGCGCGACGGCCGCCTTCTTGTCGGCCTTGCTCTGTTCCTTCGCGGCCTTTTGATCGGCGGCAGTCGGCGTATCCGACGTCGTCTGTGCGAACGATGCCGCGCTCGCGCTCGCGAACGTCCCCGCGATCAGCGCGGCCAGCAGTGCATGAGTTTTTCGATTCATGGTCTTCTCCCTTGTTCGATGCCGCGAGCCGCGCCAAACGCGAGCTCGCGGCGATTCCCGGTTCGCCCGCTTAATGCTGCAAGCCGGTGTCCTTCGGTGCGTTCGGCTCGGTCGCGTTCAATTCGGCCTTGGCGGCGTCCTTGTCCGCCTTGCGATTGATCTTCGCGTTCTTCACCTCTTCCTTGTACTGCGCCTTGGCCTGCTCGGTTTGCGCCTTCAATTCGGCCTTCGACGCCTTCTTCGACGCGCTGTATTCGGCGTTCGCCTTCGCATTGGCATTGCGGCGCTCGACGAGCGGATCGGTCGGCGCGGGCGCGACGAGGTTCTGCGGCGGCGGCGTCATCGGCTGTTGGGCTTGCATCGGCTGCACTTGCGCTTGCGTTTGCGTCTGCACCGGTGCGGACTGGGTCGCGGTTTGCGCATAAGCGCCCGAAGCGGCGAAAGTGGCGATGGCGGAGCCGATCAAAAGGATTCGTGCGCGAGTCATGAGCTAGTCCTCTTTTTAGTTGGCGTCGGCGGCGCTCTTACGACGGTGAAACGAGCGATCCGCGCGACTTTTGTCGATTGGAAAGATGACCGAAGCTGCATCGATCAAATGGTCGGACCGGCGGTCAATCGGGCAAGTTCGCGAAAATCAGTCACTGTTACCGACGGTTTCATCTGGCTACATTTGCCAACGAGCGCGCTTGCGTGGGGATTTCCGGTCCTCGCGATCCCTGAGCACGGCGCATGCCCGGCGTGGTTTATCATTGAGCCCTTCCCGCATTCCCGCCTTGCCCGCCTCATGCCGCCACTCCAATTCACCCTGACGGGCGACTTCATCGAACTCCACAATCTGCTCAAGCTGATGGGCCTCGCGGACAGCGGCGGCTCGGCGAAGGCACGCGTCGCAATGGGCGATGTCACCGTCGACGGCCAGGTGGAACTGCGCAAGACCTGCAAGATCCGCGCGGGTCAGCGAGTGAAGCTCGACGGCCAGACGATTTACGTGCGCGCGCCCGATTAAGCGCGCGGCGATTTGCGCGCACACGCCGCGCAATTGCGAAAATCCGGGCATAAGCAAACGCGTCATCGACATGCCGCACGCGACGCAATAAGCTGACGGTCTGTTCTTTCGTTCTGGTTTCAGCGTCGGTTCCCGTCAGCGCGTTTGCGCTTCGATCCTTGCCCCCTCGCGTTCCAGTCCGGCCGCACTCATTGCGGCCTTTTCGTTTCGATCCGATCAACATGCAACCGCCAGTCACGCGCGCCGCGCGCGCGCATCAAGGACCGCCGAGCCTCTCGCGTCACGCCGTCGACACGGCGCGTCTCGCCGCGCCGCTTGCCATCGCGCAGCTCTCGCAGATGGCGATGGGCGTCACCGACACCATCCTGCTCGGCTCGCTCGGCCCCGATGCCCTCGCCGCGGGCGGCCTCGGCGCGAATCTCTTTTTCGTCGTCGTGACGCTCCTGCAGGGCGTGCTGACGTCCGTTTCCGTGTCGGTGGCGCATGCGCGCGGCGCGAATGCCGATCATCGCGTGCCAGGCATCTACTGGACCGGGTTCGTGCTCTCCTTGCTGCTCGCCGTGCCCGCGTTCGTGCTGCTGAGCTACGCCGAACCGATCCTGCTCGCGTTCCACGAACCCGCGACGCTCGCGAAGAACGTCGGCGAATACTGCGCGGTGCTGCGCTGGGGGACGCCCGGCAGTCTGATCGGCGTCGGGATGATGCGCGCGTTTCTGCCCGCCATTGGCGCGGCGCGCAGGCTCTTGTGGATCTCCATCGGCGGCGTGTTCGTCAACGGCTTTCTCAACTACGGCCTGATCCACGGCGCGTACGGCCTGCCGCGCGAAGGCTTCCTCGGCTCGGCGGCGGCGACGACGATCACCGTATGGGGCATCGCGATCGCGCTCGTCGCGGTGCTGCATCTGCGGCCGCGCTACCGGCATTTCGTCGCGCGCGCGCGCCCGCGCCTGCCGCTGATGGGCGAACTGTTCAGCATCGGCTGGCCCGTCGCGATCACCTACGGGGTCGAATCGACGCTCTTTCTCGCCACCGGCATGATGGTCGGCCTGCTCGGCGAAGCGCCGCTCGCCGCGCATCAGATCGCACTCAACGTCGCGTCGGTCGCGTTCATGGTGCCGCTGGCGATCGGCCAGGCGGCGAACGTGCGCGTCGGCTACTGGGTCGGCGCGGGCGTGCCTGTCGCCGCGCGTCACGCGGGCTTCGTCGCGCTCGCGCTCGGCGTCGGCTTCATGATGTGCTCCGGGCTCGTGCTGATCGCCGTGCCGCGCGCGATCGTCGGGCTGTATCTGCATCTCGACGATCCCGCCAACGCGCATACCGTCGCGCTCGCGGCGTCGCTGCTCGGCGTCGCGGCGGTGTTCCAGATCGTCGACGGCATGCAGACGGTCGGCTCCGGCTGCCTGCGCGGCCTGAAGGACACGCGCATTCCGATGCTCGCCGCCGCGTTCGGCTACTGGGGCGTCGGCTTTCCGACCGGCTATGTGCTCGCGTTCCACTTCGAACTCGGCGCGAAGGGCCTGTGGTGGGGCCTCGCGGCCGGGCTCGCGAGCGTCGCCGTGCTGATGACGCTGCGCTTCCATCGCATCAGCCGGCGCTTCATCGAAACCGGCATCACGCCACGGCCGGACGACGCCGGCGCCGCGAGCGCCGCGCCGCACGGTCACGTCTGATAAGCACACGATCCGCGCGCCGATTTGCATAGCACGAATGCTTGGTTGGGCCGCGCGGCGCGCATTGCTACGATGAACCCGTCTCCTCCTTGAGACATCTGTGACAGGGGTTGTAGGCCCGCTCTAGCCAGCGGGCTTTTTTTCGTCCGTACGCCACCGCCCAGTGCAACGTTCGGCACTTTCCCGATTTCCCATAGAATAATTTCGAGATCCGGCGCGAGTACGCTCCTTGCTACTTTCGTGCTGAAGACCGAAAACGCGAAAACGTCGCCGAGCGCTTCACGAGCGGCGACCAGAACGGGGAATCGAAGTGTCGGAAAACCGGGGATTGCGGGAAATCGCGCGCCGCGACGCGCGCGCACGAACATTCGGCGCCGCCGTGCGCAACATCGCCGTCATCGTGACGATGACGACGCTCGTCGCCGCTTGCGAGACGCGCCCGCCCGCGACGGCGTTCGACCGGCCGGAGAGCCACGCGCTGGCATCGACGGAAACGACGCCCCTCGCGACCGCCCTCGCGCCGCTGCAAAAACGGCATCCGGACGAGTCGGCGGTGCGCCTGCTGCCGACCGGCACCGACGCGCTGCAGGCGCGCATCGCACTCGCGCGCGCGGCGACGAAGACGCTCGACATGCAGTACTACATCGCCAACGAGGACAACACCGGCAAGCTGCTGCTCGGCGCGGCGTTGTATGCGGCGGATCGCGGCGTGCGCGTGCGCATGCTCGTCGACGATCTGAACTTCAAGGACATCGACCAGATCATGGCGGCGCTCAATTCGCACGACAAGATCGAGATTCGCGTGTTCAACCCGTACGGCAGCGCGCAACGCAGCTTCTCCGAGCGCACGCAGAATTTCTTCACGAATCTCAGTCACTTCACGCGCCGCATGCACAACAAGGCGATGATCGCGGACAACCAGATCGCGATCGTCGGCGGCCGCAATCTCGGCGACGAGTACTTCAGCGCGAGCCCGACCTTGCAGTTTCGCGATCTCGACGTCTTCGCCGCTGGTCCGGTCACGCAAGAAATATCCGCGAGCTTCGACGATTACTGGAACAGTTCGCTCGCGTACCCGCTGCGCGCGCTCAACAAGCAGAAGTTCGACGCCCGCGAACTCGACAAGACCCGCGACGACTTGCGCAAGCACTGGCGCGAGCAGGCCGATCCGCTGAACGCGAAGCCGCTCAATGCGACGCCGCTCGCGCAGCAGATCGCGCGCGAGGAAATGGGCCTCGTGTGGGCGCCGACGGAGTTCCGGGTCGATTCGCCATCGAAGATCGAGCATCCGAGCGACGACTACAAAAGCCCGCCGATGGAGCGCCTCGTCGCTCTGCTGAAGGACGCGCAGAGCGAATTCCTGATCCTGTCGCCCTACTTCGTGCCGCACGACGCGGGCGTGAAGGCGCTCGCCGGTCTGACGAAGCGCCGCGTGCGCGTCGCGGTGCTGACGAATTCGCTCGCCGCGACCGATGCCGTCGCCGTGCAGGCGGGCTACGCGCCGTATCGCATTCCGATGCTGCAAAACGGCGTCGAACTGTACGAGTTCAAGCCGATTCAGGTCGAAGGCGAAAGCAGTCCGCGCGCGGGTCTCTTCGGCTCGCAGTCGCGCGCGAGCCTGCACGCGAAGGCCTATGTGATCGATCGGAGTATCCTCGTGATCGGCTCGATGAATCTCGATCCGCGTTCGGCGAAGCTCAATACCGAGCTCGCGCTCGTGATCCACAGCAAGCCGATCGCCGAGGAAGCCGCGAAACTCTTCGAGAACGGCATTTCGCCGAAGGTGAGCTGGCAGGTGCAACTGGCGAGCGCGGCGGTGACGGAGGAGCTTCGGCGCACGGGCGCGCCGCAGTCGGGCCTCGTCTGGATCACCGAGGAAAACGGCAGTCTCGTCACCTACAATTTCGATCCCGAGGCAGGTCTTTATCGCAATGCGATGACGGGCCTCTTCATGATGCTGCCCGTCGACAAGCAGCTTTGATCCAACTTCGTAAGGAAACTCACGCCATGTCACACGATGCGAAGGGCGACGTACGGATGGAGAAGGACACGTTCGGCGAGATCGCCGTGCCGAACGACAAGCTCTGGGGCGCGCAGACGCAGCGCTCGCTGCAAAACTTCAAGATTTCGACGGAAAAGCAGTCGCCCGAGCTGATCACCGCGCTCGCGATCATCAAGCACGCCGCCGCGGAAGTGAACGAAGGCCTGAAGGTGCTCGACTCGAAGAAGGCGAAGGCGATCGTTCAGGCGGCCGAGGAAATCATCGACGGCAAGCATCCCGACGAATTTCCGCTCGCCGTCTGGCAAACCGGCTCGGGCACGCAGACCAACATGAATCTGAACGAGGTGATCGCCAATCGCGCGAGCGAAATCATGGGCGGTCCGCGCGGCGAGGAGCGCCTCGTGCATCCGAACGACGATGTGAATCGCGGCCAGTCGTCGAACGACGTGTTTCCGACCGCGATGCACGTCGCCGCGGCCGTGGCGATCAAGAAGCATCTGCTGCCGTCGCTGAAAACGTTGCGCGATACGCTCGACAAGAAGGCGAAGGCGTTTGACAAGATCGTGAAGATCGGCCGTACGCACTTGCAGGACGCGACGCCGCTCACGCTCGGGCAGGAGTTTTCGGGATACGTCGCGCAGCTCGATCAGAGCATGAAGCACGTCGAGGCGACTTTGCCGCATCTGTATCAGCTCGCGCAGGGCGGCACGGCGGTCGGCACGGGGCTGAACGCGCATCCGGAATTCGCGGTGAAGGTCGCGCAGGCGATCGGCAAGCTCACCGGCCTGCCGTTCGAGACTGCGCCGAACAAGTTCGAGTTGATGGCCGCCGCCGATGCGCTCGTCGCCGCGCACGGCGCGCTGAAGACGGTCGCGGCGAGCCTGATGAAGATCGCCAACGACATCCGCTGGCTGGCGAGCGGACCGCGCTGCGGGTTGGGCGAGCTGTCGATCCCGGAGAACGAGCCGGGCAGCTCGATCATGCCGGGCAAGGTGAACCCGACGCAATCCGAAGCCGTCACGATGCTCTGCTGCCAGGTCTTCGGCAACGATGTCGCGGTGAACTTCGGCGGCGCGAGCGGCAACTTCGAGCTGAACGTGTTCCGGCCGATGATCGCGCACAACGTGCTGCAATCGGTCCGCCTGCTCGCGGACGGCGCGCAGAGCTTCAACGATAACTGCGCGGTGGGCATCGAGCCGAACGAGAAGCGCATCGACAGTCTGCTGAACGAATCGCTGATGCTCGTGACGGCGTTGAATCCGCATATCGGCTATGACAAGGCCGCGCAGATCGCGAAAAAGGCGCACAAGGAAGGCACGACGCTGAAGGCCGCCGCGCTCGCGCTCGGTCACGTGACCGAGCAGCAGTTCGATGAATGGGTCAAGCCGGAGGAAATGGTGGGAAAAAGGTAAGCGCGTTCTTGCCCGAAGAGCGGCGGGTTACACCTTCCCCGCCGCCACCTCTTCCGGCTTCAGCTCGACGATTGCATCGAGCGCGTCCTTCACGTCCATCGCGTATTTCGCGAGGCGCTTTTCCTCTTCCGTTTCCGGCACGAACGCAGGCACGGGCGTCGGCTGGCCTTTTTCATCGACGGCGACGAAAACCATCAGGCAATCGGTCGTCTGCTGAAGCTCGCCGACTTTCGGATCGCCCGCATGCACGGAAATGTGGATGTGCATGCTGGTGCGCCCCGTCGTCACGACGCGCGCGCAATTCGACCAGATTGCCGACGAGAATCGGCCGCCGAAAACGAATGTTGCCGACGCTCACCGTGACCGCATAGCGCCCGGACCACATCGCGGCGCAGGCGTAGGCGGTTTCGTCGATCCATTTCATCAGCGCGCCGCCGTGCACCTTGCCGCCGAAATTCACCGAAGTCGGCTCGGCGAGAAAGCGGAAAGTGGTTTCCGCACGGCTTTTCGGGACGGCTGGAATGGGGGATGAGGTCGGCGTATTCATGGGAAGCCCGTCTGATGCGGAAAATGAATGCCGATTATAGGGTCGGCAATATTCAATCGTGGACGGTGATGCCCTGATCGATCGTGCCGTACATCGTGATGCTGCCGCCGCTGCCCACCGCCGACGACGGCGCGCCCGCGCAGCCCGCGCAGAGCACGAGAACGCCTATAGCGCTCGCGAGAATGAATCTGGCCATGGAACTCTCCCTGCTGCCTCGAAATGCCAGCGGTCATTCTAGCGCCGCGCCTCGCGCATCGACATTTCGGCGCACGGTGAAACGTCGGTTGCGCGATCGCGCTACAGTGGACGCATCGACTACTTCGCCCGATACGGAAATCGCCATGAACCCCGCTTTCGACGACGCCGATTCCCGCGCGCGCCATTTTCCCGGCCTGTCGCGCATCGGCGCGCTGATCGCGGATCCGGGCCGCGCCGCCATGCTCTGGTCGCTGATGGACGGCACCGCGCGCCCCGCCGGCGAACTGACGATGATCGCGGGGCTGTCGCCATCGGCGGCAAGCGGGCATCTCGCGCGGCTGACCGAAGGCGGACTGCTCGCGCTCGAAGTGAGCGGACGGCATCGGTACTACCGGATCGCGACGGCGGATATCGCCGCGGCCATCGAAGCGCTCGCCAATCTCGCGCGGGCGAGCGCGCCGCAGCGCGCGCCGGAACGGCCGCCTTCCGCCGTGCCTGTCGAAATGCGTTTCGCGCGCACCTGCTACGACCATCTGGCGGGCGAACTCGCCGTGCAGCTCTTCGAGCGGATGATCGCGCGCAACTGGCTCGCCGCCGCCGATCGTCACGACGCCGCGCACGGCCCCGCCGCGCTCGACGCCACGCCCGAAGGCGCGCAGGCGTTCGCCGAACTCGGCATCGATCTGAAGGCGCAGCGCGCGCGGCGGCGACGGTTCGCGTGCACCTGCATCGACTGGAGCGAGCGCCGGCCGCATCTGGGCGGCGCGCTCGGCGCGGCGTTTCTCGACGCGTGCGAGTCGCACGGCTGGATCGAGCGCACGGCGAAACGCCGCGTCCTGCGCGTGACGCCCGCGGGGCATCGGCATTTCGAAGGCTTCCTGTCCGCGCGATAAAGCTTTGTTACGCGCGCCTGCGAGCCGTTACAAACGGCATCGTACGGATACAGGCGCCGGCGATACATTGATCCGACAGGTCTCGCGAACTCAGTGCGCCGAACGGAACGCACGCGCGGCCGCCGGAGAACGTAATGAAGATCAAGATCGCCGCTTTGTGCGTGCTTTTGTCGGCATCGGGGCTTAACGCGTTTGCGGAAACCAGACAAGGCGATCCGCCCGGACGCATCGCGCGGCTCAGCTACATGGCGGGCACGGTGACGACCGAGGCAGCGGGCGCATCCGACTGGTCCTACGCGCAGATCAATCGTCCGCTGACGACGGGCGATCAACTCTGGAACGACGAGAACGCGCGCTCCGAACTGCATATCGGTTCGACGGCGGTGCGGCTCGGGTCATCGACGGCGCTGTCCGTCCTCGCGCTCGACGACAACACCGCGCAACTCAAGATCGCCCAGGGCACGCTGTCGACGCGCGTGCGCGAACTCCCGCCCGGCACGACCTACGAGATCGACACGCCGAACACCGCGCTCGCGATCACGACGCCCGGCGAGATGCGCGTCGACGTCGCGCCCGATGGCCGCGCGACGACCGTGACGGTGCGAAGCGGCGGCGTCACCGCGTACGGCGACGGTGGCTCCGTGCAACTCGCGGGCGGGCAGCAGATGACGTTCGAGGGCACGAATCTGCAGCAGGCATCGGCGAATGCGGCGCCCGCGCCCGACGCGTTCGATGAATGGGCCGCCGGGCGCGACGCATCCGAAGATCGCTCGATTTCGGCGCGATATGTATCGCGCGACGTGCCCGGTTATCAGGATCTCGACGCCAACGGAACGTGGCGCAACGATCCGTCGTACGGGCCGGTCTGGACGCCGACCGCCGTGTCCGCCGACTGGGCGCCGTATCGTCAGGGACATTGGGCCTGGCAGGATCCGTGGGGATGGACATGGATCGACGACGCGCCGTGGGGCTTCGCGCCGTATCACTATGGCCGCTGGGCGTATATCGGATCGCGATGGGCGTGGGTGCCCGGCCCGATGGACGTCAGCGCGCCGCCCGCGTACTCGCCTGCGCTCGTCGGTTTCGTCGGCGATGGCGACGGCGATGGCGGCCCCGACTGGAACGTCGCGCTGACGGTCGGCGGCATCGCGGCGGCGGGCGTCGCGTGGTTTCCGCTCGGACCGGGCGAAGCGTGGCGTCCGCATCGGGATGGCTGGAGTCCGCGTTATTTCGAACGCGTGAACCGCAATGTCTATGTGCGCAATACGTACGTCAACTATCACGCGCCGCGCGGGCTGACGGCCGTGCCGACGAACCTGTTCGTGCTTGGCCAGCCGGTCGGACGTCAGCCGTACGCGGTCGATCCGTCGCGCTGGCGCCATCCGCGCTTCTTCGCGGGCGCACCGGGCATTGCGCCGACGCGCGACAGCTTCGCGCCCGGTGGGCGACGCGCGAGTTATCAGCCGCCGCAGGCCGGATTCGGACGACCGGTGGTCGCGACACGCGCGCCCGTCGCGCCGCCGGCTTTTCATGACCGGTACGTGCAGCAGAATCGCGATCCGCGCGGCGGGTACGGCGCGCGCAACGAACAGGTGCATCTCGTCGCGACGCATGGACCGGCGCGGTCGGTCATCGCGGGCGGCGCGTTGCCGGCGCCGGTTCCCGCTCAGCCTGCGCAGCCGCATGGCTACGGCGTTGCGCATCCGCCGCAGGCTGCGCAATTCGGCGCGAACGATCCGCGCTTCGCGCATGGGGATTCATCGCGCGGACATGCCGTTTCGCGCGAGCCGCGCGCGCCGCAGCAGGCGTATCAACCGATGTGGCAGCGTCAACGCGCAAACGATGCGCCGCACGTCGATCAACGCATGCCGATGCATTCGATGCAGCCGCAGCCCAGTCACGCGTCGCCGGAGGCGTATCGCCAGGCGCGGGTCGAACAGCCGCGCCATGAGATGCCGCCGCCTCATCCGCAGCCGGAAGCGCAGCGGCCGCAGCCTCACCAGGAGCCAACGCGTCAGCCGATGCATCAGGAAGTTCGTCAGGCTCCGCCGCCGCAGATGCAGAATCGGGAGCCTCATCAACCGCAACAGCCGCAACAGCAACGTGGCGGCGGCAACGAGCACCATCGCGGTTAAGACCTCAAAAACAAAACGCGCGGCCTCGACCGCGCGTTTTCTTGTGCAAACCGACGAAACCCGGCTTATACGGCCATCGGCGCCGTGAGTGCGTCGTGATGCTTGTAGCCTTCGAGCGCGAAATCCTTCGGCTCGATCTTCTCCAGCCATTCCGGTTCATAGCGCTTCGTCACCGCGTAATCCGGCACGCGATCGGAGATGATCAGTTGCGGCGAAGGCAGCGGCTCGCGCTTCAGTTGCTCGTGCAGCATGTCGAGCTGGTTTTCGTAGATGTGCGCGTCGCCGATGAAGTACGTGAACCAGCGCGGCTTGTAGCCCGTCAGCCGTCCGACGAGATGCAGCAGCGCCGCGCCTTCGGTCAGATTGAACGGCGTGCCGAGGCCGACGTCGTTGCTGCGGATGTACAGACACAGCGAAATCTCGCGCGTCACCGCGTTCGGGATGAACTGATACAGCAGATGGCACGCGGGCAGCGCGATCTCGTCGAGCTTCGCCGGATTCCACGCGTGAAACAGAATGCGCCGGTCGGTCGGGCGCTCGATGATCGTGTCGAGACATTGACGCAACTGATCGATCGCCTTGTACAGCAGCACCTGCTCGCGCCCGTTTTCGACGAAACTCGTCACGAGCTGATAGCCGCGATTCGTGGCGTCGGCGATCTGGTCGCCCGCGCAGGCGTCGACGAGCTTGTACGCGGGCCACTTGCGCCACTGCACGCCGTAGACGTCGCCGAGATCGTCCGGACCCTGGCGATACGGATTCTCGAGCCACTCCGGATTCTCGTTGGCGTTGGCGTCCCACACCTTGCAGCCGAGCGCGCGAAAGTCCGCCGCGCTCTTCGACGCGCGCAGAAAGCCCACGAGTTCGCCGATCGCCGACTTGAACGCGAGCTTTTTCGTGGTCACGGCCGGGAAGCCTTGCTGCAGGTCGAAACGCAGCATCGCGCCGGGCATGCTGATCGTGCGGATGCCCGTGCGGTTTTCCTGCCAAGTGCCGGTATCGAGAATCGTCTGGACGAGCTCGAGATACTGTTTCATTCGATGTTCCCTGGGTACGCTGCGCGCCCTCGCGAGCGGAAGGCGTAAACGATCGATTTTACCAAGCGATGGATGCGGGCGCTTAGTGCAGCGGCACGAAAAAACGGGCGCCTTGTGGCGCCCGTCCGGTGTTCGTCCGCGACCTGACTGTCAGCCGCGCGTGGCGTGTTCCGAGGGCGCATCGACCTCGATGTGACGCATGCCATGCGCGCTCAACAGCCGATACAGCGTCACGCGCGAGATGCCCAATTCGTGCGCGGCGTCGCCAAGACGCCCGCGATGGCGCAGCAGCGCGAGTTCGATCGCCTGTCGTTCGGCGGCCTCGCGCGCCTGTGCGAGCGAGACCGGCGCGACTTCGACGTATTCGCCGAGTTCGAGATCGCGCGCTGTGATCTGACGCCCTTCCGACATCACGATGGCGCGCCGCACGCGGTTGATGAGCTCGCGCACGTTGCCCGGCCAGCCGTAGTTGTGGATCGCGGCGATCGCATCCGGCGAGAATCCGCGCAGCCGACGGCTCGCGTCCTTCTTGAAGCGGTCGAGCATGTGCTTCGCGAGCAGCTCGATGTCCTTGCCGCGCGCGCGCAGCGGCGGCTCGTCGATCTGCAGCACGCACAGCCGGTGATACAGGTCCGCGCGAAAGCGCCCTTCGATCATCGCGGTCTGCATGTCGACGTGCGTCGCGGAAATAATGCGCACGTCGACGGGCGTCGAGCCGTGTCCGCCGAGGCGCTCCACCTTGCGCTCCTGCAGGAAGCGCAACAGGCTCGCCTGGCTTTCGAGCGGCAGGTCGCCGATTTCATCGAGGAACAGCGTGCCGCCATTGGCCGCTTCGACACGGCCGATCTTGCGTTGATTCGCGCCCGTGAAAGCGCCGCGTTCGTAACCGAAGAGCTCCGATTGCAGCAGATGCGCGGGAATCGCGCCACAGTTGATCGCCACGAACGGCTGATCGCGGCGCGCCGAGCGCTCGTGAATGGCAACAGCCGTGAGTTCCTTGCCGGTGCCGGATTCGCCGGAGATGAACACGGGCGCATCGGTCATCGCGACTTTGCGGATCGAGCGGAAGAGCGCGAGCATCGCGTCGCACGAACCGACCATTTCGCCCTCGGCGCGGCCCTCGCTGCGCGCATCGTTCGACGCGGCGTCATGCAGCGAAACCATGCCGTACGCATGACCGACGGAGTCGACGATGCGGTCGTTGGACGTCGGCAGCGTCACGTAATCGAAGCAATAGTCGCGAATGAGACGCCGCACGGCAGCGTCTTCCAGTTGCCCGGCAACCGTGGCCGCGACCCAGCCCACGTTGGTCATCGTCAGCGACGATTCGAACGCCGCCAGTTCATGAGATTCGAAATGACTCGACAGATCGAGCAGCCCGCCGGTCGCCAGATCGCTGCGCAAAGCCTTGCGCGTGTCGCGCGCGTTCGCGACGATTTCGATATGCCAACCGCGCTCCTCGAATCGCGCGCACAGCGTCTCGCTTGGATCGCGAGTCACATAGATGAGTTGCCGCCGAGCGACGTCCATTATTCAGATCCTTTGTTCAACATTCGTTGAAAAGGTCACGTAGTTCAAGGCTCGCGCTACATCGCAAACTTCGTTGCCCTCGCACGTTGCTCGCAAACGTCTGGAGAGGATTTGCCATTCGAACCGTCGCCCCCGGGACACGGCGCGAAACACCACGCACCCTTCCACGAAACCCTTTATGTCTGATTCTGCGCCGTTTTTGAGAGACTACTATAACCCAGAAACCCCGGAAACAAATATCGCGAGAGTCGCCGGATTAGCCACAAAACCTTGACAGGACGGCCTTGGCAAGAATTTCTCACACGATTATCAAGGAGATTGCGCACAATTTAATAAGACAAAATCTTATACCGATTTCGCCGGAAGTTCACGTTTTTCTGCCTTCATGTTTCAGCAGTGAAACGTTTACAGCCGAATTTTTGCTGCGGACTTTCGTCGGATTTTCGCGATTCATTGCGCAGCAACGCTCTGCCGGACATGGCACGCAATTCGCTTCGATAGAACCGCGCCCGAAGGTAAGAAATACTCGCTGCCGAACGAGCGTTCATCTTTATCCCTGCATTCGACTCCCGCTTAATCGTTTTACCGAGAAAGCGATTACTTTATTTCCGGATATTTCCGTGGCGGGAATTTATTACTTGGTTATGTCGTCACGATGGCACGCGATAGTTCTTTAAGGCGCGGAGAAACAACCGACGCGCATCAAAATGGCGAGAACGCGGACGAATCCGCCGCGTCGGGCCTGCCCGACGATCGTCCGACTGGCTCGGGCGTCAGCGTGACGCTATGGGACGAGATCGCGCCGCCCCCATGGCACACGACGCTGCCGCTCGGCGACGAAGCGCCGGAGGCGTAGGCCCGCGCGGCGCGCCGAGCGCTGGCCGCGCCGCAAGCGTCGGTTAGAATCGTCACCCGGCCGCGCTGCCCGCGCGCGCCAGCTTGCCGGACTTCTATTCCATGACGACGCTGACTCTGATCGTCGCCCGCGCGCGCAATGGCGTGATCGGACGCGAAAACCAACTGCCCTGGCGCCTGCCCGAGGATCTCGCCTTCTTCAAGCGCACGACGATGGGCGCGCCCATCATCATGGGCCGCAAGACGCATGAATCCATCGGCAGGGCGCTGCCGGGGCGGCGCAATATCGTCGTGTCGCGCGACGGCACCCGGCGCTACGAAGGCTGCGATGTCGTGACGAGCCTCGAAGCGGCGCTCGCGCTCGAACCGGCGAAGGAAGCGTTTCTGATCGGCGGCGCGCAGTTGTATCAGGATGCCATTGCGCGTGCGGACAAGATGATCGTCACCGAGATCGACGCCGATTTCGATGGCGACACGCGCTTTCCGGCGCCCGATCCCGAGTTGTGGCGCGAAGTGTCGCGCGAGCCGCATCGCGCAGCGGCGCCGAACGATTTCGCGTTCGCCTTCGTGACCTACGAGCGCATCGCCTCGTCGGAATGAAGCCGGAATGAAAAAAGGCTCCGGATGCGCTCCGGAGCCTTTCTCTTCTCGACCGGCGCGGCTTACTGGCCCGCGACCGTCATCCGCTCGATCAGCACCGAGCCGATTTCCTTCGTGCCGCGCACGACGGTATCCGCGCCGATTGCCTCGATATGGCGGAACATCTCCTGCAGCGTGCTCGCCACGGTGATTTCCTCGACGGCATGCACGATCTTGCCGTTCTCGACCCAGAAACCCGACGCGCCGCGCGAGTAGTCGCCCGTCACGTAGTTCACGCCCTGCCCCATCAGTTCGGTAAGCAGGAGGCCGGTATCGAGCTTCTTCAGCATCGCTTCGAAGTCGTCCTCGGGCTTCGTGTGCGCGCTCGTCATCGTCAGATTGTGCGAGCCGCCCGCGTTGCCGGTCGTCTGCATGCCGAGCTTGCGCGCGGAGTACGTCGACAGGAAATAGCCCTGCACGACGCCATCCTCGACGACGTTACGGCGTTGCGTACGCACGCCTTCTTCGTCGAACGGGGCGCTGCCCATGCCGCCCTTTACATGCGGATCCTCGACGATCTGGATATGCGGCGCGAACACCGGCTTGCCGAGGCTATCGACGAGGAACGTAGTCTTGCGATACAACGCGCCGCCGCTCACCGACTGCACGAACGCGCCGAGAATGCCCGCCGCGAGCGGCGCTTCGAACAGGACGCGGCACTTGCGCGTGTCGAGGCTCTTCGCGTTGAGCCGCGCGAGCGCCCGCTCGGCGGCGTAGCGGCCGACGGCTTCGGGCGCCGCAAGCGCGGATGCATCGCGTTTGGACGTGTACCAGTCGTCGCGCTGCATGTCGCGGCCGGCCGCGGCGATCGGCGCACACGCAATGTAGTGACGCGAGTACGGATAGCCCGCCATGAAGCCGCGCGACGTCGCGAGCACGAACTGCGAATGCTGCGCGGAAACGCTCGCGCCTTCCGAATTGGTCACGCGCTTGTCGACGGCGAACGCTGCGGCCTCCGCGCGGCGCGCGATCTCGGCGGCCTCTTCGGCGTCGATGTCCCACGGGTGATAAAGATCGAGGTCCTGCGGCGACTTTTCCAGCAACTCGGCTTCCGCGAGGCCGGCCGCGCTGTCCTCAGCCGTGAAGCGCGCGATGTTGTACGCGGCCGCGACCGTGTCGCGCAATGCGTCGCGCGTGAAGTCCGCAGTGCTCGCGTTGCCGCGCTTCTTGCCGATGAACACGGTCACGCCGACCATCTTGTCGCGATTGTGCTCGATGGTCTCCACTTCGCCGCGCCGCACGCTCACCGACAGGCCGTCGCCCTCGGAGATCTCGGTGGCCGCATCGCTCGCGCCGAGTTCCTTCGCGTAGCGCAGGATGTCGGAGGCGATCTCCTTCAGCTCATCCTGCGTATGCGGGAAGTAGCGTTGCTTGACGTCCATGTCTGCTGCCATTTTTGGTTGCCTTTGGAAGTCGGGCGTGTCGCGCCCGCGCATGTCGTGATTGCTTCGGGATTCCCTGCCAGATGCGCTCGTCGTCGAGCATCGCAAAGCGGGACCGGCGTATCACGCGATCATAGCAAGGACGGCGTGCATTCACCCGCCAAGGTTTGTCGCAGCGCCGGCCGCGACCCGGCAAAAGCGATGCGGGCGCAAGCTACAATGTCGGGATGAACCGTAAAACCCGCATTCAACCGATCGATTCCGGCCGCGACGACGATCGCGAGGCCGACGAAAACGGCTACGACCGTCCGAGCAAATCCCAGCTCAAGCGCGAAATGCACGCGCTGCAGGAGCTGGGGGAAGCGCTCATCGCGCTGCCCAAGGATGCGCTCAAACGCATGCCGATGCCCGAGGATCTCGGCGACGCCGTGCGCGAGGCACGCCGCATCACCGATCACGAAGGCAAGCGCCGTCAGTTGCAGTACGTCGGCAAGGTCATGCGCTCGCTGACCGAAGACGAAGTCGCCGCGCTGCGCACCGCGCTCGACACCCATCGCGGCGTGAACAAGGCCGAAACCGCGCGCATGCACTGGATCGAGCGCACGCGCGAACAATTGCTCGCCGATGACGCCGCGCTCACCGAATTCATCCGCACGCATCCGGGCGTCGATCCGCAGGAAGGCCGCACGCTGATCCGCAACGCGCGCAAGGAGCGCGAGCAGCAAAAGCCGCCGCGCTATTACCGCGAACTCTTCCAGTGGATCAAGAACGCGTCGGGCGCGCAAGACGACGATGTCGAAGACGACGAGGACGATCGCGATGACGACGCGTGACGAACTGATAGTCGGACTGGTGTCGATCAGCGATCGCGCGTCTTCCGGCGTCTACGAGGACAAGGGCTTGCCGTCGCTCGTCGAGTGGCTCGGCGCGGCGCTCTCGACGCCGTTTCGAGCCGAGACGCGGCTGATTCACGACGACGCCGCGACCATTTCCGCGACGCTCGTCGAGCTCGTCGATACGCACCGCTGCGATCTGGTGCTGACGACAGGCGGCACCGGCCCGTCCCGCCGCGACGTGACGCCCGAGGCGACGCTCGCCGTCGCCACCAAGCCGATGCCCGGCTTCGGCGAGCAGATGCGCCAGATCAGCCTGAATTTCGTGCCGACGGCCATTCTCTCGCGGCAAGTCGCGGTGATTCGCGAAACGGAAGACCACGCTGCGCTCATCATCAATCTGCCGGGCCAGCCGAAGTCGATCCGCGAAACGCTCGAAGGTCTGAAAGACGCAGACGGCAGAACGAAAGTGCCGGGCATTTTCGCGGCCGTGCCGTATTGCATCGATCTGATCGGCGGGCCGTATATCGAAACGCGGCCGGAAGTGGTCGCCGCGTTTCGTCCGAAGAGCGCGATCCGCCCGCCGAAGAATTAGGACGCGGCTGCGCTCGCCGACGGAATCAGGAAATGCTGGCGGTAGTACTTGAGCTCGTCGATCGACTCGTGGATATCGGCGAGCGCCGTGTGCATCGCACGCTTCTGAAAGCCCTTGTAAATCGCCGGCTGCCAGCGGCGGCACAGTTCCTTCAACGTGCTGACGTCGAGATTGCGATAGTGGAAGAACGTCTCCAGTTCGGGCATCCAGCGCGCCATGAAGCGGCGGTCCTGGCAGATCGAGTTGCCGCACATCGGCGATTTGCCGGGCGGCACGTAAGCCCCGAGAAAATCGCGGATCTGGCGCGTGGCTTCGGCTTCATCGACCGTCGACGCCTTCACGCGCTCCGTCAGCCCCGAGCGGCCGTGCGTGTTGCGATTCCACTCGTCCATGCGGCCGAGCGCTTCTTCCGTCTGATGAATCGCGAGGACCGGGCCTTCGACCATCTTGTCGAGCGTCGAATTCGTGACGACCACCGCGATCTCGATGATGCGATCGTTGTCCGGATCGAGGCCGGTCATCTCCATGTCGAGCCACACGAGGTTCATGTCGCTGCGCGCGAGCGCGTTTTCTTCTGATTCGGGCGTGGTGGAGATGTCGGTCATGAAAAGCGGCCTGAAAGATGGGAAAGCCATGCCGCACAGTTTCTGAGCGCGCCGGCACGGCCTAGAACCTATAATTCTCGCATAGTTCAATCGGAATTCCCGGATGACCAACCTCACTCTCGCCTTCTCGACGATCTTCGTCGTCGCCCTCGTCGCGATGGTTTCGACCAAGCTGTGGCTCGCATCGCGCCAGATCCGCTACGTCGCCGCGCATCGCAACGGCGTGCCCGCGCAATTCAGCGGCACGATCCCGCTCACGGCGCATCAGCGCGCCGCGGATTACACCGTCGAGCGCACGCGCCTCACCATGATCGAAGTCGTCACGAGCGCGGTCGTGCTCGTCGCGCTGACGCTGCTCGGCGGCGTCCAGGCGCTCGATCTCGCCATTTCGGACTGGCTCGGCCGCGGCTATCTCGGACAGATCGCGCTGGTGGCGTCGGTGGTGGCGATCACGAGCGTCATCGATCTGCCGTTCGACTACATCCGCCATTTCGTGATCGAGGAAAAGTTCGGCTTCAATCGCATGTCGAAGAAGCTCTTCTTCGTCGATCTCGTCAAGGGCACGGTGCTCGCCATCGTGATCGGCGCGCCGCTCTTGCTGCTCACGCTCTGGCTCATGGATCGCGCTGGGACCTTCTGGTGGCTGTGGACGTGGATGGTCTGGGTGGCTTTCCAGCTGCTCGCGATGATCATCTATCCGACCTTCATCGCGCCGCTCTTCAACAAGTTCGAACCGCTGAAGGATGAAGCACTCGTCGCACGCATCACGAATCTGATGTCGCGCACGGGCTTCGCCGCGAAAGGCCTGTTCGTGATGGACGGCAGCCGCCGCTCGGCGCACGGCAACGCGTATTTCACCGGCTTCGGCGCGGCAAAGCGCATCGTGTTCTTCGACACGCTGCTCGCGCGGCTTTCCGGCAACGAAATCGAAGCGGTGCTCGCGCACGAACTCGGCCATTTCAAGCGCCGTCACGTTCTGAAGCTGATGGTCGTCATGTTCGGCATCAGCCTCGCGATGCTCGCGCTGCTCGGCTGGCTCATTCAGACGACGTGGTTCTACGAAGGTCTCGGCGTGCGGCCGTCGCTCGTCGGCAGCAATAACGGGCTCGCGCTCGTGCTCTTCATGCTCGTGCTGCCCGTGTTCATGTTCTTCATCACGCCGCTCGGCAGCCTGACGTCGCGCAAGAACGAGTTCGAAGCCGATGCTTTCGCCGCCAGCCAGACCGATCCGAAGGATCTCGTGAACGCGCTCGTGAAGCTGTATGAAGACAACGCGTCGACGCTCACGCCCGATCCGATCTACACCGCGTTCTACTACTCGCATCCGCCCGCCTCGCAGCGCATCGACCGCCTGATGCAGCACGCCGCATGACGCGCGGGTTCAAGCGGTCAGGTGCGGCGGCACGGCTCGAAGGCACGGTGATCGCCGCGCACGGGCGGCACTATCTCGTCACGCCCGAAGACGGCGGCGCGATGCTCCAGTGCTTTCCGCGCGGCAAGAAAAGCGAGGTGGCCGTAGGCGATCGCGTGTTCTACGAGCAGTCGTCGGCGGATCAGGGCGTGATCGTCGAGATCGGCGAACGGCGCAATCTGCTCTATCGCTCGGATCAGTTCAAGTCGAAGCTCTTCGCGGCGAATCTCGATCAACTTCTGATCGTGCTCGCCACCGAGCCGCATTTCAGCGAAGACCTGCTCGGACGCGCGCTGATCGCGGCCGAGGCGCACGGTCTGGAATCGCTGATCGTATTGAACAAGATCGATGTCGAAAGCGCGTTGCCGCTCGCGCGCGAACGTCTCGCGCCGTATCGCGAACTCGGCTACACGGTGATCGAGCTCTCGGCGAAGATGGCGCCCGGCGACGTTCATCCGCAACTCGACGCACGCCTCAAAGACCGCTCGACGATCCTGCTCGGTCAATCCGGCATGGGCAAATCGACGCTCGTGAACCTGCTCGTCCCCGATGCCGACGCCGCCACACGCGAGATTTCGTCCGCGCTCAACAGCGGCCGTCATACGACCACATTCACGCGTCTCTACGATCTGCCAGGCGGCGGCTCGCTGATCGATTCGCCGGGCTTTCAGGAATTCGGCCTGCATCATCTGTCGGAAGGCCAGCTCGAGCGCGCCTTCGCCGATTTCCGGCCTTATCTCGGACATTGCCGCTTCTACAACTGCCATCATCTGCACGAGCCGGGATGCGCGGTGCTCGAAGCCGTCGAAGCGGGAAAAATTCGCCCCGAACGTCACGCGCTCTACGCGCAACTCGTGCACGAAGCCAGCCAGATCGTTCGATGAAGCGGCTCACGCGCGCTCCCGATCTCATCACGGCGCAGCATTGGGTGAACGTGCTGTCGGCCGCGGGCGTGCCGTGCGAGTTGCACAACCGTTATTTGAATGGCGCGATGGGGGAGATTCCGGCCGATCAGTGCGCGCCGGAAATCTGGATCGTCGACGATCGCGACGAAGCGCTGGCCTTGCGCCTTCTGGAGCGCGCGAGAAAAGGGCCGGACGCGAACGCCCGGCCCTGGAAGTGCAAGCATTGCGGCGAGTGGCTGGAGCCGCAGTTCACCGTCTGCTGGAATTGCCAGACGGCGCGCGATCCGCTCGACGATTGATTACGCCAGCCACACGGCGATCGTCAGCATCAGCAGCAGCAACATCCACAAAATGACTGCCCGCCATACGAGGCCGACAGCCGATTGCAGCGTGCGCGGCGTGCAGTCGTCGCCGACGGGCAACGGACTGGCATCGCCGACGGCAAGCGCTTCGACCGAAAGCGGCTCGGCGAGCGGCCCCGCGAGACGCGCGCCCAGCGCACCGCTGCCCGCTGCCAGCAACACGCCTTCGTTTGCGTCCGGCCATTGGCGCGCGTGATTGCGCCACGCGTAAATGGCGTCCTCGAAATTGCCGACGATCGCGAAACCGAGCGACGTCAGACGCGCGGGCACCCAATCGATGATGAAGAACGCGCGTTGCGCGAACGACGAGAACTCCGCGGTGCGCTCGGGATTCGGCTTCGACCACGCGCGCGCGAGGTATTCGGCGATGCGATAGAGCACCGCGCCCGCCGGGCCGATCGGAATCAGAAACCAGAAGAACACGCCGAACACGTGCCGGTGCGATGCCACGACCGCATGAACCAGCGTATGCCGGACGATTTCGCTGACGGGCATGTCGACCGTATCGATGCCGGTCCACTCGGCCAGGACTTCCCGCGCGCGCGGAACGTCGTCGTTGTTGAGCGCGAGGTGGATATCGGTGAAATAGTGGCTGAACTGCCGGAAACCGAGCGTGAAATAGACGATCACCACGTTCCAGAAGAACGCCAGAACGAAGTTGATCCGATAGAGCACGTAATAGACGAGCCCGACGAAGAGCGTCCACGGCAGCACGACCACGAGCCACGCGACGATGCCATGCTTCTCCTTGCCGGCATCGAAACCGTGCGCGGTGGATTCCGCATGATATTGAAGCAACGCCGAAATCGGATTGTGCGGCGATAACGCGCGCATCTGCTCAATGACGAGAGCCAGCAATACGGAGAAAAAAGTCATGCGAAGCGCCGAAACGGTCGGATAGTTCGAGTTTCGCGTAACGATAGCACAGCGCCCGACGCCTTTAATGCGCTAAGTATTTGCGCAACGCGCAACAAGGGCGCGGACTTTCCGCGCCGTCACGCGCGAGCCACGAGGAAGCGATAAAAATTGCGCAACATGCCAGCCGTTGCGCCCCAGATGAAATAAGGAGCCTTCCCGTCGCCGGGGCTGTATGGCATGGCAAAAAAACGACGCTCGCCGCCTTCCCAGCGAAAGACCCGCACTTCATGATTCGCGGGATTCATGAGCCACGCGAGCGGCACTTCGAAGATATCGGCGACTTCGCGTGTATCGGCCTTCAATGTGAATGGCGGATTCACGAGCGCGACGACCGGCGTCACCTTGAAACCCGTACCCGTCAGATACTCGGGCATCGCGCCGATGACCTCGCAATGCTCCGCGCCCAACCCCACCTCTTCGTAGGCTTCGCGAAGCGCGGTGGCGGCGGCATCGGCGTCTTCGGGCTCGCGTCGGCCGCCCGGAAAACTGATCTGCCCCGCGTGATCCGACAGATGATCGGCGCGCTGCGTCAGCAGCACGGTCAAGCCGCCCTCGCGCACGACGAGCGGCACCAGCACGGACGCCACGCGCGGATCGCCGCCGATCGCCTTGATGCGCTGCTCGCGCTCTTCCTGCGCCCAGTCGAGATCCATCGCGAAACGCGCGCGCAAGCCTTCAGGCGTGAGGCGCACGGGCGGAACGGGCGGGAGTGTCTCGCCCGTCGAGAGGACGGGCATCGTTTCGGGTTCGAGGATGCGGGGAGTCGAAGTCTTTCCGGTGGACACGGGTCGAGAACGGTTCTGTGGAAGCCTCAATTTGAACACACCAAAGAAAAAAGCACCCGAGGGGTGCTTTTTCCGTACTGCTTCTGGCGAGGGACTTACTCTGCGGAAGCAGCAGACTTGTCCTTGAACACCAGCTTTTCCTTGATTCGAGCCGACTTGCCCGAACGCTCGCGCAGGTAGTAGAGCTTCGCACGGCGGACATCGCCACGACGCTTCACGACGATGCTCGCGAGCAGCGGCGAGTAGGTCTGGAACGTACGCTCGACGCCTTCGCCCGACGAGATCTTGCGGACGATGAAGTTCGAGTTCAGGCCACGGTTACGCTTCGCGATGACGACGCCTTCGTAAGCCTGAACACGCTTGCGCGTGCCTTCGACCACGTTCACGTTGACGACGACGGTATCGCCCGGCGCGAAGTCGGGGATGCTCTTCTCGCCCAGAACGCGTGCGATCTCTTCCTTCTCGAGTTGCTCAATCAGATTCATTACTGACTCCTTGTGCCATCTTGCCGGAGTTGTGTGCCTTGTATTGAGTCAGGCCCCGGTAGAGGATGGGTTTGCTTCAGGCGCCGATACCACTCGACGCCCCCATTTTCCCGCTCGTCCGCTCGAAACCTATGCGGGCTTCGACGCTTCCTTCGCGAGTTCTGCGAGCCACGCCTCATCAGCACGGCTCAACATCTTGCTGCGACGCGCCCGCTCGATCAGATCGGGCCGCTTGTTGAATGTGTTGCGCAATGCTTCGCGCCTGCGCCAGGCGTCGATTTCCTTGTGATGGCCGCCGAGCAGCACATCGGGAACGCGCACGCCGTCGTACTCTTCCGGACGCGTGTAGTGCGGGCAATCGAGCAGCACATCGACGAAACTGTCCTGCACCGCCGATTGCGCGTCGTTCAGCACACCCGGCAACTGACGCACTACGGCGTCCATCAGCGCCATGGCGGGGAGTTCTCCGCCGGACAGCACGAAGTCGCCGAGGCTCACTTCTTCGTCCACTTCACGGTCGATCAGGCGCTGATCGATCGCTTCGTAACGGCCGCACAGCAATACGAGACCGGGTTCCTGCGCGAATCGCATCACGCGATCGTGATCCAGCTTCGCACCTTGCGGCGACATCATCACGACGCGCGTCGACGTGATGCCCTGCTCGCGCTGCGCAGCCTTCGCCGCGTGGATCGCGTCTTCCAGCGGGCGCGCCAGCATGACCATGCCGGGGCCGCCGCCGTAAGGGCGATCGTCGACGGTGCGGTAGTTGTCCGTGGTGAAATCGCGCGGATTCCACGTGCGCAGACCGAACCGCTCCTGCTTCACCGCCCGGCTGGTGATGCCCCAGTCGGTCAGCGCGCGAAACATTTCGGGAAAGAGCGTCACGACATCGAACTGCATCGCTCTCTCCGTAACGTGCCGATGTTCAATAATCGGCGTCCCAGTCGACGACGATACGCTTCGCCGCCCGGTCCACCGTCTTCACATATACGCCGACGAACGGAATGAGCCGCTCGCCGGTGACGGGCGCGCCGTCCTTGTTCGTATCCGGATACTCGATCCGCAGAATGGAATGCGCGCCGTTGTCGATCAGATCGGCGACGCGACCAAGCGCAACGCCAGCTTCATTTTCGACATCGAGGCCGATCAGATCGACCCAGTAGAATTCGTCGTCGCTGTCGAGCTTCGGGAAATCGCCACGCGCGATATTCACCGTATGGCCCTTCAGCGCGAGCGCCGCATCGCGGTCATCGCAGCCGGCCAGACGCGCGACGATGGTATCGGCGTGCACTTTCGACTGCAGGCAGCGCGCGGACTTGCGATCGCGGCCTTTGACGAGCCACCAGCGTTTGGCGCTCAGCAGCGCGTCGCCGCCCTGCTTGCCGTTCGCGTGCGGAACGATCTTGACCCAACCCTTCAGACCGTACGCATCGGCGATAAAACCGACTTCGACGGCGTCTTCGGGCAAAGCCTCGACCCGCTCGATTGCGGCTTCCGGCTGAATGCTGCCTTTATCGCTGCCTTTGTTGCTACCCGAAACGTCGCCCGCCACGCGGCGCGCGCCCGGCTTGCGGACGAACGCGCCAAACGTGGCGGAACTTTCATCTTGCCCCGGCTTCGTTCGGCCGATGTTTTCCGATGCGCGGCCGGATTCAGAATCGCGCGCGGACATCGGCGAACCTTTGGGCAGGTTTCGAGCGTTTACTACAGCGTCGGCTCAGCGAACTCAAGCAGCCGGCTGGGCTTGCTGAGCTTGCTTGACCAGACGCTCGACGGTCGGCGACAGTTGCGCGCCAACGCCTTGCCAGTACGTCAGGCGATCTTGCGCGATGCGCAGCGATTCGCCCTTGGTCGCGACCGGGTTGTAGAAACCCACGCGCTCGATGAAGCGGCCGTCACGGCGGCTACGCGAGTCGGTTGCGACGATGTTGTAGAACGGGCGCTTCTTCGAGCCGCCACGAGCCAAGCGGATGATGACCATGCTGAAATCCTTGAAAACCGGGGTTCGGAACAACGAGAACAGGCGATTATAGCCGGATTCCGACGCCCTAACAAACACTTAACGCATTTTTTGCATGTGACGCCAAGTTCGGCAAGAATTCGGCGCGTTGCCAGATACCGGAAATCACGCCGATGCGGCAACGTGCCATGGGCGGCGTGCTCAGCGGAAGGCGTAAAATGTCAGACCGGCGTCCGCCTCAATCCACCACCGCTTTCGCTGATGACTTCCTCGTCCGTCGCCACGCAATCCGGCTCCAAGCCGGCCGGCAAGCAGGTTCCGCCATACTTCCGCTCGAAAACGCTGACCGCCGCGCTGGCGTTCCTGTTCGGCTATATCGGACTGCATCGCTTCTACCTCTATGGAATGCGCGACAAGTACGGCTGGGCGCATATCGTCGGTATCGTAATGGGTGCGTTCGGCTATCTGCTGCTCGCCGAAACGGAGCGCACGTCGATTCTCGGCTGGGCGCTGGCGTTTCCCGGGTCAATCTCGCTGCTTGCGGCTTTCCTCTCCGCGCTCGTCTACGGCCTGCGCCCGGACGCCAAGTGGGACGCGCAGTTCAACGCGCACACGGGACGCGAAAGCCGCTCCGGTTGGACCGTGATCTTCGTCGTGATCTTTTCGCTGCTGATCGGCGCATTTCTGCTGATGACCGGTCTCGCGCTCACGTTCCAGACTTATTTCGAAGGCCAGGTCGAAGCCGCGAAGACTTTGTCGCAATAGAACGTCAGAACAAATCGAGCTGCGGGCTCGCCGGCGGCGGCGGCCGTTTCGCCGGTCGCTGAAACTCGGACATATCGAGAATCCCGCGCTGTCTTGCATTAAGCCCAAGACGTTTCGTCGCCTTCTGAAAGCGCTGTTTCAGCATGTCGGCCCAAAGGCCCTCGCCTTTCATGCGCTTCGAGAAATCCGAGTCGTAATCCTTGCCGCCGCGCATATCGCGCACGCGGCTCATCACGCGGTCCGCGCGGTCGGGAAAATGCGCGGCGAGCCAATCCTTGAAGAGCGGCGCGACTTCCCATGGCAGACGCAGCACGATGTAGCTCGCGGTCGTCGCGCCCGCCTCTGCGCACGCTTCCAGCACGCGCTCCAAGTCCGGCTCGGTCACGAACGGAATGACCGGCGCGATGCTCACGCCCACTGGGATGCCCGCCTCCGCGAGCGTGCGAATCGTGCGCAGACGCCGCGAAGGTGTGGCCGCGCGCGGTTCGAGCGTGCGCGCGATATCGGCATCGAGCGTGGTGACTGTGATCGCCGCCATCATCTGGCCGCGTTCGGCCATCGGCGCGAGCAGGTCTATGTCGCGCTCGATCAGGGAGCTCTTCGTGATCGCCGCGAACGGATGGCCGCAGTCGTGCAGCATCTGAATGACGCGCCGCGTGAGTTGCAGATCCCGTTCGACCGGCTGATACGCGTCGGTGTTGACGCCGAGCGCGATCGGCTCGGGCTCGTAGTTCGGCTTCGCCAGTTCGCGTTCGAGCAATTCGGGCGCGTTGATCTTCGCGTAAATGCGGCTTTCGAAATCGAGGCCGGGCGACAGTCCGAGATAGCTGTGCGTCGGACGAGCGAAACAGTAGATGCAGCCGTGTTCGCATCCGCGATAGGGATTGAGCGATACGGAGAACGGAATGTCCGGCGAACTGTTGCGCGTGAGGATGGTTTTGGCGCGCTCTTCGAACACCTGCGTGCGCAGCGGCGGCGCGCTCTCGTCCTCGGCATCCGCGGCGTTCAGCCAGCCGTCGTCGACGCGCTCGCGCTCGTCCTTCTCGTAGCGGCCCTGGATGTTCGTGACCGCGCCGCGCCCCTTCAACGGAGCGGGCGGCGCGACGGGATATTCACGATCCGGCGATGACATTTGCGACAAAATCCAACGATTGATACTGTACAAATATACAGCATCGACGTTTCGTCGCAAGCGAAAAATCACGTCTCGACGAGAATCTTCAGCGTCTCCTTGATCTCCTCCATCACCACATAGCTCTTCGACTGAACCGCGCCCGGCAGTTGCAACAGGATGTCGCCGAGCAGCTTGCGATAGTCCGCCATTTCGCCGATCCGCGCCTTGATCAGATAGTCGAAATCGCCCGACACGAGATGACACTCGAGCACTTCGGGAATCTTCTGCACTTCGCGCCGGAACTGCTCGAACATGTTGCCGCTTTTGTGATCCAGCGTGATCTCGACGAACACGAGCAGCGCCGCGCCGAGTTCAGTCGGATTCACGCGCGCGTAATAGCCGACGATGACGCCGTCGCGCTCCATGCGTTTCACGCGCTCGATACACGGCGTCACGGACAATCCGACGCGCTCCGCCAGATCCTTCATCGCGATGCGGCCGTCCTCCTGAAGGATGTTCAAGATCTTGTGGTCGAGCTTGTCGAGCGTGCGGACCGGATTTCGCTGCGTTCGCATTTCTTTTTCCTAAAAATCGACCAAATACAATAACTAAAACTGCTTTGATCTCAATACTATAGGCGATAACACTAGACGGACAGCGTGTCGCAGGTTTGGCCGGCTGTCCAGCGAAATCGAATTGGAGATCACATGCGAATCGTTATTCTCGGAAGCGGCGTCGTCGGCGTGACGAGCGCGTATTACCTTGCTCGCGCCGGCCACGAAGTCACGGTCATCGATCGCGAAGCCGGGCCCGCGCTCGAAACGAGTTTCGCGAACGCCGGACAGATCTCTCCCGGTTATGCATCGCCGTGGGCCGCGCCGGGCGTGCCGCTCAAAGCCGTGAAGTGGATGTTCGAAAAGCACGCGCCGCTCGCGATCCGCCTCGACGGCACGATGAATCAGTTGCAATGGATGTGGCAAATGCTGCGTAACTGCACGCAAGATCGCTACACGGTGAACAAGGGCCGCATGGTCCGCCTCGCCGAATACAGCCGCGACTGCCTGCAGGCGCTGCGCGCGGACACGGGCATTTCCTATGAAGGCCGCACGGGGGGCACGCTGCAACTGTTCCGTACGCAGCAGCAATTCGATGGCGCGGGCAAGGACATCGCCGTGCTGAAAGACGCGAACGTGCCGTTCGAGCTGCTCACCGCCGACGAACTCAAGAAGGCCGAACCCGCGCTCGCCGCCGTGTCGCACAAGCTGACGGGCGGTCTGCGTCTGCCGAACGATGAAACCGGCGACTGCCAGATGTTCACCACGCGGCTCGCCGCAATGGCCGAAGCGCTCGGCGTCAAGTTCCGCTACAACACGTCGATCGACGCGCTCGCCGTCGCGAATGGCCGCATCGCCGGCGTGCAGTGCGGCAAGGAACTGGTGACGGCGGATTCGTACGTCGTCGCGCTCGGCTCGTATTCGCCGAAACTGCTCGGCGATCTCGTCAAGATTCCGGTCTATCCGCTGAAGGGCTATTCGATTACCGCGCCGATCGTCGATGCGAACCGCGCGCCTGTGTCGACCGTGCTCGACGAAACGTACAAGATCGCGATCACGCGTTTCGACGACCGCATCCGCGTGGGCGGCATGGCGGAAATTGTCGGATACGACAAGAAGCTGAAAGCGGCGCGTCGCGAAACGCTCGAAATGTGCGTGAACGACCTCTTCCCGGGCGGCGGCGACACCACGAACGCCACGTTCTGGACCGGCCTGCGCCCGATGACGCCTGACGGCACGCCGATCGTCGGCCGCACGCCGGTGCCGAACCTGTTCCTGAACACGGGCCACGGCACGCTCGGCTGGACGATGTCGTGCGGCTCCGGCCAATTGCTCGCCGATCTCATGTCCGGCAAGCAGCCCGCGATCCGCGCGGACGACCTTTCGGTGCATCGCTATTTCGGCGACGTCGGCGTGAAGACGCGTCCGGGATACGCGAACGCGTAATTCGCGTTGTCGCATCAAAGCAAAGCAAAGGCGCCTTCGATGAAGGCGCTTTGTCGTTTCTAGAACTGATCTTCGCTGAGTGCGAGCACCCCTTCCCCGCCGTTCGCGCTGACGATGGACGCCTCGATCCCAGGAGCCAGCGACAGAATGTGCTCCGCGAAAAACTCGGCTGTCGCGATCTTCGCGGAATGAAAGCGCTCGTCTTCCGCGCGCTTCACCTGCGAGACGAGCATCGCGCGCGCCATCTGCCATCCGGACAACACGATGCCCGCAAGCCGCAGATACGGCACGCTGCCCGCGAACACCGCGTTCGGGTCGCTCTTGAACTTCGCGACGATGAACTCGATCGCGCGCGCCAGCGACAGACTTCCCGCGCTCAAATGCCGATGCATCGACTTGAACGGCTTGCCATCCACTTCGGCGAGCGCGGCGATCGTCTGATCGATCTGCGCGAGCAGCGCTTGCGCCGCACGGCCACCATCGCGCACGGTCTTGCGGCCGACGAGGTCGTTCGCCTGAATCGCCGTCGTGCCTTCGTAGATCGGCAGAATGCGCGCATCGCGATAATGCTGCGCCGCGCCCGTCTCCTCGATGTAGCCCATGCCGCCATGCACCTGCACGCCGATACTCGCGACATCGACGGACATTTCCGTGGAAAAGCCCTTCACGATCGGCACGAGATATTCGTAGATCGCCTGATGACTCTTCCTCGCGTCATCGTCCGGATGGCCGTGCGCGAGATCGCTGTGCGACGCTGCGACGTAGGCGAGCGCGCGGGCGCCTTCGGTGTAGGCGCGCATCGTCGAGAGCATGCGGCGCACGTCGGGGTGATGGATGATCGTCACCGGCTCCTTCGCGCTGCCATCGACGGGACGGCTCTGCACGCGCTCCTTCGCGTACGCGACCGCCTGTTGATACGCGCGCTCGGCGATCGCGACACCCTGCATGCCGACCGCAAAACGCGCCGCGTTCATCATGATGAACATGTATTCGAGGCCGCGATTCGCCTCGCCGATCAGATACCCGGTCGCCCCGCCGTGATCGCCGTATTGCAGCACGGCCGTCGGGCTCGCCTTGATGCCGAGCTTGTGCTCGATCGACACGCAATGCACGTCGTTGCGCTCGCCGAGCGAGCCGTCGTCATTGACGAGGAACTTCGGCACGAGAAAGAGCGAGATGCCTTTCACGCCCTCGGGCGCATCGGGCGTGCGCGCGAGCACGAGATGGACGATGTTCTTCGCCATGTCGTGTTCGCCGTACGTGATGAAGATTTTCGTGCCGAAGACCTTGTACGTGCCATCGCCCTGCGGCTCGGCCCGCGTGCGCACGAGCGCGAGATCGGAACCCGCCTGCGGCTCGGTGAGGTTCATCGTGCCGGTCCATTCGCCGCCGATGAACTTCGGCAGATAGCGCGCCTTCTGCTCGTCGCTGCCGGCGGTGAGGAGCGCCTCGATTGCACCGTCGGTGAGCAGCGGGCACAGCGCGAAAGAGAGATTCGCCGAGTTGAGCGCTTCGATGCACGGCGTCGCGATGAGCTTCGGCAAGCCCTGTCCGCCGAAGTCCGCCGGATGCACGACGCCTTGCCAGCCGCCTTCCGCGAACTGGCGGAACGCGTTCTTGAAGCCGGGCGTCGTCGTGACGTCGCCGTTCGCCCAGGCGCTCGGATTGCGATCGCCTTCGACGTTCAGCGGCGCGATTACTTCGCCGCAAAAGCGCGCGGCTTCTTCGACGACGGCCTGCGCCGTATCGAAGCCCGCGTCTTCGTGACCGGGCAGCGCGGCGATGCGGTCGATATCCGCCAGCTCCTTCACTACGAACAACATGTCCTTGACGGGTGCGCGATAGCTCATCGTCCTGTCTCCTCCTGTTTCAATTTTCGGGTACAAAAAAAGGGCGCAACGTTCGTCGCGCCCTTTCTTATTTTTGTGGTGAGTGTTCGACTCACATGGCGCGGTTAGCCGAGCTCTTTCACCAGTTCCGGCACGACCGAGAACAGATCGCCGACGAGACCGTAATCGGCGACGCTGAAGATCGGCGCTTCGGGGTCTTTGTTGATCGCGACGATGACCTTCGAGTCTTTCATGCCGGCCAAGTGTTGAATCGCGCCCGAGATGCCGACTGCAACGTACAGTTGCGGCGCGACGATCTTGCCGGTTTGACCCACCTGAAAGTCGTTCGGGACATAGCCGGCATCGACTGCCGCGCGCGATGCGCCCAGCGCCGCGCCGAGTTTGTCGGCGAGCGGTTCTAGCGTCTTCGTGTAGTTCTCGCCGCTGCCCAGACCACGGCCACCCGACACGATGATGTGCGCGCTCGTCAGTTCCGGACGATCGAGCTTCGTCACTTCACGGCTCACGAACTGCGAGATGCCTGCATCGGCTGCGGCTTCGATCTTCTCGACCGCTGCGCTGCCGCCTTCCGCCGCAACCGGATCGAAGCCCGTCGCGCGAACGGTGATGACCTTGATCGCATCGCTCGATTGAACCGTGGCGATGGCGTTGCCTGCGTAGATCGGGCGTTCGAAAGTATCGGCGCTATCGACGGCGGTGATGTCGCTGATTTGCGCGACATCCAAGTGTGCAGCGATACGCGGCGCGACGTTCTTACCGTACGCGGTCGCCGGAGCCAGAATGTGCGAATAATCCTTCGCGATGTTCAACACCGTAGCTTCGACGTTCTCCGCCAAGCCTTCAGCGAGTTGCGGCGCATCGGCGAGCAGCACTTTCGAAACGCCCGCGATCTTCGCCGCCGCATCCGCCGCGCCCTGCGCGTTCGATCCCGCGATCAGCACATGCACATCGCCACCAATCTTCGATGCCGCCGCAACCGTGTTCAGCGTCGCTGCCTTGATCGACGCATTGTCGTGTTCTGCAATTACGAGAATCGTCATGTTCAGATCACCTTCGCTTCGGTTTTCAGTTTTTCGACCAGCGTCTTCACGTCGGGCACGGTGATGCCCGCGCTGCGCTTCGGCGGCTCGACGACTTTCAGCGTCTTCAGACGCGGCGCGACATCGACGCCGAGATCGGCGGGCTTCACCGTCGTCAGCGGCTTCTTCTTCGCCTTCATGATGTTCGGCAGCGTCACGTAGCGCGGCTCGTTCAGACGCAGATCGGTCGTGACGACTGCGGGCAATTTCAGCGACAGCGTTTCGGCGCCGCCATCGACTTCGCGCGATACCGTGGCTTTGCCATCGGCAACGACGACCTTCGATGCGAACGTCGCTTGCGGCAGACCCGCCAGTGCAGCGAGCATCTGGCCGGTTTGATTCGAGTCGTCGTCGATGGCCTGCTTGCCCAGGATGACGAGCTCAGGCTTCTCTTGATCGACCAATGCCTTCAGGATCTTCGCGACCGCCAGCGGCTGCAACTCATCGGCGGATTCGACCAGAATCGCGCGATCCGCACCGATCGCCAGCGCCGTCCGCAACGTTTCCTGACATTGCGTCACGCCGCACGATACGGCGATCACTTCCGTAGCAACACCCGCTTCCTTCAGACGCACCGCCTCTTCCACGGCGATTTCGTCGAACGGGTTCATCGACATCTTCACGTTGGCGATATCGACACCCGTGTTATCCGATTTCACGCGGACCTTCACGTTGTAGTCGACCACGCGCTTGACTGGCACCAGAATTTTCATGCACACGCTCCAAAGTTACGATTACGTCAACCCAGCGCCATTATACGAGTGGCGCGTAAGATCACCCCTCCGAAAGCGGGTGGGGTCGGCGATCGTGCAATAGGTATGAGCCGAATTTTATCGAACGATCGTTCTATTTATATCCACGAAAACCCGAATCCGACCATGAAAACGATTACCAGGCCGTAATCACCGCGCCGGCGTACTTGCCTTCGATGAACTGCTTCACTTCCGGCGAGTGATACGCCGCGATCAGCTTCGCAACCCACGGCTTGTCCTTGTCGGCCGCGCGAACCGCGATGATGTTCACATACGGACCGCGTGGATCTTCGATTGCGATCGCGTCCGACTTCGGCTTCAGGCCCGCTTCCATCGCGAAGTTCGTATTGATGGCGGCGGCATCGACGTCGTCGAGCGAGCGCGGAATCTGCGCGGCGTCGAGTTCGACGATCTTCAGCTTCTTCGGATTCTCGACGATATCGAGCGGCGTCGCTTTCAGACCCGCATCCGCGCGCAGCTTGATGAGACCTTGCTTCTGCAGCAGCAGCAATGCGCGGCCGCCGTTGGTCGGATCGTTCGGCACCGCGATGCGCGCGCCGTTGGCAAGCGCCGACAGCGACTTCAGCTTCTTCGAGTAGATGCCCATCGGGAACGTCACCGTATCGGCGACCTTGACGAGCTTGTAGCCGCGATCCTTCACTTGCGCGTCGAGATACGGCAGATGCTGATAGCTGTTCGCATCGAGATCGCCGGCGGCGAGCGCGGCGTTCGGCTGCACGTAATCCGAGAACTCGACGACCGTGATCTTCAGCCCGTTTTTCGCGGCGACCTGCTTCACCACGTCCATGATCTGCGCGTGCGGGCCGCCGGTCACGCCCAACTTGATGGCTTCATCGGCGTGCGCGGCACCGTTGAACAGCGTTGCGCTCAACAGCGCGGCGGCGAACTTCAGAATGAATCGACGTTGCATGGTTTCTTGAGTGGTTATTTGTGACTGAGACGACGAACGAGCCAGTCGCCGAACGACTGAACGAGCTGCACGAACACGATGAGAATCACGACGACCGTGATCATCACTTCAGGAAGAAAACGCTGATAACCATAGCGGATGCCGAGATCGCCGAGACCGCCGCCGCCGATCGCGCCCGCCATCGCCGAATAGCCGACGAGCGACACGAACGTGATCGTCAATCCAGCGACGACGCCCGGCAGCGATTCCGGCAACAGCACTTTGAAGACGATCTGCGATGTCGTCGCGCCCATTGCCTGCGCGGCTTCGATGAGTCCGCGATCCACTTCGCGCAGTGCCGTCTCGACGAGCCGCGCGATGAACGGCGCAGCGGCGATCGTCAGCGGCACGACGGCGGCCGCGGTGCCGATCGACGAGCCGACGACGAGCCGCGTGAACGGAATCACCGCGACGAGAAGGATGATGAACGGCGTCGAGCGCACCGCATTCACGATGCCGCCGAGCACGCGATTCACGCCGATGTTCTGCAGCACGCCGTCGCGATCGGTGAGATAGAGCAGCACGCCGAGCGGCAAACCGACCGCCGCGCCGACGAGTCCCGAGATGCCGACCATGATCAGCGTTTCCCAGAACGACTGGACGAACATGTCGAACATTTCACTCAACATGGGACAACTCCTCCACGACGACGCCCTGCGAGCGCAAATATTCGATCGCTTCGGCGATCTTCACCGGCTGACCGCCCGCGAGCACCGCGAGCGAGCCGAACGCCTGCCCCTGAATCTCGTCGATCTGGCCGTGCAGGATGTTGAAATCGAGTTCGTAGCGGCGGATCGTCTCCGAGAGAATCGGCTGATCGACGCCCGAGCCCGTGAACGCGAGCCGCAGCAAATGACCGCTGCCGGTCTTGAGCCGCTCGATCACGCGTGCCTTCAATGCGGGCGGCAACTCGTGCGCGATCACGTCGCCGATCAGTGCGCGCGTGACTTCGTGATGCGGCTGCATGAAGACATCGACGACCTTGCCCTCTTCGACCACGCGCCCGGCGTCGAGCACCGCGACGCGATCGCAGACCTGTTTGATCACTTCCATCTGATGCGTGATGAGCACGATGGTGAGCCCGAGCTCGCGATTGATCTTGCGCAGCAGATCGAGAATCGCGCGCGTGGTTTCGGGATCGAGCGCGGACGTGGCTTCGTCGGAGAGCAGCACTGTCGGCTTGCTCGCGAGCGCCCGCGCAATCCCGACGCGCTGCTTCTGTCCGCCGCTGATCTGCGCGGGATACTTGTCCTTGTGCGTCGTGAGGCCGACGAGATCGAGCAGCGGCAACACGGCCGCTTCGATTTCCGCGCGCTTCTTGCCGGCGAGTTCGAGCGGCAGCGCGACGTTGTCGTACACCGTGCGCGAGCTCAGCAGATTGAAATGCTGAAAGATCATGCCGATGTCGCGGCGCGCGGCGCGCAGATCGTCCTTGCCGAGCGTCGTGAGATCGCGTCCGTCGACGATCACATTGCCTTCGCTCGGCCGCGTCAGCAGATTGATCGTGCGAACCAGCGTGCTCTTGCCCGCGCCGCTGCGCCCGATGATGCCGAACACTTCGCCGGCGGGAATCGTCAGATTGACGTTGTGCAGCGCTTCGACCCAGCCTCGGGGCCCCGCGAAACGCTGCGAAAGATTGCGTATTTCGATCATGAAAATGCAAACGGCGGAAGGCTTGTCGGGTGGAACCCACCCGCGCCGCCGGCCGCCGCTCGTTCTTAGCTGTTTGTATCGTGGCGGGGATTTTACAGGACGCGTTACATTCTGTTTAATAATGATTTCAGATCGGCTAATAACGTGGAGATATTTACTGCGCCATGTCACGCACTATCTATTCGACGAGCGCCGTCACGACGCGACACGGCGTCGAACTGTTTCTGCATCGCTGGCACCCCGCGCCGGGCATCGAACTCAACGCGCGGATCGCGCTCGTCCACGGTCTCGGCGAACACGCGGGCCGTTACGACGCGCTCGCGACCGCGCTGAACGCGGCGGGCATCGAACTGATCGCGATCGATCTGCGCGGACACGGGAAGTCGTCGGGCGAACGGGCGTGGGTTCGCGTCTTCACGGACTATCTGCGCGACACCGATGTCCTGCTCGAAGCGTGCGCGGCCACGCCGCCCGCCGGCACGCCGCTCTTTTTGATGGGCCACAGCATGGGCGGAACGATCGCGGCGCTCTACGCCGCCGAGCGTGCGCAGGCGAACAAGCTGGCCGGTCTGATCCTGTCGAGCCCGGCATTGAAGATCGGACCGGGCACGCCGCGCTGGAAGGCCAAACTGAGCCGCATCGTGGGCGTGGTCGCGCCGCGCGTCGCCGCGTTCAGCATCGATCCGGCGCTGCTGTCGCGCGCGCCGGGCGTCGTCGAAGCGTACAAGCGCGATCCGCTCGTGCATCACGCAGCCGTCTGCGCACGCACTGCCGCGCAGATTCTCGCCGGCATGGAGCGCGTGGCGGAAAAGCGCGGCGACATCAAGCTGCCGCTTCTCGTCTTTCACGGCAGCGCGGACGCGATCTGCGATCCCGCCGGCAGCCGCGAGTTCGAAGCCAACGCGGGATCGACCGACACCACGCTCATCGTCCACGAAGGCAGCGCCCACGAAACGCTCAACGATCTCGACCGCGAGCGCGTGATCCGCGAGCTGATCGACTGGACGCTCGTGCGCGCGGACTACGCGCGCGCTCGCGCCCGCTAGATTTCCGCCAGCACCCGCAGATGCGCAACGACGCTGCGGCCCAGCGCCGACAGGTTATAGCCGCCTTCGAGACAACTCACGATGCGCCCTTGCGCGTGGCGCTTCGCGACGCCGCGAATCTGCTCGGTGATCCACGCGTAATCGTCCTCGACAAGACCCATGTTCGCCATGTCGTCTTCGCGATGCGCATCGAAGCCGGCCGAGACGAAGATCATCTGCGGCTTGAACGCTTCGAGCCGCGGCAGCCACATCATGTCGACGACCTCGCGCACCTGCATGCCCTTAGTGCGCGCGGCGAGCGGCACGTTGACCATGTTCGCCGCGTGATTGTCGGCGCCGGAAAACGGATAGAACGGATGCTGGAAGAAACTGCACATCAGCACGCGCGAATCGCCGCTGAACGCGGCTTCGGTGCCGTTGCCGTGATGCACGTCGAAATCGACGATCGCGACCCGCTGCAGGCCGTGCACTTCCAGCGCATGCCGCGCGGCGATCGCGACGTTGTTGAAGAGGCAGAAGCCCATCGCGCGCGCGGGCTCGGCGTGATGGCCCGGCGGCCGGATGCTGCAAAACGCGTTGTCGTAACGGCCTTCGATGACGGCATCGGTGGCCGCGACCGCCGCGCCCGCCGCGCGCAATGCCGCGCGGTAGGACTGGGGGCACATCGACGTATCGGGGTCGAGTTCGCTTCGGCCCGATTCCGGCGTGCGGCTCTTGATGTAGTCGATGTGCGCCTGCGTATGCACGCGCGCGAGGTCGGCTTCGTCGGCGAGCGGCGCTTCCTCGCGCTCGATGAGCGAATCGATCCGGCTCGCGATCAGCTGGTCTTCGATCGCCTGCAGGCGCGCCGGACACTCGGGATGCCATTGGCCGTTGTCGTGCTGGAGGCAGTCGAGGTGGGAGTAGAAGCCGGTGGCCATGATGTCTCGCAATGCCGCTTGTCGTCGGCTCTCGTCTCGTATTTTTTCGTCATACGCGACCACTTGTCGCGTAATTGACGTTAAGTTACCACACCGTCCGGCACGGCCGCCCTCGCCCGGGCACATGGCCGATATGGGCGCGAAGCGTCGGTTATACTGCCCCGACGCCTTGCCGGCCGAGCGATTGCGCGCGGCATGTTGCAGGCTGTTGCGTTCCGTTGAGAATCGTTGCATCGATTCGACTTCACAGGCGTTTTTGGCCACTCGCGCATCCGGCATCGCCCCAACCGCCCCCAACCACGCACACTATGACTTTCCAGTTTGCTCCGTTCGTCTTCACGGCTTCATCCAGGCCGGCAAAGCGCGCACTCGTTGCTTCCCTCGTCTGCGCGCTCGGCTTTCTCTCCGGGAACAGTGCCTTTGCGCAGTCGCAGCAGCCGCAGGCCGCGACGCCGCAAGGGCAGGTGTTCGAAGAAGAGATCGTGCCGCAGCGCTACGCGAACAATCCGAATGTCGATGCGTTCATCAATGACATGGTCGCGCGCTACGACTTCGATTCGTCCGCGCTGCACGATCTGTTTGCGCGCGTGAGCTATTCGGCGACCGCGGCGAAACTGGTGTTGCCTTCGCCCACGCCGCAGGCCAAGAACTGGCGCGCGTACCAGGGGCGTTTCATCGAGCCGGTTCGCATCAACGCGGGCGTGAAGTTCTGGCGCGCGAATCAGGCGACGCTGCAGCGCGCGTCCGAGCAATTCGGCGTGCCGCCGGAGGTGATCGTCGGAATCATCGGCGTGGAGACGATCTACGGGAAGTACATGGGCAACTTCCGCGCGCTCGACGCGCTGACCACGCTCACCTTCGATTACCCGAACACGCCGAACCGCGTCGAGCGCATGGCGACGTTCCGCAAGAATCTCGAAGACCTGCTCGTGTGGACGCGCGATTCGCAGATCGATCCGACGACCGTCCTCGGTTCATACACGGGCGCGATCGGGATTCCGCAGTTCCTGCCGAGCAGCATCGTGCAATACGCGGTCGATTACGACGGCAACAGCCGCATCGATCTGCGCACGAGCCCGGCAGACGCCATCGGCAGTGTGGCGAACTATCTGAAGCAGAACGGCTGGGAACCGGGCCGGCCGGTCGTGTGGCGGATCGCCGGCGATGTCGGCAGTCAGGGCATCGCGCAGGCCGCCGCCGATGGCGCGCCGGAACCGAAATGGTCGCTCGCGCAACTGACGAAGGCCGGCATGCTGCTCAACGAGCCGGGCTTGAATATCGACGCAGAAGCGCCGACGCCGCTCACCGTCGTCGATTTGCCCACGCCCGGCCGCGCGACCGAATACACGCTCGGGCTGAAGAACTTCTACGTGCTGACGCGTTACAACCGCAGCTTCTTCTACGCGCTCGCGGTGTATCAGCTTGGCGAAGCGGTCAAGGCGCGCATGGTCGCGGGCGACACGGGCGCGAATTCGCAGTGACGTTTGTCCGCTACAGACGTAAAAAACCCCGGCTCGCCGGGGTTCTCTCATTGCGCGATCAGGATGCGCGGCATCACGCCGGGAACACGCCCGTCGAAAGATAACGATCGCCGCGATCGCAGACGATGAACACGATCGTCGCGTTCTCCACCTGGCGCGCGATGCGCAGCGCCACTTCGCACGCGCCGCCCGACGAAATGCCCGCGAAAATGCCTTCGACCGATGCGAGGCGTCGCGCCATCGCTTCGGAGGCCGCCTGACTTACGTTCTCCACGCGATCCACGCGGCTGCGATCGAAAATCTTCGGCAGATAGGCTTCCGGCCACTTGCGGATGCCCGGAATGCGCGAGCCTTCTTCCGGCTGAGCGCCGATGATCTCGATCTTTTCGTTCTGCTCTTTCAGATACTTCGACACGCCCATGATCGTGCCCGTCGTGCCCATCGACGAGACGAAGTGCGTAAGGCGGCCTTCGGTCTGACGCCACAGCTCCGGGCCCGTGCCTTCGTAATGCGCGAGCGGATTGTCCGGGTTCGCGAACTGATCGAGAATGATGCCTTTGCCGTCACGCTGCATCTGATCGGCGAGATCGCGTGCGTATTCCATGCCGCCCGTCACCGGCGTCAGCACGATTTCGGCGCCATACGCGGCCATGCTCTGGCGGCGCTCGATCGACAGATCTTCCGGCATCAGCAGCACCATCTTGTAGCCGCGCATTGCGGCGGCCATCGCGAGCGCGATGCCGGTGTTGCCGCTCGTCGCTTCGATGAGCGTGTCGCCCGGCTTGATGCGGCCGCGCTCTTCAGCTTTCCTGATCATCGACAGCGCCGGCCGGTCCTTCACCGATCCCGCCGGATTGTTGCCTTCGAGCTTGCCCAGCACGACGTTGTTGCGGCTGCGAATTTCATCGTCGACGATGCGGACGAGTTGCACGAGCGGCGTGTTGCCGATCGTGTCTTCGATAGTCATGTAAGCCATATGCGGAGCCGATTCGGATTCCCCGCGGACGACACTGCCTTTCCGCGCGGATTTTGATATAGGGATTCGTCGATTGTAGCCCACCGGTTCCGCCGATGCCGGCGCATCCCTGCTGCACGGATGGAATGCCGCTCGCGCGCGCCGTCCGCGCATGCAAAAAGCCCCGCGAGGAGGCCGTCCGCGGGGAGCCCAAGACATCCGAAGGCTGAAGGAGATCGATGGCGCGCCGCGCACCAGGGCGCGCCTCCGGGCCGTGCTTATTTCTTCACAATGACCGGTTTAGCTGATGCGGACGCCGAAACCGGCGTCGCGACAGCCGAGTTCGCGCCGCCAGGCGGTGCGGCGACGGCCGCGGTCTTCGTCGTTGCGCCGATTGTCAGTCCTTCCGCTTCCAGACGCTGGACGGTCTTGCCGCCCATGCCTTTGACGCGCGTGCCGAGATCGCTCGCGTCCTTGAACGGACCGTGCGCCTGACGTTCATCGAGAATGGCTTTCGCCTTCGCCGGACCGATGCCCTTGATGCCGCGCAGCGCGTCGGAGTTGGCGGTATTGACGTCGACGGCCGCGAACGCGCTACCGATGGAAAAGATGAGCGCGAACGCAGCGATCGACGAGAGTGCTTGCTTGAACATGACTGAGTCTCCGTGAAGAACCGGCCGGCACCAGCGCCAACCGTGAGACCCAGTTTAGAGAGGCTCGAAGCGCGTTTATAGCTGGCCGAATAGCCAACGCACGTAGCGATCGACACCTTCCTGAACCGTAAGAAACGAGGCGTCGTAACCGGCTGCGCGCAGCTTCGACTGGTCCGCCTGCGTGAAGCATTGGTACTTGCCGCGCAGCGCGTCGGGGAACGGCACGTACTCGATCAGACCGCGCTGCACGAGTTCGGCGAGCGAGAGCGCCGCTTCGCCGTTCAACGCGCGCAGCGAGTTCACGACCGTCGACGCGATGTCGTTGAACGGCTGCGCGCGCCCGGTGCCGAGATTGAAAATGCCCGACTTCTCCGGATGATCGAAGAAGAACAGATTCACCTTCACGACGTCTTCGACCGAGATGAAGTCGCGCGTCTGCTCGCCGGCCGCATAGCCGTTGTACTCGCCGAAGAGCTTGACCTTGCCTTCCGAGCGGAACTGATTGAAGTTGTGGAACGCGACCGACGCCATGCGTCCCTTGTGCGTTTCGCGCGGGCCGTACACGTTGAAATAGCGAAAGCCGGCGATCTGGCTTTCCGCCTTCGGCAGCACCTGCCGCACGATCTGATCGAAGAGGAACTTCGAATAACCGTACACGTTGAGCGGCTTCTCGACTTCGCGCTCTTCGACGAAACGGCTCGATCCGCCGTATGTCGCCGCCGACGATGCATACAGGAACTGCGCGCCCTGCGCGAGGCACGCGTCCATCACGTCGCGGCTGTAGCGGAAGTTGTTGTCCATCATGTAGCGGCCGTCGGTTTCCATCGTGTCCGAACAGGCGCCTTCGTGGAACACCGCGCGCACGCGGCCGAAATCGCCGCGCTTGAAGCGCTCGACGAACTCGGTCTTGTCGAGGTAATCGTCGATTTCGCAATCGACGAGATTCTTGAACTTGTCGGCGCGCGTGAGGTTGTCGACCGCGATCACGCGATTCTCGCCACGCTCGTTGAGCGCCTTGACGATATTGCTGCCGATGAAGCCGGCTGCACCGGTAACGATGATGGTCATGGCGTTATTTCAGATAAGGTCAGGCGAAGAGTTCGTTGTAGTCGACGGTCGCCGTACCGAGCTTGCCCACGACGATGCCCGCCGCGCGGTTCGCATAGACGATCGAGTCGACGAGCGGCACACCCGCGCCCAGCATGGTCGCGACCGTTGCGATGACGGTGTCGCCGGCGCCCGAGACATCATACACTTCGCGCGCTTCGGCCGATGTGTGCAGCACCTGGTCCTCGGTGAAGAGCGTCATGCCCTCTTCCGAGCGCGTGAGGAGCAGCGCTGAAAGATCGAGCTCCGCACGCAGTTTCCTCACGCGCTCGTGCAGATCTTCTTCCGATTTCCACTGGCCGATGACTTCGCGCAGCTCCGCGCGATTCGGCGTGATGAGCGTCGCGCCGCGATAACGGTCCCAGTCGTCGCCCTTCGGATCGACGAGCACGGGCTTTCCGGCGCGTTTCGCGTCGGCGATCATCTGCGTGACGTGCGTGAGGCCGCCCTTCGCGTAATCGGACATGAGGATCACGTCGTGCTGCGGCAGGATCTCGGTGAACCGTTCGAGACACGCGCGCAGCACTTCATGATTCGGCGTGTTCTCGAAATCGACGCGCAGCAACTGCTGCTGACGCGACAGCACGCGCAGCTTGATGGTCGTGAGCAGTTCGGGATCGCGCTCGAGATGCGCCGCGACCTTGCTTTCGCCGAGCAGCTCGACGATGCGCTCGCCCGGCTCGTCATGTCCCACTACGCAAAGCAGGCCGGCCTGCGCGCCGAGCGCCGCCGCGTTGCGCGCGACGTTCGCCGCGCCGCCGAGGCGGTCTTCCTTCTTCTGCACGTGCACGACCGGCACGGGCGCTTCGGGCGAGATGCGGTTGACGTCCCCGAACCAGTAGCGGTCGAGCATCACGTCGCCGACCACGAGCACGCGCGCCGCCGAAACGCGCGCAAGCGGGACGACGGGAATATCGGCGTTAGTTGTGGCTGCCGTTGCGGTCGAGTTCGACATGGGGACGTCCTATTGCAAAGTAGTCGATGCCCATTTCGGCCATCGCTTCCGGTTCATACAGATTGCGGCCGTCGAAGATCACCGGCGTCTTCAACGCGCTCTTCAAGTGCCAGAAATCCGGGCTCTTGAATTCTTTCCATTCGGTCACGATGACGAGCGCGTCGGCGTCCGTCAGCGCATCCTGTTGCGTGTTCACGAGATGCAGGCGCTGGAAGTCGTCGGGGCGATCCGCGAGATCGAGCGCGAACACGCGCTCTGCCTCGTCGCGCGCGACGGGATCGTAGCCGCGCACCGTGGCGCCGCGCTGCAGCAGCGCCTCGATGATGCGCCGGCTCGACGCCTCGCGCATGTCGTCGGTATTGGGCTTGAATGCGAGGCCCCACACGGCGAACGTGCGCCCGCGCAGATCCTCGCCCATGCGCTTCACGATCTTGTTGACGAGCACTTCCTTCTGATCGTTATTGACCGCTTCGACCGCCTCGAGCACGCGCAGCGTGTGGCCGTTTTCGCGCGCGGTTTGCGCGAGCGCCTGCACGTCCTTCGGGAAGCACGAGCCGCCATAGCCGCAGCCCGCATACAGGAAGTGATAGCCGATGCGCGGATCCGAGCCCATGCCCCGCCGCACCGATTCGATGTCGGCGCCGACGGTATCCGCGAGATTCGACAGATCGTTCATGAACGAGATGCGCGTCGCGAGCATCGCGTTGGCGGCGTACTTCGTGAACTCGGCCGAACGCACGTCCATGTACAGCGTGCGCTCGTGATTGCGGTTGAACGGCGTGTAGAGGCGCTTCATCTTCTCGCGCGCGAGGTTGCCCGCGCGGTCGTCGTCGATGCCGATCACGATGCGATCCGGGCGCATGAAGTCGTCCACAGCCGCGCCTTCCTTCAGGAACTCCGGATTCGACACGACCGAGAAGCCGTGCTTCTCCGACTCGCCGAGTCCGCGCGCCCGCAACTCTTCCTCGACGACGCGCTTCACTTGCAGCGCCGTGCCGACCGGCACCGTCGATTTATCGACGATCACCTTGAAGCCGTTCGAATACTTGCCGATATTGCGCGCGGCGGCGAGCACGTATTGCAGATCGGCTGAGCCGTCTTCGTCGGGCGGCGTGCCGACCGCGATGAATTGAATGTCGCCGTGCTCGACGCTCGCTTTCACGTCGGTGGAAAACTGGATGCGGCCTGCCGCGCGCGTGCGCCTCAGCATTTCCTGAAGGCCCGGCTCGTGGATCGGCACGCCGCCATTGTTGAGAATTTCGATCTTGCGCGGATCGACGTCCACGCAAAACACGTCATTGCCGATTTCGGCAAGGCACGCGCCGGTTACGAGACCGACGTAACCCGTGCCGACGATGGTCACTTTCATACGCTTTCCGGTTGTTCCTGAAATGCCGGTGGCAGAAGCGGCGCATTCGCGCGCCGCCCGATGTCATGCTCGCCGCGCTGGCTCAGGCCGAGCTCGTGATCGGCTCGACGCGACGCGGCGCGTACGTCTCCCAGCCGCTGCAGCCGGGGCATTGCCAATAGAATAGACGCGCACGGAACCCGCAAGTTTGACACGTATAACGCGGCAGATTCTTAGTGCGCTGTTTCACCAGATTACGCATCAGTTCGAGCTCGCCGCGGCGCGGCTCGTCGGCCGTCGCCTCCTGCGCCTCGAGCAGACGCGTCATGCCCGCGAGATTCGGCGCGCTTTGCATCTGCTTGCGTGCCAGCTCGTGCGCGGCTTCGAGACCGCGCAACTCTTGAACGTGCTTGTAGGCGACATCGAGCAGATCGTTAGACGGATAGCGCGTCGCGTAATCGATCAGCAGATCGACGCCCTCTTCCTTGCGCCCGAGCGCGGCGTACGCCTTCATCAGCTTCTCGGCGACGAGCGGCAGATACGCCTCGTTCTGCTCCTCGACGCGCTTCCAGTGCGCGATCGCGACATCGACGTTGCCGGCGGCCGCTTCGACATCGCCTGCCAGGATGGTCGCGCGCACGTTGTCCGGGTTCGATGCCAGCGCGAGCTTCAGTTCGGCGCGCGCACCATCTGGATTCTTGCGCTGAAGCGCTTCCTGCGCCAGCTCGCAGTGGAAATGCGCGATTTCCATATGCAGCGAGGGCGCGCCCATCTTTTCGATCTGCTCGGCCGTCGCGATCGATTTCGGCCAGTCCTTTTCGATCTCGTAGATGGTCAGCAGCGCGCGCTGCGCGCCGAGCGAATATTCGCCGGCGTTGAGCGACTTGAACGTTTCCTCGGCGCGATCGAGCAGGCCCGCCTTCAGAAAATCTTGTCCGAGTTCGTAGAGCGCGTGATCGCGTTCCGCGACCGGCAAATCGGCGCGACTCAACAGATTCTGATGCACGCGAATCGCGCGATCGGTCTCTCCGCGACGGCGAAACAGATTGCCGAGCGCGAAATGAAGTTCGATCGTTTCGGGATCGAGCTTGGCGACTTCGATGAACGCATCGATCGCCTTGTCGTGTTGCTCGTTGAGCAGAAAGTTGAGGCCGCGAAAATACGAGCGCGGCAGATTCGCATTTTCGGATAACAGCGCTTTCAAGTCATAGCGGGACGCCATCCACCCCAGCGCGAAAGCGACGGGGATGACAAGCAGCCACCAGAAGTCTAGATCCATGCGATTAGTCGTTGAGTGTCAGATGTCTGCGCGAAAGGTCAGATGAGCGGCGGCATCGGCGGTTCTTCCTTCACCACCGGCGTCTCGCGAGCGACGCGCAGCTCGCGCTTCAGACGCCCGTTCTCCATGCGCAGACGCACCCTGGCCGGCACAGCCGACACGAGCCCCGCGAGCAATCCCACCACGAAAAACGCGAGGCCGATCAGAATAAGCGGCGCCTGCCACGCGTAGCCCGCGAGAAAGTTCAGCGTCGCGGGCTGGGTATTGGCGAGCGCCAGCACCAGCAACAGCACGAATACCAGAACGCGGATCAGCCAGACGATGAATTTCATGTAGGGTCTCGCAAGAGCGGTTGCACCAGACGGCCCTTCCGTTTCGGCCGGGCCTGCGCGGTTGAACACCCAGGTCAAAGTGACCGGTATTGTAATTGATGCTCCCGAGCGCCGGCAGTCGCCCGCTCGACGCATGAATTTTTAGCAAACAACGCACCCGTCGCGCTGGATCGCTGCTATCGAAACGCCGCGCATAAAAAAAGCACCCCGAAGGGTGCTTTTCTGGTCGATTGCCTCGCAGGGCGACGCCGCGAACCGAAAATCCTGAAGGATCATCAGTCAGGATGCGTGCCGATCAGAGATCGTCGGCATCGTCGTCATTCGAAGCTTTCAGCGGCTCGCCCGCGCGGCCGTCGACGCGTTCGCGCAACTCCTTGCCCGGCTTGAAGTGCGGCACGAATTTCTCCGGCACCAGCACCTTTTCACCCGACTTGGGATTGCGCCCGACGCGCGACGGACGACGATTGAGCCCGAAGCTGCCGAAGCCGCGAATCTCGATGCGATGACCGTTGGCCAGAGCCTCCGACATCGCATCCAGCATCGTCTTCACCGCGAAATCCGCATCCTTGAGGACAAGTTGCGGAAATCGCGACGCCAACTGGGCGACCAATTCCGATTTGGTCATTCTGCAGCTGTGCCGTTAAGGGCTTAGCTGTTCTGGCCGTCGAGCTTGGCCTTGAGCAGCGCGCCGAGGTTGGTCGTGCCGGTCGCGGCGGCGTTCGAGTCGCCCTGCAGGCTGCGCATGGCTTCCTGCTGTTCGGCCGAATCCTTCGCCTTGATCGACAGGTTGATGCCACGCGACTTGCGATCGATGTTGATGATCATCGCGTTGACCTTCTCGCCTTCCTTCAGCACGTTGCGCGCATCTTCCACGCGGTCTTGCGCGATTTCCGAAGCACGCAGGTAGCCTTCGACTTCGCCGGACAGCGTGATGACCGCACCCTTCGGATCGACCGACTTCACAACGCCGTCGACGATAGCGCCCTTGTCGTTGATCGCCACGAAGTTGCTGAACGGATCGCCTTCGAGCTGCTTGATGCCGAGCGAGATGCGTTCCTTGTCGACGTCGATGCCCAGAACCACGGCTTCGACTTCGTCGCCCTTCTTGTACTTGCGAACGGCTTCTTCGCCGGTTTCCGACCACGACAGATCCGACAGGTGAACCAGGCCGTCGATGCCGCCAGGCAGACCGATGAACACGCCGAAGTCGGTGATCGACTTGATGGCGCCGCTGATCTTGTCGCCCTTCTTGAAGTTGCGGCTGAAGTCATCCCACGGATTCGGCTTGCACTGCTTCATGCCGAGGGAGATACGGCGGCGGTCTTCGTCGATTTCGAGAACCATGACTTCGACTTCGTCGCCCAGTTGAACAACCTTCGACGGCGCAACGTTCTTGTTGGTCCAGTCCATTTCCGACACGTGGACGAGGCCTTCGATGCCCGATTCCACTTCGACGAATGCGCCGTAGTCGGTGATGTTCGTGACCTTGCCGAACAGGCGCGTGCCCGACGGGTAACGGCGCGAGATGCCTTCCCACGGATCGTCGCCAAGTTGCTTGATGCCGAGCGAAACGCGGTTCTTCTCTTGGTCGAACTTGAGGATCTTGGCGGTGACTTCCTGGCCAACCGACAGGACTTCCGACGGGTGACGCACGCGGCGCCATGCGATGTCGGTGATGTGCAGCAGGCCGTCGATGCCGCCGAGGTCCACGAACGCGCCGTAGTCGGTGATGTTCTTGACCACGCCTTCGACGATCGCGCCTTCCTTCAGCGTCTCGAGCAGCTTCGCGCGCTCTTCGCCCTGCGTCGCTTCGATGACCGCGCGGCGCGACAGCACCACGTTGTTACGCTTGCGATCGAGCTTGATGACGCGGAATTCGAGCGTCTTGCCTTCGTACGGCGTCGTGTCCTTGACCGGACGCGTGTCGACGAGCGAACCCGGCAGGAACGCGCGGATGCCGTTGACCATCACGGTCATGCCGCCCTTGACCTTGCCGGTGATCGTGCCGGTCACGAGTTCGTTGTTGTCCAGCGCCTTTTCCAGCGACAGCCACGAAGCGAGGCGCTTCGCCTTGTCGCGCGACAGGATGGTGTCGCCATAGCCGTTTTCCAGCGCGTCGATCGCGACGGAAACGAAGTCGCCCGCCTGCACTTCCACTTCACCCGCGTCGTTCAGGAATTCTTCGAGCGGAATATAGGCTTCGGACTTGAGACCAGCGTTGACGACCACGAAGTTGTGGTCGACACGCACGACTTCGGCGGAGATCACTTCGCCGGCGCGCATGTCCTGCTTGGTCAGCGACTCTTCGAACAGAGCCGCAAAGGATTCGGTATTCGGGGTGGAGGTTTGCAGGTCGGACATAAAAATCGATATTTGCACGGCCTTTGCGCGGTGATTCGGAATGAACCGGCGGGTTTTACCCAGATGCGCAACGCCATACGGGGTTAAATGGTTTAACACACGCCCTGCCTCCCGGCAGAGCACCTTACTTCTACTGCACTACACGAATCTCGCTGAACCAGCCGATGATCTGCTCGACCGCTTGATCGATCGACAAACCGGAGGTGTCCAGCGTCTTCGCATCCGCCGCGGGCTTGAGCGGCGCGGCGCTCCGGTTCATGTCCCGGGCATCGCGTGCGCGCAAATCTCGCAGCAAGTCATCCATATTAGCAGAAAAACCTTTTTGCATCAATTGCTTATACCGCCGCGCCGCGCGCGCCTCGACGCTTGCAGTCAGGAACACCTTCAGCGTGGCGTCGGGGAAGATGACCGTGCCCATGTCGCGGCCGTCGGCGACGAGGCCGGGGCGCTTGCGAAAAGCCCGCTGGCGCGCGACGAGCGCCTGGCGCACTTCGGGATGCACGGCGATCGCGGAGGCGCGGTTGCCGACTTCTTCCTGCCGGATTTCGCCCGAGACATCGGCGCCATCGAGCTGCGCGCAACCTTCGCGGAACGTGATATGGAGCGCCTCGACCAGTTTTGCAAGGCCGGGGGCGTCGTCCTTGTCCACTTCGTAGCGAATGCTCGCGAGCGCCGCGAGCCGGTAGAGCGCGCCGCTGTCGAGCAGGTGGAAGCCGAGCGTCGCCGCGACGATCGCCGCGACCGTGCCCTTGCCCGACGCCGTCGGCCCGTCGATGGTAATCACTGGTGTTGGGTCGAAAGGACGGGTCGGTTTCATTGAGTCTGGCCGTTCTGGCCCGTTATTACGGTCATGGAAGTCGAAGTCATCGCGTTTCACGGTACAGCGCTCCCGTTACGCTTTCACGAGCGTCGAGAAGCGGTCGAAGTAGTCCGGAAAGGTTTTAGCCACACATTTCGGATCGTTGATGCGGACCGGCACGCCGCCGAGGCTCACGAGCGAAAAGCACATCGCCATGCGGTGATCGTCGTAGGTGTCGATCGCGGCGTTCGGCGTCAGTTTCGCCGGCGGCGTGACGACGAGATAATCCGCACCCTCTTCCACGGTCGCGCCGACCTTGCGCAACTCGTTCGCCATCGCGGCGATGCGATCCGTTTCCTTCACGCGCCAGCTCGCGATATTGCGCAGCGTCGTCGTGCCGCTGGCGAAGAGCGCGGCCACGGCGATCGTCATCGCGGCGTCGGGAATCAGGTTGAAATCCATGTCGATGGGCGCGAGCCTGCCATCGTCCGATTCGACGCCGCGCACTTCGATCCAGTCCTCGCCCATCATCACGTTCGCGCCCATGCGGTTCAGCGCGTCCGCGAAGCCGACATCGCCCTGAATGCTCGAACGACCGACGCCCTCCACGCGCACCGGTCCATGCCCGATCGCGCCCGCCGCCAGGAAATACGAGGCCGACGACGCATCGCCTTCCACCATGATCGCGCCCGGCGACTTGTAGCTCACGCCGGCGGGAACGGTGAAGCGCGCCCAGCCGTCGCGCTCGACCGTCACGCCGAAGCGCTCCATCAAACGAATCGTGATTTCGATGTACGGCTTCGAAATGAGTTCGCCTTCGATCTCGATCGTAACGGGACCGTTACGGCCTTCCACGACCGGCAGGCTCATCAGGAGCGCGGTGAGAAACTGGCTCGACACGTCGCCGCGCACGCGGATCGGCTTGTCGATGGCGATCTTCGCGGCGTGGATCCTGAGCGGCGGGAAGCCGTCGTTGAGCTCGTAATCGATCGCAGCGCCGATCTGGCGCAGCCCGTCGACGAGATCGCCGATCGGCCGCTCGTGCATGCGCGGCACGCCGTGGACGCGATATTCGCCGCCGTTCACGGCCAGCGCCGCGGTCAGCGGACGCACCGCCGTACCCGCGTTGCCGAGAAACAGCTCCGCCGATTTCGACGGAAACGCGCCGCCCGTCCCGCCGACGATCACGCGCTCGCCGTCCTCGCGCACGGCGACGCCCAGGTTCCGGAGCGCGGCGAGCATCACGCGCGTGTCGTCAGAATCGAGCAGATTCGTGATCGACGTTTCGCCGTGCGCAAGCGCCGCGAGCAGCAGCACGCGGTTCGAAATGCTCTTCGAGCCGGGCAGGCGCACGGTGCCGGACGCGCGGGAGAAAGGTCCGAGATCGAGATGTTCCATGTTGTTTCCTTGTTTCGCGGCTTACTTGGCGGCGATGTCGTTCGAAGGCTTGATGCCGCCGCGTTCCTGCCATTCTTTCCGGGCGACGCGCGAACGCGCGAACGCCGCTTCGAGCGCCGCGCCGTCCGAGGCGTCGATCGCCGCGCGAAAACGCGCGAGCACCGCGGTGTAATCGTCGAGCTCGGCGAGCAGCGCGGCGCGGTTCGCGAGACAGATATCGCGCCACATTTCGGGACTCGACGCCGCGATGCGCGTGAAATCGCGAAAGCCGCCTGCGGCGAACGAGAATTTCAGATCGGCATCGGGCGTGTCGAGAATCTGATCGACGAGCGCGAACGAGAGCACGTGCGGCAAATGACTCACCGACGCGAACACGCGATCGTGCTGCGCCTCGCTCATCTGACGCACGCACGCGCCGCTCGCGCGCCACATCGACGCGATGCGTTCGACGCCATCCGCCGCATTTTCCGGCAGCGGACACAGCACGACATTGCGATCGACGTACAGATCGGGCAATGCCGCATCGACGCCGCTCGACTCGCGCCCGGCGATCGGATGTCCCGGCACGAACTGCGCGACGCGCGCACCGAGCGCGCGCTTCGCCGCCGCGAAGACATCGGTTTTCGTGCTGCCGGCGTCGGTGACGATGGTTCGCGCGTCGAGAAACGGCGCGATGCGCACGAGCAGCGGCTCGGTCTGCGCGACGGGCGCGGCGAGCAATACCACGTCGGCGCCTTCGAGCGCCTTGGCGAGCGCGGCGTCGTCGTTGAGCGCGGCGGCTTCGTCGATCACGCCGAGTTCGATGGCGCGCTCGACCGACGCACGCGACCGACCCACGCCGACGACGCGACCTTCGAGCCCCGCGCGCTCACGCAACGCGCGCGCGAGCGATCCGCCGATCAGGCCGACGCCGAAGATAACCAGTTTATTGAAAGAGAACATCGATGCAGCCTGAAGCTGAAAACGAAGCGGCCGCTCAACGCGCCCGCGGATACGAACCGAGAATCTTCAGGAACGCGGACTTGCGCCCGAGTTCGTCGAGCGCGGCCGCAACCGCGGCATCGTCGCGATGGCCTTCGATGTCGATATAAAAGTAGTACTCCCACGCGCCCGAACGCGCGGGACGCGACTCGAAGCGCGTCATCGAAACGCCGTGTTTCGCGAGCGGCTCGAGCAGCTTGAAGACCGCGCCGGATTCGTTCTTCACCGTGACGATGAGCGACGTCTGATCGTGGCCGCTCGAATCCGTCGGCTGCTTGCCGACGATCACGAATCGCGTGCGATTGTGCGGATCGTCCTGAATCATCGAGAACACGACGCCGAGGCCGTAATGCGTCGCGGCGCGATCGCCCGCGATGGCCGCGACCGTCGGATCTTCGACCGCCATGCGCGCGGCTTCCGCGTTGCTCGACACCGCTTGCCGTTCCAAATGCGGCGCGTTCGCGGACAGCCAGCGCTGGCACTGCGCGAGCGCCTGCGGATGCGCGCATACGCGCTTCACGCCGTCGAGCGTGCCGGACGCGGTCAGCAGATTGTGATGGATCGGCAACGCGAGTTCGCCGCCGATCAAGAGCGACGTCTGCAGCAGCAGATCCAGCGTGCGCGACACCGCGCCTTCCGCCGAATTCTCGACCGGCACGACGCCGTACTGCGCCGCGCCCGCCTCGACGGCGCGGAACACTTCGTCGATCGACGGGCACGGCACGCCCTGAATCGAATGCCCGAAGTATTCGAACATCGCCTGTTCGCTATAGGTGCCGACCGGGCCGAGGAACGCAGCGCTGATCGTCTGTTCGAGCGCGCGGCTCGCGGCCATGATCTCGCGCCAGATCGACGCGATGTGCTCGTCGGCGAGCGGCCCGTCGCTCATTTCCTGCAGGCGCGCGATGACCTGCATCTCGCGCTCCGGACGAAACACGGGCGCATTGAAATGCTTCTTCACTTCGCCGACTTCGAGCGCGACGGAAGCGCGCTGATTCAGCAGCGCGATGAGTTGCGCGTCGAGCGCATCGATGCGCTCACGCAGCGGTTTGAGTCTTGTATTGAGATCGTCGTCCATGCGGTGCTTGATGTTTGAAGCCAGGTTTAAGCGCTTTCGCGCTCGAATTCCTTCATGTAATCGACGAGCGCTTTCACGCCCTCGATCGGCACCGCGTTGTAGATCGATGCCCGCATGCCGCCGACGGACTTGTGGCCCTTCAGTTGCAACAGCCCGCGCGCCTTCGCGCCGGCCAGGAAATCGGTGTTGCGCGATTCGTCGGCGAGGAAGAACGGCACGTTCATGCGCGAACGGTTCGGGCGCTCGACCTTGTTGACGTAGAAATCGCTCGAATCGATGGTGTCGTACAGCAGCTTCGCCTTTTCGACGTTGCGCGCTTCGATCGCCGTGAGGCCGCCCTGCTTCTTCAGCCACTTGAACACGAGACCGGCGATGTAGATCGCATACGTGGGCGGCGTGTTGTACATCGAGTTGTTCTCGGCGACGGTCTTCCACTCGAACGCCGAAGGACAGATGGATAGCGCGCGGTCGAGCAGGTCTTCGCGCACGATCACGACGGTCACGCCCGCCATGCCGATGTTCTTCTGCGCGCCGCCGAAGAGCACGCCGAACTTCGCGATGTCCATCGGGCGCGAGAGGATGTGCGAGGACGCGTCGGCGACGAGCGGGATGTCGCCCAGATCGGGAATCTCGAAGGCTTCGACGCCGTCGATGGTTTCGTTGCTGCACAGATGCACGTAGGCCGGATCGTCCGACAGCTTCCATTCGCTGAAAGCCGGCACGCGCGTGAAGCCTTCTTCGGTCTTGCCGCTCGCCGCGAGATGCGGCGTGCCGTACTTCTGCGCTTCCTTGAACGACTTCGTCGACCATGAACCGGTGACGACGAAGTCGGCGGTTTGCCGCTTGCCGAGCAGATTCATCGGCACGATGGCGTTTTCGCCGATGCCGCCGCCCTGCAGAAACAGAATGCGATGCGACGCCGGCACGTCCAACAGTTCACGCAGATCGGTGAGCGCGGCCTCGTGGATCGACATGAACTCCGCGCCGCGGTGACTCATTTCCATCACGCTCATGCCGCTGCCTTGCCAGTCGAGCATTTCATCGGCTGCCTGCTTCAGGACTTCTTCTGGCATGGCGGCTGGGCCGGCGGAGAAATTGAACACGCGCATCTGGAGGTCCCGGAAATCCGATTCGGCAGGCGCGAATTGCGCGGCAAATGCAGCGAAGACCGCGCAATCACCGTTTTCGCGCCCGAAAAAGAAATGGCTGCTTGCGCTCGCGCGCAAACAGCCATTATCGCACTGTCCTGAAAACCCGCCAATGCACGGGGCGGTGAGCCCCGCCGGCGGATTCCCGTCAGGCCGACGTCATCGAGCTTACTTGGCGCTCGGCTTGACGCTCGCCACTTCCTGATCGGCTTGCGTGCGCGTTGCCTTGATGGCTTGCGGCATGTACTTCTGCATCAGGCCATTCACGACGTCGCGGCCAACCTGGTCCTGAACCTGGATGAACTTGCGGCCAGTCGTGCTCTTGTAGAAGTTGGTCAGATCCTTGATCTCGTCCGTCGAGTAGTACTTCGCGTATGCGTCGTACTGAGCTTGCATCGCGTCCTTGCGGAAGGCGTCGGTGGCGAAAACCTGGCCGGCGGAGTCGACCAGCTTCGGCACTGCGTTCTTCTGCAGCGTCGGAACGGCGGCTTGCTTCTGCTTGTCGTTCATCGTCTTGTTCTCGGACAGCGCGTCCGAGAGGATCGCCGGCACGAGTTGCTTCGATTGCATCTGCGCGCTGTTACCGATCGCACCGACCAGCTTCTGCGCGTCGATCGCGTCGAGCAGGTCCTTGATCGCGGCTTGCTTGGCCGGATCAACCGGTGCTGCTGCGGCTGCCGGTGCGGCCGTTTGCGCGGGCGCCTGATTCTGAAGCGACTGAGCCATCGCGAAGGTCGGCACGAAAGCGGCCAGCAACATCCACTGCTTGAAACGTCCTTGCATTATTACTCCCTGTAAAAAATATCCAGTTCAGCACTGGCGACGAGCGTTGCCTGTCGTTTCGACGCCGGCAACCCGCTCATGTCACGTCGCGCAGCTTAACCAATCCGAGCTTTCAAAAGCGATAACGAGAGCGTTGAGACACAAAAAATATCAGGCGTTTTCTTCGCCTTCACCATTTTCCGCGTCACCCGGTTTCGCTGCAGAATCTTCCGAACCGGCGTCTGCCTCGAGTTCGGCCTCGGCTTCCGCTTCGGCGATATGCTGCAGTCCCGACAACTTCGTTCCCTCGTCAAGGCTGATGAGTGTAACACCTTGAGTTGCACGGCCCATTTCGCGGATTTCCGAAACTCGCGTGCGAATAAGCACGCCCGCGGTCGTGATCAGCATGATCTCGCTCTCCGGCTCGACGAGCGTCGCCGCGACGACGCGGCCGTTACGCTCCGACGTCTGGATCGCGATCATACCCTTCGTGCCGCGGCCATGACGCGTGTACTCGTTGATCGGGGTGCGCTTGCCATAGCCGTTCTCGGTCGCCGTCAGCACCGACTGATTCTCGCCGCCCGCAACGAGCATCGCGATGACCTGCTGCCCGTCTTCGAGCTGCATGCCGCGCACGCCGCGCGCCTCGCGGCCCATCGCGCGCACGTCGTTCTCGTCGAAGCGCACGGCCTTGCCCGCGTCGGAGAACAGCATGACGTCGTGCTGGCCGTCGGTGATGGCGGCGCCGATGAGGTAATCGCCCTCGTCGAGACCCACCGCGATGATGCCCTTCTTCATCGGACGGCTGAACGCTTCGAGCGGCGTCTTCTTGACCGTGCCGAGCGCGGTCGTCATGAACACGTACTTGTCGACCGAGAATTCCTTGACCGGCAGGACGACGTTGATCTTCTCGCCATCCTGCAGCGGGAACATGTTGACGATCGGACGGCCGCGCGAGTTGCGCGAGCCCTGCGGCACTTCATAGACCTTGATCCAGTACACGCGGCCGCGATTCGAGAAGCACAACATGTGATCGTGCGTGTTCGCGATGAAGAGCGTGTCGATCCAGTCGTCTTCCTTCATCTGCGTCGCCTGCTTGCCGCGACCGCCGCGCTTCTGCGCGCGATATTCGGAAAGCGGCTGCGACTTCACATAACCGGAATGCGACATGGTGACGACCATGTCCGTCGGCGTGATGAGGTCTTCGGTGTTGAGCTCGGTCGCGTTCATCTCGATACGCGAACGGCGGTCGTCGCCGAACTCGGCGCGAATCTGGCCCAGCTCCTCGACGATGATCTGGCGAATCCGCTCCGGCCGCGCGAGGATGTCGAGCAGGTCGGCGATCTGCGCCATCACTTCGCGATACTCGCCGACGATCTTGTCCTGCTCCAGACCCGTCAGGCGCTGCAGACGCATCTGCAGAATTTCCTGCGCCTGAACGTCCGACAATTTATACAGACCGTCTTCCTGCAGGCCGTATGCCGGATTCAGCCCTTCCGGACGATACGCCGCGCGGCCGCCCGAAGCCTCGGTCTCGGTACGCGTGAGCATTTCGCGCACGAGCGACGAATCCCACGGACGCGCCATCAGTTCCTGCTTCGCGATAGGCGGCGTCGGCGCGGCCTTGATGATCGCGATGAATTCGTCGATGTTAGCGAGCGCGACAGCGAGACCTTCGAGCACGTGCCCGCGATCGCGGGCCTTGCGCAGTTCGTATACAGTGCGCCGCGTCAGCACTTCCCGTCGATGCGACAGGAAGCACTCGAGCATCTCCTTCAGGTTCAGGAGCTTCGGCTGGCCGTCGACGAGCGCGACCAGGTTCATGCCGAACGTGTCCTGCAGCTGAGTCTGCTTGTACAGGTTGTTCAGAATGACTTCCGGCACTTCCCCGCGCTTCAGCTCGATCACGACGCGCATGCCCGACTTGTCGGATTCGTCGCGAATATCGGAAATGCCTTCCAGCTTCTTCTCGTTGACGAGTTCGGCGATGCGCTCGAGCAGCGTGCGCTTGTTCACCTGATACGGAATTTCGTCGACGATGATGGCCATGCGCTGGCCGCGGTCGATCTCTTCGAAGTGCGTGGCCGCGCGCATCACGACGCGCCCGCGCCCCGTGCGATAACCGTCGCGCACGCCCGCCACGCCGTAGATGATGCCGGCGGTCGGGAAGTCCGGCGCCGGCACGATCTCGATGAGTTCGTCGACGGTGGCCTCGGGCGTATTCAGCAGATGCAGGCAGGCGTCGACGATTTCGCGCAGGTTGTGCGGCGGAATATTGGTCGCCATGCCGACCGCGATGCCGGCCGAGCCATTGATCAGCAGATTGGGAATGCGCGCCGGCAGAACGAGCGGCTCGTTTTCGCTGCCGTCGTAGTTCGGCCCGAAGTCGACCGTTTCCTTGTCGATGTCGGCCAGAAGCTCGTGGCCGATCTTCGCCATGCGGATTTCGGTGTAACGCATCGCCGCGGCGTTGTCGCCGTCGACCGAACCGAAGTTGCCCTGGCCATCGACCAGCATGTAGCGCAGCGAGAACGGCTGCGCCATCCGAACGATCGTCTCGTAGACGGACGCGTCGCCGTGAGGATGGTACTTACCGATGACGTCACCGACGATACGCGCCGACTTCTTGTACGCGCGATTCCAGTCGTTGTTCAGCTCGTGCATCGAGTAGAGCGCCCGACGATGCACCGGCTTCAAGCCATCGCGTACATCGGGAAGCGCCCGCCCGACGATCACGCTCATCGCGTAATCGAGATACGAGCGGCGCATTTCCTCCTCGAGGGAGATTGGCAGAGTCTCTTTGGCGAATTGATCCATTATCCGTGTCTTGAACTATGCAGCGGCGACACGGCAGCGCGCGACGATTTCGCGAAACTCGCCCGTCAGCCGCACGACATGAGGCTGCCGCGGGGCGTAGCCGGCGTACGCTGCGCGCCCCATATGCGGCGCACGCCTCTGAGCGCTGCGTACGGTGCATATGCTGCGCATGTCATATTTATGCGTGCGAACGCAGCGCATCAGGAGATTCTACCATGCGCGACATTAGCGCCCTGACGACTGCTGTATACATACAGTGTGTTGCGCCCGTCCAGCCAGAATGTGCACGCCGAGTTCGCATTGCGCAACGTCGTACCAATTACTTACAAAAACCGGGGAACGATTTCCGTCCTTTCGTCACTTCGGCGGGCTATCATGCCGCCTCGTCTTTTTGCTGATCGATAAAGTACCCGCGATAAAAACACGCAGGAAATGGCATTCAGGCACGCAATATGCGCGGATTTCGCGCCTTCTTCGGGCCTGACCGTCTCCTGTCCCCTTCTTGTTGCGCATGCACCACATAAGGTTGCGGGCGCGCAGCGTGCGGGGATATTTTTATCGTTGCAAGGGAACGATATGGCAAAATGCCAACGCACAAACTTAGACACTGCTCGAAGTCTATACAGCGCGTTTTGTTCCGTAGGGAATGTTATACTTCGAGCAATGTATGACTTGTCTTCGTCTACAGGCTCGCAGTAAACCTGCGGTAATCTCAATTTCGAGAGGAGAAATATGAATAAACTTTCAAAGCTCGCGTTCATTGCAGCTACCGCAGTTATGGCTGCATCGGCCTCGGCACAGTCGGTGCCGGCCTCGCGACAAGCCGTGAATGACAACTGGGTGAACGGTACGGGCGAGTATGTGTGGATGAACGGCACGAACGAACTGTGCTGGCGCGACGCATTCTGGACGCCGGCTACGGCAAACGCGAAGTGCGACGGCGCGCTGGTCGCGCAAGTTGCACCGCCGCCGACGCCGGTCGCTCCGCCGCCGCCTGCTATCACGACGCAAAAGATCACGTATCAAGCTGACGCCCTGTTCGACTTCGACAAGGCTGTTCTGAAGCCGGCTGGCAAGACGGCGCTTGACGACCTGGCATCGAAGATCGGCGCGCTGAACCTCGAAGTCGTGGTTGCAACGGGTTACACCGACCGCATCGGTTCGGACAAGTACAACGATCGTCTGTCGCTGCGCCGTGCGCAAGCTGTGAAGGCTTACCTGGTCAGCAAGGGCATCGAAGCCAACCGTATCTACACGGAAGGCAAGGGCAAGCGCGACCCGGTCACGAAGGGTAGCTGCCAACAGAAGAATCGCAAGCAACTCATCGCTTGCCTCGCACCGGATCGTCGCGTGGAAGTCGAAGTTGTCGGCACGACGCGTCAGCCGCAGCAGTAATAGCGAGCAGGATTGCCGCAGATCAAACCCCCGCCTCCGCGGGGGTTTTTTTATGCCCGAAGCATTTCGCGCATTCGTTTAATGGGCCGCCGATTCAGGTAGGCTTCGGCTATGGCGCGTTTTGCCCGCCCATTGCGTCGCCTATATACTCGGTCCTAATCGATTCACGACTCAAACAAGGCACTCCCGAACATGACCAACGTCGATCCCCACGAACTGCAGAAATTCAGCGAGCTCGCGCATCGCTGGTGGGACCCGAACGCCGAGTTCAAGCCGCTGCATGAACTGAACCCGGTTCGGCTCGACTGGATCGACGCACACGCGCATCTGATGAGCAAACGCGTTCTCGACATCGGCTGCGGCGGCGGCATTTTGTCCGAGTCGATGGCCACGCGCGGCGCGAACGTCAAAGGCATCGACTTGTCGTCGAGCGCGCTCGGCGTCGCGGATCTGCACAGTCTCGAAAGCGGCGTCGAGGTCGCGTACGAAGAAATCTCGGCGGAAGCGCTCGCCGCGCGCGAACCGGGCTCATACGACGTCGTCACCTGCATGGAGATGCTCGAGCACGTTCCGAATCCCGCGGGCACCGTTGCCGCTTGCGCCGCGCTCGTGAAGCCGGGCGGCTGGGTATTCTTCTCCACGTTGAACCGGAACGCGAAGGCGTATTTGTTCGCCGTCATCGGCGCGGAATACATCGCGCGCATGCTGCCGCGCGGCACGCACGATTACGCGCGCTTTATCAAACCGTCGGAGCTCGCCACGTTCGCGCGCGCCGCCTCGCTCTTGCCCGTCGATATCAAGGGCATCACGTATCGGCCGATCTCCAGGCACTTCGGCCTGTCGAACGACACGAGCATCAACTACATGATGGCTTGCCGCCGCGAAGCCTGACGCCATGACCAACGACGATCCCTTGTCTACGGGCACCATCGATACCACGCCCCTTCCGGAAGACACGAATCCCCTGCCCCAGCGCCTCGCAGAAGGCGATGGCCTCGGGCTGTGCCAGGCCGTGCTGTTCGACCTCGACGGCACGATCGCCGACACCGCGCCCGACCTCGTCGCCGCGGTGAACAAGATGCGGCACGATCGCGGCCTCGAAATGCGCCCGCTCGAAACGTTGCGGCCATTCGCGTCGGGGGGCGCGCGCGGTCTGCTCGGCGGCGCGTTCGAGATCGGGCCGGAGCATCACGACTTCGCGTCGATGCGCGAGGAATTCCTCGCCAATTACGAAGCCGATTTGTGCATCGAGACAACGCTCTTTCCGGGCATCGCCGAGATACTCGATCAACTCGATGCGCGCGGCGTGCGCTGGGGCATCGTCACGAACAAGGTGACGCGGTTCGCCGCGCCGCTCGTGGCCTTGCTGGGACTCGACACGCGCGCGGGCTGCCTCGTCTGCGGCGACACGACGCCGCATTCGAAGCCGCATCCGGCACCGCTCCTGCACGCGGCCGAGCTGCTGGATGTGGCGCCGGAGCGCATCGTCTATGTCGGCGACGATTTGCGCGACGTGCAGGCCGGTTTCGCGGCTGGCATGATCACCGTTGCGGCAGCCTACGGCTATTGCGGCGACGATATTCCGCCGCGCCGCTGGCACGCCAATCACGTCGTCGATTCGCCTGAGGAGTTGCAGCATCTGCTGCGTGACATCGCCTGACTTGAAAGTCCCGCGATTCGCCTCATATGGCTTTTCGTGGGATAATTTCTCTTCCGCTTGGGGGCGACCTGGTTTCGACAGGGGTTGTGAAGCGGTCAGGGCATACCGAGGACCCGTCACCTCGTTAATCAATGGGAAAAACGTAACTGCAAACGACGATACGTTCGCACTGGCAGCCTAAGGGCTAGCCGTCCTCTCACTAATTCGCTGACGGGTTAGGGTAGCAATACCACGAGAGGTCATATACGTCAGATAAGCTTTGGTGGCGTCACGACGCCCGAGTCGAAAATCTAGTGAATCGCCGTAACGCAGCGTGTTCGTCCGCGTCGTTACGGTTAAATCAAATGACAGAACTAAGTATGTAGAACTGGTCGTAGAGCGCTTCTGGACGCGGGTTCGATTCCCGCCGCCTCCACCAAAACACCCCCGTGAAACCCGCGATCGCGCAAGCATCGCGGGTTTTTCTTTGGCCGCACGGCAGGCACAACGACAGACGAAAAAAAGCCCCGCACGGGGGCGGGGCAAACATCCTTGAGAGACATAGCGAGGACAGAGACAACCATCGCTACGTCCGAGAGAATAGGCGGCCACGCGCTGCGTTCGTATCGGAGCGGTCCGAATGCTGTTGCTTTGTGTCAATGACCAACAGATCGGAAGCCGGTTTACTCAGAAAACTCCGATTCTCGCCGTCCGAGCCTCAGCCTATTCTGAAGCTGCACTTCGGAACGTCGGAGGTTTGCGGCGGGCCAGGTGTCATTCCAAGTACCTTGGCCTCGCTCCGTGCGAGGTCTTTTTTTGCCTTAGTTCGAACCGTCCTGCGGACACTTCAGATTGCAGCCGTTCGGATCGCCGTTATCGCCACGGCGGCGCATGGCCGATTTGCCCTGCTGATATTTCGCTGACGGCGCCGACGCCGCGAACTGCATCTGCGGATGCTCGTTCAAACGGAATTGGTCCTGCAGCACGCCGCCCGGCACGCCCGGCGAGTTCTGGGCAAAGGCGACGGGAACCATATAGATCGCGCCAGCGACGAGCGCGGCGGAAGAACAAGCAAGCAACGAGAGTTTCATGGCAGTGAAGTCGACAGCAAAGCGTTAGGTTAGCTCAATTCGCCGTCGATGGCAGTTTTGCGTCCGCCCCGCTCTTTTACAGCGTGTTTCCGTTTCAGCCGTGCAGGCCTTCGTCGACATCGACGAGCAAGCCGCAGTGCGCCGGATCGTAGCCCTCCAGATGAGCGACGCTCTCCGTGAAGCCGTCGCTGCGCAAAATACGCAGCACCGACGCAAGCTGCGCCTCGTCGAGCCGGGCGCGCTCGCACGCGAAGAAGTAATCCTCGTCGATGATCGGGATGAAATCGAGCGCGAAATGATGAGCGGCGGGCTGCACGCCGAAGCCCAAATCGGCCATGCCGCTCGCGACGAACGCGGCGATCGCCGAATGCGTGAGCTCGGTGGTCGCGTAGCCGTTGATTTGATCGGGATCGACGCCCACGCTACGCAACGACAGATCGAGCAGCATGCGCGTGCCCGAACCCGGCTGACGATTGACGAAGCGCACGTCGCCGCGCGCGAGATCGCGCAAGCCGGAAATCTGCTTCGGATTGCCCTTCGGCAGAAACAGCCCTTGAGTGCGGCGTGTGAGCCGGATGAGCTGATGCCTGTTCCGGTCCAGAAACGGCCGATAAATGTCCGCGCAAGTGGAACGGAATTCGCCGATCGGCAAGTGAAAGCCCGCCAGTTCGCACTCGCCGCGCGCGAGGGCGCTCACCGCTTCGGCGCTCTCGCGATATTTGATGTCGACCGGCACGCGTTGATCGCCCAGCGCGCGCACGAGCGCCGCGACCGCGTAACCGTGCGACGCGTGAATCCGCACCTGGCTGACGCCGCCCGCGAGACGCCGGTTCAGCTCGATGGCCACATCGTTCGCCACCGCCTGCAACGGCGTTTCGAGCCGCTCGCCGCACACGCGCTGCGCGCGCAACACCGATTCGCCCAGTTCGGACAGCACCGAGCCGCGACCGCGCGATTTGGTGATGAGCGCACCGCCCAGCCGCGCTTCGATTTCGCGCAACAAACCCCACGCGTGACGATAGGACAAACCCTTAGCGCTCGCGGCGTTCGCGATGCTGCCCGTCTGCGCAACGAGCTTCAAAAGCGGCACAACCGCGCTGAGACTGGTTTCCCGGCCATCCGCGTCGCGCAGGATCAGCTCCGCGCGGCATTCGACGTCCACCATATGCACTCCCCCTTCCTATTGCCAAGATATATCACGACGCCTATTGTTCTTTTACAGGCTCGGCACCCGTAATTATATCCGTCCAAATATGTACCAACAAAACATATGCCGAGTGTTGGAGGAGCCCCATGACACATCCGCAGCTTTCCGCCGCTGCATCCGCTGAAATCGTGCGTCGCCATGCAGTACAAGGCGCGACGTTGATGACCATTCTTCACGCCATCCAGGACGAAGTCGGCTATGTGCCGGAGACGGCGATCGCGCCGCTCGCACAAACGCTGTCGCTGTCGCGCGCAGAAGTTCATGGCGTCGTCACGTATTACCATCACTTCCGGTCCGCCCCGCCCGCGCGCGTGACCGTGCAGCTTTGCCGCGCGGAAGCGTGCCGCAGCATGGGCACGGAAGCGCTGAAGGATCACATCGAAGGACACACGGGTTGCCGCTTCGACAGCGGCCATGCCGAAGAGACCGAGCTCGAATCCGTGTTCTGCCTCGGTCAATGCGCGCTCTCCCCGGCGATGACGATCAACGGCGAACTGCACGCGCGCGTGACGCCGGCGAAGTTCGACCGCCTGTATGCAGCGGCGCAGACGAAAGTCGCGGAGGTGACGGCATGACCCGCATCTATGTACCGATCGATTCCGCCGCGCTCGCGCTGGGCGCGGACGCCGTCGCGCAAGCCATCGCGAGCGAAGCGCTGAAGCGCGGCCTCGACGTCCAACTCGTGCGCAACGGCTCGCGCGGCCTCTTCTATCTCGAACCGCTCGTCGAGGTCGAGACGCCGGACGGGCGCATCGGCTATTCGAACGTCGACGTGGAAGACGTCGTCTCGCTCTTCGATGCGGGCTTCCACGAAGGCAGCGCGCATGAAAAGAACGTCGGCATCGTCGATGAGATTCCGTATCTGAAGAACCAGCAGCGTCTGACGTTCGCGCGCATCGGGATTACCGATCCGTTGTCGATCGACGATTACGTCGCGCTCGGCGGACTCCATGGCCTGCGCAACGTGCTCGACATGAACGGCGACGCCGTCTGCGCAGCGCTGCTCGATTCCGGCCTGCGCGGACGCGGCGGCGCGGCGTTCCCGGCGGGCATCAAATGGAAGACCGTGCGCGGCGCGCTGGCGGACCAGAAATACATCGTCTGCAATGCCGACGAAGGCGACTCCGGCACGTTCTCCGACCGCCTCGTCATGGAAAGCGATCCGTACATGCTGATCGAAGGCATGATCATCGCGGGCGTGGCGGTCGGCGCGACCAAGGGCTACATCTATGTGCGCAGCGAGTATCCGCATTCGATCGCGACGCTGAACCGTGCGATCGACAAGGCGCGCGACGCGGGCTGGCTCGGCGCGAGCGTGCTCGGCACGTCGCACGAGTTCGAGCTGTATGTCGCAAAGGGCGCGGGCGCGTACGTGTGCGGCGAGGAAACGGCGCTGCTCGAATCGCTCGAAGGCAAGCGCGGCATCGTGCGCGCGAAGCCGCCGGTGCCCGCGCTCACGGGTCTGTACGGCAAGCCGACGGTCATCAACAACGTCATCACGCTCGCGACGGTGCCGATCATCTTCGCGAAGGGCGCGGCCTTCTATCGCGACTTCGGCATGGGCCGTTCGCGCGGCACGCTGCCCTTCCAGATCGCCGGCAACGTGAAGCAAGGCGGACTCGTCGAACTCGCGTTCGGCGTGACGCTGCGCGAGCTGATCTATACCTACGGCGACGGCACCGCGAGCGGACGTCCCGCGCGCGCGGTGCAAGTCGGCGGTCCGCTCGGCACGTATCTGCCGGAAAGCCAGTGGGATATTCCGCTCGATTACGAGGAGTACGCGAAGGTCGGCGCGGTGGTCGGCCACGGCGGGCTCGTCGTTCACGACGACACATCGAACCTTGCCGAGCTCGCGCAATACGCGATGCACTTCTGCGCGCTCGAATCGTGCGGCAAGTGCACGCCGTGCCGCATCGGCTCGACGCGCGGCGAGGAAGTCATCGCGAAGATTCGCGAGGGCGATACGTCGGTGAAGCAGATCACGCTCTTGCGCGAACTGTGCGACACGATGGTGTCCGGCTCGCTCTGCGCGATGGGCGGCATGACGCCGTTTCCGGTGATGTCCGCGCTCGATCACTTCCCCGAAGATTTCGGCTTGCCCCGCACGCCCGCGCAGAAGGCGGCGTAAAGAAAAGGAGACAAACATGTCCAACACCATCAACGGCTGCGGCTCCGGCAACTGCGCGTGCAAGAGCGCGGCATCGGTGCAGCGCCGCGATCCGTTCGACGAAACCGACTACGGCACGCCGCTGCGTCATGCGGATGTCGACGTGACGCTGGAAATCGACGGCGAAAGCGTCACGGTTCCGGCCGGCACGTCCGTGATGCGCGCCGCGATCGAAGCCGGCGTCAACGTGCCGAAGCTCTGCGCCACCGATTCGCTCGAACCGTGGGGTTCGTGCCGCCTGTGCCTCGTCGAGATCGAAGGCAAGCGCGGCTATCCGGCATCGTGCACGACGCCCGTCGAAGCGGGCATGAAAGTACGCACGCAAAGCGACAAGCTGCAATCGCTGCGCAAGAACGTGATGGAGCTCTATATCTCCGATCACCCGCTCGACTGCCTCACCTGTCCCGCCAACGGCGATTGCGAGTTGCAGGACATGGCGGGCGTCGTCGGCTTGCGCGAAGTGCGCTATGGCTACGAAGGCGCAAACCATCTGAAGGACAAGAAGGACGAGTCGAACCCGTACTTCACCTACGATCCGTCGAAGTGCATCGTCTGCAATCGATGCGTGCGCGCGTGCGAGGAAACGCAAGGCACGTTCGCGTTGACCATCGCCGGACGCGGCTTCGAATCGCGCGTCGCCGCGAGCGAAAACGTGCCGTTCATGGAAAGCGAATGCGTGTCGTGCGGCGCGTGCGTCGCCGCGTGCCCGACCGCGACGCTGCAGGAAAAGAGCGTCATCATGCTCGGCCAGGCGGAGCATTCCGCCATCACGACGTGCGCGTATTGCGGCGTCGGCTGCTCGCTCAAGGCGGAGATGAAGGGCAACACTGTCGTGCGCATGACGCCGAACAAGAACGGCCAGGCGAACGAAGGCCACGCGTGCGTGAAAGGCCGCTTCGCATGGGGTTACGCGACGCACAAGGACCGCATCAAGAAGCCGATGATCCGCGCGAAGATCACCGATCCGTGGCGCGAAGTGTCGTGGGACGAAGCGCTCAACTATGCGGCGAGCGAGTTCCGCCGCATTCAGGACAAGTACGGACGCGATTCGATCGGCGGCATCACGTCGTCGCGCTGCACGAACGAAGAGACGTATCTCGTGCAGAAGCTCGTGCGGGCGGCGTTCGGCAACAACAACGTCGATACCTGCGCGCGCGTCTGCCATTCGCCGACCGGTTACGGCCTCAAGACGACGCTCGGCGAATCGGCGGGCACGCAGACGTTCGCATCGGTGGAACAGTCGGATGTGATCATCGTGATCGGCGCGAATCCAACCGACGGCCATCCCGTCTTCGGCTCGCGGCTGAAGCGCCGCGTGCGTGAAGGCGCGAAGCTGATCGTGATCGATCCGCGCCGCATCGATATCGTCGATACGCCGCACGTCAAGGCGCAGTATCACCTGCAATTGCGCCCCGGCACGAACGTCGCGATGGTCAATTCGCTCGCGCACGTGATCGTCACGGAAGGCTTGCTGAAGGACGATTTCATCGCCGAGCGCTGCGAGGAGCGCGCGTTCGGCCAATGGCGCGATTTCGTCGCGACGGAAGAGAACTCGCCCGAAGCGATGGAAAGCGTCACCGGCGTGCCCGCGAAACTGGTTCGCGAAGCCGCGCGCGTGTACGCGACGGGCGGCAACGGCGCGATCTATTACGGCCTCGGCGTCACGGAGCACGCGCAAGGCTCGACGACGGTCATGGGCATCGCGAACCTCGCGATGGCGACCGGCAATGTCGGCCGTGAAGGCGTCGGCGTGAATCCGCTGCGCGGCCAGAACAACGTGCAGGGCTCGTGCGACATGGGCTCGTTCCCGCACGAGCTGCCGGGATATCGGCATATCGGCGATGCTGCGACGCGCTCGCTCTTCGAAGAAGCGTGGGATGTGAAGCTGCAGCCGGAACCCGGCCTGCGCATTCCGAACATGTTCGATGCCGCGATGCACGGCACCTTCATGGGCCTTTATTGCCAGGGCGAGGACATCGTTCAGTCGGATCCGAACACGCAGCACGTCGCCGATGCGCTGTCGTCGATGGAATGCATCGTCGTGCAGGACATCTTCCTGAACGAGACGGCGAAGTACGCGCACGTGCTCTTGCCCGGTTCGACCTTCCTCGAAAAGGACGGCACCTTCACCAACGCCGAGCGCCGCATCTCGCGCGTGCGCAAGGTGATGCCGCCGCTCGCGGGCTTCTCCGACTGGGAAGTGACCATCAAGCTTTCGCGCGCGCTCGGCTACGAGATGAACTACGCGAACCCGTCCGAGATCATGGACGAGATCGCGCGTCTCACGCCGACGTTCCACGGTGTCTCGTACGAACGTCTCGACGAGCTCGGCAGCATCCAGTGGCCGTGCAACGAGCGCGCGCCGGACGGCACGCCGACCATGCACATCGACGAATTCGTGCGCGGCAAGGGACGCTTCGTCATTACGAAGTTCGTCGCGACGCCGGAAAAGGTCACGCGCAAATATCCGCTGCTGCTCACGACGGGGCGCATCCTGTCGCAATACAACGTGGGCGCGCAGACGCGTCGTACCGAAAACTCGCAATGGCACGACGAGGATCGCCTGGAGATCCATCCGGTCGACGCGGAAGATCGCGGCATCAAGATGGACGACTGGGTCGGCATCGAGTCGCGCGCGGGGCAGACCGTGTTGCGCGCGAAGATCTCGGAGCGCATGCAGCCGGGCGTCGTCTATACGACGTTCCACTTCCCCGAGTCGGGCGCGAACGTCATCACGACGGATTCTTCCGACTGGGCGACGAACTGTCCGGAGTACAAGGTGACGGCGGTGCAGGTGATGCCGGTCGAGCAGCCGTCGCAATGGCAGAAGGAGTATTCGCGCTTCAACACGCAGCAGCTCGAACTGCTCAACCTCGCCACGACTTCTTCAGGAAAATAAGCAATGGATGTCGATAACCTGATCGAGATGGCGAACCGCATCGGCGAATTCTTCGATTCGATGCCGGACCGCCCCGAAGCCGTCGATAGCGTCGCGGACCACATCCGCCGGTTCTGGGAGCCGCGCATGCGGCTCGCGATTCTCGCCGCGCTCGACAATCCGGAAGCGAGCGCGACGATGGAGCCGATCGTGCGCGAGGCGCTCAGTCTGCATCGAATAGATCTGACGCCGAAAGCTGCGACCGCCTGAAACTCCTCGAAGCCCTGCACCGCAGGGCTTTTTCAATCCTCCCGATACTCGCGTTGCGGCTGCCGCTCGATGTTCGTCTCCTGCGCGCCGAACCACGTTTCGCAGTGACGCAAGAGCGCGTGCACATCCGACGGCGCCCGCCCGCGCGCCGCGATATAGCCATCGGGACGCACGAGATAGAACGCGGGGCGCGTGCGGCCATAGTTGTCGGTGAGCGAGTTCGCGCCGTCGCCTTGCGTATCGGTGATGCGCCACACGCGCACCGCGTTCGGCAGGATCGCTTCGACGGACTGCGCGAGGCCGTCGAGATCGGGATCGCGCATCGCGTGGGCGACGGTGATCGTCGCGGGCGCGAGGGCGATATCGTCCTCGCCCGACGGATTCACGAGCAGAAACAGCGAGAAGCAGCCGGGATCGTGCAGATCGTAAAGACAGCCCACGCCCGGCAAACGCCCGAGCGGCCCGTCGACGACATGCACACGCGCATCGGGCGCGCGCTCGCCCGCGCGCGGACCGCCGTCGAGCAGACGCTCCAGCGTGAGCGGACTCTTGCGATAGTTGATCGACAGCTCGCTGACCGTGCGCCGCATCGCGTCGCGCAACGGACCGATCGCGGCGAGCGCGGGCATCACGTGATCGCGCATCAGCTTCATCGGGCCATGCTCGGCACCGGCCATCTGCGTGAGCATGCTCGATTGGCGCAGCACGTCGCGCTCGATCGGATGCCGCTCCATGTGATAAGTGTCGAGCAGCCGCTCGGGCGCGTTGCCCGCGAGCATGCGAGCGATCTTCCAGCCGAGATTGAATGCTTCCTGAATGCCGGTGTTCATGCCCTGCGCGCCGGCGGGACTATGCACGTGCGCCGAATCGCCGGCCAGGAACACGCGCTCCACGCGAAGCTTGTCGACCATGCGGCTATTCAGATGAAAGTACGACGACCACGTCATGTTCGACAGCGCGATCTTGTGATGCACGCGCCGCTCGACGAGCGCGCGGCATTCGTCGAGCGTCGGGCCGGCTTTCGCGCCGGCCGCGTTGACCGCGCTTGCGGCAGGCGCGGGCAGATCGGCGATCAGGCGCGCGCGGTCGCCGCCCATCGGAAAGAGCGCGGCCAAGCCTTCGCCCGAAGCGAAGATGTGAAATTCGTCGTCGGGCCAGTCGGAGTCCGCATCGAGATCGGCGAGCAGGTACGTTTGATCGAACGTCTTGCCGTCGAAACCGATGCCGAGCCGATGCCGCACGAAACTGTGCGCGCCGTCCGCGGCGATCAGATACGAAGGCCGCAGCAGCTCGTCGCGCCCGTTCGGATGGCGCAGCGTCGCGTGCAGACCGGCGGAGCCTTGCGACACATCGACCACTTCGACACCGCGCTCGATATCGACGCGACAGCCCGCCAGATGCTCGGCGAGCAGACGTTCGGTCTGCGACTGTTCGAGAAAGAGCAGATACGGATAACGCGTCTGCAGCGGATCGAAATCGAGGCGCGCGAGGCGCTGGCCGTTGGAATAGAGATTCGCGACGCGCGCGCGATGGCCGAGCTCGAGAAACGGCTTGACGACGCGATGCTGTTCGAAGAGTTCGAGCGTGCGCGCCTGAATGCCGATCGCGCGTGAATGCGGCGACGGCTCGCGCGCGCGGTCGACGAGCCTCACCGGAATGTGTGCGCGCGCGAGACTCATCGCGGCGGCGAGGCCCGTCGGACCGGCGCCGACGATGAGAACGGGCGCCACGTCCAGCTTGTCGTTCGGATTCAGCTTTGGCGCGAACATGCAGTCGGTCCTCCCTGAAACGTCACGCGCTCTAGTGTACGCCCGCGAACCGCTCGCTCAGTGGGCGTGGCCGCGCTCGCTGAGCACGCACGCCTGGCATGCCTCGCCGAACTCGACCTGCACGGTCGCGTGATGCATCGAATATTCGCTGCGCAAGGTCGTGACGACGTCCTGCACGAACGCATCGCCGGGATGGCCTTGCGGCATCACGAGATGCACGGTGAGCGCGTTTTCGGTCGTCGAGAGCGCCCAGACGTGCAGGTCGTGGACGTCGCGCACGCCGGGAAGCCCGGTCAGATATCGCTCGATGCGCGACATGTCGACCGAAGGCGGAACGGCGGCCATCGCGAGGCGCATCGCGTCGCGCCCGAGTCCCCAGGTGCCGTAGACGATCACCGACACGACGATCAGGCTCATCAGCGGATCGAGCCAGCTCGCGCCCGTGAACAGGATGATGAGGCCGCTCACCGCGACGGCGGCGGAGATCGCGGCATCGGCGGCCATGTGCAGGAACGCACCGCGCACGTTGAGGTCTTCCTTGCTGCCGTGCATGAAGAGCCACGCGGAAAAGCCGTTCACGACCATGCCGAGCGTCGCGACGATGAACACGTCGAGGCCCGCGACGGGCGCCGGGTCGAAGAGACGCTCGATCGCTTCGAGGACGATCGCGCCGCACGCGAACAGCAGGAGCGCGGCGTTGGCGAGCGACGCCAGAATCGACGAGCTGCCGAGACCGAACGTATAGCGCGCGTTCGGCCGGCGCTTGCCGAGCCACACGGCGCCCCACGCGAGCAGCAGGCCGAGCACATCGGAGAGATTGTGGCCGGCGTCGGCGAGCAGCGCGGTCGAATGCGCGAGAAAGCCGTAGATGGCCTGCACGATCACGATCAGCAGATTCAGGCCGACCGCGAGCGCGAACGTGCGGCCCTGCCCTTCCTGCGGCGCGTGATGATGGTGATGTCCATGTCCGCCGTGCGCGTGCCCGTGCGCGTGCCCGTGCGCGTGCTCGTGCCCGTCGTGATGCTCGTGTTTGTCGTGCTGATGCGTGCTCATCGGCGTGCTCGTTGTTCGGTGAGTGTCATTCGATGTCCGCGGCATCGGCCTGCGGCTCCGCGATGTGCTCTCGCAACTCGGCGAGCATCGTGCTGATATGGCGATCCGCCGCCACGTAGAAAACCTGCTTGCCCTGGCGTTCGGCCCGCACGATTCGCGCCGCGCGCAAGAGCCGCAGATGATGGCTCACCAGCGACGCGGACAACCCGAGCAACTCCGCGATCGCCCCCACCGCGCGCTTGCGTTCGACGCATGCGAGCACGATGCGCAGGCGCGTCGGGTCGCCGAGCAGACGGAACAGATCGGCGAGCGGCACGACGCGGTCATCCGAAGTGATCGGGACGGCGGCGGAAGAATCGGAAACCGGATCGGAAGCCACGGACATCGTCAACATATGAATAGATGTTCATATGTTAAGTGCCATCGCCGCAACAAGTCAACGTCGCTTTGGCGGGGCGCTGTCCCCGGTGTGGGAAAATGCGAGGTTTGCTTTTCCGGGACAGCAGTTTCCCCGTCATGGACACCGTATTCGCCCGCGGTTTCGCGGCCCATCGCGACGGTCGCCTGACCGACGCGGAGCGCGACTATCAGGCCGCGCTCGCCGCCGAACCCCATCATGTCGACGCCTTGCACTATCTCGGCGTGCTGCGCCATCAACAGGGCCAGCACGCGGAAGCGGCCGAGCTCGTGCGCCGCGCGGTCGACCTGCGCCCGACCGATGCCGGCCTGCAGCTCAATCTCGGCAACGCGCTGAAGGCGCTCGGCCGTCTCGACGACGCGATCGAGCGCTTTCGCAACGCGCTCACGCTCGCGCCGGGCTTTCCGCTCGCGCAGTACAACCTCGGCAACGCCTACACGGCGGCCGGCCGTCACGAAGACGCCGCCGACGCGTTCGAAAAGGCGCTGCGCCTGCAGCCGAACGACGCCGCCGCGTGGAACAACTTCGGCAACTCGCTTTCCGCGCTGCAGCGCTTCAAAGACGCCGCGCAGGCGTTCAGGCGCGCGCTCGCGCTGCGTCCCCGTCATGCCGGCGCGCACAACAATCTCGGCATGGCGTTGAACGCGCTCGGCGATACCCTCGGCGCGATCGCGCACTTTCGCGCCGCGCTCGACGCCGAGCCCAACTACGTCGCCGCGCACTTCAATCTCGGCAATCTCCTCGAAACGCACGGCCATCCGGAAGACGCGCTGCCAGCGCTGCAGAAAGCCGTCGCCTTGCATCCGCATTTCGCGCCGGGCTATTTCGGGCTTGGTCACGCGCTCGCGAAGCTGGGCCGTCACGATGACGCCATCGCGCACTTCGAGCGCGCGGTCGGGCTCGATCCGAAATACGGCGTCGCCTGGCTGTGCCTCGGCAACGCGCGGCTTGCGCTCGGCGCGCATCAGGCGGCGCTGCGCGCATTCGACGAAGCGTTGCGCATCGATCCTTCGATGCCCGCCGCGCATCTGAACCGGGCGCTGGCCCTGCTCGCCATCGGCGATTACGCGCGCGGTCTCGCCGGTTACGAGTGGCGTCTGCAGACGCCCGGCAGCGAGCCGCCGCCGCGCCTGCCACGCTGGAACGGCGAACCGATGCCGGGCCGCACGCTGCTCGTGCGCGCCGAGCAGGGCTTTGGCGACACCTTGCAGTTCGCGCGTTTCGTGCCGTTCGCGGCGAAGCTCGCCGGCAAGCTGGTGCTCGAAGTGCAGCCCGCGCTCGTGCCGCTGCTCGCGCCTGCCGCGCATGCCGCGCGCGTCGAACTGAAGAGCAAGTCAGATGGCGTCCCGGTGCACGCCGACGCGTTCTGTCCGCTGTTAAGCCTGCCGCTCGCGCTCGGCATGACCGAGCTCGACGCGATCCCGGCGCGCGCGCCCTATCTCGTCGTGCCCGCCGAATACCGGCGCAAGTGGCGCGGCTCGATCGGTGGCCAGCACAAGCGCAAGATCGGCATCGCCTGGTCCGGACGGATGCAGCCGGGCGAAACGCGCTCGATCCCTGTCGCCGAGCTCGCGCCGCTGTTCGCGCTCGAAGGCATCGACTGGGTCGTGCTGCAGCCGTTCGTCACGGGCCGCGAGCGTGACTTGCTGGGCGCGCATCCGAACGCGGCATCGATTCATCTGCTGGAAAACCGGCTCGAAAACTTCGCCGATACGGGCGCGATCGTCGATCGGCTCGACGCCGTCGTCTCCGTCGATACGTCCGTCGCGCACCTCGCGGGCGCGCTCGGCAAGCCGCTCTGGGTAATGCTGCCGTTCGCCGCCGACTGGCGCTGGGGCATCGGCAGCGCCGAATGCGCGTGGTATCCGGGCGCGCGGCTCGTGCGTCAGCGCGCGCCGGGGCAATGGCGCGAAGTCATCGACGACACCGCGGCGGCGCTGGCTGCGCTTCCCGAATAAGAAATCCCCGCTTCATCATCGGCGGGGATTTTTTTCGACTGTTCAGCCGGATCACGCCGTCTTGTACTGATTGCGCGCCTCGGGCGACCGATACAGCACGAGCGTCGCGATCAGGCCGCACACCGCGGCAAGTCCCATCCACAGTCCGGGCGCGGCCTTGTTGCCGGTCGCGTGGATCAGATACGTCGAGATCGCGGGCGTGAAACCGCCGATGGTCGTCGCGAGGCTATAGGCCATCGAGAAGCCGGTCGTGCGTACATCGACGGGCATTACTTCGGTCAGCGCCACCACCATCGCGCCGTTGTAGCTGCCGTACAGGAACGAGAGCCACAGTTCGCACATCAGCAGACGCACGAACGACGGCTCCGCGACGAGCCATTGCACGACCGGATACGACGTCAGAATGGTGAGAATCGTAAAGACGAGCAACACCGGGCGGCGGCCGACGCGATCCGAGACCGCGCCCATCAGCGGCAGCCAGACGAGATTCGAGATGCCGACGCATACGGTCACGACGAGCGCATCGATCGCGGAGAGCTTCAGCACTTCCTTGCCGAAGGTCGGCGTGTACGCGGTGATCATGTAGAACGACACCGTCGTCATGATGACCATGCCCATGCCGGCCAGCACGATGCCCCAGTTCTGCCCGATCGAGCGCGCGATCTCGCCCATGCTCGGACGATGCTTCCGCGCGAGGAACTCGTCTGTTTCACGCAGCGAGCGCCGCACGATGAAGAGAAACGGCACGATCAGGCAGCCGATCAAAAACGGCACGCGCCAGCCCCACGCGGTCATCTGCTCGGGCGGAAGGAGCCGGTTCATGATGACGCCGATCAGGGCGGCGAACACGACGGCGACCTGCTGGCTGCCCGACTGCCACGAACAATAGAAGCCCTTGTTGCCCCTGGTCGCGATTTCGGACAGATACACGGAGACGCCGCCCAGCTCCACGCCGGCCGAGAATCCTTGCAGCAGCCGCCCGCCTAGTACGATGACCGGCGCGAGCGCACCGATGGTCGCGTAGCCCGGCACGAGCGCGACGCACGCGGTCCCGGCGGCCATCAGCCCGAGCGTGAGGATCAGGCCCTTGCGCCGGCCGTGATGATCGATATAGGCGCCGAGCACGATGGCGCCGACCGGCCGCATCAGAAAGCCCGCGCCGAAGACGGACAGCGCGAGCATCAGCGAGGCGAATTCGTTGCCGCTCGGAAAATAGGTTTTGGCGATCGCCGAGGCGTAATAGCCGTAGACCATGAAGTCATACATTTCGAGGAAGTTTCCGCTGACGACGCGAAACACCGTCTTGAACTTCGACTCGTTGGCGGGTGCTACGTGGGCTGTGGACATGAATTTCTCGAAAGAGCTGTGGGCGCACTTCAGTTTTTGGTTTCGGCGTGGCCGCAAGACCGTAGACGGTCGCCGTGCTCGGCCGGCCGCGACGACGGGACGACTTGTGCCATCTTTTGTAAGCGCAACGTCGACAATCTTAACGCCGCGCCGCTCGCGACTGTACACAACTTCGCGCAATATCGCCGAAATAAAGCTTAAAATACGATTACGTATGCCTAACTTTTAACTGACAGCACCTCAAAAGATGAACGCGAATATCAGGCTACGCACGGCGACCGCCGAAGACACCGCCCTCATCGCCTCGATGCACGCGTCGAGTTGGGCGTCGGCGTATCGGGGCATCCTGCCGGACGAGTATCTCGACCGCGATCTGAGCGCGGAGCGCGCCGAACATTGGATCGCACGCATGAAGGATGTCGCGGCCGGCGCGGCGACCGTGTTCATCGCGGAGCACGAGGGCGAGCCGGTCGGCTTCATCTGTCTCGTCGAGCCGGATGCGGCGGGCAGCGTGCTCGTCGACAATCTGCACGCGCTGCCGGGACATCGCGGCCTCGGCACCGGCACCGCGATGCTCGAGGAAGCGGCGCGTTGGGCACGCGCACGCGGGGCGCGGGAACTGTATCTTTCCGTGCTCGAAGAGAACGCCGCGGCGATCGGCTTTTACGAATCGCGCGGCTGGCAACTCGCGGCGCGCGAAGCGGATCACATGGCGGGCGTCGCGCTTTTCTCTCTTCGATACGTGTATCCGCTCGACTGAGCACACGAGGATCGGCTCGGTCAATAAGCATTCCTGTCAAAAATCGACAATAGGAATCTTCTGGTCGTCGGGGACGTGACCGTTTCGTATGATCGCGGGTCGAAATTTCGGCGATTCTCGCGTCGAACCCGCGGTGCTGTCTCCATACACCGCGATGGTCCGGGTGAGTTGTCGCGTTGCCCACGCCCGGGCGCATGCATGTGGAATCTTCATGTCCGAACCCTTGATCGTAGTGGAAGGCAATCTGCGTCTGCCGGCGCTGCGCGTGCTGAAGGATCCGTCCTTGAAATTCGGTTGCGAGTGGACGCCCGCGTGCGCGCGACCTGTCCAGTCGGAATCCGAAGTCGCGCTGTTCGCCGCGCGCTTCGCCACGGCTTATGTGCCGGCGCCGAGCCTGTCCGACACCAGTTCGCCCTATCGCGCCACGAGCCTGTGGGGCGTGTTCGGCAAAGAGGACATTCCCCGCGCGATGCTGCGCCTCATGCAAGGCTCGAATGCCCCGAGCAACGCCAGCGACTCGCGCACCGATCCCATCCAACTGGCGGTCAACGCTCCGACGACCGCGCGGACCTATCGCCTGAGCGCGCCGGTCGCGACTGCGATCGCGGCGGCTTGCGGCGTGTTCATCGTATGGCTCGTGCTCGGATATCCGTCGGACTCGAAGCGCGACGCCGCACCGGCCGCGCAGAGCGAGACGCGCACGCAGCAAGCCGAGCCCGCATCGGCTCCGGCGCCGGTCGCGGCGACCGCCGTATCGACGGCCGATCAACCCGCGACGGACGCGCAGCCTTCGGTCGCGGAGCCTCCCGCCTCGCTCCCGGCCGCAACCGCCAATGACTCCGTCGCGCCAGGAATCGTGACTGCTGACAATCCGAAGTCACCTGCGGCATCGACGGCAGGACCGGAAAAGAACGGCGGTCGTGTGCGAGCCGTACTGACGCCGCGAGGGAAGCCGGCCTTTTACCGCATCCCTGCGTCGGACGCGCGCGTCGTGAAGCAGGAATCGGCGCGACCGGCGCGGGCGACGCGGGTCGAAAAAATCGCGAGCCGGTCCGCCAAGCACGGACCCGCGCGGCGCACGCGCTCGACGCCGGCCGCAACAATCGCGAGCCAGTCGAAGGCGTCGGAATCGACGAATCCGGCCACGCTCTACGCGATGCTTCAGCACTCACCGACACTCGACAGCAACGCGGCCTCGTCCGGTCGCGCATCCGCGAACAGCGCGCGCTGAAGCGCGCAATACGCATCAGAACGATCAACCATTCCCGGCCACGACGCCAACATGAAGCAACTACGTCATCATCTCCGTTACGCGACGCTCGCCCTCGCCTTGTCCCTGTGTGGTTTCCTTGCGCCTTTCGGCAGCACGTTCGCGGCGCCCGCAACGGCGGCGAAATCCGCCGCAAGCGAGCCCGCGCAACCCGCGCCCGTAGACCTCTCCGACTTGACCGCCAACTCGAACGCGCCGCGCGTCGAGGGGAACATCGCCGAGTTGCAGAGTCTCGTGCAGGCGGGAAGCCTCACCGAGTTGCGCGCCACGCGCAACGGCAGTTACGGGGCGCGGCTCTACTTCCTCGCGCAGGAAATGCTGTATTACGTCGCGCTGTCGCAGGACGCGCGGTTGTGGCGCGTCGTGAAGACACAGGACGCGGCCCGCGCGGAAACGATCTACGCGCAGTTCTCACGCAAGAGCTTCGAGCTTGCCGATGGCGAAATCCGCCGCGCGCAATTGCAGGCGCAGAAAGCGCTGCTCGATCGCGTGATCGCGAAATCGGCGGATCGCGCCAACCGTCTCACCGCCGATCTCGAACTCGCGCAGCAGCAGGATTCGCAGGTGTCGCAACGTCAGCAGCAATTGCAGGCCGAATCGGCCGTGCTGCAGACGGACAAGCTCGAAGCCGAACGTAAGCTGCGCACGCTGCAGTTGCAGGTCGAGCAGCTTCAAAAGCAGACGGAAGCCGGACTCGCGCCGGTGAGCGCGTCGCCGTCGCGTTGATCTGCGCGATACGCATCTGAAAACGAAGAAGGCCCGCTCGATCCGAGCGGGCCTTCCTGCTTGGCGACGTCGGAAACGCGTCTCGCGTCAGAAGCGTGTTTCGCGCGCGACGCGCAGAAACGTATCGAGCAGCGGCGTGCAATCGAGCAGTTCCGCGCCGCCCGCGCGATGAAACTCCGGATGCCACTGCACGCCGACGACAAACGGCGCCTTCCGGTAGCGCACCGCCTCGATGATCCCATCGGAGGCCGACACCGCCTCGATGTTCAGATCGCGCCCGATCGTCTTCACCGCCTGATGGTGGATCGAGTTGACGATCGCCTCGCGCTGGTTGGGGAACATGTTGACGAGCGTGGAGCCTTCGGGGAAGCGGATCGAATGCCTATGCTGGTCGTACTGCTCGTTGACGTGGATGCCGGCCGTGGGCACATCGGTGGCGATGTCGCCGTAAAGCGTGCCGCCGAACGCCACGTTGATGAGCTGACAGCCGCGGCACACGCCGAGCACCGGCTTGCCCGACTCGACGAACTCATGCAGCAACTCCAGTTCGTACATATCGCGCACGCGGTCGCCCGGCCATTCGGGACGCGTCGTCGCTTCTTCGTACGACTGCGGCGAGACGTCCGCGCCGCCTTGCAGCAGCAGGCCGTCGAGATGCTTCGCGTAGTCGCGCAGACGGATATTGCTCGTGTGCAGCATGCCCTGATTGCCGACCGTCGGAATCATGAACACGAGCACGTCGCGCGACATCACCCAATGCGCGATGGATTCCTCGAGATATTGCAGCGTCTTGCCGCGCAACCCTTTCGCGCCCGGCTCCGGATGAAAGATCCGCGCCGACACGCCGATGCGCAACGTGCGCTGAGTCATGCGCTGTCCCGCGCGATCGAAAATCTGCCGCGCGCGCGCCGCGATCACGCGGCCAAAGACGGACCACGCCGAATCGGATTGCTTGAGATACGCGGGTTGAGGCTGCGCGGACGTCTGCTCGGTGGCGGGCAGCGGCGGCGGGTTGAGCTTGCCGAAGTCCGGCGCCTCGGTGAATTCGGGCGGCAGAACGGTGGCGCGGCCAGTCGGGGAATCGGATGACGCGGATTGCGCGTTGGCGGTGCTGGCGGCTTCCGCATCGGTCGCGGCCTCGAAGTTTTCGGCGAGGCTCGCACGCGGTTTCGCCGATGCGCGCTGCTTCTCGCGCACCGCGGCTTCCTGCGCGGCGGTCGCGCTAGCCGCCGATGCGCGCGCCTCGCGGGCGTCCTGCAGCGCGTCGTCGCGGCGGGCTTGCGCCGTGTCGGCCGGCTCGACGTTCGACGCGCTCGAAGGCGCATCCGTCGATGCCCGTTCGGTCGCGCTCGCCTGCGGACCGGGCGCCGAGGCCGCGGCGGCGGCTTCGGGCGAGGCCGTCGGGTTCGCGCTGCGCGGGGCGGCTTGTGAATCGGCGCCGCTGCGGCGGGCGTCGGTGCTGCTTGCGTCGTTGGACGTTTTGTTATCGCTCATTCCTGATTCAGGCGCTCGAACGCCATAAGGAGAGTGGACAAACCCCGATTATCCGCCTGAGACCTGCACGGGGCAAACCAGCACACATTTGGTCACATTGGCTCACATTATCGCGGGAACCCGGTGCGGGCCGCTGTCGGGGCTATCCCGTGACGAAGACCCTCAATGGTCGCGCGGCTCCTCGAAGGTCTCGCGCAAGGCGATCTGCATCGTCGCGTGGATTTTCACGCACCAGCGCCACAACACGGTCAGCAACAGCGCGACGCACACGAGTACGCCGACCATCAACCCGAACGGCGGCAGGATCCCGCCCGACAGTGCCGCGACGAGCAGGAAGACGCCGAACATCGCGACGATCGGAATGAGCCCGGAAATCGCCGAACGGATCGCGCTCGTGAAGCGCCCCGCTTTCGCGGGCTGCACGCTCACTTCGGCGAGCAGCAGCGCGAGCGATTCGAGCTTGCGATACACCGCGACGAGAAACGGCAGCGCGATCACCAACGCGGCGCCCCACAGCACGACGCGCTGCGCGTTATCGGTGTCGAGCCAGCGCGCGAGATAGCCCGACGCGAACGGCGCCGCATACGACGCGCCGAGAAAAATCGCCGCGACGAGCGCGAGATTCACCGCGATCTGCATGACGATGCGCCGCGTCATCGAGAAAAGCGTCGGGCCGCCGGACGCGGGCGTCAGGCTCGCGAGCCACTGCGAATACAGGCCGAAGGTATGCGCGAGCGGCGCGGGCATCGCGCGGGAAAGGCGCATCGTGAGCGGATCGGCGGCGCGGATCAGATACGGCGTGAAGAGCGTCGTGAGCGCGGACACGGCCACCGCGATCGGATAGAGAAAGCTGCTCGTGACCTTCAGCGACAGGCCGAGCGACGCGATGATGAACGAGAACTCGCCGATCTGCGAGACGCTCATGCCGACGCGCATCGACGTGCGGCCGTCCTTGCCGGCGAGAAACGCGCCGAGCCCGCACGACACGATCTTGCCGAGCACGACGGCAATCGTGATGACGGCGATCGGCCACGCGTAGTCGACGAGCACCGTCGGGTTCAGCAGCAAACCGATGGTGACGAAGAAGATCGCCGAGAACATGTCGCGCACCGGCGCGATCAGATGCTCGATGCGCGCGAGATGCCGCGACTCCGCCATGATCGCGCCGATGAGAAACGCGCCGAGCGCGATCGAATAATCGAGCTTCACGACGAGCAGGCAGAAGCCGAAGCAGAAGCCGAGCACGGTGACGAGCAGCATCTCGTCGCTCTTCGCCTTCGCGACGTAGTTGAGCGCGCGCGGCACCGTGAGAATGCCGACGACCAGCGACACCGTCATGAAAAGCAGCAGCTTGCCGAGCGTGACGACCGCGACGCCAGCGCTTACAGACCCCGTCTGCGCGATGCCGGAGAGCAGCACGAGCATCGCGATCGCGAGTATGTCTTCGACGATCAGAATGCCGAACACGATCTGCGCGAAGTGCTCGCCCTTCATGCCGAGTTCGGAAAGCGCCTTCACGATGATGGTTGTCGACGAGATCGCGAGCATCGCGCCGAGAAAGAGCGAGTCCATCGAGCTCCAGCCGAACCATCGCCCGATCTCGTAGCCGACCCAGATCATCAGCACGATTTCCGAAAGCGCGGCGACGAAGGCGGTCGCGCCGACCTTGAAGAGCTTGCGCAAGCTGAATTCGAGCCCGAGCGAAAACATCAGGAAGACGACGCCGAGTTCGCCGAGCGTCTGGATGGTCGCTTCGTCGTGGATCAGATTGAACGGCGGCGTGTACGGCCCGATGATCACGCCCGCCGCGATATAACCCAGCACGACCGGCTGCCGCAGACGGTGAAAGAGCACCGTCACCACGCCCGCGATGGCCATGATCACTGCGAGATCCTGAATGAAGCCGATCGCGTGATGCATCAACTATTTCCTTACAAAATGATAATGGGATAGCCGATGTTACCGCACGGACGCGGATTCCTGCCCTCCGGCAAGCGATCTTTTGGACGCGCATCGCGCTGGTGCAAGCGCAAAGAAAAGGCCCGCGCAAATGGCGGGCCTCGATGAAAACGAAAGAACGACGGCGCTCAGACTGCCGCTTCGTTTTCCTCGCCGGTGCGAATGCGGATCACGCGCTCGACATCGGCGACGAAGATCTTGCCGTCGCCGATCTTGCCCGTGCGCGCGGCGCCGATGATCGCGTCGATGACCTGATCGGTTTGATCGTTCGCGACGACGACTTCGATCTTCACCTTCGGCAGGAAGTCGACGACATACTCTGCACCACGATAAAGCTCGGTATGCCCCTTCTGACGGCCGAAGCCCTTCACTTCCGTGACCGTGAGACCGGTCAGGCCCACTTCGGCCAGCGCTTCGCGAACTTCGTCGAGCTTGAACGGTTTGATGATGGCGGTGATGCGTTTCATGGCGTGCCTCGCGTAAAGATCGATTCAAGGGGTTCGAAAAAAGGTCGTGTCCCGCGCGGGACAGATGTTTTCGATTCTAGCCGCGTTTCATCGAGCAGGCGGTCCGTATATTCGCGAGGACGTCGGATATCACTCCTTCGTCGGCACGCGTTCGAGGTCCGCGAGCCACACCGTCGCCTGGCCGTCGCTCGGCGCGCGCCAGTCGCCGCGCGGCGAAAGCGAGCCGCCCGAGCCCACCTTCGGCGCGTTCGGCACGCATGAGCGCTTGAACTGACTCGTGCGGAAGAACCGATCCAGGAAGATGCGCAGATTTTTGCGGATCGCGCCGATGTCGTATTGATTCCGCGTAACGGTCGGGCCTTCCGGCCACGCGCCCGCATCGCGATCGCGCCATGCATGCAACGCGAGAAACGCGACCTTCGTTGGTGCAAAGCCGAAGCGCAACGTGTAGTACAGATTGAAGTCCTGCAATTCGTACGGGCCGATGACGCTCTCCGTCTTCTGCTCCACCACGCCGCTCGTCTTGCCGGGGATGAGTTCCGGGCTGATATCGGTGGAGAGGATGTTTTCGAGCACATCGGTTCCGCTTCCGCCGATCTGTCCCGACTCGGCAACCCAGCGCACCAGATGCGTGATCAGCGTCTTCGGCACGCTCGCGTTCACGTTGTAGTGGGACATGTGATCGCCCACTCCGTAGGTGCACCAACCAAGTGCGAGCTCGCTCAGATCGCCCGTGCCGATGACGATCGCATGGTTGAAGTTCGCGAGCCGGAACAGATGGCTCGTGCGTTCGCCCGCCTGCACGTTCTCGTACGTGATGTCGTATTGTTCGGCGCCCGTGCTGTGCGGATGGCCGATGTCGGCGAGCATCTGCACGCAGCTCGGACGAATGTCGATCTCGCTCGCCGTGCAGCCGACGACTTCCATCAGCTCGCGCGCCTGCTTGAGCGTGCGGTCGCTGGTGGCGAAGCCGGGCATCGTATAGGCGAGGATGTTCGAGCGCGGCAGACCGAGGCGGTCCATCGCTTTCGCGCACACGAGCAGTGCATGCGTCGAGTCCAGCCCGCCCGATATGCCGATGACCACCTTCGACATCCCCGACGATTGCAGCCGTTGCAGCAACGCCTGCACCTGAATGTTGTAGACCTCGTTGCATCGTTCGTCGCGGCGCGCGGCATCGGCGGGCACGTACGGAAAGCGCGCGACCCGGCGTTCGAGCGGCAGCTTTTCATCGTCGGGAATCGATAGTGGAAATTCGATCACGTCGAATTGCGCGACTTCGCCGGCGTGGCGATGCGTCGAGCGGCCGAACGTGGTTTGCCGCATGCGTTCGCGCGAGAGGCGTTCGAGATCGATATCGGCGTAAATGAGGTGCGACTTGTCCGAGAAGCGCTCGGACTCCGCCAGCAGCTCGCCGTTTTCGTAGATGAGGCCTTGCCCGTCCCAGGCGAGATCGGTGGACGATTCGCCATTGCCCGCCGATGTGTACAGATACGCCGCGACGCAACGCGCAGACTGCTGCCCGACGAGCTGATGCCGATAAGCCGACTTGCCCACGACGATATTCGACGCCGACAGATTCACGAGCACGGTCGCGCCCGCAAGCGCCGCGAACGACGACGGCGGAATCGGCACCCACACGTCCTCGCAAATCTCGACGTGAAACCGGAAGAGCGGAAGATCCTCGATCTGAAACAGCAGCGACGCGCCGAACGGCACGTCCTGACCGCATAGCGTGACCGTGTTTTCGGCGGCGGCATCGGCGGGACTGAACTGGCGCGCCTCGTAGAACTCGCCGTAGTTCGGAAGATAGCTCTTCGGCACGACGCCGCGAATAAAGCCGCCGGCGATGACGATCGCGCAGTTGAAGAGCTTGTGCTCGGCGCGCACCGGCGCGCCGACGATCATCGCGATATCGAGTTGCTTCGATGCGTCGAGAATGCTTTGCAGCGCGTCCTCGCACGCGTCGAGCAACGCGCGCTGATGGAAGAGATCGTCGCACGTATACGCGGACACCCCGAGCTCGGGAAACGCGACGAGCACCGCGCCGTGCGCGGCGGCTTCTTTCGCGAGTTCGATCGTCTGCGCCGCGTTGAACGCGGGATCGGCGACCTTGCAGGACGGAACGCCGACCGCGACGCGCGCGAAATCGTGGCTGTACAGGTTGAAGAAATTTCTGCTCATGGCTGACATGGATGTGCGCGAGTTGCAGCGAAGGGGGTCGAATCGATTATCGCATCTCAGGTTTTCTTCCTGAACGGCGTGTGCGCTTCGAGTTCCTCGATGTGCTGATCCATCGCCTGCGTTTCGGCATCGAGAAATTCGGCGATCGCGTGCGCGAAACGCCGATCCGCGATCCAGTGCGCGGACCATGTCGGCGTCGGCAACAGTCCGCGCGACATCTTGTGCACACCCTGCGCGCCGCCCTCGAAACGCGCGAGCCTATGTTCGATGCAATACGCGATGCCCTGCATGTAGCACGTCTCGAAGTGCAGCCCGGAGACGAACTCCCGCGTGCCCCAATAGCGGCCGTACATCGTGTCGCCGCCGATCATGTTGAGCGCGCACGCGAGGCGCTCGCCGTCCGCTTCGGCGATGACGAGCAGCATGCTGTCGGGCGCATCGGCGTGAATGCGGCCGAAGAACTCGCGCGTCAGATACGGCGCGTTCCAGTGCTCGCGATACGTGTTGTCGTAACAGTCGTAGAAGAAGTCGAGCGCGGCATCGTCGATTTCGCCACCGCGCAGGCACTTGTACGTGACGCCCGCATCCGCCACGCGCCGGCGATCCTGCTTCACTTTCTTGCGCTTGTCGTGGCTCATCGTCGCGAGGAAGGCGTCGAAGCTCGCGTAGCCATCGCCGGGCACATTCTCCCAGTGGAACTGCACGCCTTCGCGCAGCATGTAGCCCGCGTCGGTGAGCGCCTCGACATCCTGCGCGTGTGGAAACAGCACGTGCAGCGACGACAGTTCGAGTCGCCGCGTCAATTCGATCGCGCCGCGCGCGAGCAGCACGCGATCCTCGTGATGCGCGGCGATGAGGCGCGGGCCCGTGACCGGCGAAAACGGCACCGCCGACAGCGCCTTCGGGTAGTAGCGCAGACCGTGGCGCTCGAAGGCATCGGCCCAGGCGTGATCGAACACGTATTCGCCGCGCGAATGCGACTTGATGTAGAGCGGCATCGCGCCGGCAAATTCGCCGCCACGCTTCAGTATCAGATGATGCGCGCGCCAGCCGGTGCGCTTGACGGCGCACTCCGTCTCCTGCAACGCCGAGAGAAACGCGTGACGCACGAACGGGTTTTCGCCGGCGAGCCGGTTCCAGTCGTCGGCGGCGATGTCGGCGAGCGCATCGACCACATGAATTTCGACCTCGCGATTCAACAGGCTACCTCGCTGTGATTGACCGACGAGCGCGCCCGAACCACCGCAGAGCGCGCCCGAAAGCGGCTATTCTCGCGCAAGTCGCAGCGGCGCGCCGATGCGGACAAAACGCCCCGGCGCGGTGCTTTCGGCGATAATGCGCGGCAAATCTTTCATCGTTCTCCCATGCCCTGGTTTCTGTACCTGATCGAATGCGCCGACGGCAGCCTCTACACGGGCATCGCGACGGACGTCGAGGCGCGCTTCACCGCGCACGCGAGCGGCAAGGGCGCGCGCTACACGCGGGCGCGAAAGCCGGTGCGCGTGCTGGCGTCGTTCGAACTGGCGGGGAAATCGGAGGCGCTGCGCGCGGAATATCGCGTCAAGCAACTGACCGCGCAGCAGAAGCGCGCGTTGATTGCGGGGGAAAGGACGCTGGAGTCGTTGTTGCCTCAGACCGAAGCAAGCGAAGAAGAATAAAAAACGCCGCCGCGTGGGTGACACGCGGCGGCGTTTTGTCGGAGAACGCGCTTACTTCTTGTAGTTCGCGACGCCTTCCGAGATTTCCTTGTGCGCGGCGTCGATGCCGGCCCAGCCTTCGACCTTCACCCACTTGCCCTTTTCGAGCGCCTTGTAGTTCTCGAAGAAGTGCTTGATCTGGTCTTTCAGATACTCGGGCACGTCGTCGATCGACTTGATGTTCGCCGTCATCGGGCAGACCTTGTCGTGCGCCACCGCGACGAGCTTCGCGTCCACGCCCGATTCATCGGTCATCTGCAGCATGCCGACCGCGCGCGCGCGCACGACCGAGCCCGCCAGCAGCGGATACGGCGTGATGACGAGCACGTCGACCGGGTCGCCGTCGCCGGAGAGCGTCTGCGGAATGAAGCCGTAGTTCGCCGGATAGCGCATGCCGGTGCCGACGAAACGGTCGACGACGAGCAGGCCCATGTCCTTGTCCGCTTCGTATTTGACCGGATCGCTCTGCGCGGGAATTTCGATGATGACGTTGAAATCGTGCGGGAGATCTTTGCCGGGAGGTACGTTGTTGAAGCTCATGAGCGCTCTCTGGAGAAGTTGAGATCGGAGATGGAATCGCACGGGCGGACGGTGTCTTGCGGCCCGTCGCGCTTGTCTGCGCGTGATTTCGCCATTATAGCCAATCGACCCCGCGCGCCCGACGCACGTTCCCGGTTGGCGCGATAATCGGTTTCCGGCTCCAGAACATCCGATTTCAGGAGACATGCATGGAAGACGCGAAGCATTTCATCGATAACCGCTGGATCGCGGCATCGGGCAACGAGACGATTCCGGTCGTCGATCCGTCCGATGGCCAGGTCTTCGCGCAGATCGCGCGGGGCACCGCGGCGGACATCGACCGCGCGGTCGCCGCCGCCCGCGCGGCCTTCGACGGCGGCTGGGGCGCGACGAGCGCGGCGGAACGCGGGCGCATCCTCGCGCGCCTGTCGATGCTGATCGGCGCGTGCCACGAGGAGATCGCGCAGGTCGAGGCGCGCGACACCGGCAAGCCACTGAAGCAGGCACGCGCCGACGCCACCGGCATCGCGCGCTATTTCGAGTTTTACGCGGGCGCCGCCGACAAGCTCCACGGCGAAACCCTGCCCTATCAGCACGGCTACACCGTGCTCACGATCCGCGAGCCGCACGGCGTGACCGGGCATATCGTGCCGTGGAACTATCCGCTGCAGATTTTCGGGCGCAGCGTCGGCGCGGCGCTCGCCACGGGCAACGCGTGCGTCGTGAAGCCGGCGGAGGACGCGTGCCTGTCGCTGTTGCGCATCGCGGAACTGGCGGCGGAAGCCGGCCTGCCGGATGGCGCGCTCAATATCGTCACCGGATACGGTCACGAAGCGGGCGCGGCGCTCGCGCGGCATCCGGGCATCGATCACATCTCGTTCACCGGCTCGCCCGCGACGGGCGCGGCCGTCACCAAGATGGCCGCCGACAATCACGTCCCCGTCACGCTGGAACTCGGCGGCAAGTCGCCGCAAATCGTATTCGCCGATGCCGATTTCGACGCCGCCCTTCCCGTGCTCGTCGCCGCGATCGTGCAGAACGCCGGACAGACGTGCTCGGCGGGCAGCCGCGTGCTGATCGAGCGCGCGGCGTACGAACCCTTGCTGGATCGTCTCTCGGAGGCGTTCGCGGCGCTGAAGGTCGGTCCGAGCAAGCTCGATCTCGACTGCGGCCCGCTCATCAGCGCGAAGCAGCAGCAGCGCGTGTGGGATTTTCTGTCCGATGCACAGCACGACGGCATTCCGATGGCCGCGCACGGCGAAGTCGTCGGCGATGCGCCCGAAGCGGGCTTCTATCAGGCGCCGACGCTGTTGCGCGACGTCCCGCCGACGCATCGTCTCGCGCGCGAGGAAGTGTTCGGCCCGGTGCTCGCCGCGATGCCCTTCGACGACGAAGCCGACGCGCTCCGACTCGCCAACGGCACCGACTACGGGCTCGTCGCCGGCATCTGGACCCGCGACGGCGCGCGTCAGATGCGGCTCGCGCGCCGCGTGCGTTCCGGACAGGTGTTCATCAACAACTACGGCGCGGGCGGCGGCATCGAATTGCCGTTCGGCGGCGTCAAGCATTCGGGACACGGACGCGAGAAAGGCTTCGAGGCGCTGTACGGCTTCACGACGCTCAAGACCATCGCCATCAAACACGGATAAGGAGACACGCATGCGACTGCAAGGCAAAACCGTCATCGTGACGGGCGGCGGCTCGGGATTCGGCGAAGGCATCGCGAAGACGTTCGCGCGTGAGGGCGCGAACGTCGTCGTCAACGATCTGAACGGGCCGGCCGCCGAGCGCGTCGCGAGCGAGATCGCGCTCGCATCGTCGCCGGAGGTGAAGCACGGCCGCGCGATCGCCGTTCAAGGCGATGTGACGCAGCGCGCCGACTGGCAAACGCTCTTCGATGCCGCGATCGGGGACTTCGGCAGCGTGCAGGTCGTCGTCAACAACGCGGGCACGACGCACCGTAACAAGCCCGTTCTCGACGTCACCGAGGCCGAATTCGACCGCGTCTACGCGGTGAACGTGAAGAGCATCTATTGGAGCGTCGAGCAGTTCGTGCCGTACTTTCGCGAACGGGGCGGCGGCGCGTTCATCAATATCGCGTCGACGGCGGGCGTGCGGCCGCGTCCGGGACTCGTCTGGTACAACGGCAGCAAGGCGGCGGTCATCATCGCGAGCAAGGCGCTCGCGGTCGAACTGGGCGCGGACCGCATCCGCGTGAACTGCATCAATCCGGTGATGGGCGAGACCGCCCTGCTCTCCGAGTTCATGGGCATGGAGGACACGCCCGAGAACCGCCGCAAGTTTCTCGCGACGATACCGCTCGGCCGGCTTTCGACGCCTCAGGACATCGCCAACGCGGCGCTTTATCTCGCATCCGACGATGCGGAGTTCATCACCGGCGTCGCGCTCGAAGTGGACGGCGGACGCTGCGTCTGACGCTTGCCCGCGCACGCCGCGCGCCGCGTGCGGCGGGCGCGGGCATCGGTGCTTTCCCTAGCAGAAACGGGCGTTTTGCGGTGCGGCCGACGGGCTAGAATCCTTACGCGCCTGTAATCGCGAGCGGGCCCGTCCGCTCGCCTGGCGCACACAAAAATATTGGAGACAAGCATCATGGCCAGCACCGCCAAACCCATGCCGCGCCCCGGCGCGGGCACGCCTTCCGCGTTCGAGGAGGCCACTTACCGAAAGGTCGTCTGGCGTCTCGCGCCGCTTCTGCTGATCTGTTATGTGGTGGCGTATCTCGACCGCGTGAACGTCGGCTTCGCCAAGCTGCAGATGGCCGCCGATTTGCAACTGTCGGATGCCGTGTACGGCTTCGGCGCGGGCATTTTCTTCTTCGGCTACTTCATCTTCGAGATTCCGTCGAACATCATCTTGCATCGCGTCGGCGCGCGCGTGTGGATCGCGCGGATCATGATTACGTGGGGCGTCATTTCGGCGCTCACGATGTTCATCACCACGCCGACGATGTTCTACGTCATGCGCTTTCTGCTCGGCGCGGCGGAAGCGGGCTTCTTCCCCGGCATCATTCTTTATCTGACGTACTGGTTTCCGGCGCAGCGGCGCGGGCGCATCACGACGCTGTTCATGACGGCGATCGCGCTTTCGGGTCTGATCGGCGGGCCGATCAGCGGCTGGATCATGGATGCGTTCCACATGAAGAACGGCTGGCACGGCTGGCAATGGCTGCTGCTGCTCGAAGGCATTCCGTCGATCATCGTCGGCATCGTCGTGTTCCTGAAGCTCGACGATCGTATCTCGAAGGCTTCTTGGCTCACGCAGGAAGAACGCGAACTGCTCGAACGCAACATCGCGGCGGATAACGTCCAGAAGGAAGATCTGTCGCTGGGCAAGATCTTGTCGAGCCCGAAGGTGTGGCTGATGAGCATCATCTACTTCTCGTTCGTGATGGGACTGTATGGCGTGAGCTTCTGGCTGCCGACGATCATCAAGTCGATGGGGATCAAGGATGCGCTGCATGTCGGCCTGCTCTCCGCGATTCCTTATGGCGCGGCGGTGATCGGCATGCTGTACGCGGCGCGCAGCGCGGATCGTTCCGGCGAGCGTCGCTGGCATATCGCGATTCCGGCGTTGATCGGTGCGATCGGGCTGGTGCTGTCGGTGGTGTGGTTCAACAACACGACGCTCGCGATGCTCGGCCTCACGCTCGCCACGATGGGCATTCTCACGACGCTGCCGCTGTTCTGGAGTCTGCCGACGGCGTTTCTTGCCGGCACCGGGGCGGCTGCGGGTATTGCGATGATCAACTCGCTTGGGAATCTTGCCGGGTTTTTGAGTCCTTATCTCGTGGGGTGGTTGAAGCAGGTCACTGCTTCTAATTCGAGTGGGATGTATATGCTCGCGGGTTTTCTCGTTCTTGGGGCTGTGCTTGTGCTTAGTGTGCCGGCGCGGTTGGTTAATCGGTAAGGTTGCGTTCCGCTTTCTTTTTCGCGGAAGCCTGTGATCGCGTCGGTCTGCTGGCACTGCCCTTGTGCAGGGCAGTCCCAATAGACCGACGCGTAATCGCGAGCCGGCGAAAAAGAACGAAACCCGCACCGCAACGATGCACATCCCCCGTGCATGCACCAAAACCTCGCCCGCTAACCCCCATCCCCCGAAGTAAAACTTCCCTGCGATTCCCCGCAAACCCCCGCCATTAGGGCAAAAGACCCCAATTGGCATACCCCTTGCAGAACGCTCCGAGCAATCGTCATTGCTCAAACAACCACATCGGCAAGGGGAACACAGAAATGAAACGACGCAGTCTGCTGAAGTTCGGCTCCATGTCGGGCGCGCTCGCCCTTGCGGGCCAACTTCCGATCACGAAAGCCCACGCCGCCGATACCGGTCCGATCAAGGTCGGCATCCTCCATTCGCTGTCGGGCACGATGGCGATCTCCGAGACGTCGCTGAAAGACACGGCGCTCATGACCATCGCCGATATCAACAAGAGCGGCGGCGTCATGGGCCGGCAGATTCAGCCCGTCGTCGTCGATCCCGCTTCGAACTGGCCGCTCTTCGCCGAGAAGGCGCGTCAGCTTCTCACGCAGGACAAGTGCGCGGTCGTGTTCGGCTGCTGGACCTCGGTGTCGCGCAAGTCCGTGCTGCCGGTGTTCGAGGAACTCAACGGCCTGCTCTTCTACCCCGTGCAGTACGAAGGCGAAGAGATGTCCCGCAACGTGTTCTATACGGGCGCCGCGCCGAATCAGCAGGCGATTCCCGCCGTCGAATATCTGATGGGACCGGAAGGCGGCAGCGCCAAGCGCTTCTTCCTGCTCGGCACCGACTACGTGTACCCGCGCACGACCAACAAGATCCTGCGCGCGTTCCTTCACTCCAAGGGCGTGAAAGATGCAGACATTCAGGAGGTCTACACACCGTTCGGACATAGCGACTATCAAACCATCGTCGCGAACATCAAGACCTTTGCCCAAGGGGGAAAGACGACTGTCATCTCTACGATCAACGGCGATTCGAACGTACCGTTCTACAAGGAACTCGGCAACCAGGGCCTGAAAGCGACGGACGTGCCTGTCGTCGCGTTCTCGGTCGGCGAAGAGGAACTGCGCGGCATCGACACGAAACCGCTCGTCGGCCATCTTGCCGCATGGAACTACTTCATGTCGGTGAAGAACCCGAACAACTCGAAGTTCGAGAAGGAATTCTTTGCGTACGCAAAGGCGCAGAACCTTCCGGGCGGCGACAAGCGCGTCACCAACGATCCGATGGAAGCGACCTTCGTCGGCATCCACATGTGGAAGCAGGCCGTCGAAAAGGCGAAGAGCGCCGATGTCGACAAGGTCCGCACCGCGATGGTCGGTCAGACCTTCGCCGCGCCTTCCGGCTTCACGCTGACGATGGACGGCAACCATCATCTGCATAAGCCCGTGATGATCGGCGAAATTCGCGGCGACGGTCAGTTCAACGTCGTCTGGAAGACGAAGACCGCCATACGCGCGCAGCCGTGGAGCCCGTATATCGCGGGCAACGAGGGCAAGCCGGATGTCGTCAGCTCGATTCCCGCGTTCCTGCGCCGTCAGCGTGTGCGTGTCGCGTAACGCGTGACGTCGATGCAGCGAGGCCGCGCGTTTCATGCGATGCGCGCGGCCTTTCGAGTTCTAACGGAAAGGCCCACATGACCGGCTCCCTCAAGCGCGCGCTCTTTGCGCTCATCCTCGCGATGACGTCGCTCGCGGCCCACGCGCTCACCAACGACGATCTCGCCCCGCTCGCCGGCGACGACTTCGAAGCCAAGACCGCCGCCATCGACAAGCTCATTGCCAATGCCGATGCGCCTTCCATCGCCGTGCTCGGCGCGCTGTCCGATGGCTCGCTCGTCGCGACCGATAACGGTCACGTCTACATTCAGACCGATGACGGCACGAAGGACGCGATCACCGGCAAGACCGCCGAAGCGCCTGATGCGCAACCGATCACGCTGAACAATCTGCTGCGCACGAAGGTCGCGGGCGCGTTGTCGGGGCTGCAGCTCGCATCGCCCGATACGGCCAAACGCCGCGACGCCATCGCTGCGTTGCTGAAGAACCCGGACGCATCGATGAAGCCGATGATCGACCGAGCCCGCGCAATCGAAAAGGATTCCGAACTAAAGAAGCGCCTCGACACGCTCTGGGCGATGACCGCGCTGCACGATCCCGACGTGAACAGGCGTCTCGAAGCCGCGCAACTCGTCGCGGCGCGCCATGACCTCGACATGTACGAACTGCTGCGCCCGATCGTCGCGAAGAAGGCCGACGGCACGTTCAACGAACCCGACGAACGCGTACGCAACGCGGCTCAGGAAGGCATCTACGCACTCGATTCGATTCAGCGCCGCAGCGAAATCTTCGGCACGATCTTCGCGGGCCTCTCGCTCGGCAGCGTGCTGCTGCTCGCGGCGCTCGGGCTTGCGATCACATATGGGCTGATCGGCGTCATCAACATGGCGCACGGCGAGTTCCTGATGATCGGCGCCTATGCGACCTATGTCGTGCAGAACCTCGTGCAGCATTACGCGCCCGCCGCGTTCAACTGGTATCCGCTCTTCGCGGTGCCTGCGTCGTTCATCGCCGCGGGGCTCGTCGGCATCGTGCTCGAAAGGCTCGTGCTGAAGCATCTCTACGGACGTCCGCTCGAAACGCTGCTGACGACCTTCGGCATCAGCCTGATCCTGATTCAGGCGACGCGCACGCTCTTCGGCGCGCAGAACGTGCAGGTGACGAATCCCTCGTGGATGAGCGGCGGCGTCACCGTGATGCAGAACCTCATCCTCCCGTACAACCGTCTGACGATCCTCGCGTTCTCGCTCGCCGTCGTCGCGATCGCGTGGGGCGTGCTCACGAAGACGCGCCTCGGCCTCTTCGTGCGCGCGGTGACGCAGAACCGCCGCATGGCCGCGTGCGTCGGCGTCAAGACAGCGCGTGTCGATTCGTACGCGTTCGCGTTCGGTGCGGGCATCGCGGGACTCGGCGGCTGCGCGCTCTCGCAGATCGGCAACGTCGGGCCCGATCTCGGCCAGAGCTACATCATCGATTCGTTCATGGCGGTGGTGCTCGGCGGCGTCGGCCAGCTCGCGGGCACGGTGATCGGCGGCTTCGGGCTCGGGCTCGTCAGCAAGGCGGTCGAGCCGTTCTGGGGCGCGGTGCTCGCGAAGATCGCGGTGCTCGTGCTCATCGTGTTGTTCATCCAGAAGCGTCCGCAGGGCATGTTCGCCCTCAAGGGCCGCAGCGCGGAGGCTTGAGACATGACCGCCTCGACCAATGTCGGCACGAACCTCGACGTCACGCCGCAACCCGATCCGGGCGCCGCGCGCGCGGGCTTCGCGCTCGGCCTGCCGCCGCGCGCCGCGCTCTTGCCGAAGAAAGGCTGGCTCGCGTTGATCGCGCTCATCATCGCGATGGTGATCTTCGTGCCCGTCAGCGCGCTCGTGCTGCCGGAAACGAGCACGTTCCATCTCTCGGCTTATGCGATGACGCTCGTCGGCAAGCTCATGTGCTACGCAATCGGCGCGCTCGCGCTCGACCTCGTATGGGGCTATTGCGGCATTCTGAGCTTGGGCCATGCGCTTTTCTTCGCGCTCGGCGGCTACGCGATGGGCATGTACCTGATGCGCTCGATCGGCCGCGAGGGGACGTATCAAAGCGATCTTCCCGACTTCATGGTGTTTCTCGACTGGCACAAGCTGCCGTGGTACTGGGAGGGCACGGAACATCTCTGGTATGCGCTGTTGCTCGTCGTCCTCGTGCCTGGCGTGCTTGCGTGGGTGTTCGGCTTCTTCACGTTCCGCTCGCGCGTGAAGGGCGTGTATCTGTCGATCATCACGCAGGCGATGACCTTCGCCGCGATGCTGCTTTTCTATCGCAACGAAACGGGCTTCGGCGGCAACAACGGCTTCACCGACTTCAAGCGCATCGCGGGCTTTCCAATCACGCATCCGGGCACGCGCACCGCCCTCTTTCTCATCACGTTCGCGGTGCTCGTGCTCGCGTTTCTCGCGGCGAGATGGATCGTCACGTCGAAGCTCGGGCGAGTGGTCACCGGCGTGCGCGACGGCGAAGCGCGCCTGATGTTCCTCGGCTATAGCCCGCTCGCGTACAAGCTCTTCATCTGGACGGTGTCGGCGGTGTTGTGCGGCATCGCGGGCGCGTTGTATGTGCCGCAGGTCGGCATCATCAATCCGAGCGAGATGTCGCCCGCGAACTCGATCGAAATGGCGATCTGGGTCGCGGTCGGCGGACGCGGCACGCTGATCGGACCGATCGTCGGCGCGTTCGCCGTCAACGGCGCGAAGAGCTTTTTCACCGCCTATTTCGCGGAGTATTGGCTGTTTTTCCTCGGCCTCATCTTCACGCTCGTGCCCTTGCTTCTGCCGAACGGCATCATGGGACTGATCGATCTCGCGCGCCGCAAGAAGGCGCATGGAGACGCTGCCGAATGACTGCACATAACGCATTGATCGTGGATTTGCCGCCGATTCCGGAGACGAGCCACAAGAACATCAACGTGTCGTCGGGCCTGGGGCATGTGCTCGCGCCCGGCGAGATCGATGTATCGCACGGCACGATCCTCTATCTCGAGGACGTCACCGTGAGCTTCGACGGCTTTCGCGCGCTGAACAAGCTGACGTTGTCGATCGATGTGGGCGAGTTGCGCTGCGTGATCGGTCCGAACGGCGCGGGCAAGACGACGATGATGGATGTCATCACCGGCAAGACACGTCCCGACGACGGCAAGGTTTTTCTCGGGCAGACGTTCGATCTGACGCGCATGTCGGAGCCGGTGATTGCGCGCACGGGCATCGGGCGCAAGTTTCAGAAGCCGACTGTGTTCGAGAATCATCCGGTGTGGGAGAACCTCGAACTCGCGATGAAGACGGACAAGCGCTGGTTCGCATCGTTGAGGGCGCGGCTGGATGGTGCCGCGCAGGCTCGCATCGAAGAGACGCTCGAGCTGATTCGCCTTCAGCATCAGGCGACGCGGCTTGCGGGCGAGTTGTCGCATGGGCAGAAGCAGCGGCTCGAAATCGGCATGTTGTTGATGCAGCAGCCTGCTCTCTTGCTGCTCGATGAGCCTGCGGCCGGCATGACCGATCATGAAACGATGGAACTCGCGGAGTTGCTCAACAAGCTGCGTGGGTCGTGTTCGATGATGGTCGTCGAGCATGATATGGAGTTTGTTGCTGCGCTTTCGGGGGATAGCGGGAAGGTTACTGTTATGGCTGAGGGGAGTGTTCTTGCCGAAGGCACGCTCGATGACGTCAAACGGGACGAGGCCGTTATTGAGTCTTATCTTGGGCGTTAGTGTTTTATGTCGGCGTGGGTCGTCGTGCAAGCCTGTTTTCTTAGTGGTCGATTAGCGTTGCCCCTGTGCGGGGCAGTGCTAATAGACCGACGCGATCACAGGACTCCACGCAAGCGTAAGCAAACAAGCGCAGACCAAGAGACAAAGCAAATGCTAGAAGTCGAAAACCTGAACCAATACTATGGCGGCAGCCACATCCTCCGCGATGTGAAACTCACCGTCCCCGATGGAAAACTCACCGTCCTGCTGGGCCGCAACGGCGTGGGCAAAACGACGCTCCTTCGCTGCCTGATGGGTGTCGTCCCGACAAAAAGCGGCACCATCGCCTGGCGCGGCAACAAGCTCTCCTCGATGCCCACCCACGCGCGCGTCGCAAACGGCCTCGCCTACGTGCCGCAAGGCCGCGACATCTTCGGCCGTCTCACCGTCGAAGAAAACCTGCTCGTCGGCGCAGCGAGCCGCAAAGCGCCATCGAAGATTCCCGATCACATCTACGCGCTGTTCCCCGTCCTCAAAGACATGAAGAACCGCCGAGGCGGCGATCTCTCCGGCGGTCAACAACAGCAACTCGCAATCGGCCGCGCGCTGATGAGCGAGCCGCAACTGCTCATCCTCGACGAGCCGACCGAAGGCATTCAGCCATCGATCATCCGCGATATCGGCCGAACGCTTCGGCAACTCGTCGACGAAATGGGCATGACGGTCCTGCTCGTCGAGCAGTATTACGACTTCGCGCGCGAACTCGCCGATCGATACTGGGTCATGAGCCGCGGCGAAATCGTCGCGGGCGGCGCGGGCTCGGAAATGGACGCGCATGGAGTGCGCGAGCTGATCGCCGTATGATCGAGGCTCCGCTCTAGAAAAACGCATCGCTCATGCACCACGAATCGCACGCAACACTCGCCGATCCGAACATCTGGCGCGGCTCGCTCGAACTCGGCTACGCGCGTCAGCACGGCCGCACCGTCTGCGTTCATCGCAAGCACGAAGGCCCATTGCGGCTGCAACGGCCGCTCTATCCCGAAGGCGATATCTGTCATTCGGTGATCGTGCACCCGCCCGGCGGCGTCGCGGGCGGCGATCGTCTTTCCATCGACGTTCGTCTGCACCAAGACACGCACGCCGTCATCACGACGCCCGGCGCGACCAAGTGGTACAAGGCCAACGGCAAGCTCGCGACGCAGCGCATCGATATCGATCTCGCCGCGCACGCCAGGCTCGACTGGCTTCCGCAAAACAACATCGTGTTCGAATCGTCGAACGTCGAACTCGAATTCAACCTGACACTCGATGAAGGCGCGAGCGCGATCGGCTGGGACGCAATGCTGCTCGGGCGCGCCGCCGCCGGCGAAAAGTGGACGCAAGGGCAAATCAAGGCGACATCGCGTATCGCGCATCGCAATGGTTCGACGCTCTGGTTCGAACGCACGCTGCTCGATGCGCGCGATCCGCTGCGCGACTCCGCTCAAGGTCTCGCGGGCTTCCCCGCTTACGGCACGCTCTGGGCGATCGGCCCCGCATGCGACGATGCCCTCGCCGAGACCCTCGCCGCACATCTTCCCTTCGACGATGAGCTCCGCGCGGGCGCATCGTGCGTCGCGCCGGGCGTGCTGATCGTGCGCGCGATCAGCCGCTCCATGGAACCGCTGCAAAACGCACTCACCGATTGCTGGTCGCGTCTTCGTCCGCTCGTGCATGGCGTCGATGCGCGACCTCTGCGTTTGTGGACTACCTAGTACGCACCAACGAAGCGCACGCGTCTGCACATCCGTTGTGCGCGGCGATATATGCGTAACCGGCAAACGCTGACAGCATAAGAAATAGGCATCGATGGCACGACTCTCGCTTTAAGCCTTCGCTCGAGAGCCGCGCATTCCAACGCGGCCGTTCAAGACCGAAGGATCATCGATGCTCACGACTTTTTCCCGCACGCGGCGCACCGCACTCGTCGCGCTGCTGCTTTCCCTCGCGCCTCTCGCCGCGCATGCCGACGCGCTCGACACCATCGCGAAGAACGGCACGCTGCGCGTCGCCGTGCCCGAAGACTATCCGCCCTTCGGCTCGGTCGGCGCCGACATGAAACCGCAAGGCTACGACGTCGACATGGCCGCGCTGCTCGCCAAGTCGATGAACGTGAAGCTCGAACTCGTGCCCGTCAACAGCGCGAACCGCATCCCGTATCTGACGACCAACAAGGTCGATCTCGTGATCTCGTCGCTCGGCAAGACGCCGGAACGCGAGAAGGTGCTCGACTTCTCGACGGCTTACGCGCCCTACTTCCAAGGCGTGTTCGGCCCCGCCGACATCAAGGTGACGAGCCCCGCCGATCTCACCGGCAAGACCGTCGGCGCCACGCGCGGCGCGCTCGAAGAGATCGCGCTCTCGCAGATGGCGCCCAACGCGACCATCAAGCGCTTCGAGGACAACAACGCGACCATCTCGGCCTTTCTCTCGGGACAGGTGCAACTGATCGCGGCGGGCAACATCGTCGCGGCGGCGATCCTGTCGAAGAATCCGCCGCGCCGGCCGGAAGCGAAGTTCATCATCAAGGATTCGCCGTGCTTCGTCGGCATGAACAAGAACGAGCCGCGCCTGATGTCGAAAGTGGACGACACCATCGCGCAGGCGAAGAAGGACGGCACGCTCAACACGATGTCGAAGAAGTGGTTCAACCAGCCGCTGCCCGCGACCCTTTGATCGGGAGCGCGGCATCGTATGGCCTATGAACTTCAATTCGCCGATCTCGCGCAGTACGCGGGCATGTTCGCGAGCGGCGCGGCGACCACGCTCGCGCTGACCGCCGTCTCGACGGCGCTCGGCGTGTCGGTCGGCGTGCTCGGCGCCGCCGCGCGCAACAGCCGGCATGCGTGGCTCGCGGCGATCGTCGGCGCCTATGTCGAAGCGGTCCGCAACACGCCGTTCATCGTGCAACTGTTCTTCGTATTCTTCGGCCTGCCCGCGCTCGGCATTCATCTCAGCGAATACGTCGCGGCCATTCTCGCGATGACGCTCAATCTCGGCGCGTACTCGATCGAGATCGTGCGCGCGGGCGTCGCCGCCGTGCCGAAGGGTCATCTCGAAGCGGCGGCATCGCTCGCGATGTCGCGTGGCGAGACGTTCCGTCATGTCGTGTTGCCGCAAGCGCTCGCCAAAGTGTTCCCCGCATTGACGAGCCAGATCGTCATCACGATGCTCGGCTCGGCGGTCGTCTCGCAGATATCGGTGCCCGATCTCACGTATGCCGCGAGCTATATCCAGTCGCGCAACTTCCGCGCGTTCGAGACGTGCTTCTTCATCACGGCCGCGTATCTCGTGATGGCGCTCGCTCTGCGCGCCGCATTGAACGCCATGGGCAAGCGCTTTCTGATGAATCACCGGAGCGCCGCGCGATGATCGAATTCACGCTCGCGCAGATCTTCGAGAACCTGCTGCTCGCGGCGCGCTGGACCGTCGTGCTGTCGATCGTGTCGTTCGTGCTGGGCGGCATCGTCGGCTTCGTGCTGCTCGTCATGCGCGTGTCGAAATCGCAAGTGCTGCGCATGCTCGTCAAAGGCTATATCCAGCTCTTTCAGGGCACGCCGCTTCTCATGCAGTTGTTCCTCGTGTTCTTCGGCCTGCCCTTGCTCGGCATCGACGTGTCGCCGTGGCTCGCGGCGAGCGTCGGTCTCACGCTCTTCACGAGCGCGTATCTCGCGGAGATCTGGCGCGGCGCGGTCGAAGCGGTGCCGAAGGGCCAGTGGGAAGCATCGTCGTCGCTCGCGATGAGTTACATGGAGCAGCTTCGTCACGTGATCCTGCCGCAAGCGACGCGCATCGCGGTCGGCCCGACGGTCGGCTTCGCGGTGCAGGCGGTGAAGGACACGGCGCTCGTATCGATCATCGGCTTCACGGAACTGACGAAGGCTGGCACGATGATTTCGAACGCAACTTTCCGGCCGTTTCTCGTGTATGGGCTCGTCGCCGTTATCTACTTCTTGCTTTGCTATCCGCTGACGCGCTATGCGCGCACGCTCGAAAGGAAATGGAATGCCGCTCGTTGAAACCCGCAATCTTCAGAAGCAGTTCGGCGCGAATCAGGTGCTGAAGGGCATCGACTTCGCCGTCGAGCGCGGACAAGTCGTGTCGATCATCGGGCGCAGCGGCTCGGGCAAGAGCACGTTGCTGCGCACGCTCAACGGTCTGGAGAGCATCGACGAAGGCTCGATCGAAATCGACGGCGAGCATATCGATGCGCGTCATGCCGACCTGCGCGCGCTGCGGCTGAAAGTCGGCATGGTGTTTCAGCAGTACAACCTCTTTCCGCATCTCACCGCGGGCGAAAACGTGATGCTCGCGCAGACCGTCGTCAGGAAGATCCACAGGGCGAAGGCGCGCGCGACGGCGCATACCGTGCTCGAACGCGTCGGTCTCGGCGACAAGTTCGATGCTTTTCCCGATCAGCTTTCGGGCGGTCAGCAGCAACGCGTCGCGATCGCGCGCGCACTTGCGATGAAGCCGACCGTGCTGCTCTGCGATGAGATCACATCGGCGCTCGATCCCGAACTCGTCGGCGAAGTGCTAGCGGTCGTCGAAGACCTCGCGCGCGACGGCATGACGCTCATCATGGTCACGCACGAAATGCGCTTCGCGCGCAAGGTGAGCGACAAGGTCGTGTTCATGCATCAGGGGCGCGTGTGGGAATCGGGCACGCCGGACGCCATCTTCGAGCGGCCGTCGACCGTGGAGTTGCAGCGCTTCATCCAGTAAGCCGAAAGCCTACCGAAAGCCCCTTAAAAGCGCATGAGACGCGGCATTCCGGTGCTAGCATTGCAAAGCCCGAAACACTTTTCTCCATAGAAGAAGCCCATGAAACTCACGCCCAGAGAAAAGGACAAGCTGCTGATCTTCACAGCGGCCCTGCTCGCCGAGCGTCGCCGCGCGCGCGGCCTCAAGCTCAATCATCCGGAAGCGGTCGCGTTCATATCGGCGGCATTGATGGAAGCGGCGCGCGACGGCAAGACCGTCGCCGAAGTCATGCACTACGGCACCACGCTGCTCACGCGCGACGACGTGATGGAAGGCGTGCCCGAGATGATTCCCGACATCCAGATCGAAGCGACCTTCCCCGACGGCACCAAGCTCGTCACCGTTCATCATCCGATTCCCTGACATCATGATCCCCGGCGAATATTTCATCGACGATGGCGAGCACGAGCTCAATGCGGGCCGCGAGACGGTTACGGTCGTCGTCGCGAATCATGGCGACCGGCCGGTGCAGGTCGGCTCGCACTTCCACTTCTACGAAGTCAACGCGGCGCTCAAATTCGAGCGCGAGAAGGCGCGCGGCTTCCGATTGAACATCGCGGCGGGCACGGCAGTCCGCTTCGAACCCGGTCAGGAACGCACCGTCGAACTCGTCGCGCTGGCCGGCGATCGCCATGTGTACGGCTTCAACGCGCTCGTCATGGGCCCGCTCTAAAAAAGGACAGATATGACGCTACGCATCGGCCGCCGCGCTTATGCGGAAATGTTCGGCCCGACCACCGGCGACCGCGTGCGCCTCGCCGACACCGATCTCATCATCGAAGTGGAACGCGACTTCACGACCTACGGCGAAGAAGTGAAGTTCGGCGGCGGCAAGGTGATTCGCGACGGCATGGGCCAGTCGCAGCGCCCCGCCGCCGACGTCGTCGATACCGTCGTGACCAATGCGCTGATCCTCGATCACTGGGGCATCGTGAAGGCCGATATCGGCATCAAGGGTGGACGCATCTTCGCCATCGGCAAGGCGGGCAATCCGGACATTCAGCCGAACGTGAACATCGCGATCGGCGCGGCGACGGAAGTGATCGCGGGCGAAGGCATGATCGTGACGGCGGGCGGCGTCGATACGCACATTCACTTCATCAGCCCGCAACAGATCGACGAAGCGCTCGCGAGCGGCGTCACGACGATGCTCGGCGGCGGCACCGGCCCCGCGACCGGCACCAACGCGACAACCTGCACGCCGGGCCCGTGGCACATGGAGCGCATGCTGCAGGCCGCCGACGGCTGGCCCGTCAATCTCGGCTTTCTCGGCAAGGGGAACGCGAGCCTGCCGGAGCCGCTGATCGAGCAGGTGAAAGCGGGCGCGATCGGCCTGAAGCTGCACGAGGATTGGGGCACGACGCCCGCCGCGATCGACAATTGCTTGAGCGTCGCCGACGACACCGACACGCAAGTCGCCATCCACACCGACACGCTGAACGAAGCGGGCTTCGTCGAAACGACCATCGCCGCGTTCAAGGGCCGCACGATCCACACGTATCACACAGAAGGCGCGGGCGGCGGCCATGCGCCGGACATCATCAAGGTCGCGGGCGAATCGAACGTGCTGCCCTCTTCCACGAATCCGACGCGCCCCTACACCGTCAACACGCTCGATGAGCATCTCGACATGCTGATGGTGTGCCATCACCTCGATCCGTCGATCGCGGAAGACATCGCGTTCGCGGAATCGCGGATTCGTCGCGAGACCATCGCGGCCGAAGACATCCTTCACGATCTCGGCGCGCTGTCGATGCTTTCTTCGGATTCCCAAGCAATGGGCCGCGTCGGTGAAGTCATCATTCGCACATGGCAGACCGCGCACAAGATGAAGGTGCAGCGCGGCGCGTTGCCCGAAGACAGCGCGCGTAATGATAATTTCCGCGCGAAGCGCTATGTCGCGAAGTACACGATCAATCCGGCAATCACGCACGGCATCGCGCATGAAGTCGGCTCGATCGAGCCGGGCAAGTGGGCCGATCTGGTGTTCTGGGAACCCGCGTTCTTCGGCGTGAAGCCCGCGATGATCGTCAAGGGCGGCATGATCGCGGTCGCGCAGATGGGCGACCCGAACGCGTCCATTCCGACGCCGCAGCCGGTGCATTATCGCGAGATGTTCGCGACGCGCGGCGGCGCGCTTGGCAAGACGTCGCTGACATTCGTATCGCAGATGGCGATGGAGGCGCGCATCGCGGATCGTTATGGCTTGCAAAAGCAGATCGTCGCGGTCAGGAACTGCCGCAATGTGACGAAGGCCGACATGATTCACAATGCATGGCAGCCGTCCATCAGCGTCGATCCGCAGACCTATCAGGTGATCGCCGACGGACAATTGCTCACATGCGATCCCGCCACCGTTCTGCCGATGGCGCAGCGTTACTTCTTGTTCTGATATGCGTACCATCGACAAACGTCTGACCGCGAAGCTTGCCGACGTCCTCAAAAAACGCGCGCCCACGCTGACTCTTCCCTTCGATGCGCGCTGCAAGAGCCGCCTCGCCGCCACGCTCGACAACGGCGAGGAAGTCGCCCTCGTCATGCCGCGCGGCACCGTGCTCGCGGATGGCGACATGCTCGTCGCCGACGACGGCGGCTTCGTGCGCGTCGTCGCGGCGGCGGAGGACGTGCTCATCGTGCGTGCGCCGAGCGTGCGTCTCTTGACGCGTGCGGCCTATCACCTCGGCAACCGGCATACGCCGGTCGAAGTCGGCGCGGAGTATCTGAAGCTCGAAGCCGATCCCGTGCTCGAAGACATGCTGAAGCGCTTAGGCGTGCTCGTCGCGCACGAATCGCAGCCGTTCCAGCCCGAAACGGGCGCGTACGGCGGCGGACACAAGCACGGCCACGACGAGACGTTCAGCGAGGACTACGCGCTCGCGCAGAAGGTATTCGACGAGCATCACGGGCACGATCACGATCATTCGTCGTGCGGCCACGATCATAGTCACGATCATAGTCACGATCACGGTCATCATCACCACGGCCATGCGCATCGCTGAGCTCACCGCGCTGTTGCATCTCGCGTCGCCGGCATTGCCGATCGGCGCGTTCAGCTATTCGCAAGGGCTCGAAGCGGCGATCGAGCACGGCCTGATCCACGACGGCGACAGCGCGCGCGACTGGATCGCGAGCGGCCTTTCCAGCGTGCTCGCGCGCGGCGAATTGCCGATGCTCGCGCATCAGATCGAACACTGGCGTTCGCACGACGAAGCCGCGCTGAGCGCCGCGAACGATGAATACATCGGGAGCCGCGAATCGGCGGAATTGAGACGCGAAACGGAGCAGATGGGCTGGTCGCTCGCGCAGTTGTGCGTGTCGCTCGAATGGGGCGACGAAGCACGCCGCGCGACGCTCGCCGCGATCAAGCCGATCGCGCAGCCGACCGCCTTCGCGTTCGCCGCGTTCGCGTACGATGCGGCACCCGACGCCGCGCTCGCGGCCTACGCATTCAGCTGGGTCGAGAATCAGGCGGCCGCCGCGCTCAAGGCCGTGCCGCTCGGCCAGCTCGCGGGACAGCGCATCATCGTCGCGTTGCGCGAGCCGATCGATGCCGCCGTGCGCCGCGCGCTCGATACAGCGCCTGAACAGATCAACACCTTCGCGCCGCAGCTCGGCGTTTTGTCCGCGCGGCACGAATCGCAATATTCGCGGCTTTTCCGCTCCTGAACCGACACTCCATGAACGCTCCCGCTTACTCTTCCGCCGCTCGCCGAACCAAGAAACTGCCGCCGTTGCGTGTCGGTGTCGGCGGGCCGGTCGGCTCCGGCAAGACCACGCTGCTCGAAATGCTCTGCAAGGCGATGCGCGAGAAATACGATCTCGTCGCCATCACCAACGATATCTACACGAAGGAAGATCAGCGCCTGCTGACCGTCGCGGGCGCGCTGCCGGCCGAGCGCATCATGGGCGTCGAGACGGGCGGCTGCCCGCATACGGCAATCCGCGAAGATGCGTCGATCAATCTCGAAGCCGTCGATCGCATGGTGTCGAAGTTTCCGGATGCGGATATCGTGTTCATCGAATCGGGCGGCGATAACCTCGCGGCGACTTTCAGCCCCGAACTCTCCGATCTGACTATCTACGTGATCGATGTCGCGGGCGGCGAGAAGATTCCGCGCAAAGGCGGGCCTGGCATCACGAAGTCGGATCTGCTCGTCATCAACAAGACCGATCTAGCGCCTCACGTCGGCGCGAATCTCGACATCATGGCGAGCGACGCGAAGAAGATGCGCGGCGAGCGGCCCTTCGTGATGTGCAATCTGAAGGCGCTCGATGGGCTCGACGAAGTCATCCGCTTCATCGAGAAGAAGGGTTTGCTGCTGGCTTGAGGCGGAAAATCGCGTGACGACAACGCGTTACGGCAGCGCGATCGAATTCGATATCGAGACCGCGTTCTCGCCGACCTGCACGAAGTCGCGCTTCATCGCGACTTGCCATTGCAGGAAGTTGCGGCTGTTCGATTCGCCGGGAAGCATCCAGTCGTGCAGCTCGATGATGATGACCGGAAACATGTTCAGCGCATCGCAATGGCGCGAGAACAGGTCGGCCTCCGCGCCTTCGATATCGATCTTCAGGATGAACGGCGTCGTGCCGGACGGCATCACGTCTTCGAGCGTGAGCGCATCGACGGCATAGCCTTTCTCGGTGGGCTGCTCCGCGGTGCGAAACGCCCACTCGCCGCCGCCCGGATCGTTCAGATAAAGCGTGCCGCGCTTGGCCGCGATCGCGGCGTTGAGCGGTTTGATCGACGGAAACGCCTGTGCATTCTTGTTGAGCAGCGCGAAATTCGATATATCCGGCTCGATGGCGACGATCTTCGCTTTCGGATAAGTGAGCGCGTGCCACACTGCGGCGGCGCCGATGTTGGCGCCCGCATCGACGATCAGCGGATTTTCGCAAGCCTCATAGAACGCGGCGATTTCCTTCGCGCGCATGAGATGATCCGTCGCGTATTCGCGAAGAAAGAAGATCTGCCGACAAACCGAGCGATCCGCCGGACAAGGCCGGTATTCGAAGCGCCGATTGCCGGGAAGAATCAGGCCATGCGCGCCGTAACGGACGGTGCCCCATGCATCGGTCGGTCCTGGGGATGGCCGCAGCAGGCGCAACAGTCTTGGCGGCAACATGTCCTTGACGACGGACTTGATGAGATCTTGCATGCGCGTCCTCGAAGAAAATTGGAAGCACGTTCGCAGGCACCCGGCCGCTTGTTATGCGTTCGAAAGGATCGGCTCGAGGAAGTTCATTATCCTCCGAACTTACTTCGCAAGATTCATCTGAGGAAAAGCGCAGTTGGCGGCAGGAAACAGCGAGATCGCGTCGGATCACTTCGCCGCTTCGCTGTCCTCTTCAAGCAGCGCGCTCAGCACGCTCACGGTACGCTCCGTCGCGCCGCGATGCCGCGCCGCGAACGCCGAAGCCGCCGCGCTCATCGCGAGACGCCGCGCCTTGTCGCCGAAGATCTCGCGCAGACCGCGCGCGAGTTCCTGCGGATCCTGCACGCGCAACGCCGCGCCCGCCGCGATCGCATCGTTCGTCGCCTGCGTGAAGTTGAACGTGTGCGGGCCGATCAGCACCGGCACACCTGCCGCGCATGCTTCGATCAGATTCTGCCCGCCGAGCGGCAACAGACTTCCGCCGATGAACGCCAGATCCGCGGCCGCATAATACGCGCCGAGCTCGCCCATCGAATCGCCGAGCAAGACCTGCACGCTCGCCGGCAACGGCTCGGGCACGTCCGCGCCCGAGCCCGCCGCGACGGGCTTCGGCGCCCACACCGACCGGCGCGCGCTCGTCAGCCCGAGACTCGCGATCAGCGCGGACACTTCGTCGAAACGCTGCGGATGACGCGGCACGAGAATCAGCAACGCATCGGGCACGTTGAGGGCCGAGAATGCGCGCAGCACGAGCGTTTCCTCGCCCTCGCGCGTGCTCGCCGCGACCCACACGGGCCGCTCGCCGATCGCCGCGCGCCACGCGTGACCGCGCGCGATCAGTTCGGGCGGCGCGGTCATGTCGAACTTCAGATTGCCGAGCACGGCGACATTGCGCGCGCCGAGCGCGGTGAGCCGCTCGGCATCGGACGGCGTCTGCGCGAGCACACGCGAAAAGCCGCCAAACACCTCGCGCACCGCGCGCCCGAACTTCGCCGCGCGCCGGTACGAACGTTCCGACATGCGCGCGTTCGTCAAGACGAGCGGCACGTCGGCGCGTTTGCATTCGTCGATGAGCGTCGGCCAGACTTCCGTTTCCATCACGATGCCGAGCGACGGCCGCCACGCGCGCAGAAAGCGCCGCACGAGAATGGGCAGATCGTAGGGAAGATAGCTGCGCAACACGCGGTCGCCGAAAAGCTCGACGCCGGTGGCGCGGCCGCTCGGCGTCATGTGCGTGAGCAGCACGCGCGCTTCGGGATGCGCTTTCATCAGCGCGTCGATGAGCGGCTGCGCCGCGCGCGTCTCGCCCACGGACACCGCGTGCACCCAGATGAGCGGCGCGAGATCGTCGGCGCGGCGCGGCGCGATGTGGCCGAAACGCTCGCCGATATGCTCGCGATAACCGCGCTCCTTTCGCGAACGGATGTAGAGCCGCAGCACCGCGAGCGGCGCGACGAGCCACCAGAGCGCGCGATAGACGAGCCGGAGCACGGAAGCCGATGCGCCCGGCGTAGCGGCGGACGAGGCGGCGCCGCTCAAACGAGCGCCCGGCCCTTCAGGCGTTCGAGAATGCCGAGCGGCGCGTGATCGGGGCGCGCCATCGCCTTGACGGGCAGGAAGAAGGTCTGCTCCATCATGAACTGGCCGGACATCACCGCATGCGAGGTGTGATCGGAGAAGCAGACCCACACCGAGCCGGGCGGAAACGGCATCGTCTCCTGCGGCGAATTTTTCTGATAGTCGAGATCGGCTTTCATCGCATCATGCAGATGCAGCATCAGATGGTCGTACTCGCTGCGCGGCGACTTCGTGATGTGCAGCAGATTCATCAGCCACGCCGAGCCGGGCGCCTGCGCCTTGATGCCGGGCAGGAAACGCTTCGCCATGTCCTCGAACGGCTCGCCGACGCGCCACACGCGCGGCGCGCCTTTCGGATTGATGTTCGTGAACACGCGCAAGATGCGCTCGCCGTGCGTTGGCCGCGACGGGAAGGCATCGACGTGAAGACGGGCATCGTCCTTTCGCCAGGATGTTTCGCGCGTCTCGACCTGACGCAGCCTGAGGCTCGTGGGCGCGACGCGCAGCTTTCCGTCGTATTCGAGAAAGAGCCCGTCGACGAGCGAACGCGCATGATCCTGATAGCGCTTGATGAGCGAGCGCACCGCCGACTGCATCACGCTGTCGCCGAGCACGCCGTTTAACGCGCCGCCGTTGGGCGCGAGGCTGATGTTCTTGCGCTTCGGATCCGCGATGCCCGGATCGAGCAGCGAAAGCTCGCCGCCTTCGATCGGAAAGCGCAGGTTGGGGAAATACAGCACTTTGCCGTTTTCGACGCCGGCGAGCAGCGTCTCGCGCGGCACGGACAGGTTCTTGCCTTGCCAATCGCCCGAGGCGACTTCGATGATTTGAGATTCCGTCATGTGTCTACGACCTTGAGTTGCCCGCACACAGCGCAGCGCGGTGAAAACTACAGCAGGCCGAAGCCCGCGAGCGCGGTCTTCACTTCGGAAAGCGTCGGATGCCGGCTCGCGTCGCCGAGATTGACGACGTTCGGCGACCAATAGCCGCCGGTGCGCCATGCGGTCGAGAAATTGTACAACTCGACGGTCGGGCGCTTCAGCGCCGCGGCAATATGCACCAAACCGGTATCGACGCCGACGGTCGCCGCGGCACCGTCGATCAGCCCGACGACCGCGGGCAGCGACATCTTCGGCGGCACGATCGCGGCCGCGCCGAATTCCTTCGCGAGCTTTTCGCTCGTTGCGCGTTCGGCCTCGCTGCCCCACGGCAGCACGATCGACGCACCGCGCGTCACGAGCGCTTGGCCCAGTTCGATCCACGCGGCTTCGGGCCATTGCTTGTCGGCGCGCGAGGTGGCGTGCACGAACACGACGTAAGGCACGGGAAGATTCAGCCCGAGCGCGGAGACGGCGAGCGTCGCGCGTCGCGTGTCGAGGCCGAAGTCGATGTCGTCGGTCGTTTGCGGCTTCGGCAGGTCGAGCGCCGCCGCCACGAGTTGCCGCGTGCGCTCGACGACGTGCGTGCGCGGTTCGATCGGCACGCGCCGGTCGTAGAAAAAGCGCACCGGCCATTCGTAGCCCGCGCCGTCGGTGCGATTGCCGAGGCCGACGAGCGGCCCGCGCGCCCAGCTCGCGACCCACGCGGTCTTGATGAGACCCTGGCAGTCGATGACGAGATCGTATTTTTCGGCGGCGAGTTCGCGCTTGAACTTGCCGATTTCGCGCCAGTTCGCCGGCGACGTGAACGCCTTGCGCCAGCGCCTGAGCGAAAACGGAATCGCGCGGCGCACGCCGTGTACGAGTTCGACGAGACTCGCGAAACTTTCCTCGACGAGCCAGTCGATTTGCGCATCGGGATAGCGGCGGCGGATGTCGGCGATGGCCGGCATGTTGTGGACGACGTCGCCAAGCGACGACACGCGGACGATCAGGATCTTTTGCACGCTGAGATGGAGAAGCGCGGACGGCGCGGCGCGGTGAGCAGGAAAACGGGGATTTTAGCGCGGCGCGTTCATCGGATAAGCAAAAAAAGCGGCGCAATCGATTCGATTGCGCCGCTTTTCACCGGGCATCGAGTGACGCCCGCAATACTTAAAACGGCAACTGCGCGTCCGGCTTCTCCGCCAGAATCACCCGACGAAAATCTTCCTGAATGCGCTTCAGCGCCGCGTCGTTGTCCGCTTCGAAACGCATCACGACGACCGGCGTCGTATTCGACGAACGCGCCAGCCCGAACCCATCCGGGTACTCGACACGCAGACCGTCGATCGTCAGCACGTCGTCCGCGCCAGTGAACTTCGCCGATTTCTGCAGACGCGCGATCAGCTCGAAATTCTCGCCCTCCTGCAACTTCAATTGCAGTTCAGGCGTGGAAAGCGAATTCGGCAGATCGTTGAGCAGCTTGCTCGGATCGGCCACGCGCGACAGGATTTCGAGCATACGCGCGCCGGTGTACAAACCGTCGTCGAAGCCGTACCAGCGATCCTTGAAGAACACGTGACCGCTCATTTCGCCCGCGAGCGGCGCGCCCGTTTCACGCAGCTTCGCCTTCACAAGCGAATGGCCGGTCTTCCACATGACCGGCTCGCCGCCCTGCTCGCGCACCCACTTCGCGAGATTGCGCGTGCACTTCACGTCGTAAATGATCTGGCCGCCCTTGTTGCGCGACAGCACTTCCTGCGCGAACAGCATCAACTGGCGATCCGGATAGATGACCTGCCCGTCCTTCGTGACGACGCCGAGACGGTCGCCATCGCCATCGAACGCAAAGCCGACTTCCGCGTCCGTTTCCTTGAGCGCCTTGATGACGTCCTGCAGATTCTCCGGATGCGCCGGATCCGGATGATGATTCGGGAAGTTGCCGTCGATCTCCGTGAAGAGTTCGACCAGCTCGCAGCCGAGCGCCTTGAAAAGACGCGGCGCGAGACCGCCCGCGACGCCGTTGCCCGTATCGACGACGATCTTCATCGCGCGCACCGGCTTCACGTCCGACACGATGCGGTCGAGATACATCTGCGACACGTCGAATTCGGTGTACGTGCCTTCGCCCGTCGTGAAGTCGTTATCGACGATGCGCTTGTACAAGCCTTGGATCTGATCGCCGTAGATGGCCGCGCCGCGCAGCACCATCTTGAAGCCGTTGTAGTCCGGCGGATTGTGGCTGCCCGTCACGACGATGCACGAATCGACGCGACGCTCGCCCGAAGGCAACGGCAGCGGCACGCTCGCCGCGAAGTAGCCGACCGGAGTCGGCACCATGCCGATATCGACGACATCGACGCCCGCCGCGCGCAGGCCATCCGAGAGTGCGCCGACGAGTTCGGGACCGGAGAGACGACCGTCGCGCGCGACCACGACCGAATCGCCGCCCTGCTTTTTGATCTCGCTGCCGAACGACTGGCCTATGCTCCTAGCGACGTCCTTGTCGACCGTCTTGCCGACGATCCCGCGAATGTCGTAGGCCTTGAAAATGGATTGGGAAACTTGGCTCATGAGATGGCTACCTCCTCTCTATTAATTGATGGTTTCTCGGCGATGCAGCCATGAGGGCATGCAGGTCGTGACGGTTGGCGCGCCGCTGCAATGCACAGCGCGCGCGAACGACTGCCAGATGACGTATCGAATTCTGCCTATGCGTCTGGTAAACCAATACGAAAGAAACAATTCGAAGCAAATGGATGCAAAACCGGCGCAGCGGGCGGCCCACGGATCGCACTTATAATCGCTGTCTTTCGGCGCTCTGGTGGTTGCGCTCGCTCTGACGAAGCCGGTTGGAGCGTGCGCGTTCATTCTAATCCAATGCTCAAACGCCCTTTCGCCTCGATGCCTTCGAATGAGGCGCGTCTGCGTGCAAACACACAAAACTTGACCGATCGCTCGTTTGCGCGAGGCGGTCAGGCTTGGGTAGCACGCGCCGTGCCCGATTACGCCGAGCGCTTCACCGCATGAAGGCGCTCACGCGCTCCGGCAATCCGGACGTCGCCCGCGCGCTCGCCAACATCGTCTGGCTCGGGCTGGAGCGGCTCACGCAGATCGCGGTCGCCATCGTCATCTCCGGTTTGCTCGCGCGCTACCTCGGCCCGGACGACTTCGGCAAATGGCAATACGCGAACACGCTGCTGCTCGTCATCGCGCCGATCACCTGGGTGTGCGGCGCGGAGATTCTCGTGCCGACGATCGTCAACCGCAAGCCCGCCGATACCGGCGCCGTACTCGGCAGCGCGTTCGTGCTGCGCATGGGCGTGTCGGTCGTCGCACTCTGCGTAACGTGGATCTGGATCGCCGCCGGCGGCACGGACCCGATGGTCGGGCTGATGCTCGCCGGACTCGCCGTCACGATGCTCTTTCGCGAGCCGTTCATCGGCGTCGTCAATTCGTGGCTGCAAAGCCTCACCTACAGCAAGCCGCAGCTCATCGCGAGCATGGCGGCGGCCATCGTCAAGGCGGCGCTCGTCTTCGCGCTCGTGCGCATCGCGGCCGCGCCGTCGAGCTTCGGCTGGCTCTGGGCGCTCGAAGCCGCGGCGATCAGCGCCGCGCTCGTCGCGTACTACGTGCGCCGTCACGGCGGCACGCTCGGCTGGCGTTTCGACCGCGCACTGTTCAGACATTTCGCGAGCGCGGGCACGGTGTTCTGGCTCGGGCTCATCTGCATGTATCTGTTCCTGAAGCTCGACCGGCTGATGCTCGCGCATCGCGTGTCGTTCGCGGAACTCGGGCTTTACTCCGCCGCGCAGCAGTTGAACGAGAACTGGATCGCGCTCGCGCTGATGCTCTCGCAGACCATCGCGCCGGCGTTCGTGTATCGCGTGCAGGAAACCGCGCGCCTGAAGCGCAATCTCGTGCGCCTCTTCGCGATGACCGCCGCGCTGATGATCGCAGGCGCGGCCGTCCTCGATGCGCTCGCGGGCTTCATCATCGCGCGCGTGTTCGGACCGAATTACGCGGGCGCGGCGGACATCTTCCGCTGGGCCGTGTGGCTTTCGGTGCCCGCGGGCATCGAAGCGATCGGCAATCTCGTCGTGCTGAAATATCAGGCGAAGTATGTGCTGCTGTCGAAATGGCTTTTCGCGCTCGCGGTCGCGTTCGCGGTGAACTGGTTCGCGATACCGCGCATGGAAGGCTACGGCGCGCTGATCGGACTCGCGGCGGGTTATGTCGCGGCGGCATCGGTGAATTTCTACTACATCCGTTTTCGGCTGCGCGCATGAACGAACTCCACGATGTCGCCGTGCTGATGCCCGCGTTCAACGGCCAGGCCGATGTCGAACGCACGCTCGCGTCGTTACGCGAAACGTCGATGGTGAACGTGCTCATCGTCGACGATGGCAGCACGCCGCCTATCGTCGCGCCCGTCATCGACGGCATGAACATCGACATTCTGCGCATGCCGAAAAACGGCGGCATCGAGCGCGCGCTCGAAGCGGGCATCGCGGCGCTGCACGCGCGAGGCGTCCGTTACGCGGCGCGCATCGACGCAGGCGATCTCGCGACGCCCGCTCGCCTCGCGAAGCAGCGCGCGTATATGGAGGCGCATCCGCGCGTCGCGGTGCTCGGCATGTGGACGCACGTCGTATCGACCGATGGCGCGCCGCTCTTCGATCTCACGCCGCCCGCCGATCCCGCCGCGATCCGCCGCATGATGCTCGCGCGCACATGCTTCACGCATCCGTCGCTGATGCTGCGCATCGACGCCGTGATCGAAGCGGGCAACTATCGCGCGCAGTATCGCGCCGCCGAGGATCTCGATCTGATCCTGCGTCTGCTACAACGGCACGACGGCGCGAATCTGCCGGAGTTCGGTCTCTTCTACGAACTGAACGAAAGCGGCATCAGCGCGACCAAACGGCGTGCGCAAATCATGTCGACGCTGCGTCTGCAACTGCGCCATTTGCGCGTGACCAATCCGCTCGACTGGGCGGGCGTCGCGAAGAGCATCGCGCATCTCGTTTTGCCGTATCGCGCGTTGCGTGGATTGAAGGCGCGCTTGCTGAAGCGCGCATCCGCCGCGTGAACCTATTCCTGACTTCCGGATGACGAAAGAAAAGTCGAAGCTTCGTATCGCCCTCGTGTGCAACACGGCGTGGGCGATCTATACCTACCGGCAAGGCGTGCTGCGCATGCTGACCGCGCGCGGCGCGCAAGTCACGATCATCGCGCCGCGCGACCGCACCTTCGAGCCGCTCACCGAAATGGGCTGCCGCTGCGTCGAGTTGCCGGTCGCATCGAAAAGCACCGATCCGCGCGATGACCTCAGGACGCTCGCCGCGCTCTTTCGCGAATATCGTGCGACGCGTCCGCATATCGTGTTTCACTATACGATCAAGCCGAACATCTACGGCTCGCTTGCCGCGATGCTCGCGCGCGTGCCGTCGATCGCGGTGACGACGGGTCTCGGCTACGTCTTCATCCAGAAGAGCCGCACGGCGCAGGTCGCGAAGCGGCTGTACCGTTTCGCGTTCCGCTTTCCGCGCGAAGTGTGGTTCCTCAATCGCGACGATCACGAAGCCTTCCTGCACGAGAATCTGCTCGCGCATCCGGATCGCGCGCGGCGTCTGCATGGCGAAGGCGTCGATCTCGACGAATTCGCGTTCGAGCCGCTGCCCGCGCGCGAGGATTTCGTGTTCATCCTGATCGGCCGTCTGTTGTGGGATAAAGGCGTGGCGGAATATGTCGAAGCCGCACGCAGGATTCGCGCGAAGTTTCCGCACGCGCGTTTTCAGTTGCTCGGGCCGGTCGGCGTCGACAATCCGAGCGCGATCAGCCGCACCGACGTAGAAAAGTGGGAAGCGGAGCATATCGTCGAATATCTCGGCGAAGCGAACGACGTGCGGCCGCTCGTCGCCGCGGCGGATTGCGTCGTGCTGCCTTCGTATCGCGAAGGCGTGCCGCGCACGCTGATGGAGGCATCGGCGATGGGCCGCCCGATCGTCGCCACCGACGTTCCCGGCTGCCGCGAAGTGGTCGAGGACGGCGTGAACGGCCTGCTCTGCGAGGTCAAAAGCGCCGACAGCCTGACCGAAGCGCTCGAGCGCATGCTGACGCTCTCCGCCGACGAGCGCGCCGCCATGGCGCGGCGCGGCCGCGAAAAGGTCGCGAGCGAATTCGACGAAAAAAATGTCGTCGAACGCTACAAGGGCACAATACATGCCATTACCGGCATTTCACTTTGATTTCATGCAATCGGGAGAGCACAAGATGAATGGCAATCAGCCGACGAAGGGCACGATTCTCGTCACCGGCGGCGCGGGCTTCATCGGTTCGCATACGTGCGTCGAACTACTCGACGCGGACTATGGCGTCGTGGTCATCGACAATCTCGTCAACAGTCGCGCGGAGTCGTTGAAGCGCGTCGAGCGCATCACGGGCAAGAGCGTCACGTTTTATGAAGCCGATGCCCGCGACGAAGCCGCGCTCAACCGCATCTTCGACGCGCACGCGATCACCGGCGCGATCCACTTCGCAGCGTTGAAGGCCGTGGGCGAATCGGTCGCGAAGCCCATCGAGTACTACGAGAACAACATCGGCAGCCTGCTCGCGGTGCTCAAGGTCATGAAAGCGCGCGGCGTGCGCAACTTCGTGTTCAGCTCGTCCGCGACGGTATATGGCGTGCCGAAGAGCGTGCCGATCGACGAATCGTTTCCGCTTTCCGCGACGAACCCCTACGGCCAGAGCAAGCTCATCGCCGAGCAGATCCTGCGCGATCTCGAAGTGTCCGATCCGTCGTGGCGCATCGCGACGCTGCGCTATTTCAATCCGGTCGGCGCGCACGAGAGCGGTTTGATCGGCGAAGATCCGGCGGGCATTCCGAACAACCTGATGCCGTATGTGGCGCAAGTGGCCGTCGGCAAGCTCGCGCAACTGCGCGTGTTCGGCAGCGATTACGATACGCACGACGGCACCGGCGTGCGCGATTACATCCACGTCGTGGATCTGGCGCGCGGGCATATCGCGGCCATCGATGCGCTCAAGAAGCTCGACCGCAGCTTCGTCGTGAATCTCGGCACCGGGCAAGGCTATAGCGTGCTCGATGTCGTGAAGGCGTTCGAGGCGGCGTCGGGCAAGCCGGTTCCGTATGAGCTCGTGCCGCGCCGTCCGGGCGATATCGCCGCCTGCTACGCCGATCCGGCCGCCGCGGCGGAACTGATCGGCTGGCGCGCGGAGCATGGCATCGAACGCATGTGCGCGGATCACTGGCGCTGGCAGTCGCAGAATCCGCAAGGGTTCGCTTAAAAGCGTCGAGGCGCTGCGCTTTGCGCGCGGCGCCGCTTTTTTCCATCGGTTCTATTTCATGCTCAGTTTCGCGCTTGCTTTTCTGGTCTCGCTCTTCGTGACCTTGTTGATCGTGCGCTTCGCACACCTGCAGGAAGGCGTGCTCGGCGACACCGATCTCGCCGGCGTGCAGAAGTTTCACGCGCGGCCCGTTCCGCGCATCGGCGGCGTGGGCATCATCTGCGGGCTCACGGCATCGGCCGTGCAGTTGCGATGGGGCTATCCGGCCGTATCGGGCGGCATTCTCGGCATCGTCGCGTGCGGCTTGCCGGCGTTTCTCTCCGGGCTGATCGAAGACCTGACCAAGCGCGTCTCGCCGCTCGCGCGCCTCGTCTGCACGATGGCCGCCGCGGGCCTCGCCTATGCGTTCCTGAACATCGCGGTCACGCGCATCAGCGTGCCGCCGCTCGATTTCCTGTTGTCCTACGCGGTCATTTCATGCGCGGTGACGGTGCTCGCCGTCGCGGCGCTCGCCAACGCGGTGAACATCATCGACGGCTTCAACGGCCTCGCATCGATGGTCAGCTTCATGATGTTCGCCTCGCTCGCCTATGTGGCGTTCCAGGTGCACGATCCGATCGTGCTTTCCGGTTCGCTCATCATGATGGGCGCGGTGATGGGCTTCTTCATCTGGAACTTCCCCGCCGGGCTGATCTTTCTCGGCGACGGCGGCGCGTACTTCGTCGGCTTCATGCTGGGCGAACTCTCGATCATGCTCGTGATGCGCAACCGCGATGTCTCCGCGTGGTATCCGGTGCTGCTCTTCATGTATCCGATCTTCGAGACGTGCTTCTCGATCTATCGCAAGAAGTTCATTCGCGGCATTTCGCCGGGCATTCCGGACGGCGTGCATCTGCATATGCTCGTCTACAAGCGTCTGATGCGCTGGGCCGTCGGCGTGAAGAACGCGCATGAGCTGACGCGGCGCAATTCGCTGACGTCGCCGTATCTGTGGCTGCTGTGTCTCGTCGCCGTGATTCCCGCGACGCTCTTCTGGCGGCATACGGTGCATCTGTTCTGCTTCGTCGTCGTGTTCGCGGCAACCTACGTGTGGCTCTACATGAGCATCGTGCGCTTCAAATCACCGCGCTGGCTCGTGTTTCGCCGGCCGCACACGGTGAAGAAATGAAGCGACGCCGCCTGAGTTCCAGGCGGCGTTTTTCATTCGAAGCCTTATTTCAGGTGCTTTGCGAAGAAATCCGCGGTGCGGCCGTTGGCGAGTTGCGCGGCCGCCGCGTCGTAATGCGCGCCCTGATTGCGCGCGAACGCGTGATGACAGCCGGGATACGTGTACACCTCGACATTCGGCTGCCCCTTCACCGCCGCCAGCACGCGGTTGCGCGCATCGGCGGGAATGAACTCGTCCTCTTCCGCGAGATGCAGCATGAGCGGCACCTTGATCTTCGGCAGTTCGGCGAGGTATTGATCCGTGCCGCCGCCGTAGTACGAAACCGATGCGTCGACATCCGTGCGCGCCGCCGTCAGGAACGAGAGCAAGCCGCCGAGACAAAAGCCGACCGAGCCGATCTTGCCCTGCACTTGTGAGAGTCCGCGCGCGAAACCGATCGTCGCCGCGATGTCCTCGACGCCCGTGTTCACGTCGAATGCGTTGTAGTACTTGAGCGCCTGCTGCCATTCGGCTTCGGTGCGATCGGTGAGCTCGACGTTCGGCTCCAGCCGCCAGAAGAGATCGGGGCATAGCGCGACGTATCCCTGGCGCGCGTATTCGTCACAGGTTTCGCGCATGTCGGCGTTGATGCCGAAAATTTCCTGAATCACGATCACGGCCGGCGCGGTCGTTTGCGCGGGATATGCGACGTAAGCGTCGAAATTGCCATCGGGGATGGAGATGCTGAGCGTCTCGGACATGGGAAGTCTCCTGGATGATGAAGCGAGCCCATCATATCCAAACTTTCCCGCGCCGCGCTCGAAGCGGACCACTCATCTCGGCGATGATCGCGAGTCCCCGGATGAATCGAGCGTATCGATCGATCGGGGCCTTGCATGCGTGTCGCGCCGAACCGCCCATGCCATTTCCCTTCTGCGAGGGTCGATTGTTATCGAGTGGCTCGCGCGGCCGGAACCGCGCGTCCTCGTGGGCCTGCTTCCCCGGCATCGCGGGGCACCTCGTTCCGGCGTGTAGCACGCACATCGCGCATATTGAGTGGTCTCAAGCCGGATCGGACCGCTTCCGGCCATTGCATCTTCGGTCCATCGAACGGCGGCGATCCGCCAGAATGCCGTGCTTTGCGGACATCGATTCGAAGCGTCCGATGAAGCGTGGTCCGGCGCACACGCGCATCCGTCGTTTCGCGCCGAAGACTAGTCGCAAGACGCCGCCGCAACCGCGCACGACAAGAGCCGCTGCTATATTCGACGCAAAAAATAGGGGTGCCGGGGCCGTCATGCGCAACAAGTTCGCCGTCGTCTGGATCTGGCTTTGCCTGCTTCCGCTCGCGTTCGACTTACGAAGCGTCGAGACGGCCAGCAAGGCCATCGATGTTCTGCTCACCGTGACATCGATGGGCGCCGCCTGCGCGATGCTGCTCATCGCGCCGCGCTTCGCGCGCCGCTCGCGCATGCGCGGGTTCGTCAGCGCGCTCTTTCTGCTCACGATCTTCGGCAGCGTCGCAACCCAATGGCTGCAAGGCAACGACGCCGGCAACTACGCGCGCGTCGTGCTGCCGTTCCTCTTGATGCTGCTCGGCTATTTCGTAGGCTGCCGTCCGTGGGATGCGCAGCGTCTTGCGCAGATCGAACGCGCGATGGTCTGGTCGATGATCGCATCGCTCGTGTTCGGCGGCGGTTTCGGCATGGCGATGCCTGGCGGCATCGACACCTTGAGCATTCGCGTCGTCCCGGTCACGTTCCTTTGCCTGCAAGGGCTGTTGCTGCACGAAATCGTCTTCGCGCAGCGCATCGGGAAGCTGGCCGGGCTGTTTTTTCTCGCGACGATCGTCATCGAGATTCTGTTCGGCACGCCGGGCCTCCTGGTCGGCACCGTGCTGCTGATCGCTTATGCGACGTGGCTCGCCGCGCCTTCGCTGCGCGCGTTCTTCGCCGCCGGTTTGCGCGCGGCCACGATCCTGACGCTGCTGATCGCGATGGCCACCGCGACGGCCACGTTCTTTCCGACGATCGGAGCCCCGTGGATGAAGCGTCTCTCGCTCGTGCAGGATGCGCCGCCCGCACGCGATCCGGTGCTGATCGCGCGTCTCGCGGAAATGAAGGATCAGGTCGATCAGACTACGTCGTCGGCGATGTCGACGATCGTCGGCATGGGCTACGGACACGACTATCGCTACGCGCCGTCGTATCTGCCGGATCTTGCCGGCGACATCAGCGAGCAGGACTTCTACGCCTTCAAAAAATGGTCGGCCGGCCGCGACTTCTGGGTCTATCAGTTCTTCGCAGGCGGCGTGCTGTTCGGGCTCGCGCTGCCGATCGCCATTCTGTGGGCGCTCTGGCGCGGTTCGCGGGCGTATCGCGCATGGCGGCACAGCACGCCCGATGCGCCCTGGCTGCCGGTGCTCGGCCGTGCGCTCTTCGTGCTCGCTGCGCTGCCCGCGACGTCGATCGGCGGTAATCCGCTCGGCCAGCGTTTTCCGGGGCTGATGTTCGGTGTCGCGCTGGGTCTCGTCGTCGCGTCGTATGCGCGCATCGCGCATGGCATCCACGCGCGCGCCGCCGAAGCGGCCGGTCGCACGCCGCAGCAAAGCGCGCCTTTTTACGGCGCGCCGCCCGACATGCATCCGCAAGACGGGCCGCTCACGGAGATACGTCCGGCGAATCCGCCGCGCGCGTCAGGTTCGCTGCCCGCGCAGTAAGATCCGTCCGCTCACTGCGCGCGCAGATGTGCCCGCAGATAAGGCGCGAAGCCGTTTTGAACGGAGATGATCTTCGTCGCGCAGTCGTCGAAATCCGAGCCTCGCGCGCGCTCGTCCTCGAACATGCCCTTGCATTGCGCGAAGAGCGAGATCGTCGCGCCGTCGCCGTTCGGGACGCGCGTCGCCGAGAACACCGGCTTGCCGGTGTCCGAAGGCACGTCGGTTTCGATCGCGGCATTGTCGGCGCGTGTCAGGCGTTCCTTCGAATTCTGCTCGACGTAAGTCTTCGTGAGCTTCCAGGCCGCATCGCACTGTGCGGCGTCGCGGCATGCGACGGTCGCATTGCGTTGCGCCGTATCGAGCGATTGCTGCGAGAGCAGGAACGTGCGTTCCTTCGTCTGCTCCTTCTCGACGGACGAGCACGCGGTGAGGACGATCGAAGCGACTGCGAGAGCGATGAGCTTTTTCACGGACGGAAAGCCAAAGAATCAGGTCGGACGGCGATTATAACGACGCCCGCTTTCGGCAACCATTTGCGTGCGGTATCGCGCGATCAGGAGGAGACACATGAAACACGCGCTTTTGTGGCTGGCCATCGCGGCCTTCGCGCCGTCGTTCGCGTATGCGGGCGATTCGGCCGATACCCCGTCGATGGACGCGCTGCTCGCGCAACAGAACGGCTATGTGGGCAATCCGGCGGGCGGCGCGCGGCTGCGTCCGGGCACGCGCAAGGCCGACGCAAAAGCGATGATGATGCCGCGAAGCGCGGCGGCGACGCTTTATCCGGCGCCTTCGGGTCTGAAGGCGCCGGCGTCGAATGCCGCGCGTGCGCGCGACATCTACAAGTCGCCGTATTGAACTGAGAAGACTTACTCCGCGATGCTCTCGTAGCTGTAATAGCCCGCGTAGGTGCTGCCCATCAGCACCTTCGATTGCGGCACATCGGTGAGGAGCACGCCCTTCATGTGCACGCCGCCGTGATAGAGGCGCTTCATCGTCTCGCCGATTTCCTGCACCTGATTCTTGCCGTGCCGCACGACGAGCAGGCTCGTGCCCGCGTGCCGGCCGATCACGGTCGCGTCGGTGACGGCGAGCACGGGCGGCGTATCGATGACGACGAGATCATAGAGCTGCTTCAGTTCGCCGAGGATTTCGCCGAGCCGATCGCTCGCGAGCAGTTCCGCCGGATGCGATGGCAGCGAGCCCTTCGGAATCAGATCGACGCCGGGCAACACGTCGTGAACGATGACGTCCATCGCGTTGGCGCCCATCAGCACGTCGGATAGGCCCGGCGTGTGACGCACGCCGAAGTGCGAGTGGATGTCGCCGCGGCGCATGTCGCCGTCGATCAGCAACACCCGCTTTCTCGTCGATGCGACGAGCGTCGCGAGATTCGCCGACAGAAACGACTTGCCCGCTTCGGGCCGCGAGCCGGTCAGCATCACGACGTTGTTGCGCGCTTCGCCGAGCTGCAGTTGCAGCGACGTGCGCAAGCTGCGAATGCCTTCGACGGCCGCATCCTCCGGCGCCTGCGCCGCGAGCACGTGCATGCCTTCGCGGCGCATGCCGACCTGACGTTGCAGACGAAGCTGCTGCGTGCTGCGCGGCACGATGGCGAACACGCGCGTGCCCAGTTGCCGTTCGATGTCCTCTGGACGCTCGACGCCGCCCCACAGCGACTTGCGCACGAACGCCGCGATGATGCCGAGCACGAGGCCGATGCCCGCCGAGATCAGGATCACGAGCGCGCGCTTCGGACGCACGGGATCGTCGGCGGGTTGCGCGAGATCGACGATCCGCACGTTGCCGACCTGCCCCGCCTTCGCGATGCGCAATTGCTGCGCGCTGTTCTGCAGGTTCGCGTAAAGCTCGCTGTTCGAGCGCACGTCGCGCGTATAGCGCAGCGCGGTCTGCTCGGTATCGGGCAGCGTCGACACGTTCTTGCCGAGGCGCGTCTGCGCGGCGGTGAGCGATGCAATCTGCGCATCGAGCGCCTGCACCGACGGATGATTCGCCGTAAAGCGCAGCGACAGTTCCGCGCGCTGTTGCTGAAGATCGGAGAGCTTCGTCTTGTTGTCGACGATCTGCTGCAGGAGCAAGCGGCTCTCTTCGGAGAGATCGACGGAACCTTGCTTGTTGCGAAACGCGCTCAGGCGCTGCTCGGCTTCATCGAGCTGCTTCTTCACGAGCGGCAGTTGCTGCTCCAGAAACGCGAGCGTGTGCTCCGCTTCGGCCGAACGCTTCTGCGTGTCCTGCTCCACATAACGATTCGCGATGTTGTTGACGATCGCCGCGATTTGTTTCGGATTACTACCTTCCAGAGATACGCCGATGATGCCCGATTGCAGTGCGGTCTCCGCCACGGTCAGGCGCTGCTGAAGACGGTCGATGGTCGTGATCGTCGAGAAGCGTTGCAGTTCGAACTGCACGCCGGGCTTGCCGTCGAGCTTGTCGACCTTGAGCGTCACCGGGCCTTGCGGCGTCGCGCCCGACACTTCCTTGCCGACCTGCCCCGTCAGCACGATCAGTCCGTTCGGATCGCGCAGTTCGTATGCGCCGCGCTCGAGCGCGACGAGTGTGAACTTCCTGTCGTAGAGCTCCTTCGGCGTGTCGAAGAGCGGCACGTCGATGGCTTCGCCGCCCCACGCGAAGCGCGACAGATAACCCTGCGGAATCGGCCGGTTCAGCATCGCGAACACGTTGCCGACGAGCTTGCCCACGACCGGCAACACGCGCGGCGAGGCATCGATATCCAGATGCAGACGCCGCACCGTATCGTCGATGACGAGTCGCGAGCGCAGCAGTTCGATCTGCGCGGCAGTCGAAGTCTTCGTTTCGGTGAGTTGCGGAACGGCGGCTTGCAGCGCCTTGGCGCCGGCGTTCGCGTTGTTCGTGTTGGCCGGCTCGTCGACCTGGATCATCGCGTCGGCCTTGTAGGTCGGCGTCGCGAGATACGCGTAAGAGGTGCCGAGCGCAATCACGGCGAGCATGACGAGCGTCACGAGCTTCCAGTTGAGCATCGCCGCGGCCAGGTAATCGGACAGGCGCAGTTCGTCACCCGTCGATACGTCCACGTATCGCGTATCAAAGTTCATCGACATGATCTCGCTCGCTTATATTTTTTAAGTCGAACCATGATGCTCCGGCGCGCCCCGCGCGCGCCGGTCAGACACTTGATGCCAGATGCTTACTTCGTCAACACGGCCGCCGTCAAACCAGCGTTGATCGCCGGCAGCAGCAGGTTGAGCACGCGCGAGAAGCGCACGAGCCCGTTGTTGTCGACATAGACGACGTCATGCGGCTGCAGCTCGAAGTTGTTCGCGAGCAGCATCGACACCGGCGACAGCGCGTCGAGCTTGTAGACCTCCGGCTGGTCCGTCGCGCCGTTGCGGATCACGTACAGCTCGCGCGGGTTCGACGTTTCCGGGTTGAAGCTGCCCGCCTGCGAGATCGCGTCCGACAGCGTGAGCTTGCCGTTGCGCATCGGGATGACGGTGGCCGGCTTGGTCACTTCGCCCATCACGTAGACGCCGTTTTCGTCGCGCGAATCGACACGCAGCGCATCGCCCGGCTTGAGCATGATGTCCGACGGGCTGCGGCCCTTCGACGTCATGCCGGCCATGTTGATGTGATACGTGACGCCATCGCGGATCAGCGTGACGCGGCTCTGATCCGCCGTCGTCGCGAAACCGCCCGCGCGGCCGATCGCCTCGGTGAGCGTCATCGGAATGTCGTTGATCTGCTGCGCGCCCGGCGTGCGGACATCGCCGTCGATATACACCTGCGACGCGCGGAACGACGCGACGCGCACCGTCACCTGCGGCTTCACGAATACCTTCGACAGCTCGGCATACAGCTCGCGCTGAACCTGCGTCTCGGTCTTGCCCGCGACGTGCAGCGGCTTGTTCACGTACGGGAATTGCAGATTGCCGTCGGCATCGACGACGAAGCCGGGCGCGGCATCCGACGTGCGCGTCTGGTTCGCCGGCTGGCCGAGCGCCGCGACGAGTTCCGGGTGATCCCAGACCGTGATCTGCAGCACGTCGCCGACGCCCAGCTTGTAAGGCGCGGGCTTGCCGTAGAGCGAGGCGTTCGGATCGCCCGTCACGGACGGCTGCGCGGCGCGCATCTTCTTCACGAGCGCGGCGTCGATCGTCGTGATCGGAATGTTGGTGGTCGTGGCCGGATCGCCCTGATCGTTCGACGTTTCGACGAGCTGGGCGGGCTTTTCCATGTGCATGCCCGGCGAGAGCCCGCAACCCGTCAGGATCACGGCGACGGAAGCTGCCGCAGCCAGGCTCGTGAGGCGGAAGATACGCGACACGTTGGTGTTGGCGGCCATGGAGGTGGTGCCCGGTTGTTGTTGGTTGTGCATGATGGTCGTCCCCTGCATCAGTAAGCGTTGGTGTGGCGTAGTCCCTTGAAGATCGTTGCGGCGATGATTCTCATATCGAGTCCGAACGACCAGTTACCCAGATAGTACAAATCGTGAGCGACGCGTCCTTCCATCTTTTCGATCCGATCCGTTTCCCCACGAAAACCGTTGACCTGGGCCCAGCCGGTGATGCCTGGCTTGATCCGGTAACGATGGATGTACCCCGATACGACCTTCTGATACAGGTCGTCATGTTCGAGCGCGTGTGGACGCGGGCCCACGACCGACATGTCGCCGCGCAGAACGTTGAAGAACTGCGGCAGCTCATCGAGGCTGGTGCGGCGCAGGAACGCTCCGACACGGGTCACGCGCGGATCGTTGCGCGTGGCCTGGCGAAGCACTCCGGCCTGTTCCGTGTGCAGGCGCATCGAACGGAACTTGTAGATGGTGAAGACGCGGCCATCCGCGCCTTTGCGGTTCTGCCGGAACAACACCGGCCCGCGCGAAGTGAGCTTGATTGCGAGCGCGATGCAGATGAGCGCCGGCGAGACCGCGATGATCGCGCCGAGCGCGAACAGGCGGTCGAAGATTTCCTTTTGCAGCTGCGCCGACGCCGACAACGGCGTCGCGACGAGATTGATCGCGGGCTGGCCGAGCAGATCGGTGACGCCGCTTTCGAACAGCGCGAGGCTGCGCACGTCGGGGATGAAGCGCACGTTGATGAGATCGTCGCGGAATTCGTTCACGAAGCGCAGGATCGTGGGCTCCTCCGACAGCGGCAACGCGAGCCACACTTCATGGACGTTCTGCGCGCGCACGAAGGCGACGAACGCGTCGAAATCGTCATACACGGGCAGGCGCGTGTTCAGACGCGACTTGCCCGCCGCCGCGTTGAACGCCGCGCACATGCGAAAACCGGTGTCCTGCGAACGCTCGATCTTGCGCAGCATCGAATCGCAATGTCTGCCGCAGCCGACGATCGCCACTTGCTGCAGGTTCAGGCCCGCGTTGCGCATGTGCGCGAGAATCGCGTGCGTGATGAGACGGCCGGCGATCATGAGGCCGCCGGACATCGCGGTCCAGTAGGCGAACCAGAGGCGCGACACGTAGTCGAGCCGATGCAGCGAGAACATCAGCGCGAGCGCGCAGCCCTGCACGACGAGCCAGCCGAGCGAGACCTGACACGCAAGCTGAAGCTTGCTGCGGCCGCGCCACGACTGGTAGACGCCGAAGCCAGGAAAGAGCGCAAGCGAGAACGCCGCCGCGAACGCGACGAACGCCACCGAATAGGTGTGTGCCTCGATGTACTCGAACCTGATTTGCGACGCCACTGCCGCACCGCCGACGATCATCAAGACGTCGAACAGGCGCGCGAGCAATCCCTGTAAATCGCGCATGTTTTTTTCCCCGAAACGCAATCAGCCCTTTACCGCCCTTCAGTCTCCTCCTCGCGTTAGCCCCGTCTTCTTCTTGTGAACGGTTGCAAGAAAGTCTTCTGCCTTCGAACGCTCAACTGCGCCCGTAGGTGTCGTCGAAACGCACGATGTCGTCTTCGCCGAGATAGCTCCCCGACTGCACTTCAATGATTTCGAGCGGCACCTTGCCCGGGTTCTCCAGACGATGCCGCACGCCGAGCGGAATGAACGTCGATTCGTTCTCGGAGAGCAGAAACTGCTCTTCGCCGCGCGTGACGAGCGCCGTGCCGCACACGACGATCCAGTGTTCCGCGCGATGGTGATGCATCTGCAGCGACAGCTTCGAGCCCGGCGACACCACGATGCGCTTGACCTGGAAGCGCTCCCCGTGCTCGATCGAATCGTAGAAACCCCACGGGCGGCGCACCTTGCGATGCGTATCCGCTTCGGGCGCGTGCTGCTCGCGGATGCGCGCAACCAGCCCCTTGATGTCCTGCACGCGCGAACGGTCCGCGACGAGCACGGCGTCGTCCGTCTCGACGACGATCACGTTGGTCGTGCCGACACACGCGACGAGCCGTCCGCCTTCGGAGCGCGCATAGCTCGATGTCGCGCCTTCGAACACGACGCGGCCGCTCGCGACGTTGCCCGATTCGTCCTTGTCCATCGCGTCCCACACGGCGTCCCACGAACCGAGATCCGACCAGCCCGCGACGAGCGGCACGACCACGCCGTCGCACGGCTTCGTCGGCGTGCCGATGTGCTCCATCACCGCATAGTCGATCGAGTCGGACGGCGCGCGCCCGAACTGCGCCGCCTGCGGGCGGAAGAACTTGCCGTCGGCCTCGCCTTCCTGCGCGGCGGCCGAGCACGCCGCGTGCATGTCGGCATTGAGCTTTTGCAGCGCCGCGAGCCACACGCTCGCGCGCACGACGAAGATGCCGCTGTTCCACCAGTACGTGCCCGCCGCGACGTATTGCGTCGCGAGTTCCGCCGCCGGCTTTTCGACGAAGCGGTCGATCTCGTGCGCGCCGTCATCGAGCGCCGCGCCCAGACGGATGTAGCCGAAGCCGGTGTCGGGGCGCGTCGGCGGAATGCCGAGCGTCGCGATCACACCGCGCTCCGCATGTTCCGCAGCGATCGCGATCGCGCGATGCAGCGCCGGAATATCGGCGATGGAGTGATCCGCCGGCATCGCGACCATGATCGCGTCCTCGCCGTCCCTCACGGCGGCAAGTGCCGCGAGCGTGAGCGCGGGCGCGGTGTCGCGGCGCGCCGGCTCGACGATGATGCGTGCATCGACGCCGGCTTCGCGCGTCTGTTCTTCCGTCGTGAACCGATGCTCTTCGCCGCACACGATGATCGGCTCGCCATCGACCTTGAAGTTGCCGGCAAAGCCTTTGAGCCGCGACACCGTCGCCTGGAGCAGCGAGTCACGTCCGACGACGCCGATCAGCTGCTTCGGGAATTGTTCACGCGACATCGGCCACAGGCGCGTGCCCGAGCCGCCGGCGAGGATCACAGGGACGAGGCGGCGGCACGGCCCGGCCGCCTTGGCCGGGCCCGCCTCCACACCTGCTGCTCCCTGCTTCACCCCACCTTCCGTGCGTGCGTCATTCTTCATAAAGAACTCCTGCCTGCCTGTTCGTCCGAACGGCGAACCGTTCGGGAAATGATTAAGTGCCGGACCGATCGGGTCCGGCCAAAGGTCCGACGTTTTACGCCATAGTCGGGCTCAGAGCGGCCCACGTCACATAAGCGCGCGGGTCAGCCGTTCGCCTCGCGTCTGCTCTGCATCCGGTACTCCGTCGGCGAGATCAGAAGGCGCTTGCGGAAAATTTTCGCGAGCCTGTCGCCGTTGCCCATGCCGCTTCTGCGCGCGATCTTGTCGACCGGCAGTTCCGAATCCGTCAGAAGCGCACAGGTCACGGCGAGGCGCGCCTGCAGCAAATAATCGGACGGCGTGATGCCCATCTCGATCTTGAAGCGGCGCAAGAAGTTGCGCTCGCTCATCGCGGCCACCTGCGCCGCATCGACGACCGAAATCGGCCGTTCGCAGTTGTCCTGCAGCCAGCGCGCCGCCGCGCGGATCTTGTCGCCCGCCGACGCCACGCCGCTGTCGCCGAGGATCGACACGAGCTTCGCGGCCGAACCGGGCATCAGACGTTCGGCGACGCTGCGCGACACGTCGATGCCGAGATCGCGCTTCACGATCAGAAGCGCGCCCTTCATCGACTCGTAGCGGTCGCCGGCGTCGCCCTGCTGCTCGTCGCGCACGAGTTGCATCGCGTTGCCGTAGCGCGCCTGCGCGTCCTGCGCCTGACCGATGCCCGCGGCGTCGAGCACCTTGCGGCCCTCGGAAATCGCGCGCACGACCGTGGTCTTGGTCTGCACGCGACGCAGCCATTCGATGATGCGATCGTCCTTCGCCGCTTCTTCCGCGCCACGGCCGCCCGCGACGAAAAGCGCGTCGAAGCCGCCGTAGTGGCGCGCATCGAGACCGTCCGTCCAGACGCGCACCGACGACGAGCACGCCACGTTGCCGCCTTCGACCGACAGGAACCGCACGTCGTACGTGCAATCCGGCCGCGACTTCGCCGACGACAGCTCGTTCGCCATGTGGAAGACCTCCGCGACGATTCCCGCGCCGAGCAGCGAAAAGCCGTCGAACAGCAGGATCGCGACCTGGCGCACCTCGGTCTGCGAGGCGTTCGACGCGGGAGGCGTCCAACCCATGACTGCGGGTTCAAGAGTGGCGTAAGGCATGGTCATCCTCTGCAGCTTGTTTCCTGGAAGGCGCGGAAGAGTTGTTCGGTCATTGCGGCGCATCAATGGACTTCCCGAACTTCGCCGGGTTGCCGTGACCGATTGGAACGAAGTGTTGGCGGAATCGATCCGCTGGCTTGAATAATAAGCAGACAATGTTTTTTGTGCTCTGGATTTTCGCGCTTAAACCACAGAATCTGTTCCGCTATGAGGGTGAGCGCACATTGAAATCCTTCCCCAAATTCCGGAAAGCCTGCATTCAATGCATGGAAAACAAATACGGATTTGTCATACAAGGGTTGATTCGGCGGTTTAGCTCAATCTGATTCCCGTGCCGCCAGATCGGACACAGCGTTGCTCACTAAGCTCCACAGGACGGCCCTGCGCGGTCCGCCGGATGCGATGGCCGCCAAGTCCGATCATTCGAATTGATTCATTTATGAAACATCGATGTGTGCGAAAGCGGACGTTCGTACCGCTGCAATCGGAAAATTTTAGTTTCGCCGTTACATTTAGGAACGATATGTAATGCGCATTTCAGACGCCGATTAAAATCCGCGAACGGCTTCGGCATTAATACTCAATGATTTTCTAATAACGCAATCGAGGTCCCCAACGTGATTTTTGATTAACCCGTTTTATTTTTATTCAAAGGCATAATGCGGTATTTTCATATGAACTTAGATGCTGCATTGCAGCGGACGCGGGATCGCGTCGAACCTGCATGCGCGCGGGACTCGGGCGCTGTCACCGTCCGCCATCGGCTAGTATTTTTGCGGCGGCGCACGCTTTGACACTATTTGCCGAATCGCCCAATCCTTGTTTTGCAATGATCGGCTGAATGCGGCTCGAATCGCGCGTACGTTCGCAATCGTCTTCACGCAAATTTTCGTACAGCGCGCGGACACGCAAATCGGTCAGGTTTGCCGCCCGCGCTGACAATGTGCTGACCGTTGCTCGTCAGCCTTGCTTGTTTCAGTCGTGAAATTCCCTCGCGCGTGCGCGCACGCACGGTCATGCGGCGTCGCAGCGGGCATCGTTTGCGCGACGCACGACTCACCGAAGCCAACCCGGAGCAACGATGCTGAGCAACGCTGATTTCCTGACGGTCGTGCGGCTCGCGCCGCTCGTGGCAATCGATCTGATCGTCACCGATGGCAACCGGCGCATCCTCGTGGGGCATCGGCGCAACCGGCCCGCGCAGGGCACATGGTTCGTGCCGGGCGGCCGCATCAGAAAAGACGAATCGCTCGATGCCGCCTACAGGCGCATCGTCAGCAACGAGTTGGGCGTCGCGAGCGCGCAGCGTTCGGCCGCACGCTTCTTCGGCGTCTACGAGCATCTCTACGACGACAACTTCGCGGGCGCCGATGGCATCGGCACGCATTACATCGTGCTCGCCTACGCGCTGACGCTCTCGAGCAAGGTTCCGATCGGCCGCTTCGATCAGCACAGTGACTATCGATGGCTTATGCCCGACGAACTGCTCGCGCGCGACGACGTGCACGAAAACACCAAGGCCTACTTCCGCTGATCCGCGCGAAAAGGCGCGTACCGAGATCATCTGCCAACACTTCGTCAATTTCGGACTCGGCGCGCGGCGGCTGCCGGGCGCCGCGTATAGTGCGCCCATGTAAGCTCACTTTCCCGCTACTTACGTTCCTGCATCGATCGAACCCCGGCCGGACACGACGCCTGCCGCGGTTCGCACAGGGAGAAGTCGATGGTGTACGCCAATGGTACGGGCCGGCTTCAGGTCGTGCGCGCGGTCGCGCCCGACGTGCCGTCCGCCGATATGACCAGCGCGGCGAAGCGAATCGGCATTCTGATCTTCGAGGACTTTTCGCTCGTCGAAGTCAGCTCGATCTCCGAGGTCTTCTCGGTCGCGAATCAGGTGCATCTGCCCGCCGACGCCAACGCACGCGCGCAGGCGCCGAATTATTCGCTGATGTTTCTGTCGAGCGATGGCGGCAGCGTGGCGAGCAGTTGCTCGATGCGGATCTGGACCGAGAGTCTCGAAACGCGCTGGATGAACGAATGCGACGCGCTGTTCATCGCGGGCGGCGTGGGCGCGCGTCATGCGCGTAACGATGCCGCGCTGCGCAAGCGCCTCGCGCGCGTGGCGCCGAAGATTCCGTTCATCAAGGCGATCGGCGAAGGCGCGCAGATTCTCGCCGCGGCCAATCTCGACGTGCAGAACCGCACGCTCGATTTCGCCGGCGAGCCGCAAGGCCGCGCGCTTGCGCCGGCGTTGTCGAATCCGCTTTTCATCGCGGAACAAACGCTCACGCTCGACGATCCCAAAGGGCCGATCGCGGCGGCGCTGTCGATCATCAAGCGCGATCACGGCGCGGCGCTCGCGCGTGAAGTATCGGAGCGCTCCATTCCGGGCGCGTGGCAGAAGCTCGCCACCGTGCTCGACGATACCGAAGCCGGCAGCGTGCGCCAGAAGATCGACGCCGCCGCGCGCTGGATCCGCGAGAACTACGTGCGGCCGATCTCGATCACCGATGCGGCGCGCGTCGCCGCGATGAGCGAGCGCAATTTCCTGCGCCGCTTCAAGGCGCAGATCGGGCTGACGCCGTCGGAATATCTGTTGCGCGCGCGGCTCGATGCGAGCTGCATGTTGCTGGCCGCGACCGATCTGCCGGTCGACAAGATCGCGCGGCGCTGCGGCGCGGGCAGCGGCGACGGCCTCGCGAAAATCTTCCGCAAGCGGCTCTCGATCTCGCCGACCGAATACCGGATGGCAGGCCGCCGAAAACAGGGCGACGGTTCGTAAACGTCCGGAGCCGGCCTAGAACAAATACGCATGGAATCAAAGGTACTCTGGACGCTTTCGAATCTCGGCGACGCGGCCTTTCTGCTGCCACTCGCGCTCGTCTGCGCGCTGTGGCTGCGCACGGTCGACGTGCGCCTCGCGGTGCGCTGGGCCGTGATGCTCGCGATCGGCATGGGGCTCGTCGGTCTGTCGAAGATTCTCTATGCCGGCTGCGGCGTCGAGATCGCCGCGATCCAGTTGCGCATGATCAGCGGACACACGATGCTCGCCGCGTCGATCTACACCGTCGCCGGCGGCTTGCTGTTCGGCGCATTCGGCGGAAGCTGGCATCGGCTGGGCGCGGCGGGCGGACTCGCGCTCGCGGCGGCCATCGGCGCGAGCCGCATCATGCAGGACGCGCACACGCCCGCCGAAGTCGTCGCGGGCTGGGTGCTCGGCGCGGTCATCGCCGCCCTCTTCCTCATGCGCGTCTTCGAAACGCCGCGCAAGATGCCGCGCGCGCTCGTCGCGGGTTGCGCGCTGCTGGCGGTTTCGTCGATCGCCTACGGCCATCACGCGCCGTTCCAGCGGATGATCGAGCACTATTCGTGGCGGCTCTGTCAGGGACTCGGGCTCTGAGCTTCGCGTCAGTTCACTCGCAGCGCATGGGCTGACGAACTTCAGTATGATCGCAGGCTCTTTTCTCTCGCGCGCCCATCGAGGCGCGCGATCACGTTTCCGGGATCGAGCATGGACCGCTTCCTTGCAATGAAAGTCTTCGCGCGAGTCGTCGAGGCGGGCAGTTTCTCCAAGGCAGCCGATGCCCTGCGCCTGCCGCCCGCGAGCGTCTCGCGCACGCTTCAGGCGCTCGAAGCGCATCTCGGTGCGCGCCTCATCAATCGCACGACGCGCAGCATCAGCATCACCGAAGACGGCGAAGCCTATTACGAGCGCTGCGTGCGCGTGCTCGGCGAAGTGGACGACATGGAAGCGTCGCTGTCGCATTCCAAGCTGAGTCCCAAGGGCAATGTGAAAGTCAGCCTGCCGCAAGTGATGGCGAAGAACACGATCATTCCCGCGCTGCCGGAATTCTTCGCCGCGTATCCGGATATCGGCGTCGAACTGGTGCTGACGGACCGGCAAGTCGATCTCGTCGAGGAAGCGGTCGATTGTGTCGTGCGCGTGGGCGCGGTGGGCGATGTCGGGTTGGTCGCGAAACGCATCGGCGCGTATACGCAGATCACTTGCGCGTCGCCGGGATACATCGAAAAGCACGGCGAGCCGACGTCGCTCGATGACCTCGAGCAGCATCTCGCCGTCGGCTATGTGCTGAACAATTCGGGACGCGTGCGCAACTGGGAATTCGTCGTCGATGGCGAAACCCGCACCATCGCGATGAAGCACAAGATCGCCGTGAACGACGGCGATTCGTATATCGCGGCGGGCGCCAACGGGCTCGGGCTGATTCAAAGCTCGAGCTATACGCTCGATCCGCTCGTCAGAAGCGGCGCGTTGAAGGAAGTGCTACGGGAATATCCGTCGTATCCGCGCGTGGTGTCGGTGCTGTATGCGGCCAACCGGCATCAGCCGAGGCGCGTGCGCGTGTTCATCGACTGGGTTGCGGAGTTGTATGCGCGCCTGCCGTCGTTTCAGGTGAGCAAGGGAAACTGAACGCGGGCGTCGTTTGCGGCGATGCATCCGCGAACGGCATCGCGCGCCAGTCGTAATCGCGATAGGCGCGCTCGAGCGCGCGCAGATCGGCGGGCCGCGCGCTCGCGTGCACGCCCTCCAGATGCGGCAAGCTGAATTCCACCTTGACGCAGTTCGCATAATCGCGCGCGCGCATGTTGGCGGGGATCGTCGTGAAGAACGCGGTCGTCGGCACGTCGAATCCCGCGCCGGCGTGTAGCGCCGCCGTATCCGCCGTGACGAGATAGCGCGCGCGCCCGATCCACGCGAGGAAATCGTCCGTGTCGATGCAAAACGGCGCGATATCGCGATAACGCGGATCGTCGACGGGCCCGAAACCCATCACCGGCAGGCCGGTTTCATCCGCGAGACGCGCGACGATACGCGCGCGCATCGACGCCGGAATGCTGCGCACCGGCGTGCTCGCGTTCGGGCAGAACAGCGCGTAAGGCTCGTTTGCGATCGGCTTGAGCGGCACATCGGCGAGCCAGCGATTGCGCTTGTCGGCGGCGGCGATGGTCGAAGGCGCGATGCCCATCGCCCAAAGGAAGAAGTCGATCATCGGCATCGAGGCGAAGCGCGGCCAGAAAAGCTGATTGCCGACGTCGATCTTCGGTTCATCGGCAGGCAGGCTCGCGAGCGGCACGGGCAGACCGACGATATCGGCGAGACGCGGCGCGGCAAGCTCGTAAAGACGCTGCACGTAGCGCGGCGCGCGCGCCGGCCGATAGATCGTGAACCGAAGATGCGGATAAAGGCGCTTGACGGCGGAGAGCGCCGTAAGCCCGATGATCGAATCGCCGAGCGTGACGCCGAACGCGTTGACGAGATGCACGCGGCGCTCGCGCGCATAGTCGGCGTCGAAGGGTTCGCGGCCCGCGTTCAGGATGGTGGCGGGCAGCGCGGAGAACGCGGATGCATCGGCGTGCGCGACTTCGAGATCGTAAGGCGCGACGATCTCGCCGCTTAGCGATAACAGCGATCCCGCGTGGGTCAGCGCATGAACTTCGTCGAGCGTCGTCATGCGTGACCCCGTTGCGGTCAGCCGGCCGCGCCGCGTTCGTTCGCCGCCTTCGCGACGGGCACGCTTTGCAGCACGGGCATCGTCGCCGTCTGATACTCGGGCACCCAGCGGCGCAGATCGCGGCGCACTTCTTCGTCGGAGAGCACGCGATGCTGCATCAGCCAGGGCAGCAATTCGTCGATGAAATCGTCCGGCACGCCGCGCGCCTGCGCGATGCGCAGCTTCGGATGCGGCGTGCGCGTGGTGGTTTCGTCGTCGGCGAGCAGTTCTTCGTAGAGCTTTTCGCCCGGACGCAGCCCAGTAAACGTGATGCGGATCTGCTCTTCCGTGAAGCCATAGAGACGGATGAGGTCGCGCGCGAGATCGACGATTCTCACGGGCTGGCCCATGTCGAGAATGAAGATCTCGCCGCCGCGCCCCATGCTCGACGCCTGCAGCACGAGTTGCGCGGCTTCCGGAATCGTCATGAAAAAGCGCGTGATTTCCGGATGCGTGACCGTGACAGGACCGCCCTTCGCAATCTGCTGCTGAAATTTCGGGATCACGCTGCCCGCGCTGCCGAGCACGTTGCCGAAGCGCACCGTCTCGAACTGCGTGCGCGGCGCGGATTGCTGCAGCGCCTGACAGGCCATCTCGGCGAGACGCTTGGAGGCGCCCATCACGTTGGTCGGGTTGACGGCCTTGTCGGTGGAGATCAGCACGAAATGGCGCACGTTGTGGCGAATCGCCGCGCGCGCGACGCGCAGCGTGCCGAGCACGTTGTTGCGCACGGCCTGCCACGCGTTCTGCTCTTCCATCAGCGGGACGTGCTTGTAGGCCGCCGCATGGAAAACGATGTGCGGCGTGAAGCGCGCCATCGTCTGATCGAGCAGCAGCGAATCCTTCGCGTCGCCGACGACCGGAATCACCGAGCACTCCGGAAACTTCTCGTGCAGTTCCTCGATGAGGCGATACATCGCATATTCGGAGAGGTCGTAGGCGATGAGCTGCGCGGGCGAGAAACGCAGAATCTGACGGCACAGTTCCGAGCCGATGGAGCCGCCGCCGCCCGTCACCATCACGACGCGCCCGTGGAGCAGTTGCTCGACGTGCGGCATGTCGATCTTCACCGGCTCGCGGCCGAGCAAGTCTTCGAGGTCGATCTGCCGCACGCGCGACAGGAAGTTGCCGCCTTCGGTGAGCGGCGTGAGCGCGGGCAGCACCATCACCTTGACGCCGGCGCGCACGCACAACGTGGCGACGCGCCGCTGCTCCTCGACCGACGCCGAAGGAATCGCGATGATCACGTAGTCGGTCTTGTACTGCTCCGCGAATCGGGAGAGGTCGCTGAACCCGCCGAGGACCTTGTGGCCGAGCACTTCGCGGCCCTGCTTGGCGGGATCGTCGTCGAGCAGGCCGACGAGACGCCATTCGCTGGAGCGCGCAAGCTCGCGGGCGAGCATCGCGCCCGCCGTGCCCGCGCCGAGCACGATCACGGGCTTGCCCTGGCCGACCAGACCGCCGTACAGATAGAACTCCTTGCCCGCGCGATAAAGCGCGCGCGCGCCGCCCATCGCGAGAAACAGCAGAAGCGGCGAGACGATGAGCACCGAGCGCGGGATGATCGGCGTCGGCTGCGACATCACCGCGCCCACCATCACGACGAGCGCGCCCACGACGATCGATTTGGAGATACGCATCAGGTCCGGCAGGCTCGCGAACACCCACATGCCGCGATACAGCCCGAAGACGCGAAAGACGATGGCATAGACCGGCACGACCCACAAGAGCGCGTGCAGCGCGCCATCGCGGAAATCATGCGGCACGCTGCCGTTGAAGCGCAGC
>NZ_JFHD01000018.1 GCF_000698575.1 Caballeronia zhejiangensis
GCGCTTACATGAAATTGAGCATACAGACCCATACAACGGGTGCCAGATTGATGCGACACGAAAGCGCTCCTAGAAATTTATAGCGCCCCGAGAGCCAATACGTGCAGCGTTTCGTCTCCCAGTTGGAGTTTTGCCTCTGCGGCCTTTGACGCTGCTTGCCATCGTCTGACGCGGTATAAATCGGCCATCCGTTGTCCTTCCCCATGCGGGGTGGCCCGGCTCATAATACGGTCGGCTTGCTCGGCAGTTCGCTGCGTAGCTCCTGCTGGATAGGGAAGTGCCTCGTGAGCAGTTCGGTCACTTCTTCTATGCCCTTGAGAACGCCGACCTCGTACTTGGCGAGCTTGAAATTCGCCTCCATTTTCTTGCAAATCCTTTCCCATTCGGCAGCGTGCACCCGGGCGTGCACACCTCGGTCAGCGACGATTTCAACATCACGGTCGGCGAGCAGGAGATAGATGAGTATTCCATTGTTGTGCTCAGTGTCCCAAACACGAAGCTCCGAAAAGACATCAATTGCGCGCTCCCTCGCTGTCGTGCCGCGCCGTAGTTCACTAACGTGCAGTGCGCCGTCCACGGCAAATCGAACCTGTCCTATGTGGGCGTGGTGACTTGTCTGAATCGCCTTTTCAATTGCTCGCAGCGTCCGGTGTGGGAAGGCACGGTCCACTTGCCAGCGAGTCATGAACATGTGTCTGACGACGCGTCTTAGGTCCATGGCTACCACCTGCCCGAGGCGCCGCCGCCGCCGAAACCACCGCCGCCACCGCGAAACGGTGACCTCCCCGACCCGCCACCCCGTCCGCCGATAGCTCGCCCTCCGACGTACGCACCCATGCCACCACCCACCAGCGTAAACACGAGAGCAATCGCCCCCGCGACGATTGCCACAAAGACTGTCCCCGAGAGCACCCATGTAATGCCCGCAACAGCGCCGCCCGTCACAAGCGAGCCCGGGAGACGTCCCATGATGGAACGAAGCACGCCACCAAGCGCCAAGGTGAGCACGAAAAGGATGGGCAAGTAGCCTCCTACGCGCCCTGAACGACCGCCTGCGTTTCGGTCCGGCGCGGGCAACGGTTCACCATTGATGACATTCATCATGCTGTCAACACCGGCCGTGATACCGCCGTAGAAGTCTCCCTGTCTGAATTTGGGAACGATTACCTCGTCGATGATGCGATGGCTCGTGGCGTCATTCAGCGAGCCTTCGAGGCCATATCCCACTTCGATGCGTAACGTTCGGTCATTTTTTGCGACGATGAGTAGCGCACCGTCGTCGATACGCTGGCGACCAAGCTTCCATTGCTCGACAACCCGTATCGAATACTGCTCGATGGTTTCGGGTCGCGTCGTCGGAACGATGAGCACCGAAAGCTGACTCCCTTTGTTCGCCTCGAATTTTTGTAACGTCTGCTCGAGCGCTGCGCGTTGGTCGGTGGTGAGCGTCTTGGTCTCGTCGGTGACGCGCGAGGTTAGCGTTGGAATCGCGACATCTGCGTTGGCAACAAGCAGCCAGAACGAGACGAGCGCGAAGAAAACGATTCTGGCCGCTTTCAGTATGTTCAATTGGCCGCTCCGCTCGCCGGCGCCGCGCTGAAGTCAACCTGTGGAGGGCGGGCAATCTCCGCTTCGTTCGACACCGAGAAGTTGGGTTTCTCCTTATAGCCGAACGCACTCGCCGTTAGATTTGACGGAAACGAGCGCACTGTGACGTTGTAGTCCTGCACCGCCTTAATGTAGCGGTTTCGGGCAACCGTGATGCGATTTTCAGTTCCTTCCAATTGGGCTTGCAGGTCCCGAAAATTGGCATCTGACTTCAGCTGCGGATAATTTTCAGACACCACCAGCAACCTCGAGAGCGAGTTCGTCAGTTGGGCCTGAGCTGCTTCGAACTTCGCGAATGCCTGCGGGTCGTTGATAAGCTCAGGAGTCGCCTGGATGGAGCCCACCCGTGCCCGTGCCTCCGTCACGCGCGTGAACACATCCTTTTCCTGGCTTGCGTAGCCCTTGACCGTATTCACAAGATTGGGAACGAGGTCGGCGCGCCGCTGATACTGGTTCAGCACTTCTGACCAGCTAGCCTTTACCTGCTCGTCCCGAGTCTGGATGGTGTTATAGCCGCACCCCGAGACTGCGAGAACGATGACGGTGACCAAGCCTAAAAGTAGTGTGCGCATTGAGCTGTTCCTATCCGTCGAGAATCCGGCTCCTGTACTTGCCACAGGACCGCGCGCCGTATGCGACGACCGCAAATTCCTTGGTTGCCAGGTGGAAGCGACGCACCACCGCCGAGATGGTGATGCCAGCCTACGCTCGAAGAGAACTTTGCTTTTGACGCACATCAACGAGGTTCATGTTTGACGTTGCCCCCTTGCTGCTGCGTCACTGGCCAGTCTTGATGACAAGCTGTCGTCAGCTCCGGAACTGTGTGGAAACGCTTCTCGCTCGCGATTCTCGAGTCACGATTCCAGCCACATCGCACTTCCCTTGAGTTAGGTCAATCGACTCTTCACCCCCGTCGTTACAGTCGACAACGTCCAGCCAGTTATCAGGGAGCCCGGTATGAAGATGCCTTCTCACGTCGCGTCACCGTTTTGGAAATCGCGCGGCGCTATTGCTTTGCTCGGCTTCGGGGCGATAGCCGCATTCTTTATGTTCTCAGAACATCGCGCGCACTTTCTTGGCGCGCTTCCATATCTGCTTCTCCTGGCGTGCCCGCTGATGCATCTTTTCATGCACCACGGACACCATCACGGAGAGCGCAGCGTTACTCAAAGCACGGACACGGAGGGAGGGCGAGATGAATGACCCAACTGGCGGGTATGGACTGTGGGGGCTGGTTGCCATCAACTCCCTAATCTTCATCATCTTCGCTTTCAGTTTCTTCAAACCAAATACTGCCCGAGACTGGCGCACCTTCGGAGCTTTCTCGGCGTTCGTCGTCGCGCTGTTTGCCGAGATGTACGGCTTTCCGCTTACCATTTATCTTTTGGCTGGTTGGCTCCAGGCGAAATTTCCGCAAACGAACCTGTTCACCCACGACGCCGGTCACATCTGGTGGACGATAACCGGCCAGCACGGCAATCCGCACCTTGTCTTCCCACATCTGTCCAGCATTGCCCTTATCTTCGGTGGCTTCTATCTGCTGTCGACGGCGTGGCACGTCCTCTATGAAGCGCAGCGCAAAGGGCAACTGGCAACGACGGGACCCTATGCTCGAGTTCGGCATCCGCAGTACGTCGCCTTCGTCATTATCATGGCTGGCTTCCTGCTGCAGTGGCCCACGTTGGTGACGCTCGTCATGTTCCCGATTCTCGTCGCTATGTACGTGCACCTTGCCCGTCAGGAGGAGCATGATTCCGAACAGCAGTTCGGACAGGCGTGGCGCGAATATGCCGCACGAACACCGCGCTTCGTTCCGAGGCTATCTGGCAGGGATACCGCGCAGGTCCAATGAGGCATCGAGGAAGTGGGCGTGTACCGTATACAGCCACGATACCCGCCCTACAATCCGAAGCGATGAGTCAAATCTCTACGTTGCGCAAACGCAGCGCGTTCGAGATGACTGAAGCCGAACTCAAACTCATTGCTAGCGCCGCAATCATCGGGGACAGCAACAGCCCTGTGAATGGATAGAGCACGCCGGCGGCCAGCGGGACACCCAATGCGTTGTAGACGAACGCGAAGCCGAGGTTCTGCTTCATGTTGCGGATGGTGGCTTCAGATAGCTCCCGGGCCCGCGCGATGCCGCGCAAGTCGCCTTTGACAAGCGTGACCTGAGCGCTGCTCATCGCGACGTCCGTACCGGTTCCCATCGCAACACCCACGTCGGCCTTGGCGAGCGCTGGCGCATCGTTGATACCATCTCCGGCCATGGCCACGACCTTGCCTTCCTCCTGGAACCTCGTTACGAGCGCAAGCTTGTCGGCGGGCTTGACCTCGCCATGGAACTCGTCGATTTGGAGCCTCGTCGCCACAGATTTGGCTGTCACGACACCGTCGCCAGTCGCCATCACAACGCGAATGCCGTCTTCCCTGAGCCGCTTCAATGCCTCGGATGTCGTCGCCTTTATCGGGTCCGAAACCGCGAGAAGACCTGCCAGCGTCTTGTCGACCGCCAGGTACATGACGCTCGCCCCCTGCGCTCGCAGCGCATCGGCCTCTGTGGCGAGTTCCCGAACGGAAATGCCTTCAACTTCCATCAACGCGGTGTTGCCGAGCGCGAGTTTCCGACCGCCGACAAGTCCTCGCACGCCAATCCCGGTGCTCGATTCGAAGTTTTCCACCTTCTCGAGGGCCAGTTTTCGATGACTGGCCGCATCCACGATGGTCGCGGCAAGCGGGTGTTCGCTACCCTGGTCGAGGCTCGCCGCGAGCCGGAGAACATCTTCCTCCGAATGTCCGTTCACACCGACTGCACGGTCAAAGGCGGGACGCCCCTCGGTTAGCGTGCCCGTTTTGTCCACGATAAGTGTGTTGACCTTGCGCAGATTCTCAATCGCGGCGGCATCCCTGAAAAGCACGCCATTGGAGGCCCCTTTGCCGCTCGCAACCATGATGGACATCGGCGTAGCGAGCCCGAGTGCACACGGACATGCAATGATGAGCACCGCCACGGCGTTGATGAGACCGTACACCCAGCTCGGGTCGGGGCCGAACAAGCCCCAGGCGAGAAGAGTCAAGGCCGCGATACCAACTACGGCGACGACGAACACACCCGCAACCTTATCAGCCATGCGTTGCATTGGCGCCCTCGAGCGCTGGGCCTGCGCCACCATCTGGACGATTTGTGCGAGTACGGTTTGAGACCCGACTTTCTCCGACTTGATAACGAGGCTGCCCGTCGCATTCATGGTCGCGCCTATGACATGGTCTCCGACCCGTTTGCCGACAGGAATTGGTTCGCCCGTAATCATTGACTCGTCCAGCGAGCTGGAACCCTCCATGACCACCCCGTCCACTGGCACTTTCTCGCCCGGCCGTACGCGGAGCAGGTCGCCAACATGGACGTGAGTCAAAGGGACATCCTCCTCAGTTCCATCAGCATTGATACGCCGCGCAGTCTTCGGCGCGAGACCCAGGAGCGCCTTGATAGCAGCGGACGTTTGTGACCGTGCTTTCAGTTCAAGTAGTTGACCCAGCAGGGTGAGCGAAATGATGACAGCCGCAGCTTCAAAGTACACCTCGACACGACCGTGGGCGATAAAAGCTTCAGGAAAGACTCCCGGAGCAACCGTCGCGATGACGCTATAGGCATAGGCCGCGCCTGTGCCGAGTCCAATGAGCGTCCACATGTTCGGGCTGCGATTGACGAACGACTGAACGCATCGTACGAAGAACGGCAGACCTGCCCAAACGACGACGGGGGTAGAGAGAACGAACTCAACCCAGCTCTGGGTGGATGCTTCTATCCAGTCCAGCCGATGGCCAAACATGGCTAGGACGAACACCACGGCGGTCAACGGCAGGGTCCACCAGAATCTGCGACGAAAGTCGGTCAATTCCGGATTCTCTTCGTCCTCGAGACTGGGCAACATGGGCTCGAGGGTCATCCCGCACTTTGGGCAGTTTCCGGGATGGTCCTGGCGAATTTCCGGATGCATCGGACAGGTGTATATCGTGCCCTCCGGAGAAGGCTGCACAGATGTATCGTTCGGCCGGTCGACATAACGCAGCGGGGCAGCCCGAAACTTCTCCTGACATGACTCGCTGCAGAAATAATATTGATATCCGTCATGTTCGGACCGGAATTGCGAATCCGCAGTGACACGCATACCGCAAACGGGGTCCTTGAGCACGCCATTAGTCTCCGCTTTTGCACCGACATGACCATGCCCGTGGTGCGCGATGTGATTGTCGTAAACATGCCCAGACGGTTTACCCTGTACATTGACCGTAGGCTGGTCATGTTGGCCGCCCGGCTCGTGGGCAGCACCCAAATGGTCGTGAGAAGTCTTACCGTCGCTAAGTGGCCTGCTCATATCGAGTGCTCCCATCTCGTCGTCATGCCCTGAACAACTTGCCTCGGTTATCGTAAACCTCGACCCATGGATGCATCAATGCGTCCCGCCAACCAGTTTGTCGAGAATCGGACAGTCGGGGCGTGAGTCCCCTTTGCAGTGTTTCGCCAGATGCATGAGCGTATCCCTCATGTCCACCAGTTCCTGAATTCTTGAATTCAAGTCTGCAATATGCGCGTTCGCGAGCCGCTTGACCTCACGACTTGACCGGCTGCGGTCTTCCCAAAGAGCCAGCAACACCGCAATTTGTCTGGTCGAAAATCCGAGATGTCGGGCCTGCTGAACAAAGCGCAGCACTTGGACATCTCGGGACGAGTACACCCGATAGTTCGACCCGGTTCGCGCGGCAGCCCGAATCAGGCCCGTTTCCTCGTAGTGTCGAATCATCTTGGCGGACATGCCCGATGACTTCGCAACCTCACCGATGTTCATGGTCTCCCCTTACGAAACGGCCGCTCGACCGATACAACCCATTGTTGACCTTCCTGCCATGGGAAGGTCAAGGAGCTTCAATCGGTGGCCGCTCCTGAGCGATAGACTCGTCTGACAATCGGTATGGACATGCTTCGCACTCGCCGAACTAAGCCAGACCCGCCGGCTGTCACTCGATTTTTCTTCGACGTCGGCACGGACCCCGGTCGAGCTCGGCGTCGAATATCTGCCGTACGGCGCGCTCAAAGAGCATCGCGAGAATCTTGCGCGCTTCGACAACGTGACGGGCCCACTGAGGCAGTCAGCACGTCGACCGGGCACGGGGGGACGTCCCGTCCGCCGTCTTTCCCGCTCACGGAGCCGCCTCTGAAGCCGTCCGCACGCGGAAAAAGCGCTCCACGGGAAGAACTGCGATGATTCCGTCGTCCCCTGAGGCGCCGCGCGCGGTGTCCATGATTTCCTGGACCAGCGCATCGACACGCTCGCTCTCGGTGAAGACTTCAATCTTGATGTGCTCGGTCGTCCAATCGTTCGAGAACGGGTTTGGATGAGTCCCGAATCCTTTGACTCGCGTGACGGTCAACCCATGAACGTGAACTGTTCCCAGCCGCCGTTCCAACACCTTAAGGACTTCGGGCCGCACAATTGCAACAACGCATCTCAGTTCCATGCTCCCCTCCATGACAAGTTGCGAGAAAGCCGCTCGGGCCTATCCTCTTGGCGCCCACTTCGCATCGACTCCCGCCTGAATCTTGCCCGCATCCTGAACGCCGTCCTGCGTCATCTGGTAAGCAATCTCAGCGGTACCCTGGCACACGGCACAGGTCACGGCCATCTCGTCTTCGAAGCACTGCAGGTTCGAGCGATGCACGCCACGATTCTCGCAACCGCACCAGCAGTAAAGCTTGTTGAGAACTGCGGGAATCTGCGTTGCAACCCAGTAGGCGTGCCGCACGTCCTTGGCAACGAACTTATTCGGACTCAGCACGTGGGAGGCATCTGACCGGCCACTTGGGATGATGCGCAACCCGTCAGGACGCAGCATTCCGATATGCCAGGGAACTGCGGCAGTTCCTTGCCGTACCTGACTGGATGGTCCTGCCACCATCGCAACCGATGTCGTCTCGTGGCGCATAAGAGACGGCCCCCAGACCATCGCAGCAGGTATCGCGAGAACCAGCGCCGACAGGAACAGCAGATGAAGCCGCGCTTTTCGCGACGGCTTGCCCCACGGATTCTTCTCGGGTGTATCGCGTTTCATTATCAGAGCCTCCCAGTTCTTCTGTCGGCGCCGGGGTCGAGCATCGCCTGACTGCAGGAATGCAGTCCCTGCATCATGCTGATATGCATCGCCGTCATGCCAACTGCACCCAGCACGACAATCAAACCGATGGCCGCAAAGAGACCGATGATGATGTTCAATATCGGCTTTCCGTTAAACATGATTCGCTCCCGTGCTACGCAGGGACTCGGCGCGACGACCATCAATGCCACACCGGCCCTGCGTAATGCCATCAGAGTGTTGAACTACGAGCCGCTTTTTTCCGTCGCCTGACCGGACTTCTCCGGTCTATCGGTTTGGGTCTGCATGCCGCGCATCATGAACAGCATCGAGAGCGGGCAAATCAGCACGCTGGCTATCGCGATGAATCTGCCGAGTTCGCCTCGTATCTGAGGCAGTGCCCAGTAGCCGACTGCAAGAATCAGTGCGAGAGCAAGCGCAATCGTCACCATCGTCTTTGTGTTGCACTTCATGATTGAATCCTCAAGGCTATGATTTGAGATTTAGCGGGAGAGTGCCGACTCATTCACTTCGACGGAGCCCCTGCGGCTTGGTCCGAATACTTAAGCATGATGTCGCCCATCGCGCGCATCATCTCGCCGTGCATCTTCATCGCGGTTTTAGGGTCCATACCGGCCGTACCACCCATCATCGGGCAGCCCCCCATCATTCCGCCCATGCCCATCATTGGGCCGTGTTCCCGGCTCTGCGATGACGAGCCGGGAGAGTTGTTCACTCCTGCTCCTGCTGCCATGCTGACCGCACTTGCACCCAGAAGTACTGCCGAAACAATCAATGCACCTACAGTTTTCGTGTTCATGAAAAGCTCCGAATCCGATTGAATCGTGTCGCTCGTAAAACGTTCATGCGCAGGTCGACAGTCGCTGCGCGCAGCGAACGTGCGCGAGCCACGGCGTAGAACCGTTCAAACCTGGTCGAAAGAGGAATTACAGCGAGCGAGGCGGAGGGGCGGGAAGTTCGGGAATGAACTCTTCAGCGAAGGCGGGAGTTACGGCCCGAAAGACGGGCGACGAAGGCGTGACGAGGACCGAATACTTCACGGGTATGGCCGACACACCGCAAAGGGAACCGCCTGCGCCACCCGGGCAGACGTGTTGCGCGTTCACGGCGCTGTGTTTCGCGTCATGTGCGCAGGGTGTCGAGTCCGAGGCACCCGACACACTGGCTTGTCGTGAAGCCATTGCCGTCATTTCCGGGCATGACGTCGCCGATGCCGGGTAGCCCATCAAAGGCAACCAGACAATCAGAAAACATGCGACGAATTTTACCCAGAATTTCATGAAGTTCAGTATAGGCTTGGTCGCAGCACAACGCTACGACACGTCGCGAGATTCGAGTGTGGCTTCATGTCACTGGGACCATTTCCTCAGGTGCGACAGGAACGCATCGGCACCGACGAATCCCGCGAGCTGCGCGTCGCGTTGCTGCCTGCCGTTCCTGTCATAGAAAATCAGTGCCGGCGGCCCGAAAAGTCCGAAGCGCCGCAGCATCGCTATGTCCTCGGGCGTGTTCTTCGTGACGTCAATGCGCAGCAGCTTCCATTGAGCAAATTCGATTACTACGCGCGGGTCAGTAAACGTGAAGCGCTCGAGTTCCTTACAACTGATGCACCAGTCCGCATAGAAATCGACCATAACCGGTTGGCCACGTGCTGCGTTGAGCGCCTGGTCCAGTTCTGCATTCGACCGTATCGCCTCGAAGCGTGCGGCTCCCTGGCCGGTGCTCTCCGACGAAACTCGCATCACACCACCAAGGGGCTCGAGGACGTCCCGCTGACCTGACAAAGCACCAATGAACTCGGCGATGCCCGCGACCAGTAGCAGCACGCCGAGCGCTTTGCTCACCCGCGTAGTCGCGGGCGCAGCTGTTGGCAGCGGGTCAATCGCGTGAAGCATCACGCCGCAACCGGTGAGCAGCAGCGCAATCAGTATCATCAACAACCAAACAGGCAGCAGCGAATAGACGAACCACAGCGCCGCTGCCAGCAGCATTACCCCCAGCGTGTTCTGGACCGCGACCATCCAGTGACCGGCCCGAGGAAGCATTCTAGTTCCGAAGGTACCGACGAGTAGCAGCGGAATTCCCATCCCCATACCCATCACGTAAAGGGCCAGCGCTCCCCCAATGACGTCGCGGGTGTTGGCGATATACAGAAGTGCGCCGGCCAGCGCCGGCGTCGCGCACGGCCCGACAATCAGCGCGGACAGCATGCCCGCAATGAACACTGGGACAAGGCGCCCCCCAGGCAGACGATTGCTCCATTCCGTCACTCGGGTCTGCCAGCTCGTCGGCAGTTGCAGTCTGAAGACACCGAACATTCCGAGCGCCAGGATGACCATGAGCACGCCAAAGCTGGCGAGCACCCAAGGCTTTTGTGTTACCGCCACTAACGGGATGCCGATGAGCGCCGCAATGGTGCCCGCCGCCGCATACGTAATCGCAAGCCCCTGCACGTACGCGAATGTTAGAGCGAAGCCTCGGCCAAAGGACGACGGTTCCCGCGCTCCCCCGATAACCGCGGTCACAATGGGAATGAGCGGGTACATGCACACGGTACCGGCCATTAACAAGCCCGCAAGCAGAAAGCCGAACAGTTCGGCGAGGGAAATGCCATTCGCAGGGTGTAGATTGAGTCCAAGCCTGGCGGCCGGCAGGGCGTCGCCAGTGTCGGGAAATCCGTCAACAGCCGCCGGCGCGTTATTCCCTGGTGCGACGGAGGCAACTGAGCCATTCGCTGCCACGCGATAACTTCGCGTCTGCGGCGGATAGCAGACGCCCAAGTCTGCGCATCCCTGCGATGTGACGGACAGCACAATGCTGCTCGCAATCGGGCGGGGCAAAGGAATACGGATTTGCATGGGCCGGTGGTAGACCGTGACCATGCCGAATGTTGGGTCGCTTTTCAGCTCACCCGGCGGCATGTGGTCCGGCTTTATCGGTGTGCCGTCGACCGCAAAACGGAACCTGTCCCGGTAAAGGTAGTAGCCTTCGTGAGTGTTGAAATCGAGTTGCACCTCCTGCGGCGCGCTGAGCGTGACCTTTAACGGGAAAGCTTGTTCAGGTGACAGTAGTTCCGACTCGTCGACAGCGTGGGCGGCCAGCGACGTCAGTACGAACAGCAAGCCGAGTGCAACGCGCAACACGCGTTTGACCGTCGCGCTCCATACATTGGTTGATATTGCTAGCATCGCTGGCCTCTGTCTCCTGTCGGCCGGACCGCAGGCCCACCGCACATAGCGAGCCTGCGAGTACGGTATCAGTACCTCGTCAAGACTGCTTTTCAAGCCTCACAATGGTGAGGTTGCCGTCGACGTTCTCGATGCGAACCCGGACCTTGTCACCCTCGTGAGCTTGCGTGACCATCGCAGCATCTTTTGCCTTGAAGGCCATCGTCATTGGCGGCATGCCGACGTTCTCCAGCGCGCCGTGCTTCAGCGTAATCATGCCGGTCGTTGCGTCTACCTTTTTTACTTCTGCGTCGGTCAGCGCGGCGTTCGACGACGCCTTCGCAGCCGACGGCTTCGCGGACATGTTCATGCCGGCCATGTCGTCGCCCGCAAACGCAGGGGTGGCAAAGACGGCTGCAAACGCTGCTGTTGCGACAATCAGATTCTTCATTGGACTTCTCCAGTTTCGGTAGATGGCACTCTCGTGCCGGAAGGTACTTCACTATGAAAAGGTGTCGCGTCGGCCTGCCGCGCACGACGGCGCTGTAACAGGAACCAGGCAGCAGGAATCACAAACATCGACAGAAAGGGTGCGGTGACCATGCCGCCGACCATCGGCGCGGCGATGCGCTGCATGACCTCTGACCCCGCGCCGTGTCCGACCATGATGGGGATAAGACCAGCCAGCACGACCGCAACCGTCATCGCTTTTGGCCTCACGCGCAACACAGCGCCTTCGCGTATTGCGTCGAAAAGCAGCGCCTCTGTCAGAGGCTCACCGTCTTCCAGGCGACGATTGAGGGCACCCTTAAGGTACAGCAGCATGACGACGCCGAATTCAGCAGCAACACCGGCGAGCGCGATGAAACCCACTGATGTAGCGACCGACACGGCATGGCCCAGTAGCCAGACGAACCAGAGGCCGCCGACCAGCGCGAATGGCACTGTCGACATGAGCAGCAACGCATCGGCCGCCGAATTGAAGGTCAGGAAGAGCAGCACGAAGATGACGACGAGTGTCACGGGAATGACCGTGCGCAGTTTCGCCGCCGCGCGCTCCAGGTACTCGAACTGCCCGGACCAAGCAATCGAGTAGCCGGGAGGGAGGACGACCTTTTCTGCGACCGCACGCTGCATCGCTTTCACAGCTGACTGTAGGTCCGTGTTACGGATGTCCACGTAGACGTAGCCCGAAAGACGGGCATTTTCGCTGCGAATCATCGGGGGACCGTCGGCAATCGTGATATGCGCTACATCACCGAGCTGGATTTGCGCGCCACGGTCCGTCACGACTGGCAGCTGTCGCAGCTTCTCGAGGGAGTCCCGAACCTCGCGTGGATAGCGGATATTGATGGGAAAGCGCTCGCGGCCTGCAATCACCTCGCCGACATTCTCGCCGCCCACCGCGGAGGAAACGACTGCCTGGATATCCCTCACGCCAAGCCCGTAGCGGGCCGCCGCCGACCGGTCGATATCGACATCAATGTACCGACCACCATTCAGCCGTTCGGCCAATGCGGACGTCACGCCGGGTACATCCTTAACCGCCGCTTCCACCTGCGTCGCAATTCGGTCGATTTGTGAAAGGTCCGCGCCCGAAATCTTCACCCCGACGGGCGTCTTGATGCCCGTCGACAGCATGTCCAGGCGATTACGGATGGGGGGCACCCACACGTTCGACAACCCCGGGACCTTGACTGTCGCGTCCAGTTCGTCGACCAGCTTCTCCGGCGTCATGCCCGGGCGCCACTGGCTGCGCGGCTTGAACTGAATCGTGGTTTCAAACATCTCAAGGGGGGCCGGGTCTGTGGCAGTGTCGGCGCGGCCGGACTTGCCGAAGACAGTGGCCACTTCCGGCACGGTCTTGATGAGCCGGTCGGTCTGCTGCAGTAGTTCCGACGCTTTCTCAGCCGAGATGCCCGGAAGCGCCGTCGGCATGTACAGCAGGTCGCCTTCATCAAGTGGTGGCAGGAATTCCCCACCGAGACGCGAAACCGGGACTATCGTGGCAGCCAACGCAACCACGGCGAGCCCCATGACAAACCACGGGCGTCGAAGCGTTGCTTCGAGCAGCGGCCTGTAGAGGCGAATCAGCACCCGGTTGATGGGATTGGCATTTTCGTGCGGGATGCGGCCACGTATGAGGTAGCCCATCAGGACGGGCACGAGCGTGACCGACAGTCCCGCAGCGGCCGCAATCGTGTAGGTCTTCGTGAATGCCAGCGGCGAGAACAGCTTGCCTTCCTGCCCTTCCAGCGAGAAGACTGGAATGAACGACAGCGTGATGATGAGCAGAGAGAAGAAGAGCGCCGGCCCCACTTCAGCCGCAGACGTGGCAATGAGGTCCCAGCGTTGCGAGGCAGAAATCCGCGTGCCAGCATACTCATGCTCGAACGCTTCCAGATGCTTGTGCGCGTTCTCTATCATCACGATGGCTGCGTCAATCATCGCGCCGATGGCAATCGCAATGCCGCCAAGCGACATCAGGTTCGCGTTGACACCCTGATAGCGCATCACGATGAAGGCTGCGAGGACGCCGAGCGGTAACGACAGAATCGCGACAAACGCGCTGCGCAGATGGAACAAGAAGACCGCACAGACAATCCCGACGACGATGAACTCCTCGATGAGCTTGTCCTTGAGGTTGTCCACGGCGCGCTCGATAAGCTGCGAGCGGTCATAGGTCGTTACGACTTCCACGCCGGCGGGCAGAGAACGTTTGAGGTCGGCGAGCTTTGCTTTCACGGCGTCGATAGTCGTCAGCGCGTTCTTCCCCGAGCGCATCACGATGACGCCACCCGCAACTTCGCCCTGTCCATTCAGCTCCGCAATGCCGCGCCGCATCTCAGGTCCAATCTGAATACGTGCCACGTCGCCGAGCAACACAGGTGTACCCGTATCGTTCGTGCGCAGCACGATGTTGCGGAAGTCATCCAGCGAGTGAAGGTAGCCGGAAGAGCGGACCATATATTCGGACTCCGCCATCTCGACCACCGACCCGCCCGATTCCTGATTCGCCTTGCCCAGTGCATCGGTCACCATTGCCTGGGTGATGCCATATGCGCGCAGTTTGTCCGGGTCAAGGACGACCTGATACTGGCGCACCATGCCGCCAATGCTGGCCACCTCAGACACGTCGGGGACCGACTTCAGCTCGAACTTCAGGAACCAGTCGTTCAGCGCGCGCAGTTGCCCGAGGTCGTGCTGCCCTGTCCTGTCGACAAGCGCGTACTCGTACACCCAGCCCACGCCGGTTGCGTCCGGACCGAGCGAGACCGTCGCTCCTGGCGGCAGGCGGCTTTGCACTTGGTTTAGATATTCGAGCACGCGTGAGCGTGCCCAGTACTGGTCGGTCTTGTCATCGAAGAGCACGTACACGAACGCGTCGCCGAACGAGGAATAGGCGCGGATGGTTTTTGCGCCCGGCACGCCGAGCAGCGTTGTGGTCAGCGGATAGGTGACCTGGTCCTCGATGACCTGCGGCGCCTTGCCCGGATACGAGGCCTTGATGATGACTTGCGTATCGGACAGGTCCGGTAGCGCGTCGAGTGGCGTCTCACTCACCGAGTAGACACCCCAAGACGCGACCAGGACCGTCGCCAGCAACACGAGGAAGCGATTGCGGATGGACCAGCGGATGAGACGCGCAATCATTTGGCGCCTCCCACCGGTTCGACCTTCGTGAGCTGATATCCGTCATCCGTCTGCCTGAACACGAAATGCACCGTCTCGCCCGCCTTGACGTCCGGGAATGCATCGGGCGAAGGCTTGTTGAACGCCATCGTCATCGCGCCCCAGCCGAGCGCCGGAACGGGCTGATGTGAGAATGTGATGTCGCCCGCAGTTACCTTCTCGACCTTACCGGTGGTCTCATACGTCTGAGTCGCCGCAGGGGCAGAGGCTGGCGCCGAAACGGTCGCGGGCGTAACGCCCGTTGCCCCTGATGCCGCGCGAGTTTCGAGCCTCGGCAGAACTGATTTCAGGCTGGCTTCGGAGTCGATGAGGAATTGGCCGGAGGCGACAACCGTCTCGCCGTCGTTCAGGCCACTGAGCACCGCAGTCTCGTTGCCAACATCGTTGCCGACGGTGACACTAACAGGTTGCAGGCGTCCGTCGCCGTTCTTCACGATGACGACGGAGCGTTTGCCGGTTGTGATGACGGCTTCTGAAGGCACCAGCAGCCGCGGCACTGCCTTCTGGCCAGCGACGCGCACTCGCATGAGCATGCCCGGCGTCAGCTTTAGCGCTGAATTGTCGAGTTCAAGGCGAGCCTGCAGCGTGCGGCTCGTCGTGCTGATGCCAGGCAGGATTTCCCGAATCTGGCCTTTGAAGTGCTGGGACGGGTCACCGCTGAACCTAGCGTCGACCGTCATGCCGGGTTGCACCGTCAATGCGAGCGCTTCCGGGATTTCGACGACAAGCCACAACTTCGAGAGCCCCGCGATTTTGGCCAGCGTTTGCCCCGGCGTGACCATCGCGCCATCCCTGACGTTCAGTTCGCTCACGACGCCCGTTTCTGGCGACGACAGCACGACATGGGTCTGCGCTTTACCGGTCCGGTCGAGCGCCGCGATGACGCCGTCCGGAATCGACAACGCCCGCATGCGCGCGCGGGACGCTTCCAGCAGGCCGGTGTCCATTCCACTGCGCCTGAGCGCGAGGTATTCCTCCTGGGGTGCCAGCCAGTCGGGGACGAATAGCGACGCAATCGGTGCGCCTTTCGCAATCCGCTGCATCGGGGCGCTGGCGTATAGGTGGTCGATGTAACCTGTGACGCGTGACTGCACGACGTCTGCCCGCGACTCGTCGAACTGTGTAGTGCCGACGGCGTCGAACCCTTCCGAAGTTTCCTGACGGCGCACGGTCGCGTAACGGATACCGAGGTTCTGCTGGAGGCCAGGGTCGATGCTGACGCCCGTCGAGCTACCACCTTCGTCCGCGTAGACGGGCTCAAGTTGCATATCCATGAAAGGCGACTTACCCGGCTTGTCGAAATGCTGTGCCGGGACCATCGGGTCATGCCAATACAGCACCTTGCGACCCGTTTTCGGGTCGACCTTGTCGCCTGACGTGGAGGCGGCGGCGACAGCGCCTGCTCCTCCTGAAGCCGGACGATGGGTGCCGGCAACATAGCCGACGGCGAGCAGCGCCGCTGCCGCAAACACCGCCAAGGCTGCGCGTGCCAGTTGTTTCTTTTGCATTCGTTTCTCCTTCACTGACCCGCAGTCATCGAAGCTGGGACGACCTGGTATTCAAGCTGTGCCCAGGTCTGTGACACGTCTCGCCGCAGTTCAAGCACCTGAAGTTCAGCCTCTAGTTGCGCGCGTCGAGCTGCAAAGGTGTCGGCGAGTGAGCCGGTGCCTGCCTTATAGGCGGCAGCCGCTAGTTGTACGCGCTGGCCAGCAGCCGGAAGTAGCGAGTTGGAGAGATTGGCAATGCGCTCGCGACCGCTCGCGAGGGTGGCGGACTGAGTGCGGATGTCGGCTTCGACCTGACGCTGCGCGTCCTCGTACATCAGGCGCGCCTTAGTGCCAAGCTCCGCTTTTTCCGCCGCATCCCGGTCCTGGCGATTTTTGCGATTGATGGGCAACGGGATGCTGACGCCAATCGACACCATATTCGAGTACGCTCCGCCGCGCTGTTGGTACGCAACGCCCCACGTCCAGTTCGGGCTTCGGTTACTGTTCGCGACGGCCGTATCGGCATCGGCGAGCGCGATGTCGCGCGACGCAGCGACGAGTGCCGGCTGTACCTCACTGAGCTCCTCCGGAGGTAGCGTCGATACGTAGGATAGGGGCGCGGGCGGCTCGCCCGCCACGTCGGACGCAGGCATCGCCGTCCATCGAGACAACCCGATGAGTGCCGTCTGGAAAATTTGGCGGGTCTTGAGCAACTGGTCCTGGGTCTGCGCGAGCATCACCTGCGCTTGCGTGACATCAGCGGCGGTCGCCTTCGCCCCGCGGTATGAAGCCTTCGTCGCGGCGAGCTCATGACTCATGTGTTCAACGAGTTCCTGCTGCAACAAGACAGTCTTCTTTGCGTACACCGCATTCAGCCACGCGATGGCAGTCTGCTGACGCGTGTTCGCGAGCTGAGCAAGATAGCCCGCTCGCTCGCGGTCAACAACGTCGTTTGCTAGAGCGGATTGGAGTCGGCGCTTCTCGCCCGACACCCATTCCTGCTCGATGCCGACGCGACGCATCGTCATGAAATCCTGGCCGACCGTGAATTTCTGCTGCCCTGTCACGGGCAGATTATCGATGCCCGCCTTGAGTACCGGGTCGGGCAACTGACCTGCCCGGATGGCCGCTTCTGAACTCGCGCGCACCGAGGCCTGCGCCGCCCCCATGACGGCAGAATGGTCGGTCGCCGCCTGAAGTGCTGCATCAAGCGTAATGGGTGTTTCCTGAGCGTACACAGTCACGCTCGTGAGAATCAGCGCGGCAAAAAGTGAATGCGCGCGCGGGGATGCACGCCGGTATGACGGCGTGCCAATGATTAAAGGCATGTTCTAACCCCAACGGCGGACTCCCATAGGGAATCCACGTCCTGAATGCAGGACGACCTCGCCGCTATTGCGGCGAACCTGTCAGCAAGGGATTAGAGAGTGCGAGGAGGTCGCCAGAGGCCGGCCGGTTCACGGTCGACGAGCGAGTGCGCGTAGTGGAATTGGGGCGGGCTGGACAAGGCGGCAGGACGCGTTACCTCGAGGCGCGAAACCGGGTGGTAGAGGCTGCCGAGCTGGCATTGCGCCGTTGCCTTGCAAAAGTACCCTTTAGCCTTCTCAGGTTGAGAAGATTTCGTCATCTCGCACCCGAGCATCTCCGACGACATCGCGCTTCCTTCGTCAGAGCCCGCGCTCATCTGCATCGGACATTCTCCGGTCAAGCCGCTGGCCGCCAGCCCACTGATGGGCAGCACAGCGCAAAGCAACAGGAGGAGCAGTATCCGAAGAAATTTCATGTCTAGAAGCGTAGCGAAGCTATTTTATACACGTTCTAGGAAATTTGTCGTCCGCGCCGCTTTTTTACCGGCCACGACGTGCACCGGCAGCACGTCCGGCGGAGCAGCTCAACGCGGTGCCGATTACCGCGCTAGGATGCACGCGAGGTTTTATAGTGCAGCCAACATCACTAAGCGTCCGGTACCTGCCGGCGGTAAATTTACGCACAAAGCTACGGCGCAGCAGGCCGGAACCCACTTCTATCCTTCAAACGACCACGTAGACCGTCAGCATGCGCTTGGACCAGGGACCAAAGCGGTTGGCACACTGCTAGTTCCGACGGACCGCGGTTGTAGGGGCAGTTCGCCGCAATATCCGGAGACGTTCGAGCCCCAGCCCGTGAATTTCGGAAAAAAAAAGACCCGGCGTTGCAACCGGGTCTGAAGGGATGGCGGTGCACACGACTACCCGCACGTCCGTCGAACGCTTAGGGAAGCATAGTCGAGGTCCACCATCCGCGTGGACGTCAAAACGGCATGAAGTCGCGCGAGACACAGTGTCCCGCGCGCCGGCTCTTAAAACATCGGTAGCACCCTCTGACGCACGTCGAAACCGCTCAGAACCGATGACGCAACGCTACACGAGCACGCCTGATTTGAAGTCGTCGCTTTATCACGAAGAGTCTTGATTTGATACGCAGTCCTATTTGCCAAAACTTAACGCAGTCATTTTTACCAGATTTTGCATCCCAATATTCTAACTATACAAACCAACGGCGCACGGTTCATTGCGCTGGGATTACATTTTGGCAATCTGTTCGTCATCAGACGTCTTCAATACGCTCCGAGGCATTAAGATGCGAGAGTAGGTAGCCAACCGGGAGAATGCCAACCAACTTCATCCACATTTTCTACGCTTCAAACGTTGCGCAATTTTCATGTTGAAGCCATGCTCCCGACAGAGTCCAAAACCTAAACTTTCCTCCAATCAAACTCACTTGGAGGACGCAATGAAAGTAATCCCGTTGTTGGTTGCTACCCTGAGCATCGCCGTCGCAGCGCCAGCTTTTGCCGAACATGCCTATCGCTTGAACGGCGTACAGCCGACCCGAGTGGCCGAATCGTTAGCGGCGTCGAGCAGCAGCACGCAGTCGTATGGCGGCAGCTCCGATGGCGTGGCTGCTACAGGCAAAATTGGGAAGAGCCGCGCGGAAGTCGTCGCCGAAATGATTCAAGCGCAACGGGACGGCATCATCCCCACCAGCAAGAACGACTACCCGCCCAGCGAGAGAACCATCGAACGCAATAGAGAACTCTATCGGATTCGCAATCGCTGACCTCCACACAACTAGGATTTCAGGCCAACTTGCTTCGCTCGACGGATGGCCTTAGCCAACGTGGCACAAGAGTTTGCAGAATTCAGCTGGCGATGGGCGGCAGTTCGACGGAAAAACGAGAGGTTCGTCGAACTGCCAAACATGGATTTCTTCAGCGAAGACAGCGTTCGAGCCGCCATGAAGCGTTGATTGGATGATGTTGGCCGATTCCCTTCTTCTCGGTGAGAGCATGAGACACTGGGTTCTTCCTGCAGCGTCATTGTCGGCCGTCGCGCTCGTCGGTGCGACCGCGTTCGTCTTGTCTGGAAGCTACAACATGGGGGCAGATGCTCCGCATTGGTCCCTTACCTACAAGATTTTGCAAACATTGCGGATGAGGTCCATCGAGGCTCATTCGAAGGACATCGCGCTGCCAGACCTCAATAGTCCCGAACTCATTCTTAAGGGCGCGGGGCAATACGCGGCAATGTGCGTGACATGCCACCTTGCACCTGGAGTGAAAGATTCGGAGCTGGCTCCTGGACTCTACCCTCAGCCGCCGGAGCTGGCGAAGTCGCAATTGGACCCGCGCAGCGCATTCTGGGTTATCAAGCACGGCCTCAAGATGAGCGCAATGCCCGCTTGGGGCAAGACACACGATGATGAGACGATTTGGAGTATGGTTGCCTTCGTGAACAAACTGCCGAGTATGAGCCCACAGGAATACAAGGAAATGGTGGCCAACGCGCCTCCAGACGAGGAAATGGAGAGTATGAAGAACATGCCTGGAATGAAGTCGATGCACGGCGCAGCAGAGGACGCGAAGAATGATGCCACTTCCTCACATAGCCCAGAGACCAGCCATCATACTCATGGCGCGGACTGAAGTTTTCCAGTCACGCTTCGAGGGCCTTCGTACAGACTGAGGCGCTCCGCATGAGGCTGCCGGTTTCTCGATTGGTTGGCTCGCGGAGAGGTCGAGTTTCGGCCACGCGGACGGTTTCGTACGGCAAAGGCTGAACGCGTATGCCAATACGCGTTTTTGCCGGTAAGCGATTCCGTCCACCTTGGGCCCGGCAGAAATGTCGGGCCTTTTTTTCAACACAGGAGCGTTGTCGCGAACAAGTTGCAAAGTGCCAACTGCGCAGCGCGCGGTTGCGCATCGACGCCACAGCAACGGCGTTTCGGTCGACCTGCTGGGCAGCGACAATTGTTTTGGCCGGTCGTTGACGATCGTTTTGGCCGGTGGTGAGGAGTCTAAGGGCGGCGCAGTCGCCGTAGACGATGAGCCACCGGCGGCGCCAGGTCGACGGGCTTTAGGATGGACTGATCGAAGCTTGAAGAAGAAGCGGTCAGCTCATGTCTGGAACCCGCATTACCGACCAACAGGTTCATCTCTATATGAACAAGCGCAAACAGTACTCCCAGGAAGTCGCGGCCGCCAAGACCGGTATCAGCGTGCGTACGGCGCGCCGCATCGAACGTGACGCCACCTTGCCTTCTCAGAAACCACGGCAAACATGGCGGACCCGAGCTGATCCCTTCGTCGACGTATGGGAGAGCGAAGTCGTACCGCTGCTGCGCAACGCGCCCCACCTGATGGGCATCACGATCCTGCGCAAGCTGCAAGACGATCACCCGGGTTGCTATCCCGATAGCATGCGCCGCACGCTGGAACGGCGTATTCGCCAGTGGCGGGCGCTTGAAGGGCCTACGCAGGAGGTGTTCTTCCCCCAGGAGCATCAGCCCGGTGTGCGCGGTCTGTCAGACTTCACCGATATGAGCAAGCTTTGCGTGACGATCGGCGGTGCCCCATTCGGTCATCGGCTGTATCACTTCGTACTGGCGTTCTCGCGCTGGGAATACGCGAACGTTGTTGAGGGAGGCGAGAGTTTCGAGGCCCTCGCAGCGGGATTGCAGAACGCGCTGTGGCAGGCCGGCGGCTGCCCGCGCGAACATCGCTCTGACAGCCTGTCGGCTGCCTTCAAGAATCTGACAGAGCAGGAGGACTTCACGAAACGTTACTCAGCGCTGCTCGACCATTACGGCATGGAGGGCACGCGCAACAATCGGGGCCTGGGTCACGAGTATGGTGCGGTAAAAAATATGTCACAGTGGTTCTCAACAACCCCGCATCGTCTATCGCATTGACGTTTCCATGACGACATAATTTTCAGGCTGACTGATATTCCACTGATCAATGATGGGGGAATATCATGTTCGAGACTCTCTTTACGCGTCCGCGTGTTCTTGCTGCCCACAATCTCGCGCCCTGCGTGGAATCCAGGAAGCGCTTCCTCGTACATTGTCAGGAACAGGGTTATCCGCTCAGGTCGATTCGGAAGATCGCGTGGATCCTGCTGGTTTTTTCACAGAGCATTGATCTGTCCCGCCCGCGGTTAATAACGCACGAGGAAATCGCGTTTGCGGTTGACCATCGGATTCGACTTCTCCGAAGTGAGCGCACGAACGAGTCCCGCAGCTCGCGGCTTCTGTTCATCCATACCGCCACGGCCTGGCTGCGCTTCCTGGGGCGTCTGGAGGAACGGCATCCTATAGAAGAACCATTTGTTCGCTATGTCGAGCACTACGTCGATTTCATGCGCGACCAGCGAGGACTTTCCTCTGCCACGATTTCAACCTGTCGTGATGAGATCGGCCATTTTCTGGCAATGGTCTGTCGCCCTGACAAGGCAATCGATGCTCTCACTATCCACGATGTCGACACCTACCTCGCCTATCAAGGCAACCGCGGCTGGAGCAGAGTCTCATTGCACGCGCTTGCGAGCACGCTGCGCAATTTCTTCCGGTACGCAGAAGGACAAGGGTGGGCTACCAACGTTGCGTCGGGCATTGAGGCACCTGTGGTGTATAGAGAGGAGGGGTTGCCGCTCGGGCTGAACTGGGATGACGTGCAAAGGTTTGTCGCCAGCTTTGTCGGCGAGAGCACGATCGATCTACGCAACCGTGCGATGATCATGCTGCTGGTTGTTTACGGACTGAGGCGCGGCGAGGTGGTACGGCTCCGTCTGGAGGACATCGACTGGTGCGGCGAGATCCTTCATGTCAATCGTCCGAAGCAACGCTGCACACAGCAATACCCGCTGGTGGCAACCGTTGGAAACGCCATTCTGCGCTACCTGAAGGAAGCGCGTCCACGAAGCGCCCATCGAGAGCTCTTCCTGTCGGTCGAGGCGCCGATCCGACCGCTGTCACCCGGACGCGTAAGCGGCATTGTCCGCTCGCGTCTCACGACGCTGGGCATCGATATTCCGCGGCGTGGCGCACATTCCCTGAGGCACGCCAACGCCCGGCATTTACTCGACGCTGGTTTTGCGCTGAAGGAGATCGGTGATCACCTCGGCCATCGCAGCGCTTCGTCGACGAGAATCTATGCGAAGGTCGACCTGACCGGACTGCGGTGTGTAGCCGAAATCGATCTGGGGAGTCTGCTATGAAGCTCTCCGAACTCGTCGCCCAATACGTGAGCCACAAACGGGCGTTGGGCATGCGCTTCAATTCCGAGGCGGCCACGCTTGCCTCATTCTGCCACCGGGTTGATGGCAACATTGATGTGGAATCGGTCACGGTCGGACAGGTACAGGACTTTCTGACCGGCAACAGGCCGCTGACTAACCATTGGCGGAAGAGAAGGTCTGTACTTGACTGCCTGTTTCGTTTTGCTCTCTCGCGTGGATATGTCCAGGCTTCGCCGCTTCCTCGCTACAGTCCGAGATTGCCGCCACCGCTGGCACCCTATATTTACTCGCAGCAGGAATTAAAGCGCCTGCTCGACGTGGCGTCGGCGGCATGCAGTCCACGCGGTCTGCTGGATGCATATGTTTTGCGTGCACTCATTCTGATTCTGTACGGCGGTTGCCTCCGCCATGGCGAAGCCTTGCGGCTAACCATGCAGGACGTCGATCTCGACGAAGCCGTCCTGCACGTGCGCGAGAGCAAATTCTATAGATCCAGGCTGGTTCCGCTAGGCGTAGATCTGAATAGAGCGATGCAAACTTATGCCCGGCAACGCAACCAGAGATTTGGGCAGGCACCGGATGCGCCGTTCTTCTGCTTACGCGATGGTCGCCCCCTGAGCCAGAAAGCTGTGCGCAAGGCCTTTCAGCGACAGCGTACTCTGGCAAATATCCAACGCGAAGGCGGTGCGTCCTGCCAGCCGAGGCTGCATGATTTGCGACACTCAGGCGCAGTGCACCGGCTAATCGCCTGGTATCGCTGCGGCGCGGATTTGCAACTGTTGTTGCCGCAGCTCGCGACCTATCTCGGCCACATCGATCTCGCGGGCACCCAACGCTACCTTACCCTGACGCCCGAGTTGCTGAATGCAGCGAGCACGCGCTTTGAAACATACGTCCTTGAGGTGCAACATGAATAACTCATCCCTGCTGGGTCCGTGGATCCGACGTTTCCTGATTGAGTATCTGGTGGGCGAACGTAACCTTGCCGTCAATACGCAAAGAAGTTACCGCGACATGCTCATGCTGTTGCTTCCGTATTTAGCCGCCAAGGTCGACAAGCGGATCGATCGCCTGACCGTTGATGATCTCTCCGCGCAAATGGTCCGTCTGTTCCTGACGCACATGGAAGAACAACGCCACTGTACGGTCAGCACACGAAATCAGCGGCTTGGCGGCATCCATGCGCTGGCTCGTTTCATCGGCGAACATGCGCCTGAATACGTCGACTGGTGGGCACAGATTCATCTGATTCCTGTCAAGAGAACCAGTCGGCCGGAGATCAGCTACCTTAGCAGGCAGGAAATGGACGCCCTGCTCGCTGCCTCTGACGTCAATACGGCGCAGGGGCAGCGCGAACATGCGTTACTGCTCTTCATGTTTAACTCAGGAGCGCGTGCAAGCGAAGCTGCGCAGCTCAAGATTGGCGACGTTGACTGGCACACGCGCTCGGTCAGCATCGTCGGCAAGGGGAACAGACATCGCCGCTGCCCGCTCTGGAAATCCACACTCGATGCGTTGCGCTCAGAGTCCGAGGGGAGGGCCGCAGACGCGCCGGTGTTCCTCAATCGATTCCACCAGACGATGACGCGATCCGGCATTCATGCATTGGTCAAGCGCTGCGCTATCCGTGCTGCAGCCAACGCGCCGTCGCTTGCCGGCAAGAATGTGCACCCACATGTGATTCGGCACACGACCGCCTCGCTACTACTCCAGGCCGGTGTCGACATCAATACGATACGCGGCTGGCTTGGGCACGTTTCGTTGGAGACGACCAATATCTACGCCGAGATCAATCTGGAAACAAAGGCGCGGGCGCTGGCGACATGCGAAGTGGAAGGCGGTGCCGAAGGACAAAAGCAATGGCGGGATCAGCCCGACCTGATGACCTTCCTCCGCACCTTGTAACCGAATAATATGTGCTGTTCGCTTTCTACAAAAGTACTGCCTTGGCCTAGTTCGTTATCGAGCAGCACATATTTTTTACCGCACCATACTCGTGGTTATGGCTTCGAGGCCATAACCACGAGAACGGCAGCGTGGAGTCATCGCATCGGTATCTGAAGGAAGCGGTCGACCAGGCCTTGATGCTTCGCGGTCATCGCGACTTCGCTGACCGGGCCGCCTACGATGAATTCATCCGTGAGGTGGTGATGCGCCGGAACCGGCGCAACGCTGCGGCGTTTCGCATTGAGCGCGCACAGTTGCAGGATTTACCCGCACGTCGCACTACTGACTTCGTCGAGGAAGAAGCACTCGTGACCCGCTGCAGCACATTCACCGTGCGCGGCATCCTATACAGCGCACCGTCACGCCTGATCGGCCATAGGCTAAAGGTGCGGATCTATGGTGACCGGCTCGACTGCTATCTGTCGGGCGCGCTGGTGCACAGTACGCCGCGAGGATCCCGTGCCGCCGACAACCGCCACGCGCTGGACTATCGTCACTTCATCGATTCTCTCAAGCGCAAGCCGCAGGCGTTCAGGGGGTTCGCGTTTCGCGACGCGCTGTTTCCCCGTGAAGCCTACCGACGGACCTGGGAGAAGCTGGAGACGCAACTGACGCAACGCCAGGCATGCAAGACGATCGTAGGGCTGCTCGAACTCGCAGGACATCACGGCGTTGAGGCGTTGCTGGCCGAGCGGCTCGAGGCCTTGCTCGAAGCAGGCGAACTGCCCGATCTGAAGCAGTTGCGCGATGAATTCGCGCCGCGTCAGGCCCAATGTCCCGAGGTCGTAGTCGAAATGCCGCCCGTCGCAGTCTATGACGAGCTTCTCGACAAGGTGGCAGCATGAACGCCCCTGCCCATGACAACGGCCGTCTGGCCTTGATGTTGAACGAGCTACGTCTGCCGACCATCGGCAGGTTATGGCCCGAGTTCGTTGAGCGCTCTGATAAGGAAGGCTGGCCGGCTACGCGATTGCTTGGGGCGCTGCTTGAGCACGAACTGGCCGAACGTGCCAAACGACGCATCGAGCGGCATCGTACCGAGTCACATCTTGATCCAACCAAGACGCTGGCCACCTTCGACTTCGGCATGGTGCCAATGGTCTCGAAAGCGCATGTCACGGCACTGGCGACCGGAGATTCGTGGCTGGAGAAAGGTGCCACGATTCTCCTGTTCGGGCCCCCCGGTGGCGGTAAAAGTCATTTAGGTTCAGCCATCGGACACGCTTTAATCGAAGCCGGCTATCGAGTGCTGTTCACACGCACGAGCGAGCTCGTCCAGAAACTCCAGGCTGCGCGTCAGAGCCTGCAGCTTCCATCCGCCCTCACGAAGCTTGATCGGTTTGATCTCATCATCCTGGACGACCTGTCGTACGCGCGTAAGGACCAGGCCGAAACCAGTGTGCTGTTCGAACTGATCGCCGAGAGGTATGAGCGTAAAAGTCTGCTCATAACGGCCAACCAGCCATTCTCGGGATGGAATGACGTGTTCCCCGACCCTGGCATGACGGTCGCAGCCATTGATCGGCTCGTCCATCACTCGACGATCTTCGAACTGAATGTTGAAAGCTATCGCCGTCGAAAGGCCAGCGCCAAACAGAGCGCGCGCCGGCGACAATTACCCGACGACAATTACGATGGAGAAGCGACAACTATGAACTAGCCAGCGACAATTACACCCGTCGACCGGCCAGAATAGTTGTCGCTGACCGGCCGTGCCGCTTGACGCTGTCTAACCTGCACTATTGGAGAGCTGTCATGGGGAAGGTCTTGTTCGTCGACGACCACATAGACACAGCCGATATGTTGGCAAATATCGCACTCGAATTGGGCCATTCTGTGTCGGTCGCATATGATGGAGCCACGGCAAGCTGGATGGCGTCTCAGCAAATCTTCGACCTGGTGTTTCTGGACATCTCACTACCGGATGTCGATGGACGAGACGTGTGCTCTCAGATTCGTTGCGGCCTGTCAAGGCATGCCCGCATTGTTGCCATTACAGGCCGCGCTGAAATTCGCACGAGCGGCGAACTGAGCGGATTCGACGACTGGTTAATCAAACCCATTTCGATGCACCAGATTGAACACCTGCTTACTGCACCGTAGCCGTGGGCGGTATTCATGCCAGGACGAGCAGAGAACGCGAGTGCCCTCGGCGGCCTGCATGGTCCCCTTGACGTCGTCACCGAAATCGAGGTGTGCGCGCCTTCTAGGGGCTCCTCCAATCCGACCAGAGGTTCGTCAAGCCGGCACCTTCCGCAGGTATCACTCGCATCATGGAACATCTCCGTGCGCGGGAGGCCCAGCTCCCTTTTCCGCGCCGGGACCGACGTCGCGTACTTCTTGCGGCGAGGGTGCTACCCTTAAGACCTCGGACAAGATGGTCTTTCAACTATTCACTCGCCGGAGACTTGTCCTCCAGCACGTAACCCATTCCGCGGACAGTGTGGAGCAACTTCTTGTCAAAGGAGGAGTCAATCTTAGCTCTGAGCCTTCGGACCGCGACGTCGACCACATTTGTATCGCTGTCGAAGTTTATGTCCCATAACTGCGATGTGATGAACGTTCTAGTCAAGACTTCGCCCTGCCGCTCTGCCAGCAATTGAAGAAGAGCGAACTCCTGGGCGGTAAGTTCAATCCGTACGCCACCGCGCCTCACGCGTCTCTTTATGAGTTCAATCTCTAAATCAGCAATGAACACGTAGTCACGGGCCGAACGAGGCACTCGTCGAAGAAGAGTACGGATTCGAGCCAGCAGCTCTATGTACGCAAAGGGTTTCGCCAAATAGTCATCAGCGCCCAGCTCGAAACCTTTAACTTTGCTCTCAGTGGTGTCTCTCGCGGACAGAAGGAGCACAGGCGTGTCCTTTTGCTCCCTTAACCGTTTCAGCACCTCGAAACCATCTATCTGAGGCAGCATCACATCAAGGACAATCAGGTCGAAGTCCTCGTGCAGGGCCAGAAACAAGCCATGCCTACCATTGTCGGCAATGTCGACAGTGAAACTCGCCTCCGTGAGTCCTTTACGAAGATAGGAACTCATCTTCTGCTCGTCTTCGATAAGTAGGATGCGCATACCGCTATGATTTATTCCTTTCGACCAATGGTTCCGAGCGGAAGCGCCCACCGCGTTGCACTCCGCTTCGAGATTATTCCGGGGAAGACAAATTGAGAACCGAGGAGGCGAGGGATGAACTCCGTGAGCCTCCCCCTCTCCAAGAACCTTACCGGCCGAACTTGATGCGCGCGGTTCGCTTACCGCGGAGGACAGTTCGTTGGCTTTACGTGCAGGTTTTGGCAGGGATACTCGGGCTTCAACTGTGGACTCGGTGCAGCGCGTGTGTTAGTGCTAGCAGCAGAGCCTTTCTGATTCGATATCGTGCCACAGGCGGCAAGAACGACGCCCGCTATTATCGCTACCATTACTACGCGGCCACTACCAATATCTGCTTTCAAGCTGGACCTCGCTCTTTCAGCACCAGCGTAACCTAAGTGTCCGGCTCACACCTTGGCTGTCAAACACTGCACCTTGTTGGCGAAACAAGGCAGCGCGAGCCGGCCGACCCTTACTGCGCTTGCGCCGCGCGTTGCCGCGCAGCGTACTTTTCTTTGTTCAATTGAACGCGCGATTCGCTAGGCGGATAGTCGTTGTCACCGTGCTGGATGAGTCCGTCTCGTTCCGCTTGTTTCAATTCTTGCAAGACTTGCTGTCGGGTCTTCCCTGTGGGTGCGGCCTGAGCGACCGGCGCTTGCCAGACGTGAGCGGATTGAGTAGTTTCAACACTTTCCGCTCTTGCGGTTTCCTTCGGAGGGTAATTGTGCATAGAATCTGCCAAGGCAGCTGTTGTGGCGACACTCAAGCATAGGGCGACAGCAAGACGATGCAATTTCATGTTTAACCTCGTTGTTAACAGCTGCGTCGGTGATTCGACGCGCTACGGGGCTTATTCTGAAGACGTGCACCTGAAAACACCGTGACGCTCAGATGACTATTCAGTCACCCAACGTGCAGGACGCGAAGGGCTGAGTGTGTCACTGCATTGCGCTTTTCCAATTGAGAGGTTCTGCTCTTTCACGGTATGAGTGGTTGCCGTGCGCGGCGCAGCCGTGATGGCGGTCAAATAAGTAACATCGCGTCGGTGCGATGCTGAATGACTTAGCAGGTCGTTGAACTATCCTTCGCGAACGCGTGCTCGCTTATACGCAAGAGCTAGCGCGGTGGTGTTCCGACGGCGAGCTTCCTTGATTCGGGTGACGCTGATGCCGCTTTCCGTCTTGCTTACCCTTTCATGTTGCTTGAGCAGCAAGCGTTCGCGCGTGAAACAAGTTGTGGCCGATTGAGTCAGCAAAAGCAACTGGACATCGCCTGCCGAATCCTGCCGACGGTCTTGCCCTACCCAGCAACTGGGTCGACTCGCCACAGACCTCGATACTCTATGCGTTCGCGTCTGAGTTGACTGATTGCGCAACCACCATTACGTCGTTGGCGCGTTAATCGCGGACCTGGGACCCGCCCGCGCATGCGGAGCTTTGCGCCACATGCGGCGTCACAGCGGCACATGGCCACGAACCCCGCCGCTTCGTAGTTCTTGTCCGCATCGACTGTGATAGACGTACTGGCAAATCGCACCGCATCCGCGAGCATCTCTGCGGCCTCGTCCCGGTCGACCGTGTCGTTTGCCTTGTACATTCATCACGACGCCATGCCGGTGAAGCGAGGTCCGAGGCATTTCTCGACGCGGCCATTCGTACGTGTCACGGACGTCGGTTCCAGGGCGTCTCTCATATTCGCCTCGCCGTGGCCGGGTTTAACTGGTTTAACTAGGGTTGAGCTGCGTAGATTATGAGAAACGAAGTTGGGCACCGTTTCGTGGCGCAAAGGCGAGAAGCTCTTCCTTTCTGGTTGATGACTGTCGCGTGAAATCTTTGTCATTTTTGCCAATCGGGCTTAACGGATGCTAGCGCTCCCTCTGTCACTCGGCGATGCGCATACTCGGAAAATTCCACGGAGGGGATTATGCAATTTAGTATGAGGAAGGAAACAGTACGGCGTGACGTTCCGGCTTTTACCATCTGTGCACGTCAAGGCCGTCGAACGGCAATCGCAATCGTCGCAGCAGTAGCTGCTTTTGCCAGCTCGTCCACCTATGCTGACGGCCCTGGGCGAGGACTAACGGCGAATTTCGAGGTGGGACTGATGGAGACCATCGTGGACCATCATTTTTCTGCGCTCAGGATGACCGAGCTTGCCGCAGGCACTGACGTTCGAACGAGCGGCAATCTGTCTCCAACCGAGGGAACGTCACCGTCTCCGGGGTTTCCTCCGACACAAGCTAAGGCCAGCTCGGACGAAATCAAATCTAATGCTCGTATGGAAAATCGCACACAGCGCGAGCAGATTTTTCAGTTGCAGTCGCTTCTTCACGACTGGTATGGAATCAACTACCAACCCCAGCTGCGTCCGGAACAACAGGCGGCCATCGGAATACTTGAGCATGCGCAGCCAGGCAAGTCTTTCGACCGCGCTTACCTGGAGGTATTCAGTCACCACCACTATCAGTTGTTTAAGTCCCTTAATGGATGCATGAGCGGTGTAGACCGACGCCATGAGGCACTCGCGCGCCTATGCAATCAAATGTGGCACGCTCAGACTAGCGCCGTCGACGAGATGCGAGAGCTGCTCGAGAAGAACTTCGGGATTGCAGATTATCAACCCTTCTCGGACGCTAGCCCACTGCAACCCGAAGGAGGAAATCTGCGCGGACAGCACAGCGGTGGTCGATAGCGCTTACCGAATATAGAAACTGCATCGCCAAGTGCTTACACCTTTTTCGCACGGCGGACCGAGCGAGCCGCTCTGGGCCCGCTTGGCGAGATAGCGTCCTACGCCATCGCGCGACATTCCTTCGCGCACGTGCGGCAAGCCTCTGCGCATTGCCTGCAATGCTCGTGTTGGTGTTTCTCGCACTCGGTAGCGCATGCTTCACATAGGGACGCGCATAGCGAACAAATGTCTTTGACATGTTGGCTGCCGCGAGCCATGACCGCAGACGCAAGACGACAGACACCAGCGCAGTCCATGTCCTGTCTGATGCAATCGGCCATTTGGGAGACGTTGCTTTCAGACAGGCATGCAGTTGCGCAATTGTCGCAAGCAGTGGCGCAGGAATCGCAAGCGTCAATGCACGACTGATACTGTTGGTGAGCCATATTTCCTCCTTGAATAGTAGGGGCTGGATGAGCCAGCGAAGAAGGACGCGCACGCATCGTGCCCGGTGATGCAAGCATCAATGCAGTCCTGTCATGACATGCGGTAGGTCTATCGGTCGGCGACGAGGTCTGTTCCTACGTCGGCCACCGACGGCTATCGCTCGCTAAATCAAGCGTTCCAACGAGCATGATGCGGTGTCCGCTCATCTATCAGAACCGCAACGAACACCACAGGCCCAACAGGAAGCATTTCGCAGAAACATTTGAACAAATGCGTGCCGCTGCTACGGAGTGAACCGGACATTCTTAGCGTCTAGATTAAAGCGACCAGCAAGCAACGGGAGACAAGTGACTACAGCTTGGAGGCAATGGCCTCGATGGGCTTCATCCCGGTGCCGAAACGCGCGATGGTTTCCCGATTTGCTTTTAGCGCACTATAGGGGATGTATTTCATGCTCAGCGCAGCCACGCGCGAGAATGCCGGCCTCGCGAGTTGACTACGAACGTCGCTCTCTCGGCTGTCGGGAGCAACGAGATACAGATGTCGTTGAATAGTATCTGCGGACCCAAGCGCAAGGTCGAGCAATCGAACGATGCCGGAGTAGATTGACGTCGAATGCTCTACTTCGAAAGCGGCGACAACCGAGCCGTCTTCATGCAGCCAGATGACGTCAATCAAAGGTACCGTGTCTCCGCCCACGATTGAAAGCGCAACCGGTAACTGCTCAAGGCATCCGTCGGAGAGCTTTCCTTCTTCATACGGGCGGGACCTATCGTTGGTCGCAATCCAAACCTTATATCCAAGCGAATGTCCGAGGTCGCGCAGCCAACCTTGAATCTGCGTATGTGTCGCATCCTCCTGTCTGCTTGCCGCCAATTGTTTGGCTTGACTCGCGGATTGGGCGCGGACTGCCTCAAGGTCTTTGCGCCACGCGTCGTGTGAGGCCATGTCGTCAGCCATCGGCGGAAGCGGATACCGTTCGCTTCCAACGTCAAACAGGAATCCAGCGGCTGCACCAAGGTCGTTGGATAAGAGCCCGCGATGCGCCGCATTGAACGCAAGAATGCTCTCCCGCATCGTCAAATAATGGTCCCAGCGGCCGAGCTTAACGTTCGAGCGCGAGACTGCGTTGAAGCCTTTGACGATGGCTGTATTGAAGGGACTGACCAGCGTCGGATGGATGAAATACAACAAGTTCGCGACAGCCGGTCCCAGCCCCTTGATAGCATGGGAATCGAGCGCTCGTATGGCGCAAAGCACTTCTTCTGCTTCGCTGCAGCAGTCGCAAGTTTCCAGGAGCCGCGCGAACGCCCGCTGATTGCCGGAGTTCTCGTAGATGTCCGGGATTCGGAGCTTCGGCTTCCAGATGAACGCATGGTCCGCCCCTTTAAATATTTGCCGTTGCTCGGCGATTGAGTGAACGACAGTCTCGAGTGACGACCCGCGGTACGCGTTCCCGAAAGTGCCTGCCTTTATCTCCTTCACAACTTGTCGAAGCCCTTGGCGAATCGAGCGGAAATTCTTTAAGCGTTCGGGCCATAAGAACCAACTCTGAAACGTTCCTGTCGGGTCTTGCTTCCAATGCTGAATCAACGCTGCTATTTCGTCCATTTGCTCGCGACTCTCTCGTTTGCCGCGAGTCTACCACTGCCCCGTTGCTCAAAAGCCATATGAAAACGTACATCCGAGCGTGCCGGCTCGCATTAGCCCTGCCTTGTGGGTCATCGGGAGAATCCCGGCTCGCCGCATGTGTTGTAACGAGTAACGCGTCAGGACGTTCCACCGGTCGCACGGCACATTAGGGCGCGCAACGCGGCCTGACGTGGAAGGCTGAATGACCGAGCCGCCGTCGGTTCCACCCGACAACGGTTTCTTCACCGAGGTTGCGCTTTACCTACGTGATATGCCTCGTCGAAGGAGGACCGCAAAAATGACGGTTGAATGACCAAAATGTAATGCTGACATCATCTGCCTAGTTCGAGTTGTGGACTACTAGGGCGAAGGCGACGTTGGAGTGCCGGGCGCGACGCTTCATGTTCAAACGACGGGGACAGCGGAGGTGCGTTAATACCAAAGGCGCAAGCCAACTACCAGTTCCGTATCGGTTACCGGCTCTCCATCGCGGCGGGAAAAATCAGCCGTACGGCCGAAGCGGCGTCCCCACACAAAGCCAATGTAGGGAGCTATTTCTCGCCTAATCTCGTAGCGAAGACGCAACCCCAGTTTGATATCAGATATACCACTGCCAATTTCTCGCTCCGGGTCGGACTTGCCGTATGCATTCATCTCGGCTTCGGGGGTCAGAAAGAGCTTCTGAGACAGCAAGATGTCGTAGGATGTTTTCAACTGAAGAGCGGTGCGGCCGGAAGTTCCGATATAGCCGGTCGCCTGTATATTGAAGAAATAAGGAGCTAGTCCTTCAACGCCGATGGCTGCCCAATCGCGAGTCGGTCCATTACCGAAGTCGTGCCGGACACCAAGTTGCGCGTTCCAATAGGTCGAGTATGCATGTGATACGAGAGCTTCGACGCGCGCATCGTCTGTTTTTCCGTAAAGACGCTCCCCAGAACTCTTCAACCAAAGCCTGTTGATGTCGCCGCCAATCCATGCCTCACCGTCCCACGACCATCCTTGTCCTCCAACTGCCTTAACGTACTCCAACTGGTTGATGAGAATTTGATGGTAGATACCGCTGTCGGACATATCCATGCCTTGCATCGGTATGCCTTCATTCGGGTTCGCCATCGGAATGCGAGGTTCGTCTACCCCAATGATGTGATTGGGTCCATTGAGCGGGCCTGCCTTCGGACTCTTCGAATTATCCACCCGGATACCGGCGTCGCCGCTAGACTTCGACCCATTGCTGTCGGTCGATGCAGCCGATTTGGGATGTGGCTGGTCGCCCGGCGATTTCGTCTGGTCCCCGCGGTCCATCCCTGACGTTCCTTTTGCCCTGGGTGCTCCGCCCGTCTGTAAGGCGGAGCCGGAGCGGGACTGAGATGAGTTAGTCCCTTCGTCCGACATGTCCACGTTGCCCATGCCTTTCATGCCCGGCATACCGTCCATCTGCGACATATCTCCTGCAGCCACGGCCGACGAGGAGGCTATCAATAGCGCGACCGCGGTTGGAAAGGGCTTGACCGGCTTCCTTTGGCTCGCGCGCCTGAAAAAGTGGCTCGCGCTCATGCGACCACCACCTTGCGGAACATTCCCGCCTCCATGTGATACAGAAGATGGCAATGAAACGCCCATTGCCCGGGAGCGTCCGCTGTTACCAAATAGCTCACTCGCTTGGTGGGCTGGACGTTGATGGTGTGTTTCCGCACGAGGAATTGCCCATGCTCGTCCTCCAATTCCATAAACATCCCATGAAGATGAATCGGATGGTTCATCATCGTGTCGTTTATGAGCGTAACCCTGAGCCGCTCCCCATAGTTGAAGACGATAGGTTCAGCTTCCGAGAACTTCTTGCCATCAAAGCCCCAAATAAAACGGTCCATGTTCCCCGTAAGCCGTAGCGTCATTTCCCTCGTAGGCGGGCGGTTGTCGAGCGGGCCGCCAATGGTCCGCAGGTCGGAATAGGTCAGCACCTTTCGGCCGTTGCCCCGCAGCCGTGGTCCTGGGTCGCTTAGAGAACTCGAAACAGTCATCGGTCGCATGTCGACTTCAGGGCCGGTCTTAAGAGCCATCTCACTCATCCCCGTGGTCCCTCCGCCGTTTATGCCTTTCATGTCGCCCATGTCCTTCATGTCGCCCATGTCTTTCATGTCGGCCATGCCCTTCATGTCACCCGTGTCCTTCATGTCGCCCATGCTCTTCATGTCGCCCATGTCACCCATGTCCTTCATGTCGCTCATGCCCTTCATGTCGTGCATGCCCTTCATGTCGCCCATATCCGACATTCCCTTCATTCCGTCCATCCCGCCCATACCCATGTCGTCCATCGTCAGCCAGGTCTTCTGGTCCATTGGGGGAATTTGAGCTTGCATACCGGGGTATGAAGCGAGAGTTGCGCGGGCATATCCACTTCTGTCCATCGACTGACAAAAAATCGTGTACGCCTTGTCGTCAGGCATCTCAACCACAACGTCGTAGGTCTCGGCGACCGAAATGCGGAATTCGTCAACCTCAACCGGTTCAACTTCCTGTCCGTCTGTCGATATGACTGTCATCTTCAGGCCCGGGATACGAACATCGAAAAGCGTCGTTGAAGACCCGTTGATGAAACGAAGTCTCACCTTTTCACGAGGTCGCGCGATAGCGGTCCAGTTCCCGGCAGGAGCCACACCATTGACGAGGTATGTGTAGGTGGCCCCCGACACATCATTGAAATCGGTGGGGTTCATTCGCATTTCGTTCCACATCTGCCGCTTCTTCAATGCCCCCTTGAGCCCGATTCGCTTGATATCGCTAAAAAACTGCGGCGCCGTCGGCATCTGGTAGTTGTAGTAGTCACTGGAGACCTTCAGGTTCTGCATGACTCGCTCTGGATTCTCGTCGGTCCAGTCGCTAAGCATGACAACGTAGTCACGGTCCGTAGGGACGCTCTCGCCATTGGCGGGCTCAATGACCAGTGGCCCATATAGGCCGGTCTGCTCTTGGAAACGGCTATGACTGTGATACCAGTACGTTCCCGCTTGCCGAACAAGGAATCTATAGGTGAACGTTTCGCCGGGCTCGATTCCAGGAAAGCTGATGCCAGGGACGCCGTCCATTCCAAAGGGGACAAGGATGCCGTGCCAATGAATGGAGGTAGGAACCGCAAGCCGATTCGTGACTCGCATCGCAACTTCCGAACCCTGTTTCCACTTGAGAATCGGAGCAGGAATCGACCCATTGACGGAGGTTGTAGGTCGGGTGCGCCCGGTATAGTTGACCGGTGTCGAGTCAATCGTTAAATCAAACTGCGTGCCGCTAAGTACCGTCGGACCCGTGCTTACAGTTGCGGCATGTGATGCAATCGGCCATCCGCCAATGCCAGCGACGAGACTACCGGCTGCGAGCCCGCGTACAAAACGCCGCCTTCCGTTGATTTCAACATCAATATCCGCTTGTTGCTTTAGCTTAGTCACGTCAAGCCCTCTCACAACTAGAACTAGGATTTGTCCCACCGCGCGCCGCATGGTCATACGAACGCCGAGGCTTCTTGCGCACTGCACACGAGGCAGTATCGACGCCCTTGGCGAAAAGCCGGAGCCGACGACATTCCATACGAAAACGCTTTTGAACATTGACCAGCCCTCTGTATGCGAGCGACCGAGTCGACTTGTCGATGAGATTAACTGCACAAGACAGCGGAAGGAAAGCGGAAAAACGCAATACGATTGAAGATGACTAACAAATGACCCAGTCGTAATGTGCGCGCAATCAATGCGTCACTTGCGAGCATGCCACCATCCTGCGTCTACGCAGTTCGCGCTCCAACCACTGGTTAGTTCGAGCAAGAAAGTCGAGAAAGATGTATTTTTTCGAATACCAAAGTCCCCGGGTTCGAGCGCCGCCGGTCGCGGTCGTGAACCTGACGGGGCGACGCATCGACGCTTAATGCCCCAAACTGCTCGCAGTCACCTGCGCACCTGGGCCGTGCCGCGTGGCTGTCGCCTTGCCGTGCTCAGTCGAACTCATGCCCGCCGTTCCCGAATCCTTGCCGTACTGCATTTCGAGGATTTGTGCGGCCGTGCCCTCGGCGGGTCACGTTTGATTGGGTCTTCGCTTGTAAGCTGTCCCGGCTTGCAGCTTTTGACCGTGGTCCGTTTGACCCTCCAGAACGCGAATCGTAAAACGTTGCGTCATTTTTTCATAAGCACCGCTATGGCAATTCGGATGTGAGAAGGAATACCACTCCGGCTTCGTCCTGCCGGGTGAGCGACGACGTGCTGCTGACGTACATCAAGCCGATTCATGCCGAGGTTAAGGGCGAATACTGACGGCCGCGCATTTGGAAGGAGTTGATTGCGCTGCGTACGCGTGGATTAGGACCGGCTTCGCAAGCTGATGGCGCGGCACGGTATCCACGCACGGCACAAGCGCAAGTACGTTGCGAAGACCAACTCGAACCACAACCTGCCGGTCACGCCGAACTTATGGAGCGCAACTTCACGGCGGTAGCGCCGAAGCAGCTCTAACGAGCGACATCACGTATGACGCGGAGGTCGAAGGTTGGCTTGTATCTGGCCGTCGTCATCGACATGCTTAGATGGCAGGTGGTGGGCCGGTCGATGCAGCCGCATATGAATGCCGGACTGGCCACAGATGCGCTGCGCATCGCATTGCGTTCCGGCGTCGCCTGGGAGCCGGAATGATGGTGCGTATCACCGTGGCAGCCAATATTGCAGCGGACTCTTCCAGGACACGCTTAAGGCGTACTGGCATCCGTTTGTCACGGAGCCGTCGCGGCGATTGTTGTGATAGTGCGTCGACCGAAAGCCTGTAAGGCTCGCTGAGGGGTCGCACGACTGCGCGCTCGTCACTTCGCAACGCAGAGTGCTGCGATGGATGAAATCGCCGACTGGCTCGGCTTCTACAATGCCCGCCGACTACAAATTCACGAGAAGGTCTTTCAGTGCGGAGAGGACATCGACGGATGCGTCTCCCATCGCAGAAACACGGCTCGCCACGCGGTTAAGAAGGCCCGAAGTAGAACTCCGGGCCCGAAAGACGAGTCTGCTGAGAGCCTCAACTAATCTCGATGACGGTAGACTCGCCGCGAACCGCCGCGTTGCTATCTTCGGTTCGCGCCGACCGCTTTCCAATTTAAGTTGCGAGGGGCTTGTGAGCACCGATGTGCAGGAGCCTGCCGAGATTTCGCTCTGTCACTCGGTGCCCGGAAGCGGGCTCGATACGAGCACCGTCGCAATTGCAATCACGCCTATAAGGACCCATGACTCTATATGCAATACGGTCGCGAAGCGTTTCAGTTGACGCGTCTGAATGGCAGACGAAGACCCTTTCAGCGACGCAAGAAGCGCGGGCATCTCGAAGAACCGGTTATGGCCGCCCAGCGCGGCGGCGACCAAGACGAGCGCAAGCTTAAAGACGAGGACCACACCGTAAGACGAACCGAGAATATTCTCAGGTGCGCTGACACCACGCCAGCCGTTGAACGCGCCCGTCAGGAACAGGGCGATGAGGGCGACGGTAGCCGCATCCGACATCGCCTGAACATATCTCGCGCCCCCGGAGAGTTCCGTCGACCTCGCGCGCAACATTCCCGGCGACACGATGTACGCTGCCATGAGGACCATACCCACCCACGAACTAATCGCGAGAAGGTGAACCCAATCCACCCATACGGGGAGACTCAAAATACCTGCATCTACCGGGTGACCCGCGTTACTTTTTGCCAGAGCGACTCCCCCTATCAAGAGCCACATTAGAGGGTGACACGGAATACCGGCGCCACTCGTAGGTTTGAACGACAACACAACAGCGCAGAGCAGCAGACTAGCCCCAATTGCCCAAATATGGCCGAACTGCGTCTTCACCAGCATCGAGCGGACTGCGGGCCAAGCGTCGAGGAGAGTAGTCTCGCTCATCAACGCGCAATGAACCCAAAATCCTGCCGTACTTGACAGCAACGCTACGATGGCTGACATCCTGAAGACAAGTGCGAGCTTCGCCGAGGCGCGCACTTGCCAATCGGATTTCGGTCCCCTCAGCCACCACGCGCTGAGAAGAGCGCCGACCATGGCCGCAAGACCGAGGTTTTGCAACGCCATCAACAAAAGGCGCTCGATGTCCAAGGAGCCGTAGTTCATCAGTTCACCGAGAATTTATACGTGCCTTTCGCTTTGTGACTGTCACCGGTCATGACAGCCCATTGCACGGAATACGTACCTGCCGCCAACTTCGGAACGGCGAGAGTCAAAACGCGCTTGTTTGCCGGGTCCACCTTGGCCTTTTCATCACCTACCGATGCACCGCTCGCATCAGCGACTTTGATGGTGCTGAAAGTCGGTTCGAGGTCTTCATTGAAGGTTAGGCGCAGTACGCCCGGTGCAGTTGAAACCGTGCCATTCACAGGAGGTTCTGCGCTCTCGAGCTTGCCGTGTGCGAAGGCAATAGCTGGGGTCAATGCGATGGCCAGAGTCGCAACGACCGGCGCGATGAGCTTGTTTTTCGAAGCCTTCATTTTTGATTTCCTTGATAGTGGTTGGTGCGGGCCGTCGAAACAGCGCTGCGCACCGAGTTGTCTGTCCTAGATGCTTTTACTGTTTCTGCAGTTTCGTAACAGTCAACGCACCGTTAATTTCCTCTGCAACGAAATCAACCTTGTCGCCCACTTTGACTTGCGACAACATCGCCGGGTCCTTGACCTTGAAAGCCATCGTCATCCCGTCCATGCCGAGGTTCTCAAGCGGGCCGTGCTTGATGGTCAACTTGCCGGACGCCGTATCCACTTTCTTAATTTCGCCGTGCGACATCGATGAGTTAGCTGCCCCCCCTTGCTTGGCGCCGCTCGACATGTCCATGTTCTCCATATCGCCCGCCGCGAATGCGGCGCCAGAAGTGGCCAATGCAACGCCGAATGCAATCGAAACAAATGTCTTTTTCATGCTCTTTCTCCAGATACTGTTTAGAAAATATCCGCTTCTCGCCGCGGACCTGCGATTTAGCTATCAGACATGTCGCCGGTGTATTCGTATGCGACAGTGCCCTTAGGATGCTTGTACCAACCCGGGTCGCGATAATCGTTACGGCCCAAGCCTTCGCGCACCTTCACAACCGTGAACATACCGCCCATCTCAAGCGGCCCGAATGGTCCCGTTCCCGTCATCATGGGGAGCGTATTTTCAGGCAACGGCATCTCCATTTCCCCCATGGCGCCGCCCGCACTCCCCATTGCCATGTAGTCCGGAACGAGCTTATTGATACGCTTCGCCAAATCCTTTTGTTGCACGCCAATCAGATTTGGCACCTGGTGGCCCATGGCATTCATCGTGTGGTGCGATTTGTGGCAGTGAAACGCCCAGTCCCCCGGCCGATTCGCCGCAAATTCAATAGCTCGCATCTGGCCTACGGCCACGTCTGCAGTCACCTCCGGCCAGCGCGCGCTCGGCGGAATCCAACCGCCATCCGTCCCCGTCACTTCAAAGTCATAGCCGTGCAGGTGAATTGGGTGATTGGTCATCGTGAGGTTACCGAACCGAATGCGAACACGGTCCCCCTTACGCACCGGCAATGTGTCGATGCCCGGAAAGACTCGGGAATTCCAGGTCCACATGTTGAAATCGGTCATCTCGTTGACCCGCGGAGTAAAACTCCCAGGGTCAATGTCATACGCCGACATCAGAAAAACGAAATCTCGGTCAACGCGCATGACGTTCGGGTCCTTGGGATGGACGATGAACGTACCCATCAATCCCATTGCCATTTGCACCATCTCGTCGGCGTGCGGGTGATACATGAACGTCCCATGTTTCTCGAGTTGAAACTCGTAGACGAAGGTCTTTCCCGGCGGGATATGCGGTTGCGTCAGCCCTCCAACGCCGTCCATCCCGGACGGCAGCAGCATTCCGTGCCAATGCACGGTGGTATGCTCGGGAAGCTTGTTGGTCACAAAGATTCGAACTTTGTCGCCCTCGACCGCTTCGATGGTTGGACCCGGCGACTGGCCGTTATAGCCCCAAAGGTTCGCTTTCATACCGGGGGCCATTTCGCGCACGACTGGCTCGGCTGTCAGGTGAAACTCCTTCCAGCCGTTCTTCATGCGCCATGGCAACGACCAGCCATTGAGAGTCACCACCGGTGTGTAGGCGCGGCCGCTCGACGGGACCAACGGTGGCTGCATGTTAACGCTCGACGTTGTCGGCGCCTCCGGCAGAGATGCAGCGCCGGCCTTGCTAACAAGTGCTGCGCCCAACAACGCAGCGCCTGAACCGCCGATGAAATTTCGACGTGAGACCATTTATTTACCTTCAGAATTTGGTGACGATGCCGGCTGTGCCAGAGGCGCGGGGTGAGATTGGGCGACGGCTAGAGTAGGAAGGCGGCCACCGACTGCTTGCTGCAAATCGGTCTCCGCAATCCAGTAGTCCTTCAGCGCCTCGATATAGCTGTTGACGGCGCCGACCTGCTCACGAGAATCCGCCAGCAACTCAAAAACGCTTGCAAGCATGCCGTTGTAGCGAAGCATCAGCTCGTCTGAAATCGACTTGCGCAGCGGAACGACTTCGTCGCGGTAGTGCTTAGCTACGTCGTATTCGGTCACGTAGGCCGAGTAAGATTCGCGAACCTCCGACCTGGCGTTCACAGCGGTTTCCGCCAAGCGGTTTGCCGATTGCATATAGATTGCTTGCGCGCGTGCTACCTTCGACCCGCCCCAGTCGAAGATGGGAATCTCGACGCTGATTTCGTAGCCGTGCTCGTGACCCTTGTCGGTCTCGTAGTTATTGAGAATTCCAACGTCGAGTGCGTTAATGAAGCGTGTTGCCTTGGTCAAGCCTAAGGAAGTGGCCACGCTCTGTGTCTGCAACTTCGCCGCCTGAATGTCGAGACGGTTCTGCATTGCAAAGCTTTCCAAGTCATTCAATTCCGGGCGAGAATTCGGAAGGTCCGGCAGCCGGTCAGGAAGCTGGTATTGAGTACCCGAACCCCAAAGGCCCATGACGCGAGTAAGCTTCTCGCGGGCCGAAACGCTTTCCTGGCGGGTCTTCGCAAGTTGAGCCACGGAGTCGGCGTAAAACGCCTGCTCTCGCGCGTAGTCCAACTTGCTGAAGTTGCCTGCTTGTTGCATCCGCTGAGCGAGTTCTGCAGCTGCCTCGGCCGAATCCTTGACTTGCTCGGCGTAGGCAACCGACTGCTGGGCGGCCACTGCGGTGGTGTAAGCGCGGCGTGCGTCAGCGGCGACCTTGAGCATGGCATCGGCCGTAAGCAATTTCGTCTGTTCGAAGCGGCGGCTTTCGATTCGAGTCGCGAGCGGGAGCGTAAAAATGCTCAAGATGCCCATCGAGAACGTACGGCCGATGGTCAGGTCGTTGCTGGAATGCGTCCGACTGAACGTGAAACCCGGGTTTGGCAATCGTCCTGCCTGCACGAGGTCAGCCTCGGAGATACCAAGCTCCCCATAGGAAACCTGCAATCCGCGGTTGTTCAGGAGCGCAACCTGCACTGCATCGTCCATGGTCAGCGGTTTGGCCAACAACTCCTTGGTCCGCGTGAAAACCGCATTGCGGTCATCGTCAGTTTTCACGATGACAGCGTCTTTTCCCAGTCGTTCAGATGCGACATTAGCGACACTGTTAAAACCGCCGTCCTTAGAAAAAGTCGTACACCCGGCCAGCACCGCGACGATGCTTACGGTCGTCACTAGGCGGCCAGCGGAAAGAAAACGCTGGTTCATTCGTGCATACCCTCGTGGTTCGAATGCTCTTTCTTGTTGTCACGAGTCGAGCCCGTGTTGCCATCAGTCGCGGACTTCGCGGGCATCTCTGAAGGGCTCATTCCGGCCATGCCGTTGCGGCCCTTCTGCGATTTTTCGTCCCCACGTACCGCGCCCTTGCTAGCTTTGGTGACGGCCGTCGACGACGGCATCGTGGAATGGTCCATTTCTCCGACCCCGGACATTCCAGCCGGACCGGTTTTTTTCGGAGTTGGAGCCACGGCATTGTTGAGCTCGCTCCAAGGCCCGACCGGCTTGTCCTGGAACGATTGATATGAACCGGCTATCGCCGGAACCATCACAGACGGCACCGGCGCCGCGGCGTCCGTAGGGTCGGGAAGCGACGGCGTTTCGCTCGCGAAGGACGGCATCGCCGCCGCCGCAGTGAGCAGCGCCGCTAGAATGTTTCGCATAAAAAATTTCTCGACGTAAGTCAACTGTCCACAAGGAGTTGCAGACAGAACGAAGGTGCGTCACGCCATGGGCGGGACGACTCGACTTAAACGAGAAGAGTTCGAGGAGGACGTTCGATACCGCCCGTCAAAAAACGGGCCGAGCGAACGTGCGGTGGCGTAGGTGCCACCTGATGAGATAGCTCGATGGGTGTCGCTACGACCGCTACCGGTGGCAGAGCATTACCGAAGCAGCACGACGCGCAGATGCTGCAGGGCCCACTGCCGTGATGGTGTGAGCCGTCATGGGCGTCGTGATGATGCTGGGCGGAGCCGACGGCGGCGACGGAGTCCGACGCTGCATCAAACAAGTGAGTTGCACGGAAATGACTAACGGAGGAACTCCCTCCGCTAGTCCGCGAAAGTTCGCAGCTCAGCGGTGTGCCCGCGAATGCCCGAGCCGACAGGCTGAGCATCAGCAGAACGACAGTAAGGAATTGGCGCCAGTTTGTCATGAGGCAAGAGTCTAGCACGCGGGTTTATACCCGTTGCAAGCTACGGCGGATTAGTTGACAGGACGATACACAGGTGAGCATGACGCGACCGTGGCTCGAAAATGACCAAGCTGTAATGGAAGACCCTAAAATTACCGAAATGTCATTTTCGCGTCATGTGCTTGACTGACAGCCGTTGCTAACCTTACCGACGCCCTCTGCGATTGAAAGGCTCAATATGCGCATACTCCTCGTCGAAGACGAACAAAAAATGACGTCATATCTGCATAAGGGGTTAACCGAGGCGAGCTTCAACGTCGACGTTGCATCAAACGGAAAGGACGGCCTTTTCCTCGCCTTGCATGAAGACTTTGATATTGTCGTCCTAGACGTGATGCTTCCCCAATTAGACGGCTTCGAAGTGCTTCGCCGGTTGAGGCAACAAAAATCGACACCGGTGCTCCTTCTTACTGCCCGGGACACGGTGGAGGACAAGGTCAAAGGGCTCGAGTTGGGGGCCGACGATTATCTTTCAAAGCCATTCGCGTACGCGGAGTTCCTGGCGCGCGTCAAGTCTTTGCTTCGACGCTCGCCGCGCGGAGCGCGCGACGTAATCAACATCGCTGACCTCGAAATTGAACTCTTCAAGCGACGCGCCCGTCGTGGAAACGTTCGTATTGATTTGACAGCCCAGGAATTCGCGCTCCTTCAATTGCTGGCAGAGCGCCAAGGAGAGGTGCTGACGCGTACCTTCATCACGTCCCAACTCTGGGACATGAATTTCGACAGCGACACAAACGTCGTCGACGTCGCCGTTAAGCGCCTGCGGGCCAAAATCGATGCTCCTTTTGAAAGAAAACTGCTCCATACAGTGCGCGGCATGGGCTACGTACTGGAGGAGCGCACATGAAGGCGGATGGGCAGCATTATTCACTGTCCGGCCGCCTTGCGCTCGCCTTCCTCGGCGTCGCGGCGATGGTATTCGCGTTAATGGGTGCGTTCCTGTATACGTCGCTCTCATCAGAACTTCAGCGACGCGATGATATCGAGATTGACGGAAAGCTCAGTCAGTTCCGACAACTCATTCACAACACCGGGACAGTCGCAGGCGTCCGCGACGCCAGCAATATGTTTCACGAAATTCTGCTATCTCATCCGGGCGTATATTTGACGGTCCTGGACCGAGCGGGCGCGATAGTGGTTCAACACCCGGAAACGCCCGGTGGTCTGTTGTCCGCTTACGAGCCGCGGCGACTGCAAGGGTTCCCTTACACGTGCTCGCCCGAAGCGATTGGGTCTGCAAGATGCATTTTTTCAAGCGAGACCCTGCCCTCCGGGGAGACCGTGCGCATACTTCTCGCGCGCAGTGCTTCTGACAGAGTTTCCCTGCTGGCTAGTTACCGCTTGGACGTTTGGGCTGCGGCGGCAATTGGTTCGGCGCTGGTAGGACTTCTTGGTTATCTCGTGGCGAGGCGCGGACTTACGCCGGTGAAAAGTATTGGCCGCCAGGCGTCTCGCATCGAGGCGCACAACTTGAGTGAACGACTCAATATTGAGCGCGGCCCAGTCGAATTGCACGAAATAGCGCACTCGGTAAATCGAATGCTGGACCGCTTGGAGCGCGCGTTCGTCCGGTTGTCGCAATTTTCATCGGACCTCGCTCATGACATGCGCACGCCGCTCGCGAACGTAATCAGCTCTTCGCAAATCACGCTATCCAAGACCAGGAGCGTTGAGGAGTATGAAGCGCTTCTCGACTCCAACATCGAAGAGTGCGAGCGGCTTCAGCGCATGATTGGAAATATGCTGTTCCTTGCTCGGACCGATAATGCTCAGCAAGCCATCACGACTGTCGATGTAGATATCGCTTCAGAGCTTCGACGGCTCGCGTCCTATTTTGACGGTCTAGCCGAGGAACGCGGCAATTCGCTACGCGTTCAGGGCGACGGTACTATTCGCGCCGATACAACGATGTTTCGACGAGCAGTTAGTAATCTTGTAAGCAATGCCTTGGACCATGCATCTCCCGGTTCCACCATCGAGTTGCGAGGTTCCAACGGGCGCGGTTATACCGCCGTCTCCGTTACTAACGAAGGCGTCGAAATACCCGCCACGGACGTCGAAAAGATATTCGACCGATTCTATCGGCTAGACCCTGCCCGACACGATTCCGGGAAGAATGCGGGTTTGGGCCTTGCCATCGTCAAATCTATTATGGAACTGCACCGCGGCAAAATTGACGTGCAAAGTGCCGCTGGTCGGACGACGTTTACTCTATATTTCCCAACGAGCGATTCTGCTGCAATCAATGAGGTCGTCCCCGCCTGAAAACGTTGTCAGCATTGTTTCTCGAATAGGCTTGTCGCGCCAAGGGTAGCCCGGAGCAGAATTTGTGATTGTACTAAACCCGACGAATGCACGCCTGAGTTTCGTCGACATGAAGAGTTAGAAAGTGGACGATTCGTGTTGGCAAGGAGCCGCAAGACTTGTCGCGGCTCAGAGCAACAAATCCCGTCGCTGCTCCCGTAGGACATTAAATTGCCCTGCGACCATGAGCGGTGATTCGCAAAGTATCCTTGAAACATCACGAGCGATGCACAAATGGGGAATTCGCCAGCCATGATTGATTGCTCGTTGCCATCCCTGCAGAATGACGGAGCAATCCTGGCCGGCCGCGAGGGCAAATCGGCGATTAAATGCGCCTGGAGCAGCTAACCGCGAGAGAGCTCGCCGCGTGCTTGAATCACGCATCTGACACCTCGCCCTTCGTTCGGGTCAGTCCTGCGAGAATTTTTCTCCGGAGAAGTCAACGGTGACCAATTTCCCATCCATTTTTCCCATGCCAGGAGAATTCATCGGCATTCCCGGCGCGGCGACACCGCGCACTGCCCGTTGAGCAACTAACTTTTTTATAGCTGATGCAGGAACGTGGCCTTCAATGACTTGATTCGTGGCGCTCACGACAGCGGTATGGCAGGAACGCACGAAGGTCGGTACGCTTAGCTGGTCCTTAACCGCTTGAAGGTTGCTCGTATCAACGACGTTAGTCGCGAAACCCGCAGTCCTTACATGTTTAACCCAACCTTCGCAGCAGGCACAATCAGGGCTTTTATATATCGTGACCGTGACAGCCGCGGCATGCGCTATCGGCGCTCCAAGCATAAAAGCCGCTGTGATAAAAAGACGTTTCATGTTCGCTTCCGAAAATCCGAACTGCTTCTGAAACGTTATATTAGCGGAATTGCGAGGACCGCGACACCGAGAAAAAGCGACGTGGCGTCGCACCCGGCAGATTGACGGTAACTCGAGCGTCTCTCACCGGCTATTAAGAGCTGTCAGGTCAACCGGGCGACGCGCTATTCTTGTTACTGCTATCCTCGGGGCTAAAGTCCGGCTTAGGACGCTTCTACTTTTTTGTCCCGTACTAGGTAATTCTTGGTTCTCCTGGCAACTGCCCCCGTCGTCTACATCAAACAAAATAACCTTGCTCACCATAAACAGCGAAGCTTGGGCTAGCGACCGTTACTTCCATCGTTTGCTCTCTCTTTTTCTATGAGAGAGGTGTCGGCAAAAAATTACAGTCAAATGGCAGTTTTATCATTTTCGCGTCATCGTGAAGCAGCTTCGGACTTGTACACTGAAGAGAAGGCCAATATGAATTTTGGTCAACGGAAGAATGCGATGAAACTCATTATTGCAATCGCGACGCTCATGCTGCTGACAGTAGGAGTCAATGGCGTAGCCTATGGCGATGAAGGTCCGTTGAACCGGGGGAAAACGCGCGAGGAGGTTCGGCGTGAACTCGTCCAGGCCTACAAGGATGGTATTTTGCCTTTTCGACGGTCGGAGTACCCGCCTAGCGCGGCTTCCATGAAAAAGAACAAGGACGCATACGCTCGCGCTCACCCTGAGAAGACTTTAGAGTTCGACACGCCCAGCAAAGCAACAAGTCACTGAACCCGATTGTGCTGCACCTGAGCACCGCGCTTTCCGCTGTTTTAAACGTTCGCGCCAGCCGTGATATGTTCTTTTTGTGGTTTTAGACAAAAAACTTTAGCGAGCTCAACATACATTTGGTTTTTGCTCGGAGCACCTGCCACCCGGTCACTTCAGCGCAACGGATGGTCTTCGGTTTGATGCTCCGCTTCAATTTGATGCTCATTCCTCGGCGGCTGACTTCTGTGCGATGACGAGCCGTTGCAGGTTAAGAGAATCGCTCACGTTGCCGCCGATGCCATCCTGTTCCGTCGGTCGTAACCAATCTCATTTCGGTCGCCGCCAGCATGCTCAATGGGCTTCAATTTACGTCGGTGCGTCCTATTCGAGAAGTTGTCCGCTATCAAGGAAACAAAGTTGGGCCCGCGATTGCGCTCAGGCATGTCGAGAAAATCCCGAGCGCGGTCTAAAGATGGACGCTTCAAGGCGGAAGTCACCGGAAAACACAGGCTTGAAGCTTGCTAGCGTGAAACCTGTCGCGGGACTCCATCAGGGAAAGCGGACGCCACGAGGCCTTGGCGTTGCATTTCCCGCGGTTCCTGCGCGTGAATTGGAAGACATGCGCAATCGGAGAACAAGCTTGACCTTCCCGCAATGGGAAGGTTCAGCATCAGAGCTTCTAACTGCTGGAGCCAGCAATGAAATTCGAAGTCAAGGACATGTCATGTGGCGGATGTGCGAGCGCCATCACGCAAGCCATCACGCGGGAGGACGCCGCAGCCAGTGTGGCAATCGACGTGGCCGGCAAGGTTGTCGAGGTCGATTCGACCGTGTCCCAGGAACTGGTCATGGCAGCAATCGAAGCCGCGGGTTTTCATCCCACGGTGCTCGCTTCATGAAGCCGAGCATATCTCCGATGCGATATATGCTTGGCGCTCTTGCCGTCGCGATACTCGCAAGTACACCCGCCTTGGCGGAGAACGTCATCGTTCTAAACTCGGCGGACGCGAGTGTAAGTCTCATCGACCAGGCGAGTCAGAAAGTCGTTGACACTTTCCCGGTCGGTAAAGAGCCGCACCATCTGATGGCGACGCCAGACAACCAGTCTCTGATTGTCGCAAACTCGGTGGGCAATAACCTCGTGTTTCTGGACCCGAAAACAGGTAAGACTCAGAGGTGGGTTCCCGACATCGAAGACCCATATCAGCTTGGCTTTTCTTACGACCGGAAGTGGTTCGTCACCAACGGACTGCGTCTTGACCGTGTGGATATTTACCACTACGACGGCAAGAATGTCTCGCTCGCCAAGCGGGTGCCGCTCGCTAAGATGCCAAGCCACATGATTTTCACGGCCGACAGCAAGATTGTCTTCGTCACGTTGCAGGAGTCCGGAGAAGTTGCCGCCATCGACCTTGCGACACAGACAGTGCTGTGGAAGATGTCTGTTGGCAAAGCGCCGGCAGGACTGTGGCTCACGCCCGGCGACAAGTATCTGCTGATTGGCATGACCGGTGCTGACTATGTGGCCGTCATTGACTGGCGGGCGCGCAAAATCGTGAAGACAATTCACACGGATAGAGGGGCGCACAACTTCCGCTCCCTTGCCGACGGCCAACATGTGCTCGTGACGAATCGGGTCGGCAATACCATCAGCATCCTAGACCAGAACACGCTGACTAATGTGGGAACCATCGCAGGGTTGCTGCCCGGGCCCGATGACATGGAGCTCACGCCCGACCGGCGATACCTGTGGGTCACGTTCCGTTTCACGCGCTATGTCGGCGTTATCGACATGAAGACGTTGAAGCTCGTGAACACTATCAAGGTCGGGAAATCACCGCACGGCATTTACTTCTATAACCGCGCACCGCTGATGTAGCAGTCTTCGCAGGAGGTTGCGATGCAGATTGTCACTGCCCTCGGTCACGCGTTGTGGATGTCCTTCACAATGTTGTGGCAGATATTCTGGGGGCTGAGTCTCGGCTTCCTGTTTTCCGCTTTGATTGAAGTCGCTGTCTCCAAGTCGGAGATGTCGAAGCTTCTTCCGAATGCGTCCGCCGGGTCGCTGACAACTGCCAGTCTGCTCGGCGCTGCCTCGTCCTCCTGCTCCTATGCCGCCGTCGCGATGACCCGCTCCATCGTGCGCAAGGGAGGCGACTTCACGGCCGCGATGGCGTTCCAGTTCGCAGCAACCAATCTCGTGCTCGAGCTCGGCGTGCTGATGTGGGTGCTGATTACCTGGCAGTTCGCAGCCGCTGAGTTCATCGGCGGCCCAGTCATGATTGTCGTCTTGTCGCTACTCTTCCGATTCTTTCTCAAGGGCTCGCTGAAAAGCGAGGCTATCGAACAGGCGAACGAGGGTATTGCCGGCAGCATGGAGGGTCACGCCGCCATGTCGATGAGCAAACAGCAAGGGACCTGGAAGCAACGTCTCGCTTCCAGAGAGGGTTGGATAGCCATCAGTCACGGCTACGTGATGAACTGGTCGATGCTTTGGCGCGATATTGCAATAGGGTTGCTTATCGCGGGCGCGCTCGGCGCATGGGTGCCGGACAGCTTCTGGCAGAAATTCTTCCTCGTCAGCCACCCTACGGTCGCGATGATTTGGGGCGCGTTTGTAGGCCCGCTGATTGCCGTTGCGTCGTTCACCTGTTCCGTGGGTAACGTGCCGCTCGCAGCAGTACTGTGGAACGGTGGCATCAGCTTCGGTGGCGTCGCTTCTTTCATCTTTGGCGACCTCATCATTCTCCCCATCCTCAACATCTACAGGAAATACTACGGCGGCCGCATGACGGTGTTCCTCGCTGTGACCTTCTATCTTTCAATGGTTTCAGCGGCACTCGTGGTCGAAGGGCTTTTCCAGTCGCTCGGGTGGGTGCCGAGCGAACGCCACACGGCAGTCGTCGACGCAGCGATTACATTCAACTACACGACCGTACTCGACATCATCTTTGGTGCAATCTTCATCGTCTTGACAGTCGTATTTTTCAGGACAGGTGGTCCGGAGATGATGCGCATGATGGAGGGCGACCATCACGAGCACGGCGCTCACGGGCATCACTCTGGACATGCCGATGCGCATCATCATCGCCAGGACCCATCCAACTGATTTCACTTGCAAGGAGCTCCAGCATGAAATACGTAACCTTCCTCAATGTCATCTCCGTCTGTGCTGGCGTGGCCCTCTCGGGCGCTTCGCTCGCGGTGCACGCACAGCAGAGTGCGTCGATGCCCGCCATGAGTATGGCCGGGTCGACCGCCGGTGATTCGAACCCTGCAACCCATGCCTTCAAGGAGGGCGGCGAACAGATGATGAAAAACATGAGTGCTCCGCCCTACACGGGCAACACCGACAAGGACTTTGTGGCGCACATGATTCCCCATCACCAAGGCGCCGTGGATATGGCGAAGGTGGAGTTGAAGTACGGAAAGGACCCCGACATGAAGCGACTGGCCAAGAACATTATCAAGGCACAAGATGAGGAGATTGCTTACATGAAGAGGTGGCAAGCCAAGCACGCTGGCGAATGATGTGTCAGCGTGCAGGCGGACTGCTGACGTGCAGCGCGTGCATCAGATGACAGGCTGGAGTGGTAATGGACGACCGTGCCCGTCGCAAGGACAGACGTAAAACCCTGACGGAGCAAACGAAGTCGGCGATGCGAGAGCGGCTCGAAGGGCGAGGCGCGCGGGTGTTCCTGCCGTTTTTTGGCCCGGCGGTCGTCGTCTCAATCGCCTACATGGACCCAGGGAATTTCGCGACGAACATTCAGGCTGGCGCGAAGTACGGCTATACGCTCCTCTGGGTTGTGCTGTTGGCGAATCTAATAGCCATGCTGTTTCAGGCGCTTTCGGCGAAGCTGGGGATAGTTACCGGACGAAACCTCGCTGAGCTCTGCCGCGAACACTTTCCGAAGTCCCTCGTCCTTCTCATGTGGGGCGTGAGCGAGGTGGCCGCGATGGCCACGGATTTGGCCGAGTTTCTGGGCGGAGCAGTCGGTCTATCCCTGCTGTTCCACATGCCTTTGTTTGTCAGCATGGTTGTCACCGCTCTCGTGACCTACGCGCTTCTGTTGTTTGAGCGCGCCGGTTTCCGTCCGCTCGAACTTGCAATCGGGGGGCTGGTGGGCGTGATTGGCTTGTCTTACCTAGCCGAACTGTTCATCGTACGGGTCGCCTGGCCAGAAGTCTTCACGCATACCTTTTCGCCACGTCTTCCAGATTCAGAAGCTCTCACTATTGCTGTCGGCATCATTGGTGCCACCGTCATGCCACATGCGTTGTTCCTCCATTCTGGGTTAACTCAAAGGCGCATGCTCCCAGAGACAGAAGCTGAACGCACCACGCTACTGGCGTATTCGAACCTCGAGGTGGTCATCGCGCTGAGCACTGCCGGCCTTATCAATATGGCCATGGTCATCATGGCTTCCGGCGCATTCCACGAGGGACACCCTGATGTCGCCGAAATCGAGACGGCATATCACACATTGGCACCGCTGCTGGGCATTGGCGCTGCAGGCATTTTTCTACTTGCCCTAATCGCCTCCGGGATATCAAGCTCGGTCGTGGGAACGATGGCCGGCCAGATGATTATGCAGGGATTCGTTGGCTTTCGTATCCCGCTATGGGTGCGGAGGGTCGTGACCATGTTGCCCAGTTTTGCGGTAGTCGGCTTCGGCGTAAATGCTACAACTGCGCTCGTCATCAGTCAGGTCGTGTTGAGCCTGGCGTTGCCGTTTCCGATGCTGGCGCTGCTATGGTTTAGTAGCCGACAGGACATCATGGGTGTCCGCAAGAATAGCGCATCTACGACCATACTGGCCGCGGGGGCAGCGGTCATCGTCCTGGCACTCAACGCGTTCTTGTTGCTGCAAACGTTCGGATTAGCACGAGGATAATCGCGGCTCGTGAGGCCGATGAACCGCTGCCTCCTAGCCCAGATGAGTTCCTCGATGTTTCTCAAGCGTGGTTTCCATCGAGGTTAAACCTTGCATAATTCCACACTCTTTGACCGCCGCGTCGCCCGCGCAACGGGCGCGCAGAGTACCCAGTTGTTCCCGCAGGCGGACAAGTTCTGCGATACGTTCGTCGACATGCGCGATGTGCTCGTCCAGCAGCGAGTCAATGGTGCCGCATCCGATGCTCGGCTCGTACGATGCGGACAGCAGCGCTCGAACTTCATCGTGCGTCATGTCAAGCGCGCGGCAGTTTCGTATGAAGCGGAGACGGTCGATGTGGGCGGGAGTGTAGTTACGATAGTTCGCCTCGGTCCGCTCAGGCGGCGGGAGTAAGCCTTCCTTTTCGTAGAACCGGACCGTGTCTGTTGTGCAGTTGGCCGCCTTTGCCAGTTCGCCAATTCTCATACATCTGTCCCCCAAAAAACCCTTGACCTTGGAGTTCCTCCAAGGTGTTTACTGGGAGCATATACCAAGCGGATAGCAGACATGGAAGATTGTTGCGGTAAAAAAAGCTCGGACATCGCGTTGCAACAGGCCAAAACAAAGCGCGAGACGCACGATGGTTGTTGCCGTGGAAATACCTGCGCAGACATACTCGATGAAGATGCGACAGGACGGGTGCATGACGACGCAGGGCATTCGACCAATCGTCACGTTCATGAGCATCGCCGAGACGCGCAATGTGACCACGTCCATGGACACGACCACGCACCGCATGGTGGGTACAGTAAAGCGCAGCCCGCTCTGGCTGCGCTCACTCAGTCTTCGGCGGTCGGAGGCTTGGTCAGCACTCAGATGCGGATAATGCAGATGGACTGCCCGACGGAGGAAGCGCTCATTCGCAAGAAGCTCGGCGGAATGGCTGAGGTCTCCGAGATGCAATTCAATCTCATGCAGCGGGTCCTCACAGTAGTTCATCGGCCCGACGGTCTCCAAGCAGTCGTCAAAGCGCTTTCGACTCTTGGGTTCACGCCGGAACTCGGCGACGAAGCGGCCGCACGTCACGCTCCGAGGCAGGTCAAGAGGTCCTGGTGGCCATTGGTCATCGCCGGTGTCGCCGCGTTCGGTGCAGAAGTTTCCGACTGGCTCGGTGCGTCAGTGTGGGTCGTAGCAGGGCTTGCCTTGGTGGCCGTTGCGTGTTCCGGTATTGGCACCTACAAGAAGGGCTGGGTCGCCATCAAGAATCTGAACCTGAACATCAACGCGCTGATGAGCATCGCGGTTACGGGCGCGTTGGCCTTAGGCCAATGGCCCGAGGCTGCGATGGTGATGGTGCTGTTCACAATTGCCGAGCTCATCGAGGCGAAATCGCTCGACCGAGCCCGCAACGCAATCGAAGGGTTGATGAGCCTCGCGCCCGAAACCGCGACGGTCAAGCAGGCAGATGGTTCGTGGGTCGACGTTGACGCGGCACGCGTCGACTTGGGCGCGATTGTGCGCGTACGTCCTGGAGAACGTATTGCGCTTGACGGGGCTGTCACAGAGGGGCGTACCACGGTCAACCAGGCACCAATTACTGGCGAAAGTATGTCGGTTGAAAAAGGTCTCGGCGATAACGTCTTCGCAGGCACCATCAACGAATCGGGTTCATTCGAGTTTCAAGTCACCGCTGCGGCGAACAATTCGACGCTCGCGCGCATCATTCATGCGGTCGAGGACGCTCAAGGCACCAAAGCCCCGACGCAGCGATTTGTCGACCAGTTCGCCAAGGTCTACACCCCGATTGTCTTCGTGGTTGCGCTTGGCGTCGCCATCGTTCCGCCGCTCCTTTTCGCCGGCGCATGGTTTGACTGGGTCTACAAGGCACTGGTGCTGCTCGTCATCGCTTGCCCTTGCGCACTTGTGATTTCGACGCCGGTTTCTATAGTTAGTGGTCTTGCTTCCGCTGCTCGCAAAGGCATTCTGGTCAAGGGCGGCACATTCCTCGAGCAGGGTCGGAGGCTTCGTTGGCTTGCACTCGACAAGACGGGCACTATTACCTACGGTAAGCCGGTGCAAGTCGCCTTCGAGCTCCATGCGACCGACATCGAAAGCATGTTCGTGCGCTCTATTGCGGCCAGCTTGTCGAGTCGCTCAGACCATCCTGTCTCGACAGCCATCACGCGAGCAGGAAATGCCGATGGCGTGGCGCGGCTCTCAGTCGAGGAGTTTGAGGCGATTCCTGGACGAGGTATCGCGGGACGCGTGGATGGTCGCCACTACTCCCTCGGTAATCACAGCCTCGTTGAGGAGCTTGGCCGTTGTTCGCAGGAACTCGAGGCTCGACTAGAACCATACGAGCGAGACGGAAAGACTGTGGTTATGCTCGCGGATAACAAGCGTGTGCTTGGTCTCTTTGTTGTTGCCGACACGGTGAAGGAATCGAGCCGCGAAGCAATCTCCGAGCTCCGCGCGCTCGGCGTGCGAACCGCGATGCTCACAGGTGACAACGGACACACTGCGGCAGCGATTGCCAAGGAAGTGGGCGTCGACCGCGCCGAGGGTGACCAGCTTCCCGAGGACAAACTGCGCGTGGTCGAGAGCCTGTCGAGTGTTAATGCGATGGTCGGCATGGTGGGTGACGGCATAAATGATGCACCAGCACTCGCGCGGGCGGACATCGGCTTCGCCATGGGTGCGATGGGTACGGATACCGCTATCGAGACGGCCGACGTCGCGCTGATGGATGACGATTTGCGCAAGATTCCCACGTTCATCCGTCTTTCGAAGGCGACCCACACGGTGTTGGTCCAGAACATCACGTTGGCGCTTGGCATAAAGGCACTCTTTCTTACACTGACCATCGGTGGACTCGGGACGATGTGGATGGCCGTGTTCGCTGACGTGGGAGCGAGCCTGCTCGTCGTTGCGAACGGCTTGCGACTGCTGCGCAAGTAGATTTGGGTAAGGGTCTCTGCTCGGTTGGCGTTCACCACGCGGTCGTCGTCGAAATTGCTCCGCCTGAGGCGCAGATAGTTTGGAGTATGGTTTTGAACCTACCTGACCATCAGAAGATGCCTGTAACACCGCTCGTAAATATCGCGAGTCGTGGCAGAGGAGAAGTCCAACCGCAGATTGCTGTCAAAGATGGACGCTAGAGCGCTGCCGCTCAGCGTGAGGCCAGTCTCAGCTTCGATGACCTTCGAAATCGATAGCGCACGACTTGTCAACATAACCCGGGCTACGACATCTTCGTCGCGCTGCATTGATTTCGACCAGAAAACGGAAGACTCGACGGTATTCTCTGTTGACATCCATCCACCGGTCGCGAATTTGGTCGCAAGGTGGGAGATGACGAGGAAGGTCAGCATCTCTGTTTGCACTTTCAAATTGCCGCTAACAGGAAATGTCATTGGGGACAAAGAGAGGCTTGGTTACGATGAAGTCCATTGTAGGACGCGTTCGACTGAGTTCAAGTCGTCGAAGCCGGCAAATCTACCGCGGCACGACGCATGGACGAAATTGAGTATCCCTGCCTCACACGTTCGGCCTGAACACGGCTCGTTCGGAACTCAGCGGAGGTGAAGACTGCATTTGGGTCTTGCTGCGCATCGGTGCGCACGTCGTGCAGGTACCCGTCGAAAACGGGACCCTAGAAAAAGGCCACACCCTACGCCGGCGGTTGTTCTCGTTGTTCTTGTATGTTGATGCGCGCGCAAAACTGACCCACTTCCGCTAGAAATTTGCATCGAAAATTGACCCACATGTTCAACTTCCTGCTTGGACGCCAAGCAGCAGAACGGAGTGATTACCGTGAGCATGTTGGCCAAGATTCGGCGGATGCATTTCCGCGACGGCGTCCCGCTTCGGGACATTGCGAGACAGACGGGGCTCTCGAGAAACACCATTCGACGTTGGCTGCGCGAGCCCACGACGGGCGAGCCCAAGTATCCGAAACGCGTCAACGACAGCGTTATTGACCCGTGGTCTGAGCAATTAAGGTTGTGGCTGGTCGCCGACACAACGCGACCTAGGCGAGAGCGTCGTTCCGCAACGCAGATATATGAGGATTTGCGCGCGTCCGGTTACGACGGGAGCTACGACCGCGTCTCAGCGTTTGTGCGCAACTGGAAGAAGGCACGCGATGCTGGGGCGCAGCGCGGTGCCTTCGTGCCGCTCGCATTCGAATACGGCGAAGCGTTCCAGTTTGACTGGAGTTGCGAGTATGTCTTTATCGGAGGGCTGAGGCGACGGATAGAAGTTGCCCACATGAAGCTCGCCGCGAGTCGTGCCTTCTGGCTGGTGGCCTATCCGACGCAAAGTCACGAGATGTTGTTCGACGCGCACGCGCGAGCGTTCGTGGCCTTAGGCGGCGTTCCTCGGCGCGGCATCTACGATTTTGTGGCCAGCCACAAAATCGTAGTTTTGTGCCCGGACTCGTTTTGTGCCCTAGCGGCCTGAGACGCGCACCGCGCCTCAAGGCTCGACTGCGAGCGGACACATAACGCAGGTCGGATGGTGGATGATCAATCTCCCTTCCCATTTTGGAACGGAGGTTGTCATGTTGGAGTACTACTACGTCAAGCCGGCCACCGTCGATCGTATTCTGGCCAACGTCGCCGGGGCTTATATCGAGCACTACGTCAGTTGGCTGCGTGCACAGGGCTATGCGGACCGCAACGTTTTCAGACGGGTGCCGATTCTTTGCCAGTTCGGCGAATTCGCAAGCGCCCGCGGCGCAACCGACGGCCAGACTGCGCTGGACCACATTGATGCCTTCGCGCAGCACTGGCTGTCGATTCACGGTAAGTCGTGCAATTCCGATATCGCTCGCGCGAAGGTCGCTTATGACGCGCGTAATCCAGTTCGACAGATGCTGGAGTTGGCGCTGTATGGCAGCGTCGGGCCACATCGTCAACGCAAGCCGTTCCCGTTCGAATCGGAAGCTCCCGGATTTGCTAGCTACTTGCGCGACGAACGCGGGTTAAGATAGACGCCTTCCTCGCTTCACGTCCGCGTGCCCGTGTGCGCAGCTACAACCACCTTGTGGGCGTAACGCGGCGATTCTTCGACTGGGCATCGATCCAAGGAGTGCTCGAGGGCAACCCGGTCAATGCCTGTTCTCGCCGCGTGACCGGCCAGCGCATCCCCTACCTGTTTAGCCTTGACGACGCGAAGCGGTTGCTCGAGGCCGCCCGAGGCATGCGTACCCGGCCGAAGGCGCCACATCGCGCGTTGGTCTACGAGATGGTGTTCGCCTTGCTGTACGGGCTGGGCTTGCGGGTCGGCGAAGTCACCAGGTTGTTGGTGGGGGACGTCGATTTCCAGAGTGCAATGCTGTCGGTGCGGGATACCAAGTTCTATAAGTCCCGGCTTGTGCCGTTTGGTCCACGCATGGGCGAGCGCCTGGCACGCTATGTCGATCGACGCTTCGGCCCGCGCCCCGATCCCGAGGCCCCGCTGTTCACGTTCACCAAGCGCGGAGCCATCCATGAAGGCACGATCAGCCTAACGTTTCACTCGCTACTGCCGCACCTCGAGTTGAACATCCCGAGCGGTGTATGCACCCCACGGCTACACGATCTGAGGCATGCCTTCGCGGTCGGAACCTTGTTGCGTTGGTATCGCTCGGGAATCGATCCGAATTCGCGCTTGATCCATCTGTCAACCTTCCTCGGACATGCAGACCCGGCATCCACTGCCGTGTACCTGACGATCACCGAGGAGTTGTTGCACGAAGCCGACAGACGATTTCGGATGTTCGTACCTGGAGGAGAACAATCATGAGCACCGTCGGGCAGGTGTTGTTCAGCTTCTTCGAAGACTATCTGAAGGTCCAGAAGGGACTACGTCCCGGATCGGTCAGGAGTTACCGAGACACGATCAAGCTGTTCCTCGCCTTCGTTTCTCACGCGCGTCGCAAACCGGTCACTCGTCTCAGTCTGACGGATCTATCATCGCAGAGGGTACTCGAATTCCTGCAGATGATCGAGGTTCAGCGCCACAACAAGCCGCAAACGCGCAACCAGCGCTTGGCCGCGTTGCATACCTTCTATCGCTTTGTGGCGTTACATCACTGCGAGATGTTGGCCGAGGCAGAGCGCGTCGAGGCTATCCCGAACAAGCGGACATCGCCCGCGCCAACGCGCTACTTGGAACACGATGAGATCGACCGGCTATTCCGGACGCTTGCTTCGCAGGGGACGCTGCGCGATCAAGCCTTGCTGATGCTGCTGTACAACACGGGTGCTCGCGTACAGGAGATCGCCGATCTGCGCGTCGGCGATGTCGATCTCGAGGGGCCGCTGCGCGTGCGACTACATGGCAAGGGCGACAAGTGGCGGGGCTGCCCCATCTGGCCCGAAACGGCCGCTTTGCTCAAGGAATTGGATACGGTGCAGGGCGGCGACGCGAAAGCAGCACTCTTCGTTTCGAGTCGACGCCAACCGCTGACGCGCTTTGGTATCTACAAACTCGTCAGGCGGAACACGCAGAACCTTGTGCGAAGCGATGGCCACGATCAAGGCAGGAATATTTCGCCCCATGTGTTTCGACACACGACCGCGGTCCGATTGCTGGAGTCGGGAGTTGAAACCAACGTCATCCGTGCCTGGCTCGGTCATGTCAGTCTCGACACAACTAATCGGTACGCCGAGATCACGATGCGAACCAAGCAAGCCGCTCTCGCAGCATGCATGCCTCCGACGGCTTCGGCGGCATCCCCGCCTCGCGACGGATGGCACCAAGACAAAGACCTGATGAAGTGGCTGCAATCGCTTTGAAGCTTATGTGCCTCGCGGCCGGTGACTCGTCAATGCCGGTGCGCGTCTCAGGCCGCTAGGGCACAAAACGAGTCCGGGCACAAAACTACGACAACATGAAGACCGCCGTCGACAAGGTTGGGCCGGGCAAGGAGAGAGCCATCAATGCGCGGTTCCACGCGATGTGCGGCCACTATCTCTTCGAGCCTGAATTCTGCAACCGAGCGGCCGGCTGGGAGAAAGGCATCGTCGAGAAGAACGTTCAGGACCGGCGCCGACAGATTTGGCACGATGCAATCAATATCCGGTGGGAATCGCTCGAGGTCCTTAACATATGGTTGGCCGAGCGATGCCAACAGGCCTGGAAGCAGCTGAGACATCCACAATGGCCGGAACTGAGCGTCGAAGACGCCTTGGCCGACGAACGTCCACGGCTGATGCAGGTTCCAAAGCCCTTCGACGGCTACATTGAGAAGCCGGTGCGCGTCTCGCCGACGAGTTTGGTGCATCTCGACCGGAACCGTTACAGCGTGCCGACGGAGTATGCCCATCAAATCGTCAGCCTCCGGAGCTATCCAACCTACATCAGCGTCGTGGCGGATGGCGCCGAGATTGCGCGCCATCCACGCAGTTTCGACCGTTATCAAACCTTCTACGACTGGCGGCACTACATCAATCTCGTGGAGCGTAAGCCCGGTTCCTTGCGAAACGGGGCCCCGTTCTTGACGATGCCCGAACCAATGCTTCGTCTGCAGAGACACTTGTTGAAGCAAACCGGTGGCGACCGCGTGATGGTTCAGGTTCTCGCTGCGACTCCCGTTCATGGATTGGAAGCCGTGCTCGTCGCCGTGGAATTAGCGCTCGAGTCCGGACGCCCGAGCGGTGACCATGTCCTCAACATCCTTGCTCGACTAAAAAGTCCGTCGCAGCGTCCGGGTGACGTTGTGAGAACAGCAATCACGCTCAAGGTCGAACCGCTTGCAGACGTTCGCCGTTACGAGCGGCTGCGAGTTACGCGCAATGAGGAGGATGGTCATGTCGAATGAAACAGCTGCACTTCTCAAATCGTTGAAGCTTCACGGAATGGCGCAAGCATGGCCCGAACTGGTAGCGCAGGCGCGTCACAACGACTTCGACCCGGAGCAATTCATGCAGATGCTGCTGAAGGCGGAGACTGCTGAGCGGCAGGTCCGGTCAATCAACTACCAAATGGCCGCAGCTCGTTTCCCTGCCCATCGTGACATCGCCGGGTTCGACTTCGGGCAGGCGAATGTCGATGAAGCTCTTGTGCGAGAACTCCATACTGTTCGATTCTGCGAATCCGCGCAAAACATTGTGTTCATCGGTGGCCCGGGCACAGGAAAGACGCATCTTGCGACGTCCATCGGCATCGAAGCGATACAGCATCACGGGAAGCGAGTTCGATTCTTTACCACCGTTGAGCTTGTGAATCAGCTCGAAGCCGAGAAGGCCGCCGGCAAACCGGGACAGCTGGCGAATCGCTTGATGTACGTCGACGCCATCGTTCTGGACGAGCTGGGCTATCTCCCATTCACTCAAACGGGTGGCGCACTGTTGTTTCATCTCTTCTCGAAACTATACGAGCGTACGAGCATTCTCGTTACGACCAACCTAAGCTTCACCGAATGGTCGAACGTGTTCGGCGACGCGAAGATGACGACTGCGCTGCTTGACCGTCTGACGCACCACTGCCATATCGTCGAAACAGGCAACGATTCTTGGCGCTTCAAAAACAGCACCGCGGGGCAGCCCGCTTCGCGGGCTGCAACCCGGAAAAGCTCACCCAGACGACAAAAAGAGGAGGAAATCGACGCACCAGAATGATGTTTCTGCACATCAGGGGTGGGTCAATTTTAGATGCAAAAAGTGGGGGTGCGGCTTTCGGGGGTGCGGTCGAATTGCTCGCAGAGAAATGGCCGCAAGGCCCGAGAGGGGTGTGTTCTGGAACCAAATTCTAGCCAATCCGTGGTCCGTTGGTGCTCTGAGATCGTGCGGAAGTTCGCGATGATTTGAGCAAATCGTCGATGGTCGGACAGCGTATCGAAGCGTCCGTCGTAGATCGAGCGCAGCGTTCCGAGATCGGGCGGCTGGACATGCAGTTGTCGACCGAGGTGCCGCCACAGCATCGCAGGTATCTGGCGATATGAATCCAGCGATCGGCCGGACATTCGTATGAACCCGACGTGCAACGCAACGGCGAGACGATATAATTCAGATCGCCGCGTCTCGATGAGCGCGATCTCTTGCTTCGAGAACGTGAAGAAAGTGTTGAGTTCAAACTCGCTCAGATCGCGGGGTACTTGACGGATCCCAAGATAGCCTGTTCGCCAGCTTTCCATCGTCTGTGCTCCGCGGCGATCACGAAGCGATCCAGCCTAGCGGCGCAAAATCGGCGGCGCTACGGTACAAATCGGGATGCCGACCTGGCATCGGCTGTCCAGCCGACAGCAACCAGCGGCGATTCTTTACAATTGACATAATGTAGCGCGAAACGAGTCTAGTCAGCGGATGGTTCTTGACATAAGGCCTCCCGAATTAAAATGCGATAAGTTAGGTTATGTAAAATTGCTACGGTATGCGAAGCAGACGGTTTTTTGCTCAGGACGCGCAGCGAAACACCGAGCTTCAGTTTCAGGGTCCGGCTGAATCCGGCGACCCTCCAGTGGCCACGGCGTCTCCGGAGCGTGTTCTCAATTCAGACGCCTTTCCTCGATATTTTGAGACTGCTCGCCAGCCCGCCAACGACGGTGGAACTTGCGACTCAAAGACAGACGCGAAAGTGACCGGCGTTGTTGAATCGGCGTATCAGACGCTCAAGAGGATCATCGGTCTGCCGGGGTCCCGGATGCCCTCTGTTGCCACGACCGCAGCAATCCGTTGCCGATTGAGTTGGAACGCGAGCTGAAGTTGTGATACAGATGCGTCTCGACGTGACGAAGAACACATCGGAGGACTTTGCGATGTTGCGGCGCTTTGGCCTCTTTGGGCCGCCCGCACTGATCTTCTACGACAGTAACGGAAGACAGGAACGCGACGCGCAGCTCGTCGGATTCGTCGGTGCCGATGCGTTCCTGGCGCACCTGAAGAAGTGGGGACAGTGAAATGAAGCCATCTGACGACGTCATGCGGGACCGGTACGACATGGATGATCGTCGGCCCGGTCCCTGCGCACGTGGAAGCGAACCCCATTTATCGGTCCGTTCGGACGGTGCCTACTGACGAGTTACGTTTTTCGCACATTAGCGGCCCGAGATCTGATCGTGTTGATCCGCACTCGGCGATCTTTCACCGGCATGGGTTGTAGCAGCGTGAATCTCTTTGTTGCGCGCAAGTACCGCCTCGGTCGGTGGATATTGAGTCTTGCTTGCCGGTGTGATGCCCTCGTGACGAGCTTGAATGAGTTCTTGACGGACTTGCTCACGCGACTTGGACTGCGCGATCGCCACTTCCGAAACCAGACCCAGCGTCGCACATACAGTCAGCATCGCGCCCACAACCTTCTTCGCATTCATTTCAGTTTCTCCAGGAGTTAATTGCCGAATGGCAATTCTGTGAGTGGATTATGGCAACTGGACGCTTTGCCAACATGATCTGAATATGAAAGTATCGTCATTTTGATCTCATAGACCAGGCTCTGATAGAAGCCTTGCAGAGCGCGTTCGTCTCAAATGAATGAGGGCGATCAAGATTGATTCCTAGTGGACCATTCGCTCGATTACTGCGACCAACTTTCGCTGTGTGCCTTGCCCTTCGCGTTGTGCCCTTTCCCAAGACCTATCCTATAAAACCCGTTCTTCACAACGCCGTCCCTTTCATTCCATTTCAATCGTCAACACGCGGCGCGACGATTCTTGCGTCACTCGGCTCGATCCCGCGGAAAGATACACGGGTGTGCCTTCACGTGCAGATTCGCGCTCGTACAAGGATGCCCCGCATAATCGACTTGGTTGTTGGATGGTAGCGCCGAGGACTTTTGTTTCGTGACGTCGTTGGATGACGGCAACATGTTTGCATCGAACGAACCAAACTGAGCGCATCCCGCAAGGGTAATTGCGGTGATTGCAGTACATGCAACAAGCGTCTTTCTACGCATAAGGTCCACCAATCTGAGTTAATCCTGACTCCACCGCTCTGCTCTCAGAGATCGAGCAGATTTACAGTGTTATGGTGGCTTAGAAGCGAATTGCGGCGATGACGCGGAAATGATATTTTCATCATGTTGGCGTCATCTACGTGCTTGCGAATACGGTGACGAACGGTCCCTCCTTCACTTATCTTCTCTCTAACAGATTTCTCATTTTCGCGTCACGCTGACGAAGGGGCTAACACGCATACTGTTCTCCAAGACGCGCCGATTGGGCGTCTGAATCAACGGAGAAAAGAGATGAAAGCAATCAAATTCGCAGCGTTGCTTGTTACCGCGTCTGTCACGCTCGGCGCAATTTCAAACGTTGCTATGGCGCAAGGTAAGTCACGCGCACAAGTCCATCAGGAGCTTGTCCAGGCTCAGCACGAGGGCGTTGTGCCGACGAGCAAGACCCAGTATCCGCCTACTGAAGCGCAAGTCGCTCGCAATAAGCAAGTGCACGCCACGTCTCGACATGCTGGCGAAGTAACGCCAAACGTGGATCATCACGACTCGGTTGCTGCTCGATAGCGCCGTCTGATCGCAAATAACGCGCGCGTGATTGAGCTCTGCGCGCGTTCGCTTTTTCTCGGTCGACGGCGATAAACCACTTCAACGCGTTGATTGAAAATCAGAGCGCAGGTGGGACGTCTCGAATACGTTGGATCGGAAAGCTAACCCAGAACCTTGTTTTGACATGGGGTTGACTCTCGACTCCGCAGTTTCCCCCGTGACTGCCAGCAATAGATTTCACAATAGCGAGACCGAGACCAGAGCTGGATGATCGCGAATGGCGAGAGGGATCGACACGGTAGAACCTGTCAAAGATGCGATCCACGTGTACCGGTTCGATTCCTGGTCCGGTGTCCGTGACGCTAATGACAGACTGGTCGCCGCGTTCCTCGCAACTAACATCGATTGTGCTACCAGAAGGCGCATGAGCGATCGCATTGGAGACGAGATTGCTCAGCGCTCGTTGAAAAAGAAGCAGATCAGCATCTATACGCGCGTGTCCAGAAATGCGGATACTCAAATCTGTGTCCTCCGCCAACGACTCATAGAAGCCCGCTACCCTGCCTGCCTCCAATGCTCCATCGAGCCGTCTGATCTTCAGCATTGCATCAGCTTGTTCGGCACGCGCGATGAAAAGCATATCTTCGATCATTCGCGAGAGGCGTTGATACTCGTCGATGCTCGATTCAATTACGTCCTTATAATCTTGCGCGGAACGCTCGTGGGTCAAGGCAACTTGTGCCGCCGCCTGTAAGTTGGTGAGCGGGGTGCGCATGTCATGCGCAAGGTTTGACGAAAACTCGCTTAAACGCGTGAACGACTCGTTGAGCCGTTCGACCATGCCGTTGAAGGCGAGTTCGAGTTCCTTGAGCTCACCGGACGTATCCAGTGACGGCAAGGGATGCGCGAGTCTCGAAGTGGACATCTGCTCGGCGCGAGCGGCGAGCTGCCTCAAGGGTTTTAGGCCAAATCTGGCAATCCCGTATGCGAGCGCTGAGGCGAGCATCACCCCGAGTACTTCGATCACAATGATCGTATAAGCATAAGCTCGAAGAAGTTCTGCATCATTCTTGCCGTCGTACTGCAGCACGACGCGAACACTCTCGCCAGGCGAAGCGTTTAGCGGCGTCGCGGCGGTGAGATAGCGCTTCTTGGAGTTCGATCTGTCAAGGCTAACCGCGTAGGGCGACCGCTTGGCGATCATCGGCGTGGACGGTTGGAACCCGGGCGTCTGAAGCAACCGTGCTCCTTTACTATCGTAGATCGCCATGGCCATGTTGGGGTGATCATGAAGCTGATCCGTCCACATCTCCGGATTGCGCGCGATCTCGTCCGCGGTTTTGATCTCGTCGAAGTGGCTCCTGAGCGCCGTCAGAATGCTCGACATCTGCTCGGTCGCGGTCCATTCAATACGGCTTCGCAAAGCCTCGTAGAGCGCCAGGCCGCTCAAAGCGAGCACAGTCGAAGTGGACACGACGATCAGGACGGTCAACCTGGCGCGCAGGGTTCTCGGAAAGTCGCGCTTCATCGTCTGACGCTTGAGGTTCTCACTTGCCATCCCTGACTTCGAGTACGTATCCCATGCCGCGCACGGTGTGAATAAGCTTGGGCTCGTAATTGTCGTCGACTTTGGAACGAAGCCGCCTGATGGACGAGTCGACCACATTCGTATCGCTATTAAAGTTCATGTCCCAAACCTGAGAGGCGATCGTCGCGCGTGGCAGAATTTCACCCTTACGGCGCATGAGCAACCACAGCAAAGCAAATTCTTTCGCCGTCAAGAGGATCGAGCTGCCCTGTCTTAAGGCCTTCCGTTTGGTCAAATCGAGTTCAAGATCGGCCACACGGATGGTGCTCGAATCACTCGGCTGACCTCGTCGGAGAATAACCTTGATGCGAGCGGTGAGCTCCACGAAATCAAACGGCTTCGAAAGATAATCGTCGGCGCCAAGCTCGAGTCCCTTGACCCGATCGCCCACATCGTCTCGCGCCGTCAGAAAAAGCACGGGGGTCTTCTTCGTGCGACGCAGGTTTTGCAACACTGACCATCCGTCCTGGCCGGGCAGCATCACGTCCAGGATCAGAAGGTCGTAGTCTTCCGTTTCAGCCTGATACTGGCCTGATAAGCCGTCCTCAACCCAATCGACGGTGTACCCGGCCTCGGAAAGCCCCCGTTTCAGATAGAGGCCCATCTTCGCCTCGTCTTCGACAATCAGAATTCGCATTACACGTTACCTCGGGAGTGACGCATGCGCCGCTGAAGCCAGCTTGGCGCGAGAAAGCCGAAGCGCTTTTCGAACACGGCGCGCATCGATGTCGAGTGGCTCACCCGATACAGCACCGGTAAAACCAGCAAGGTCAGAGCGGTGGACGACAGAATGCCACCGATCACTACGGTCGCTAGCGGCCGCTGAACTTCCGAGCCCGTGCCGGTTGCGAAGGCCATCGGCAGGAACCCGAGCGAGGCGACGAGCGCGGTCATCAGCACAGGCCTCAGGCGAGTCAGCGCACCTTCCCTGACCGCGACGTCGAGCTCCGCCCCGCCCTCTCGCAGGCTCCGGATGAACGATATCATCACGAGGCCGTTGAGCACCGCGACGCCCGACAAGGCGATAAAGCCGACCGCCGCCGTAATCGACAACGGAATGCCGCGCAGCCAAAGCGATACGACACCGCCACTCAGTGCGAAAGGAATGCCGGTGAACACCAGCAAACCGTCCTTCACGTTGTTAAACATCACGAACAGCAGCACAAACACCATGAACAGCGCCAGGGGTACCACGAGCTTCAGCCGCTCGCTTGCGCTCTGGAGTTGTTCGAACTGGCCACCCCACGACACCCAGTAGCCGGCCGGGATTTGTACATCCTGCTGGATCTGCTGGCGTGCATCGGCCACGAACGAGCCCACATCGCGCCCGCGCACGTTCGCGCTCACCACGACGCGCCGCTTTCCGTCTTCGCGGCTGATCTGGTTCGGTCCGGGTCCGACCTCGATTGTCGCGAGTTCTGCCAGCGGAACGTACGGCGCCTGCACGACCGGCCCGCTCGCGGGCGCCAACGCCGCCGCGGGAAGCGCAATCGGCAACCGCTTGATCGCCTCAATATCCGAGCGCAGCTCGTCGGGCAGACGCACGACGATGTCAAAGCGCCGGTCGCCCTGAAACAGCGTTCCCGCTTTCTGACCACCGACCGCTGCGGCGATCGCATCCTGAATATCGGCAACCGTGACGCCGTACCGGGCCAGCTTCTCCCGCTCGAGATTGATGGTCAGCACCGGCAGGCCTGTCGTCTGCTCGACCTTCACTTCGGACGCGCCCGACACCTTGTTCAGCGCCGCCGCGATCCTCTCGCCCGTACTGTTGAGCACCGACATATCGTCGCCAAAAATCTTGACGGCCACGTCGCTACGGACGCCGGAAATCAGCTCGTTAAAACGTAGCTGGATCGGTTGCGAAAACTCATACGCGTTACCCGGCAGTTCGGCGAGAACCGTCTCGATCTCCTTGATGAGATCGTCACGCGACTTGTCAGGATCTGGCCAATCCTTCGTCGGCTTCAGCATCACATAGCCATCGGACAGATTCGGCGGCATGGGATCGGCCGCGATTTCTGCCGTGCCGGTACGCGCGAACACCCGATCGATCTCGGGAAAGCGCTGCTTGAGCGTTTTCTCGATCGTTTTCTGCATGTCGAGCGACTGAGACAGACTTGTGCCGGGAATGCGCAGCGCGGCCACGGCGAGATCGCCCTCGTTGAGGCTTGGAATGAATTCGCTACCGAGTCGGGTCGCAAGTCCCATCGTCAGTGCAACGATGACCACAGCACCGCTCAGCACGCGCTTGGGTTGCGCCATGAACCGAGTCAGCACAGGCTCATAGGCGCGCCGCGCCCAGCCCATGATGCGGTTTTCTTTCTCTTCTACACGCTCGCCAATGAATAGAGCGACCGCCGCCGGAATGAACGTCACGGTCAGCACCATCGCCGCCGCCAGGGCCATGACGACCGTGACGGCCATCGGATGGAACATTTTGCCTTCCACGCCAGTGAGCGCGAAGATCGGCAGATACACCACCATGATGATGAGCTGCCCGAAGATGAGGGCCCGCCGCGCCTCCTGCGATGCGCCGAACACTTCGGCAAACCGTTCCTCGCGCGTCAGCGGTCTGCCAAGCAGAGTTTGTGCATGCGCGAGCCGCCGCACGCAGTTTTCGACGATCACCACCGCACCATCGACGATGATGCCAAAGTCGAGCGCTCCGAGACTCATGAGGTTCGCACTCACCTTCGCGTTCACCATACCGGTGAAGGTCATCAGCATCGACAGCGGAATGACGAGCGCCGTGATGATGGCCGCGCGGATGTTGCCCAGGAAGAGGAACAGAATGACGATGACCAGCACCGCACCTTCGAGAAGGTTCTTCTTGACCGTGTCCACGGCCTTCTCGACCAGATTGGTCCGGTCATACACAGGAATGGCGCGCACGCCCTTGGGCAGCGAACGATTGACGTCGTCCATCTTGAGCGCGACGGCTTTCGATACCGCGCGGCTGTTCTCTCCCATCAGCATGAAGACCGTGCCGAGCACCACTTCTTCACCATTGGACGTCGCAGCACCCGTACGCAGTTCACGCCCCGTGTCGACCTGCGCGATGTCCTTCACGCGAACGGGCACGCCCCCCACGTTCGTCAGTACGACATTCGCCAGATCTTCCGCCGAGCGCGCCTGACCCGGCACGCGTACCAGATACTGTTCGCCGCGTTTCTCGATATAGCCCGCGCCGACATTGTCGTTGTTGCGCTCGACCGCCCGCACGACGTCTGCCAGCGTCGAGCCATACGACATGAGCTTGGTCGGGTTCGGCGCGATGCGAAACTCCTTGACGTATCCGCCGATGGAATTCACCTCAGTCACGCCCGGCACATTACGAAGCTGAGGCTTCACGACCCAGTCCTGGAGCTCGCGCAGATCCGACGACGTGTAACGCGTCCCGTCAGGCTTACGCGCAGACGGATCCGCTTCTACGGTCCAGAGATAAATTTCGCCGAGTCCTGTCGAAGTCGGGCCCATTGCAGGCGTTGCACCGGGCGGCAACTTGTCCTTTGCTTCCTGAATCCGCTCGTTGACCAGCTGACGCGCGAAGTAAATGTCCGTGCCGTCCTTGAAGATGACCGTCACTTGCGACAAGCCATATCGCGAGATCGAGCGCGTTTCCTCCAGGTTCGGCAGACCCGCCATCGCTGTCTCGACGGGATAAGTGATGCGCTGCTCCGCCTCGAGGGGCGAATAGCCTGGAGCAGAGGTGTTGATCTGCACCTGAACGTTGGTGATGTCGGGCACGGCATCGATCGGCAGCTTCTGATAGCTGTACATGCCGAAGGCGGCCACTGCAGCGACCGCGAGCATGACAAGCCAGCGGTGCGCGATCGCGAAGCGAATCAATCGCTCAAACATGGAATGGTCCTCTGATGCAGCAGGAAGCGCGCGGCGCGAAGGGCCGCGTCGTTATGTAGCGGGTTGCGCTGTTCATTCTTCTTCGGCGCTACCTTTACCGAGCTCCGCCTTCAGCACGAAGCTGTTCGCCGCAACGTACTGCTGGCCAGGGTGCAGGCCCCGGACGACTTCGGTGACCCGTTCATCACGACGACCCGTTTCGACAGCCTGAGCGACGAATCCCTTGGACGACTGGACAAACACAGACGGCGCGCCATCGACGTCCTGAAGGGCGTCGCTCGCAACGGAGATCAGCACGTCCTGCTTGCCTGCGTCGACTGAGACATTGACGAACATGCCGGGCCGCCATGCGCCGTCGGGATTTGGCAGCACGACCCGTGCGGGTGCGGTGCGCGTCTGTTCACCCAACAATGCGCCGACATAGGCGATGGGCCCGCGCGAGGTCGATTCGAACGCTGCGGCGCTCACGGTGGCTTCCCGTCCCACGCGAACGTCGTTGAGCCGCTGTGCCGGCACCGCCATTTCTGCCCAAACGCTGGAAAGGTCCGAGATCACAAAGACATTGGCGTCCGCGGTGATGGCCTCGCCCGGTGTCGCATGCTTCTCGACCACGGTCCCTGAAAAAGGCGCACGCAACTCGTACTGATTCAGGCTAGCGGAGCCCGCAGGCGCATTGATCGCGGCGAGCTTCTGGCGAGCGTTCTGCGCCGCGATCTCCGCTTCGCGCAATTGCACCTGTGCTTGCAGGAAGTCCTGCTCGGCGGACACGCGTTCTTTCCACAACGTCTGCTCCCGATCGTATGTCGTGCGCGCGGCCGACAGACGCCGCTCGGCCGTCAACAGTTCGCTGCGAAGATCCGCCAGACCGGTGCTCGCGATCACGGCAAGCACCTGCCCCTTCTTTACGTTCTGCCCGATGGACACATCCACGCGTTCGACGATCCCGGCCACGCGAGGCACGACGTGAGCTGTGCGATCCTCGTTGAACTTGATCTCGCCGGGCAACTGAAACGAGGTTGCGATCTGCGCCGGACCGACCTTGGCCAGATCGATCTTGGAGGTCTTCAGTTGCTCCTCGGACAGCACCACCGTCCCATCGGTGCGGGAATATTCGAATGAGGCATTGCGACCGCCTCCTTTGACCTCGATGATCGCATCGAACACGTGCGGTTTCGCAATGGGCTCGGTGGACGTGTATTTCTGCGCGGAATGCCTAAACTGCAACGTTTCTTTCTGCCCGTCGTAACGGGTCACGGCTGCCGAGACCACCACTTCCCTCGACAGCGGCTTGCCATCGCTCGCGGGGTAAACGATGAGACGCGAGTCACCGGGCTTCTCGGCGAGCACGACTTCGAGCGTGAGCGGGCCATTTTTCAGGAGGACGCCGCCGTGCTGTCCGGCACTGGCATTCGCCTCGCCCTGTTGAGCCTCGGCGACCGGGGGCTCGAGCGCAGGCGCTTCCTTTTTTTGCGTCATCGCGTAGGCGGCAATGATGATGCCGATCCCACCGAGAGCGGTCATGAGGAAGTATGTTCTACGGCGCGGCATGGTGATTCCTTCAGGGTAAAGTGTTCTTCGACAGCGAGACGGCGGGAAGTGGCGTGCCAACCAGGCGCCCCACTTCGGCATACGCAAGGTGAGCGTCGGTGAGCGCCTGCACGTATTGCGATTGCGCTTGGAACAGCGTGCGCTGTGCATCGAGCACATCGAGGAAAGCAAACTTGCCGAGTTCAAATCCTCTCGACATGGCGTTCAATGCATCTTTGGAGGCCGGCAGCACGTCGTCCTTGAGCCTGCGAGCCGCCTGAACCGATGTTTCGTAGTTCGCATACGCGCGGGTCAACTCCAGTTGCAGCCGCAAGCGCTCGTTATCGAAATCGGCGCTGGCTTTCTCGGCTTTGTGAGCCGCCTCTAAAAGCGCACCTTTATTCGTGTCGAAGAGAGGCAGCGGAATCGATACGCCGATGACGGCCTGATTGTCGGGAATGCCACCGGTGATGACCCGCTTCATACCGGCGCTGACCGTGATATCTGGGATGCGCTTGGCTCGCTCAACGGAGATCGCAGCGTCTGAACGCAACATTTCGGCGCGGGCCACGCGCGAGCCTGGGCTATCGTTCAATTGACTGACGAGTACCGAGAGCGGCTCAAGACTCGGCACCGACTCAATATCGCCTCCGGCTGCGCTGCCCCGCACTTGCGCGTTGCCGGTGACGGATGCCAGACGCTCGCGAGCGGTCAAGACACGCGCAGTTGCATTCGTCACTTCGATCTGGACAGCACTCGCGGCAATGCGCGCCTTGGTGGCTTCGACCGGCGAAACCTTGCCTGCGCGCGCACGCTTCTCCGCAAGATCGGCAGAGCGGGCCGCGATGTCGCCGGATTCACGCGCGACCTGCTCTTGCCGCTGCGCGGCGAGCTCTTCGTAGAACGCGGAGATGACGTCTGCCCGCAATGCCGCGCCTCTGCCGTCGAGCGCGGCGAGCGCAACCTCTCGACCATAGGACGCCACGTCCAGCCGTGCCTGACGTTTGCCGCCGAGTTCGATAAGCTGGTTCACGGTCGCCGTGCTCGTGCGCTCCGTACCACCAAACCCTTCCTGCAGAAGCGACAATTCGGGGTTGGGCCTGGCGCCGGCCTGCATCAATGCGCCGGCCGATGCGTCCGAGTCCGCCCTCGCGCCTCGCAAGAGGGGGTTGCTCTGCGCGGCAAGCCCAAGCACGTCGATCAATGAAACTTGCGGCAGATCCGTTGGTGAAACGCTCGGAGACTGCGGCAAGCCGCCCTCATCCGCAATCGGCTGAACGGGAGACGCCTGTGTGTAGTTTGATGTTGTGACCGCCAGGAGAGCCATGACGGCAAGGGTTCGCGTGAGCATGTGCGACATTGAAGGATGGGGGTGATGCGATGCTACGGTTCTATCGCAGTGCCAAGATGAGATCAAAATGAAATTTTTGTCATCTTCGGGCAAGCCACTAACCGCACAATTTCTGACTCAGTACGCTGGGTCCTCGGCTTTATGCCGTTGCAAAAAAGCGTGCGTCCCGTGGGAGAACGGGCCGCAGCAATATCGAGTTTATTTAGAACAAAGCGGTCGCAAGCTGTTGCGACCAGCATCTCACTCAAGTCGAGTTACTGGCCGGCATTCGCTTCCGAGGTTGTGGGCTTCGCGATTTCTTCAGGATGTGCCCGCAGGTACGCGTCGCGGTTCTTCTTCTTTGATGCCGCCGTGGGCGGGTACTCGCTTCGCCTGAAGGGCAGTACGCCGTCTTTATAGGCTTGCTCGAGTTCTTGACGCGTTTGCTCCCGCGTTTTCCCCTCGTTCAATGGACCTTCGTGCGCTTGCGCCAAGCCGGCCATCAACAAGGCCGTTGCAACAACAACTTTCGATTTCATCGGTGAACTCCACACTGAGCCGCATATGGCTCAACTCAGTGTGGAGTGCCGACGGTGCGTCTCAATGACGCGAAGATGAGAAAATTGTCATCTTGCCCGCAGAATGGTCATCCCGTCTTGACCGTCGCTTCAATGACGAAGAAGACGATGAAACCGACAAAGAACGCTGTGGTTGCAAGCGCAGTTTCAGCCACCTCATGCGCTTCCACGAGCAACTCCTCGGTCACCAGATAAATGAGCGCAACGGTTCCCAGCCCGAGGAGTGCCGCGTAATAGACCGAGGGTAAGTTGGCAAGTGCGCCATGGGCCGCCACAGCCGATACCGAGAGCAGTGCAGAAAGCGCAATCGGGACGACGATTGCCCAAAGGCTACGCACCCCGGAAGCGCTCAGCGCTGCGCTGACAGATAGCGCCAGAAAAAGCACTTCGAGGGTAAGCGCGATGGTTAGGATCACGCCAGTTTCCTCTCCCGCCGCGAAGGCAATTCCCAGCACAAGTCCGTCGATGATCAGGTCGACCGCAGTCACGACCACGAGGCCGGTTGGAAGCGCGGAACCTTCAAGTCGTTCTTCCAGACGGTTGCAGACCGCCTTGATGCCCAGCATCAGTCCTAAGCCCAGTGCAAACCCGATAACGACCGGCCACAGGGCATGCTTGCGGTCTTCGGGAAGCAATTCGAGCGCCGCGGCGGCGAACACGATGCCCGCCGTGAAGTGCTGGATGACGCTGGTGGTGCGTGGGCTAGGCTTGCGCGCCGACGCGATCACAGCACCTGCGGCAGCGGCGAGCACAGGTGGCAGCGTGAGGAGTGCAAGTTTAGCAGCGGGTGTCACGTGGTCACCTGTGTGCCGCACTGGCTACAAAACTTCGCGCCCGGCGCCAACGGCTGATTGCACTTCGTGCAGGCTTGCGGCGTGAGCGAGCTCGCGCACTGGCTACAAAAGCGAGCGCCTTCGGCATTGGCCGCGCCACATTTTGGGCACGTCAGGCCCGGCTGCGCTGCGGGAGCAGCGCCGGGCGTCCTGCCCCACCCTTCATTGGAAGCGCGACTGCGTTCGTCGACATACCCACCATTGTTGCCGTGGTTGCTTCCGTGATGACCGCGTCTGTCGTCGTGCGATCCACCATGCGAGCTTCCGTGCCCACGATCGTGACCTCCACTGTTGTGGCCACCGTGATGACCTCCGAATATCCTTTCAAGCCAGTTCATGGGTCATCTCCCGTTTCGGTTGAAATCTCGATTTACTTGCGAAGTAGTCGCAGTCCATTCCCCACGACCAGCAGACTCGCTCCGACGTCCGCAAATACAGCCATCCACATGGTGCCCAAGCCGCCGATGGTCAGCGCGAGAAACACGGCCTTGATCCCCAGTGCTAGTGTGATGTTCTGAACTAGAATGCTGTGCGTCGCCCTCGAAAGCCGTATGAACGTCGGAATCTTGCGCAGATCGTCATCCATCAGCGCGACGTCGGCGGTCTCGATTGCGGTATCCGTTCCCATCGCGCCCATCGCGAAGCCGATATCAGCTTGTGCAAGCGCCGGTGCATCGTTGATGCCATCGCCGACCATCCCCACCATCGACCGACCGTCCGAGAGCGTCTTCACGACTTCGAGCTTGTCTTCCGGAAGCTGATTGCCTTCCGCGCGATCGATGCCGACCTGACTCGCAATGGCCGACGCCGTGTGAGGGTTGTCGCCAGTCAGCATCGCCGTTCGAACGCCCAGTGCGTGCAACTCGGATATGGCGGCCTTGCTGCTGTCCTTCACGGTATCAGCTACCGCGAAGAGTCCGAGAACGCGAGTCTCGTCGATCAGCATCACGACCGTCTTGCCCTCCCGCTCGAGTACATCCAGTCGGGATTCGAGCTCGACCGAACAGCGACCGAGCTCCTCGACGAGCCGGTGATTGCCCAACGAGTAGCGCTGCCCATTCACGACGCCTGCGACGCCCCGGCCCGGAATCGCCTCGAACGCATCGACGCTCAGTCGAGCGACGCCGTTTGCATCACCCGCTTGCGCGATTGCCAATGAGACGGGGTGATCTGAGCGCCCCGCGAGACTCGCCGCGATGGAGCGAACCATCATGCTGTCTTGATCGACCGCGCGAAGTTCGAATTCGGTCTGAACGGGATTGCCGTGCGTGATCGTGCCGGTCTTGTCGAGCGCCAGCCAGGCAAGTTTGCGGCCCAGTTCGAGATAGGTGCCGCCCTTCACCAGAATCCCGTGGCGCGCCGCGGCGGCGAGGCCGCTGACGATCGTGACCGGCGTGGAAATGACCAACGCGCACGGGCAGGCGATCACGAGCAGCACGAGGGCCTTGTAGATCCAGTCGAACCACGCGCCCGCGAAGAACAGCGGCGGAACGACGGCAACGCCGATGGCCAACACGAAAACGATCGGCGTGTAGACGCGCGCAAACTGATCGACGAAGCGTTGTGTCGGCGCCTTGGCGCCTTGCGCCTCCTCGACCGCATGAATGATTCGTGCAAGCGTCGTGTTGTTGGCCGCCGCCGTCACCCGGTATTCGAACGAGCCAGCCTCGTTGATCGTGCCAGCGAAGACGGCGTCGCCCTGCGCCTTGTCGACCGGCAAGCTCTCGCCGGTGATCGGCGCCTGATTCACCGTCGAGCGGCCGCTCACAATTTCTCCGTCGAGTCCGATTCGCTCGCCGGGCTTCACACGCACCACGGCCCCAATGGTGACCTGCGCGGCCTCGATCTCCGCCCATGATCCATCCGCCTGTTTGACGGTCGCCTTGTCGGGAGCAAGGCGCATCAGACCTTGAATCGCATTGCGCGCGCGGTCCAGCGATTTCGCCTCGATGAGTTCCGCAATGGTGAAAAGGACCATCACCATCGCGGCCTCGGGCCACTGCCCGAGCAGCAGCGCGCCCGTCACGGCAATGCTCATCAGCGCGTTGATGTTGAGATTGCGGTTCCGAATGGCAATCCAGCCTTTCTTATAGGTTCCGAGACCGGAGCAAGCGACGGCCAGGAGCGCAAGGGCCGCTACGACCCAGACCGGCGCGCCCGCCCAACTGGCAGCCTCCGAGCCAACCGCGGCCGCACCGGCCACCGCAAGAGGCCACCAGGGCTTGCGCACCTCGGATGCGGCAGGCGAGGCACCTGGATCGCCTGCTGCGCCCGCGACCTCGGGCTTAAAGCCGAGCGTGCCGAGTGCCTTGACGATGGCGTCGAGCCCGTCCGGCCGGTGCACCACCGTCAACACGCGTTGCATCAAATTGAACTGAAGCTCAGCCACCTCGGGCATGCCGCCCAGCTTCTTGCGGATGAGCGCTTCTTCGGTCGGGCAATCCATTTGCAGGATGCGCATCTGGGTGCGGATCGAGCCGCCCACGGCAACCGCTCCGGCAAGGGCCTGGAAGGAGGTTGGCGCAGTGCCGCAGCACGAGTCGCCATGGTCGTGCGCCTCATGGGAATGTTCGCCGCCGTTGGCGTGAGCATGTGCGTGGGGATGATCGCCACCTTGGGAATGATCGTGGTCGTGGTGATCGTCCGCGCCGTGGTCGCGGTTCCCATGTGCGTGCTCGTGCTTTTGCGTCCCGCTTGACGCTTGCAAGTCAAGGGGTAGCTGCGCAGGTCCGCTGCAGCAAACCGCCTCGCCACAACCCGCTATGGGATCGTTCCCCGGTTCCCGCTTCGACTTGTCAGCGAGCGCTTGAGCGGTCGTCTTGTCTTCGCCGTGTGCCATGCTCGTATCCTTATTCTGCTGTATGCTCGCAGTACACACCTTGAAGTTGCTTCAAGGTCAAGGATTTTTTTTGAGAAGGGACGCCAAAGATGAGGATCGGGGAATTAGCGAAACTGGCGAACTGCACGACTGAGACGATTCGCTTTTACGAGAAAGAGGCGCTCCTCCCTCCGCCCGAGCGAAACGGCGCGAACTATCGTAGTTACACCGCAAGCCACGTCGATCGGCTTCGTTTCATCCGGAATTGTCGCGCGCTCGATATGACGCACGACGAAGTGCGGGCGCTGCTGGTTGCCTCCGACGACCCGTCCGGCGGTTGCGAAAACGTGAACGCGCTCGTGGATGAGCACATTGCGCACGTCGACGAACGGATTGCTGAACTCACGCATCTGCGTCAGCAATTGACGGCGTTGAGGCAGCGATGCGGCGGAGGGGCAGTCGTCGAGAACTGCGGCATTGTTCAAGGCTTGACATCGATGGACACGATCTCGCCGAAGCCCCGCACGACCCACTTGGGATAGAAACTTCGGGCATCCGCGTTCGTTTCAACGCTCAGTCTGGACGTCCTCCGCCCGCGAACTCCTCTCTGCACAAAGGCATTGCACGCTGGGGTTCCGGCCCAGGGACTTGGTACCTGCATCGCGTGTGGCCGCTGTTTCATTGCTCCGTCCGGCCACCTCGTGCCTCCTGCGCCCGCATATTGCTGAAATCGAGTCTTCGACGAGAAGGTACCCTTAGTCCGGAAACGAATTGCTAGGCTGCCCGCGACGCAAAAAGATAAACGCAAGCGCCTAAAGGGAGACAGGAAGCCTCTGATTTTAAATAGTATTTATTTGGGGGCACAAGGGAAACCCTTGTCAGATCGTGCTCGACCTAACCCGATTTTGGCGCCGAAATCAAGGCGACCCCGTAAACGGGCTTTTGTGTTAGCCTAGAGAAAAGGTTTAAAGCAGAAGAGGTGATCATGTCGATGTTAAAAAACGCGGCGGCTAAAATCCTCGAATTAGTTAAGCGCATTCCGCTCGATAATGAGGATGAAGACGGTGATTATGTCGCTGGGTCCGGTGTCGGACCGAGCGGGTTCAATCACGTCAATCCAAATGGATTTGGGCAAGGCGCGCGCGGCCCGAATAACGATTGGGGCGCACGACCCGGCCCCGGTTTTTGAAGTTTGTTAAGTGGTAGCAAGAGGGCGAGTTTCGCATGCGAAATTCGCCCTTTGCGTTTCTAGGCTGCCTCTCACCAGTCGAACGCCCCATGTGCGGACTCTGAAGGGACCTTCATGTCCGTCGCCTTCCTGATGGCATTGCGCACGGTCGAGGCCTTCAGCTTGTAGATGTCCGCAATCGCTTCCACCGACATGCCTGAGTCAAATAGCCGCACCCAAGCCTGAGTCCGTTGCTCCTGAAGGTCTTGAGCGGTCAGTCCCATCGCCTTGCGGAAACCCGCCTCGATCGCCTTCTGACCGCGCTTCTTCGCTTCCGTGTAAGAGAAATCGCGCTTCCGGTACAGGCTATTCAGCACGGACTCAGGCTTTACCTGGTACATGGAAGCCACGAGGTCAACGCTCATCCCTGCCTCAAGCAACCGTATCCATGTGTCGTACCGCGCTTCGACCACCTGTTGTGAGCTGACGCCGATGGATTTCCGGTAGTTGAACACCTGCATGTGTTTAACGCCGATGGCTTCGGCTATCTGGGTGTCGGCGACTCCCCTGCTGAGACCCTTAGTAATAAGTTTTTTCTGTTCGTCCGTCAGCATAGGTCTTCAACTTTTTTCGCCACTCTCCGGTGACAGGTCGTGCAGCACATTACAGTTTCATAACTCAAGTTGTCTCGACTCACGCGCGCAAGACCCTACCAGCGCACTTTACAACGCTGGTTTGAAATAAGAAATGGTCGAACGAAAGCGGCCTGCAAGCAAAGGTTTGCGGGGAACCAGCAAAAACGAAGCCCGCAACGCAGAGCCCGGAATCTTAACCGGACAATTATGACGGTAGCTTTGAAAACTGTTAAGAAATGTAATGTGGTAAGCGCGTATTTTCGCCCGCGCGTCTCCTTCGCGGGCGACAGATTCTGGTTCGGGCCCGCCATCAGCGAGCCATCGAGATGATGCCGTTGACCAGCTGGCTGAAGAGCTGCGCGTCCCCGTTGGTGAATTCCGGCGTGACGATGTAAGTTCCGGCAACGGAGACGGCCGGCGTATTTGTCACCTGCAGGTCCTTCTGCAGCGTCAGGAGCGCGGCCAGGTCAGTCCTGAGGGCGGCTTCGTGCTGCTTGACCAGCAGCGGTACGGAAACTGGTACGTGAGCCGCCTTCCCGATGCGGTCAATTCCGGCCCAATTCACGGTCGAGATACCGAGGTCTTGTGCTCCAATAAACGACGCCTCCATAAAATTATGGACGTACGACGGATAATATTTCTCGACGGCTAAAAAGCTTAATGCGAAGGCGAGCCCATCTCCTTTATTTACCAAAGGCGTGAATTCAAACGTTTTGGGTTTCGGCATCGTTGCTTCGAGATTTTTAAAAAACTGAAAGTAGTTTCTTGAAAACTGGCAACTCGGAGAAAAGAATACGCGGACCGTCTCCTCGTCGCCCGCAACCGGTTTTACCTGCAAATAGGGTTTGAGCTGTTCCATCCCCGCTGGAACCTGCGCGTGCCCACAGCATGCAAACGTCGCCGCGGCCGCCGCCACAATGAGTGATGCGATGCCTTTCATGCCGCCTCCTGTTCGATGACCTTGTTCAGCGCGCCAAGCGTGGCAGTCTCGATGTGTTGTTCGATCGTGGTTTTGCTGCCGCTGTCGGCGTCCAGGTGATAGGCATCGATCGCATCAGCGACCTGTACAAAATCCAGACCGTGCTGACGCGCCAGTCGAACCCGCAGGCTCGGGTGCATACGGGCGTCGGTATTGCCTTCGAGACGTTGCATGCATTCGTGCAAAGTCGACAGGTGCGCCTGCACCGCCCGTACTCCTCCGGTCGCAAGCGGCTCGAAATGGTCCTGGTCGCACGCCGCACGATAGATGGCTGACGTATCCATCCGGTCAGCCCGGATAACCTGCTTGATTTCAGGTGTTGTGACAACCGCCTCGAGTACGGCCACCTTGCCGACGACCCGCTCAGGTACGACCTCTGAGATATCGTCGCCGTACGGGATGCCGTTCGCATCGAGCCATTGCTGCTCATCGCGCGTCAGCCGGCGTTTCACCACCGGTCCCTCGTATTTGGTCAGGAGACGTTGCGCGACCACGAGTTTGAGATTCTGCGCGAGCCGGAATGCGTCCCGGCCCTTGTCCAGCGTGAGATCGAGCGCCCGGGAGAAGGTTTCAGCACTGTCGTTGGTGTGCAGCGTCGCGAGAACAATGTGACCTGTCTGCGAGGCCTGAAGTGCGATTTCCATCGTCTCCGCGTCGCGAATTTCGCCGATCAGGATGACGTCTGGGCCCGACCGAAGCATCGAGCGCAAGGCGCGCGGGAAGGTGATGTTTCCACCGATCTGCCGCTGTTTGATCGGGCCTATGCCGCGCAGTGCGATCTCAACCGGGTCTTCCGCGGTATCAATCGCTCGCGTGCCGTCGTTCAGCACCGCTAGCATGGCGTTTAGCAGTGTGGTCTTTCCCGAGCCTGTCGGCCCGGTCACCAGGATGAGGCCACTCGGTTCGTTCAATGCACGCAGGATGATGCGGTACAGCGTGTAGGAAAGACCCAGCTCCTCCAGTTTCGGCGCGCGCTGAGAATCGAGCAGGCGGCTGATGAAAGCGAAGCCGTTGTATGTCCTCGTGTACTCGACCCGGATGTCCACCCGATAGGATGGATCGTCCTCGAACGGTTTTAGCCCATGCCGCGACGCGAAAGCAGACGGCAGCACGATGTCAAAACGCGTTGAAGCGATCTCTGGCGTCGTGGCCCCCTGCGACGTGCCAGTGAGCTGGAACATTTTGGTTTCCCAATGCCGCGCTTCCTTGCCTCGGGGTTCGAACTTGAAGTTCACCATGCCGCCTGGCAGTCTCACGTGCACATGAACCGTCGGCGAGTCCCGGTGCCCTCGCCCTTCAATGTGGACGTCTTCGGCCTTACTGATAATCGCCCACACGAAAAGATTGCGAATGGCGAGTTCGATGGGCGCCTGCTCACTGCTGCCCTCGCGGATCATCATGACGCTCCGGCGTTCTTCCTCAGTCAGGTCGTCCAATCCGTCGACTTCAGGTATCTCTTCCAGCAGCATCCCGTTTCTAATTTGCATCGCTCGTTACCCCGTTGAGGTCTCTGCGCTGGACCATCTGTTGCGTACCCGCCGAGTCGCAGATTTAAATTTGAGTCCGCACGATAACTGATTATAATTAAGGTAACCTGCCCTCTCAATAGAACGATGCAGAACAAAGTTACGACCACACGGGGATGTCTCTCATTGTTTTCTGCTGCCTGTCTGGCCGCGCTGTTGCCTGGCTATTCGGCTGCTCAGATGCAGCCAACGACGCCTGAGAGCGTCAAGGGCTTCGCCGAGTCAACATTCAATTCGCCCGTCTTCAGCCAGCTCCAGTCGAACTTCCAGCGTCAAAACAGATCCGTGATCGACAGCGTGAATGACGCCGCGGTCGCACAGGCAAAAGCAATGCTGCCCAAGGCGAAGGTCCTGGGTGAGCGACTGAAATATGGAAACCACGCGGTCGTTAGCAACGACGGCGAGACGATGATCGCGTGGATGATCCAACTGACGAGCGCGTCGCCGGCGGAGCGCACGGATCTGCTTGGCAAGCTCGCGGCGTTGGCGGATCAGAACATCCCCGAAGCGTTGACGTTCGAGGGCTTCGCTGCTGAATATGGCCTGTTCGGGAATCCACAGAATGTCTCTCGCGCGCTACAGCTATATCAGGCAGCGGCCGCCCGCAATTATCAGCCAGCGATCTATAACCTCGCTGTCGCGTCGGCCTATGGAAAACTCGGGTCCCGCGCAGATTTCAATAACGCGCTTGGCTATATCGCGCGCGCCTCGTCCATCAGCCCGGACGCTTCCTATCGTGTGTGCGGGTTTGGTGCATTCCTCAGCTATCGGGTTGGCGATCGCGCGCAGGCGGCTCGTTACGCACAGTCATGCTGGTCCAGTCTGGCCGGCATTCCAAAGGCACTCTACGACGACCGCGTAACCCTGCCACAACGCGTGACCCTTCTACGCGAATCGATCGTCGCAGGCATTGACGACGGCTATCCCCTGCTCGCAAAAGTGACGCATGACGCGGGAGCCGATCCCCAATACCTTGCCTGCAAGTACATGCTGGTCGATCGCTACCGTCACAATCTCGATGGCAATACCCTGCGCGACGACGCGATCAGTTGCTACCGCCAGACCGGCAATATTGCGGCAGACCCTAAAGAGGCCCTGATCCGCTACAACACCGTAGTGCCTGGAATCGTCGGCTTTGTCCCTACCGAGATCCGCTCACTGGAAAAGGAGCGCGCATCCAACCATTTCCACTATGCGTGGAGCGTTCCTTACCTCCCCTTCCGGCAACAGGACGTTGACCAGTTCGCCCCATTTGTCAGCCATACAAGGCAATAAGGAAAAGAACCCATGAGGCTGTCACTCCCGGCTTGGTCCCTATGCGCGTTCGTGGTGATGATTTCCACCTTGGCTCGTGCAGACGAAGGACCGTCAAGCGTATTTACGCAGGCGCTTTCGAACGGCTCGGCCAGCGCGCCCCTGTCCGACGACGGCAACTTTGGCAAAGCCGTCGTCGCCATCAAGAAGCGAACCGGCGACAGCGGCCCCGTCGTTGTTTACGCGCAGCGCATTACCCGCTTCACGCAACAGCCGCTTTGTGGACGTGTCGGGTTCATCATCGGGCAGCCGAGCGCGAAAGTGATGTACTCCGATATGTCGGGGCAGTTCAACATCTGTGAAGACGGCGAGCCGCCTTTGCGCATGTGCAAGGGGCACCCCGACAAACTCGTCCCCTACAACAGCGTGTGCGCCGATGCGTCCACGCCAGTTGACACACCTGAAGTCGCTGCCGCGATTCAAGGTGCCGTCGCCGCTGGCGGCATGACCCCGGAACAGGCCGCCAAAGCGGTTAGAAGCGCCACGCCCGACGCACCCGCAGCAAAGGGGAGCCGTCAATGAAGCGCGTTATCGCCGTCCTCCTTCTCGCCTGCGGCGTTACGGCTGCTTATGCGCAAAGTGCCTCAGACGTGGCGAATGGCACAGCCTTCGCGAACTCGATCAAGCCGACTTCTCCTTCGCAGATCGTCAATCCGACCGGGGTAAGTTCGAGCACTTGGGGCAACCAGACTGGCGTATCTTCGTCGGTCCCAACAGGCCTCGGTGGCTTTTCGAATCCAAACACTGCATCGGATTCGTTGAACGCTGCGAAGAATTCAAATCTGACGGCGTTCGGACGCCAGGCTGAGTCGTACTGCGCCAGCTATACCCCCGGAAGTGACCCGTACCAGAACCAGTACTGTGCCGCCGTCAATTTCCTGAATGAACAGTGCATGACGCCGACCGGGAACCAGAAGTCAGTGCTTGGCGCGACTTCGACTCAGTTTGGCTCGTCCGCCAACTGCGCGGGCACCTACGGCGCTGGTCAAGGACAGTACAACTACGGCAATGAAGTGACGTCGTCGGACCCGATCTTTCAGGTGATAGGCAACCTGGGAAACACAGCCACGGACACGCTCACGCAAACGTGTACCTCTGACACCGTCGTTACCCAGCCCGCGCAATATGCGTACAACACCTGCACGGTGTCGACCGACGAAGAAGAAAACGCCTGCTCGCAGTATCTGAGCGCGAAGATCGTCAACACGATCAATCAGGCCATTTCAACCGAAAGCTGTCCGGGAGGCGGGAGTCTCGTCAATGGCGCTTGTCAAAACCAGTACACCTATGCGCCGACCATCACCTGTCCGGCCGGGTACATTCAGTCAGGCGCTAATCAATGTGTCCAGACCAACACGCTTGCGGCCTCGATGACCTGCCCGAGTGATACGACGCCCATGACGATCTCGGGCAACAACACGTGCATGAAGCAGTTCTCAGACGTGACCGCTTACCCTCCGACTTATGAGGGGATGGATCTCGTGACCTGTTACGCGGGGACGTGCTGGTTCCTCCCGCTCAAATCATGTCCGAGCGGATACTCGTGGGATGGCGCCCAGTGTATCCAGACCATCACCGTGGGCGCTCAGTACAACTGTCCGAGCGGCGGCTCGGTGCAGGGCCAGTCATGCGTATCGGTCACGCAAACGGCACCCACGATCACGTATAGCTGCCCATCTGGCCAGTCGCTCACTGGAACCAACTGCGTCAAGCAGACGGTTACCACGACGTGGACGGATACATGTGGCGTCTACGAACAGAGCGCCGGTTCGTCGCTCGCCACACCTACGAATTGAGAAGGCACATGACAAACTTCTCCCGCTTCCTACGGCAGGTCATTGCGCTTCTGCTGTTCACGTTCGCCTGCAACGTTCCCGTCGCCTTCGCACAAACCTACGGAGCGGGAGCATGTTCGCTTGTACCTGGCTCGCAGACATGCATCGACACCACGCCGTGCAAGACAGATTCGAACGGCCAGCAGGTTTGCCTGTCGAACGCCTCTCTGCCGTCTGGCGCACTCCAGGTGCCATACAGCTGCTGGCAGTATTCGTACAACTACGCGTGCACAGGAACAACAACCGATACCTGCGGGCAGTATCGTAGCGACCCGGCGTGCGGCGTTGTCTCAAGCGTTTGTAATGACACGATCGCCGAAACCGGCAAGTGCGATCAGTGGACGTATACGTATAAATGCCAGACCCAGGCGCAACAGACGGCACAGAACCTGAACTGCACGAGTGGCCTCTTTAACGACGGTGGGTTCCCGACCCCGCCTAACAATAACGACTCGTTCATCAAGGGTGCGCTGGGGCTCGAGATTCTTGGCGAGGGGCAAACCTATACGGACGGCAACACCATTTTCAAGGGCGTTGCCGAAAGCTGCCGCAAGGGCTACGAAGGCATCCAGAACTGCTGCAAGAGCTCGCCCGGAGCGACGTCGAACAACGTAGCGATGTCTACAGCGGTCGGCGCCGCAGGGTCGCTTGTGAAGTATGCAGGCGAGAAGGCGATCGACCTCGCTTCGCCTTACGTGTTCGATGCCATGTACACGAACGGCATCTTCACGAACGCACTGACGGAGAATTTCACGACTGCGTTTTCGCTTGATGCAGCAAACGGCGGCGGCAACCTCGGCACGAACCTCGCAGCCAATGGCTTCTCGGTCGGCGCGTTCGGCTTCACGGCTGGCTGGGGTTCGATGGGGGCCGGCCTCTTCGGCGGCAATATCGAACTCGCGACATTCGGATCTAACGGTTATCTCGCGTTCAACCCGTATGTCTTCGCCGCAATGGTCGCGATACAGGTGATCACGTCGCTTTCAAAGTGCTCGCAGGCAGAACAGTTGCTCGCACTACACAAGGGCGCGGACCTCAGCACGTTTATCGACGAGACATGTTCAAAGAAGGTGTTGGGCGCTTGCGTGCAGTACGTCGACAACTATTGTTCGTTCAACTCGCTGCTCGCCAAAATCATCAACATACAGGGTAAGACCCAGCTCGGCTTGCCGCTGGAAGGTTGTGGTGGCTTGACGCCAGCCCAGGTCAGTGCGATTGACTTCACAAAGATCGACTTCAGCGAATTCACCGCACAGATGGAGCAGCAGGCGCTGGCGAACGTGCCGAAAAACATCCCGGGCAACTACAACACGATCGAGCAGAACAGCAAGAGCGGCACCGTGCAATCCAGTAGCAACCCGGTCCTACCCACTTACTCAACCAAATAGAGCCGAACATGGACACCCGTAAACCGGTCATCACCAAGATCTTTACCGCGCTCGGCGCAGTCGCATTGGTAGCGTCGCTCGCCTTTTCCGGCGTTACTTATCTTTCCAAGCGCTCGCTTGAAGTGCAGAACAAACAGCAGGCCGACAAGCTGACAAAGCTCGACGCGCAGGTCAAGACGCTGGACAAGCAGTACCGGGACGACGAGACGAAGCTCGCCTCACTGAGCGACCAGCTCGCGAAGCTGCTTCCTGAAAACAGCAGCCTGAAAGACAATGTCGGCGCTTTTGCCGAACAGGCGGCGGCATGCGAGAAGATCCGCCAAACGCTCAAACTCGGAGTCTGACTCAATGAAAAGGATGCTCAAAGCGCTTGTGCTCGCCACGGCGGCGGCCGGCGCGCCGCTCTGTAGCATGGCACAGCCGGTTGAACTCGATACTGACGCCGCCCATGTCATCGTCGTGCGGCCGGTCGATTCCTGGTCTGGCGACACCTCCGTGCAGCAGGACACGCTTGACGCAATCCGTGACCGTCAGGTCTCGTACGACATCATGCTGGACGGCACGCGCTACCGCGGAAGCCCACTGGTGCTTCAAGGCGTCAGCGACAATCCGGTGACGCTTGGAGCCCAGGCTGCACTGGCGGCACAGAAGACAACGCTGGTCCGCAAGTCTGCATATCTCTTCCACGTGGGGGACGCGACGACGCTCGCGCCCGACGACTACCCGAAGTTCGCCAAGGCGCAGCTCGATTACCGGCAACTGTTCGTACGTCGCGAGGGTGATCCCCGCTCGTTGCCCGCACGTGTGAGGGTCCGCAACATTGCGGGCGACGCATTGTCGATCGGTGCGCTCTTCATTCCGGTGCCTGGGCTCGGCACGGCAGCCGGCGCTCAGGTCATGGCGAATTCAGGTATTGCCGAGGATCTTGGCAATGTACCCCGGCCCGCACGCGCCGCATTGATCCCTGCTGTCCTGCCGGCGCTCGACACGAGTGCATACCGGCAGATCGACGTACGGCGCGTGGATTTCAGGCCCGACACTCCGGGCGAAATTGTGATCGCCTACAAGACAGAAAAAACGCCGCAGGCCGAACAGGATGCCCTCGTGAAAGCGATCGTCGCGCTCGCGGCGGCCGATACCACAGCCGATGCGGTGGATGCCGCACGGCAGACAGATTTCAAGGAGCGCGTCGCGATTTGGGACGCATGTGTAGCTGACGGTAAATGCCAAAAGGAGGCATCGAATGACAAGCAGTGAGGCAAAGAAGGAAACTTTCGGCCAGAAGATGGCAAAGAAAAACAGCTGGATTACCTGGGTGGCCTTTGCCGCCATCGCGGTAGCCGCGATCATCTCTCTGGCTCAGCACGCGTAGTGCGACGCCAAGTGAAAACGGCCCGCCTTGTCTAAGGCGGGCCGTTTTCTTTTGCGCGAGCGTATGGCTGCAGTCTGTCAGAGTTCCAGCACCTTCCCCTTCTCCTGTCCCTGCCGCTTGTCCTGGTCCGTCTGGCGTTCTGGCTGCGCGTGCGCATCGACCTCCCGCACCTGCTCCTTCGTCGCTGATCGGTCGCGCTTGTTTGTCTGCTTTTGCGCCGCGTTTGCTTGCTGCGACGTCGCCGCGTTGCGCGTAGCTGCCTCAAACTCGACGGCCGTTGTTTTACCGACCTCCTTGCCCGCGTTACGCAACATACCGTCGCGGTCTTCTGTGACGATCTCTGTATTGTCCCGTGCGCGCGATGCCGCGACGTAGGCAGCTTCGCGATTGAAAACCTTGGCACCCGTCACGCTGACAGCGATGATTTCGCGATCATTCGTCGCGCCCTGCTCCTTGTACGAGGTGTGCGCGTACGCGTGGTCGACGAACCGTATGTCGTCGTTCTTCAGATACGACTCTTTGCCGGTCCGCGTCCAGCGGACCTTTGCTCCCTGTTCGTCGATTTCGGTGATGACGCCGGGCGTGCCATTGTCGATCCGCTGCAGTTCCTGCGCTGGCAGGCGAATGATCGCGCGCGTCTCGATGCGATCGCCCACAGAGAACTTCCGGCCTTCCAGCACCGCAGGCGAGAAATAGTCCTGGCGCTGCGGATTGATCTCGATAGCTTTTCCCTGGGCGTTCACGGCGTGGATGCGATTCTTCTCGATGTCATACGATTTCACGTGCAGCACGTCGCCATTTTCGACACCGATTTCGCGATAGGTCTTGCGGTAAACGAGCACGTTCACCTTTTTCTCGCGCAACATGACGGCGTACCGCTGCTCCGCACCGGTCATCTTCGGATCGTCGAGATGTGGCTTGTGAAAATCCTGACCCGACACAAGCCCGTTTTCGGCAAGCTTCGCGTGGACAGCCTCGTTGATTGCTTTCCGGTCGCGGTTGGTAATCGCGACAACGCCAATCTTCGGATTTTCGACGCCGCGCGCTTCGAGCGCTTGCAGGTTCTCGAAATAGCGTTCGGCGACGGTCGTGGCCAGCTTGCCCTGGTCCACGGTCACGGTATCCAGCATCTCCACGGCCCGGCTGTAGTTTCCCGCCTTCATTTCGAGCAAGGCCTGTTGCGTGGGCGCAGTCGCATCGACGAAACGCCGCGTCTCCTCAAGCACCGAAACATTCATACCGGCGTTCTGAGCCTGCTCAAACGCGCGGCCGGCCGCCACGCTCCCATGCTGCTTGATGTCGCCCTGAAACACGACACGCGCGCCGATCTCTCGCGCGAGGTTAGAGATCTTCTCGGTGTCGAATGCACCGGTCAGCGACGACTCGTCCATCACGATCAGGGTCTTCTTGCCCTCAATGTTGCCGTATCTGCGAAGGTTGGCCAGCTCAGCCTGTTTGACCAGCAGCTCGCGCTGCAACTCGGCTCCGGGCCCCGGCCGCGTCTCGTAGAGCGTGTTCCGTGCAGCAATGGCCTCGACCGTTCCTACCTGTCCGAATGTCGAGAGTCTGCGTCCAAGCGATGCGGCAAGATCAAATGCGCCTGACTGAATACGCGCGCCGAAGGTCTCGCGCTCCTTCACTGCTTCGCCGGGCTGGGTCCGATGCCGCGCTGCAATGTCAGTCAGCACCGCGCCGATGGCGTTGCGCAGATTGTCGGGCGACTTGAAGACCTCCCCTCGCTGATGATCGAACGAATAACGGCTGGTGCCGAAATCGATATCGCTGCCTTTGACTGTCAGCCGGCGTGATTCCATACGCAGTGCGCCGGTATCCCGGATGTTCTCGCGCTTGTCCAGCGCGTCGCGCAGCTCCCCCAGGCGTGACTCGATCGTACGGATCTGCGTATCGCGCGCGGCGAAATAGGCAGCAACCGTGCTGCTCTTCATTCCGCTCGAGGCCTCCAGTTCTTTCGCTGCCGCCGCCGACGTCGCCACGCCAATGACGTCCCATCCCTTTGCCAGCGCCACGTCGTTGACCATTGCCAGCGCAGCAGTCTTGCCCGTTCCTGCCTCGCCCTGGATGCCCTGAAACGAGTCTGGATGCATGAGCACGTTCCGCGCCGCGTTGATCTGCTCGCCAGAAAGCTTGAATGGTTTGCCGGTCTTCTGTTCCTTCTTCTGCTCGAAAGCTTTGAGCGCAGCGTCGAACTCGGACTCGTTGCCCAGGATGATGTTTCCGCCGTCTCGCCCCGACTGGATGTTTTCGGCGAGTCGCATCTCACTATCGATCGCGCGGTGCGTCGTGTACAACAGTCTGCCGTCGTCGGTCGTGCCACGCTCGACCAGCATGTGATTGTCGATATGTCGCTGCACGGCTGCATCGACGTCGTCGATCATCCCGCGGCTAAATTTGACCGCTGCGATTTCGAGATCGGCCAGCTCGAACGACTGCTCTCGTTCAGTAAGGTGTTCGATGGCCCATGACACAGCGCGCATGGCGCCCAGGCTTGGCTCGCCCTCGACGCCCTCCCGGCCGCGCGACGAGCGCTGTGCATTGGCCGCCTCAGTGCCGTCTGTGGCGTCCCGACTTACCGACTGTTCGCTTCCATCCCGTCCGATATCCGCGCGCGGTCGATCCACGCCTGCGCCGCGGTCATGTGTCAACGGTGGCGTACGGTCCCGCGCAGACTGAACAATAGCCTCGACGTCCAGACCGGCCTTTCGCGCCGTCTCCTGCCAGATTTCCTGCAGCACCTCGCGCGGATGCTCCTGCTTGGCCGCCCGGCTGTCCAGCTTCGCAATTCGGCGAGCGTCGAAGCTCGCCTCGCCCGGATCTATGCCGCGCTTGAGCAACGCATCGCGTACCTGCGTCGCACGTGTGCTGTATGTGTCGACGTGTTCTCTGGTAAAGCCCTTGATCTCGAAGTCCACGCCGTTGGTGGCGTATTCCAGCTCGTACCCCAAGGTCTTCAAGGCGCCCGCAAGTTCGGCCTTGTAGATCACGTCGCCCTGCGCGCGCAGATTGTGCAGCATGTCATTCGTGAGGCTGCGCCAGACCTTCCGATTTTCGTCATAAACCGCCGAGACGATGACGTTATGGCTGTGAATCTGCGGCTCGTTCTCCCGGTTGGTCTCGTGAAGCACGCTCGCGTAAAGCAGATTGCCCGCGCGCTCCTGCCGATTCCGGCCGTTCTCATCTTTCACGCGAATGATCGATGCATGCTTTTCAAACCACTGCATTGTCCGTTCGTTCGCGACCAGATGGGCCGCAACAATCCGGTCATCCCTTCCGACGAGGCCGGCGATTGAAACGCTTTTTGGCGGTGCAACGGTGAAGTCGATTCCCGGCCGGCGGTTATCGCCTTTGCTGTTTTTCGCAAGGTCGACCACTTCGCCAGTCTCGGGGTTCACTAGCTTTCCGCTCAGGAAATTGACGAAGTCCTTCTTCTCGACCGCGTTGCCGCGAATGCCAAGAATTTCGGCGCCTCGCCCCTCCCAGCGGGCGGTTGCCTTTTCGTTGATGTAGTAGTTGTCCGCCTTCTGCCCGGCGTCCTGATTGAAGGATTTGTCGTGGTATCGCGCAGCGTCGCCGACGCTTTTGATTGGCTCCTTCGAGATCACGTCAGGTCCCTCCGGCGCCGTAGAAAGCGCTCGCCGTAAAACCTGTTTCGCCGGTCTGCAGCCTGATCGATACCTTCACCGGCTCATTTACGAGGGTTGCGTGATGCTCGTAAGCGCCCGGACCAATGACAAGCGTGCGCACGGTCTGGTGGTTCGCCTGCAGGTAGACGCGCAAACTTGGATACAACGCCGTCGGCTCGCTGCTCGCCAGCGTCAGACCGATCGTCGCAAAACCCTGAGCTGCTGTTATCACGCGCAAATCGGACACGGCGACGTTGGCGATGATCTGGTCGTGCCCAAGAAATTTCACCTCGCGGATGCCAGCCAGTTCCGCATCTTGCAGCGCCGGCATGCCGGCATTACCCGAATACCAATCGGCGGCCACTCCGCGGATTTGCGGGAAAAATGCCCATGCGAGCGCGATGCCGATTACCGCGAACGTGACGGTCCAACGAATGAAAAGCCCTTTCATCAAAACAGCCCCCCTTCGTCATTGCTGTTCTCGTTGAGGTCACCATCCGCTCCCTCGGCGAGCGCTTCCTCGTGATGATTCTCTGCTGGCATGATCTCGCCCGTTTCAAGATCGGTCACAACCCATTTGCCGGTCCGTTCGATCGCGTCTTTCGCTGCGGCAGCTTTTTCCGCTTCGACCCGCTTCGCTTCAGCTTCCGCGCGAACGCTCGCGAGAGCGTCCTGCCCCTCCGCGACCACAATTTTGAATCTCGGGTCACGTGGCGGGTCATCCTGACGCGCGGCAAGTCGATTAACGCGAGCCCACGGTCGATACCACGCCGGCAGCCAGTGACGGTAATTGACGAGTGTCGCGGGATAGTCACCCGGCACCTGAACGTAGGCCATGCAGTTTTTCAGCTTGCCAATCTTGTCGGGCATCACCAGCCATTTTTCCTGTTGCCCCTGATTCAGCGATCCGCCGTCCCGCCAGTCGCTCACCGCCAGAGCCTGCCCGTTGGAGACGACTTCCATGTCCATCCGGCCGAGGCGTCTTGCCATGCGATCCCGCATCTCTGGCTCGTTCGCCCGCAGCATTACGGACGTGTTAAAGCAGTTCATCAGCGTCTTCGCCCGTTCATGCCCGATCGACGTGATGTACTGAGTGTCCGCCTGAATCCCGGTCGCCACGCACACGCCATATTTGCGATGCGTCGCCTGCGTCTCATCAAGCTTGATGTCGCCAAGAACATGCACCTCGTCGAGGAAGTACCAGTAACGGTCGTAGTGGCAGATCTCGCGTTTGGCGGCGATGATGCCAAAGGAGATCGCAAGCAAAAGCCGGTAAAGCGGTGCGAACATCGCTTTGGTGTCGTCCGTGCTAACGATAAAAAATCGCGCATCGTCGTCAGCTTCGAAAAACTGGCGCAACGTCCATTCGCCGTCCTGGACCGCCGCTATCCCGTCGAGATAGATCGCGATGGAGCTGATGACACCCTGGCGCTGCCCTTTCGAATCGCCGCCGACCGCCGAACTTGCAACCGACTCCTGAATCAGCAGTTCGAGCTCATCCTCCGGCATGCTCAAAATAGCCTCTGCGATCGTCCGCGTGTAGACAGCACCGCGTTGGCGTAGCCGCAAAGTCATGACGGAGAACAGCGCGCGGGCAGCGTCTTCAAAGAACGCACTTGCGCCGTGCACAACTCCTGCCTTCGGCGGCAGAAAGGCGTGCGCCAAGGTGTTTGAGTCGTAGGTGTTCTGCAGCTCCTTGAAGATAGACCAAGGCACCGAGCCCAGCATGGACGGGTTGAAAAAATAGTCCTTTCCCGGACGGAAGTAGGCTCTGAAATACTCGCCGCTCTGGTCATAGATGATGCACTTGCGCTTGCGCTGAAAGACCTGCTGCATGAGGTCATGGATAGCCAGCGACTTCCCGGTGCCCTGCGCGCCCATGAACTGAATACCCTGCATGGGTGCCGATTTCGGCAGAGCGACATCCAGTACAGTGTAGGGACCGGCTTCCTCCTTTCTAACGAGACGCGAAAGCTCTTTCGGCTCGACCAGCTCCTCGACCCCATCGACCCGCCTGTTCTCGCGGGCACGCTTGCCGAGACGGCTAAGCGACCACCAGACAGACAGATATCCGAGCAGGCCGCACAGCATGCTGGAAAGCATGACATAGCCAAAGACGGTCACAGGCCGCGAGATGGAGGTCGTCACACTGCGGTATTGGGCAGCGGTTAGCAACTGCACCGGGTCCCCACTGGACTTGATCACGGTCAGAATCTGCTCCTGACCCGCGTCGTCCCGGATTCGCCATTTACGGGGCGTGTCCTGTTTGACCAAGTGCGACACGATATTGAGCTTGACGATATCGACATCGCGAGGCGAAAGGCATGACATCCAGAGCACAATGGGAACGATCAGCCCGGGGACCGCACCCGCCCACAGCGACATTGACACCGCATGGATGGTCAACTTCATCCGGGTCAGAAAGAGCGCACGACCGGCACCCGCGTCGGAAATGATCTTCTCGCTCATGTTGCATTCCCCACATGTTGCACACCCAGTTCGGACACACTCAACAGCCGATACCCCGCGGCGTCATGCGGCAAAAGGGTAAGCAGGGAATCCGCGCGTGCGCCGAAACTGTCTCGCCAGCTACGGTCTGGCATACGCAGGAAATCGCACGCCCTGACGCGGCCATCAGGTTCGACAAACACGATCTCGCAGGCACCCGGCAGCTCGTCACCGACCCGCTTGTATTCGAAGTGAAGCATCGTGCAGGCGCCGTCTTCGGAGGCGTAGGTACGACATGAGGCGTGATACTCGCCTTCCTCCAGCTGCTCTTGACGGTTGACGGACTCGATGTCGATAGGAAGAAACATGGCGTCAATCCCCGTTGAAGGTCCCGTTGTCGTATGCGCGGTCGATGAACTTTCCTTGCTTGATCGCTTCCCGGATATGCCCTCTCACCTGATCCTTCACGCTGTCTGGCATCGTGCTGGCGAGTCCCGGAGGGATTGCGGAGGACGCGAGCGCCCCGGCCGCGAGAATGCAGAGTTTGGTAACCGCTTCCTGCAGATCTGTTACCTGAGCTTGTAGCGTCTGATTGGTCTCCAACAGGACCTCGTGCATGCGGTCGTAGCCGGAGATTGCGTCGCGCAGGTAGAGGCGAGCCAGCGTGTTGTGAGTGATCTTGCGCTTCTTCGCCTCCTGTTTTAGATGCTCGTATTCGTCCCATTCAACGCGGAAATGAATTGACGGCTTCACGGTATCTGGTCTCTCTCGCTTGAGGTTGATTGATCGGCAAGTGGTGCAATTTGCACCACTATGTATCTCTCTGATTTCATGCGCGATTTTACATCTTTATTTCTTTCATGGAAAGAACTGATTATAATTTTTGGTGCGCAAAAAGAACCGCCAAATCATGAGCTTGCGACGGTTTTGACGTGTGCACGGTACGTGCGTCATGTCTGTGCTTTCTGAGGGGCGGTTTTGATTTTTCCTGCTGCCTCGGAATACGGGGAAAAGGCATGCCCCTGCAGCGTCGGGGGATTCCGGGGAATTGATTTTTGGGCGTGAGAAAGCGATGATGCACCGGCGCACGCTACTACGGAATCCCCCGACTACAACCTCACTATGGGATGAGCATCATGAGCAAGCAAGACGTAACTGAGAAGAAACCGCGTGGACGTCGGCCGGCGTTGTCTACCGCTGAGAAAATCGCCGACATGGAGAAGCAACTTGCAGCGCTTAGGGAACAGGCGAGGCGCGAAGAGAGAGAGAACGTCGAGAAGAACCGTAAGGCGATTTTCGATCTGTTCAAATCCGAGCGACTGGATGTGATCAGCGTCGACGAGTGGAAGAAGGTTGTCCCGCAGGTCAAGGCGCTTCTCGGCGTGCAAGCCTCGGGCGAAAGCCCGGCGCGCACGCCGGATAGCGCCAAGGAAGCAAGCCCAGCGCAGGCGCAGGCGGCTTAGCGCTTTCCACAAATCCACGGCACCGGACGGACGGCCGCGATTGATATAAATCGCAAGAGCCGTCCGCCGCGGGAGTTTTCCACAACGGGGTTTGTTGTGGAAAACTCGGTACCGCGGGGTGCGGTGGAGCTTGTGGGAAACGTGCGGTGTAAGAACCGCGGCGGTGAGCGGCGACGGCGGCCAAGGGCAAGTGTGGGACGATAGTCCCGCGCGACCCCTGGTCGCCGTTTCCATTTTCAGGGGCTTCCTGACCGATGACGAGGGTACGAGTTAATCGGTTAGGCTGGATTAAGTGAATGCTGGACCGGCACGGGCCAGCACCGGTTCAAATGCGAGAGTCCGGCCAAAATGAGAGCGGCGTTTAGGTCGGCGACGTCTCCATCAGGATGACGTGCCGTGCGCTAGGCGAAGGGACGCGGAGCGTTCCGTAGCGTGGAGTCGCGAGAGGCGGCATTGCATGGCAATGCGCCGCGAGCGGCCACTCGTACGGTAGATCCGGCGAGCGGCGCGTGAGCGCCGGTAGCCGGATCGGACGGACCTATTTTGAGCAAGTCATTGCTCAAAATCGCGAGTGCTGTGCCCGGCGCGGGCGGGGTGGATTCGGCGCGCAGCGCAGAAGCCGGCCCGCCCGCGCCGACCGCGGAAATTGCAGTCACCCCCACCTGTGAATGTTTTTCGCATGCGCAACTTTGCCCGCCGTGCATCGCACGACGGGTGCGCCTCCGTAGTCCGCTATTCGTGATTACCGCAAGGGCAACACCAGGGATCAATCCCCGTCAGTGAGCACCCTCCGGACTCCTCGATCTCATCCTGCATCGCCTGACATTCCTCCGGCGTGGCGTAGCCCTTGCCCTTGGCAATCTCCAGGGCGAGGTCTCGGAAGGGCACTTCGAGCGCGTCCAGAAAGTCGTCCACGTTCTGTGAAAACCGCTTTACGAACAGTTCGTATGAGAGTCCGCATCCACGCCTTGCCGTGTCGGCCATCGCCGTTAGCTCGGAGTCGATACCTTCCCGGGTGCGCCGCTTTTCTCGCCGCTCCCTTACCGCCTCGAACGCCTCGATGTACGCGTTGCGAAGCGGCTGAACATCGGCGAGAAGTGCCGGACATTGCACATCACAATCGTCACTCCCGGCGACATCACCACAACGCTTTGCGTAGTTGAGCGCCCAGAAAAGCCGGTCTTTGGCGTCCCTGTCATCGCCAGCAACCACGCTAACGCGGTGCAGCGCCCATTGCGTGCGAGCGTCGAGTGCGGTCGAAAATGTGCTTTTCTGCGTATCTGTCATTGCGTCACCTTGTTAGCGTTGAGGGCGGCCTCGATAAGGTCGTGGATAGTCGGGAGCGCGGCTCTCGCTCGTTCATTCCAACCTGCAGTCCATTTGCCGACCAGCGCGGGAACGTCCGACACCAGGTTGGGCCTGCTAACACCTTCGGTGTGGCTTGCCCGTCCGCTCTCCATCGCCATAATCTGTGCCTCGGCGCGGTAAGCGTCCGCGGCCTTCGAATCGCCTGCAATCACTGCGACGACGTGAAGTGCCCATGCGGCGCGAGCTTCAAGCGCAAACGAATAGCTGCTCACGGTGCCTCCCTTAAATGGCCATCGGGGACCAGTTACCGGGCGTGTGCTGGTAGAGCGTCACGCGCTTGGGCTGGCCGTCGATCACGGTTTCGAGACGCACGGCGCGCACGTCATCCTCCTCACGACGCCAGCGGTACATCACGCGGATTTCTGCGTTCAGGTCGCAGCCGAGAAAGAAAGCTGCGATGCGGCGAAGAAGATTCGATTTCATGTGCGCTCCGTTCGGTTTAAGGGGTTCAGGCTGACCGGGACCCTAGATTCCGAGTCCCTTCGTAGGGTTTGTTTTTGCCCGACCGGCAGCTGCTACCGTGCTGCCGCCAGTCCCCTGAGTTCGTCGTCCCGGCGACAAAGGAGCCCGTAGCCGCGAACGGACAAGGGCGTGCCCGGAGGCCGCATGCGGAGCGCAGCCGCAGGCGAGCACCGAACGGGCGAGGACACGGCGAAGCGAACCCTTGGCCGGGCGCGGCGGAGGGCTACTGTCGCGAAAAGGGACGGCGGACTCAGGGGACTGGCGACGGCGTGTCTGCGCGAGAGGGTAAAAACGCCGCGCGGCGAGCGCCCTTCATGCGGCCGCAGGCCGCATCACTTCGGGAAGTTGGATGTCCAGAAGGGACTCGTCCCTTCTGGTCGGCGTCAGCCGAAAGGCAAGCGATGAAAGCCCGAAGGGGCGAGACCCGGGACGGGGCTCGATGACCGGCTCGCGCAGCGTGCCGGGCACGCCGTAGCGGTTTCCGGGCTCTGCCCGGAAATGCCCCTGCAGCTGGTGCTATGACTTGAACTACGACGGCCGATACGCAGCGAAGTGCCGACTGGCCGCTTTCCGCTGCCGAAGCGGGAAGGCGTCGAGATGACGGGCGGCGGACGCAATCGTGGGCATGACGGTATCCCACATTTCCCGGTCAGGCTCGTCGCCGGCGCAATGTTGCTCGAGGAGGGTATTCAGTAGCCGCACGACCAGGCTGAGGTGAGATCTCGTGTGCGGGTCGATCCTCGACGCGTCGTCGGCCAGCAGCAACCGCCATGCGCGGACATGCTCGCCAAGCGTCGACCATTGGGAGGCGCGAACCGGCAAAGAAGACCTGACGCGCCCCGACAGCAGCTCGCCAATGCTCACAGCGATGTGCAGCGCGCCGAGCACACGAATACGGCCGTCGTCGCAATGCGGCGCCTGACGCGACGACTCCATCAGAATGGGTGACATTGTTCGAGCCTCGTCTGAAAATGCCGTTCAAAGCCGGCTGCACTGTCGACGTCGTTCCATTCAATGACCGCGTTCTCGCTGTTCTCGCGTGCGCCGGCAGCCGTGTAATTGATGCTTCCCGTCTGCACACTGCGACCGTCCAGCACCATCGCCTTATCGTGCGAAATTCTGTAGGCGTCGATCGCGCACACTCTTACACCTGCGTTTTCAAGGTAACCGAGCCCTTGCCGGATGTAGCCACTGCGGTCGTTAGCGATACTCTCGCCGTAGTCGACCACGACAGCGACCTGGACACCGGATCGCGCCTTGGCGGCGAGAGCTTGCAGCAGCGGGCGATACGTCATCACGTACGACAGGACATGTATCGACCGTTTGGCGGAATAGACGCCGTACATCACAAGGTCCATTCCGTGATCCTCGGGTGAGAACGCGAACCAGTTGACCCGCTGGGACGGAACGCTCGCGGTATGTGTCGCCCGTGCAGCCTCAAGCTGCGAGGACCAGGGCGATGACCGGGCGGGCGCACTGAAAGCAACACAGCCAAAGACGACCGCGGCCGCAGTAATGCAACGACGCATGATGATTCCCGTAGCGGATGATGTTTATGAATTACTGAACGCCTCGCGGGCTACCGGCGTGGAGGCTCACCATCACTTGCGTGTGAAGCCGGTCCGCAGGCGTGACTACGTACACCTGGGCGATGTCGCCCACTGCATAACGTGAAATGACGGGAGCCCCGTTCTCGATGGCGAGATGGTTTGCTGCGCACTCGTCGGGGGACATTTCTGACCAGTCTCCGATCGCATGCCGAACCACGAATTCGATCTCTGCGCGATGAAACTTTGCAAGTTGCGCGCGCTCGCTGTCCGCCACGCGGACCGTTCCTGTCTGGAGGATCGGGTTCAGCGGCAAACCTCGCAACACGTCGCCCCGGAAATCGACCATGTAGCATTGCCACTCCGGACGCACTTCCTCGGAAAACTTCAGCGCCTGAACCTGTTGTTCAAGGGTGAGCTGGTGGTAGTAGTAGAGATGTGCCATAGGGATCAGGCGCGTTCGGTAACAGCCGCGTCCGCAGTGATGTGAAACGGCAGGACGCTCTGGACGAGTTCCGTGACGCGCGCGCGCCCTTCGGATACGTCCAGGTCGTTGAAGTCGGTCGGCCGGCGTTGGAGCGATACAAAGAACGGTGTCACGACGCGGCCGGCCGCGAGACGGGCCGCGTCCGTGGCCGCTTCGACGCCGGTGTTGCGGGTCGTTACGCGGACGTGCGGCTTATCCGGCACAACGAGGTCGAGCGTCACGCTCCTGACCACGCCCGCGACGCTTTCCAGCGAGAGACGGTATTTACCAAGCCGTGTCTGGTGCCACTTGCCGTCTGCATAGGTGGCGCGGATCTCGACCTCCCGCGTTGCCCCATCGGCGCCGGCGACCACGCGAACCGAAACCGGCTTCGCATCGGGTGAGCCGCCAATCTCCGCGATTCTGGCCAGCGCGTTGTCGAGAAAGAACTGGTCGTTGTCCGCGCAGATGACCTTGGGCTGTGACGGCGGCAGCAACGGCGTGATCTGCCGAACGACCTCGACCAGATTGCCCGCATCGAAAGCGATCACCACGGGCAGTCCGGTCGCTTCGTGCAGCGACGCACCTGTCGCATAACCCTCCGCGAACAGCACCGCAGGCGCGGCCGCAAGGTCGCGCGTGCGCCGCACGCCAATGGGATGGAACGCCCCCTTCTTGCGGGCATCGCGCACGAACATCTTGAAGCCGTCCGGGCCGATCGCCTGAGCCGTAAGCAGTCGGTCCTCTGCATCGCGGCCGGGAATCACGAGATATGTGGCATTGCTACGTTTCAGGACGCTTGGGTCTTTCGCGTTTAACAGCTCTGCCAGATTGTGCTTCGATGCGTGTGCAACGCGCAATCCGTACGCGCCGACGCCCTTCTTGTCCAGATAAGGATGCGGGTGCTGTTCCGCCCTCGGCAACATGGTGAGGATTTTCAGGGAGCGTTGCGCGACAAGTTCCTGAGCGCGGCGCAGGGCTGCTTCGCGCGCGGCCTGCCGTTCCCGACTTTGCGCCTCGAGCGCGGCGCGCTGCTCACGCGTGAGCTTGCCTGCCCGATACCACCACGCGCCCGACGCGCCAACGAAGTTACGGATGTAGCCATGCGGTACTCCGTCAAGTTCGATGATGTAGCCGCCATGCGATCGCGGGCCAGACTTCGTCATGACCATCGCACAGTGCCATTCGCCGTCCGCATACAGCGTGTCAGGCACAATGAGGCCGTAGCTTCGCATCGCCTCGGCAAAGTCGGCAAGGACGTCCGTCCGGTCGATACCGGCAGCGTTCAACGCGGCATCATCCACGACCCACGCTGCGAAAGGTGTCGTATCTGCGGTGGCGGGCAACCAGCAAAGGCGAAGCTCGTGGTCCCATTCTGCGCCCATCGCGCGCGCCTTCGGGATGTCCTTAGTCGGCACCGCAAGGAATATGCGGCCGCCAGGGCGCGTGGTCGGTGGCCGGAGGGGCGCGGCAGCGCCGCGCCGTGCCTGTTGAATAGCTCCCGGCGAGCGCGGGGGCATGCGATCCTGAAAACGCTTAGAGCGCGTGGCCATGACTGGATTCATGATGTGTGGCTGCTCCCGGATGCGATCTGTTGCGACCCGTTGACTTCGAATACCTCGCACTCCTGCGCCTGCTTGTCGTCTGGGAAGATTGGCCCGGTACGGGGCAGGTCCGCGTGCATGAGATAGGCTGGCAACGGGGCATCGCAACCGCCCCATCTGTAGTCGCCTGCCCTGCACCAGTGTCTGCATCCCCCACATACGCGTTCGTCGTCTTTATCCATCGCCCCTCCTGCCGGGTGTCGCTGACCGGGCCCCTAGATTTGGAGTCCCGGCGTCCGTGTTTTGCCGAGACGGCCGCACTTGCCGAAGCTGCCGCCGTTCCCCTGAGTTCATCGTCCCGCGGCCGGTTGTGGTTCGCCGCGGCGGATGTCAAGGAGAAGAGCGCGGGGTGTTGGGGCGGGCGGTCGCGCAGCGACAACACGGCCCCGCGCGCCTTGACGGACGCCAAGACGAACCTATGGTCGCGAGGTTGGACGTGAACGGGTGGGAACGGCCATTGACGGGTTGTGACGTCGAGGTAGAACGCCGCGCGGCGAGCGCCTTTCGCGCCAACGGCGCGACACGACAGCGCGTCCTCAAGGACGAAGAGCGAAGCGGAAAAAAAACCCCGCGTGAGCGGGGCGTAAAACATGCTGCCATTCCGAGGGCCATATGCAGCATGCTGAGAGACCGTACCAGCGATGGTGAGCTTTTCCGGGAGCGAGGCGACCGGACGGCGAGGCGCTGGCAGCCCCGACCGCAGGGAGAGGGGCGAGACTCCGCAGGAGGCTCGACGCATAGCCCGCGTCTTTTGCGGGCGTAGCGCAACATAGCCGGTCTTTGCGGAGCAAAGACGCCCCAATAAATTGGGCTTACTCCTTTCCATCGTCGTCGACCATAACTGACCAGCGACTAACTGCACGGCGACTGGATCGCTCCCTGAGGCTTATCACGATTCGCCATGCCAATGCGATGCAAAATACGACAAACGATAATCCTGCATATCCGACGAGCGCGCGTTTGACGACATACCAGCTCGCACTGCTCGGAGCACAATCTGAAGGAAATGAAACACTCAGTAAGCCACCGACAGACGAACTGCAAAAGCGAACTGCGGATACTACTGCTGGAGCGACCATCCATACAAGCGCACTCAGCGTCAGCAGAATAATCGACCCAACAAAAAATTCAGTTGCGACGGAAAACGTCACAACGCGATCGACATGATTCGGCGTGACTGCCGCCGTTGCGGCCGCAGCTCGGCCCGTGGACACCCTTGCTGCAATGAATCCAAAAACGATCGACGTGAGCATGGCCCCGGCACACTTCAGTTCTGGTTCGTGTTCTGCCGTGGCCCTATGGTATTGCCGATCATGGGTTGAGCGACCATACCTGAAGGAGGTTCGACAGAGATTGACGTGATCGGGGCGACTCTGTTCCCGAAGCGTAGCCTTAGACGACGCGTGTCTGCTGCCGCGCAAGCGGCGAGCATGGCACGCGTTTTCTGGCTTTTGGTTTTTTGCTTCAAGTGGTCTCCGCGGCTACCTTGATGGTCCTGCAAAGCAGGGCCACAATTTAATTTTACTCAGTTCTGCAACTGAGCACAATTATATTATGAAAATGCTTGCGGCCCGAGGGAGGGAGTTCCAAGGGGGAACCGGAACGGGGTTCCTCCTTGGTCGGCGAAGCCGAGTGTCCCTTGTCGCCCAGCGGTCCGAACGATGAGCGCCGGAGGCGCGAAGAGGAAGGATCGTGAGGCGCCGTTTGGCCGGGCGAAGTTACCCACAGAAAAAAAACCCCGCTCAAGGCGGGGCGAAAAAGGTCCGAAGACCCGAGGGAGAAACTGGACGGTCAGGCCGCCTGCCGCATTCCACGCAGTGCTTGCGGATTGGTCGTCGGGAACGGCCAGGCGATCGCTGGCGAAGTCGGCTTGCGGGGCCCATCATCACGGTCGGACTTGCGCGCGCTCACTTCTGCCGGAACGGTTCCGAAATCGGCCGCCTTCGGGAACGGCCACGGTGCCGCATCCGCGTGCTGAGGGCCTTCGGACGCTGCGGAGTCGTCGCACTCTCCGGCGTCGAGCGTGACGTCGTCGCACTCGTCGTCCGCATCGTCGTCGTCATCACCGTAGAACCGTACTTCTGCGACCTGGGCTGCGGCCATGAATTCGGGCAACCAGTCCTTGCCTTGCAGCAGCTTCTCGGCTGCCTGCGCTGCTTCGCCCTTCTTCATCTTGGCGAGCCGCGCCCCTTCTTCCTTCGAGACGACCTCGCTCACGACTGCAACGATGCGATCCTTGGACACATGATCGAGGTAGCTTGCTCGCGTCGGTTGCCAGTAGGCGGACAGGTTCAGGCTCAGAGCGCCCGCCAGAGCATTTACCGCGCTCGGGCCCTCCTCGCGCGAGACGCCGTTGATGCTCAGCGACGTGCAGACAGCCAGCAAGTTCAACAGGCGGTCCTGCGGCTGCTCCAACAGCCAGCCGAACAGCAGGTTGGGATTTTTCGGAATCTGAGCGCGCCATGAGTCCACGTAGGCGCGAAGGCCCGAAGCGTGCTCGGTCTGCTCCAAGTCCGGTGCCGACCGGGCCAGTTCGTAAGTCACTTCGCGCGCGCTGATCTGCGCGACGCTCAGTCGGTCGAGGCTACTACCCGTGTAGAGATATTCGAGCGCAAGCTTGTGAACAGTCGCCACCAGTGCGACCTGCGGATTCTGTGAGAGAGCGGACTGCACAGCAGCCGTCCGGTGCGCCGTCAGGTTCAGCAGCAGCTTTTCGGAGTGAACGCCCTTCTCTTTTTTGGTCAGGCTGTGCGGAACAGCGACGCCGTTGTCCTCCATCATCGCGCGTGCTTCGGCGCGATCTTCGCGACGAACGAGGCCACGCACGACCTCCAGTTCGCCGTGGTAACCAACGGCCACGACAGCGCCGCTGACCTTCATCTGTTCGGCCGTGAAATTGCCTTCCCTTTCGTCCATTTCATCAATGGCTTGCGACACCTTGTCGAATTCGTCGCTCAGGGCTTGCCACGCTTCGTCGCTGAGGTAGGCCTCGTCGCCTTCGTCAGCATTCTCGTGCGCATCCAGCTTGTCCGAGATTTCCCCGGACCGCTTTTCAAGTTCGTCGTAACGCGCCTGTTCGTCAGCGGTCAGGGGTACGGGTTCTGCGTCCAGTTGGGTGAACTGGTTGCGGTCGCTGTAGTCGAACTTCGGTCGGGCCTCGACCCATGCCCATCCTTGCGCCTTGATGGCTTCGACCTCGCTGGCGACCTTTGCATCGAACAGCCGGTTCAGGACGTCGCGGTTGACGATAAAGCCATCGTCGCGCTCGGCAAAGAGATCACGTTCCACGATTCCACCAGCAGCCTCGTAGGCCTCCACCGTGACGAACTTGACCATCCGGTCGCCAAGCGTCAGCTTGTCGCCTTTCAGCACAGCGCGCAGTTCGTGCGGCTGCTGTGACCACGAATGTTTCGCGCCGAACCATGCGGCTTCCTGTCGTTCATGGTCATCGGTCATGGCGAGGGCCTTGATCTGGTCAAGGTCCATTTCGTCGGTAGCGAACAGGTCGAACAGCTTGGGCGACACGTTCGCCAGCTTCAGATAGCCCGCGACGGTCTTAGGCGTTACCTTGAACACAGCGGCGATGAACTCGGGGCTGCGACCTTCATCCGCGAGCGCCTTATAGGCGATAAACTGGTCTGCCGGGTGCGGTGGCACGCGCAGGTCGTTCTCCGATGCACTGGCGAGAATCGCCTCGGCCTCAGTGATGACGATGCAGCGCACCGGAAAATCCTCGCTGATGTGGCCGCGCTCGACGTTGAGAAGCAAAGCCTGTCGGCGCGTTTCTCCTGCATCCACGCCATACGTCTGCGCCCTTTTTGCGGACACCTTCATCGGGTGGACGACCAGATTTTGCAGGAGGTTGACTGCGAGGATATTGTCCGCGATTGCCTCGATGCTCGCCGGGTCACGCTTGGTCTTGCGCTGGTTGTACGGCGAGGCGACCAGACGCTTGAGCGGAATCAGCACCTCTGCCGAGCCTGCCTTGAGTGCGTTCGGCAGTTCTGCGGTCGTCGTGTTCTCGTTCGCGGTCTGGTTGGTGTCGTGGGCGTTCACGGTTTGCATGGCAGTTCCTCAATGAAGGTTGAAGGTGTGACGGGACCGCCGGGCCCCTAGATTCTGAGTCCCGGCGTAAGCCGTTCTGTTGAGTCGGCGGCTTGCGCTTTGCAGCTGCCGCCGTTCCCCTGAGTTCGTCGTCCCGCGACGAAAGGAGCGAGGGCCGACGCCGGGTCAAGGATTGACGCGTGGGGTGGGTGCGGGATGGAGCGATAGCGACTGACACGGCCCCACGCGCCTTGACGCGGCAAAGGCTCGAGCTACAGTCGCGGGAAGTGGACGACGGACCAGGGGACGGCAGGTGTTGGCAGCTGCTGGCCGTCGACGAGGCAGAACGCCCCGCGCGGCGAGCGCGCTATCTGAGCACTGCGACGAGAGGAGCGGTGCGAAGCTGGAGGGGATGGCCCGCGCCGGGGCAAGCTGCGGGACGCAGCGCGCCCCAAGAGCGGCTGGTTCCGGAAACTGGCCCGCGACGAGGCGGCTTGCATGCCGGTCTGCAGGGCAGGCCGGCGGGCAAGGTGCAGCGGGCCGGCTCGATCGCAGCTGTGACACCGCGCACGCGCAAACGAAAAAAAACCCGCCGGTCGGCGGGCTTCACGCGGCACGTATGCGGGTGTCAGTGTCCATCAGCCGATCAGCCCGCCTTTCACCTCGTCAACGGAGTCAGTGAAAGTGTATTTCTTCACACGGCCAGCGTCGTCGAAAAGGATGAGAAGCTGCTTTTTGTGAACGTCGGCGCCACGCGCGAACATCGAAACGATCGGCACGAAGTTGATCGCCTTCGGCGTGGCACGCGCGTAGCTGTACGTCCACTGCTCGACGCTGTTCTCGTTGTAGGTCACCTTCGATGGCGAGCCCAGCGCGTGCAGGACCTCACTCTTGGTCGTCTTCCCTTCATCGATTTGCGCGCTGATGCTGTCGGCGCTCTGCTCCCTCATGGCCATGTTGCCCGCACTGGTTGCGCAGCCCGATACGAGGATGGTGACCACAACTGCAACAAGAATCGACTTCATGATTAAGGCTCCTGATTAAGTGAAAGAGAAAAGCAGATAAGTCACATTCCCGGCTGCTGCGCTACCGCTATTGAAGCAACGCGGTTACATCTCCAGCGTCCTCGACAACATAGGCACCGATGCGGCCGCCCTTGATGCGCCATGCTTTCGCCGTGCAGCCCGCCTTGATCGGCCCGAACAGTTCGACAAAGCACTGCGCGACCTCCTCGACGGTTTCACACGCGGGCGGATCGTATCGGTACTCCACGCGAGTCATACCGAGCGCATCCGGTGCCGAATACACCTCGATCCTGTGATAGTTACCAGCGGCGATTGCCTGCGCAATCGAGCGACCTGCTTCGACCATGAAAAGGCCCTCCTGTTGGGTGTTACGCTGACCGGGACCCTAGATTCCGAGTCCCGGCGTAGAAGTTGTTCTGCCGAGTTGGCGGGCTGCGCTTCGCAGCTGCCGCCGTTCCCCTGAGTTCGTCGTCCCGCGACGATTCGTGCGAGGACCGGCGACGCGTCAAGGAATCAAGCGCGGGGTGGGTGCGGGATGGAGCGCAGCGACTGACACGGCCCCGCGCGCCTTGACGCGGCAAAGGCCTGAGCTAAGGTCGCGGGAACTGGACGGCGAACCAGGGGAACGGTGGGTGTCGGCAGCAGCAGCTCACGCACGAGGCAGGACGCCCCGCGTGGCGAGCGCGCTATCCGAGCGGTGCGACGTCAGGAGCGCCGCGAGGCTGGAGGGGATGGCTCGCGCCGGGGCGAGTCCGCGGGACGCGGCGTGGCCCCAAGAGCGGAGTCGTCCGGTCACCGGGCCGCGAGATCGCAGCTTGCGTGACGGGCTGCGCAGCGGACCGGCACGCAGGGTGCAGCGGCACGGCTCGATAGCGGCGCGCGGCCCAGTAACCGGCAGGGCTGCGACATCTAGTCGCCGGTGTACAGCTGTTCCAGCACGCGATCGGATTCCGGGCGGCTCTCCCAAAGGGCGTCCATGTGCGCCAGGGCGAGGCTTCGGGTCATCGCGTTGTGGACCGTTACGCCGTCGCAGACCACGTCAAAGCTCTGACAGAGGCGACCGTTCGGCGCTCGTCTGGTGACTGGATGGATTGAGAGCTGCATAGATCCTCAGTTGGTAGGGCTGGTGTCCGGCAGGGACAAGCGTCCGGTGTCGTACATGTGCAGCATGGTCAGCAGATATTCGGGGTCGGCGGGCCATCTGCATTGTTGCCAGTACGCGTGCAAGGCGCTGCGAACAGGTGCCCGATATCCGCGCAGGCGGCCGCGAGCTTTGCGCCACTGCGTCGCGCGACGCGAGCGGTCCGCAGCCGTCTGCCGGTCCCACTGCTCGCGTCGCCCCTTCATTTCCTCATCGGCGCCGATCTGCTCGGCGGCGATTTGGTCGGCGAAGAGCGGAAAGGCTTCACGCTCCAGGCGCTGTTTGCGCGCGAACGCGGCGCGCTTACGCGGCGTGTCGGTGAATTCGTAACGTCCATATCGCTTGAATCGCATTTTTGTGGTGGGTGAGCGATCCGCTCACCCTTCCTTTTCGTTACTGGTTAGCTGCAGCGAGTGCGGCGCGCACGTGCCGCGTGATCGCACGCTGCGCGCCTGCATACGTGTTGCGACGCTGCAGCGTGAATCCGCCGTCGGCATACATGATCTGAGTCTGGATGGTCTCGACGCCGTCCTGATAGGCCAGGTGAATGTAGTGCCCTTTGTAGCCGATGGTATGGAACATGTCAGGCCTCGACCGTGACCGGAAATCCTGCTGTGGCGAGTTCAGCGCGCGCCTCGTCGTCCCAGCTCGCGGGCGAATCCGACTCGCAGCGGTAGGCATACTCCAATGCCTTTTCGCGTGCTTCCTCCGTCAACAGGCCGGTGACCTTTACCGCCACTTCGCGGTAGGTGCCGAAGTCGTGCGCGTTACTCTTGATGAAAAGGCCAACGCCTTCCGGCGGCTCGCCCATTGCGCGCTTGATCTGGTTGATGAATGCGCGGCACTCGGCGCGGCTGCACTCCGGGTAATTGGATTCACCGACCTGCGCGCACTGCTCATCGCAGGGAGCGGAACCAATCTCGATCGTTTCGACCATTGCAAAATCCTCCAGTAAGGGGTGTGGTAACGGGATTCAGCACTCGGGGAGGCCACACAGACAGCAGTAACCCGCGTCGCTTTCCTCATTGACGGTCCACTCGTGCGGACACACGAATTGCTCGATCGTTGAACATCCAATCGATGCGTCGTCGCAGTTGATCCACTTCAGCACGTAGCGCGCGGGAATCAACGGATGCTTTGTGCGGAGTCGCTGATACTCCTGCGCAACCGACGCAAATTCGGATAACTGTGAAAAAGTACGCATGCGGTTCTCCTTTGCTGACCGGGACCCTAGATTCCGAGTCCCGGCGTAAAAGTTGTTCTGCCGAGTTGACGGGCTGCGCTTCGCAGCTGCCGCCGTTCCCCTGAGTTCGTCGTCCCGCGACGATTCGTGCGAGGGCCGGCGACGCGTCAAGGAATCAAGCGCGGGGTGGGTGCGGGATGGAGCGCAGCGACTGACACGGCCCCGCGCGCCTTGACGCGGCAAAGGCCTGAGCTAAGGTCGCGGGTACTGGACGGCGAACCAGGGGAACGGCAGGTGTCGGCAGCAGCAGCTCACGCACGAGGCAGGACGCCCCGCGCGGCGAGCGCGCTATCCGAGCGGTGCGACGTCAGGAGCGCTGCGAGGCTGGAGGGGATGGCTCGCGCCGGGGCAAGTCCGCGGGACGCGGCGCGGCCCCAAGAGCGGAGTCGTCCGGTCACCGGGCCGCGATAACGCAGCTTGCGTGACGGGCTGCGCAGCGGACCGGCGCGCAGGGTGCAGCGGTCCGGCTCGATAGCAGCGCGCTGCAGCGCACGTGAAAACGCCGGCTCGCGGCCGGCGTTCATATCGGCGGTGACGTTGGCTAGTGCACCAGTCCTGCGGCCTTCAATGCTTTCGGCAACCAGCGCTTGGCCCGTTCGTTGCCGGGATGGAGTGAGATATTGCGGGTCGAACCGTCGACATATTCACGGTCGCCGTCCGCGGTGATGCAGCTGCATCCGCGTTGCGGGACCGCGCCGATGTAGTCACGCCTGAGGCGGTGGACCAGCTCGCTGAACGTGTGGGGTTCGTCCTGCCAGTCGAAGCCGGTTTCCTCGGCCTCGCCCTGCTCTGCGCTGTCGTCAGTGACAACCTCGTAGGTCTGGTGAAATGTCATCGGTGTCATAGGGGCACTCTCGTTATCTGGTTGGGGATCACGCAGCAGCGGCAAACAGATCAAGTTGCGTTGTCGGCACCGCGATAGACTCGGCGCGCGTCTGCGCGAGCGGGCTGGTCTGCTCGAACTGCTCAAAATCGCATACAACGATTTCGCAGGTCGGCGCGACACCGTGCCACTGCTCCCGGTACATCGCCGTATCGATGCCGCAATTCGGCTCCAGGAGGATTCCCGTCTGCTCCATGAATCGACGGCAGTCGTCACTTTCGCGCACGTCGTAGCGACGCGAGCCGCTGTACACGAACGGGGCCGACGATTGGGGCACGATGAAAACGCCAGTGTCTGCAATACGCGATGCAAGCTCGATCACCTTGTATTCAAAGGTGCTGCCGGTATATCGACCCTCGAAGCCGTGCGCCTTCACGCGGTTGCCAAAGGGCGGATTGCTAATCGCCACGTCGAAGCCGTCAAAATCCTTAAACCAGTCCCCGAAAACATCAGCGTGAATCCACGTCGCGTCCGGCACCAGCTTCCGGCCCACGCGCACATATTCCGCGCACTGCTCCACACACACGACCTGCCGCGCCCTGTTCTCGCACCAATAGGCAAGCGACCCGATGCCCGCGCAGAGATCGACGATCGTATTGCAACGCTCCGGCACCTCCACGGCGAAATCCCGAGCAAGACCCCAAGGGGTGAAAAAAGCGCCCAGCGCTGCATTGTTGCTGCTCGCGCCTTCCTGATAGTGCTCGAACACAAACAGGCGCTCATCGTCTGTCAGGCGGCGCTCAAGCGCAATCAGTTGCTCAACTTCCTGCATTTTCTTGGTCTGTGCGCGGCTCAGCTTCATGTCGTAATCCTTAGTTTCTGCGTTTCTCTGTGGACGATTGAACTGTGTCGGGTGCGTCTCAGTCGCCTATGCCTGTGCGGCGGGCGCTGGCGAGTCCAAAAAAGCCGTTCGCGCCGAGAATGTCGGCGGCCTTGTTGGCAAGCACGCCCAGATGCGGGCCGCTTGGATAGTCGCAGTACCATTCGCCAAGCAGGCAGAAGGAGACCGGCTCACGCGGGCGTTCGAAATCAGCGCACAGGTGCGTGCCTTTCGCCGGGCCCGTGAAGACCGAGCCATTCACTTCGATCCGGTCGAACCTATACGGAAAAGCTCCGCGCACGTAATCGCTTGCCGTCTTCACATCAAACATCGCAATCCCCCTTGCTGACCGGGACCCTAGATTCCGAGTCCCGGCGTAAAAGTTGTTCTGCCGAGTTGGCGGGCTGCGCTTCGCAGCTGCCGCCGTTCCCCTGAGTTCGTCGTCCCGCGACAAAACGTGCGAGGGCCGGCGACGCGTCAAGGGATCAAGCGCGGGGTGGGTGCGGGATGGAGCGATAGCGACTGACACGGCCCCGCGCGCCTTGACGCGGCAAAGGCCTGAGCTAAGGTCGCGGGTACTGGACGGCGAACCAGGGGAACGGCAGGTGTCGGCAGCAGCAGCTCACGCACGAGGCAGGACGCCCCGCGCGGCGAGCGCGCTATCCGAGCGGTGCGACGTCAGGAGCGCGGCGAGGCTGGAGGGGATGGCTCGCGCCGGGGCAAGTCCGCGGGACGCGGCGCGGCCCCAAGAGCGGAGTCGTCCGGTCACCGGGCCGCGAGATCGCAGCTTGCGTGACGGGCTGCGCAGCGGACCGGCGCGCAGGGTGCAGCGGCCCGGCTCGATAGCGATGCCCTGCTGCGCATGTGAAAACGCCGGCTCGCGGCCGGCGTCGATGTTTCGTGCGCTGCGTCACGGGGCGGGTTTCGTCTCGCGCTGGTTGATCGTGATCTTTCCGTCCGGCGACAGGCTGAACTCCCCCGGCGCCGCGAACCCTGGCGGGGTCTTGGGCTCGTATATGCGAATCGTCGCAGGCTTGCCGGTAAGCGGCGGCGGCTGGTCTGCGCAGGCAGTCAGCGCGGCACACGCGGTGCACAGTGTGACGCCAACGGCAAAGCGGCAAATCTTTTTCATCGTTCTTGGTCTCCTCGTATTCGGCCACGTCTTGCGACGTGGCCGCGCATCCGTTACAGCTCGAGCGTCAGCAGCACGGTTCTAACGCGCGTGCCGGACTCCTCGAAAGCGCCGTCGGGCAGCTCCTCCCACAGTCCGCCGTGTTCCTCGACCAGCGGCCGCAATTTCTCCTGCTGTCTCGGACCGTTCGCGCAGATCGCGACAAGTCGCCCGCCCGGTTTCAAAAACCCGAGCGCGCGCGAAATATGCGCGATGTCCTGACCGTTTGCAAACGGCGGATTAATGATGATCTTGTCGAACGCGCCCAACTCCGGGCCGCATTCCATGAAATCCGCGTTCAGCACGCGCGCGGCAGGATAGCGTGCCTCAAGCGCGCGCGCGAGCCCCTGGTTGATTTCGACGGCGGTAACCTGGATCTGGGAAAAGTCGATAGCCTCGGAGACAGCCGACAGAATCCGCCCCGTTCCCGCGCTGAATTCTCCGACGTGTTCGCCCGGCTGTATGTCTGCTTCGTCCACCATGCGCCCGGCAGTCTCGGCGGGAGTCGGGAACAGTTGCGGCGCGCTCACAACTTGCACACCTTCGCGCAGCTGGTCGCGCAGCTGTCGAAGCTTCGCGCCTCGGTCGTCGTCCTCCGGCACTTGCGCGGGGCTCGGTTGGATCGTCGCGCTCGGTTCCGCCTGTCGCTCGATTTCGACGGGCGCGGCGCTCGCCGGCGCGGGACGCTCTACGCGTTTCGCGTCGGTAATGAAAACCTGTTTCAGCGCATACCCTGCATCTGAAACAAGCGCGCGGCGCACGCGGTACGCGCCGTGCTCGGCCGTTGCGGCGATCTTGCGGATGCTCTTGCCGTCTTCGTTTCGCTTCTTCCATTCGTCATTGGTCATCTCGACAAAGCCCTCGCCCGGGTAATTGACCAACGGCGCGAGCTTCGCCTTTTGGGCGACTGCGGCCGCGTCGACGGGATCGGGTGCGCGGTAGTCTTTGACCTCTTCAATCGCGACCTTCCACCGGCTGCTCCACGAGACGACGCGCGGCGACGACGTAGTCAGGCTATTGATGCGCCCGCCTGCCTTGTTCACGCGATGCACGACCAGCCATTCATCGCGGACCAGCACACGGCCGCCAACAGCAATGTCGAATTTGTCGGCCGCGATGCCGCCGGCCTCGCCGAGCATCGCGCGCTCGTACGCCAGACGGTTATCGACGTGCGCAATCCAGCGACCATAAAAAGCGATCGTGCGCGCGTGCGCCTTGAGCGCCCTGTCGCGCAACTGCTCGATGTCGGCTCCCTCGGCGCACAGCATCGTGTAAAGCGACGTGACCTGTCCGTCCACCTTGAAATAGAGATGGTCATAGCCAGCAATCGCTTTCGCCTGCTCGTGGGTGAGCTCTGGCTTGCTCCACAGTTTCGTAAATTTTTGCGCGTTGTCGATCTCTTTCTGGTACTTGCGGCGGTCCGACTCCAGCCCCTTGATGCGACGATGGCGAACGTCCGGGCGTTCCTTGTATTTCGCGTGCGCCAGTGCGCCCTTGGCGCGACGCGTCCAGTATTCGGACGTCTCCCACGCGTTCACGGCGCGACGCATCCCGGCCTCGATGCGTTCGGCGTCACGCCGCGCGCGGCGCTCGCTATGGTGGCCAACCAAGATGGGCTGACCGAGCGGGATATGCTCGGTGATGCTCTGGACGTTCGAATACGCTGCATCGCCTTCGCGCGCGCGGTTCTCGCTGTAACCATCGAAGCGGTCCGCGCGTTCCTCGGCGCGGTCGACAAGACTGGTGTCTTCGTCGCCGATCTCGCCGCACAACTCCAGCAGCAGATCCTCGCGGGACGGTGTCCACATCGGCGCCACGAAAAGATCCTGTTTCGGCGCGAATCGGAACCCTTCGCTGCTCACGCGCTGATAAAGCGCCTCGTCGAGGCGGTGCGGCGAGTACAAACGCAGCTTGTTGTCTTCCGGCGAGTAGGTAGCGCTGAAGTTGGACATACAGTTTTCTCCTGACGGGTTGGTAGCTGACCGGGACCCTAGATTCGGAGTCCCGGCGTAAAAGTTGTTCTGCCGAGTTGGCGGGCTGCGCTTCGCAGCTGCCGCCGTTCCCCTGAGTTCGTCGTCCCGCGACGATTCGTGCGAGGGCCGGCGACGCGTCAAGGAATCAAGCGCGGGGTGGGTGCGGGATGGAGCGATAGCGACTGACACGGCCCCGCGCGCCTTGACGCGGCAAAGGCCTGAGCTAAGGTCGCGGGTACTGGACGGCGAACCAGGGGAACGGTGGGTGTCGGCAGCAGCAGCTCACGCACGAGGCAGGACGCCCCGCGCGGCGAGCGCGCTATCCGAGCGGTGCGACGTCAGGAGCGCTGCGAGGCTGGAGGGGATGGCTCGCGCCGGGGCAAGTCCGCGGGACGCGGCGTGGCCCCAAGAGCGGAGTCGTCCGGTCACCGGGCCGCGATATCGCAGCTTGCGTGACGGGCTGCGCAGCGGACCGGCGCGCAGGGTGCAGCGGCACGGCTCGATAGCGACGCCCTGCGGCGAACGTGAAAACGCCGGCTCGCGGCCGGCGTTTGGGTGGGCGTGGGTCAGCGCACGAGCGAGGACCAGACGCTCAGGCCGTCCCCCATTGATCGCAGATAGACGACCCGGCCATTAACTGAGTCGTGGTGACTGGCGACGCATGCGAAGCGCTTTTCTTTGAGTTCCATCTCCCGGTCCGAAATCAGGCGCTCGCGCGTGCCTCCTGGCCGGTTGAGTCGATCGTGCTTGTAATAGCGGTCCATCGCGTCCGCGACGCTCGACGCCTTGTCGATCTGGCTCTCCAGGGACCAGTCCGGCTCCCAGTAGGGTTTGCTGCGTCGCTCGCCTTCCTCTCGTTCGAACGCGTCCAGTTCAGCCAGATAAGCTGCGTCGGATAGATCAACCGATCGCGTGCCCGGCGCTTCGCCGTTCAGAATCGCGCGGCTCGCGTGCAACATACGCACTTGCTCGCTGTCGAGTTCCATCGTCATCAACTCGCGCACACGCTTCATATGGTGCAGCCGATCGTAATGACACTGGCGCGCATGCAGTCGCTTCGCGGCATCCGCGCCGACTGTCGAAGGCCTCGGCGTGACGTCAACGTACCCGAGGCCGTCCCAGCGCTGCAACGTCTCGCGCTTCGCGGTATCACTCGATCGCAGCGCCTCCCGGAACGCGTCGTCATCGTCCGTCGCGCCTATCATGATCCAGCCAAATGCGCCCTTGCAGCGATAGGACCGTAGTCCCTCTGCAGCCAGTGGGCGATCGCACATGTTCATTGGTCCGGCCGCAGTGTGCTGGGACGCGCTATCGTGAGCAAAAGTCATGATGTTCCTTTCGGGCCGATCGTTCGGCCCGTTGTCTGGATTAGTCGAAGGCCGTGACGGGGCGGCGGCGCTCGGGGTGATGCGCCGCATGCTGCGCGAAGCGGTACGCGTCCAACAGGCTCGGACGCAACGCTTCGTAACTGTCCGCGATGTAGACCTTGAAGCCCTCGCAGTCGCGACCAATCAGCACGTCGCGACCATTGATGACAGCGCGGAAATTCGCATCGTTCGTGTCTGCGTCCAGCGTCATGACCGGCTGGCCGATGCGCCGCGCCTCCAGACATTCGCGATGTCCGAACAAGCTGAGGCAGTGATAGGGCGTCCAGCCGAAGCCGCCGCCGGCGCTTTTCCGGTCATAAAGCATCGCCGACGTGAGATGAAATACTTCGCTCGCGTGCTGGTTGCAGACCTCACATGCGCCGTAGCGCTCGCTCGATGAACCAGTGGTTTTCATGCGGTAGCGGAACACGGCGTTGCCGTGCTCGTGAACCGTGATGTGCAAAGCCTGCGCGTTCATTGCTGCCCCGCTTTTGCGGCCAGTCGCTCGCTTTCCTTCTTCAGCGCATACGGCAGCAGGTTCGCGATCTGTTCATCGCTGAGCGTTTCGAGCAGTGTCAGCACTGACGCGCCCTGTTCGTTCACCACGATGGTTTTCTCGCCTGCATGCTCGCCCCACTGCGGACCGGCGGGGCCCTTGAAGTCGCGGTGCGTGTGGCGATAGATGATCGCGAGCTTCTGCTTGCGCGAAAGCGTGGTTGGGTCGATGGGCTGGGCTGCTGGTGAAGGCATTGCAATCTCCAAAGGTTGAAAGCTGACCGGGACCCTAGATTCCGAGTCCCGGCGTAAAAGTTGTTCTGCCGAGTTGGCGGGCTGCGCTTCGCAGCTGCCGCCGTTCCCCTGAGTTCGTCGTCCCGCGACAAAACGTGCGAGGGCCGGCGACGCGTCAAGGGATCAAGCGCGGGGTGGGTGCGGGATGGAGCGATAGCGACCGACACGGCCCCGCGCGCCTTGACGCGGCAAAGGCCTGAGCTAAGGTCGCGGGAACTGGACGGCGAACCAGGGGAACGGTAGGTGTCGGCAGCAGCAGCTCACGCACGAGGCAGGACGCCCCGCGCGGCGAGCGCGCTATCCGAGCGGCGCGACGTCAGGAGCGCTGCGAGGCTGGAGGGGATGGCTCGCGCCGGGGCAAGTCCGCGGACGCGGCGTGGCCCCAAGAGCGGAGTCGTCCGGTCACCGGGCCGCGAGATCGCAGCTTGCGTGACGGGCTGCGCAGCGGACCGGCGCGCAGGATGCAGCGGCACGGCTGGATGCGCGTTGAAGCCACAAAGAAACAAACCCGCCAGAGGCGGGCTTGTACGAGCGTTGGTCGGATTCAAAATCCTGCACGTATCGCGAGCGGAAGCGCCTCTTCGATAGGAAGTGGATTGAGCATTACCGCATTGGGGTAATGCTTCTTCACCGCACCCATGACCAGCTCGACATTCTGACCAGCACGAACCGGATAGGTGTACGGGATGCCTGCTTCGATGAAAACGATTTTTGTCTTGAACGCCCGATTGAGACGCCGCTCGCACCGGACAGCGTTCACCAATTGGTCAACGACCATGTCGGGCGTTAGGCAGGCAAGTCGTTCGTCCTGCTTGTACTTCGGCAGCGTCAGGACGTATGCGTGAAACGCGGCTTCCTCGACGGTGCCGCCAAACTCGCACGGTTCGTCCCTAAAGTCGACCGTCTTGACGATTGCGCGCGCGCCAATATCGACCCAGCGGAAAATGAAAGCGCCACCGCGCGCGTTGTTGATGACTTCCGCCACCGTCTTACCGTCGCGTAACAGGGTGAGACTGAAGCCCTGCCCCTGCATCCCATCGAACGTCTTGAGTCTGGAAATCGTGTATTGGCTCATCGCTGCACCTGTTGAACGGTGTGCTGATTGGAACGCTGGGTGCCGCGCAGTGCTTGCGCAAGGCGAGTAACGGCGGGTGACGGCGCATCACCGGCTCTCCGACCGAAACCAATGATTGCCGGATCGGCATTGACGGCGAAGAAACGCACCGCCATTTGTCGTAGCGGCGATTCCAGTATTCCAGCCTCCGGATACAGGCGATCCAGCGTCATCAGTTGGCTCAGCACGAGGCGACTAATGTCGCTCCACGTTCTGCGAGGAGCGCGACGCCAGACACTTGGCGCGTCGGTCACGATGGTGTTCAGCATCACGCGGATCTGGGCGCTTCGGACGGGTTCCAGCGTGTGAAGCGGCCACTTGCCCGGTAAGGCCACGTGATACGAATTTGCTTTGTTCATGGTCTTGATAGTTGGTCGCGGGCACCGGCTCTGGTGCCCGTCTGGTGGCTCTTACAGGTCCGCCCATGCAAGGTCGGCCTTCGTGTCAGGTCCCGCGCCGAAGAGACGTTCGGCCTGATACCGGACGCGCTCGCGAGCGCCGTCGATAATCAGCGTCCCGCGCCCGAAATACCGGCCCAGCAGCGCGCGCTGTTCATTGGCTAGCAGTTTTCCGCGCCATTGACCATCGCACCGTCCAGTCCGGTTGACCAGAAAGAGCCCGATCTTCGCGGCCTGTTCATGCGGGTTTGGCTGCGCCGCCAGTACGGGATCGGCGTCCCGGTCAACCGGCGCAAGGCTTGCATCGCGGAAAGTCCGCTTGTATTGCGTCGGCCCCACGGCCAGTCCCCACTCGACGGTGTGCTGGATGCGCTGCCGTGCCTCGGCCGGGGTGCGCGCTAGCGCGGTGTCGTATGCGCGGCCGCAACGGGATTTGCGGATGTTGAAAAATGCCTGACCCGGGCGTGACTCGAAACGCTCGACGTCGATCTGGTAGTGACCGTGCTTGCCGCCGCCTTCCCAGCGCTCAACCAGTTGGGCTTTCATGCTGCCTCCACGCGACGGCCAAAGAGCATCAGCGCGATCGCTTCGAGGCGACCGGCGGCTTCCAGAACCGATGCGCCGTCGTCGGCGCGCACGGTGATGTAGTTCGACGCATTGCGGGGCCGCCCGGCGGCGTCACGCGCGATATGCACGATGCCGACTCCCGCCGCACGCAAGCCGCGCCGCACGTACTCGGCAAACGTCGAGGCATCGCCAAGCTCCTTGTCGATCCTGCGCATCCGGTCGCGCATGCGTTCCATCTTGCGCACAGCAGCGCGAAGCTCGTCCAGTTCGGCGCTGACGCTATTCAACACGACACGCTGACCGAAAGTCGCTGCGTGTTCCCGATTCACGAACGCACGCATTTCGATTGCGCCCGTAAACTCGTATCCGGTCGCACTGACGACAGCGCGCTGGATTTCTGCAACGATTTCGGTGACCCCTTGACCCTGCTCGATATAAAGCAGGGCGTGGAGTGGGGATTTCGTGTCGCGTCGGGTCATGGCATGGCTCCTTGATTTGCTGACCGGGCCCCAAGATTCAGAGCCCTTCGTAGGGTTTCCTTTCGGCGGACGCTGGACCGGGTTGCAGCGTTGCCGCCGTTCCCCTGAGTTCATCGCCCTGCGACCCAAGGAGCCTGAGGAGGACGGGTGTCAAGGAAGCAAGTGCGGGGAAGGTGCGGGATGGAGCGAAGCGACTGACACGGCCCCGCACGCCTTGACGCCAGGCCGACGATGGCTACGGTCGCAGTGGTGGGCGATGACGGGGAACGGCGCGTAACGCCGTGAGTGCGATCGCGCGAAAGGCCCGCGCGGGTAGCGCCCTTTCGCGTAGCGAAGCGCAGCGACTGGATTGGGCGGCCCGCGCCGGGCGGAGCCCTGGAGCGGTCACTGCGTTTTTTCACCGGGACGGGAGGCTTGGCAAGCAGCGTGACCGGCAGCGCCGGGAGAACGCTGCTTGCCCCGGCCCGGCTGGATACGTGCAGCGCCGTCGACGCGAAGCTGACTGGCTGGTTATGACCGTGCGATCAGGAATCGCGACACCTGCGCGCGGGTGCGCAGTGTGATGTCCTTCGTCTCTGTCCAACGCCTGCCTCCGGACAGGCAAATCACCGGATCGGCAACCGTCACATGCGACACCTCGGCGCACGAGTTGTCTTCAACAATCGCGTACCCTGCCGCCAACAGTTCGCGCACGTCGTCAGATGTGATAGCCCTGTCCATCATCGTCCTCATTGTGATTCGTTCAACGCGCCCGCCGGTGCGGGCGCCGTTCCGCACGAGTGCTAGCCAGCGCTCTGTGCGATCAGCTCATGCAGGTCCTTTCCGTCGAGAGTGACCGACCGCGTTCCCGTGAATAGCGACTGCGATTTCCGCACGACTTCGCATTCCGCAATCTGAACGAGAGCGATAAGGTCGTCGGCATTGAGTGTCGAGCCCGCCGACTCCAGACAAACGATGCCTTTCGGCGATTCGCCGTGACTCCACGGCGTCATCTGAACGTCAATGGACGCGATACGGATCTCGCCACGCATCACGGCGCCGTTGGTGACCGTGTACTGCATCTGGCCCATCCGCTCACGCATTCGAGCCACATCCACCTGCGTGACGGTCGCAAGCCGCGCGTCGACCAGGTAGCAGTCGAGGTTGTCCGTAATGTTGAGCGCCGCAGCAAGCTCTTCGTGCATCTTCGGATGCCGTCCGAGTTGGACGAGGTGCGTCCCAGTGTCCCGGACGATCCAGCCGTACGTACCGCTTGCGCTGGTTCGTTCGAGGTAAGCCCGATCGTACTTGTAGAAATCCTGACGGTAATGCTGCAGCCGGCTGTCCGCCGCGTCGATGATTCGGCTCATCGCCGCGAACACACGTTCAACACGCGCAGTGGCGGCTGATGTCCGGCGTGCGCTATCAATCGCAGAGTGAGCGATAGACGCGGGCGCGAGGTCCAGTTCAGTTTGCATGCGAATCTCCGTTGGAAGAAAAGAGGGAAAACTGCTCAGGCGTGTCGGTGTCGGGCTCGGCGGAAAGAGCCTCTGTCACCCAGACCGGCTTGTCGCGAGACCCTGCCCATGCCTTCGCAAAAGTGACCAGACAAGCTCGGCAGCACTGGTTCCGGTAGGCGGGCACCTGCACTGGTGCATAAACCGCGTGATGTGCCTTGCCGTCGCCGCGGGGCGCACCACAAAGCGTGGTCCCTGCCAGCGGCCCCGTATAGGTCAGGTGGATAGGAGGGGTTGCCGCGTCCGTTGCTGTGGCTCGATCCTCATTTCGATGTCGCTCGAAACCTGCACGTTCGGCTTGCGTGCGCGTGCCAAATGCCAGCCCGGGCGCGTGCACGTGCGTGTAGTAGTGCTCACCTGTAGCTTGACGCTGGCCCGGGGTCAGGCGGTGGCTCGCAGCGTGGTTCGCGCGCTGCTCGCTCGTAAAGCGCTGAAAGCTGCGGGTGGCCGGAAATTGCTTGCGATACTTATCGAAGTCCATCCTGCGCTCCTGTTCAATGAATTAGCTGACCGGGACCCTAGATTCCGAGTCCCGGCGTAAAAGTTGTTCTGCCGAGTTGGCGGGCTGCGCTTCGCAGCTGCCGCCGTTCCCCTGAGTTCGTCGTCCCGCGACGATTCGTGCGAGGGCCGGCGACGCGTCAAGGAATCAAGCGCGGGGTGGGTGCGGGATGGAGCGATAGCGACTGACACGGCCCCGCGCGCCTTGACGCGGCAAAGGCCTGAGCTAAGGTCGCGGGAACTGGACGGCGAACCAGGGGAACGGTGGGTGTCGGCAGCAGCAGCTCACGCACGAGGCAGGACGCCGCGCGGCGAGCGCCCTCTCGCGTAGCAAGCGATAGCGCCGCGGAGCGACACTTCGTCGGGTTGAAGATCCGCGCAAGCGATAGCGCGCCGGAGTTCGTGGGGAAACCGGGCCGCTTGCGGTCCGGCTGGACAGCGTTCGCGCGGTGCGAAGCGCCGTCGTCGGCCGCCACGACGACAGAGTTTGGCGGCCGCGGGTGGTATTCAGGACCTGCGTCTATCGCGCACCCACTTCGAGCGAACCAACACGATCTTCCCATCGGCGGGCGATTGCTTCGGCTCCCGGGGCGCCCGAGAGCTCAGCCTCGAACCGTCTCAAGCGAAACATGCGATATGCCAACAGCGGGCTGCCCGCGTCAAGATGTCCTGCGCGCTCGAGGTGGTCGTACACTGCGCCGACCGCGTGATGCAGCGACGTAAGTGCGCCCCGCATATGGAGTTCGGCGAGCAGCGCCGGCGTCGCAACGGCGCGCAACTGGGATGCAGGACCTATTTCAGGCGTTGCCGACGTCCCGGCCGCGTCGACGAGCTGCGAGGCGTGGGGAAATTTGATACGCATATCCGGATACTCGGCAAGCGCGACGGCCGCCGGCAGTGCGCGATCGGACATGAACTCGGGCGCGTCGCCTGACCGTGCGTACAGGGCGTTGTTGACCTCGCGCTTGTGGGCCTGCATGAGACCGGCGATCCCGATGGCGTCGACGAAGCGCAGGCTTGCGCCGTGGAAGAACACCTCGGCAGCCCGGCCGTGATTCGTCAATGGTTCGATCCGCGCAAGTTCGCAAAATTGAAAGAACGACAGTTGTTGCGGCTGCAGCTTCATCCGTGGCTTTTTCATGGCGTGATTGAAGGTAACAAAAGAAGTTAGCGCCAGTGGCGCACGAGTGGGGTGACCCGCCACCATTGGCCGTCCAGGCTCGTCGCTATCGCCAGCTGGACACGGCACGCACCGAAGCGCACCATATTTCCACCGTGGCGTACGAATCTCAGACCTACCAACGCCTCAGTGGTATATCGCTTGCGAAGCGTCGCGTAGATCTTCGGCTGTCTGCGCTTTTTCACATCGCCCTCCCCTTACGCGGCCAGTTGCTGCGTCGTACCGACCGCTTCACTGATGCCGGCTTTCGCCATGAGCAGTGAAAATACCCTTGCGGCATGCCCTGCAGCGGTGAAGATTGCATTGCGATCTCGCTTCAGGACACGCAACCATGAATCGAGATACGACGCGTGATACTCCAGTTGCCCCTGATCGAGCCCGATACGGGCAAGGCAGAATGCAGCGCCCAGTTCGGCCACCAGTTCCTCGAATGCATACGCTTCGTCGCCAAAGCGCGCGCCGAACTCGCGAGCGAGCCGCGAAGGATGGCCGGTCCAGTGGCTCAGTTCGTGAAGCGCAACGTGGTAGAAGTTGGCGGCCGTCTTGAAGCGCGTCCTCTGCGGCAGAAAGCATTCGTCGGTGCTCGCCCGGTAGAACGCCCGGTCCCCTGTCTCCCTGACGCACGCCCCGGATCTCGAAATGATTTGCTCGGCTGCGTCGATCGGATCAAACGGGTCGTACACGGCAGCAGGCGCTATGCCGTCGATTTCCTCTACGTTAAAGACAGTGAAGCCCGTCGGCGCGGGAAAAAACTCGACCTCGCCCGTCTCCTGGTCAACGCGCTCGACCTGATTGAAGCGCACGAGCGGACATCCCTTGGCGCCGCGACGTACCTGTGCTCCGATCGCCTGCGCCTGCTTATACGTCATCCACTCGTTTCGCTGAAAGCCGCGATCATGCGCCTCGAGCCAGAGCAGCAGCACGTTCGCCCCGCTGTATGGCGTCTTCGTACCATAGTTGACCGGCAGGCCTCCAGCGGCATTGCGCGCCCAGAGATTTGCCGGAGACATTCGGCCGTCTTCTATCGCCTTGACGATGCGGTCCGTCACTTCCTGCTTGATGTCGCGTTTCACTTTGACGCTTTTCATGGCGGGTCTCCATAGTCACGCAATGCGCTGAAGCTGCGAACCCGACATCGCCACCAGCCGAACCGCCGCGCCAGTCGATGTGGTTACCTGAAACACACACAGGTCGCCCGCGTCGATCAGTTCATTGATCGCTTCGCGAACGTCGAAAAAGTGCCGTCCACGCTCAGTCGGGGTCATGAGCGCTTCGAGCGCGAAGATCAACTCGCCCTGACGCATGACGGGTATATCCGCGAGCATCAGGCGGGTAGCTTCCTTAATCGTTGTCTTGGCCCGTTGTGACGGGTTCTGCGCGCGATTCGGCGCTTCGATGGCAATGACGGCTGCTGTCATGAAAGGCTCCTTGAAGTGAGTGCTGACCGGAACCCTAGATTCGGAGTCCCGGCGTAAAAGTTGTTCTGCCGAGTTGGCGGGCTGCGCTTCGCAGCTGCCGCCGTTCCCCTGAGTTCGTCGTCCCGCGACGATTCGTGCGAGGGCTGGCGACGCGTCAAGGGATCAAGCGCGGGGTGGGTGCGGGATGGAGCGCAGCGACTGACACGGCCCCGCGCGCCTTGACGCGGCAAAGGCCTGAGCTAAGGTCGCGGGAACTGGACGGCGAACCAGGGGAACGGTAGGTGTCGGCAGCAGCAGCTCACGCACGAGGCAGGACGCCGCGCGGCGAGCGCCCTCTCGCGTAGCAAGCGATAGCGCCGCGGAGCGACATTTCGTCGGTGTGGAAACGCAGGACGAAGACCTGCGTGCTGCCGGGAAACCGGCGTGCGGCGTGGGGGACTGGCTGGCCAGTCCGCCGGACGACGGCTGACTGGCGTGCCACCGACCTATCCTGGATCGGCGTGTACATCAGAAGAGGGAGTTGCCGGGCTTGATGTCCCGCAGGCCAACCCAGGTTCGCGCGCGGTCGATGTCTTTCGCGTCAAGCATCAGTACGCACGCGGTCGGCCCAGCAGGACCGTGGAACAGTTGCTCGATGACCGCAGGCCTCGCCGGCAGGTCCGGACGGCTGGCGTAGACCACGTCTACCGACTGGTCGACGTTGAAGCCACCAAGTGATCGGTAAAGCGGCGTGCCGTTCTGATGCTGGCCAACCACATCTTGCGCCGGCGGGCACGCACGTAGGAATTCGCCCAGCTGCTGCCGCTGGTAGCCGATGCCACCCGATGTCTCGGTTACGGAGGCCTGCGCCGTGATGCATCCGCGTTCGACGAGCCGCGGAACTGCCGCGCGCATCACGCGGCGATACTCGGCGCCGCCGGCGAGCAGTACCTTGGTGATGCCTTGTGGCGACTGCGCTGGCAGGAAGTCGTCAAGATGGCGCAACATGTGGTCTGCACGTTCCGATGTCAGGCGCTGTTCGTACGGCTCGATAACCGCGTCCGAACGAATGAAGCCGTGAAGGGCCGAAAGGATCACAACATGAGGATGAGCGTCTCTGCGCACGTTCGCGCGAAACGTGCCATACATCACACCCTGATAGAGATCGAGTGCCCGCGCTGCATACGGCAGCTTCGTTGCGGAACACGCCAGGATCACGAGGTCTTGAGTAGCACTGGTCATGATAGCTTCCTTCTTTTTGGTAATCCGCCGCCGCGCGCCCAACGGTCAGGCCGCAAGGTCAAAGTCGATTGACATCTGCGCGCCCGACGTCGTCGCCTTGTGCGACCACGCTGCGCGCGCGCTTTCCGGCATATCGCCGTACCTGACAGCACGGCCTAACAGCGACTCGATGTCATAGTTGAGGTTGAGGCCCATACGGTCCTTGAAATCGGTCCGGCGCGCGATCTCGTCGTGCTCGCGTTGCTGGCCGTGTGAAAGGCTGAGCACGCCATAGTTGAGATACCAGCGATATCCGGCTGTGATGCCGCCCGGGAAGAAGCCGCGATCGTGCATTTCCAGCAGACGATCAAGCTCGAACTCAAGGATCAGCTCGGCGGATTCTTCGTCCACCTCCAGGCGCTGTCCGGTAGGCACCTTCCACGTACTGCGCCCGTCGCTGAAGTGCAGGATCTCCGGCGCACACGGCGAATCTGCCGTCAGTGACTCGTAAAGGGCATCGCGGAAACCGGTCCACTGGTCGGCGTTGTCATCCCAGTCCTTTCCGACGTGCAGAAACATGGGTTCGGGCATGCCCTTAGGGGGAAGCGGCTCGACATCCGGTACGTCGTAACTCACGCCGTGCAGGTAGATGTCGCGGTAGTCCGCCCAGATCGCGAACGGCACGGCAAGGCCCTGCAACGACTGCATCGCGTCGACGGCGATCATCGTGCTGAGTGGCAACGTCTGAAACTTCGGCTTCGTGCCGGCGCTCGATGCACGGCGCTGCTCGTCGCGGTCAATCGTCATCATGTAGCGAACCAGTTCCCGAACAGTTGCAGCATTAAAGGTATCGGGTTCAATGCACACGAAGCCCTCGTGAATCGTGCGGCCGACCCAGTTGCGACGCGACCAGTCGTAACGGATCGCCCTGATGAACTTGTTGAGGCGGTTCAGTCCGCGCGCGTACGCGTACCGTTCTTCGTCGAAGAAGATCATCTCCTCGAGCGAACGATCCTCGGCCTGCTGGCACACCCAGCAGCCCGTACGCGCGTCACACTGTCCACGTCGCTTACGCTTGCCAGCGGTGGCCTCTTCGAACGTCAGCTCGGAGACAATCGCGCAACTACTGTTGCCGGCGTGCGCGTAAACGCGGGTAGTCTCCTGAAAGTCTGTGTAGGCGGTGCGCAGGCCGGATGTCACTTCACCGATCCATTCCCAAACGTCTTCGGTGCTCCAGTCGGCGATCGGGCAGAGCGTCAGCTCGCCGTCGGCATTGCGCGCAGGCGTATCCGCGCGATCGCCGCGTGCTTGCATTCCGGCCTTGCGCTTGTCGCTTTCCGCGAAGCGGCTTCCGAGACACACGACCGGCTCGGCATAGCCCTGCGACGCCGCCGAGCGATATAGCTGGTTGCGAAACACGCGCGACGGTTCGATCTTCAGCGATACTGAGCAATCGGAATTTGTCCCGGCATAGCTGGGCAAGGCGCGACCGCTGAGGATCGCGACCTGCCACGATGCGGAGAGCGACGGCATGACCGTCTGCGCGTGGACCTGAAAACCATGAGTGCGTCCATAGTCGCGCATCTTCTCCAGTTCAAGCTGAGCGAGCGCGACCATCTCTGGCGACTCAACGCGCGTGTCTACGGTCACTACGCAGACCATAGGCGCTCCACCATCTGCAGCATGTTGCCGAGCCGCTTCCAGCGTCAATGCGGCGACGACGCTACTGTCCTTCCCAGCGCTGAACTGACACACAACCATGCGTTGCTCATTGAACAGTTTGCGCAGCGCGGTCAACGCCCGGTGCACGCGCTGATCGAGCGTCGGACGCACTTCATGGAGGGTGAACATTTCAATCGTCTGCTTCTGCATGGCTCTTGCTCCATCCGCGTGAATATCGTCCGCCGGGCCCCTAGATTCCGAGTCCCGGCGTAGGGTTGTTCTGCCGAGTTGGCGGGCTGCGCTTCGCAGCTGCCGCCGTTCCCCTGAGTTCGTCGTCCCGCGACGATTCGTGCGAGGGCCGGCGACGCGTCAAGGGATCAAGCGCGGAGTGGGTGCGGGATGGAGCGCAGCGACTGACACGGCCCCGCGCGCCTTGACGCGGCAAAGGCCTGAGCTAAGGTCGCGGGAACTGGACGGCGAACCAGGGGAACGGTAGGTGTCGGCAGCAGCAGCTCACGTACGAGGCAGGACGCCGCGCGGCGAGCGCCCTCTCGCGTAGCAAGCGATAGCGCCGCGGAGCGACATTTCGTCGGTGTGGAAACGCAGGACGAAGACCTGCGTGCTGCCGGGAAACCGGCGTGCGGCGTGGGGGACTGGCTGGCCAGTCCGCCGGACGACGGCTGGATCGGAACAGGAGATCTCGCGTCAGCAGCGCGCACCACCTGGGCTGGATAGCGTGCGCAGTGCAGCTCACTGGTCAGCCAGGCCGGTCGGAAGCGAGTTGAGTACCTGACGGCGAGCGGTTCAGATCCGCGCTGTGGACGCTCCCGTGCGCCCTGTCCCGAGGCCAACGATAGGCGCGAGAAGGACAGGAAGCGACGCAGCAGCAGGACCGCGACAACGTCCGCGAATGGGGCAAGGCAGCGTAAGGAACATGCGTGCGTGAGCAACGCCCAGGCCGCGGAGTATACTGACAGTGCGTCGAACGCACCACGCGTCTCGCGGCGCGTGGTGTAATTATGATCACTTACTGCACTGAGTATTATTAAACAACGGTTGCGTAGCGCGCGGCTTTTGCGGTTTAATATCTCTGCCCTGCTCCTCAGGGCACCAACCAAGTTGTTTTCCTCCCGAAAAGGCAGTCGAAGGCCCGCGCAAGCGGGCTTTTGGCTTTTTGGACCGGCGTCGACCAGCAGCTCGACGTCCAGGCTCAGGCGGCCCAAGGCCATCCCGCGAAATACCATCTGGCCAGAACAGCGTCGGATTGCTTCCGAGCGCGGAATTGCGGAGGCTCCGTAGCGCCGCTCGGAGACTCGAGCGATCCCCTACCCCTACCGGGCTGCCGGCAGGCGGTTAGGCGGCCCATACGCAAGCCAGCATCGCTGTCTTCCGCCGAGGGACCCCCCCTTCTCTGCCAGCTCGGTGTAGACGCTGATAAACCAACCGACCATCACGGCAGATGGCGAGCACACGAGCGCGTTGATTTACGGGGTGGTGTAACCGCCCCGTAAATCTTTTATCGCGCACTTAGGGGTGCAGCGTGCCGTAGGCGCGGTGCAGCCCTTAGTGCCTGCCGCGCGGTGTCTTTAGCGGTCAGCTGGTTTGGTTGTGTTGTCATCTGTGCCCCGAAGGGGCCACGATATGCTTCTTGGGGGGTGGGGCCGGGTGGGTGGGGCCGGCTTTAGCCGGCGAACCCGGCCGCGGGGGCTCTTGAGCCCCCCCTCACTGAGGGTGGGGCCTTTCCCATTCGCAGTTAAAACCAAAGTTAAAAAAAATCGTTAACCGCGCGCGCGTTTACGGTTTCCGAGCGCCTTGTCCCGTAACGATCTGCGCCCGATCACGTGGCCTGATAGACGCCCGAGCGGTGGTGCGATCGACACCTCGGTGGTGGTCCGATAGACACATCGGGTGGTCTGATAGACGCCGGCGCACCCAAGTTATCCACAAAATGCCCGCCGGTGGCGCAAAGACGCGCGCTAGACCCATGAAAAAGCAGGGCTTTGGGTCTATGCCTTTTGAATGAATTCCGCCCCAAGGCTTTCCCCGCAAGCGTTTGCTATCTCAGATGAAGTGCGCGATAGACGCGAGAGACGGTGGCCCGATAGACACATCGGACGGACCGGAATATCGCTTGGCGGTGGTCTGATAGACGTTCGTGCGCGGTGGTCCGATGGACGCGGCGTTCCGTGCCATTGGTCGTGGTTTTGTTGCGGTTTCTCACTCCGATCGACCAATCGGCAGTGGCGCGATAGACGTTCGTTTTGCAAGCCTGCGGCTGTTGAATCGCCCGGCGGGCGGGCGGCGAATTAACAGCCCCGACAGATGTCCCGCGGCAGATCAAGCGGTGCTCGCTACTCTGAGCGCCGCGCGGCACGATAAGTGTAATTGTTGTCGATCCAGTGCTTGGCCCATTCGATTCCGCGGTCGTGCGCCTGCCATCGATATACGCGGTTCCCAAGGTCGACAAACACAAATCTTTCCCCGTTGTCTCGCCTAATCACGGCACATGACTGAAATAGCCTATGTTGCGCGAGAATCACCGGGGCGGCGTCTATCGTCCAGCCTTGATAGCTGGCAATGCGGGGAGTTCTCTTCATGTCTAGCCTCACCGAAGGGGCTACGCAGATTTGCAGACGCCGGACGTCCTCTGTCAGCAGAACGGCCGGCGCCCTGCTCAACAGCATAGTCCAAAGCGAATCGGTGGGGAGTGCCGGACAGCAAAAAAGGAAAGCATCGGTGCCGACGGGATACCGGCGGGGTGCCTTCGCTCAACGCTACTCAATGTCGTTGTAACGCTTGTCCTTCCAGGTGCCGCTCACGACCTGATTCCAGTCGTCGTTGGCCAGCTGCCCGACTCTCATCGCCCAGCCTGCGTAGCGGCCGTACTCAGCTGGCTCTGGAGCGGTCCATTCCCAGGTGTTTGTCGTGACGTGGACGCCGAGGCGATTCGTGGCCTCGCGGCGATCGTCGTGGCCCGTGTGGATCAGGGGGAAGTCATCGGGCAGGTCAGCAAGGGCTGCGCGCAGCTCGCCGACCGTCCGCGCGTAAGTGCTCTGCCAGTAGCGACCCGCCAGCTCGCGTTCAGGCGACATGGGCCGGGGCACGCCAAAGAAGCGGTAGATATCCCGGTATTCGAACGTGCAGAACTCGACGTGCCCGGGCAGCTTGACCCGCGATTCCGCAGGCTGGATGTTGAAAGCGTTGAGGGCTTTGTCTGCCTGGATCAGGGCGGCCGCAGACTGATATTCGCCGCGGTAGACGGCGGTCACCAGGTACGGCAGGTCTTGGCCGCCGACTTCGTGGTCATCGTCCGTGTCGTGGATCTCAACCAGCTGAAGCGGTGACGAGTTCATACACTTTCCAATGGTCGGAGGTCATCCCGTGTTACGCGGGAAGCAGCGGGTATTGAGCCTCGCCGTGCGCCGCCGAATCCCAGCGGCGGAGCGCGTAATACCACTTCTGCTGTTTCTTCGATAGCAGCTCACGATGAATGCTGGCGACCAGTTGCTCGTCCTGCCGGCGGTTGTCGCGATCGCAACGGAAGAAGACCACCATTGCTTTGTCGTCGTCGAGCGCAATGTGAAACTCCGGAAGCGTATCCGCCTTGATGGCTTCAACCAGATCGCGCCGAAAATACTTCAGGGCCTGTGCGGAGCCAGATTTTGCGTGCAGCTTGTCGAGGCCGATCTTGAACCAGAGCTTGTCACCGCAGTGTTTTTTCGCGAGATCATATAGCCGGCGCTCAAGCCCCTGCCCCAGTCCAAAGTAACCGGGGTGAATCGTTAGCACGCGGCGATTCAGCAGCGAGTCGAAGGTCCATTCAGACAGGATCAGTTCAACCTCGAGTGCACCCTGCTTGTTCGCGGTGTACGAAATCACCTTGTATTCCTCGATGAGCCCGTATCCTTGCAGCGTCTCGTGAATGCCCTCTTCGTTTGCGCCCTGTCTCGCCGTGTCGAAATTCGTTTCGACGATCGTCCCCTTGAGGCGGCGACAGCTGTCGATGATGCGGGTGTAGGATGCGCCGCCTGTGCTGCGGCGCGTATAGTTCAAGAAATCGCGGACCTTGAAGCGGATGCGACGCGAAACGCGCTTGTTCGCATCGGCCGCCTTGCAGATCAACGTGGCGGCGTACACAAGAAGGTCCTTGTCGAAGATGTTCGCTGCACCGACGACGCTAGGGATGATGCGGACGATCTGATCGCCGTTGCGATAGATCCGCACACGTGTGTCTTTCCCCTTCTGCAGTGAAAAGAGAGGGAATTCGAGGGAGTGAAGGTCCTCACGCGGCTTCCAGGAGTCCGGAAGTTGTTCGCCCGAAAAGAGCTCTAGCTGCTCGTGGTCGACGTCTCCCTCGTCGAGCGGTTCCGCATCCTGAACAGCTGGAGGCGTATCACGCGTCAGGACGATGTTGACATCATGGAGCGGCGCTTTGGCCATTCTGCCGCGCCCCGGTACTGCTGGCCCTCGCAGTGAGTAACTGCGGTCTTGTTCGACTGTACTCATTCTCTCCTGCTAACCCCGTTTTTCTACTCCAGCTTGCTAACTTGCGCCCCCAAAGTCTTTATTAGGGCCGCAATAGCCGACTGGACTTTCTTCGTGTCTTTAGAACGTCGAGCTTTGAAAAAAAACTCTTCAAGCGGTTCAATGGCTGTGCTCGGCACCTCGAAGCCGTGCTTCAGCCACAGTACGACGTCCTCCTGCACGTTCGAGCCTAACAATGCCTGGTAGTAGCGCGTCACGAGCTGGTTGACCCGCTGCCGCGTCACGTTAAATTCCTTCGCGACTTCGACTGCGGCTCGCCCATCCACAATGACAGCGCGGGCAATGTCACGACTCTGCTCGGAGAAGGATCGTGTGCCGTACTCGCTTGCCTGCTCGCGCATGGCGGAGTCAAGTGCTGAAAAATTTTTTGCCGTTAGACGGAAAGTTGCCAAGGTTGCTATCCAGAAAGGTTGACAGGCAACGTTTAGAAGCCTGCCAGCCCCGTCCCGTTGCGTTACAGCGTCCAGTCGCCTGGCGCCAGAGGATGAATTTCGCGGTCGGTATCGTACCTGAAGTCATCTGGCAAAACGCCGGTCTTGCGGGTCGGATGCAGCCTGTTCAGCAGCTCGAGTGGTCCCCTCGAATTTAATTCAGCACTGAACCTGTTCAATATTCTACTCGCGGTTTCTGATTCCATGCCAACCAAAGCTGAGGCCGCGATGTCGACGAAGGCAACCCAGAGACGCCACTCGCGGTCCTCGGCCCCTACTCCGGCGGCCGTGAGATCGGCCTGCAGCGATCTCACCCGCTCAATCGAGCCGGTTCCAGTTTCGTAGATTTCCTCTACTCGCCATACAACACTTTTCTTGGGATCGGCGCTCGATGCCCTTTCATGCTTGACACGCGAGGGAGTATTCGTGCGCGGCGCCGAATCATTCCCGCGGTCCTCCGCCCCTGTGCTTGACGACGCGGGACGCAACGACGCGGCGCCCGTCATATCGGCGGCTGCAGCTGCATGCGGCTCCCTGACACTGACTGGGTCCACGTCTCGCGCAATCGTCGGGGGCGCGTCATCTTCGCGCTCGGCTCCGACCTGAGACGTTAGCTGCTGAGCATTCGGCGTGTCGGACGGTACAGCTGCTTGTTGCCTCAGCGCGTTCAATCGAGCGTCGAGCGTGAGCCGGCCGATCTTGCGTCCGACTCTCAATTCAGCGCGGATCTCCGCTGCCAGCTCGGCCGCGGCGTCGGTGCTGATTTCCTCGATGTCCGCCATCTTGTTTGCGGCCTCGATGTCGTCGAACTGGTTGGCATCGAACAATTCGCGCGTGATCGGGCCGTATTTCTGGAAGCGCAGATGCTTCGAAATCCATGAGGCGCTGCGCTGCTTGCCGTTGGGTGCTGTCCAGATTCGGCTGGCCTCTTCACGACCAAATCGCTCAACGTCTGCCGCGAGGCCAATGGACGTTTCTTTCAGTGACAGCCCTTTTCGATCAACATTCTCCGATACCTGATACATGCGGATCTTGAGATCAGGTGTATCGGCCGGAAAGATCTTGGCAGGAATTTCCGTCCAGCCATTCTGCGTACTGCCGCGCACGCGACGCTCGCCGGCAATCAATTCGAACCCGTCAGCGCCTTTGATTTCACGCACGAGTATGGGCGTGTGTACGTGGCCAACGACTTGCAAGCGAACTGCAAAATCGGCGATGTCGGAAAAGTCATGTCGCACTTGCGGTTTGACCCGTATTTTCGCGATCTGGATTGTCTTCGTGAAGGCGCCGGTTTCCTTCTCGATTTCTGCAGCGCGTGCGCTTGCCGTTGCGGCGCGCGTTAGCATCGACAGTGATGAGAGCTTTCCACCATTTGGGTGCATGCGTAACCTCTATTGCTGTTTGTTTTTTACAGGCCGACTTTCTCGAAGATTGAGTCGCAGAGTGCGCGCATTTCTTTTGCGGCTCGTCTGTCGCTGTCTCCTCGTTGATGCTTCCACACGGGGTGGAAACTAGTCAGGCGAACGCCTGCTCGGTCCTGTAGTTCCGCCTCGAGTACCGCACCCTCGAAGGCATTGCGCACTGTGGTCCGCATTGATAGGTCATCGGCACGCCGCGGGTTTACTTTATTCAGGAGCACGCCGAGTAATTCGAGTTCGGGATTCCATTCTCTACGGACAAGGTCGACCTTCAGTGAGGTCTCAAGCAGCCCGTCCATGCTATCGATGTTGAGATCTGTCGGCATCAACATGTACTGCGAGCAGATCAATCCGCCGACCACAAGATTGCTCATGGTGGGTGGCGTATCGATCACGCATAGGTCGTAATCGCGGCTCATTCGCTGCAAGCTGTTGCGCGCAGTGAATGCACTGTCGAGCGGCCATGTCAGAACGTCCGCGAGTTCTGGCGTTGCACCAATTAGCCAGACATTCGGAATAATTGGCATCGGGCGCGATGCAACCTCGTCCTGATAAAGCAGATGCGCACTAGCCTGAGGGTCGATCTCTGGCAGGCCCATATGCTGCCAACTGAGCGCAACGGTGCCTGTAGGTGCTTGCGATTGCGCGACCAATTGTTGGAAGAGCAGTGATTTGCTCAGGTTTCCCTGGGGATCGAGATCGACTGCGAGCGTGCGCAAGCCGCGGTCGATCGCTGAATAGATCAGGTGTCTGGCGGTAGTGGTCTTTCCGACCCCGCCTTTTCCGTTGCAGATTCCGATTATCTTCATTGTTTGGCCTCAAGCGAGCACGAGGCAGTCAACTGGCTGAAACACGCGGCCCAGCGTGTGAAACACTGCCAGCCAGTTTGCAGCGTAAAGGTTAACACGTGCGGCCCGCGCATCGCTCTGGGGACTCGCGAGGCTGTAGTGACAGCCTTCCTGAAAGCTCGTGACGCGCGCCGTCCCGCTCGCAATATCCACGTCGAAACAGATCCACGACTGTGCTTCACCTCGCGCGTTCGTTTGGTCATGCGCGATTTCCACCTCAAGATGTCCGTCTTCCGCCGCGTCGATAGTGCAATGGACTGCCATATCTCCCGGGATTCTCGACGGGGCAAAGTGGGTTCTGCTTTCCTTCCCGCCCAGGTTTGGGATGAGATCGGAAAGAAGAGCAAAGAGTCGGGACTGCACAGCGTTCTTCATGGAAATTCTCCAATTCTTGTTGGTGATTGCCGGTTACCCACCCCGCCGGCTGCGATGTGTTTTGATCATATTATTAGATATGTTGACGGTCAAGGGACAAGGACAAACATTGTTATCGACGCCTGGCCTGGACGGCTTGGGTTCGGTAGAATTGGCGCGGCCCGAGGGTGCCAAACAGGTCAGCGCACATCCCGGATTGAATGCGTCACGCGCGATCGATGCGCGGCGCGTAAGTTAATCAGTCTCAATGGTGATTAAATTTCGCATGCGAAATTCTGCGATCAGCGGTGTCACGGGGGATCAGAAACGAATCGCTGCGTTGCTCGATATGGGCCTGTCGCGACCCGAGATCGCTGAACGGCTTGCGATGTCACCGGCTGTCGTTGGTCGACAGATTCCCGGCTCAGGGAGAAGGTGCGCTGCGGCACGTATGTGCCCCCGCCATTGCCGCTTGAGGCTGGAATGCACTTGGGGACACCCTCAGCATGATCCGCTTCGTTCTCTGCCTGCTCGGCCTGTTGTTCATTCAGGCTGGGGTGATGGGCCGCATGAATTCCACTTCAGCTGACGTCTTCACTAACTTTGGCGACGGCTTGCGACAAGCTGTGACCTTCGACACGAGTCTGATCAACCGCGCGAAAAACCTGGTGACGAACAACGCAGCCGGCTGATGCATCCCTGATGCCCCAGTAGGCGATGATAGTTCAAATAGGCCAAAATGGCCTATTCTCTCTTTGCAGGGAGCATTCGTCCATGCTCCCGCACAACACCCGCTCAATCACCGTCCATCATCCCCGATATGGCTTGCTACTCGCGCATCTGCGGGATCTTCGGCTCGCCTCGGGGCTCACCCAGGCCGAATTGGCGGAGCGCTTGAAAGTCGACCAGTCGCGCGTGTCCAAGATCGAGCGCGGGGAGCGCTATGTTGACACGCTCTTTTACCTCGACTGGTGTCGCGCGTGCGACGTCGACCCGTCGCTGGCAGTGGCGCAGCTCGCCGCAAAGGGTGCCTGAACGCGCACGGCTCGGCCTAGTGCGCTGACAAAGCGCGACGGCGGCTCTTCAGCACCTCGCGCATCTGCATCACGTGCGTCCTCGACGTGATCGCGTCGCTGCCCTCCTCGCTTCTTTGAGCGGCTTGTTCGCATGGAAGCCGACTGTCGGTCCGTGCGGGGGACTGGGTTGAGTGTCCTTTGAGTTGGATCTGGCCGGCCTTGATGCCGCGCGCGATGTCGAGCATCCAGCTGCCGACGACTGAACGCGGCCTCGATTCTTGCGGATACCGAACGAGGGCGTCCGTACCGCGTTCGCCGATCTCGATCAGCAGACCTGTGGCCGGATCGATGAAAACCTGACCGGCCGCGGCATCGAGGGTTTGCATCAGGTCTGCCCGCTCGTTGTCCGCATGGGTCTTTTTGTCGTTATCGGCTTGGCGTTGGCGTGCCTGGTACGAAAAGTCGAGTGGCCGGCGCAGCAGCGATCGAAGGTAGGCGATAGGTGCGACGGCCTTTTTGAGCGAGTTCCAGCAGCTCTCCACAACGTCCGATAGCCGCTTGCCGTTGTCTCTGGCTTCGGCCATCAGCTTGAAAACGAAAAATCTATTAAAGCCCAGCGAAGTGAGGCGTTCGAGGTCCTGAGGCAGGGCCCCTGGTTGTCTCTTTTGAAAAGAGGTTGGGTAAACATCTTTATATATAGAGCCGTCTGCCACCGTGGCAGACGGCTGCCCAAGCGCTTTTGCCGACTGCTCCTGATCGCTGGAACCGTCTGCTTGCTTGCTGGCGGCTACGGGCGTCGCGGGGGTAACAAATCCAAGCAACACGGCCGCTTTCTCCGTCAGATAGAGATAGGCGCGACCGTAGATGCCGTCGGCCTCGTACCGTTTCTGCGCAGAACGTCGGATGAGTCCCGCAGTCTCCAGATCGTCCAAGCTGCGGTAGAACGTCCGCATGGACTGCATGGCACGGCCTGTAAGGAGCTCGCGCCTCGCATAGATTGCAGCGTAAGGACGGGTCGAGAGAACGGTCCTGGCGAGCGCGGCGAGAACGGCACGCGCACGCGCGGGCAGGGCGTCGATGTGTGACGCGCGGAATGCGGCCCGGAACGTTATCCAGGTCAGATTCGTGGTGTCGCAGCCAAACTCCACCAATGCGGCAGAGTCGAGTGCGGAGATTGACAGGTTGGCTGAGTCGTGGTGTGTTTGACCCTCGCCAGCAACCAAGGGTTGCGCGATAGACATGTCCAGCGTCCATTTCAAAAATGGATTGATGGATGCTTGACTGTCGATCGCATTCCGCTACACTTCGTGGTGTTGATCCCTTGCCCGATTAGCCGTCGGGGAAGTGAGCGGTAGGGCGCGCGACAGCAAGCCCAAACTCAAAAGCCTTCGGTTCCGACGCCGAAGGCTTTTGTTTTTTCGGGACCTATTTCAAGGCGATTCTCCTGTTATGACGCTCCGTCAGAAGCGTTTCAGATGCGATTCCAACTTGGAAGTCTTTGAAAATAAAAGATTATTTCCCCGCGTCGGGCGATGATTCCGTTTGCGCTTTCGCAGCTCGTCGCTCCAACACTTCTTTAAGAGCCCCTTGCATCGCCTTGGCTTCTTCTTCCGACTGGAACTCTAATCGCACGACGTTTTTGGCCTGCCGTACATCGCAATACGTCGACCGGCCCGCTTTCACTTTGAACGCTGTCGGTATCGGGCGGGGCTTTTCCTTCGCCGGGTCCGTGCTGGCAAATTTCACGGCCTGCGTTTCATCAAACTGTTTGTCGGCCAAACGCTGAACCGCAGCGATAACCTGCGCGGATCTGCCGGTCCGAACAAGACGTGCCAAAGCTGTCCCTGACGTGGCGCCAAACAGCCCCGGCTTTTCATCCAGCATCGCTAGCACCTCGGCGGGCAGGTCGCTATACGCCATCAGTCGAGATATCGCCGCCTCGCCTACTCCAGCCTGCTCCGCCATCTTTGCTTGTGTAATACCCTCGAAGCGTTGCTGGATGTCCTTGAATCCCAGGTATTTTTCATAGTCCGTGAGATCTGACTGCAGCAAGTTAGCGTAGAACGCGCCCAAGCTTGCTTCTGTCTCGGTCGACTCACTGAGCACACAATCGATCTCTGTGCGGCCTAGTTCTCGGTAAGCGTCCGTGCGCCAATGCCCCGATACAAGCTCGAAACCGCCTTCTAGCCGCGGTCGAATCGCGACTGGCGTGATCAGGGCGTTGTGCCGTAGGTTCTCACGCAACTCCGCATAGGCTTCTGGCGACTTGAACCGCCGACGCCCCGGCACTTCGTGCAGGTCCGACAAAGGCACCTTCATGGCGCCGCCGTGACGCTTGGCCGCTTCAAGCTCTTCCTGCAGTTGCTGGATTCGCTCTTGGTAGCCTCGAGCCTCAAGCCGGAATGCGCTGAGTTGGGCAGGCATGGTGGCGCTGCGCGCCTGACTTTCCGACGGCCGTGCAGCCGCTGCCGATTCCGCCCGTTCCGCAACGCCTGCCGTCCGGCTTAACAACCGCTCCTTAAATTTACTCGGCATGCGCCCGCTCCTTCGAGGCTTGGGTAGCTAGAGCTCGGGTGGACCAGACGCTCTGCAGGTTGCTTTCGATCTCATCAACCATCGCGTCGAACGATTCAATCGCCCGGGCGTACGCACCTAGAGCTTGTACGTCGTAGATGGTTTTGAACTCGGCAGCGGCGTTTTTCACGACATCGGAGTCTTGGATCTCGGCACGACCCAGCAACTCCGGATACGTTTGTTGAATCCATGACCTGACGATGTCAGTGGCATCGACCCGGGGCTTCACTTTCGACAGAAAAATGTTGATGAAAGCGAACTCCTTTGCGACCGAGCGATCATCAGCTAGCGTTTTGAACAGATCAGCAAACTGTCTGAAGAAGGAAGCGCTAGATGCATAGTCGAGGGTTTCAGGGGGGAGGGGCACTATGAGACCATCGCTCGACATGAAGCAACTGGTCGCTAGGTACGCGAGACTGGGTGGAGTGTCGATGACGATCACGTCGTACTTCGCGCGGATCGGTCCCATAGCCCGCTCCAGAACCTGCCAGAACTGATAGTCTGGGTCTTTCGATTGACGGTTTGGCAGGTAAAAATCGGCGCCAAACAGGGCGGGGCATGCAGGGATTAGGTCAAGGTTGTCCCAGTAGCTCGGAATGATCGAGTAGGCGAGGTCGGACTGCTCCTCATATACCATAGGCATCACGGTCATTTCTTCCGTGACTTCGGGAGTGGGTACATAGCCCATCAGCGTCGTCGTGGAGGCCTGTGGATCAAGGTCGATCAGCAAGACCTTATGGCCGTGAAGCGTTAGCCCTTGCGCGATCGCCACGGCGCTAGTGGTTTTTCCGACTCCGCCTTTGAAATTGCCGACAGCTATGGCGATGCCCTGCGCGCCGTCCGGTCGCGCCTTGTATGGGCCCGCCAAGCGCACGAATTGCTGGGCTTCGGCGAGCGTGAATTCGCGGTTGCGGCCGTTGCCCGTTAGTGTGCCGGTGGGATACTCGCCCTTCTTGTTCCCTCGCGTGCAGAGGTATTGGATCTGAGTGCGCTCGATCTTGCAGAGCTTCGCCACGCGCGAAGCCGTGAGCATGGGCGCGACCTTGCGGGGCCACGGCTCAAGAAGGTCATCCCGAAGTTGCGCGAGCGTCGCTTCGGCCCGGTCAGCAATCGCGATCAGCTGGTCAATACCGATCGCCTTGCGAGGCGGTGACAGTTCTTTGATAGCCATGAGTTCCCTACCTTTTGGTGTTGTCATCGAAAATCGCCGAAATCATCCATCTTCGATGACTTGCGATTTCGGCGAATAATAGCCGGTAAACCCGTAAACTTGAAGGTTTACTTGAGGTATTTGTTGCGGAAGGTTGCTCGGTGCGCGGCGAGGACAACGATGGGCCGCTTTTCGCATGCGAAAAAGAGGCGGTTTTGACCGCGTTGATGCGGTTTTTGCTAGAGGCGTGTGGCGTCCGCGTCGACGCCAGCGTCGTAGAACTTCTCTATTGCCCGGTATTGTCGGGCTGCATCGCCCTTCGTGTATATCGTCGTCGTTGCAAGACTGGCATGACCGAGGCCCGCCTGCACGTCGCGCAGGTCGCTGCCGGCGTCCAGCGAATGATTGGCGTGCGTATGGCGAAGCCAATGCGTGCTCGCCTGTCGTAGATCCGCCGCTGCGCCGGGGTACGTTCGCTCCAGTTGCTGCGCGGCGCGTTCGAAAATCCGCTTGTATAGCCGGGCGAGGGCATCCGGGGTCAGTGGCCGCCCCGTCGTCAGGTGGCCGATCAGCGGCGTCTCGTTCGGGGCCGTTTCCAGCGTGCAGGGTGCGGCGCGCCCGCGCAGCACGCCAGCAAGCGTGTCGATCAGCCGCGCCGGCATGGGCACTACCCGATCCCGCTTTCCCTTGCCCCGGACCTTCAGCGTCCAGGCGTCCTCCAGCGCACCGTCCAACGCCTTGCGGGAGAGGGCGCCGGTGGTCGCAGAGACCAGCTCGGCGCGGCGCAGACCGGTCGCATAGGCGAAGAGCAGCGCGAACCGGTCGCGCAACTCCGCAGGTGTCGGGTTAGGCCGGCTCACGGTCTGCAGCACAAAGCGCCATTGCGCGTGCGTCAGTGCGCGGCCGGTCGCGTCCAGGTCCGCCTTGCGGCTGCCGACCCTGGGCAGGCCGTGGAAGGGATTGACCTGCAGGTATTGCTGCCTGACGAGCCAGCCGCACAGGGCGGATAGCAGCTTGCGCGCCGTCTCCCGACTGCCCTCCGGCAACGGTTTGGCGAACGGCCGCCATGCCGGATCGAACCGCTCGACCTTGCCCTTGCCGACCCAGCGGGCCGCCGGCTGCGGATCGGCCAGAAACTGGTTGATGTACTCGCCGCAGTCGAGGGTGTTCAGGGAGGAAAGGGGCTTGCGTTTGACGATCACAGCCCACAGCAACAGGCGCTCGGCTTCGCGCCGGTAGGCGCGCGCCGTATGCTCGCTGCGCGATCCGCAGATCGAGATCCACGCGTTGATCGCGTCAAGATCGGTGTTGAGCGAAGCCTGGTGCGCCGGTAACGGCGCGCGGTTCAAGCCGCGCGAGCCGTCCAGTTCGTTCGGTACGCGGAGCGATTCGAGCGGCACGACATCGACCGACGTCCCCAGTTGGGGTGGCCGCGCGAGCGCCGGGTGGCCGGCCGCAAGTTGCCGCCGCGGCGTGATCGCGAGCACCGACAACTCCTCGCCGAGCGAAGCGGCGTGCAACGACAGCCATGCAGTGACGCGCTGTGCGCCTTTGGGGCCCAGCCGGGGCACGGCCGCGTACCAGCGATGCCGGCGGCGCCGGATTAGCGCGAGCAGATCGTCCAGAGTGGACAGCCCTGCGGCACTGAGGCGCGCGGCCAGCGCTGGCTCGAACCAGCCATCCAGCGGGTGACTGGGGGCCGGTTCCTCGGCGAGAGCCTTCTCCATGCGGGCCAGCGCCGCTGCCTGGCGAGCGCGCAGGCGCGCATTGCGGGCAATTTTCCGATCGACGCGGGGCGACCTTTCCGGGGGAAAGTCGACCCGGTATAGCTCCAGCAGCTCGGCCTCGCCGTACACACTGTCCGGATCGACCTGTGCGCGATAGTCGTCGAGGGACGGCGTGTCGTCGCGCCCGTGCAGTTCCGCGGCCGGAATGCTGCCGGGTTTCAGACGTAGCAGGTGGGCGGCCTCGATGTCGCGCGCACGCCGCGCGGCGACGGCAAGGGCGTCGCGCAGCGTCGTGACGAGGCGCCGCGTGACGCGGACGTCGGTCCCCGGTTCGCCGTAGGCGGTGTGCAGCCCCTCGATCGCCGCGCCCTCGAGCCAGCCGCGGTACAGCGCGAAGTGTTGACGGGTTAGCCGGCGAGCGGCTGATTTCAGCGGCTTCATGCCGGCTCGGCCCTTTGGGCTGGCGTTGCCGATGTAGTGGCCGGAACCGTCATCGTATTCAGCAGATGTTCCATAAACGACGGCAGCATGCGGGACAGACCGATGCGGCCCTGCAGCTCGGCACGGTAGACCTCAACCTTCGCGTCGTCAAAATGGCCTCCCATATGGAACACGCCGATCCCCTCAAGCGAAACCCGATTCGTGATCGTGGCGGTGCCACAGTGGCTAAAGGTGTTGTAGTAGTCCTTGGCCTCCCGCAGCCGCTCGACAGCGACGGCAAGTACCCCAAGTTGCACGGCATTCCACGCCAACTGGTCGACCGCGAGATAGCCTCTGGTCAGCTTGTCGCCGGCGTTGAGTCGATCCCAGTACAGCATCTTGATCTCGGACTCTTTCTTCGTTTTGCGCCTCACGATGAGCGGTTTGTCCGCTGAGCAAAGGATCGACATGGCAATCCCTTCAATGACCTGACGCATGAGGTTACCGGCGGCCGGCAATTTGCCGGTGAGCAGCAGTTTCGTCGACACCATGATGTCGTCCAGGACCCCGAAAACGAATGCCCCGACAAGCGCAGTGCGAACCGTTTCCGTTTTGGTGGCCGCCTCATTCACGGCAGTCATCAGGCGGAAACAACCGGCGAGCGCTTCGCACAGTTCGAGGATCGGTCCGCTCAGATGTTCGGCAAACTTGTCCTTGACCCAGCGGTCATCGTCGAACAGCTCATTGAGCAGCGCCTCGGGATTGGTGGGGTCGATCTTCGGTGGCGTCATCACAGAACCGTTTCGGTGAGAAGGCATGACGGATCGGCGCCAGACCCTTGCCCGGCGGACGTTCCAGCGAAGTGTAGCGGAACACGTGAAATCTGACGAGGAAATCCAGCGTTCGTGATAACTCCGGTTATCAGATGTGCGGATTTCTCGACAGCGGCGTCACGGTGCCTCTTTTCGGGCAGAATGCAGCGCAGATTGGTGGACCGGCCCAGTGAGGGCAGGGGCGACCGCCGATGACAGGAACGAGGGCTGAGCAATGTTGCAGTTCGATCAGGCGTGGCGCTACGAGTCTCCGGGTGTGATGCCCGATGACGTCGTCGACGCGGTGTTCTCTCAGGTCATTTCCCGCCTGCCCGCGCAAGGCAGCCGGCAGGATGTCTACGAGCTGTTCAAGCCACGCTTTGCCGCGTGCTGCGGCGAGTCTGCCGGCCGAAGCTCGAGCGAAAGCTGGGCCGTAAGCGACCTCCTCGCCTATATGAGACAGGCAGCGGGTAACGCGGCACTCTTCGTCGAGGCCTTGTACGACGCCCTGCAGGACTTCGCAAAGAAACATCCGCAGGCAGGCCTGCCGCCGTGGCACTACGTGAATGACGCGCTCGCTCCGAGCGGGTTCGCGATCGATCCGCCGAGGCTGGTCGCGGGACGCGTTGCCGTGCCGGTTGCGGTGCCGGCGAAAGTCCCGTCACTGGACGAGCAGGCGAACGACCGCATCCAGCGCTCGCTTTCGGAGTCCGAGCGATTGCTGAATACCGGCAAGTACCGGCTCGCCGTACAGGAGATCCTGTGGTTGCTCGAAACCGTGTCGACTGCGTTCCAGGGTCTGGAGCACGAAGACGGCACGGTAACCGGCAAATACTTCAACCGGATCATTGGCGACCTCAAGCGGTTCAACCGAGGACGTGTACTCAGCGAAGCGATTTCATGGATCGAGAAGTTGCACGGGTACTTATCGTCGCCGTCCGGTGGCGGGGTGCGACACGGTGCGGTGCTGAGCGACGCTTACGAGCTGACGGAGGGCGAGGCGCGCCTTTTCTGTGATCTCACGCGCAGCTATCTGACGTACCTTTTGCACGAACATCAGCGTCTCGGGGTCCGATAGACGCATGTTTCACGCGACGTGCGCTCGACTGCGGATCACTTCTGCTGATAACGTTCATGCCGTCCGCGATCAAACGAGAAACAATCAGACACCATGCATCTGAACGCGTCATTTTTCGCCGTCCTGTTGCTTGTCGGCCTGATATTTATCGTCGGTAACAAAGCGAAGGTAAAGAGCCCACGGTATCGCGCGAGGTTGCTCCTCACCGAGAATGAAACCGAGTTCTTTCATCGGCTGCGCCGGGCGCTGCCGGACGCGCACGTGTTCCCGCAGGTGGCCATGTCCGCGCTGATAGAACCTTGTTCGCGTACGAAAGAGCGAATCGGCGACTTCAACCGAATTTCGCAGAAACGCGTCGACTTCGCAATTTGCGACCCCGAGCTGAAACTCATGGCGGTCGTCGAACTGGACGATCGGACACATAACCGCAACAGGGACGCCGCGAGGGACGCCGCGTTGGCGAGCGCCGCGATACGGACAATACGTTTCGAGTCCACCAGAAAACCAACGGAGGCAGAAATTCGACTCGCGGTTTTCGCGCATCAGGACACCCAGGTCGACCCGCGTAAGCCTCGGCCGCTCACGCTGGTCAGCTAGACGTCGCAGGGCGCGGCGCCCCCTGACGGAAACTGCCATTCATTGCGCATGCGAAAACCGCTCGCGATTCGTTTCGATCGCTGAATTAGGCTAAGAGCGTGGCCGCGTCAGTGACCGTGCCGTCAGGTGATCTTCGGCCGCCCAGCCGCGGCCAAACGACTCAAGGAACCTCAACAAACAGCCGTTAAGAGCGACGAGCCATCTTGAGGAAACCCCATGTACAGCAAAACCGTCGTAACGGCCGCCGCGCTTGTCGCTTGCCTAACCACGGGCGCGTTCGCCCAAGCACCGGCACTGCCGGCCGTTCCACTCCTGCAGGCCGTGTCGCCCGATGGATACACGAAGCTGTCGATCGATCAGCGACAGTTCTACGTGGCAGGGGCACTCGACACCGATCGGGTACTCTTCGAGCAGACCAAGCCGCTTTTCGCGGCCTGCCTGCAGGGCATAACCATCGCCCGAGCCACCGAAATTGTCGATCGAGGCCTCACCACGCTGGAACCGATGCTGCGGTCGAGCATGCCCATTGCGGTCCACAATGCGCTGCTGATGGACTGCGATCGACGTGGCTTCAAATCCTCCTGACTCACCTGCACACACCGATGAACATCTTCTACGCCCTCTCCGAGGGGCGCGGCAGGTTGACCGAAACGAACCTCAGTGCGTTCGCGGCGTTCCTGCTTGCACCTAACAAACCGCACGGCTTCTCGCATGCGTTCCTGCATGCTTTTCTCACCGAGGTCGCTCGATCCTGCGGCGATCCGGAGCGCTTCAGCGCCGCGCTGGGGCATCCGCTCCTGAGCGTTGAAGTAGGTCTCGAAAAGAAGTACGACGGTCCCGTGTCGCGTATCGTTGACATTGAGATCCAGTTAATGACCGGGGATGGAGACTCACAGCAAAAAGCCCATCACATCGTTATCGAAAACAAGGTGAAAGCCGGAGCCGCGCAGGCGCAGCAGCTTGCCGAGCAGTTCGCCTGCATCAGCGAAGCCAACCGCGACTTGCCGACGCCCATCACGGTGGTGTTTCTGACGCCGCCCGGCGAAGCCGCTGCGCTCTGCTCCGCGCGGAGTTCGACGCCCTGGAGCTCGACGGTCGCCATCCACACCGTAAGACGTGGCTGCGCTGGACCGGCGGGCCAGAAGGACAGCTGTCCGTCGTGGAGCTGATCCGCGACCTGCTGCGGCGAGAGGCGCTCGCCGAAATTGAGCCGATCTCGGATTACACCCGGCACACGCTCAAGGCGTTCGTGCAGTTCCTTCAGCGGGAAATCGTCGCTGAGTCGGTGGCGAAGCGCAGGTTCGCGAGCCAAGATTCGATGGACGTGATCGAGCAGCGGCTGGTCGAGCTGAACGGGAAGGAATACTTGATTGCTCGCTACCGCGGGGCGGGGACCTCTGGACCGGTGAAGGTGTTTGACGCGGAAGCCGATCAGGAGGTCGATGCACATCCGATGTTGCGACTGGCGAATGACCGGTACGACCTAGGAATCCAGTTGCTTGGTAGTGGTGGCCGGATGATCAACACACAGCTGCTCGGGAAATATGTACTGGCTGAACTGGCGAAGCGCCGTATCGGTGTCGCGTCGTCTGGCGACTGACATGCTCCGCAGAGACCATCTTCGCAGCGGCACTGACACGGTGTGACGCAGGTTGGTCATGTCGGGGGCTGGTTCCCCGCTGCGTTGGCTGGTACCCTCAGACCAAGGCGAAGAATGTTTTTCGCATGCGAAACGGACGGGAATATCCATGACCATCAGCGTGGGCTCGGCGTCCTGGACGGACCCGACGTTAATCGCCAGCAAGCGGTTTTATCCTCCCGGCTGTACGAGCGCGGAAGCGCGGCTGCGGTTCTACGCGACCCAGTTCCCGCTGGTCGAGGTGGACTCGAGCTACTACGCAATGCCAAGCGCCTCGAACGCTGTTCTGTGGGCCGAGCGCACACCGCCGCATTTCACGTTCAACATCAAGGCGTTCCGTCTCTTCACTGGGCATCAGACGGACCGGACCAAGCTGCCCAAGGATATCCAGGCCGCCCTGCCCGCAAGCGATAAGAAAAACCTGTACTACAAAGACACGCCGGGAGACATCCTGCGTGAACTGTGGCGCCGGTACATTGAAGCGATCGAACCGCTGCGCAAAGCGGGCAAGCTCGGAGCCGTGCATTTCCAGTTCGCACCGTGGGTCGTCAATAACGCCGATGGCCGGGCTCACGTCGAACACTGTGCGGATGTGATGGAGGGCTACACGCTCGCGGCTGAGTTCCGGCACCGATCGTGGTTCTCGGACAAGGCGCGCGAATCGACGCTACTGATGGAACGGGAGCGCGGCTTCGTCAACGTGGTGGTCGACGAGCCCAACACGACGGCCAACTCGATCCCTGCCGTGTGGGAAGTGACGAATCCGCGACTCGCGCTCATCAGGCTGCACGGCCGCAATCATGAGACGTGGAACATTCAGGGCGCCACTTCTGCGTCGTCGCGGTTCAATTACGACTACACCGAGCAGGAGCTTGCAGAACTGGCCGTGATGATCCAGCGGATCGCAAAGAACGTTGAGCGGACCCACGTCGTGTTCAACAACAATTTCGAAGACCAGGGACAGCGCAACGCGAGGACCCTGATGGGTATCCTTGGTTCTGCGGCAATCTCGCCGTGAGCGTCGCAAGAGCGATCAGGGCAGGCGGAAACCCACAGTGACGGGCGCCGTGCGGTCAGACAGTTTTTTCAGACGGCGGAATCGCGCGGCGGCGCATCTTTCAGCCACTCCAGAAGTGACGGGCGGAAAGTGAAGACTGGCGACTTCAGCCAGTCGTCGACCGCTTCAGCGATCTCGGGAAGCACTTCATCCGCGTCGAACGGTTCGTCGACGGTCCCGGGCTGGTCGGCGGAAAGGTGGGCGCCGGCAAGCTCGTCGCCATCCCAGTACAGCACGCAGTACTCGGCAATGTCCGCGGTGGTTCCCAGCGGATGGTCACGCAGGAGCATGCCGACGTTCGCTCGCGCCTTTGCCAGCTCGTCGTCGAGTGGCGCCCATCTATACCCTCGATGTCCCAAGCTTGCCGTCACATATGCAAGTCTGACGAATGCGAATGCCCGTTGACCCAGGTCACCTTCATTGCAGCCGCTATACGCACAGAAGTGTTCGAAGTCGTCGAGCGGGGTATGCCCCAGATCGTTCTTGGGCAGCGCGCCATCAACGATGAACAGCTGCAGCAGCTCATCCGGCACCATGTGGGCGGCATCTGGCGGCGGCCGATCATTGCATTCAACGGCGCGTCGGAAGCTGGCGCGGCCCAGAGCGGCGGTCACGTACGCGACCCTGACGAAAGCAAAGGCCGTCGGCCCGAGTTCATCCTCTTTGCAGCGCGTGCGGGTGCAGAAGTCTCGAAAGTCGTCCAGCGGCGTGTGCCCGAGGTCGTTTTTGGGTAGGTCGCGATTCCCGAGGACAAGTTCAAGCAGCTGGTATGGCTCTCCGTAGCACATGGCGGTTCTCCTCGACGGTACACCCTAGATCAGCAAGACCGATTCCCAAGTATAAATTCGGCGTCTGGGTCGCCAGCATATTGCTGCCAAATGGAAATTCCTTGACTCCCATTTGAGACAGTACTAATCTGGGAGCTATGATGTTCTCATTTGGGAGGCTCGCATGGTACTGAATCAACCCGCCGGCCGCGACCCGGCCGCCGGCAAACGGGCGAAGGCGTTCGCGGGCTCCAACGGCCTCGGCGCACAACCGCACGACTTCGAATCATTCCGGAAGATGGACCCGCTTGAGCAGCGCCGCCAGATTCGTGAGGGAATGGAGGCGATCATTATCGATCGGGTCGCGAAGGAGCTGTTGCATATTCCCGTACAAACCCTGTTGAGTGGTCTTGGACTGCCGAGTTCGACGATCCTCCGCAAGATCTCGAAGGAAGAACGCCTGTCCGGACCCGAGTCAGATCGGGTCGCGCGAGTGCTCTATGTATTCGAGCAGGCAGCGGAGGTGTTCGAAGACGACACACTGGCGGCAGAATGGATGCAACGGCCGCATATGGAATTGGGCGGCCTGCGGCCGCTCGAGGTTCTGGATTCGCAGCCGGGCTACGACCGCGTGCGCGACTTGTTGCTTCGCGTCATCCACGGCGTGTCTGCATGAGGCTGTACCGACTCGCGAAGGAACGGCGCGGACATTATCGGGCCGATGATCTGAGCGGCAACGGCGCGGCGTTGGCCGGCGGCCGCTGGAACCCGCGAGGCATGCGGGTGCTGTACACGTGTTGTCACGCGTCGACCGCGCTGCTTGAGGCGCTGGTACACATGTCGGGCCTGCTGCCTGCCGGCGGCTATTTTCTGGTGACGCTCGACGTGGCGGACGCGGTCTACGATGCGGCGTTCGTGCCTGCGTTGCCGACCGGGTGGGCGGACCTGACGCGCGATCCGGAAGCGACGCGCGCCCTCGGCCGCCAGTGGATAGAGACCGGCGAACGGCTGGCAATGCGGGTGCCGTCGGTCGTCTGTCCAACCGACTTCAACCTGCTGTTGAACCCGATGCATCCCGACATGGCGAGCGTCAAGGTCCTCAGCAGCGAACCCTTTACCCTGGACCCGCGGCTCTTCGGCCCAGCAACAAGGTAGCACCATGCGCAAAGAATATGATCTGCAGACTGACGTGCTGGCGACGATCGTCGCCGCGACGTCATTCACAAAAAACCACTCCGACCTGCTGACGGCTTTCGCCACGCGCACGGACTATCGAAGTGCGCGCTACGTCATGACCCGCGACGTATACAGCGAGCGGCCGGCGCGCATCCTCGACGCGGAGGATCGCGAGATCGCGGCCGACTATCATGCGTGGATTGACGCGCAGCTCGAAGCGCATGGCGGTTCGGTGCGCGCGGTGTGGGAAGCGTACAGGAATGCTGGCTATCGGCTGACCGAGATCCGGCCGCTGCTGCATTACTTCGTGCATGACCGTGGTGGGGAGCAGGTGTCAGCGTCGGATAGATACTCCTCATTTTCGTCGAAGTAAATTTCCCCAGTTTTTTGTTTGGCGCCGCCGCGTAAGCGGTGGCGCCCCGTCGATCACCGATC
>NZ_JFHD01000019.1 GCF_000698575.1 Caballeronia zhejiangensis
CGTTGGCGTGGGCGTTGGCGTGGGCGTTGGCGTGGGCGTTGGCGTGGGCGTTGGCGTGGGCGCAGGTGAAGGCGTCGGCGTAGGTGAAGGCGCGGGTGCCGGCGCGCCGGTGTAATCGACCGCGAAGTTGTAGTCCTGCGGACTGTCGACGTAGATGCGGTTCGCCGACATCGTCTTCTGCGGCACGATGTTGCCGTTGTTGTCGATCAGCCCCAGCCGCACATGCTTCGCATCCGAGTTGACCTTCTGCGCCATCGCATACACCCAGTCCGCAGCGGCCGTCGTCTGCGCCGTCACCGTATAGCTGATCGATTCCAGATCGTGCCCGTCCGCATCGAAGACCCGCAGCGTGATCTTCATGCCCGCCGGTTGATCCAGCGCGGTCGTCGGGATCGGACGCATCTCGCGCCAGGTCGTGCGCGCGCCGTTGATGACCACGTCGCTGCACGCATAGAACGCTTCGGCGCTGTCGTTGCGCTGCCAGATCGTGTAAATGATCCGCCTGCCCGTTTTGCCGGCGGGCAGCTTGCATTGCAGCTTGTAGCGCCCGTTGTCGAGCGTCGCGCTGTTGAGTTCGCAGAACGGCTTGCTGTCGAGATCGGACCATTTCAACGGCTGATTGAAATCGTAGCCGTCCGAGGTCATGTACATCTGGAAGTAGCGCGTGACGTGCGGCGCGGTCGCGTACCAGACGAATGTGTAGTTTCCGCTCAGATCGGCCGAGATCGTCGTGGCCGGCCAGTCGCTTCGGCCGAGATCCAGACCGTAGTAGTTGGTCTTGCCGCCGCTGCACAGATGCCCGTCGGGCACGAAAGCCTTGTGATCGCCATTGGGCAGTCGATTCACGCCAGCCCAGTCGTACAGGAATGATGGCCCCGCCACCGCGACCGCAGCCTTGCACGGCGCCGACGTCGGGCTTTCCGGGCCCTCGAGGTAGCACGAATAGACGCGGCTGATCGGCGTCTCGATCGTACCGTGCGCCGACACCGCACACGGCACGGCCAACGGAAGCAGCACGAACGTCAATTTCCACTTCTCAGCGAACATGACAATCCCCTTTTTTGATTTGCTTCGCATATCTAATTCAAATCGTCGAACCGCGCCCGATCGCTCTTCATTCTAGAAGGCGCAATCAGGATGAGTTAGCACGAAGATGCTCCGTGCCGGCAGCCAGTGATTCGCGGCACGCATCAATCTCAATAACGCCCGCGACATAACCACAACAAGCGAAACACCGCGCCTGCCTATCTCAATTAAGAGTCGTCTCATTCAGTCTTAGTCGCGTATTCCCTATGATTCATCCATGTCCTCGCGACGCCAGCGCGATTCAGCATCAGTCATCTTTTCGATCTCAGGAGTGTTCCTCATGCTTAACCTGTTCAAGAAAGCCGCCGTCATTGCCATCGTTGCAAGCGCCGCCACGCTCGGCGCCGTCGGTTCGCAGAATGCATTCGCCGCCACGAGCAAGACCGCGACTTTCGACGTCACGCTGACGGTTCAGGACGATTGCTCGATCGCCGCCAATCCGCTGGATTTCGGCAGCACCGGCGTGCTCACGCAGAACATCGATCAAAACGCCGGCCTGTCGGTCACCTGCACCAAGGGCACGCCCTACACCGTCGCCCTCGACGCGGGCACCGCCACCGGTTCGGCCATATCGGATCGCAAGATGGGCAACGCAGCAGGCGACGCATTCGTCTCGTTCAACCTGTATCGCGATATCGCCCGCACGCAGGTCTGGGGCAACACGGCGGACACCGACACGGTCGCGGGCACCGGCGACGGCGGCGCGCAAACCATCCCGGTCTATGGCCGCGTGCCGACGCAGAACACGCCCGCGGCTGGCGCGTATTCGTCGACCATCACCGCGACGGTCGTGTTCTAAACCTCGCATCGCGCTGCAAGCATCTCGCACTCAGCGCGACGCTTGCTTGTTCGCAGATAAATCTATATCAATGGGATAGTCGGGATGACATAAGGAGACCGACGATGCCCACCTTGCTACCGCGCGTCTGCGCGGTTTTTCTCTTTCTGCAATGCTCCGCGACGCTCGCCGCTTCATTGCAAATCTCCCCGGTAACTATCCAGCTCACTGCCGCGGAGAACGGCAAAGTCATCAACCTGAGCAACGGCGGCGACGAACCGATCCACGCTCAAGTGCGCGCGTTCGTCTGGGATCAGGCCGATGAACAGGACAAGCTGACGCCGACGCGCGAGATCGTCGCGAGCCCGCCTATCGCCGAAGTGGCCGCGGGCGGACAGCAGGTCATCCGCGTGATTCGCGCGAGCATGGAGCCGTTGCAGCAGGAGCGCGCGTATCGTCTGCTCATCGATGAATTGCCGCCGGAAGGCGCGACCGCCGGTGCGAACGTTCAGTTTCGCTTTCGATATTCTGTACCACTATTTATTTCGCCAGCCGGTGAAGCGGGCAAGCCGAAGCTGCAATGGAGCATCGTCGAGAGAAACGGCAAGCCGTTTCTGCTCGTCTCGAACAGCGGGGCGATCCATGCGCAGTTGAGCGCGGTATCGCTGAAAAACGGCGGCGCGGACATTCCGATTTCCGCGGGCCTGCTCGGCTACGTCCTGCCGGGCCGCGTGCGCGCGTGGGCGCTGCCCGCCGCCGCGAGCGCCTTGCGCGGCAAGCCGGCGGACGTCGCGGCGACGGTCAACGGCTCGGCCGTCACGGAGCGGCTCGGCGAGAGCGGCGGACCTTGATCGCTTGCGCATCGCCGCGAGCATGTCCTCGTCCGCCGACACCGCCAGGAAGACGCCGGGCCGGAAAGCTCGCGTCGCGCTGACGCTCGTTCTCGTGTCGGAAGCGGCGATCGCGCAGGTCGACATCACGGGCGGCGGCTCGCCCGCCGAACTGCCGAGCCTCTCGGGCGCAGCGCGCGGGGAGCCCTTCGGCGCGTTCGCCGAAACGAATCAGCAACTCGTGCTCGAGATCGTCATCAACGGAACGAATCTCGGCGAGCCGTCGGAGTTCGAACTGCGTCACGGTCAGCTCTATGCCGAGCCGCACACGCTCGGAGCCGCGGGCATCCGCGTGAGCGATTTGAAACCGGACGCCGATGGCTGGCTCGCGCTGTCGTCGATTCCCGGCTTGCGCGCGACGTATGCGCCCGCGCGCCAGCAGGCGATTCTCGACGTCGACGAAGCTCGCCAGACCACACGCAAGATCGGCTACACGCTGCCGGTCACGCCGAAGGCGACGCCAGGCACCGGCTTCCTGATGAACTACGACGTCAGTTACACGCGCGAATACGGCGAAGACAGCGAAAACAGCATCGGCGTGTGGAGCGAGCAGCGCCTCTTCACGCCCTTCGGCGTGTTCGACAACACCGGCACCTGGATCAACGCGGACGGCGGCTCGAACCGATACACGCGGCTCGACACGAACTGGAGCTACTCGAATCCCGCGAAACTTTTCACGATGACGGTCGGCGATTCGGTATCGGGATCGCTGCCGTGGTCGCGCTCCGTGCGCTTCGGCGGATTCCAGATCCAGCGCGACTTCACGCTGAGGCCCGACCTCATCACGTTTCCCCTGCCGATGTTCTCCGCCTCGGCCGCCGTGCCTTCCGCCGTCGATCTCTACGTCAACGGCCTGCGCCAGTACAGCGGCGAAGTCGCGCCCGGGCCGTTCCAGATCGCGCAGGCGCCGAGCCTGAACGGCGCGGGCGTCGCGCAAATCGTCGTCACCGATGCGCTCGGTCGCCGCGTCACGACGAGCGTGCCGCTCTATATCGATGCGCGGCTCTTGTCGAAGGGATTGTTCAACTATTCGTTCGAACTCGGCTTCCTGCGCGACAACTACACGGTCGAGTCTTTCGACTACGAGCGTTCGCCCATCTATAGCGGCGTGTTCAGCTATGGCGTCAGCGACTGGCTGACCTTGCAGGCGCACGCCGAAGGCGGCCAGGGACTCGTCAACGGCGGCGCGGGCGCGGTGATCGGCACCGGCGGCTTCGGCGTGTTCAGCACGGCGGCGGCCGCGAGCAAGGTCGACGGTATGACCGGTTCGCTCTACAGCCTCGGCTATCAGTACATCGGGCCGAAGTTTTCCGTCAGTCTGCAGGGCACGCAGGCGTCGAGCGGCTATCGCGATGTCGCGTCGCTTACGGGCACGTCGACGTTTCAGCATGTCTATCAGGCGACGGCGTCGGTTTCGTTCCTGCGCACGCAATCGGCGACGATGAGCTACGTCGATTCCGAGGACAGCTTTTCCGGGCACGCGCGCGTCCTCACGCTCGCGTACAACGCGCAGTTCGGGCGGCGCTGGTCGCTCTTCGCGACGGCGTACCGCGACTTCCTGCAGAAGAACGTGTGGGGCGGATCGATCGGCGTGACGGTCGCGCTCGGCGGCAACATGGCGGTCAGCACGACGCTCGCGCAATCGGGCGGCCACTCGACGGCGGACGTCACCGCGTCGCGTCCGGCCGATTTCAGCGGCGGATGGGGCTGGACGGTGCAGGCGGGCGCGGGCGCGGATTATCGGCATGGGTTCGCGGGCGCGAACTATCGGGCGAGCTTCGGGGAATTCCAGGCGACGGCGCAGCGCTTCAACGGCACGACGACGGGCACCGCCGAGATGACCGGCGCGATCGCCATCATGGACGGTGCGGTGCTGCCCGCGCGCACGATCACGGATGGCTTCGCGCTCGTCTCCACCGACGGCGTCGCGGGCGTGCCGGTGAGCCAGGAGAACCGCAAGGTCGGCGTCACGAATTCGGGCGGCCATCTGCTGGTGCCGGATCTGCAGTCGTATCAGCGCAATCAGATCGCGATCGATCCGCTCGCCTTGCCCGCCGATGCGCGTATCGAAACGACGAAGCTCAACGTCGCGCCCGAACGGCGCTCGGGCGTGCTCGCGCGCTTCGGGATGTCGCGGTATCAGGGCGCGTCGGTGAGTTTCGTCGATGCGGACGGCGCGCCGATCAAGGAAGGCGCTGCCGCGACCAACGAGAGCACGGGCAAAACGGCGATCGTCGGCTTCGACGGCCTCGCGTTCTTCAACAAGCTCGACGCCGCCAACACGGTGACGATTCGCGGACACGGCGCGAGCTGTTCCGCGCAGGTGCCGTTCGACGCCGCGTCGTCACACGAGTTGCCGCAGATCGGGCCGTTCGTCTGTCGCGGCAACGGAGGATGAATCATGCGAACGCGATCGTGGATACGAAGAGGCGCGGTCATCGTCGTCGCGATGTTTGCGCTGCTCGCGCTGCCGAAAGCGTCGCGGGCGCAGATGTGTTCGTTTTCCGTCGGCTACACGGATTTCGGCGAATACGACACGACCTATTCGGAGCCGACGGAGGTCGTCGGCGCGGTCATCATGTATTGCACCGGCTACACGACGCCGATGGTGCGCATGTGCCTGAACATCAGCACGACGTCGCCGCGCGTGCTGACCGGCCCGAACGGCGCGACGCTCGACTACAACCTATACGTCGATCCGGATCATGTGAGCGTGTGGGGCTCGATTCTCAACCCGTCGACGACGCCGTACATCATCGACCTGCCCGTGCATCCGAGCGGCAAGGTGTGGGCACAGGAGCCGTTCTACGGGCGGATTCCGCCAAATCAGCAGGTCGGATTGGGGACGTACACGCAGACGTTCACCGCCGCCGACACGTATTTCGTCTATGTGGGCTACAGCGGCACGCCGCCGAGTTGCAGCACGGCGACCGCGCCGTACAAGTCGGCGGCGTTCAACGTATCGGTCAACGTGGCGAACAACTGCAACATCTCCGCGACGCCGATGGCGTTCGGCACGCAGAGCTCTTTTCAGGAGCCGCTCGAGGCGACGAGCCGCATCACCGCGACCTGCACGTCGGGCGCGTCGTACAACATTGCGCTGAACGGAGGCACGTCGGACGGCGGCGCGATCACTGGGCGCAAGCTCACACGGGTGGGTGGGACCGAGACAATCGACTATCAGCTGTACATCGACCCTTCGCATACCGTCCCGTGGGGCGACGGCACGTCCGGGACTGTGATGGGCAACGGCGTCGGTACGGGCGTCGCCTACACCTTCACCGTCTATGGGCAAGTGCCTGCGCAATCGGCCCCACGGCCCGGCCCCTATCGCGACACGATCACCGCATTCATTATTTTTTGATGCGGCTCGTGATCGCCACTGCGTGCACTCAATCCCGCACGCAATCCACGAAATACTCGATCCGTCCGTTGATCATCTCGCCGACCAGCCCGTGAATATCCGTATGGAATCCCGGGAAGCGCTCGTTGAACTCGCGCGCGAAACGCAGGTAATCCACGATCGTGCGATTGAAACGCTCGCCCGGAATCAGCAACGGAATGCCCGGCGGATACGGCGTCAAAAGAATCGACGTCACGCGTCCTTCCAGTTCGTCGATAGGCACGCGATCGATCTCGCGGTGCGCGAGCTTCGCGAACGCCTCGGACGGCTTCATCGCCGGCTCCATGCTCGACAGGTACATCTCCGTCGTCAGGCGCGCGATGTTGTTCGCGCGATAGACGCTGTGAATCTGCTCGCATAGATCGCGCAGACCGATGCGCTCGTAAGACGGATGCTGCGCGACGAACTCCGGCAGCACGCGCCACAGCGGCTGATTGTTGTCGTAGTCGTCCTTGAACTGCTGAAGCTCCGTGACCATCGAGTTCCAGCGGCCCTTCGTGATGCCGATCGTGAACATGATGAAGAACGAGTAAAGCCCCGTCTTCTCCACGATGATGCCGTGCTCCGCCAGATACTTCGTCACGATCGCGGCCGGAATGCCGGTCTCGCCGAATTCGCCGTCGACGTCGAGTCCCGGCGTGATGATCGTCGCCTTGATCGGATCGAGCATGTTGAAGCCTTCCGCGAGCGCGCCGAAACCGTGCCAGCGGTCGTTGGGCTTCAGCACCCAGTCCTCGCGATCGCCGATGCCCTCTTCCGCCAGCGCGTCCGGGCCCCAGACCTTGAAGAACCAGTCGTCGCCGTATTCGGCATCGACCTTGCGCATGGCGCGGCGGAAATCGACCGCTTCCGCAATCGACTCCTCGACGAGCGCCTCGCCGCCCGGCGCTTCCATCATCGCGGCCGCGACGTCGCACGACGCGATGATCGCGTATTGCGGCGACGTGGACGTGTGCATCAGATACGCCTCGTTGAAACGATGACGGTCGAACGTGCTGTTCTCGCTGTCCTGCACGAGAATCTGCGACGCCTGCGAAATGCCCGCGAGCAGTTTGTGCGTGGAGTGCGTCGCGAACACGAGCGCGCCCGTGCGCGGACGGCCCGCGCCGATCGCGTGCATGTCCTGATAGAACGAGTGGAACTCGGCGTGCGGCAGCCAGGCTTCGTCGAAGTGCAGCGTGTCGAGCATGTCGCCGAGCAGATCCTTGATCATCTCGACGTTGTAGATCACGCCGTCGTACGTGCTCTGCGTGATCGTCAGAATGCGCGGCTTGATCTTCGGGTTCTTCGCCAGCGCCTCGCGCGCGAACGGATTCGCCTCGATCTTCCTGCGGATATTCTCCGGCTTGAACTCGTCGCGCGGAATCGGTCCGATGATGCCGAAGTGATTGCGCGTCGGCGTGAGGAACACGGGGATCGCGCCCGTCATCGTGATCGCGTGCAGGATCGACTTGTGGCAGTTGCGATCGACCAGCACGATATCGCCCGGCGCGACGGTCGCATGCCACACGATCTTGTTCGACGTCGACGTGCCGTTGGTCACGAAGAAGAGATGATCCGCGCCGAAGATGCGCGCCGCGTTACGCTCCGACGCCGCGACCGGGCCGGTGTGATCCAGCAGCTGACCCAGTTCCTCGACCGCGTTGCAGACGTCCGCGCGCAGCATGTTTTCGCCGAAGAACTGATGGAACATCTGCCCGAGCGGATTCTTCAGGAATGCCACGCCGCCCGAGTGCCCCGGACAGTGCCACGAATACGAGCCTTCGTCCGCGTACTGCACGAGCTCCTTGAAGAACGGCGGCGCGAGCGCATCGAGATACACCTTCGCCTCGCGAATGATGTGACGCGCCACGAACTCCGGCGTGTCCTCGAACATGTGGATGAAGCCGTGCAGTTCGCGCAGGATGTCGTTCGGCAGATGGCGCGACGTGCGCGTTTCGCCGTACAGGAAGATGGGGATATCGGCGTTGCGCTTGCGCACCGCGGTGATGAACGCGCGCAAGGCGACGATGGCCGTCGCCAGTTCCGGCGTATCGCCTTCTACGACGACGTTGTCCGCGTAAGGCAGCAATTCCTCGTCGTCGATCGACAAAATGAAACACGATGCGCGGCTCGACTGCTGCGCGAACGCGGCGAGATCGCCGTAACTCGTCAGGCCGAGGACTTCGGCGCCTTCCTTTTCGATCGCTTCTGCGAGCGCCCGGATGCCGGAACCCGAAATGTTTTCGGAGCGAAAGTCTTCGTCGATGATGACGACGGGGAAGCGGAACTTCATGGGGCGAATCTCCAAATGGAAACGACCGCTGCCCGAGTCGCAATCTCGGGGCCAGCGGTCTTTCGACAAGCTTGTAACGTGCGTGGTTCGATCAGGTTTTCGGCAGCGTCACGCCGTGCTGACCTTGGTACTTCCCGCCGCGATCGGCATACGACGTCTCGCACATTTCATCGCTTTCGAAGAACAGGACTTGGGCGACGCCCTCGTTCGCGTAGATTTTGGCAGGCAAAGGTGTCGTATTCGAGAATTCGAGCGTGACGTAACCTTCCCATTCCGGCTCGAACGGCGTCACGTTCACGATGATCCCGCAGCGTGCATACGTCGACTTGCCGAGGCACACCGTGAGGCACGAACGCGGAATGCGGAAATACTCGACCGTGCGTGCGAGCGCGAAAGAATTCGGCGGAATGATGCAGACATCGCCCTTGAAGTCGACGAACGATTTCTCGTCGAAGGCTTTCGGATCGACGATGGTGGAATTGATGTTCGTGAAGATCTTGAATTCGTCGGCGACGCGGATGTCGTAGCCGTAGCTCGACGTGCCGTAGCTCACGATCTTGCGGCCGTCCTCGGCCACGCGCACCTGATCGCGCACGAACGGCTCGATCATCTTGTGCTCTTCGGCCATGCGGCGAATCCACTTATCGGATTTGATGCTCATAGGGGACGCTACTCAACGGTGAACGGCTCGGTCTCGCGACCGCCGCCTGCGGTGAAACGGGGCATGGCCGGCGGCGGTTCTCGCCGCGCGGGCCAAACGAAAGCGGGTATTTTACGCGAAGCGCGCCGCCGCGCCGGGCGCTTCGCATGCCGCCGCAGCAGCTACCGCCGGATCACGCCGCAAGCGAGCGCGGGTCCGACGTTGTGCGGCGCGCTCGCGTACGGGTCGAGCGCTTCGCGGTGCAGCATGATCGCGCGCGAAATGATCGAGCGCACGCCGTCGAGCGAGACATCTGTCGCGACGATGAAGCCCGTCGCCGCGCCGGTTGCGTCCGCGTGGATGTTGCCGAGCTCGCCTTCGAGACGCGATGACGTTCGTCTGCGATCGGAAGGCAGCGCGAACACCGGACTCGCGTCCGGCCCGTTGACCGCGATGCAGTCGCCGCGCTCGTGGACGGTCAGCGCGTGATCGCTGTTCGGCGGCATGTCGGTGAGGCTGTAGGAAACCTGCACGCCGTCCGCGCGCTCGATCAGCGTGACGGTGCCGCGCGTGGCGTTGCCGGGCGTCGGATTCAAAACGGCGTCCGCGCGCTTTTCGTGATTCTGGAAGATGAGGCCGCAACCGCTCAGCATGACGCTGCAAGCGGCCATCGCGATCGAGGCGTAAAGCGCCCTTCCGTCGAATCTGTGTCTCATGCGATCCTCTCGGCGGCCCGCCGACGCCCCGTGCGTCCGCGCTGCCGCGCATCGAAGGCGACATGATACCGCGAGCCGCATCGCACAAGGCTCGCGCCGATTCGATCGCTTATTCGAAATCAGGTGTTCTGCACGACGATGCTCGGAAACTTCGAGGTCATGTCGCGCTGGCGCTCCGCAATCGAAATGGCGACGCGGCGCGCGATGGCGCGATACGTCTCCGCGATGCGGCTGTCCGGCTGCGACACGACGGTCGGCTGGCCCGCGTCGGTGCGCTCGCGAATGGCGATATCGAGCGGCAGGGAACCGAGCACTTCGACGCCGTATTCCTTCGCCATGCGCTCGCCGCCGCCCGCGCCGAAGATGTGCTCTTCGTGACCGCAGTTCGAGCAGATATGCGTGCTCATGTTCTCGACAATGCCGAGAATCGGAATCCCGACCTTCTCGAACATCTTCAAGCCCTTCTTCGCGTCGAGCAGCGCGATGTCCTGCGGCGTCGTGACGATCACCGCGCCCGTCACCGGCACTTTCTGCGATAGCGTGAGCTGGATGTCGCCGGTGCCCGGCGGCATGTCGACGACGAGGTAATCGAGATCCTTCCAGTTCGTCTGACGCAGCAATTGTTCGAGCGCGGACGTGACCATCGGGCCGCGCCAGACCATCGGATTGTCCTGCTCGATCAGAAAGCCGATGGAGTTCGCCTGAATGCCGTGGCCTTCGAGCGGATTCATCGTCTGATTGTCAGGCGATTCCGGACGGCCGGTGATGCCGAGCATCATCGGCAGCGAGGGACCGTAGATGTCCGCGTCCAGCATGCCGACCGACGCGCCTTCGGCCGCGAGCGCGAGCGCGAGATTCGTCGCCGTCGTGCTCTTGCCGACGCCGCCCTTGCCGGACGCCACCGCGATGATGTTCTTGACGTTCGGCAGCAGCTTCACGCCGCGCTGCACGGCATGCGCGACGACCTGCGACGAAACATCCACGGTCACGTTCGCGACGCCCGCGATCTGACGCAGCGCGCCTTCCACCATTTCGCGGATCGCACCGAACTGCGATTTCGCCGGATAGCCGAGCACGACACTCACCACGACGTTCGCGCCGTCGACGGATACGTTGCGAATGCTTTTCAGATCAACCAGCTTGCGGTTGGTGTTCGGATCGGTCAGTGTGGCGAGTGCGGCGTCGATCTTCGCGCGGTCAATACTCATCGAGACTCCATGGAACGATTGTTGCTGGCGCCCAGCGGCGCACGGAACACTCTGAGGAAATTGAAAGTAATTGTTAGCGCCGTTGCGTTGTAACGCTTACGCATTGCACTATCCCGCTGCAAATCTTTCCGGGGACGCATCCCACCGGGCAGTCGGGCGCTTTTCTCATTATTGTAGAGGCTCGCCCGGAGGCTCGTCCGAAGACCCTTTCGCACTGTCGGCGCATGCGCCGAACGCTTGTTGAATCAAAGGAGATCGTAGATGAATACTAAGTTGATGACCCGCCTGTCCGTCGTTGCCCTGGTGGGCGCGCTTCTCGCCGGCTGTCAAACGCAGCAGGGCACCAACACCGCAGTCGGCACCGGCGCGGGCGCCGCGACCGGCGCGGCGATCGGCGCGATCTTCGGCGGCGGCAAGGGCGCGGCGATCGGCGCGGCAGCCGGCGCGGCGACGGGCGGTATCGTCGGCTACAACTGGCAGTCGATCAAGAACAAGATCTCGGGCGACTCGAAGGGCACGGGCACGCAAGTGACCGAGCAGCAGGACGGCTCGCTGAAGGTGAACATTCCGAACTCGATTTCGTTCGACACGAACAGCTACGCGATCAAGCCGTCGTTCGATCCGGTGCTGAACTCCGTCACGCAGACGATGCAGCAGCATCCGGAGCTGATCGCGAGCGTGGTCGGCCATACGGATAACACGGGTCAGGCGGCTTACAACCAGACGCTGTCGCAGAATCGCGCGCAGAGCGTCGCGTCGTACATTTCGACGCACGGCGTCGCGGCGCAGCGTCTCGCGGCATCGGGCATGGGCCAGACTCAGCCGATCGCGGACAACTCGACGGAAGCCGGCCGCGCGCAGAATCGTCGCGTGGAGATCTATCTGCGTGCGACCGCGCAGCCCGGACAAGTGCAGTAAGCGTCTGATTATAAAGGAGAATATGCCGCCGCGAGGGCGGTGGCACGAGCGGCAATTAGTCGTCTGAAAAAAATTTGAAACTTGGACGCGGTGCTGCTGTCTGTCCTTACGGTAGGCGGATGGCGATGCCATCACCTGCCATTCTCCTCTTGTCGTTGTTGCTCCGGGGCCCGATTGGACCCCGGTTTTTTTTTGGGCGCTCGAAACGCACTCCGCCCTATCCACCGCCGACTCCGCCCGCCTCTCCCCGCCCTGCTAAAATCGAACTCCGCGTTTTTTCACAACCTCAAGCACTCCCACCGGGCCGCGCCTTTATGTCAGCACCGATTTCAGCCACTGCCACCGCCGCGCCTGCCGCTCAAGCCTTTGAAGGCGGCCGCCGCCAGATCCTCGTCACGTCCGCGTTGCCGTACGCGAACGGTCAGATTCATATCGGCCATATGGTCGAATACATTCAGACGGACATCTGGGTTCGGACGCTGCGAATGCATGGCCACGAGGTCTACTACGTCGGCGCGGACGACACCCACGGCACGCCGATCATGCTGCGCGCCGAGAAGGAAGGCATCACGCCGAAAGCGTTGATCGAGCGCGTGTGGAAAGAGCACAAGCGCGACTTCGACAGCTTCGGCATCTCGTTCGACAACTACTACTCGACCGATGCCGAGGAAAACCGCGAACTGTGCAACACGATCTACGGCGCGCTGCAGCAGGCGGGCCTGATCGAGGCGCGCGACATCGAACAAGCCTACGATCCGGTCAAGGAAATGTTCCTGCCGGACCGTTTCATCAAGGGCCAATGCCCGAAATGCGGCGCGAAGGACCAATACGGCGACAACTGCGAAGTCTGCGGCTCGACCTATCAGCCGACCGAACTGATCAATCCGTATTCGGTCGTGTCGGGCGCGACGCCGATCCGCAAGACGTCGACGCATTATTTCTTCAAGCTGTCCGACCCGCGCTGTGAGGAATTCCTGCGCGGCTGGGTCAGCGGTCTCGCTCAGCCCGAAGCCACCAACAAGATGCGCGAATGGCTCGGCGACAAGGGCGAAGCCAAACTCGCCGACTGGGACATTTCGCGCGACGCGCCCTACTTCGGCTTCGAAATTCCCGGCGCGCCGGGCAAGTATTTCTACGTCTGGGTCGATGCGCCCGTCGGCTATTACGCGAGCTTCAAGAATCTCGCGGACCGCATCGGCGTGAATTTCGGGGAATGGGTGAAGCCCGGCTCGAAGGCCGAGCAATATCACTTCATCGGCAAGGACATTCTGTACTTCCACACGCTGTTCTGGCCGGCGATGCTCGAATTCTCCGGCCATCGCACGCCGACGAACGTGTTCGCGCACGGCTTCCTGACCGTCGACGGCGCGAAGATGTCGAAGTCGCGCGGCACGTTCATCACCGCGCAGAGCGTCATCGACACGGGGCTGAATCCCGAGTGGCTGCGCTACTACTTCGCGGCGAAGCTGAACAGCACGATGGAAGACATCGACCTGAATCTCGAAGATTTCCAGGCGCGCGTGAACAGCGATCTCGTCGGCAAGTACGTGAACATCGCGAGCCGCGCGGCGGGCTTTCTCATCAAGCGTTTCGACGGCCGCGTGCAGGACAGCGCGATGCATCATCCGCTCGTCGCGCAACTGCGTTCGGCGATTCCGCACATCGCCGGCTTCTACGAGTCGCGCGAATACGGCCGCGCGCTGCGCACGACGATGGAACTGGCCGACGCCGTCAACGCCTACGTCGACACCGCGAAGCCGTGGGAACAGGCGAAGGATCCGGCGAACGCCGTCGCGCTGCATGAAACCTGCAGCGTGAGCCTGGAAGCGTTCCGCCTGCTGTCGCTCGCGTTGAAGCCGGTTTTGCCGAAGCTCATCGAAGCGGTGGAATCGTTCCTCGGCATCGCGCCGCTCGTCTGGGCCGATGCCGACAAGCCGCTGTCGTCGGCGAGCGCGATCAACGCGTACAAGCATCTGACGACGCGCGTCAATCCGAAGCAGATCGAGGCGTTGCTCGCCGCGAATCGCGAATCGCTCGCGCCGGCCGCGGAAGCCGCAGCCGCAACGGCGACGACAACAGCCGCTCCGGCCAAGACCGCCGCTAAGAAGCCGGACGATGCGGGCGTCATTTCCATCGACGACTTCGCGAAGGTCGATCTGCGTATCGCGAAGATCGTCGACTGCAAGGCCGTCGAAGGCTCCGACAAGCTGCTGCAACTCACGCTCGACGTCGGCGAGGACAAGACGCGCAATGTGTTTTCGGGCATCAAGTCGGCGTATCAGCCGCAAGATCTGATCGGCAAGCTGACCGTGATGGTCGTCAACCTCGCGCCGCGCAAGATGAAGTTCGGTCTGTCGGAAGGGATGGTGCTCGCGGCATCCGCCACGGACGAAAAAGCCGAACCGGGCCTCTACATTCTCGAGCCGCACAGCGGCGCGAAACCGGGCATGCGGGTGAAGTAACACGCATCGCATAACGAAAAGGGCACGCAGATCGCGTGCCCTTTTTGCTTGAAGCAGACGATGCTCAGTCCGATTCCACTTCCGTCGCCGATGCCCCGAATGGCGCGCTCACGCCCGACGCCCCCGAGGCCGCCGATGGCTGCACAGTCGACGCCCGCGATGCCGACGAAGACGACGACCACAGCCTCGACCAGCGATTGAAGCGCCGCGTATAAGACAGATCGACGCCCTGATACGTCCCGCCGTACACCGTCACGGCCCAGAACCGCGACAGGTTCAGCGTCGCCTTGACCGCGTTGCTCGCCGATTGCAAGCCTTGCTCGTAGCCGATCACGAGCCGTTCGTTGATCGCCTTCGACAGCAGCACGACTTGCGGATCGGTCAGGCCCACTTCGCTCGATCCGACCGTGAACTCGTCCAGTCCGACCGTCTGCGCGATCTTCGCGCCGCCGCGGCTTCCGAGCAGCGCGAGCGCGCTCGTCATCGCGCTCTGCTGGCCGACGTTGTTGCCCTGATCGGTGCCGTGGCCGAACAGCAGCCACGAGAGCTTTTCGTTGTCTGGCACGCTCGGCTCGGAAATCAGCTTGGCGACCGGCGCCTGCACCGTGCCCGTCACCTGCACACCCGCCTCGACTTCCTGATTGCGCCGCATCGCGAGAATGTTGAGGCCGGGATTCGCCACCGGCCCGTTGAACGTGAAGAAACCGTTCTCGATGTTCAGCTTGCGCCCGAACGCCGTGTACGACGAACCCGGCGTCGTCACGCGCACGTTGCCGACCGCGCGCAGCGGCATGTTCGGCGCGCTCATCGCCGTAATCGTGCCCGCGAGGCCGAGGTCCGCACCCGCGCCCTTGAAGCGGAAGTGCTGACCGAGATCGATCCCGATGTTCGCGCGCGGCGTGAACGGCCCGACCGGCTTCTCGGTCTTCGCGGTGATCGACTGGTTCTCGCCCTTGATCGTGCCATCGGGGCGCTCGATCACGACATCGTCGCCGAGAGACGGCGCGGACGATTCCGGCAGATCGATGAGCGCGTGATCGACGGTGAACTTGCCGTCGATCGCCATGCCGCCCTGCAAGCCCGCGTTCGCGATCGTCGCGCTGCCTGACAGCATCAGCTCGCGATCCGGCGATGCGAACAGCTCCAGCTTGTCCGCGATGATGCTCGCGGTCAGATCGGGCTCCTGCTGATCGAGGCGCACCTTGCCGGTCGCGCGCAGCGTGCCGCTCGCGCCATGAAACTCGACGCGCTGAAAATCGACGAGATTCTCCGACAGCGCAATGCGGATGATGCCGTCCTTCAGTTGCACGCCCTGATCGACGACCGTCGCGGAAATGTTGTCGCCCGTCAGCGAGCCCGACAGATTCGGCTTCGCGACGATGCCCGCGATCACGAGTTTGAGCGCAATCCTGCCGCCGAGCAGATAGTTCGCGCCGAGCAGGCCGCCGGTCGTGCGCAATTCCGGCACGTTCGCGTTGATGGCGCCGGTCAGCGGCGCGTTGTCGTCGATGGTGAGCATGCCGTCGCGATTGACGAGCGGCGTGTGCACGTTGGCATCGATCACGCCGATGCGGCTCGCCTGGGCGTGCAGCGACGCGTTCAGGCGGTTGCCGTCGGTGAAATCCGCGCGCGCGGCGATATCGGAAATGCCGAGCGCCGACAGACCGCGCGTACCGTCGATCGTCACGTCGCCGGCGCGGCGCTTGATCTGCGCGTAGCCCGTCGCGGTCGCGCCGAGCGTGAAGTTCCAGTCGCCGTCGAAAACGAGATCGGTGCGGATCGGCGGCTCCGCGCCCGTCAGCGTCTGGCGCACGTCGAGCAGATGCGGCACCGACAGGTTCGTCAGCGTGCCCGCCGATTGCAGGCGGCCGTTCTCCATCGCGAACGATTTCAGATTCAGCACCGCGCCTTCCGCGACGAGCCGCGTCGCGCCGAGCACGAGACGCTTCGGACCGTAGCTCACCGAAAGCGGCGATTCGAGATTCAGCGACGGCGTGCCCTTGTTCGACAGCTTCGTGATCGCGCCGTCCCAGTGCGGGCCGTCGGGCGCGTCGGTGAACTTGCCGTTCGCGCCGAGCGCGAGATTCACGGGCTGGCCGCGCACCTTGCCGGTCGCCGTCACGTCGAGCGTGTGATGCGCGCGCGTGCCGTTCAGATTCGCGTCGAGATTCGCGATGTCGATGTCTTCCGTGCTCGCATCGCGCGCCTTCAGCGTGAAGACGAGCGCGCCGTTCGCGCCGTCGCGGATATCGGCGCGGCCTTCCGCGTGACCGAGCCGATTCGCGCCGAACACGAGGCCATCGGCCTGATAGTTCGCCGCGATGTTCGGATGCGCGATCGAGCCGGTCAGATCGCCGTCCGCCTTCGCCGTGCCCGCGATGCCGAAGCCGAGCCGTTCGAGCGCGGGCGCGTCGACCTTGAAGCGCAGCCGGTCGCCGGGCGCGCCGAAGCTGCCGTTCAGATCGACGTTGTTGCCCGCCACCGACAGCGCCGCCTTGCTCGGCAACAGCCGCATGCCCGCGACCTGTATCGTGCCCTCGCCCGTCAGCGGCAGATTGTCGTACATGCTGTCGGTGAGCTTGAAGGTCGCCTTGGTCGTGAGCGTCGGCGCGAGTTGCCCCGATGCCGCCAGCGTGCCGTTCACGCGCGCTTCCACGACACGCGCCGGCGCGGCCGGCTTGTTCGACGGCTTCGCGCCTTTCTTCGCCGGCGCGGGCTTCGGCGCGATCAACTGCTGTTGCAGCAGCAGCGGATTGAACTCGACGATTTTCGCCTTCAGGTCGTAGCTCGAATTCGCGTCCTTCTTCAGCACGCCGCTCGCTTCGACGCGGCCCTTCCCGACCGTGAGCTTCACGTCGTCGAGCGTGGTCGCTTGCGGATCGAGCTTCACTTTGGCCTGCGCGCGGATCGCGGCTTTTGGATCGTTCAGGTCGGCGGCGATGCGCTGCGTGTCGCCATCCAGCTCGATGCGGATCGGTCCGGCGAAATCCGTCGGGCGCAGCGTCGGCTCGATCGCGTTCAGATCGAGCTTCGCGACCTTGAGGTCGAACTTGCCCTTGCCGCTTTTGAGCGCGCCGCCGCCCCTCACCGACGCGTTCTTCAGGAGCCGCACATCGAGATCGGTGATGCTTTGCTCGGACGCGTCGAGCCGCACGTTCGCGTGCGCGTCGATGAGCGGCAGCAGCTTCTTGTCGATGGAACCGGGCTTCGCGTTCACGATCGACACCGGCCCGGCGACGACGAACGCGTTCGGGTCCGCGCCTTCGACGGGCTTCACTTCGGCGCGCACGGCGAGGTCGGCCTCGGGCGCGCCCGGCGCGAACGCCTGCGGATTGACGTGATCGAACGTGACGAGCGCCGACTTGAGCGGCACGTCCGCGAACGGCAGCGCCTCGACGTGCGCGCGTCCGTTGAGTTTCAGGCCGCTCGCATCGACGTCGGCGATCAGGTCTTCGAGCGAGCCCGAGAGCCGCGCGCTCACGTTCACCGTTTCGTTGTTGACCTTGCCGGCATAGCCCGCATCGCCGGAAAGCGGAAACGGACGCGCGCCGCCATCGAGCTTCGCCGACGCCGTCACCGCGCCGAACGGCGTGTCGAGCCGCTCTACCGCCGCTTCGTGATGCTGGCCGTCGCTTCGGCCGTGGAAAAGCAGGCGCGAGAATTCGGTCGTCGCCGTGCCCTGATGCAGACGCAGTTTCCCGACGGAAAGATCGTTGATCGCAAGTTGAATCGGAATGCGCAGATCCTTGGGCAGTTCCGTTTTCTTGCTCGGCTCGTTCGACGGCGCAATGCGCGCATCGACCGTCCCGATATGCAGATAATCGATCGTGAAGCGCAGCGGCTCGCGTGTGAGCGCCCAGCGGCCCGACACGCTATCGACCGCGATATCCGTGCCCTTGCCGTCCTTCCAGCGCACGTCGCGCAGTTGCAGGCCGGTCGCGATGGCGCCGCCGTCGAGCTTGCCGGTAAGTTGCCCCTTGAGCAGCTTCGTTGCCGCGTTCCATGCGTAGCGCGTGCCGCGCTCGGTCGTCAGCACGTAAAAGACCGTGCCGATGGCGATCCCGGCGATCAGCACGACGACGAGCACGAGCGCGCCGATCCACCGCGCCAAACGGCGCCAGCCGCTTTTGCGCGGCGGCGGTGTCTGCGCGCCGCCGTCGCCGCCGCCAACGTTTTCGGGCGGCGGCGCTTCGGCGTCCGCCTGCTTGTTCGGGTCCGTCATGCCGATTCAATGTCCTTCATCGTTCTCACGCATCAGAACGCGATGCCGAGCGTCAGATACGGTTTGATGCTCTTGTTCTTCAGCCCATACGCCAGGTCGACGTTGACCGGGCCGACCGGACTGCGCCAGCGCGCGCCGACGCCCACGCCCGGATCGAACACGCGCTCGCTCCAGTTGTCGGTCGCGGTGCCGATGTCGAAGAACACCGCGCCGCCCCAGTCGTGCGTGAACCAGTGCTGATATTCGCTGCTGGCCGTCACCATGTATTTGGTCGGCAGGATCGAGCCGGCCACATTGTTGCCGATGCTGAGATAGCTATAGCCGCGCACCGAATTCGCGCCGCCCGCGCGGAACAGCAGCGAAGCCGGCACGCCGCTCGACGGCCCGCTCGTGAACACGCCGCCGAACTCCGCGCGAAACACGAGCAGATCGTTCTTGCCGAGCGGCACGTATTGCAGCGCGTTGGTGTACAGGCGCGCGAAAGTCTGATCGGCCATCACGCCCTTGACGGCGAAACCCGCCTCCGCGCGGATGATGTTGCCGCGGCGCGGAAACAGCGGATCGTCGACGTCGCGGCGCACCCAGCTCCACGCGGGCACGAGCGCACGCGCCGTCGACGGATTCGGCTCGTTCTGCGTCAGGCGGTCGTCGTAGAAGGTCAGCGAATACGTCGTGTCGATGTTCTGACGCGAGCGCGAACGCTGCACGCCGACGCGCCCGCTATAGATCTTCGTGCTCGAGACGTCGGTGATCGTGTACGAGCCGAACACGGCGTTGACCCAGCCGGACGAATCGGGCGGCATCGCGAGTTGCACGCGGCCGTATTGCTGCGTCTGGTCGAGCCGCCCGGAAATCGTGAACGGGTACGCCGCGCCAAACGTATTGAGATAGCTGTAGGCGCCCTGAATGTGGAAACCCGTGTCCGTCGCGTAACCCACGCCGTAGCGGATGCTGTTGTACGGATACTCGCTCACCTTCACATGCAGCGGTGTGTCGACCGGCTTGTTCACGTCGCTGTCCGCATCGATCGCGACGCTCGCGTAATACGGCGTGTTCTGGATCTGGCGCTGCAACTCGTTCAGGCGCGCGATGTCGTAGACCTCGCCTTCGCGGATCGGATTCACATGGTCGATGATCCACGCGGGATAGCGCTTCGGGCCGCTCACCTCGAGCTTGCCGAGCGTGAAGGTCGGGCCGCTGTCGAACGTCACGGAGAGATCGGCCAGATGCGCGCGCGGATTGATGCGCGCCTGCGAACGCACGATCTTCGCGCCGAGATAGCGTTTCGATTGCAGGGCCCGCAGCGCGGCGTTTTTAGCGTCGTCCCAGCCGCTTTGCGTGAAAGGATCGCCTTCGCTGACCGAAAAAGCGAAACGCGCCGCGTTCTCCTGCGCGCGATCTTCGGTCGTCACCGCGCCGGTGAAATTCAGTTGCACCGAGGCGACCATCGTGCGCGGGCCGGGATCGACGCTCACCTTGACGTTGCGCTTGTCGTCGACCGTCGTGACGTCCGTACGCACGATGGGCGTGAAATAGCCTTCCGTCGCGACGAGATCGCGCACGTCCTTCGGCGTCGCGGTGACGAGGAACTGGAACTGGTCGTCGCTGACGTCGTCGCGCTTGGCGAAACGGGAGAGATCGAGGTTCTCCTTCAGCAGCTTCTTGATGCTGCGCGGCGCGTCGATGTCGACGTCGTACTTGGCGCAAGCGGGCGCAGCGAAGCCGAACGCGACGAGCGCCACAATCAGGGCCGGCCAGCGGCTCATGCCGCGCGGCCTTACGCGCCACGCGCGCAGCGGATCAAACGAACGCCCCGCCAAACGTGACCTCCGGCATCGGGAAAAAGTGGGATTCGAGGTAAAACTTGCAGCCGACGCAATCGGACGCAGGCGCTATTTCACCACATCGGCATGGACGCACGCCGCAAAAGCGGCCATCTCGCGCCGGACGTGCGCCGTTGGACGGCTGCGCGCCGCGTGGGTTCCGCGAAAGCTGCACGCGCGTGCGCCTTCCGGGCGACGAAACTGCCGCGCGCTTGCGGTAAAATTGCGCGCACAGGCAAAATCACAGGCTCACGCCTCGACCTCAACGGAAGCCGGATCATGTATCAGTCGGATATCACCCAGTTCATCAATCAGTTGAAAGAGCAGAAGCCCTCGCTGGAAGAAGAACAGCGCCGCGGCCGCGCGCTACTGTGGGACAAGCAGCCGATCGACCTCGACGAGCGCACCACGCAGCAGCAATCGCGCGTGAACCAGACGCCCTACGTCTATTACCAGAACTTCTGAACGTGAGCGCAGCAGGCCGCGAGCCGCAATCGTCCGCGCATTCGCCGTCTGAGGCAAAGCGCGACGAAGCCCGGGAAGACCGTGCCGTGGCGCTCGCCACGCCCGCAACCGATTCGACGCCCGACACCATCGACGGCGTCGCGATCGCGCACCTGTACGGCGAGCCGCTCTGGAAGCTGCCGACCGACCTGTACATCCCGCCCGACGCGCTCGAGATCTTTCTCGAAGCATTCGAAGGCCCGCTCGACCTGCTGCTCTATCTCATCCGCAAGCAGAACTTCAACGTGCTCGACATCCCGATGGCGGATGTCACCGCGCAATATCTCGGCTACGTCGATCAGATTCGCGAATCGAATCTCGAGCTGGCGTCGGAATATCTGCTGATGGCCGCGATGCTGATCGAGATCAAGTCGCGCATGCTGCTGCCGGTCAAGAAGGCCGACACCGGCGAAGAAGCCGAAGATCCGCGCGCGGAACTCGTGCGGCGTCTGCTCGAATACGAGCAGATGAAACTCGCCGCGCAGAAGCTCGACCAGTTGCCGCAGCTCGGCCGCGACTTCCTGCGCGCGGACATTTACATCGAGCAGTCCGCCGAGCAGCGCTTCCCCGACGTCGACATGAACGACCTGCGCGCCGCGTGGGCCGACGTCATCAAGCGCGCGAAGCTCGTGCAGCATCACAAGATCACGCGCGAAGAGCTTTCGGTGCGCGAGCACATGAGCGTGATCCTGCGGCGTCTGCAGAACGCGCGCTTCATGGAGTTCACGGAACTCTTCGACACCACGCGCGGCGTGCCGGTAGTCGTCGTGAACTTCATCGCGATGCTGGAGCTGTCGCGCGAATCGCTGATCGAAATCACGCAGGCCGAACCCTACGCGCCGATCTACGTGCGGCTCGCGTATTCTCCTGCCTAGTCTTTCTTATCTTTTTCCGCGTGGCGGCGCACCGGCCGCTCGACAGGAGACACCCGCTCGATGAAAGTCATCAGCTCCATCCACGAACTGCGCGACCAGTTGCGCGGCCAGAACCGAACCGCCTTTGTCCCGACGATGGGCAACCTCCACGAAGGCCATCTCTCCCTGATGCGTCTCGCGCGCCAGCACGGCGATCCCGTGGTCGCGAGCATTTTCGTGAATCGTCTGCAGTTCGGCCCGAACGAAGATTTCGACAAATATCCGCGCACGCTGCAGGACGACATCGAAAAGCTGCAGAAAGAGAACGTCTACGTGCTGTTCGCGCCGACCGAGACGGACATGTATCCGGAGCCGCAGGAGTATCGCGTGCATCCGCCGCACAATCTCGGCGACATTCTCGAAGGCGAATTCCGCCCCGGCTTTTTCACGGGCGTGTGCACCGTCGTCATGAAACTGATGTCGTGCGTGCAGCCGCGCGTCGCGGTGTTCGGCAAGAAGGATTATCAACAGTTGATGATCGTGCGCGCCATGTGCCATCAGTTCGCGCTGCCGACGGAAATCGTCGCGGCGGAAACCGTGCGCGATGAAGACGGCCTCGCGCTGTCGTCGCGCAACCGCTTCCTGTCCGCCGACGAGCGCGCCGAAGCGCCGCAGCTCGCCGCCGCGTTGCAGCGCGTGCGCGAAGCCGTGCTGTCGGGCAATCGCGATATCGCCGCACTCGAACGCGACGCGATGAACGCGCTCGCCGACCGCGGCTGGAAGCCGGACTACATCAGCGTGCGCAAACGCTCGAACCTGATCGCGCCGGGCGCCGACGAAACCGACGCGCCGCTCGTCGTGGTCGCGGCGGCCAAGCTCGGCGCGACGCGTCTCATCGACAATCTGGAAATCTGAAGGAAGGAAGCACCATGCAGCGCACCTTGTTGAAATCGAAGATTCACCGCGCGACGGTCACGCATTGCGAATTGCATTACGAAGGCTCGTGCGCGATCGACGAAGACCTGCTCGACGCCGCGAACCTCATGGAAAACGAGCAGATCGACATCTGGAACGTGAACAACGGCGAGCGCCTGACCACGTACGCGATCAAGGGCGAGCGCGGCAGCGGCATGATTTCGCTGAACGGCTCGGCGGCGCGCCGCGCGCAACTCGGCGATCTCGTCATCATCGCGGCGTTCGCGCAAGTCGACGAGGAAGAGATCAAGGCGGGCTGGAAGCCGAACCTCGTGTTCGTCGACGAGGACAATCGCATCAAGGGCAGCCGCGATCACGTCCCGACGCAGAACTGGACCTGATTTCCGGGCGGTTTTCGTCCGACGAAGCCGGCGTTCCTCAACGGACGCCGGCTTTTTTCATTTCTTCGACACCCAGTCGATGATCGGCTCCCACTGCTCCAGATCCTTTTCGACGCGGCTTTTGGCCACGTCCCAGATCGTGAGGCCGTGCGCGGCGAGCTGCACGTAGTTCTGCGTATCGCGCAAGAAGCCGAGCACCGGCAAATCGAGTCCTTCGACGAAACGATGCAACTGTTCGGCCGAGCGCGTGCGTGCATCGACGCGCATGCCGACCACGCCGACCTGAATCGCGCCCTTCCTCACCGCCTTCTCCTTCGATAGCCGCGTGAGAAAGTCCTGCGTCGCGAGGATGTCGAACATCGACGGCTGGAGCGGCACGATCACTTTATCGGCGAGATCCAGCGCGAGCGACAGGCGGTTGCCGTGCACGCCGGCGGGCGTATCGACGACGGCTTTCTCCAGACCTTTGGGCGGCTTCGCGGGAGAATCGACGTCGACGGCCCATTCCTCGATCTTCGGCAGCATATCGACGCGCAGCGAAAGCCACGCGTGCGACGAGCGCTGCTTGTCGAGATCCGCGAGCGCGACCCATTCGCCTTGCGCCGCGAAATAGCCGGCCAGATTGGTTGCGAGCGTGCTTTTGCCGACGCCGCCTTTAGGATTTGCCACCACGATCACGGTCATGAAGTGTCCTGGATTTTGTTGGGCGCGCTCGCGCAGTGTTTCCGCGCCGCGCACGATTTCGTCTTGACTAGAACAGGTGCATGATTTCGAGCGTTGATATTATCGGCAAAACTCGCGCGGCCGGCATCTCTCCCGAACGGCCGTACGCCTTCCTCCATTTCAACCGACCGAACGCTCATGACGCCCCTTCGCCCCGATGTCACGCTCGATTTCCTTCGCAATCGCCAGAAAGGCCGCCTGCCCGAGCTGCTCGGCGTGCAACTGATCTCGCTCGATCAGGGCCAGTTGAGCGGCGAACTCACGATCCGCCCGGAATTGCTCGCGCCGAATGGCTTTCTGCATGCGGCGACGGTCGTCGGCCTCGCGGATACGTGTTGCGGCTACGCGTGCATCGCGCATCTGCCGGAGAAGGCGCAGAACTTCACGACGCTCGAACTGAAGAGCAACCACGTTTCGACGGCGCGCGAAGGCAGGATCGTCGCGAAGGCGACGGCCGTGCACCTCGGGCGCAGCACGCAGGTGTGGGACGCGACGGTCACGAACGGCGACGGCAAGCTGATCGCCATGTTCCGTTGCACGCAGATGATTCTTTATTGACCGAAGGCAGCTTGTAGCGCGTCCAGATCGAGCGACTGCGCGAACGAATCGGCGAGGCGATCCAGCGACGCCTCGCGCAGCGCCGGATAATCGAGCGGCTCGGCGTCTTTTACGCCCGCCCATGCGAGCAGCGCGGCGCAGGCTTCGGGCGAATCGAAAACGCCGTGCAGATACGTCGCGGCGATCTGGCCGTCATCCGATACCGCGCCGTCGACACGCCCGCCGTCCAGCGCGACCAGCGGCCGCGCGAGCGCCGGTCCGCGCGTGCGGCCCATGTGGATTTCATAGCCGCGCACGGGCGCTTTGGCATCGCCGATGGTCAACCGTCCGGTGACATTCTCCAGTTGCTTCTGCGGCGTTAGCACGGTCGAGAGATCGAGCAGCCCGAGCCCGCCCACGCACCCCGCCGCGCCTTCGACGCCATCGGGATCGTCGATCTCGCGTCCGAGCATCTGCATGCCGCCGCATATGCCGAGCACCTTGCCGCCGTATCGCAGATGCCGTTCGATCGCGCGATCCCAGCCGTTTTCGCGCAGCCATGCGAGATCGCGCTGCACGCTCTTCGAACCGGGCAGCACGATCAGATCGGCGGGCGGCGGCGCGACGCCCGCGCGCACATAGCTGAAGTCGATCTGACGATGCGCCCGCAGCGCATCGAAATCCGTGTGATTGCTGATGCGCGGCAGCGCCGGCACGATCACCTTCAGCGCGGGTGCATCGCCCCGCGTGTGCGGCTGGCTCGGCAGCATGTCCTCGGCGTCGAGCGTCAGGCCGTGCAGATACGGCAGCACGCCGAACACCGGCTTGCCCGTCTGCGCTTCCAGCCAGTCGAGCCCTGGCTTCAACAAGCCGATATCCCCGCGAAACCGGTTGATGACGAAGCCGCGAACGCGCGCCCTTTCGCTCTCCGACAAACACGCGAGCGTGCCGACGAGATGCGCGAACACGCCGCCGCGATCGATATCGGCGACGAGCACGACCGGGCAATCGACGCGCTCCGCGAAGCCCATGTTGGCGATATCGCCGTCGCGCAGATTGATTTCGGCGGGACTGCCCGCGCCTTCGACGATCACCGCGTCGAAGTCCTTCTGCAAGCGCTCGTACGACGCGAGCACGGCGTCGAACGCGATGCGCTTGTACGCGTGATACGCGCGCGCGTCGAGGTTCGCGTGCGCGTGACCGTGGATGATGACCTGCGCGCCGCGATCGCTCGTCGGCTTGAGCAGGACCGGATTGAAGTCGATGCGCGCATCGACGCCCGCCGCGATCGCCTGAAGCGCCTGCGCGCGGCCGATCTCGCCGCCATCGACGGTCACTGCGCTATTGAGCGCCATGTTCTGCGGCTTGAACGGCGCGACGCGCACGCCGCCGCGCCGGGCGAGGCGGCACAATCCGGCGACGAGCGTGCTTTTGCCGGCATCGGACGTCGTGCCCTGGATCATCAGCGTGCCGCGTGGCGTGAATGGCATCGGAGGATTCCCATGAAGAGCGACGCGCTATCTTAGCCCGTCAGTACAATATCGCGATGACCCCCGACCTCACTTTCATCCTCGGCGGCGCACGCTCCGGCAAGAGCGCGCACGCCGAACGGCTCGCCGCCGAAAGCGGCCTGCCCGTGACGTATATCGCGACTGCGCGCGTCGGCGACGCGGAGTTCGCCGAACGCGTGAAGCTGCATCGCGGGCGCCGGCCCGCACACTGGACGCTCGTCGAAGCGCCGCTCGATCTCGCGGGCGCGTTGCGCGAAGCGGATCGCGCGGGACATTGCGTGCTGATCGACTGCCTGACGCTGTGGCTCGCGAATCTGCTTTTTTCGAAAGAAGCGATGAGCGACGAAGTCGCCGTTCTGCCCGACAGCGCCCGCGATGCCTTCGCGCAATTCGACGCGGCGCTCGGGCAGACGAAAGGCAAAGTGATCGTCGTGAGCAACGAAATCGGGCTGGGCGTCGTGCCGCTCGGCTCCGTCACGCGTCTTTATGTCGATGAACTCGGCCGGCTGAATCAGCGCGTCGCGGCCGCGAGCACACGCGCGACGCTGATGGTCGCGGGCCTTCCGCTCGCGCTCAAGGGTTAGCGCGATGCTCCTTCTCTCCGCCTACGCAATGGCGCTTCTCGCCGTGCTCGGCGTGATCGTCGATCGCATCTTCGGCGAGCCGCGCGCGCGGCATCCGCTCGTCGGCTTCGGCAATCTCGCGACGAAGCTCGAAGTGCGCGTGAACACCGGCTTTCGCGCGCGGCCGGCGGGCATCCTCGCGTGGTTCGCGCTGGTCGCGCCGCCGGTCGGCATCGCGTGGTTTCTGGTCGGCGCGCTGCCGTTCGCGTATGCGTGTCTCGTGCATGTGCTGCTGCTCTGGTTCGCCCTCGGCGCGAAAAGCCTGCGCCAGCACATCGCGCCGATCGCTCGCGCGTTGAGTTTCGGCGATATCGATCACGCGCGCGTGCTGACGTCGCGCATCGTGTCGCGCGATACATCCCAAGCCGATGAAAACGCGCTCTCGCGCGCGGCGGTCGAATCGGCGCTGGAAAACGGCAACGATGCGATCTTCGGCGCGCTCTTCTGGTTCGCGGTCGCGGGCGGCCCCGGCGCGCTGATGTTCCGCCTCGCCAACACGCTCGACGCGATGTGGGGTTATCGCACGCCGCGCTTTGTGCGTTTCGGCTGGGCGGCCGCGCGCTTCGACGATGTGCTCAACTTCATCCCCGCGCGCCTCACGGCCGCGACCTACGCGCTCGCCGGCGACACGCACATGGCGTGGCACTGCTGGCGCACGCAGGCGCGCTCGTGGGACAGCCCGAACGCGGGGCCGGTGATGGCCTCGGGGGCCGGCAGTCTCAACGTGCTGATCGGCGGCGCGGCGGTGTATCACGGCGTGCTCGAAACGCGTCCGACGCTCGGCGCGGGGCATACGGCGACGGCGAAGCATGTCGTCGCGGCGTTGCGGCTCGTCGAGCGCGCGACATTGATGTGGCTCGCGGTGCTATTGATGATCGCGGTTCTGAGCGTAACGACGAGTGGCTGACTGACATGACGCAATCCATCCGGCACGGCGGCAATCTGCGCGAGGCCGCGCGCCGCTACGCGATATCTCTCGATGACTGGCTCGATCTGTCGACCGGCATCAATCCGCACGGCTATCCGGTGCCGCCCGTCGCGCCCGATGCGTGGCGGCGCCTGCCCGAAGACGACGACGGCCTCGCCGAAGACGCCGCGCGCTACTACGGCGCGCCGCTCGCGTTGCCGGTGGCGGGATCGCAGGCGGCGATACGCGCGTTGCCCGCGCTTTTGCGCCGCGGCACGGCGGCCGTCGCGCCGCTCACGTACGGCGAATACGCGCCCGCGTTCGCACGCGCGGGCCACGCGATCGCCACGCTCGACATCACGAAGCACGATTTGCCCGATACGTTCGATCACGTCATCGTCGCCCATCCGAACAATCCGACGGCCGAGCGCGTCGCGCGCGACACGCTGCTTTCCTGGCACGAACAGCTCGCCTCGCGCGGCGGCACGCTGATCGTCGATGAAGCGTTCGCCGATACCGATCCCGCATCGTCGCTGGCGAGCGAGACGGCGCACGACGGGCTCGTCGTGCTGCGCTCGGTCGGCAAGTTTTTCGGGCTCGCGGGCATTCGCGCGGGTTTCGTGCTGGCCGCGCCCGCGCTCGCCGACGCGTTGCGCGACGCGCTCGGCGCATGGACCGTGAGCGGCCCGGCGCGACATGCGGTCGCCGCCGCTTTCGCCGATATCGCGTGGCAGCGCGAAATGCGCGAGCGTCTGCATCGCGATGGCGCGCGCCTTGCCGCATCGATCGCCATCTACGGTTTCGACGTGCGCGCGACGCCGCTTTTCGCGTGGACAGCGACGCCGAAAGCGCCCGAACTGCAACACGCGCTCGCGTTGCGCGGCATCTGGACGCGTCTTTTCGATCTGCCCGGCATGACGCCGAGCCTGCGCATCGGATTGCCAGGCGCGGAAGGCGACTGGGCGCGCCTGTCGCTCGCGCTGCGGGAGATTTGCGCGTGAAGTTGCGCCGTGCGATTGCCCTGCTGATCGGCTTCGCGGTGACGCAAGCGCATGCGATCACCGTCGTCGATGACAGCGGCGCGTCCGTCACGCTCGCGAAGCCCGCCGAACGTGTCGTCAGTCTCGCGCCGCATGTCACCGAGTTGCTGTTCGCGGCGGGCGGCGGCGCGCGCGTCGTCGGCGCGGTGACGTATAGCGATTATCCGAAAGAGGCGCAGGCGATTGCCCGCGTCGGCGACAACAAGGCGCTCGATCTCGAACGCATCGTCGCGTTGCATCCGGATCTGATCGTCGTGTGGCGGCATGGAAATGCGGCGCGTCAGACGGATCGGCTGCAGGCGCTCGGCGTGCCGATCTATTTCAGCGAGCCGAAGCATCTCGACGATATCGCGGCGAGCATCGGCAAGCTGGGCGCGCTGCTCGGCACGCAGAATGAGGCACGCGCCGCGTCCGATGCCTTCACGCGCGAGATTGCGCGATTGCGTGCGCGTTACGCGGAACGGCCGCGCGTGAGCGTGTTCTATCAGGTGTGGGACGATCCGTTGATGACGCTCAATCGCGACAACGTTTTCGACGAAGTGATCGGCTTGTGCGGCGGCGCGAACGTGTTCGCAGCCGAGAAACCGCGCGTGCCGACGATATCGACCGAAGCCGTGCTCGCGGCGAATCCGGAAGCGATCGTCACGGCGACACCCGGCGCGACGAAGCCCGATCGCCCGTTGCCCGCGCTCGAAAGATGGCGGCGCTGGACATCGATGACGGCGGTGGCGCGCGGCAATCTCTTCGGCATCGACGGCGATCTGATCAATCGGCCGACGCCGCGGCTTGCGCTGGGCGCGGATGAGCTGTGCCGCGATTTGGAAATCGCGCGCGAGCGGAGGACGAAGTAGTCAGGCGTTCCACCGCACAAGCAGCCACTGCCCGCGCACGCGCCTGAACCACGCGATCCCGCCGAAATCGAGCGGCCATTGCAACGCCGATTCACGCGCGACGCCGAGCAGATGCGCAGCAAGCACGCGCACGACGCCCGCATGCGCGACGACATGCACGGCCCGTTCATCGACACACGTCGCATCGAACCACGCGATCACGCGATGCGCGAACTGCGCGAGACTCTCGCCGCCGTGCGGACGCGCATGGGCGATATCGTCGGCCCATGCATCGATCAGCGCGCGATCGATCGCGTCCCACGCGCGCCCTTCCCACGCGCCGAAGTGCATCTCGGCCAGACGTGCGTCGGGATGAACGTCGCCGCCCAGCGCACGCGCGATCGAAGCGCAACGCACGAGCGGACTCGCGTGCCATCCATCGACGCATGGGGGCACGTTCAGCGCCTTCATGCGCGCCGTCAACGCGCTCGCCGATTCGCGCGCATCGCGCTGCAAAGGCACATCGGTTTGCCCGTAGCAAACGCCCGCATCGACGGCGACTTCCGGATGCCGGATCAGGACGAGATCCATGCGAGCCCTATGAGATAGATCGCGATCTCGAACACTTGCTGCGCGAAACCGAGGCAATCGCCCGTGTAACCGCCGATGCGCCGCACGAAGTACCGTCCGATGAACAAGCGCAGAACGATCAGCGCGACGATCGTCACGCACGCGAGCTTCCAGTCGATCACGAAGAGCCACGGCAGGCCGAACGCGAGCGCCAGCGCGAACGACGACACGCTCATGCGCTGCGCGACCGGCTTCGCCTTGCCTTCGGCGCGCACGTAATCGAGCGTGACGAGATAGCTGATTGCGAACGCGCGGCTCGCGGCGTGCGCGGCGATCATCGTCCACGCGACGCGTTGCGGCGGCAATGCGGCGAGCGTCTGCCATTTCAGCGCGAGCGCGATCATCAACGCAATCGCGCCGAACGCGCCGATGCGCGAGTCGTGCATGATGCGTAACGCGTCCTCGCGCGTGTATGCGCCGCCGAAGGCATCGACGCAATCGGCGAGTCCGTCTTCGTGAAACGCGCCGGTCAAGACGAGCGTCGCGGCCATCGAAAGCAGCACCGCGATGCCCGCCGGAAACACGCGCAACGCCGCGAGATACACCAGCGCCGCGACGCCGCCGACCATCGCGCCGACGAGCGGAAAATAGCGCGCCGCCGCGTTCAGATAGTCGCGCTCGAAGCCGACCCAGCGCGGCACCGGCACGCGCGTGAAATAGCCGAGCGCGGTGAAGAAATAGCGCAGTTCGTCGAGCGGGCGCATCTCAGTCGGCTTTATTCGAGACGCCCGCCGACTCGAAGCTCGCCATTTCGTCGACGAACGCGACGGCCGCGCGCAGGATCGGCAACGCGAGCGCCGCGCCCGTGCCTTCGCCCAGACGCAACTCGAGTTGCAGCAGCGGCGCGGCACCGAAATGCGCGAGCATCCGGCGATGCCCCGTCTCGTTCGATGCATGCGCGAACACGCAATAGTCGAGCACGTCAGGCGCCATCTTCGATGCAACCAGCAACGCGGAAGTCGCGATGAAACCATCGACGAGTATCGTCATGCCCGCGCACGCGGCGGCGAGATACGCGCCCGTCATCATCGCGATTTCGAAGCCGCCGAAGGTCGCGAGCGTGTCGATCGCATCGCCTTCATCGCGATGCAGCGCGAGCGCTTTAGACAGCACCTCGCGCTTGTGCGCGAGTCCTCGCTCGTCGAGACCGGTGCCGCGCCCGACGCACTCGTCGATCGGCAGATCGCACAGACGGCTCATCAGACATGCCGCCGCCGACGTATTCGCGATGCCCATTTCGCCGAAGCCGATCACGTTCGTGCCGAGCGACGCGTGATGCCGCACGCGCGCCCCGCCCCGCGCGATGCCTTCGAGCGCGGTCTCGCGCGACATCGCGCGTTCGTGCGCGAAGTTGCGCGTGCCGAGCCCGAGCGACAGACGCTCGTATCCATGATCGATGGGAATCGGCGTCGCGACGCCCGCATCGACGACTTCGAGCGTCATGCCGACCGAGCGCGACAGCGCGTTGATCGCAGCGCCGCCCGCCAGAAAATTCGCGACCATCTGCGCGGTCACTTCCTGCGGATACGAGCTCACGCCCTCTTTCGCGATGCCGTGATCGCCCGCGAAGACGATCATCGCGGGACGCTCGATGCGCGGCTTCGCCGTGCGTTGAATCAGGCCCATTTGCAGCGCGATGTCTTCGAGCCGCCCGAGACTGCCGGGCGGCTTCGTCTTCGTGTCGATGATGCGGCGCAGTTCGCCTTCGATGGCGCGGTCGAGCGCGCGGGGCATCGGGATGCCGTTATTCGTGGACATCGGAATTCCTTTCATGAGCGAGGGATGGAAGGCACGAGCGCTTCGTGCTCGCCATCGCGAATCAACGCGAGCGGATAGCCGAATGCGGCGCTCGCGCGTTCGGCCGTGAGCACGTCGGCGACGAGTCCCGCATGAGCGCCGCCGTTGCCGTCGAGCAGAAGCGCGTGTGTCGCGAAACGGCGCGCGAGATTCAGATCGTGGCACGAGAAGATTACGGTGCGCTTGTGCGCGCGCGCCGCGTCGCGCAACGCGTGCAGGCAATCGATCTGATGATGCAGGTCGAGATGCGAAAGCGGTTCGTCGAGCAACAGCAGCGGCGCGTTCTGGCACAGCACGGCGGCGAGCGCGACACGCTGGCGTTCGCCGCCGGAAAGCGTCAGCACGTCGCGCGACGCGAACGATGCGAGACCCAACGTTTCGAGCGCGGCGTGCGCGGCGGCGCGATCCTCGTCGCTCTCCCAGCCCCAGCCGGTGAGATGCGGAAAGCGGTTGAGCAGCACGGTATCGAGCACGCTCGCGCTGAAGGCGTCGTGCGCGGCTTGCGGCATCAAAGCGCGTGCGCGCGCGAGTTCCGTCGCGCGCCATGACGCGAGCGCGCGGCCGTCGAGCGACACGCTGCCCGATGCGGCTTTCGCAATCCCGGCGAGCACGTTGATGAGCGTCGTCTTGCCCGCGCCGTTCGGCCCGGCGATGCACCACATTTCGCCCGCTTCGATCGACTGCGTGAGCCCGTCGATGAGCGTGCGCTTACCCGCGCGAAGCACGATGGCGTCGAGCCGCAAAATCATCGCGGCCTCCGCAGCAGCATCCACAGGAACATCGGGACGCCGATCAATGCCGTGACGACGCCGACCGGCAATTGCGCGGGCGCGATCACCGTGCGCGCGACGAGATCGGCGGCCATCACCGCGAGTCCGCCCGCGAGCGCGGCGGCGGGCACGAGCATGCGCTGATCGTTGCCGAACGCGAGGCGCAACAGATGCGGCACGACGAGCCCGACGAAGCCGATGGTGCCCGCCGTCGTCACGGCCGCCGCCGCCGCGATCGATGCGACGAGATGCACGCGCAGACGCAAGCGCTCGACCGGCACGCCGAGCGCGCGCGCGGTCGTATCGCCGCGCAAGAGCACGTTCAGTTGCGGTGCGACGGGAACGATGACCGCGAGCACGACGGCGAGCGCGATCAGCGCGGGCCATGGCGCCGCCGCGCCGTTGAGATCGCCCGTCAGCCAGAAGATCATGCCGCGCAAACGGTTCTCGGGCGCGACGCTCAGGATCAGCGTGATGAGCGCGCCCCATCCCGATGCGATCACGACACCCGTCAGCAAGAGCCTCGGCGATGCGTCCTGTCCGCTTTGCCACAAGTCCTTGCGCGCGAGTCCGAGGACCAGAACGATCGATGCGAACGCGCCCGCGCAAGCCGCGATATCGACGCCCCACCACGGCAGCGACCCGAGCATCGCGGCAAGCGCGAAGGTTGCCGCGCCGCCGGATACGCCGAGCACGTACGGTTCCGCCAGCGGATTGCGCAACAGCACTTGCAGCAGCGCGCCGGCGAACGCGAGCAATGCGCCCGACGCGAAGCCCGCGAGCGCGCGCGGCAGACGCAAGGTCAGCACGATGTCATCGGCGATATCGGGCGTCGCCGAGTGCGCGTGAAAGAGCGCGCCGATCGCGCGCGATACGGGCAACGCGACGCTGCCCATCGCGAGCGACGCGACCAGCACGACGAGCGTCGCTGCGCCGAGCGCGATCCAGATCGCGGTGGCGCGGCTCGCGTTCATCGCGCGCGGACGTTCAGCCACGCGGCTCACGACGGATGCCAGCCCAACGTGATGTACGCGCCGCGTCGTGGCGTGTTGTACGAGTACGCAAGTTCATAGTCCTTGTCGAACAGGTTGTCGATGCGCGCCGTGACGTACCACGACTTCGAGATGTCGCAGCGCGCCGACAGATTCACGATGCCGTAGCCCGCGAGCGTCGAATCGTAATCGCTGCGTTGACCGCTCACGATCCATTCGCCACCGACGCGCCACGGCCCGATCGTGCGATGCGCCGTCAGCGTCGCGAAATGCCGCGCGCGCCGCGTCAAATCCTCGTGATTCGTTTCGTCGACGGGATTCTGGAACGTGACGCCCGCGCGCACATCCGTTGCGCCGACGTGCCCCGCCCACGATCCCTCGATGCCCTGCACCTTCGCGCGCCCGACGTTCTGCGCGACATAGTAGAAGCCGCCGTCGGACACGTAATCGATCAAATTCGAATAGCGCGTCTGAAAAAGCGTCACGCGCACCACGCCGAGCGCATTCGATGCGTACTGCAACGCCGCCTCGACCGAATGACTGCGCTCCGGCTGAATCGACGGATTGCCGCTCAGCGGATAGTAGAGATCGTCGAAGCTCGGCGCGCGAAACGAGGCCGAATAGCTCGCGCTCGCCTTCCAGTGCGCGTCGAAGTTATACGCGTAGCCCAGATAGTAGCTGTTCGCGCCGCCGAAATCGGAATACTGATCGCGGCGCAGATTCGCCTGCAACTCGTTCGCGCCGATGTGCCCCACGTAACCCGCGAACATCGAATTCACATGACGGTCGGGCGCGCTGAACTGATCGGAATCGAGCGTCTGATCGAGATGCTCGTAGCCGAAGAGCAGCTTGTGCGCGTCGCTGATCCGCACGTCGTTCTGCCACGTATATTGCCGGTTCTCCGAATCGAAACGGCTCGTATAGACGCCGTTCTGCTCGATGTTCGCGCGGTCCTGTCCCTGCGCGATCGTGAAGTGCGTCGTCCAGTTATCCGTGACGCGGCCGTTCGCGAACACCGACGCCGAGCGCACGCGATCGTGCGTTTCGTTGATATCGGTCGGCTGGCCATAGGCATCGTCGAAACTGTTGATGCCGTTCGATTGCAGGAAGCGCACGCCCGCGTCCCACTTGTCGCTGAACTCGTGACGCAGCGTCGCCGCGACGCTCTCGTTCAGATAGCCGTTCGCGTTCGGATTGGCGCCGGGCGCGATTCCCGGATCGATCGACGAGAAGCCGTCGGTTTTCTCGCGCGAGACGTTCACGCTGAAGGTCGTGCGGCCGTCCTTGTCGAGCGCGCCGCTCACGCCCGCCGATTGCCGCTGCGTGTGATAGCTGCCGTACTCGGCCTCGAAGTTGAAGCGCGGCGGATGCGCCTCGCCTTCCTTCGTGAAGATCTGCACGACGCCGCCAATCGCATTCGATCCATAGAGCGCCGACACGTTGCCGTTCACGACCTCGACGCGCCCGATCTGGTCGAGCATCAATTGCGATAGCTGTGCCGCGCCGAGCGACGCCGATTCGACGCGCACGCCGTCGATCAGCACGAGCGATTGCGACGACGCCGCACCGCGTATGAAAAGCCCCGAGTTCGAGCCCGGTCCGCCGTTGCGCGTGATCTGCACGCCGGGCGCGAGCGCGACGAGTCCGAGCGCGTCGCTTGCGTTTGCATCGGCGATGTCCTGCTCGTCAAAAAGCGATGTCTGCGGAATCGATTCGGCAAGCGGCTGCGGCGCGCGCGTCGATGTGACGACGACGGGCGCAAGCGTTTGCGTGCTGTCTTCCGTCTGGGCCGCCTGTGCAGCGCCGGCGAACGGCAAGGCGCCGATGGCCGCAACGAGCGCGCCATGACGGGAGAGACCGCTTCTGAGCGCGGCCAGTGGCAATACCATGTGTGAAGTGTTCCGTTTCGCGTGAGCGCGACCCCGCTCCCCGCGAGGACGATGCGCGACGAACGCACCGCGCCATGCGCGCCGATGCGTCGGACTCCGGCCGGTATCCGGGCTGGCGATCAATCGTCTCGCCTTCCCGCGCATGGCGCGCAGTGGCATCGACACGTTTCTTGCAGTCGCGCGCGTGCGACGAATTTCGACACGCTCGCGCGGCAAAAACGCGCATGAGACGACTTGCAACTTGCGTTGCGGTCGCTTACCGTTGCGGGGGCAGCACAGGTTGGCTCGTCGTCGATTGCGGCGACTTCGCTCCCTGTTTCCCGTTTGACTGCATCCACGAGATCCGCGGATGCGAGCACCAAAAGTGCGGCAAGTGTAGGAGCGCGGTTCGGGGCCGTCAAGAAAACCGCGCGGGCAGACTGGCGCGGCGCATGACGAATCGAACGAGAAGCGAAAGAGAAGCGGCCGGCCTGTCATCACGAGCGTTGCGGGGCGCTCGCGTTTTCTGCACACGAATGCATCGCGACATGCGCTTGATTCGAAGGATTAAGCGCTAGATCGCGTGTTGTTACGTCTCGAAACGAGACATTTATCGGAAGCTCCGTTGAACCGCGCTAAAATGCGAGGTCTTTAGAGGACGCAGCACATGCTCAACGAACTCGAATCACTGTCAGGAAACATCGGCCGGCTGATCCAGATCAGCGAGCGCCACAAGCAGGCGCATCAAGCGCTGCAGGAACAACTCGAACAGCTGCGCGCCGACTATGCGAACGTGCAGGCCGAGCTCGCGCAAGTGCGCGAAGAGCGCGATACGCTGCAGTCCGAACGCGATTCGCTGTCCGCGAAAATCGACGACGCGCAAATCCGCCTGAACGCGATTCTCGAAAAGCTGCCGCGCGGCAAGTCCGCGCAACATGCCGAGTCCGACAATCAACTCGATCTCCTCGAAGCCGATTCCCGGGAAGCACATGAAACGGAATTGCACGGCGAGCATCATCAGGGAGAGAAGGCATGACGACCACGCAGATCGAAGTATCCATTCTCGGGCAGCCGTATCGTCTCGCGTGCTCGCCGGAAACCGAAGGCGCATTGCGTGAAGCCGTCGCGCGCGTCGACGCCGAAATGAACAAAGTGCGCAATGCAAGCAGCGTGCGCGGCACGGATCGCATCGCGGTGATGGCGGCGCTTTCGCTGGCGTCGGAATTGCTTAAGCTGCAGGACAGCGTGCGTCACGGCGAGGCCTTCCCCGCCGAAGAAATCCGCCGCACGATGCACTCGATGAACGAGCAATTGGGCGCGGTCATTGCGCAACACGAAGCGCAATAAGGCAGATGCGCGTCGAGTCAATCAGCGCGCAATGTCAATCGAAAAAAGAAACTGCCGAAGTAGCGTGAAGAGGCTGCAGAAGGCAAACGATTGGTGTAGAGTGACGTTTCCCTGCCTGGTACGCCAAGGTCATATATTCCTTGAACCAATGCTACATTGGCACGGTTGCGGAACCTTGCAGCACGGGCGCGCGCGTCGCTAGTCCGATGTACCCGAAGTGTTGCTTACCGCGACCAATCTTGAACCCAGGTTCAGGATGCCGGCCTAGCGGCTGTGGCGGGGACCTCATTCAAGAAACGGCATCGGTTTTTCCGATGCCGTTTTCGTTTGTCCCTGCCGTTCGCTCTTCGATTCATGCACACGACCATGCGCTACTGGCTGATGAAGTCCGAACCGGACGAAGCGAGCATCGATCATCTCGCGCACGCGCCGAAAAAAACCTTGCCGTGGACGGGCGTACGCAACTATCAGGCGCGCAACTTCATGCGCGATCAGATGCAGATCGGCGACGGCGTGCTCTTCTATCATTCGAGCTGCCCGGAGCCGGGCATCGCGGGCATCGCGAAAGTGTGCTCGACGGCGTATCCGGATCCCACGCAATTCGATCCGAAGAGCGATTACTACGATCCGAAATCGACGCAGGAAACGCCGCGCTGGATGCTCGTCGACGTGAAGTTCGTGAAGAAGACGCCGCTCATATCGCTCGCCGCGTTGCGCGAACATCCAGAGCTTGCCGACATGCAAGTGCTCGCGCGCGGCAACCGGCTCTCGATCACGCCCGTGACCGAAGCGCAATGGCGATTTATTACCGAGCACCTCGTCTAACAAGGAACTTACGACTTCACGACTGCGACTAAATCCCGTCGCACGTACGCGATGTCACGGAGTCCTTCGATGCTCAATAAGAAAACCGCCGCCGCCTTCGCCCTGCTCGCGATGTCCGGTGCCGCGCTAACGTTGTCTCAAACCGCCGCTGCGCAGACGGTGATGACGCAGCCACAGCCCTCGGGCGTGCTCTCGCTCTCCGCACAAGCGAGCGCGCAAGTGCCGCAGGATGTCGTCAACATCACGCTCTTCTACGAACAGGAAGCGGCCGATCCGTCGTCGCTCACCAGCACGCTCAATCAGCGCGCCGAGGCCGCGTTACGCGAAGCCAAAGGTGTCGACGGCGTGACCGCGAAGAGCGGCTCGTTCACCGTCTATCCGTCGACGGATCGCGACGGCAAGATTTCCGCGTGGCGCGGGCGCACGGAAGTCGTGCTCGAATCGCATGACTTCGCGGCGGCATCGAAGCTCGCGGGCAAGATGAGTTCGTCGATGCAAGTGGGTAGCGTCGCGTTCTCGCTGTCGCCCGAAGCGCAGCGCGCGGCCGAGCAAAAGCTCGTCTCGCAAGCCATCGATTCGTTCCGCAAGCAGGCGCAAAGCGCCGCGCAAGGCTTCGGCTACAGCAATTTCACGATTCGGGAAGTGAATGTCGGACGGAGCGGCGCGCAGCCGCGTCCCGTCATGATGATGCAATCGCGCGCGATGAGCGCCGATGCGAAGATGGCCCCGATCGCGATGGAAGCCGGCACGACCACGGTGACCGTCGACGTTTCCGGCTCCGTACAAATGGGACGCTAAACGTCGCTCCCGCTGTTCACGCGGGGCGGCGTTCGACCGCCCCGCTCTTTCCTCAAGCCTTTGCGGATTCGGGCGGCAGGCGCAGATTGCGCTTGTAGGCCCACACCATCATTACCACGCCGGCGACGATCATCGGCAGCGAAAGCCATTGGCCCATCGAGAGATTGAGCGCGAGCAAGCCGAGATAATCGTCCGGCTCACGCGCGAATTCCACGGTGAAGCGCGCGAGTCCATAACCGATCAGGAACAGCGCCGAAATCGCGCCGACCGGACGCTGCTTGCGCGAGAACGTCCAGATCACGATAAACAACACGAGCCCTTCCAGCGCGATTTCGTACAACTGCGACGGATGACGCGGCAGCATGTGGTAACGCTGAAAAATTTCCGTGAGGTGATACTGCGCGTCGAGCTGCGGATTCTTCGAGAGCCACACGGCGTCGTCGTTCGTCGAGTTCTGGAAGAGCATCGCCCACGGCGCGTTCGGGTCCGTCACGCGGCCCCACAGCTCGCCGTTGATGAAATTGCCGAGTCGCCCCGCCGCGAGACCGAGCGGCACCATCGGCGCGACGAAATCCGTCACCTGCAGCCATGTGCGCTTGCGGTGATACGCGAACAGCACCATCGCGAGCGTCACGCCGAGAAAGCCGCCGTGAAACGACATTCCGCCTTCCCATACCTTGAAGATATCGAGCGGATGCGCGGCGTAATAACTGGCCTTGTAAAACAGCACGTAGCCGATGCGCCCGCCCAGAATCGTGCCGAGCACGCCGTAGAACAGCATGTCGTCGATGTCCTTCACGGTCCAGCCTTGCGCGGCGACATAAGGCAGCCGCAGCCGCAACCGGCCGATGACGATGGCCGACACGAACGCCACCAGGTACATGAGGCCGTACCAGCGCACGGCGAGCGGTCCGAGATGAAGCGCGATGGGATCGAAATTGGGATGTATGAGCATTCTGATGTGGGGATCTTTAAGCGGGCTACAGGGGCGAATCATACAGAACCGGCGCTTTCGGCCCTCGAACGGACGATTTCGATGAACCCGGCGAGCACCGGACTCACTTCCGCGATCCGCCATACCAGCCCCGTTTCCACGAAAGGACCGGGATCGAGCAGCGGACGATACACGACGCCCGTGCGCCTTAGATGACGCAGCGATTGCGGCACGAGCGCGACGCCCATGCCGGCGGACACGAGGCTCACGATGGTCTGCATCTGGATCGCCTCCTGCCCGATACGCGGCGTGAGCCCGGCCGCGCCATAGCAGCCCATGATGATGTCGTGCAAGCCGGGCGCGAGACGCCTCGGAAAGACGACGAGCGGCGCGGCGGCGAGATCGTGCAGGCGGACCGGTTCGCCTTCGCCCGAGTTCAGCTCTTGCGCCTGCTTCTCGGACATCGCGATCATCAGCGGCTCGCGCGCGATCGGCACATACTCGAGCGACGACGCGTAACGCGGCGGCAGCGGCGGAATGACGAGGCCCGCATCGACGCGCCCGGCGACGAGTTCGTCGATCTGCACGTCGCTCGTCGCTTCGGTCAGTTGCAGACGCACGCCGGGATGACGCGCACCGAAATCGCGCAGCAGCGCCGGCAGAAGCCCGTAATCGGCGGTGGAGACGAACGCGAGCGACAGCACGCCCGCCTCGCCGCGCGCGAGCGATTGCGCGAGCGGACGCAGCGCATCGGCGGATGCGAGCAGGCGGCGCACTTCCGGCAACAGATCCTTGCCGACGGGCGTCAGCTCCACGGTCCGTTTCGTGCGCACGAAAAGCGCGACGCCGAGCGATTCTTCCAGCGCGCGGATCGCCTGCGAGAGCGGCGGCTGCGTCATCGCGAGGCGCGCGGCGGCACGGCCGAAGTGCATCTCTTCGGCGACCGTCACGAAATAACGCAGGAGTCGTAGTTCCATTGATATGTTTTGCGACCTAGTAAGCCCTGAATAATATATTGGACAGACACATAGCGCGGTTGCATTCTTGCTGCATCAAATCAAGAACATCCCCTCAGGAGCACACCATGGCCTTCAATCGCCGCTCGAAGCACATCACTCAGGGCGTCGCGCGCTCGCCCAATCGCTCGATGTATTACGCCCTCGGCTACAAGGAGGAGGACTTCGACAAGCCGATGATCGGCGTCGCCAATGGCCACTCGACGATCACGCCGTGCAACGCGGGCTTGCAGCGCCTCGCGGACGCCGCCGTCGAATCGATCAGGAAATCCGATGCGAATCCGCAGATTTTCGGCACGCCGACTATCTCCGACGGCATGTCGATGGGCACCGAAGGCATGAAGTACTCGCTCGTGTCGCGCGAGGTAATCGCGGACTGCGTCGAGACCGCCGTGCAAGGCCAGTGGATGGACGGCGTCGTCGTGATCGGCGGCTGCGACAAGAACATGCCGGGCGGCATGATCGGCATGGCGCGCATGAACGTGCCGTCGATCTATGTGTATGGCGGCACGATTCGCCCCGGCAACTGGAAGGGCAAGGATCTGACGATCGTGTCGTCTTTCGAGGCGGTCGGCGAGTTCACCGCGGGGCGCATGTCGGAGGAGGATTTCAAGGGCGTCGAGAAGAACGCGTGCCCGTCGACCGGCTCGTGCGGCGGCATGTACACGGCGAACACGATGAGCTCGTCGTTCGAGGCGCTCGGCATGTCGCTGATGTATTCGTCGACGATGGCGAATCCGGATCAGGAAAAGGTCGATTCCGCGGCCGAATCGGCGCGCGTACTCGTCGAAGCGGTGAAGAGGGATCTGAAGCCGCGCGACATCATCACGAAGAAGTCGATCGAGAACGCGGTGGCGCTCATCATGGCGACGGGCGGCTCGACGAACGCCGTGCTGCACTATCTCGCCATCGCGCACGCGGCGGACGTGGAATGGAGCATCGACGACTTCGAGCGCATGCGCAAGAAAGTGCCGGTCATCTGCGATCTGAAGCCTTCCGGTCAATATGTCGCGACGGACTTGCACAAAGCCGGCGGCATTCCGCAAGTGCTGAAGATCCTGCTCGACGCGGGTCTCTTGCACGGCGACTGCATCACGATCACCGGCCGCACGATGGCCGAAGAACTGAAGGACGTGCCGAGCAAGCCGCGCGCGGATCAAAAGGTCATCTTCCCGATCGAGCAGGCGCTTTACAAGGAAGGGCACCTCGCGATCCTGCGCGGGAATCTCGCGGAAGACGGCGCGGTCGCGAAGATCACGGGCCTGAAGAATCCGGTCATCACGGGTCCTGCGCGCGTGTTCGACGACGAGCAAAGCGCGATGGACGCCATTCTCAGCGACAAGATCAAAGCTGGCGACATTCTCGTGCTGCGCTATCTGGGGCCGGTCGGCGGTCCGGGCATGCCGGAGATGCTCGCGCCGACATCGGCGATCATCGGCAAGGGGCTGGGCGAATCCGTCGGCTTCATCACCGACGGGCGTTTCTCGGGCGGCACCTGGGGCATGGTGGTCGGCCACGTCGCGCCGGAAGCGTTCGCGGGCGGCACCATCGCGCTCGTGCAGGAAGGCGATTCGATCACCATCGACGCGCACAAGCTGCTTCTGCAACTGAACGTGGATGACGCCGAACTCGCGCGCCGCCGCGCCGCGTGGAAGCAGCCCGCGCCGAAGTACACGCGCGGCGTGCTGGCGAAATTCGCGGCGCTCGCGGGGCCGGCGAACAAGGGCGCGGTGACGGGTTGACGTGCAACCGGCGCGCGCGTCACCAGATGTAGCGCGCGCCGAGCAGCCCTTCGTAGCTCCGATAACCGCCGTCGCCTTGCTGATAGCCGAGATTGCCCCACACGCGCCACTGTTTCGCGATCTGGCCTTGCGCGCCGAGCTTGAACTCCATGCGATTTCTCGGGCCGTCCTGCGACACGCGCACGTCGTTGAACGAAACCGAGGAAAGCTGCGTGTCGTGCCACCAGTTGATTTCCGCGAACGGCAGCCATCCGGGCGACGCCGCCGAGCCTGGCGCGTGAAAGATCCGCACGCCGACGCGCGTCGTGAATCCGCCGCCATCGTCGCTGTGAATCACCGTTCCGTTGTGCTCGACGTGATCGCCGGCGTGATAGTTCGTGTAGATCAACTGAAGCTGCGGCTCGACGAGCACCGGTCCCGTCGATGTCTGCCCGAGCGCAAAGGCCCAGCCGCCTTCGAGCGATCCCGCCCACACGCTGCTCGAATAATTCTCGCCCGGCAGATCCGCGCCCTTCACGGTGTTGTCGAAATGGGCGTACTGCAGCCAGGTGTCGACGTACGGGCCATCGGCTGACCAGGCATTGCCGCGCCACGTCGCGTAGACGCCCGCGCTCGCCCCGTTGACGTTGCCGCGCGCGGTCGCGGAACTGTTCTGCGCGGTCGCATCGGTGGTGGACGAGCCGTAGCCCGCCATCACGCCCGCCTGCCAGCGATGCCCGTCCGACACCCGATGCAGCAGGTCGATGCCCGCCTGCACGAGCGCGGTGTCCGTCGATTCGCCGATACGCCCGCTGGCCGCGTCGCTGTCGGTATGCGCGCCTCTCGTGCGCGCCCAGGCCGTCGCGTTATCGGCGTCCGGCGGTAGCGCGGCGTAGGAATCGGCGAAGCCTGCGCGATCGTGCAGTGTCATCGTGAACATCGTTTCGGCCGAGCGCTGATTGCCGAGGTAAGCGCCCGGCTCCGGGCGCGGCGTCGGCGCCGAACGCAGATACCAGTCGCCATCGTCCGGCGTCGCCAGGCCGCCTTGCCGCAGACTGTATTCGTACGGACCCGCGACCACGCGGCCGTCAAGCGTGAACACGCCGTTCGATTGTCCGTCCACCTGGACGATCTCGATGCCGTTCGCCGTTTGCGCGCCCGCGCCGCCCGCATTTGCGATTGCGACGCGCGTCTGCCCCGCCGTGCCGCCGTGTACGACAAGTCTGTCGGTCGCCGATCCGTCGCCCGCGAGCACCGTGGAGAGTGCCATCCGGCCGTTGTTGCCGGTGTAATCGCCCGCGACGGTCAGCGTGCTCGCGGGCGCGGCGCTCGCCATGCGAATCTCGCCGTTGTTCGTGAGCGCGCCCCCGATGAGGAATTGTCCCGCCGGACCGCCCGCGAAACCCGGCGCGGCATCGGCTATGGCCAGCACGCCGTTGTTGAGCACCGCGCCGCCCACCGAGCCATAGCCGCCGAAGGTCGCGCTCGGAGCCACGCTTACCTGAGACGTATTCGCGAGCCGCGCGCCGTCGGTCAACACCAGCGCGCCCGCATCGACGCGCGTGGCGCCGCTGTAGGTTTGCGCGTTGGTCAACGTGACGACGCCGCTGCCTTGCTGAACGACATCGCCCGTGCCGCTGATCGTGTTGCGGAAGATCACGTTGTCGGCGCGGTCGAAGACGAGCGCGCCGTCATCGACGACGTTCCCGGCGACGCTGCCCGTCGTCCCGCCCGCGCCGAGCCGCAGCGCGCCCGAAGCGATCGTCGTCGTGCCGGTGAACGTGTTGTCGCCGCTCAGCGTCAGCGTGGCCGCGCCGCTCTTCGTCAAACTGCCTGCGCCGCCGATCGTGCCGCTGAACGTCGAATCGGCCGCGCTGTTCACGCTCAGCGCACCGCCGGCGAGCGTCACATTGCCCGCGCCGGCGAGATCGCTGACGTGCTGATCGAAGCCGCGCAGATCGAAGGTCGCGCCCGCCGCCACCGCGAGCTGCGAACTTCCCGCGATCACGTCGCGCGCGCCCGCGGCGAGCGTGCCGGCATCGATCAGTGTCGCGCCGGTATAGCCGTTCGCCGCCGACAGGATCAACGTGCCCGCGCCCTTCTTCGTCAACGTCCGGCCGTCCCAGCCGCTCGCGAACCGGCCAGTCTGGTCGTTGAGCGCGACATCGGCATTGAAGGTATCCGCCGCGCCTGCGAGCGTGAACGCGCCGTCGCCCTGTGCCGCGCCTGCGAGCCAGCGCAGGCCGAAGCCGACTTCGTAGTCGAGCCCGTTGTTGGTCTTCGCGCCGGCGAGCGTCAGATAATCGACGGGACTCGCCGTGCCGCCGAACCCGACGCTCGCGAAATCGCCTGCGATACCGCCGCTCGTATGGATGATGTCAAAGCGCGTGCTCGTGAGCGCGCTCGCGGAATCCGGCGCGCTCGCGCCGAAGCCGCTCACGTTCAGCGCGCCGCCGAGACTCGCGCTCGCCGCCGTGATGATCGGCTGGGCCTGTCCGATGGCGATCGTCAGCGCTGCGCCCGGCGCCTGGCTGAAGTTCGTCGCGACGTTCAGCGTCGAATCCGCGGCGATGGCGGTCGTCGCGCCCGGCTGCGTCGCATAGCTGCCCGCATTGAACGCGCCCGGCTGATTCAGCGCGAGCGTGCCCGCTTGCACGTTTACCGCGCCTTGCGACGATCCCGCTGCTGTCAGCGCGGCGGTGCCGCTGCCCGCCTGCACGAGCGTGCCCGTTCCCGTTATCGCGCCGTCGAACGAAAAGGCGTCGCTGCGATTGAACCGAAGCAGGCCGTCATTGACGACATTGCCCGTCACGATGCCGGCCGCGCCGCCCGTGCCGAGCGTGAGCGAGCCCGAAGACCTTACCGTCGTGCCGCCGCCGTTCTGAATGACCGCGCCGCCGAGCGTCAGCGCGCCTTCGACATCGAGCGCCGCTGAGGATGTCCCGCCCATCAGCACCGTGCCGTTGAGCGTCCAGTCGCTGCCCGCGCGCGGGTTCAGCCGGACGAAGCCATGTTCGGGACTTGCGAAGAAGTTCCCCGACTCCGTGTTGGTGCCCGTCAGGATGATCGAATTGTCTGTGCTCTGGCTGGTGATGGCGTTGCCATTGCCGCTTATCAGCCGCGAACCCGCGCCGAGCGTCACGACGTTGTTCGGGCCGAATAGCAGAATGGCCGTTTCCGACCCGCTGGCAATGACGCCGGCGTTATCGAGCGTGCTCCCGCTTTGGAGCCGCACGCCCGCCCCGATCGTGCTGCGGATCACGCCCGTGGCGCCATTGCGTACCTCCATGGGAAGGCCGCTTCTGCCGAGAATGCCTTCGTGATAGGCATCGATGAGTCCGTCATTGCCAATCAGCGCCGTTCCGGCACTCACGAGGATCCCGCTGCCGTTATCGTGATCGCCCATACCCGAGCGGATGACCGCCCCGGCGTGATTGTTCACGGTCACGTTGCCCGTCGATCCGAGGAGAATGCCGTCCGTGCTGGCCGTCACCGCCGAGTTGGCGTTGAGCGTTCCGAAGTTGTCGACGGTCCCGCTCGCCGCGCCCAAGTAGGTAATTGCATGGCTGATACGCGCGCTGACATCGCCGCGATTGACGATATTGTTGGCTGCACCGTTGTTGTTGAAGAGGATGCCGTGCGTATGGCCCAGCGCCGCGCCGGACACCTGATTGACGAGCGATCCGGGCACGTCGAACACAACTGCCGCCGCGATGTTGTCCGTAGAACTGATGATCGAACCCGCGTTCGACATGGTTACGGGCGCAATGCCTTCGACGTTGATGGCGTTGCCCGATGAGGTCGTGATCGCGGTGCCGGGCTTGATCAGGTAGGACGTGTCGGTCGAAACCGTCTGCGTGGCCGAGCTTGGCCCGAGTGTCGTGACGGCGTGCGCCGACATCGCGAAAAGAAGGAGCACGGCGGCGTAATGAGGACGCCGTTCAGTAAAGAATGGCCGGTCCCGCCCGCGATATCGTTGTTTGCTCATGCGCTGGACGACTCCGTGCCACCGACGTCCCAAGGCGTGCATCACGACTGCGAGTCACGCGCTCATCGCTGTATCTGGTCGAAGCATTGGCAGTATAGGTAAACGCCCGTCGAATTTCGGCGTCATCCTCTTTGTAACGATATGCGTGGCAGGCGAACATGATCAGTTCGCCAAAAGAAATAGCGCAACAATCGAACGCGCGCGTTCGACTGGAGAAACAGGGTGTCGCCGGGATCAGGTTATCGCGTGCCGGGCGGAGATACCGTCGCCGCGATAGAACTCATTCGCCGCGCTGACGGCGCAACTCTTCCTCGACTGCATCGCGCACCCATTCGCTCATCCGGCCTTCGAGCGCCATCGCGACTTCGCGCGTGATCGCCGAGACGAGTTGCGTCGAATGTTCGCGCAGCACTTCGCGGCAGCGTTCTTCGATGAGCGCGCGCGCATCGCCTGTCAGGAAGTTCGTGAAGCGGCCGCGCAGCCGCTCGGCGATCTGGTCCGCGTCGTATTCGATCGCGGCGTTGATCGACGGCGCGCGCGCGTATTCCGGCTTGCCGGGCACGACGACATCGGTCAGCGTCGGAATGGAGGAATCGAAGGATTCGGGCTTGTCGGTCATCTCGGGTGGTCTCCTTTGTCACTGCCAGCGTAGCGCACGCAACGCGCGCTTTCTGTTCGCTCAACCGCCCTGATTGTGCGTCTCGATCGCATAGCCGCGATCGCGATAGAAGCGATAACGCTCGCGGCCCGCGGCGAGTTCGTCGCCCTCGCTGCCGACGATCTCGACGAGCCGCTCGAAGCGCGCGAACTGCGCGGACACCGGCGCGCCGAGATTCACCAGCACCTGATGATGCGGCGCTTCATCCAGATTCGACGTGAGCACGACAGGCGTGTCCTGCGCGAGCGCGCTCTTCGCCATGCAGTGCGGCACGAATTCGAGCGGCTGGAAGGTCCACAACTGCTCGTCGAACGCGGCGAGACGCTGCGGTTCGGCGAGCACGACGAGCGGCTTGCCGCTCGCATACACCTTGCGCGCGAGGCGGCAGGCGTAGGCGAGCGGATCGCCGACATTCGTATGGAAGTCGATGCGTGTCATGCGCCCGCGCGATCGATCAGGAACTGCGAAAGCAGCGGCACGGGACGGCCCGTCGCGCCCTTCGCCGCGCCGCTCTTCCACGCGGTTCCGGCGATATCGAGGTGCGCCCACGGATACGCCGTCGCGAAGCGCGACAGGAAGCACGCCGCCGTCACGCTGCCGGCCGGACGTCCGCCGATATTCGCGACATCCGCGAAATTCGACTTGAGCTGGTCCTGATACTCGTCGTCGAGCGGCAGGCGCCATGCCGGATCGGACGCTTCGCGCGATGCGTCGAGCAACTCGCCCGCGAGCGCGTCGTCCTTCGAGAAGAGACCGGTGTTGTGATGCCCGAGCGCGATGATGCACGCGCCCGTGAGCGTCGCGATATCGACCACGGCGGCGGGCTTGAAGCGCTCCGCGTAGGTCAAGGCGTCGCACAGGATCAGGCGGCCTTCGGCGTCGGTGTTGAGCACTTCGATGGTCGTGCCGTTCATCGCCGTGATGATGTCGCCCGGCTTCACCGCGTTGCCCGCGGGCATGTTCTCGCAAGTCGGGATCACGCCGATCACGTTGAGCTTCAGGCCCATTTCGGCGACCGCGCGCATCGTGCCGAACACGGAACCCGCGCCGCACATGTCGTACTTCATCTCGTCCATCGCCTCGCCCGGCTTGATCGAGATGCCGCCCGAGTCGAACGTGATGCCCTTGCCGACCAGCACGATCGGTGCGTTCTTGCCCTTCGTCTTGCTCGCTTCGACGCCCGCGCCCTGGTAATGCATGACGATGAACTGCGGCGGCTCGACCGAACCCTTCGCCACCGACAGGAACGAGCCCATGCCGAGCGCCTCGATCTGCTTCTGGCCGAGCACCTCGACCTTCAGCTTGAAGTCGCGGCCAAGCTTCTTCGCGGTCTGGCCGAGATAGGTCGGCGTGCAGACGTTCGGCGGCAGATTGCCGAGATCGCGCGTGAGATCCATGCCGTTCGCGATCGCGACGCCCTGCTTCACCGCGACCCTGGCGGCTTTCTCGTCCGCGGAATCGATGCTGAACACGATCTTCCTGAGCGAGCGCGCGCCGTTGTCGGGCTTGCTCTTCATCTGCGTGAATTTGTAGGTCAGCTCGCGCAGCGCGAGGATCGCGGCGCGCACGGCCCACACGCCGTCGCGCTCCTGGACCGGCAGTTGAGCGAGCGTGAAGGTCGCCTGGCCGATCTTCGAGCCGAGCAGCACGCGCCACGCGGCGCGCACGGCTTCGCCATAGGCTTTCTGATTGAAGGCGTCCTGCTTGCCGAGCCCGACGAGCAGCACGCGCGATGCGCCGATGCCGGTCACTTCGGGCACGAGCAGCGTCGTGCCGGCGCGGCCGCTCATGTCGCCGGCTTTCACGACGCGCGAAATGAGGCCCTTGGTGGCGACGTCCATGTCGCGCGCGGCGCCCGTGAGCGTCTGCGCTTCAAAGATGCCGAGCACGATGACATCCGACTTTCCGGTAAGGAAACCATTTGCCTCGCCTTTGCTCCAATCACAGGCTTTTATGCTAAAGTCCATCGCGCTTATCCTCGGATAAAATCTAGGCTGAAGGATGAAAGCCGCAATTATCCGCTATTTTTTCCGCGGCGGTCACAGGCGCAAAGCGAGGATGAGCACGATGCCCTTCCCCTTCGCCACAAGATGCGTGCATGATTCCGCATCCCCGCCGGCAAATCGCAAAACTCAATGATCTTCGAACGCTCCCTGCAGCGCGAACTCGCGTATACGGCCGGCGCCGTGTTCATGGTCCTGCTCACGATCATGCTCACGACGATGATGATCCGCATCGTCGGCTTCGCGGCGCAAGGTCAGATCGACCCGAAAGACGTCGTCGTGCTGATCGGGCTCACCGTCATCGGCTATCTCGCGGTCATGCTGATCGTGACGCTGTTCGTCTCCATCCTCTTCGTGCTCACGCGCTGGTATCGCGACTCGGAAATGGTCGTGTGGCTCGCGTCGGGCGTGAGTCAGACGCAGCTCATCAAGCCGATCGCCGTGTTCTCGACGCCGATCATCATCCTCATCATGTTCTTCGCTTTCGTCGGCTGGCCGTGGTCGAATCAGCAGAGCAAGCTCATCAAGCAGCGCTTTCAGCAGCGCGATGAAGTGTCGCTGCTCGCGCCGGGCCAGTTCCGCGAATCGCCGGCGAGCCATCGCGTGTTCTTCATCGAGAAGATGTCGCAGGATCAGGGGCACGTCGAGAACGTGTTCGTCACGAGCACGGAAGGCGGCAAGGTCAACGTGATCGTTTCGAAGAACGGGCACACCGAAACGCGTCCCGACGGCGACCGCTTCATCGTGCTCGACAACGGCCGCCGCTACGACGGCGAGCCCGGCCAGCCGAACTTCCGGATCATGGAATTCGAGCGCTATGGTGTGAAGATAATGAGCCGCCAGGTCGTCAACACGCCGACGACCACGGGCATCTACACGCCCGATCTGCTCGCGGATCCGACCAAGGAAAATCTCGCGGAGTTCGCGTGGCGCGCGGGCTTGCCGATCATCGCCATCAATCTGATGCTGCTCGCCATTCCGCTTTCGTATCAAAACCCGCGCCGCAGCCGCACGATCAATCTCGTGATGGCCGTGCTCATCTATCTCACGTATTCGAACCTGCTGAACGTCGTGCAGTCGTGGATCGAGCAAGGCAAGCTGTCGTTCGGCGTGGGACTCGTCGGGCTGCACCTCGTCGTGGGGGCGCTCGTCGCGTTCATCTTCTGGCTGCGGATTCGCAACCGGCCGCTCTTCAGGCTCTCGTCGCTGACGGGTTCAAAGGGGGCCTGACATGTTGCGCATCTACGAACGATACTTCGCGCGCCAGATCTACCTCGCGTTCATCTTCATCCTGTTCGCGTTCTCGGGGCTGTTCTTCTTCTTCGACCTGATCAACGAGCTGAACACGGTCGGGCACGGCAAATACAACTTCATGCTCGCGGTGCTGCGCGTCGGGCTGCAGACGCCTTCGCGCTTCTACGAGATCATTCCCGTCGCCGCGCTCATCTCGGCCATTTACGTCTTCGCGCAGATGGCGGCAGCCTCGGAATTCACGATCTTCCGCGTGTCGGGGCTTTCGACCGGCGCGGCGCTGCGCTCGCTGATGAAGATCGGCATTCCGCTGGTGTTCATCACGTACCTCATCGGCGAAGTGATCGGGCCATACACGGACCAGTTGTCCGAGCGCGTGCGGCTTGAGGCGCTCGGATCGTCGGTGTCATCGAATTTTCAGTCGGGCGTGTGGGTCAAGGACACGTTGACGGCGAAAGAGAACGGCGAACAGGTCACGCGTTTCGTCAACGTCGGCACGCTGAACCCCGATACGACGATCGCCAACGTGCGAATCTACGAGTTCGATTCGAAGTTCCGCCTGACCAACGTACGCATCGCGAAGACGGGTGTGTACGCGCCGCCCGGCCACTGGAAGCTCACCGGCGTGACCGACACCCGCCTGAACGACGCGCCGCCGCAGGCCGTCAATCCCGGCGACACGTTGAATCCGGTGTATCGCGCGACGCAGACCACGCTGCCGGAGTACTCGTTGCGCTCCGAGCTGACGCCGCAGATTCTGTCGGTGCTGCTCGTGTCGCCGGACCGGATGTCGATGTTCAACCTCTTTCGCTATATCCAGCATCTGACGGAGAACCATCAGGACGCGCAGCGCTATCAGATCGCGTTCTGGCGCAAGATTCTTTATCCGTTCGCGGTGTTCGTGATGCTGATTCTGTCGCTGCCGTTCGCGTACCTGCATACGCGCGCGGGCGTGGTCGGCGTGAAGGTGTTCGGCGGCATCATGATCGGCATGAGCTTCCAGTTGTTCAACACGCTGTTCTCGCATATCGGCAATCTGAATACCTGGCCCGCGCCGCTCACGGCGGCCGCGCCCGCGCTCGCCTATCTGGCGGTCGGGTTGATCGGACTGAAGTGGGTCGAGCGGCACTGACGTTTCTTCTCTGACGGAGAACGCGCGATGAAGAAGCACGGCATCATCCTGTTCGGTCACGGCGCGCGCGATCCGCGCTGGGCCGAGCCATTCGAGCGGCTCGCGCAGAAGTTGCGTGGTTCGCGCGGCGATCAGCCGGTGGCGCTGGCGTTTCTCGAGTTGATGTCGCCGGATTTGCCGGCCGCAGTGGCGCGGCAAGCCGCCGATGGATGCGATGCCATTACGGTCGTGCCCGTTTTTTTCGGACAAGGCGGGCATGTGCGTCGCGACTTGCCGGAGATCGTCGAGAAGTGCCGGAAGGCACATCCCGACGTTGCGATTTCCTGCGCGACGGCAGTCGGGGAAGATGACGCGGTGCTGGAAGCGGTCGCGGGGTATTGTTTGCGGCAGATGGGCGCGTAGATCAACGCTGGCCGTTCGGCCGAATGGCACCCTCCGAATCGAGCGCCTCTACTTGGATTGACTTTTCCGTATATCCGATTGGGCTCCGTATGAATCTGCTCATTTCCAAGTGGGCAATAGCCTCGCAGTACGCATTCCCGCGCCAGCAACTCGAAAAAGAAGAAAATCAAGCTCGTCGACTTTTGAATTCCGAGATCCAAAGCAAAAGGAGCGCACCGTCTCCGGTGCGCTCCTTGCTTTGAGCCTGTCGAACGACATCAAGCCGCCGCCTGCATCCCCTTCAAATGCACCTTCGGCTTCACCGCCGACGCCCGTTCGCGAAACGCCTCACCGATCATCAGCAAGCTCGGCTGCGACGGATCCAGCCACTCCTGCGCCTCACCCAGCGCCATGCGCGCGAGCGTCAACGTCAGCGTGCGTTCGCGCGGCGTGCTGCACGCCTCCACGATCGCCACCGGCGTCGAGCCGGGACGTCCCGCATCGATCAACTGCTGCGCGATGTCCGGCGCGCTGTCGCGGCCCATGTAGAACACGAGCGAATCGGCCTTCGCCTGCTCGCGAATCTCGTCGCTGTCCGCCGCACGCGAATGCGTCGCCAGTGCGACGCTGCGCGCCACACCGCGCAAGGTCAGCGAGCGCTTCAGCGTCGCCGCGCTCGCGAGCGCCGCCGTGATGCCCGGCACCACTTCGAACTCGATGCCCGCAACTTCGAGCGCGCGCATTTCCTCGTCGGCGCGGCCGAAGAGCATCGGATCGCCGCCCTTCAGACGCACCACGACACCGTGTTCCAGCGCGGCATCGACGATCTGCTTGTTGATGAAGTGCTGCGCCGTCGAACGCTGTCCGCAGCGCTTGCCGACAGCAATCTTCTTCGCGTTGGGCGCGTAGTCGAGCATCGCCGGTTCGACGAGCGCGTCGTGCAGCACGACGTCCGCCTGCTCGAGCAAGCGCATGCCGCGCACGGTGATGAGATCCGCCGCGCCCGGCCCCGCTCCGATCAGATAGACCTTACCCATTGCAATCATCCGTCGCTAAATGTCGATCAAGCCGCGATCGAACGAATCATGCCGGCGGCGACCGTGTGATGCGTCGCTTCATCGATCAGCACGAACGCGCCGGTGCCCTGATGCGTATCGTACTCGTCCGCGACGATCGGCTTCTGCAACGTGAGCGCCACGCGGCCGATATCGTTCATCGCGAGCGTGCTGCGATCGACCGAATGCGACAGCGTATGCACGTCCAGCACCTGCTTCACCGCGCCGATGCGCGCGAACACCGTGTTCGTCGTCTGTTTCAGCAGATATTTGCGCTGCGGCGAAAGCGGCTCTTCGTCGAACCAGCAGAGGTCCGCTTCGAGCTTCTTCGCCGGCTCGACCTTCGCCGCGGCGGGCACGAAGGTATCGCCGCGCGACACGTCGACGTCTTCCGTCAGGCGAATCGTCACCGTCTGGCCAGCGAACGCGCGATCCACCGGCGCGACACCACCCGGCACCGGCGCGATAATCTCGGCAACCGTCGCTTCGCGGCCGGCGGGCAGCACGGTCAGCGCATCGCCGACGCGCACTTCGCCCGCTTCGACGCGGCCCATGTAGCCGCGGAAATCGTCGGCTTGCGAGCCGTCCTGACGCGCGACCCATTGCACCGGGAAACGCAGCGCCTGATCGTTCGGCTGCGCGACCGGCAGCGATTCCAGCAGATCGAGCAGCGGCTCGCCTGCGTACCACGGCATGCGCTCGCTCGCCGTCACGATGTTGTCGCCCTTCAGCGCCGACACCGGCACGAAGCGCACGTTCGACAGCCCGAGCTGACGCGCGAGCACGACGTACGCATCGCGAATCTCGTTGAAGCGCGCTTCGCTGTACTCGACCAGATCCATCTTGTTGATCGCGACGATCACGTGCTGCAGACCGAGCAGCTTGACGATCGCGCTGTGGCGCTTCGTCTGCGGCAGCAGTTGCGCGACGCCGTCCTCGAACGTGACGCGCGTTGCGTCGACGAGAATGATCGCCGCATGCGCCGTCGACGCGCCCGTCACCATGTTGCGCGTGTACTGCTCGTGGCCCGGCGTATCGGCGATGATGAACTTGCGCTTCGCCGTGGCGAAATAGCGATACGCGACGTCGATGGTAATGCCCTGCTCGCGCTCGGCTTCGAGGCCGTCCGTGAGCAGCGAGAGGTCGATTTCATCGCCGACCGTGCGCTTGTTCTTCGCGCGCGAAATCGCCGACAACTGATCCGACAAGACGGCCTTGCTGTCGTACAGCAGACGGCCGATCAGCGTGCTCTTGCCGTCGTCGACGGAACCCGCGGTGATGAAGCGCAACACGCCCAGATCTTCAGCTTGATAGATGCTCATGACTCGTTTCTTCCTGTGGCGTGATGCTTAGAAATAACCTTGCTTCTTGCGCTGTTCCATCGCGGCTTCGGAAGCCTGATCGTCCATGCGCGTCGCGCCGCGTTCCGTGATTTCCGTCACGGCCGTTTCCGCGATGATCTTCTCGACGTCATCGGCATCGCTCGCGACCGGGCACGTGCAACTGATATCGCCGACGGTGCGGAAACGCACTTGCGCGATCTCGGCGGTCTCGCCTTCGCGCACCGGCGTGAGCGGCGTTACCGGCACGAGCAGGCCGTTGCGGCGCACGATCTCGCGGTCATGCGCGTAGTAGATGTTCGGCAGTTCGAGCTTTTCGCGCGCGATGTACTGCCACACGTCGAGCTCGGTCCAGTTCGAGATCGGGAACACGCGCAGATGCTCGCCGTTGTGCAGACGCGCGTTGTAGATGCTCCACAGTTCCGGACGCTGCGCCTTCGGATCCCACTGGCCGAATTCATCGCGGAACGAGAAGATGCGCTCTTTCGCGCGCGCCTTTTCTTCGTCGCGGCGCGCGCCGCCGATCATCGCCGTGTAGCCGTATTGCTCGATGGTTTCGAGCAGCGTCACCGCTTGCGCGGCATTGCGCGAATCCGTCTCGCGACGCAGACGCACCGTGCCCTTCTTGATCGAATCCTCGACATGACCGACGACGAGCTCCGCGCCGATCTCGGCCGCGCGGCGATCGCGGAAATCGATCACTTCCTGGAAGTTGTGACCCGTGTCGATGTGAACCAGCGGGAACGGCAGCGTCGTCTTGCGGCCCCCGCCGAGGCCGAACGCCTTGAGCGCGAGCGCCAGCACGACGACCGAATCCTTTCCGCCCGAGAACAGGAGCGCGGGCTTGCTGCATTCCGCGACCAGTTCGCGAATGATGTGGATCGACTCGGCTTCGAGCCAATCCAGGTGATCCATGCGAGTCGCCTTGTTGACGACCGGTGCGGTGACGTTAGAGTCGAGCGTCGTGCTCATGTTCGTCGATCCTTTTTCTAGCGGCGCTTCTATGAGCGCCGCGTTCAGTGACAGGGGGTAGTGCCTTAGATCGCGGAGCTTGGTGCTGCTTCGACGATCTTGATATTCGTGATGTGCAAGCCGCATTCCTTCGTATCGCGCGATTCCCACCACCAGCGTCCGGCGCGGCTGTCTTCGCCGGGGCGCACCGCGCGCGTACAAGGCTCGCAGCCGATGCTCGGATAGCCGCGCGCGTGCAGCGGATTCACGGGCACATCGAAGGCTTTCAGGTAATCCCACACATCGGTTTCGGTCCAGTCCGCGAGCGGATTGAACTTGGCGATGTTGCGCGGCTCGTCGCGCTCTTCCTCGTGCAGCTCGGCGCGCGTCACCGATTGTTCGCGGCGCTGTCCCGTCACCCACGCGGAGACATCGGACAGCGCGCGATTGAGCGGCTCGACCTTGCGGATATGGCAGCAGCTCTTGCGCAAATCAATGCTTTCGTAGAACGCGTTCAGACCGTGATCGCGCACGTAGGCATCGACCGCGTCCTGTTGCGGATGAAACTGCTCGATGTCGTAGCCGTAGCGCGCTTTCACGGTATCGAGCATGCCGAGCGTTTCCGCGTGCAAACGGCCCGTATTCAGCGAGAAGATGCCGATCTTCACACCGCGCGAAAGGATGGCGTGCGTCAGCACCATGTCTTCGGCGGCGAGACTGCTGGCTAGCTTGACGTTCTGGTGGCGCGCCGCGATCGAATCGAGCAGCGCATCCAGGCGTTCAACCTTGGCTTGCAATTCAGGCGTCATACATCAGGCTCCGAGCGCTGCGACGAGCGCCGCGCGACGACGGAACAGCGGTTCCGGATTGTCGGTCGCGCCCTGATACAGATTCGTGAACTCGGTGAACGCGTTGAGCGCGTCGTTGATGTCCTTGTCCGCGCGCACGGCGAACGCATCGAAGCCGCAGCGCGCGTGGAATGCAACCTGATCGCGCAGCACGTCGCCGATTGCGCGCAGTTCGCCCGTCCACTGATAGCGCTCGCGCAGCAAGCGGCCGATAGAAAAGCCGCGGCCATCGCGGAACACCGGGAAATCGACGGCGATCACGGAAATCTGCGCGAAATCCGCGACGATGTCGGCGGGTTCGTCGTCCGGCGCGAGCCACACGCCGATGTCTTCTTTCGCGCGCGACGCGACGATCGCCGGCTTGTGCTCTTTCCACAGCGCAAACGGCACGATGATCTTGCCGGCCGGCAGCGCATCGACGGCGGGCAACGTACCGTCTTCGGCGGCGCGCACAACGGTGAAACTGTCTTCGACGACCGCGCGGTTCTTGATAATCAACGTCATTTGCAGATCCTTAAGCGTGAGCCTGGCGCGATGCGTACACGCGCTCCTTGAACGGCGCCATGCCGATGCGGCCGAACGTCTCGATGAAGCGCTCGCCTTCGATGCGGTTATCGACGAAAGTGTCGATCACTTGCGCGATCACGTCGGGCATCTCTTCGGCCGAGAACGACGGGCCGATCACCTTGCCGAGATGCGCGCCGGTCGCGCCCGAGCTTTGCTCGCCGCCGAGCGTCACCTGATACCACTCCGAGCCGTCCTTATCGACGCCCAGAATGCCGATATTGCCGACGTGGTGATGACCGCACGCGTTGATGCAGCCCGAGATGTTCAGCGAAAGGTCGCCGAGGTCGTGCACGTAGTCGAGATCGTTGAAACGGTCCTGAATGGCGAGCGCGATCGGGATCGACTTGGCATTCGCGAGCGAGCAGAAATCGCCGCCCGGGCACGCGATGATGTCCGTCAACAGGCCGATATTCGCCGTCGCGAAACCGAGCGCCTTCGCGCGTTCCCACACCGTGTGCAGATCGCGCTTCTTCACGTTCGCGAGAATCAGGTTCTGCTCGTGCGACACGCGGATTTCGCCGAACGAGAATTCATCGGCGAGCGCGGCGACGTCGTCCATCTGCTGATCGGTGGCGTCGCCCGGCGCGATGTGGCGCTGCTTGAGCGAGAGCGTCACGGCGGCGTAGCCCGGCACCTTGTGCGGACGCACGTTGCGCTCGACCCAGCGCGCGAAAGGCTTGCTGTCGATCAGATGCTTTTCATAGGAAGCGTCGGTGTCCGCGAGCTTCTCGTAGACGGGCGGCGCGAAGAACTTCGACACGCGATCGACTTCTTCCTGCGTGAGCGTCGACGGGCCGTCCTTCAAGTGTTGCCACTCTTCCTCGACCTGCTTGCTGAACTTCTCCGGCGACAGCGCCTTAACGAGAATCTTGATACGCGCCTTGTACATGTTGTCGCGACGGCCGTAGCGGTTGTACACGCGCAGCACGGCTTCGCAATAAGTAAGCAAGTGTTGCCACGGCAGATCGCGCTTGATGATCGCGCCGACGATCGGCGTGCGGCCGAGGCCGCCGCCCGCGAGAATGTCCATCACGACTTCGCCTTGCGCGTTCTTCTTCAGATACACGCCGAGATCGTGGACTTGCACGGCCGCGCGGTCTTCCGCCGAGCCGTTCACCGCGATCTTGAACTTGCGCGGCAGCCACGCGAATTCCGGATGGAACGTCGACCATTGACGCAGAACTTCCGCCCACGGACGCGGATCGACCTGCTCGTCGGGCGCGACGCCCGCGAACTGATCGGCGGTGATGTTGCGGATGCAGTTGCCCGACGTCTGGATCGCGTGCATTTGCACCGACGCGAGCTTGCGCAGGATTTCCGGCGTCTCTTCGAGCTCGACCCAGTTGAACTGGATGTTGGTCCGCGTCGAGAAGTGACCGTAGCCGCGGTCGTGCTCGCGCGCGATGGTGGCCAGCATGCGGAGCTGGTCGCTGCGCAGGTTGCCGTACGGGATCGCGATGCGGTGCATGTACGCGTGGCGCTGCATGTACAGGCCGTTCTGCAAACGCAGCGGACGGAATTCTTCTTCGCTCAATTCGCCCGACAAACGTCGGCGGACCTGGTCGGCGTACTGCGCGACACGTTCGTCGACGATGCGTTGGTCGATCTGATCGTATTGGTACATTCGGGGGCCCCAAGTTCTTGTGTAAAGCGCAGCGTCCTAGGTTACGCGGCGCGTCTCGTCCATCGAATATCCATTGAGTCGCTATTGCCCGAGCCGTTCAGACTGAACGCTCATTTGCTTATGACAGATAGAGATATAGATATTGGAAAAATTGGACTGATAGTAAAGAACCTGCTATATATTGCAAACGACTGAAAAATTACTTTGATATGCCCGGTAGTAATAAACAAAGGCTATAAATGAATCTGCATCAGTTTCGCTTCGTGCGCGAGGCCGTCCGGCAGAACTTCAACCTGACGGAAGCCGCCAAGGCGCTGTATACGTCGCAGCCGGGCGTCTCGAAAGCGATCATCGAATTGGAAGACGAGTTGGGCGTCGAAATCTTCACGCGGCACGGGAAACGCGTGAGGTCGCTCACCGAGCCGGGGCGCATCATTCTCGCGTCGGTCGAGAAAATCTTGCAGGAAGTGGAAAGCCTGAAGCGCGTCGGTAAGGATTACGCCGCGCAGGATCAGGGCAATCTCGTCATCGCCGCCACGCATACGCAGGCGCGTTATTCGCTGCCGTCCGCCATCGCAGAATTCAAGAAGCGCTTCCCGAAGGTCCACCTTTCGATTCTGCAAGGCAGTCCGACGCAAGTCGCCGAAATGGTCATCCACGATCAGGCCGATATCGCCATCGCGACGGAAGCGATCGCCAACTATAAGGAACTGGTGTCGCTGCCCTGCTTCCAGTGGCAGCATCTGGCCGTCATGCTGCCGGATCATCCGCTGTTGGAGCGCAAGACGCTGACGCTCGACGATCTCGCGCAATTCCCGATCATCACTTACGAGGCGTCGTTCGCCGGGCGCACGAAGATCAATCAGGCGTTCGCGCTGCGCAATCTGACACCGGACATCGTGCTCGAAGCCATCGATGCCGACGTCATCAAGACTTACGTCGAACTGGGGCTCGGCGTCGGAATTCTGGCGGATATCGCGTTCAATCCGGAACGCGATCGGCATTTGCGCGCGATGCCGGTCGGACATCTCTTCGGCACGAACGTCACGCGGCTCGCGCTCAAACAGGGCGCGTACCTGCGCAGCTATGTGTATACGCTCGTCGAACTGCTGTCGCCGTCGCTGAATCGCAAGCTGATCGAACAGGCGCTGTCCGGCGAGCACGAGAGTTACGAGCTTTGAATATCGGCGGCGCCCGCCGCCTAGAAAATCCTGCCCATTTGGAGACCATCCGATGACGTTGTCGAAGTTCACGCGCCGGCTCGCTGCCGGCGTCGCCTTGTCCGTAGTTGCCGCCGCCGCGCACGCCCAGTTGAAGGTCGGCATCGATCTGTCGAGCACCGGTCCGGCCGCCGCCATCGGCATCACCAGCAAGAACGCGATGCTCATGTGGCCGAAAACCATCGCCGGGCAGAGCGCGGAGTACATCATCCTCGACGACGGCTCTGATCCGGGCGCGGCCGTGCGTAACATCCGCAAGCTCATCAGCGAAGATCACGTCGATGTGATCGTCGGGCCGAACATCACGCCGGCGGCGCTCGCCGCGCTCGATCCCGTCGCCGAATCCGAAACGCCGATGATCACGCTGATCGGCTCGGCATCGGTCGTGGAGCCGCAGGAAGGCAAGAAAGTGTGGGCGTTCAAGATGGCGCAGACCGATCGCGCGATGGCCGACGTCATGACGCGCTACATGGCCAATCACGGCGTGAAGACGGTGGGTTTCATCGGCTTCGCGGACAGCTACGGCGATAGCTGGCTCAACGAGTTCACCAAGTTCGCCGATCTTCGGCATATCAAGATTGTCGCGAGCGAGCGTTTCAATCGCACCGATGCGAGCGTCACCGGCCAGATTCTCAAGCTGATGGCCGCGAAGCCCGACGCGGTGCTGATCGCGGGCGCGGGCACGCCGACGGTGTTGCCGCAGCGCACGCTCGTCGAGCGCGGCTACAAGGGCGCGATCTATCAGACGCACGGCATCGCGACGCCCGAGTTCATCAAGCTCGGCGGCAAGGACGTCGAGGGCACCCTGTTCCCGACGCAGCCGGTCGTCGTCGCGCGGACGCTGCCGGCGGATCATCCGTCGAAGAAGGCTGCGCTGGCGTTCGCGAATGCGTATGAGGAGAAGTACGGCAAGGGCACCGTGACGCAGTTCGCGGGCGATGCGGCGGGCGTGTATCCGCGTCTTCAGGACGCCGTGGCGCGCGCGCTGAAGACGGCCAAGCCGGGCACGAAGGAGTTTCGCGTGGCGCTGCGCTCGGAACTCGAGCATGCGCACGAACTGGTCGTGCCGAACGGCGTCGTCAATACGAGCGCGACGGATCACGTCGGTCTGGATCAGCGCGCGAGCGTAATGGGCGTCATCAAGAACGGCGCATTTACGTATCTCGCGCAGTAATGTCCTTTGTTCTGAAAACGCTGCTGTCGATGCTTGCCGGCGACGGCGTTTTCGGTCATAATCGCCGACTCGATTGGCTCGTTGGTTCGCTCTGTTCCGCTACGAGTCGATTCAGGCCCAGGTGGTGAAATTGGTAGACGCAGGGGACTCAAAATCCCCCGCCGCAAGGCGTGCCGGTTCGATTCCGGCCCTGGGCACCAGGATTGTTGAAAAAGCCGCTCCGTTGTGAGCGGCTTTTTTGCGTTTGGGGCACGGCTTCGGCGTCATTTCGGCATCTCGCCGGGTTTCGCGGCAATCTGCGTTTGAACGTTGCCTGAACCGCGCCCGACTTCGACGCGCGGCTCATCGCCCGCAGTCTTCCGATAAATCCAGCCCACGACGGGCGGAACGACGAACCTGGCGATCGCGTAAGCCAACACGACAGGCCAATACTCTCGAAAGAAACCCAGCACGAAGTTCAACATTTTTCCACCCACGCCTTCCATTCATTCACCGCGATCGAAAATACATAGTAGACCAGAGCATCCCGAAGAGGATGCATAGGCAGAATCGCCCGAACTTCCTCACTGAACGAAGCGACGAGCAAGTATATCCAGAGAAGCATCCCGATTAGAGAGGCGAAAATTCCCAGATTCGCGACAAGAAACGCCTCAGCGATTCGTCGCTCGGAGAACCATCGAGAATAGGCGCCGCGGCGAAGCTCACCCGGCAGCACCGTCATCGCAAGATTCAGACTGACGCTCGACGCGACGAGCGAAATCGGAAAGAAGTCATCCCTGCCCGGCTGCTTCAGCGCCACCCTCCAGATGTATTCGATCGCGCCCATGAATAGCGGCAGTCCGACGATCAGTTGCCGCGCCGTCGCGTCGAAGCCCCCCGATTGCATTCTCATCGTCTTTATGTGCGTGATGACACGCAATTTCGCCGATGACGCGAGCGCGCGTAAGTCGTCCGTCCGGCTATGTGCGCTCTCGCGTAGACGCGCACTGCCGCGTCAGCAAAAAATGGCCTCCATCGGCATTCGGAACCCCGGCGCGCGGAGCATCGCGGGGATGCTCGCACGCGCAGCGCCCGCATTTCGGGTTGCTTAAGACCCTCTCGATGTCGTGACCCGCTCGCGCGACGCGCCGAGCCATAACTCGAAGAAAGGTACGACATGAATCGACCTGATCACTCGCTGTCTCTCGACTCCGTCATCTGCAAGCGCTGCAACACCGTTTCCCCTGCCTCGGAAGACACCTGCCCCGCGTGCGGCGCCGATCGTCAGGGCGCGATTTTCACGAGCCGCGCGGCCGAAGCCGCCGCGGCCGCCGCGGCGCCGGTGCCCGCGCCGCTCGACATCCTCGACTGGGACGATAGCCACTGGCTGCAGCGCCTCGTGCGCCGCAGGATGCTGACGTCCTACCCGAACTTCGTCGAGCCCGATGCGCAGGATCAGCGCAAGCCCGCCCGCACCGGCATGGCGATGCTGGTCGGCGGGGTGGTCGCCAGCATCGCGGTCGGCGGATACTTTTATGCGCGTCTGGACGACAACGCGCCGTCGCCGAGCGCGGAGCCCGGTATCAGCGCGGCGGGATCGATTCGCGACGGCGCCTCCGGCGCGCTCAAAGCCGATGCCGCGCGGCACGCATCGTTGGCGCGCTCCAAAGCGGATACGCCGAGTGCGCAGCCTGTCCCGTCAGCGACGACGACAACGACGATCGCGAAGAAGCCCGCGCCGATAGCGGAAACCGCGTCTGTCGCGCCGCGCGTCACGGCATCGAGCATGTTGGCGACGACGCCGCACGTTGCGGCGAACGCGGCTCCGGCGAGCAACGCGTCGCCAGCCATGATCGCAACTGCGAAGCCCGCGACGCCCGTTCCCACGACGAACGCAGCCGCAGCGACAGCCGCATCGGTCGCTGCCGTCGCGCCGCCGACCAAGCCGACGACGCCGGTCGTCGCATCGCTGCAGAAGCCTGAACCGCGCGTGGTCGCGACGATCGCCGCAGCGGCGCCGGTGCCGCCGAAACCGGTGACGCAAGCGCCCGCGCCCGTCGCCCGCGCGATCGAGCAGCCTCGAAATACCGCGCCCGTCGCCCGACAATCCGAACAGCCGCGCAGCACCGCGACGGTCGCCTCGATCGACAAACCGCCCACGCCCGCCACGCCCGCCGTTCAGCCTGCGCCGGAGCCGCTTCCCGCAGCCGTCGCGCGGAGCATCGCGGCGGCTCAGCAAGCGCTCGCCGGGCGCGACCTCGCGGCGGCGCGCCGTCACATGCGCGGCCTCTCGGCGAGCGAGCCGCGCAGTCCGGAAATCCAGCAGCTCGCGGCCGAATTGTCGCGTCAGGAACGTGCGCGCGACGGCGCGATAGCGAACGCGCGCGCCTGCGCCGCCAACATGGAAGCGGCGTGCGCGTTGCGCAACGCACGCCGCGCGGTCGCGCTCGACCCGCGCAACGGCCAGGCGCAGGCGACGCTGCGCCGCGCGCTCGCTGTGCAGAACGAGAGCAACACCGAGTACTTCCGCCAGGCGAGCGGCATCCCGAAGCCGGTCGTCCCGACGATGACCTACGACGGCCGTTGGAACGCGCACGCCCATCATTCGGGGATACCGGATGACGACGATTCGCGCTTCACGCTCTTCGGCCTGGGCGTGCCGGCCGTATCGAAGGGACGCGGCGACGCGCATTGATGTACTGACGCGCCATTCAGCATGATGCAAACGGAATAAGCCGCAACGCACATCCGTTTAAAGGTGACGAACGAGCTGCCGGCGAACCGCGCCGAAGGAGTCACCATCATGCAAACCGGATTGTTGCGCCGTCTGGTGGTTTGCGCCGCCGCGGTCGTCTCGCTCGCGGGCATCGCCTCGTGCGGCGGCGGCTCGGACGACAACATGCCGACGGCGACACGTTTCAAGATGTCGATCGTCGTCTCCGATGGCGCCGTGTCCGCGCCTCACACCGACCCGAATCTGAAGAACGGCTGGGGCGTGGCGTTCAACCCGAACGGCTTCGTTTGGGTCGCCGACAACGGCACGCAGACGGCCACGCTCTACGACGGCAACGGCGTCGTTCAGTCGCTGGTCGTATCGATCCCTCCGAGCGCGTCCGGGCCCGCCAAACCGACAGGAATCGTCTTCAACAAGGGACCGGATCTCACGCTCTCGCGCAACGGCAAGTCGGGCGTCGCCGCGTTCGTCTTCGCGGGAGAAGGCGGCTCGATTACCGCGTGGGCGCCCGCCGTCGACATGACGCACGCGTTCACCGCCGTCGATTCGAGCGCGTCGGGCGCGATCTACAAGGGACTCGCGATCGCCACGACGTCGACGGGCGCGCATCGCCTTTACGCGACCGATTTCCATAACAACAAGGTCGACGTCTTCGACGGCACGTTCACGAAGATCGCCGTGCCCGGCGGCTTCAGGGACGCGCAGATTCCGGCGGGTTTCGCGCCCTTCGGCATTCAGACGATCGGCTCGAAGATTGTCGTCACCTACGCGAAGCAGGACGGCGACGCCGAGGACGACGTGCCGGGCGCGGGCCTGGGCTTCGTCGACGTGTTCGACATCGACGGCAATCTGACGCAGCGCTTCGCGGCGAACGGGCCGCTCAACGCTCCGTGGGGCATCGCGCAGGCGCCCGGAAACTTCGGCACGTTCAGCAACGATATCCTCATCGGCAATTTCGGCGACGGCACCATCAACGCGTTCGATCCGAATACCGGCGCGTTCGTCGGCGCGCTCACGGATACCGGCGGCGCGCCGCTCGTGCAGCACGGTCTGTGGGGCATCGCGTTCGGCAACAACCTGAACGCGCAGCCGTCGAACACGCTGTTTTTCGCCGCCGGGCCGAACGACGAAGCCAACGGCGTGTATGGCCGCATCGACATGCAATGACGCGCACGCGACGATTCCCTGGGCGATGACGCTGGCCGCGGACGCATGGCCGTCCGAAAGCGCATCGCCACGCTCGGCGCCGCCCGCGGTTCGGGCGGCGCTTTTTTTGGCGATGCGAAGCGCGCCGGCGCGCGCGGACCGAAAGCGCGGCTTGCTAGAATGCGCGCTTCAACTCCGCTCATCCGATGGACCTCGAAACCCTCCTCTTCTCCCAAGGCTTCGGGTCGCGCCGCCAGTGCCGCGGCATCGTGGCCGAAGGCCGCCTGCGCATCGCGGGCATCGTGCGCGACGATCCGCACGCCCATCTCCCCGTCACGCCCGGTCTCGAATTCGAAGTCGACGATCATCTCTGGACGTATCGCGAGAAGGCGTACATCGCGCTCAACAAGCCCGCGGGCTACGAATGCTCGCGCGATCCGCAGCATCATCTGAGCGTGTTTCATCTGCTGCCGCCGCAACTCGCCGAGCGCGGCGTGCAGGCCGTCGGCCGGCTCGACCAGGACACGACCGGCCTGCTGCTGCTTTCCGACGACGGCGCGTTCGTGCACGCGTTCACGTCGCCCAAGCGCAAGGTGCCGAAGGTCTATCTCGCGACCGTGCGTCATCCGCTCGACGGTCTGCAACTCGCGAAGTTGCGCGAAGGCGTGCTGCTGCACGGCGAGCCGAAACCGAGCGCCGCGCTCGCCGCCAAACAACGCGGCGAACGGCTGCTCGAACTCACCGTGCTCGAAGGCAAATACCATCAGGTCAAGCGCATGGTCGCGGCCGCGGGCAACCGCGTGGAGAAGCTGCATCGCGAGCGGGTCGGCGGTTATGCGTTGCCCGACACGCTCGTCGAAGGCGCATGGCGCTGGCTCGAAGACGCCGATCTCGCCGCGTTGCGAAACACTTCGCATTGAGCATGCAAATCGGTGAATCCCCTCACCGGCGGACGCTGCGATGCAGCATGCCTTCCACGTTTCGTACTCTTATACTGGTCTAACGGATACCAAAATGATTACGAAAAAAGCAGGAGGGCATCATGGTCTCCCAATCGGCCGTTGCGCTGGTAGCGTTCGTCGCGCTGTGCGCAGTCCTCATCGGGGTGCTGGGCTTCGTCATGCACATGCGCCACAAGTATTCGCCGAATCTCATCGGCGCATTGATCGGCGCGTTGATGTGCTTCGTTCTGCTCGAAACGATTCCGGCGCTGATCTAACGCCGCGCGTTCTGCTTTAGGAACGCGTCGACCGTCGGATGGCGCAGCACGTAGCCCAGTTCGCGCTTCAGGCGCGTGTTGGCGAGCCGCCGCGATTCGCGCATGAACGAAAGCGTGACCGGCTCCAGGCGCGTTTGCGCTTCGCTGCGCGAAATGCGCGGCACGCGCGTCAGGCCGTAGGCATCGGCCACGCGGTCGAAGTAATCCGCCATGCGCAAATCCGTGTCGTCCGACGCGTTCACGACGCGCTGCGCACGCCCGCGCGCGAGCGCACGCACGAGAATGGCCGCGAGATCGTCGGCGTGAATGTGGTTCGTGTAGACGTCGTCCGGTTCGGCGAGCGCGGGCATGCCCTTTTCGATGCGCGCGATCGGCAGGCGGTTGGCCGCGTAAATGCCCGGAATCCGCACGATCGACACCCGCCAGCCGCTTTTCACGCCCGCCGCGCGCAACTGCCGCTCCGCCGACACGCGCCGCCGCGCGCGTTCGTTCGCAGGCCGCGCAGGCCGCGTTTCGTCGATCCACGCGCCGGCGCAATCGCCATAAACGCCGGTCGTGCTCGCATAGACGAAACGCGTGCGCTGCCCGTCCCGGCGCTTCGCGGCCGCACGAAGACCGTCGGGTACAATGAAAGATGTTTTTCCGGCGCGATCCGCATGCAGCCAATGGCTTGCGGCGGCGCGCGCCACCGAGCGGCGCGGTCTGCGCAGCGCGGCGATCAGCGCGCGCGTGCGGCGGTCCGAATCGCCGTCGCGCTGAGGCGGCGCGAGATGCAGCACGTCGCGTGCGAGGCCGGCGAGCCTTGCGAGGCTGCGGCGCACATCGAGATCGCCGGAAATGGGCGTCGCGCCGGCCGCGCGCAATTCGCCGGCGCGTTTGGGATGATGCGTGAGCGCGACGACGCGGGGCGCAGCGGCGCGCGCATGCAGAAGCGGCAACGCGCGCATGCCGACATCGCCGCATCCGACGATCAGGACGCGCGCGCGGCGAAGGTTTCGAGTGGCGATCATCGGAGCATTTTATCCGTCGCCTGAAACCCGCGTGCGGCGTCCGAAAAGACTCACGAGACAACTCCACACATCGCAGAAATCGATCTATGGCTTTCAACGTAACGCTCCGGCAAAGCGGCCGGCAGTTTCAAGTAGAACCCGACGAACCGGTGCTGACCGCCGCGCTGCGCCAGGGCATCGGCCTGCCGTACGGCTGCAAGAACGGTGCGTGCGGTTCGTGCAAGGGCGCCGTTGTGAGCGGCGAGGTCGAGCAGGCGCCGCATTCGTCGTCGGCACTGTCGAACGACGAAAAGACGCGCGGCATGGCCCTCTTCTGTTGCGCGACCGCGCAGACGGATTTGACCATCGACGTGCGCGAAGTCGCGGGCGTCGGCGACGTCCAGGTGAAAAAGCTGCCGTGCCGCGTGAACGCGCTCGAACGCAAAGCCGACGACGTCATCGAACTGAAGCTGCAACTGCCCGCGAACGAACGCCTGCAGTATTACGCGGGCCAGTACATCGAATTCATCCTGAAGGACGGCAAGCGCCGCAGCTATTCGATGGCGAGCCCGCCGCATCACGAAGGGCCGCTCGAACTGCACATTCGCCACATGCCGGGCGGCACGTTCACGGATCACGTCTTCGGCGCGATGAAAGAGCGCGACATCTTGCGCTTCGAAGGCCCGCTCGGCACGTTCTTCCTGCGTGACGAGTCCGACAAGCCGATCGTTCTGCTCGCTTCGGGCACGGGTTTCGCGCCGATCAAGGCGATCATCGAACATGCGGTCTTCAAGAATCTGAATCGCCCGATGACGCTTTATTGGGGCGGCCGCCGCAAGAAGGATCTCTACATGATGTCGCTCGCCGAACAGTGGGCGCGCGAGATTCCGAATTTCAAGTTCGTGCCGGTGCTCTCCGAACCCGACGCCGGCGACGCCTGGACGGGCCGCACGGGCTTCGTTCATCGGGCTGTCATCGAAGATCTGCCAGACTTGAGCGGCTATCAGGTGTACGCGTGCGGCGCGCCCGTGATGGTGGAATCGGCGCAGCGCGACTTCACGCAGCATCATCGGCTGCCGGAGGACGAGTTCTACGCGGATTCGTTCACGAGCGCGGCAGATCTCGCGCATCCCGTGTGAGCTTGCACACAACGTGCACGCGGACAAAAAATCCGCGTGCACGGTTTACAGGCGGCAACCGCTTAACGTATCCTTCGCGAATGCTCAAAACCCTGAACGCACTTCGACGTCGCCGCTCGCCGCTTCCCTAGGGATGCCGCTGGCTCGTCACGCATTGCGCTCACGGTTCGGTCTTGTCGAAGCGTACGAAATGAAGCCACGGAAATCCGTGGCTTTTGTTTTTTCCGCATCGTTTTCCTCTTTTTCTCGCACTAGCCTTCGTGGAGCCCGCTGTCATGAATTTCAATGAGTACCCCGTTGATTCGCTGATGTACATCACGAACCGTCCCGAGATCGTGTTCACGCATGGCAAGGGTTCCTGGCTCTACGACAACACGGGCAAGCGCTATCTCGACTTCATCCAGGGCTGGGCGGTGAACTCGCTCGGCCACTGCAACGAAGGCATGATCGAGGCGATGGAAAAGCAGGCGCGCACGCTGATCAACCCGTCGCCCGCGTTCTACAACGCGCCGATGGCGCAGCTCGCCGGCCTGCTCACCGCGAACAGTTGCTTCGACAAGGTGTTCTTCGCCAACAGCGGCGCGGAAGCGAACGAAGGCGCGATCAAGCTCGCGCGCAAGTGGGGCAAGAAGTTCAAGAACGGCGCGTACGAGATCATCACGTTCGACCACAGCTTCCACGGCCGCACGATCGCGACGATGTCCGCGAGCGGCAAGGCCGGCTGGGACACGATCTACGCACCGCAAGTGCCGGGCTTTCCGAAGGCCGATCTGAACGATATCGCGTCGGTCGAGAAGCTCATCAACGAGAAGACCGTGGGCGTGATGCTCGAGCCGATTCAGGGCGAAGGCGGCGTAATTCCCGCGACGCGCGAGTTCATGCAGCAACTGCGCGAATTGACGAAGAAGCACAACATCCTGCTCATCGTCGATGAAGTGCAAAGCGGATGCGGCCGCGCGGGAACGCTGTTCGCGTACGAGCTGTCGGGCGTCGAGCCGGACATCATGACGCTCGGCAAGGGCATCGGCGGCGGCGTGCCGCTCGCGGCGCTCCTGTCGAAGGCGGACGTCGCGTGCTTCGATGCGGGCGATCAGGGCGGCACCTACAACGGCAATCCGCTGATGACGGCGGTCGGCTACTCGGTGATTTCGCAACTCGTCGCGCCGGGCTTTCTCGAAGGCGTGCGCGAGCGCGGCGAGTATCTGAAGCAGGAACTGCTGAAGCTGTCGGACGAGCGCGGCTTCAAGGGCGAGCGCGGCGAAGGTTTGCTGCGCGCGTTGCTGCTCGACAGCGACAAGGGTCCGCAAATCGTCGAGAAGGCGCGTCTGATGCAGCCCGACGGCCTCCTCCTCAACGCGGCGCGCCCGAATTTGCTGCGCTTCATGCCCGCGCTCAACGTGACGAAGGACGAGATCGACCAGATGATGACGATGCTGCGTTCGGTGCTCGATTCGCTGTGATCATCCGCACTTTCGATGCAGGCGATCGCGACGCCGTGACCGCCCTGTGGCGCGATGTGTTTCCGGAGTACGCGGACGCATCGCGGCCGCAGCGCGATCCGGCGCTGTCGATCGAGAACAAGATGCGCACGCAACCGGAGCTGTTCTTCGTCGGCTCGATGGATGGCGAAGTGATCGGCACGGTGATGGCCGGTTACGACGGGCATCGCGGCTGGGTGTATTCGCTTGCTGTCACGCCTGCGCTGCGCGGCCGCGGATACGGCAGTGCGTTGATGAAGCACGCGGAAGCGGCGTTGACGAAGCTCGGCTGCCCGAAGGTGAATCTGCAGATTTTGTCGTTCAAGACGGAGCTGCGCGGGTTCTATGAAAGGCTCGGGTATCGGATGGATGAAGTGGTGAGTTTGGGGAAGCGGCTTTGACGCGCGAACTCAGGCTGGACGCTTCGACAAGGCCGCTATCTTTCTCAGATGTCGACCAGGTTCAACAAGAAAAGCAGATTTGAGGCATCTCGTCGACGGCCGCTGCGCGTCTTTGCTTTCTTTGCGGATTGCGCGCCGCATCTTCTACCGACGAGCCGCGCACCTTCAACGACAGATTGGGTTCGATCGAAATGTTGCGAAAGACCACGTCCGTTGTGCCGCTTTCTTCCCTGTATTTCAGCGTCAGGTCTACGTTGTAATCAGTGAGCCAAACGCCGTCGTACTCCACGACGAATCCGCTCTGCGTCGCTACTGAGCAGTGGGTTTCGACTGCGGAGCCGGTGAGCGAAGCAAACACGTCGAACGCCGGTTTTGTGTTTCCGACCCGGCACTGCATGCGCTTTTCGCCCTTTCGGGAAGGCTGAGGAACGGACATATCAAATTCCGCCCCTTTGACCAGGGTCTGTGGGGTCGCGCGGATCGCAGTGCTATCTTTGAGGTTCGCCATGCCGATCTGGCTATCGCCCCACAGTTCCTGAGAACGCAGGTCCGCCATTCGGTAGTAGGTCCGGAAATAGGCCCATGTAACCGCACTATCTCCAGCGGTCGTGACGCTTTGCTCCGAAACGACACCATTGTCGTGACGGTTCACAAGAGTTGACGTGAAGGGCACACGCTTCAGTGGTGAGCGTGAATCGACCCAATCTGCTTCGATGATCAGTCGCTTGTAGGGAAGAATCTGGCTGCCCTTAGCGGGAAGACCGCGTTGCACCACCTCGCCATAGCTTCGAAAAGTATTGGCGCAGCATCGCGCCCTGCGGCGAATCCGGGTCGATACCTGATGATGCAAGCCGCGAGTTGAAGTCCGCCAAGTCTCTCGTCTCGGCGGATACGGGTGCGATCGGTTGAATCTGTCCTGTCGCCGTCGCTATCGAGAGGAAAGCGAAGGCAGCCAAGAGCCAACGTATGATTTTCAAGCGTTGCATTATTCTTATCTGATCTGAGAGGTTCGAATGTGAATGGCCGAAAGGCGATGCAAGGCTCGCGATCATTGCGAAGTTGAATTCGAATCCGTGTCAACTCTCGCGTCGGCACATTTGGCAGCGCGTGTCACAGCGACGGGTTCATCCATGTCATGGCCGTCGATAAGACGAACGGATATCCAGCACTGCCTGCCCTTCATCTCGAGAAACGCATCGTAGTCACGGCCCGCAACCGGACTGAAAGTCACACGCGGTGGAGTACACCACCAATGGGCGTTACCCGCACTGCCGCTCGTTCCCATGACAAGAAAGCGAGAACGATTTGGCGAAGCACCCGTAATCCCGGAAAAGAAAAAAGCCGACTGTCTCGCGACAGTCGGCTCCCTTTCGAGCATCGGACGGTTAAGTCTTCACTCACCCAAATACGCCGCCCTCACCTTCGGATCATCGAGCATGACCTTCGCGTCGCCGGACATCGTCACCGTGCCTGAATCCATCACGTAACCGCGATTCGCCGCCTGCAGCGCGAGACGCGCGTTCTGCTCCACGAGCAGCACCGTCAGCCCTTCCTTCGAGATTTCCCGCACGACTTCGAAGATCTTCTCGACCATGATCGGCGAAAGACCCATCGACGGTTCGTCGAGCAGCAAGAGCTTCGGGCGCGACAGCAGCGCGCGGGCCATCGCGAGCATCTGCTGTTCGCCGCCCGACAGCGTGCCCGCGTACTGCGACGCACGTTCCTTCAGACGCGGAAAGAAGCCGAACATGCGCTCCGTGTCCTTCTGAATGCCGTCCGAATCGTTGCGCAGATACGCGCCCATCTGCATGTTCTCGAGAATCGACATGCGCGCGAAGATGCCGCGGCCTTCCGGCACCATCGCGAGGCCGCGCTTGAGCAGTTCGTGCGTCGGAACGCCCTTGATCGACTGGCCCATGTACTCGATATCGCCGCCCGAGTACGGCTTGAGGCCGGTGATGGCCTTCATCGTCGTCGTCTTGCCCGCGCCGTTCGCGCCGATCAGCGTAACCAGTTCGCCCTGCCCGACTTCGAGATCGACACCCTTCACCGCCTGGATGCCGCCGTAATTCACCTGCAGACCCTTGACCTTCAACATTGCGCTTGTGGTCGCCATTTAGTGCACCCCCGCACCCAGATATGCCTCGATCACCTTCGGGTCCTTCTGCACGTCCTGCGGCAGACCTTCGGCGATCACCTTGCCGTAATCGAGCACCGTCATGCGGTTGCACAATCCCATCACGAGTTTCACGTCGTGTTCGATCAGAAGAATCGTCTTGCCGTCCGCGCGGATCTTGTCGAGCAGACGAGTGAGCTCGACCTTCTCCGTCGCGTTCATGCCGGCGGCGGGTTCGTCGAGCGCGAGCAGCTTCGGATCGGTCGCCAACGCGCGCGCGATCTCCAGACGGCGCTGATGCCCGTACGACAGATTGCGCGACGTGTAATCCGCGTATTGCAGCACGCCGACGTATTCCAGCAGTTCGAGCGCGCGCTCCTTGATCTCGCGCTCTTCGCGGCGTTCGGCGGGCGTCTGGAACACCGCGCCGACCAGACCGTGCTTCGTGCGAACGTGACGTCCGACCATCACGTTCTCCAGCGCCGTCATGCCGCCGAAAAGACGAATGTTCTGGAACGTGCGCGCGATGCCCGCCTTCGCCACCTGATAAACCGCCGTCGGGGTGTACGCCTGGCCGTCGAGCTTGAACTCGCCCGAATCCGGCGTGTAGAGACCCGTGATCACGTTGAAGAACGTCGTCTTGCCTGCGCCGTTCGGGCCGATCAGACCGTAGATTTCGCCTTCCTTGATTTCGAGGCGTACGTCGGACAACGCCTGCAAGCCGCCGAAACGCTTGTTGACGCCCGTGACGGAAAGTCGTGTTTGCTTATCGCTCATCTTTCAATCCCCCGCCTTTAAGCACGCACCGGCTTCTTGCCGTTGCGCTTCGCGATCTTCGCGATCTTGTCTTCGTGTTTCGCGGCGGGCCACAGGCCTTCCGAGCGATACAGCATGATCAGCACCATCGCCAGACCGTACAGCAACTGGCGGATGACTTCGGTATCGACAAGCTGATGACCGAAGATGGCGTTCTGCAGCGGACCCATTGTCGTGCGCAGGAATTCGGGGAACACGGCGAGCAGCACCGCGCCGAGAATCACGCCCGGAATATGGCCCATGCCGCCCAGCACCACGCACGCCAGCACGACGATCGACTCCCAGAACGTGAACGATTCCGGCGACACGAAGCCCTGGAACGCACCGAACATCGCGCCCGACAGACCGCCGAACGACGCGCCCATCGCGAATGCGAGCAGCTTCACGTTGCGGGTGTTGATGCCCATCGCCTTCGCGGCGATTTCGTCTTCGCGGATAGCGGCCCACGCGCGGCCGATACGCGAATGCTGAAGGCGCGTACACACCCAGATCACGAACAGCGCGCACAGCACGAACAGGTAGTAGTACAGGTACACCGACGGGAATTTGAAGCCGAAGAACTCGTGCGTCTGCGCGAGGCTGTAGCCGCCGACGTGCACCGGATCGATACCCGTGATGCCCTTCGGACCGTTCGTGATGTTGACCGGACGATCGAGGTTGTTCATGAAGATCCGGACGATTTCCCCGAAGCCCAATGTCACGATCGCGAGGTAGTCGCCGCGCAGACGCAGCGTCGGTGCGCCGAGCAGCACGCCGAAGGTCGCGGCGAGCGCCATCGCGATCGGCACGATGATGAGGAACGGCACATGCAATCCGTTCGGCGCGAGCGCCGCGATCCACTCGAATTGCGTCGACAGTTGCGGCGACGACAACAACGCCGCCGTGTAAGCGCCGACCGCGTAGAACGCGATGTAGCCCAGGTCGAGCAGGCCGGCGAAGCCGACCACGACGTTGAGACCCAACGCGAGCATCACGTAGAGCATCGCGAAGTCGAGCACGCGGACCCAGTAGTTGCCGCCCGCTGCGCCGATGACCATCGGCGCGGCAATCACGAACACAGCGGTGAGAATGCCGATGACGAGCGTCTTCGTCATGTTCTTCTCGGGGATGAGCGTCGTGGACGGCTCAATCGGTTGAATCGAAGTCATTTTTTTGAGCTCCTCACACGTTCTTTAAGCGCGGTCCGCGACACGTTCGCCGAGCAGACCCGACGGACGGAACACGAGCACGATGATCAGCACGACGAAGGCGAAGACGTCCTGGTAGTTGGAACCGAAGACCCCGCCCGTCAGATTGCCGATGTAACCGGCGCCCAACTGTTCGATGAGACCGAGCAGCACGCCGCCCACCATCGCGCCGCCCAAGTTGCCGATGCCCCCCAGCACCGCCGCCGTGAACGCCTTCAGGCCAGGAATGAAGCCCATGTAGAAGTGCGCGTTGCCGTATTCCGACGCGATCATCACGCCCGCCAACGCAGCCAGCGCCGAGCCGATCATGAAGGTCGCGGAAATCACGAAGTTCGGGTTCACGCCCATCAGCGACGCGACGCCCGGGTTCTCGGCGATCGCGCGCATCGCGCGGCCGAGCTTGGTCTTGTGCACGAGGAGCAGCAGGCCGCCCATCACGAGGAACGCGACGACGATGATGACGATTTCGGTCATCGAGATCACCGCGCCCGGACGGGTTTCGTCGGCGGCGATCACGTTGATCGGATCGGTCGGCAGAAGCTGCGGGAAGGCGAGCGGATTGCGGCCCCAGATCATCATCGCGATGGTCTGCAAGAGGATCGAGACGCCGATCGCGGTAATCAGCGGCGCGAGACGCGGCGCCTTGCGCAGCGGCCGGTACGCGACGCGTTCGATGGTGTAACCGACGATCGCGCAGACGATCGCGGCGATAACGAGCGCGATCGTCAGCATGATCGGCCCGGGCAAGCCGGGCGCGTGATTCTGCATGACGCCGATGGCGGAGAGCGCGACCATCGCGCCGACCATCAGCACGTCGCCGTGCGCGAAGTTGATGATGCCGAGAATGCCGTACACCATCGTGTAACCCAACGCGATGATGGCGTAGACGCTGCCAAGCACCAGACCGTTGAGGATCTGCTGGATGAAAATATCCATTTAAAGCTCCTTAGCCCCGTGCGATTCGATAACGCCTTTATCACCGGCCGATAAACCGGTGTGAAGTGAAATCTGAAGCGGCACTGCGCGTACTTTTAAAAAACCGGTAAGGGTTGAGCGCCGATCGTCCGCCCGCGGCCGGATGAGGCTGCGAGCGGTTCACGGACGGATACGAAAACAGCGCCGCCGGATAGCTGGCGCCGCCAGACTGCCTACTGCTTGACGACGTCGAGTACGTCCTTCTTCTTGTCCTTGAAGTCGTACAGCGTGATGGTCCCCGCCTTCAGATCGCCCTTGTCGTCGAATGCGATATGCCCCGTCAGACCGTTGTAGTCGGTCGTGGCAATCGCAGCGAGCACCTTGGGCGCTTCGATGGAGTTCGCACGCTTCATTGCATCGACGATCACGTACATCGCGTCATACGTGAACGGCGCGTAAATCTGCACCGGCGTGTGAAAGCGCGCTTCGTACTTCTTCTCGAAGTCGGCTCCCTTGTCCATCTTCGAAAGCGCGAGCCCCGCCTCCGAGCAGACGATGTTCTGCACCGCGTCGCCCGCGAGCTCGGCCACCTTGTCGGTGCAGACGCCGTCGCCCGCCAGAATCTTCGCCTTGATGCCGAGCGCCGCCGCTTCCTTGGCGAACGGGCCGCCCGTCACGTCCATGCCGCCGTACATCACGACGTCCGGCTGGATGCGCTTGATCTTCGTGAGAATCGCTTTGAAGTTGCGCGCCTTCTCGGTCGTTGCTTCGCGCGCGGCGATCTTCACGCCGCCGGCCTGCGCGCTCTTCGTGAATTCGTCGGCGAGGCCGCGGCCGTAGGCACTCGCGTCGTCGACCACGACGATCTTCTTCGCGTGCAGCGTCTTCATCGCGTAGCCGGCGAGGACCGGGCCCTGCAACGCATCGGTCGCGACGACGCGAAACGTCGTCTTGTAGCCCTGCTTCGTGTACTCGGGATTCGTCGTCGACGGCGAAATCTGCGCGATGCCCGCATCGCTGTAGATCTTCGACGCCGGAATCGACACGCCCGAATTCATGTGGCCGATCACCGCAACCACGTGGTCATCGACGAGCTTCTGCGCGGCTTCGGTGCCGACGCGCGGATCGGCTGCATCGTCCTGGGCGTCGAGCTCGAGGCGGATGGAACGCCCGTCGATGGTCAAGCCTTGCGCGCTGATCTCCTCCAGTGCGAGACGCGCGCCGTTTTCGTTGTCCTTGCCGAGGTGAGCCTGCAGGCCCGTGAGGGGCGCCACATGACCGATCTTCACGACAGTTGCTTCGCTCGCGGGCGCTGGCGCCGGCGCGGACGCAACGGGCACGGCGGCGGAACTCGCTGCCGATGCCGCTGTGCTCGCCCCGCCTTCATCCTTCTTGCCGCATGCGGTTGCCATTGCAACCGCAGCCGCGATGGACACGGCGTGAGCAAACTTGAATCGCATCAAATAGGTCTCCTGCGCCTCTAAAAACTGTCGTCGTGAACCCTTCTGGCCTCAAGACGCGCGCATTGTAACGCTAAATATGAGACGAGCAATATTCTTGCGTGGCGGGGTTTTCCAGCATTGCAACCAGCATTTTCGAGCGATTTTCCGGCTAGAGCGCAACCGGGTTGCGATCCGCATTTGTGCAGCAGTTGCACCACAACGGGAACAGGTTTAATCGATCGGTTCCGACGGTTACGTTTGCTTATCGGATTTACGGGGAAACCCTGAAGGCTTTCGGCGAAATTGCTCGTCGCGGCGCGCGCCCCATATCGGTGCTTACGCTTGGTGTCATCTCTCGCGTGAGGGTTCCGTTTCGATGGCGCCCGATGGGTTTCAAGCGCGAAAAAAAAGCGCCCGCAGGCGCTTTTTTAGAGGAAGGCCGCTAGTTACTGCGGCAGCGACAGTCCGCGCGGCAGCGGAAACGAGATCGTCTCTTCGATGCCTTCGAGCGAGCGCACGTTGCGCACGCCGAGTTCACGCAGACGCGCGATCACGGCCTGAGCCAGCACTTCCGGCGCCGATGCGCCCGCCGTCACGCCGATGCGCTTCTTGCCTTCGACCCACCGCGGATCGATCTGCGTCGGCGAATCGACCATATAAGAAGGGATGCCGCGCTTCTCAGCGACTTCACGCAGACGGCTCGAATTCGAGCTGTTCGGGCTGCCGACGACGATCACGACGTCGCACTGCGGCGCGAGAAATTTCACCGCGTCCTGGCGATTTTGCGTCGCGTAGCAGATGTCCTGCTTCTTCGGCTCCTTGATCTCGGGATACTTGCTCTTGAGCGCGTCGATGATCGCGGAGGCATCGTCGACCGAAAGCGTCGTCTGCGTCACGTACGCGATGCGCTGCGGATCGGGCAGATCGAGCTTCAGCACGTCGTCGATATCCTCGACGAGATGCATGCCCTCGCCCGACTGGCCCATCGTGCCTTCGACTTCCGGATGACCCTTGTGGCCGATCATCACGATGTCGAAGCCTTCCTGACGCATCTTCGCGACTTCGATATGCACCTTGGTCACGAGCGGGCACGTTGCGTCGAACACGCGCAGGCCGCGCGCCTCCGCTTCGCTGCGCACCGCTTTCGAGACGCCGTGCGCGCTGAAGATCAGTGTTGCGCCTTCGGGCACGTCGGAAAGCTCTTCGATGAAAATCGCGCCCTTCTTGCGCAGATCGGCGACGACATATGCGTTATGCACGATCTCGTGGCGCACGTAGATGGGCGCGCCGAACAATTTGATCGCGCGCTCGACGATCTCGATCGCGCGATCGACGCCCGCGCAAAACCCGCGCGGCTGCGCGAGCAGGATTTCGACGTCGGTCTGAACTTCGTTGAGGCTTTCAATCATGGTTACAGAATCCCGATGATTTTCACTTCGAAGACGAGCGCCTGGCCCGCGAGCGGGTGATTGAAATCGAACAGTGCCGCCGTTTCGCCGACTTCCTTCAGCACGCCGGCGTAGCGTCCGCCGTTCGGCGCGTTGAATTCGACGAGATCGCCGGGAGAAAAATCCTCGCCGATCATGCTGTTTTCGCGCAGCGTCGCGAGCGACACCCACTGGACCAGTTCCGGATTGCGCGGCCCGAACGCCTGATCCGGCGTTAGCTGAAAGGTCGAATGGTGGCCGACCTTCAGTCCCAGCAAAATCTCTTCCAACGGTTCGGCGAGTTGCCCTGCGCCTAGCAGAAGCGTCGCGGGCTTGTCGGCGAACGTATTGACGATGTCAGCACCATCGGCAAGCGCGAGCCGGTAATGAAGCGTGACGTGCGAACCGGGTTTCACCTCGGAGATATCGATGATGCTCATGAGTATTGGATGTGGCCGTTCGTTTGAAGGCAGGGCGCAGGCCCCGCATGGGGCGGCTCTTCGGCGCGTGGCAGCGAACCGCACGGCGCCCGTGCGAACCGGACGCCAAAACCGCTATTGTAAGACAGAGTTGTGGCAGCACGCGTCACGCGGCTCAGTCCCGTGTGCGCTTGCCCGCACGACACGCGGTCGGGGAGCACCGCGATGAGCGCCGATCTGCGGCTCGTGCCGCCGCTCGTCGCACCCGACGGCGACAGTTTGTCCGCGATCGCGCCTCTCCTGCCGATCCGCAAGTGGGCGCGCGCGGACCGGCCGCGCGAACGCCTGCTCGATATAGGCCCGGCGTCGCTGTCGGACGCGGAACTGTTCGCCTTGTTCCTGCGCACCGGCCTTCCGGGGGCCACGGCCGTCGATGTGGCGCGTCAGCTTCTGCTGCGTTTCGGGTCGCTGCGCGGCGTGCTGGACGCGTCGGCGGCGGAATTGCGCGAACTGCGCGGCATCGGGCCGGCGCGGGCGGCGACGCTCATCGCCGTATCGGAATTGTGCCGGCGCGCGCTCGCCGAGAAGGCGCGCGATCGCGAACTGCTGAACGCGCCGGGCGCGGTGGAAGACTATCTGCGGCTCTTGATCGGCACGCGGCCCTACGAGGTGTTCATCTCTCTGTATCTGGATGCGCGCCATCAGTTGCTGCATGTCGAGGAGTCGGCGCGCGGCTCGCTGACGCGCGTGGCCGTGTATCCGCGTGAGATCGTGCGGCGCGCGCTCACGCTGAACGCGGCGGGGCTCATCGTCGCGCATAATCATCCGTCGGGCGGCGTCGAGCCGAGCGCGAACGACCGGCGGCTCACCAAGACGCTGCAGGACGCGCTGACGCTCATCGACGTGCGGCTGCTCGATCACATCGTCGTGGCGGCGAACGAGGTCTTCTCGTTCGCGCGGCATGGCTGGCTGTGACGGCATAAAACGTTTGATATTGCAGCGTTTTTCCTGTTAGAATCCTCGTTTGCTTTTCTCAACCCGCCTGTTCTGAACGAATGCGGCCCTCATTGGCATAACCGTGCTGCCAAGTCCCCGATCGGCAAATTGGGCGATAAGAGGCATCGAAGCTGAAAGCGAGTGCTTTCGATTCGAGCGTTCGTCTCGGACTCAACGTGTATTAGGAGTGTCACCATGGCACGCGTATGCCAAGTAACTGGGAAAGGCCCGATGTCGGGCAACAACGTTTCCCACGCAAACAACAAGACCAAGCGTCGCTTCCTGCCGAACCTGCAGAATCGCCGTTTCTTCGTTGAAAGTGAAAATCGCTGGGTGCGTCTGCGCGTTTCGAACGCCGGCCTGCGCCTGATCGACAAGAACGGTATTGACGCCGTGCTCGCAGACCTGCGCGCACGCGGTGAAATCTAAGGAGCACGCACATGGCCAAGGGCGCACGCGACAAGATCAAGCTGGAATCGACCGCAGGCACGGGTCACTTCTACACGACGACCAAGAACAAGCGCAACATGCCGGAAAAGATGCTGATCAAGAAATTTGATCCGGTCGTCCGCAAGCACGTTGAGTACAAGGAAACCAAGATCAAGTAAGCCGCTTGATTTTTGAGTAGCCTGCACGAAGACAGCAGAAAGCCCCGCACCTCGCGGGGCTTTTTGTTTTCCGGCGCCGCTTTAACACGCTTTGCACACGATCGTGCGGGGGTTTTCGCTGTCACGGAATGTTCATGCGCGTTATGCTTGCCGGCTATCGACGAAGAACACGGACGGAGAACCGGCAGCATGAATTTCGATGTGGCGATCGTAGGAAGCGGCCTCGCGGGTCTGAGCGTCGCGCTCAATCTGGCCGAGACGCGGCGCGTCGCGATTCTCGCGAAGCGCGCGGCGAGCGTCGGCGCGAGCGATTGGGCGCAAGGCGGCATCGCGGCGGTGCTGGACTCCGCCGACAGCGTCGACAATCACGTCGACGATACGCTCGTCGCGGGCGGCGGACTGTGCGACGAAGCCGCGACGCGCTTCATCGTCGAAAACGGGCGCGCCGCGATCGAATGGCTCATCGACGAAGGCGTGCCCTTCACGCGCGATGTCTCCGCCGAACTCGGCTTCCATCTGACGCGCGAAGGCGGTCACAGTCATCGCCGCATCATCCACGCCGCCGACGCGACCGGCCACGCGGTGGTCACGACGCTTTCCGAACGCGTGCGCAACCATCCGAACATCACCGTCCTCGAAGATCACTACGCGATCGACCTGATCACGTCCGACCGTCTCGGGCTGCCCGGCCATCGCTGTCACGGCCTTTACGCGCTCGATCTGAACTCGGGCCGCACCGTGACGATCCAGGCGCCGCACACCGTTCTCGCGACAGGCGGCGCGGGCAAGGTCTATCTCTATACGACCAATCCCGACACCGCGACCGGCGACGGCATCGCAATGGCGTGGCGCGCGGGCTGCCGCGTCGCGAACATGGAGTTCATCCAGTTCCATCCGACGTGCCTCTTCCATCCGTATGCGAAGTCGTTTCTGATCTCCGAAGCGGTGCGCGGCGAAGGCGGCGTGCTGCGTCTGCCGGACGGCACGCGCTTCATGCCCGCGCACGACGAGCGCGCCGAACTCGCGCCGCGCGATATCGTCGCGCGCGCGATCGACTTCGAGATCAAGAAGCGTGGCATCGATTGCGTGTATCTCGACATCAGCCACCAGCCGCGCGCGTTTCTCGAAGAGCACTTTCCGACGATCCTCGCGCGCTGCGCCGAATTCGGCATCGATATCGCGAAGGAGCCGATTCCCGTCGTGCCCGCCGCCCATTACACCTGCGGCGGCGTCGTCACGGACCTCGCGGGGCGCACGGATCGTCCGGGGCTGTATGCGGTCGGCGAGACGTCGTACACGGGTCTGCACGGCGCGAACCGGCTCGCGAGCAATTCCCTGCTGGAATGCCTCGTGATCGGGCGCGCGGCGGCGCAGGCGATCGAAGCGGACGGCTTCTCGAATGGTTGTCACGCCCAACTGCCCGACTGGGACGAAAGCCGCGTGTCCGATCCGGACGAGGAAGTCGTCGTCGCGCACAATTGGGACGAGCTGCGCCGCCTGATGTGGAATTACGTCGGCATCGTGCGCACGGACAAGCGCCTTGCGCGCGCGCAACATCGCATCGCGCTGCTGCGCGACGAGATTCATGAGTACTACGCCAACTTCAAGGTGAGCCGCGATCTGCTGGAACTGCGCAATCTCGTCGATGTGGCGTCGCTGATCGTCGAAAGCGCGTGCTCGCGCCGCGAGAGCCGCGGCCTGCACTACAGCCGCGACTGGCCCGCGACCTTGCCGAAAGCGCTGCCGACGGTGCTGATGCCGCCGGCCGCGCGCCGCACGAGCCTTTAGAGCAGACGCATCGAGAAATCGGTCGCGCGCACGTCTTTTGTGAGCGCGCCGATGGAAATGCGATCGACGCCCGTGTCCGCGATCGCGCGCACCGTGTCGAAGTTCACGCCACCCGACACTTCGAGCAACGCGCGCCCGGCCGTGATGCGCACCGCGTCGCGCATCATGTCGAGCGTGAAGTTGTCGAGCAGGATCGATTCGGCCCGACGTGCGAGCGCCGTCTCGAGTTGCTCCAGCGTTTCGACCTCGATCTGAATCGGCACGCCCGCCTTCAGCGCGAGCGCCGCATCCATCGCCGCGCCGACGCCGCCCGCCGCTGCGATATGGTTTTCCTTGATGAGAATGCCGTCGTAGAGCGCGAGGCGCTGATTCGCGCCGCCGCCGACGCGCACCGCGTATTTCTGCGCGAGCCGCAAGCCCGGCAGCGTCTTGCGTGTGTCCAGAATCCGTGCGCGCGCGCCTTCGATCGCGTCGACATAGCGGCGCGTGGCGGTCGCGACGCCCGACAGCAATTGCAGGAAGTTGAGGCCGTTGCGCTCCGCCGTCAGAAGCGAGCGCGCCGGGCCGTGCAGCAGTACGACCGTGGAGTTGGCCGCCATGCGATCGCCTTCGCGATACTGCCATTCGACTTCGATCGTCGGATCGACGCGGCGCATGACTTCGTCGAACCAAGGCGCGCCGCACAGCACCGCTTCCTCGCGCACGATGATGCGCGCGGTGCGGCGGGCGTCGGCGGGCACGAGGCGCCCGGTGTGATCGCCCGTGCCGACGTCTTCTTCGAGCGCATCGACGACATTGCGTGCGAGCGCATCGTCGAATGCTTCGCCGTATTGCTTGCGGACTTCCTCGAAAATCGCCGGATACGTCATCACGCGGCTCCCACGTTCGAAAACAGCGTTCCGTCCTTGGCGAGATCGCCGCTCGCCTGCACGCGTTTCTTGTGACGCGCCGCGAAGTCGAGCATGCGATCGATCGGCACGCGCGCGCGCTGCCCGATGGCCGGATCGACGTGAATCTCGTTGTGGCCGCGTTCGAGCACGTCGGCGAGATTGGCGAGACCGTTCATCGCCATCCACGGACAGTGCGCGCAGCTCTTGCAGGTCGCGCTGTTCCCGGCGGTCGGCGCTTCGATGAAAATCTTGCCGGGCGCGGCGAGCCGCATCTTGTGCAGGATGCCGAGGTCCGTCGCGACGATGAAGCGCTTCGCGTCCAGCTTCACCGCGGCGTCGATGAGTTGCGTGGTCGAGCCGACGACATCCGCGAGCGCGACGACGCCTTCCGGCGATTCCGGGTGCACGAGGATTTTCGCGTCGGGATATTCATTGCGCAGCAGGTCGAGCTCGATACCCTTGAACTCGTCGTGGACGAGACATGAACCTTGCCACAGCAGCATGTCCGCGCCGGTCTTCTTCTGGATGTAGCTGCCGAGGTGACGATCCGGCGCCCACAGGATTTTTTCGCCGCGCGCGTGTAGATCGGCGACGATTTCAAGCCCGATCGACGATGTGACCATCCAGTCCGCGCGCGCCTTCACGGCCGCGCTCGTGTTCGCGTACACGACGACCGTGCGGTCCGGATGCGCGTCGCAGAATGCTGAGAATTCGTCGGCCGGGCAGCCGAGGTCGAGCGAGCAGGTCGCGTCGAGGTCGGGCATCAGCACGCGTTTGTCCGGACTCAGAATCTTGGCCGTCTCGCCCATGAAACGCACGCCCGCGACGACCAGCGTTTTCGCAGCATGATCGCGGCCGAAACGCGCCATTTCGAGCGAGTCGGCAACGCAGCCGCCAGTTTCGTCGGCGAGTTCCTGGAGCTCAGCGTCGACATAATAGTGCGCGACGAGCACGGCTTCTTCGCGCTTGAGCAACGCGCGAATGCGCTCCTTCAACTCGCGCTTCCGTTCGGCCGACGGTGCGTCCGGCACGCGCGCCCACGCTTCGCCCACTCCACACGTCAGGCCTTGCGGCCGGTCGTACTCGACGCTCCTGATCGCTTCCATGTCCCTGTCCCCTGCTCCGTGCCAACAACGTAACGCAAGAATCGGCTGCACAAAAACAAAGACCCCGCCAGAGCGGGGTCTTGTGACGTCCTCAAATTTTAACGGATATCGCGCGTCAGGCGTAGCGGCGCAGACGCAACGCGAAGTCCTGCAGCGCCTTGATGCCGCTTTCTTCCGCGCGATGGCACCAGTCCTGCAATTGCGTGACGAGTTGCTCGCGCGATGCGTTGGAGCGATCCCACATCGCCGACAGATCCTTGCGCAGCTCGATGAACGTGCGCAGCTTCTGATTATCCGAAGTCAGCTCCGGCAGTTGCTTCAACTGCGGCTCGTTCAGGCCGTCTTCTTCCTTGTGGAACCACTTGCGCGCACCGCGCATCAACTGATACTTCTCGCGCGCGCCGGCCTCCTTCAGCTTCGCCAGTTCCTGCGCGTAGGCGTGCTTGAGCGCCTTGCCGTAGCGCGCCATCACTTCGTAGCGGTTGGCGAGCACGGCCTGCAGCGTGTCCTGATCGACGACGGCCTTGCTGGCGGCGAGCTTCGGCGTCGGCGCGACCTTCTTGACCTTCGCGAGGCCGACCATCGACATCATGCGGATGTACAGCCAGCCGATGTCGAACTCGTACCACTTGCTCGACAGCTTCGCGGACGTCGCGAACGTGTGATGGTTGTTATGCAGTTCTTCGCCGCCGATCAGAATGCCGAGCGGGAAGATGTTCGTCGATGCATCCGACGAATTGAAGTTGCGGTAGCCCCACCAGTGCGCGAGACCGTTGACGACGCCCGCCGCCCAGAACGGGATCCAGATCATCTGCACGGCCCAGACCGACAGACCGACGATGCCGAACAGCGCCACGTCGATGACCATCATGATGCTGATGCCCAGGATCGGATAACGCGTGTAGACGTTGCGTTCCATCCAGTCGTTCGGCGTGCCGTGACTGAACTTGCGCATGGTTTCTTCGTTTTTCGCTTCCGCGCGATAAAGCTCCGCGCCTTCGAGCAGCACCTTCCAGATGCCGCGCGTCTGCGGGCTGTGCGGATCTTCTTCGGTTTCGCACTTCGCGTGGTGCTTGCGGTGGATCGCCGCCCACTGGCCGGTCAACATGCCGGTGGTCATCCACAGCCAGAAACGGAAGAAGTGGCTCGCGACCGGATGCAGATCCAGCGCGCGATGCGCCTGGCAACGGTGCAGGTAAATCGTGACGCCGGCGATCGTGACGTGAGTCATCGCAAGCGTGAACAGCAGAATCTGCCACCAGGAGAAGTCCAGCAATCCGTTGGCGAGAAATTCAAGGGAAGAATTCAGCAAGGCAGTTACCTGTGTAGCTGTGAAATTCGGGAAAAATGGCCGGTCGAACAGACTTCGAACAACGCGTTGGGCACATGAAAGGAACGTGCGCAAGTTCGATCGCATTCTACTGCATGCGTTCCAAGTCTTTGTCCTAAAGGTGAAATTTTTTGAATCGTACCAAAACGAGGAAAAACTCACGCCCCGAATTGGTGTTGATTCCGACGCCAGATCGAACGATTGGTTCTGACGATCAGCGATCAGGCGGCAGGCGCAGCGCTTTCACCGCCGCTTCCGGCATAAAGTACCGATTCGCCGCCCGGGCGGGGCACGCCGTCGATAATCCTTATCTCGCGCTGAGCGTACGGGATTTCAATGCCATGCTCGCAGAATAACCGCCAAACCGCCCGATTCACGTGCGACTTTACGCCGCCTGTACCTTTGGCGGCCTCTTCGATCCAGAAGCTCAGTTCGAGGTTGATTCCGTCCGCGCCGAAGCTCGCGAGCAGCGCCGCGGGCGCCGGGTCCTGCAACACGCGCTCGACGCCCTGCGTTGCTTCGACGAGCAACTGCATCGCGCGTTCGACGTCGCAGCGATAGCTCACCTGCACCGCGATCTTCGCGTTGCCGCGCGTGAGAAACGACGAATGGTTCTGCACCACGTCGGTGATGAGCTTTTCGTTCGGAATCAGCGTTTCGATGCCGTCGAGGCCGCGCACCACCGTGTATCGGGTGCGAATCTGCGTGACCGTGCCCTGATTTCCGCTGACATTGATCATGTCACCGAGCCGCAAGGAGCGGTCCAGCAGAATGATGAAGCCCGATACGTAATTGCTCGCGATCTTCTGCAAGCCGAAGCCCAGCCCGACGCCGAGCGCGCCGCCGAACACGCCGAGCACCGTGATGTCGATGCCGACGATCGACAAGCTCACCAGAATGGCGGCGAGGATCATCAGCGCGCGGCCGACGCGCGCGAGCACCACTTTGAGATTCGCGTCGAGCGAGCGGGCGCGCATCAGGCGGTCGTCGAGCAGCGCGCCCGCCCACATCGCGACGATCAGCGTCACGCACACCCACAGCACGCCCGAGGCGAGCGAGAGCAGCGTCATGTGCGCGTTCGCGAAGTTGAAGCGCACGCTCGCCATCCAGTGGACGACGTCGTCCTGAATGCCCATGACGGTGAGCACCATCGTCACCCAGACGATCACGGTGACGAGTTTCTCGAAGAGATACAGCAGCGCGTTCGCCTCGTGCTCCGTCTGGCCGCGGCTGAACACGCGCCGCGCGACGTAGAGCATCGTGTAGATGACGGTGATGCCGCACAGCGGCACGAGCGCGAGCCGCAACAGCGACGTATGGATGAACGGCGCGAGCACGACCTGCGCGATCGACACGAAAACCGTGCCGAGAAACGGAAACAGCGCCTTGTTGAGACTTTCCGCGCCGAAGCGCACGGCTTCGAAACGCGACTGGCGGCGCGCATCGAGCTTCTTGCGAAGCAGACGCGCGCACCACCATGCCACTACGAGCAGGCCGACGAGCGCGGCCACCTGCCAGATCACTTCCGGCTCGCCGAAATCGCGGAAGAGCCGCGCGGAGAGTTCGTTCAGGAAGTGGTTCTGCATTGCTTACGCGGTTTCTTCGGCCGCTTTGGGCGCTTTTGCGGCGTCCGGCACGCGCTCCAGCACCGCCGCGAAGAAGCCGTCGGTGCCGTGCTTGTGCGGCCACAGCGACAGGAATTCGCCCGTATCGAGATCGATGCGCTGTTCCGCCAGCACGTCGCGCGCGGGCACGACGCGGAAGTTCGGATGCGTCTCGAGAAACTGCTTCACGACGTCTTCGTTCTCCGCTTCGAGCATCGAGCAGGTCGCATAGACGAGACGGCCGCCGGTCTTCACGAGGCGCGCGGCGCTCGACAGGATCGAGAGCTGCTTGGGCGTGAGTTCCGCGACGGTCGCGGGCGACTGGCGCCACTTCAGATCCGGATTGCGACGCAGCGTGCCGAGGCCCGAGCACGGCGCATCGACGAGCACGCGGTCGATCTTGCCCGCGAGACGCTTGATCTTCGCGTCGTGCTCGCTGTCGATCAGCACCGGATTCACGTTCGACAGACCGCTGCGCGCAAGCCGCGGCTTGAGCTTCGCGAGCCGGCGATCGGACACGTCGAAGGCGTAGAGACGGCCGGTCGAGCGCATCATCGCGCCGAGGGCGAGCGTCTTGCCGCCCGCGCCCGCGCAGAAATCGACGATCATTTCGCCGCGGCGCGGAGCCATCAGCGAGCAGAGCAACTGGCTACCCTCGTCCTGCACTTCGATCCAGCCTTCCTGGAACGGCGCGAGACGCGTGAGCGCCGGCTTGCCGTCCACGCGGATGCCGAACGGCGCGAACGGCATTTCGCCGGCGTCGATGCCCGCTTCGGTCAGCGCCTTCAGCACGACCTTGCGATCCGCCTTGATCGGATTCGAGCGCAGATCGAGCGGCGCGGGATAGTTCAGCGCGGCAGCGAGCTGCGCGAGTTCCTCCGGCTCGAAGCGCTTGCCCATCGCGTCGTAGATCCACTGCGGCAGGTTGGTCCGCACGCGCACCGGCAAGCTCGCCGGATCGATCTTCGAGACTTGCGAGAGCCATTGATACTCATCGGCCGAGACGAACGGCTTCAGCGCGGAGAGCCCGGCCGTCTGCATCAGCCCGAGCAGCGCCAGACGGCGCGCCTGGTTGCCGCTGCCGCTTTCCGCGAGATGCGAAAACTCCATCTTCCGGCGCAGCACCGCGAAAACCGCCTCGGCGATCACGCCGCGCTCGCCGTGCCCGAGCTTCGGATGCGCGCGGAAAAAGCGGCTCGTCGCGGCATCGGCGGGGCCGGAAAAGCGGAGCACGTCCGCAAGCAGCGTTTCGGTTTGTCCGATCAGAAATCCATGCAGCCTCATACGCCCTCCCCGGCAATGTCGGCAAAGAGCCATTGCGGCTCAGACGGCGTGAGCGCGACGCGCTCCCCTTCGATAGAAAGACGCCCTTCGATAAACCAGCGCACCGCGCGCGGATAGATGTCGTGCTCGACCTTGAGCACGCGCGCGGCGAGCGCGGCGGCATCGTCGCCGGCGACGACCGGCACCGCGCCTTGCGCGACGATCGGCCCGTGATCGAGCGTCGGCGTCACGAAATGCACGCTTGCGCCGTGCACGCGCACGCCGGCGTCGAGCGCCTGCTGATGCGTACGCAAGCCCGGAAAACACGGCAGCAGCGACGGATGAATGTTGAGCATGCGCCCGGCATATTTCCCGACGAAGGCGTCGGTCAGCACGCGCATGAAGCCGGCCAATACGACGAGATCGGGCTCGAAGCGATCGATTTCGCGCGCGAGCGCGGCATCGAACGATTCGCGACCGTCGAACTGACGATGATCCACCACCTTCGTTTCGATGCCGTTCGCGGCCGCGAAGCCTAGCCCGGCGGCATCGGGCCGGTTGGAAATGACCGCGCAGACGCGAGCCGGCCAGCCTTCGCGCGCGCAAGCACGCACGACGGCCTCCATGTTGCTCCCGCGTCCGGAGATCAGAATGACGATTTTTTTCATCCGCGGATTTTATCATTCGAAGGGTGCGAAAATCGTGCCAAACGGGTTCGGTCAGGCATCGCGCCGGGGCGCTCGCGCCCGTCCCTCCTTGCGAGCGTTTATAATCTAACGCTTTGCAGCATCAGCCCCTCCCACCGACCATCGCCTATCGTGAGAGTCTTTCGCGGCCTCCCCAATGCCGAAAGCCGGGCGCCCTGCGCACTGACCATCGGCAATTTCGACGGTGTCCATCGCGGCCACCAGGCGCTGCTCGCGCACGTGCGGGCAGCCGCCGACGCACGCGGCCTGCCGGTCTGCGTGATGACTTTCGAGCCGCATCCGCGCGAGTTCTTCAATCCGGCGGGCGCGCCGCCGCGCATCGCGATGCTGCGCGACAAGCTCGAAGCGCTGCGCACCAACGGCGTCGATCGCGTGGTGGTCGAGCATTTCAACAAGACGTTCGCGGGACAATCGCCGGATACGTTCGTGAAGAACGTCATCGTCGATGGCCTGCACGCGCGCTGGGTCATGGTCGGCGACGACTTCTGCTACGGCGCGAAACGCGCGGGCAATTTCGAGTCGTTGAAAGCCGCCGGCGAGAAATACGGCTTCGAAGTCGAGCAGATGGCAACGGTCGCGCATCCGAACGGCACGCGCATATCGTCGTCGTCGGTGCGGGCGTCGCTCGTCGCGGGCGATCTCGACGCGGCGCAAGTCGCGCTCGGGCGCCCGTATGTCATCAGCGGTCACGTCGTGCACGGCGCGAAGCTCGGACGCGATCTCGGCTTTCCCACGCTGAATCTGCCGATCGCGCACAAGCGGCCGGCGCTCGCGGGCATCTTCGTCGTGCGCGTGCACGGCCTCGCCGATGAACCGCTGCCCGCCGTCGCGAGCCTCGGCCTGCGCCCGACCGTCGACGATTCCGGCCGCGTGCTGCTCGAAGTGTTCGTGCTCGACTGGCACGGCGACGCCTACGGCAAGCTCGTGCGCGTCGAATTCCTGAAGAAGCTGCGCGACGAGGAAAAGTACGTCGACCTCGAAACGCTCGGCCGCGCCATCGCGAAAGACGTCGACAACGCGCGCGCGTACTTCGGCCTGCCGCCCGCGAGCAACGCCGGCAGCCGCGCGACGGGCTTCGCCATCTCGGCGACCGACCGAATTAGGTGAGCGTGCGGCGCGTTCTTGTGCCGTCCGCTGCCCCGCTTCCGAATCACCGCGCGCTAAAAGACGAGCGCCGTCTCACCGAATTCACTGAGTCACCCATGAGCGACAAGAAAGAAAAAGCCTCCTCGAAGTATCCCGTCAACCTGCTCGACACGCCCTTCCCGATGCGCGGCGACCTGCCCAAGCGCGAACCCGCGTGGGTCAAGGAGTGGCAGGACAACAAGATCTACGAGAAGATCCGCGCGGCGTCGAAGGGCCGCAAGAAGTTCATCCTGCACGACGGCCCGCCGTATGCGAACGGCGACATCCACCTCGGTCACGCCGTCAACAAGATCCTGAAGGACATGATCGTCAAGGCGCGCAATCTCGCGGGCTTCGACGCGGTCTACGTGCCGGGCTGGGACTGTCACGGCATGCCGATCGAAATCCAGATCGAAAAGCAGTTCGGCAAGACGCTGCCCGCCATCGAAGTGATGCGGAAGGCGCGCGCGTATGCGGGCGAACAGATCGAAAAACAGAAGGTCGGCTTCCGGCGCCTGGGCGTGCTCGGCGACTGGGACAATCCGTACAAGACGATGAACTTCGCCAACGAAGCGGGCGAGATCCGCGCGCTCGGCAAGATCATGGAGAAGGGCTTCGTGTTCCGCGGCCTGAAGCCGGTAAACTGGTGCTTCGACTGCGGCTCGGCGCTGGCCGAAGCGGAAGTCGAATACAAGGACAAGACCGATCCGACCATCGACGTCATGTTCGCGTTCGCCGAACCGGAGAAGTCCGCGCAGGCGTTCGGCCTGCCCGCGCTGCCGAAGACGGAAGGCGGCATCGTCATCTGGACGACGACGCCCTGGACCATTCCCGCGAACCAGGCGCTGAACGTGCATCCGGAGATCGTCTACGCGCTCGTCGATACGCCGCGCGGTCTCCTGATCCTCGCGCAGGAGCGCGTCGAAGCGTGCCTGCAGAACTACGGCCTGACGGGCGAAGTCATCGCGACGACGACCGGCGAAAAGCTCGCGAACCTGCGCTTCCACCATCCGCTCGCGGCAGCGCATCCGGGCTACAAGCGCACGGCGCCGGTCTATCTCGGCGATTACGTGACGACGGAAAGCGGCACGGGCATCGTGCATTCGTCGCCGGCGTATGGCGTGGAAGACTTCGTGTCGTGCAAGGCGCACGGCATGCCGGACTCGGACATCATCAACCCGGTGATGGGCGATGGCCGCTATATCGAATCGTTGCCGCTGTTCGGCGGGCTCTCGATCTGGAAGGCGAATCCGCAGATCGTCGAAGCGCTCGAAGGCGCGGGATCGCTGCTCAAGAGCGAAAAGTACACGCACAGCTACATGCACTGCTGGCGCCACAAGACGCCGATCATCTATCGCGCGACCTCGCAATGGTTCGCCGGCATGGACGTGAAGCCGAAGGACGGCGGCCGCACGCTGCGCGAGATCGCGCTGGAAGGCGTCGAGAACACGGCGTTTTATCCGTCATGGGGCAAGCAGCGTCTTTACAGCATGATCGCGAATCGCCCGGACTGGACGCTTTCGCGTCAGCGTCAGTGGGGCGTGCCGATGGCGTTCTTCGTGCACAAGGAAACCGGCGAGCTGCATCCGCGCACGCTGGAGTTGCTGGAAGAAGTGGCGAAGCGTGTGGAGGAAGGCGGCATCGAAACGTGGCAATCGCTCGATCCGCGCGAACTGATCGGCGACGAAGCCAACATGTACGAGAAGAACCGCGACACGCTCGACGTGTGGTTCGATTCCGGCACGACGCACTGGCACGTGCTGCGCGGCTCGCACAAGGATTCGCTGCAGTTTCCGGCCGATCTCTATCTCGAAGGCTCGGACCAGCATCGCGGCTGGTTCCATTCGTCGCTGCTCACCGCGTCGATGCTCGACGGCCGCGCGCCCTACGACGCGCTGCTCACGCACGGCTTCACCGTCGATGGCGAAGGCCGCAAGATGTCGAAGTCGCTCGGCAACGGCATCGATCCGCACGAAGTGTCCAATCGCCTTGGCGCGGAAATCATCCGTTTGTGGATCGCATCGACGGACTATTCGGGCGAGCTCGCGATCTCCGAGGAAATCCTGAAGCGCGTGACGGAGACGTATCGCCGTATCCGCAACACGCTGCGCTTCCTGCTCGCGAATCTGTCGGACTTCGATTTCGACAAGAACGCGCTGCCGGTTCAGGACTGGCTCGAAATCGATCGATACGCCATCGCGCTCACGCGCAATCTGCAGGACGACGCCCTCGCGCACTACGAGAAGTACGAATTCCATCCGGTCGTCGCGAAGATCGCGACATTCTGCTCGGAAGACCTCGGCGGCTTCTATCTCGACGTGCTGAAGGATCGCCTCTACACCACGAAGCCCGATTCGCGCGAGCGCCGCAGCGCGCAAACCGCGCTGTTCCATATCGCGCACGGCTTGTTGCGTCTCGTCGCGCCGTATCTGTCGTTCACGGCCGAAGAAGCGTACAAGGTGCTCAAGCCCGGTCAGGAAACGATCTTCACGGAAGTCTTCGCGACGTATCCGGAGATCGCGAACGGCGGCGATCTGCTCGACAAGTGGACGCTCATCCGCAGCGCGCGCGGCGACGTCACCAAGGCGCTCGAAGAAGCGCGCACGGCCAATCAGATCGGTTCGTCGCTGCAGGCGGAAGTCGTGGTTCGTGCGAGCGGCGCGCGTTACGACGCACTCGCGAGTCTCGGCGATGCATTGCGCTTCGTGCTGATCACGTCGTCGGCGCAAGTGGAAAAGGTGGCGAGCGAAGCAGAAGAAGGCGTCGATGTCGCCGCGTCGAGCTACATGAAGTGCGAGCGCTGCTGGCACTATTGCGCCGATGTCGGCTCGCACCCGGAACATCCGGGCCTCTGCGGCCGCTGCTTCTCCAATCTCTTCGGCGCAGGCGAAACGCGAGGCGCGGCATAAATGGCTCGAACGATGGCAAAGCAAACTTCCGTTAGAACCGCGAGCAGCGGTTCGCTCGCGCCGTGGCTCGGCGTCGCGCTGATCGTCATTCTGTTCGACCAGTTGACGAAGATCGCCGTGCAGCGCGTGTTCGCCTATGGCGATCCGCATGCGCTCACGCCCTTTTTCAATCTGCTGCTCGTCTACAACCGCGGCGCGGCGTTCAGCTTCCTCGCGATGGCGGGCGGCTGGCAGCGCTGGGCGTTCACGGCGTTGGGCGTCGTCGCGGCGATCGTGATTTGCTATCTGCTCAAGCGCCATTCGGGGCAGCGCATGTTCTGCACGGCGTTGTCGCTCATCATGGGCGGTGCGATCGGCAATGTCATCGACCGGATTGCGTACGGGCACGTCATCGACTTTCTGGATTTTCATGTGAACGCGTGGCACTGGCCGGCGTTCAACCTCGCCGATAGCGCGATCACCGTCGGCGCGGTCCTGCTGATTTTCGACGAACTGCGGCGCGTGCGCGGTTCACGTTGATATTCACGACGCGGCTCCTCTCACGGAGCCGTGTTCTTTTGCGATGGAGGCAAGTTGGAACTCGCGGGCAAACATCTCGTTTTAGGACTGACCGGCGGCATCGCCTGCTACAAGATCGCCGAACTGACGCGCCTGCTCGTCAAGGCCGGCGCAACCGTGCAGATCGTGATGACCGAAGCGGCCACGCAGTTCATCACGCCCGTCACGATGCAGGCGCTGTCGGGCCGTCCCGTGTACACGTCGCAGTGGGATGCGCGCATGCCGAACAACATGCCGCACATCGATCTTTCGCGCGAAGCGGATGCGATCGTCATCGCGCCCGCCTCGACCGACTTCATGGCGAAGCTCGCGCATGGCATGTGCGACGACCTGCTTTCGACGCTGTGCATCGCGCGCGATTGCCCGCTGCTCGTCGTGCCCGCGATGAACCGCCAGATGTGGCAAAGCCCGCCGACGCAGCGCAATGTCAGCCAGCTTCGCGCCGATGGCGTCGAAGTGCTCGGTCCGGATTCGGGCTCGCAGGCGTGCGGCGAAGTCGGCGACGGCCGCATGATCGAGCCGGAAGCCGCGTTCGAAGCGATCTGCGCGTTCTTTCAGCCGAAGATTCTGCGCGGCCAGCGCGTGCTGATTACCGCCGGTCCGACCTTCGAGCCGCTCGATCCGGTCCGCGGCATCACCAATCGTTCGTCGGGCAAGATGGGCTTCGCGCTCGCACGCGCGGCGGCGCAGGCGGGCGCGGACGTGCATCTCGTCGCCGGTCCGGTTTCCCTGCCGACGCCGTGGGGCGTGTATCGCGAAGACGTGCAGACCGCGCAGGAAATGCACGATGCGGTGATGGCCGCGACCCCTGACACCGACATCTTCATCGCGGTCGCCGCGGTGGCGGACTGGCGCGTCGATCACGTCAGCGAGCAGAAGATCAAAAAGACCGCCGACGCGTTGCCGACGTTCAACTTCATCGAGAATCCGGACATTCTCGCGTCGGTGGCGAAGCTGCCGAATCCGCCTTTTTGCGTCGGCTTTGCGGCGGAAAGCGGCAATCTCGAGGTTCATGGCGATGAGAAACGCAAGCGCAAGAACGTGCCGCTGCTGATCGGCAATATCGGACAGCTCACGTTCGGACGCGACGACAACGAAGTCGTGCTGTTCGAAGAAAGCGGCACGACACCGCTGCCGCGCGCCGGCAAGCAGGAACTCGCGCGCACGCTGATCGCGGAGATCGCAAAACGCGCGCCGAAGACCGGCGGCACGCTGTTGTCGTGACCGAACTCGACGCCGCGCGCACGCGCTCCTATCGACTTCCCGCCGATGCTTTCGAGCTCGGCCATTCCATTCAATAACGCCTCGATCCATGAAACTCGACGTCAAGATTCTCGATGCGCGCATGCGCGACTTCATGCCCGCCTACGCCACGCCCGGCAGCGCGGGCCTCGATCTGCGCGCGTGCCTCGATGCGCCGCTCGTCATCGAGCCGCATCAGACCGTGCTCGTGCCGACCGGCCTCGCCATACATCTCGCCGATCCCGGCTATGCCGCGATGATCCTTCCGCGCTCGGGTCTGGGTCACAAGCATGGCATCGTTCTCGGCAATCTCGTTGGGCTGATCGATTCGGATTATCAAGGCCAACTGATGGTTTCGACGTGGAATCGCGGCGACACCGCGTTCACGCTGAACCCGATGGAGCGTCTCGCACAGATGGTGATCGTGCCGGTCGTGCAGGCGCAGTTCAATATCGTCGATGATTTCGAAGCGAGCGAGCGCGGGCTTGGTGGATTTGGAAGTACCGGGAAACACTGAAAGCGAATGCACTCGCGCTGGGACGAGACATAGATCGTCCCACTGATCAGTTCCATTACCGATGAAACGCGGATTATCTTTTAGATAATCCGCGTTTTTGTTTAACGATCCAAAATATCGAGCTTTCAAATAGGAAAATTCTCGCAATCAAATCGCTTGCGCGTATTACAAACCTTCACAGTTATTTTGACATTACAAACCTATAACTCCCTACAACAAAAGAACGCGCGGACTATCTCCATCAACATAACTGCAGCTATCTCGGCGCGTTGTTCGAGACAGCATCGAGTTCATCGCTTGGCGATGAGCCCAATGTTTTCACGCACGTTTTCGCTGCGAAATTCCGATTCAAATGTTTGTTGTCGACGCTGACTTAATAAACCCGTGGAGGTAGCCATGTAGACCGCTTCAATACTCGATCCAATTGGATTAATCCGCGCCGCTTTATTTAGGATTCACAGTCATATCTCTAGGAGTGCATCATGGCCCAAGAATGTATGTTTTCAGACAACTACCAGCTCGCACTGGAATTTCCCAACGTCTCGCTGTCCGGCCTTGCACCGCCTGCCAGCGGATTCAAATTCTATGACCACTGGTTTTACTCCAATGACGCTGGCGTCCAATCAGTCTGCAACCCCGGCCGTGATGGGCAGGCGCTTCTGGGCGAAACAACTTCTACCGTAGTAAGTAAGCTCGATGTGGCTCAAGTGAGTTTCTACTCCAACACCTACACCGCGCAAATGTTTCCGACGTCGTATAACGGCCTGTTCTACCTTGTCGCCATTCAAGTAGATGCAGACATACACGGCAATGACTGCGAGGAAATCATCCTTGGCCCGCTTCCGCCCCCGCCTCTGGAAACCGTACTGGCGAGCCCCGACGATCACCACGATTCGTCGTGCATGCAAGGAATCGGCTGGAGATTTTTCACCATATTCGGAGTGTCGCCGGACTTCGTAAAACCCTCATCGGCAGTCTCGTTTCACAGCACTAACGGGGAACACGGCAAGTTTCGGCTCTCAGGTACAACTGGAGATAAAGACTTGCGCATCGTAACCATCAGCTCGATCAACATCATGGTCGGAACGCTCAACCCGTGAGGACGCAAACAGAAGACGCGCTTGCTCGTTTCCGCGCATCATCTGGACTTCGAGACTGATGGGATGGGACACGGATACATTAAACATGCTTGAGCAAGGAACGGCTTGTTGTGAAACGCGCAAAAAAAAAGCGTGGGCTCTTTCGAGTCCACGCTTATCGTCCCGCCTTAAACGCGTTAATCCACTTCGATCGCTTCCGGATTCGGATTGCGCGGCGGCGCCGAGTTTTCGTCGAACGTCAGCTGCACCTTGTCGTCCGCATCGACATCGACCGTCACGCGGCCGCCGTTGACCAGCTTGCCGAACAGGAGCTCGTCGGCCAAGGCGCGACGGATCGTGTCCTGAATCAGACGCTGCATCGGACGCGCGCCCATCAGCGGATCGAAACCGTGCTTCGCCAGGTGCTTGCGCAGCGAATCGGTGAAGACCGCATCGACCTTCTTCTCGTGCAACTGATCTTCCAGTTGCATGAGGAACTTGTCGACCACGCGCAGGATGATTTCCTCGTCCAGCGAACGGAAGCTGATGATCTGGTCCAGACGGTTGCGGAACTCCGGCGTGAACATGCGCTTGATGTCGGCCATTTCGTCGCCCGACTCGCGTCGCGACGTGAAGCCGATCACCGCCTTGCCCATTGCCTCGGCGCCCGCGTTCGTCGTCATGATGATGATGACGTTGCGGAAATCCGCCTTGCGTCCGTTGTTGTCCGTCAGCGTGCCGTGGTCCATGACCTGCAAGAGCACGTTGTAGATGTCCGGATGCGCCTTCTCGATTTCGTCGAGGAGCAGCACGCAATGCGGCTTCTTCGTGACGGCTTCGGTCAGCAAACCGCCCTGGTCGAAACCGACATATCCCGGCGGCGCGCCGATCAGACGGCTGACCGCATGGCGTTCCATGTACTCCGACATGTCGAAGCGCAGCAGTTCGATGCCCAGCGTGAACGCCAACTGCTTCGCGACCTCCGTCTTGCCGACGCCCGTCGGGCCGGAGAACAGGAACGCGCCGATCGGCTTGTCCAGCTTGCCGAGACCCGCGCGCGCCATCTTGATCGACGCCGACAGCGCGTCGATCGCCGGATCCTGACCGAACACGACGGCTTTCAGGTCGCGATCGAGCGTCTGGAGCTTGCTGCGGTCATCCTGTGACACGCTCTGCGCCGGCACGCGCGCGATCTTCGAGATGATCTCTTCGATCTCGCTCTTGCCGATGGTCTTCTTCTGCTTCGACTTCGGCAGGATGCGTTGCGCCGCGCCCGCTTCATCGATCACGTCGATGGCCTTGTCCGGCAGATGACGGTCCGTGATGAATCGTGCCGACAGTTCCGCCGCCGCCGACAGCGCACCCGACGAATACTTCACGCCGTGATGCTCTTCGAAGCGCGTCTTGAGGCCGCGCAGAATCGCCACCGTCTGTTCGACGGACGGCTCGGTGACATCGACCTTCTGGAAACGCCGCGACAACGCCGCGTCCTTCTCGAAGATGCCGCGATATTCCGTGAACGTGGTCGCGCCGATGCACTTCAACTGACCCGACGACAACGCCGGCTTCAGCAGGTTCGATGCGTCGAGCGTGCCGCCCGATGCCGCGCCCGCGCCGATCAGCGTATGAATTTCGTCGATGAACAGAATCGCGTGCGGACGCTCTTTCAGTTCCTTCAACACCGTCTTCAGACGTTGCTCGAAATCGCCGCGATACTTCGTGCCGGCGAGCAGCGCGCCCATGTCGAGCGAGTAGACCTGTGCATCGGCGAGGATGTCCGGCACTTCGCCGCGCGTGATGCGCCATGCGAGGCCCTCGGCAATCGCCGTCTTGCCGACGCCGGCTTCGCCGACGAGCAGCGGATTATTCTTGCGACGGCGGCACAGCACCTGCACCACACGCTCGACTTCGAGTTCACGGCCGATCAGCGGATCGATCTTGCCGTCCTTCGCGAGCTGGTTGAGGTTCTGCGTGAACTGCGCGAGCGGCGTTTCCTTCTGCGCAGCGGCGTCTTCCGATTCCGGATTCGCTTCGCTGCTCGCCTTGGCGGCGTCGCCGCTATTCGTCTTTGCAATGCCGTGCGAAATGAAATTCACGACATCGAGACGCGTGACGCCCTGCTGCTGCAGGTAGTACACCGCGTGCGAGTCCTTCTCGCCGAAGATCGCGACCAGCACGTTCGCGCCGGTCACTTCCTTCTTGCCATTCGAAGTCGATTGCACGTGCATGATCGCGCGCTGGATCACGCGCTGGAAACCAAGCGTCGGCTGAGTATCGACGTCGTCCGTGCCGGGCACGGTCGGCGTGTTGTCATGAATGAAATTGCGCAGGTTCTGACGCAAATCTTCAATGTTGGCTGCGCAGGCGCGCAACACTTCAGCCGCGGTCGGATTGTCCAACAGGGCGAGCAACAGGTGCTCGACCGTTATGAACTCATGCCGCGCCTGACGTGCTTCCATAAACGCCATGTGCAGACTGACTTCCAGTTCCTGGGCAATCATGCTTCCTCCATCACGCACTGCAGCGGATGCCCCGCTTGCCGTGCATGGCTAACGACTTGCTCAACTTTGGTCGACGCAATGTCTCGCGTGTAGACCCCACAAACTCCCCTGCCTTCGCGATGAACCTTGAGCATGATCTGCGTCGCGGTCTCACGATCCTTATTGAAGTATTCCTGCACGATCATCACGACGAATTCCATCGGCGTGAAGTCGTCATTCAGCAGCACCACCTTGTACATGGCCGGCTTCTTGAGCTTCTGCTCCTGCCGCTCCAGTACCGTGCCATCCTGCTTGTTGGGATTGATCGCCATACACCCATTCTAAACATCACGGACGTCCTCGCAATCGCCGCTCCAGCACCGACCGCCCGGTCGGAATGTGTCGCTGAAAACCGCACTCGCACAGGTGTCGCCCATCGAATCCTGCCGCTGCCCAACATTTCGGCGCGGCCCGCTTGCACCTCGTCGAAACCAGTATCGCACAGCTTCAAAAAAAACAAACCGAGCACCAAGCGCTGCGGGCCGCCGGGTATCACACAAGTGAGTCGATTATGCGACTTTTCAAGATGACTTGCTTGGACGGCAGCACACACGCAAAGCAGGAATTACCCTACGAATGCGCTCTTTGCAACGAGCTTAACGGCTATCCCAAAAATTCCTTGACACCCGATTTAAGAGATTTAACAATCAAACTGGCACTTTTTTCCGGGGGCCAACCACGGACGAAAAAAGAGGCCGAGGTGAGCTTGTGAGGAGGGGGCGGTTCACATTGTGGGGTGTGCCGTCGAGCTTTTCGAGCGTGCTCTGGGTGCGACAAGAGTTAGAGGGGAAGTACGAATGTCTACTGGTACGGTCAAATGGTTCAACGACGCGAAAGGCTACGGATTCATCACGCCCGATGAAGGCGGCGAGGATCTGTTCGCACATTTCTCGGCGATTCAAATGAACGGTTTCAAGACGCTCAAGGAAGGCCAGAAGGTCAGCTTCGAGATCGTCCAGGGACCGAAAGGCAAACAAGCTTCGAACATTCAGGACGCTGCCTGACCGTTCGATCGACTTAGCCTCGTGAAACCCGGCCTTCGCGCCGGGTTTTTTCATGCCTCGCGCGTTGCACGCATATGAGGCATGTGCGCGAAATAAAAACCCCGGAAGGCGTAGGCCTTCCGGGGTTTTTATTTACCACATCGAATCGAGGTGAGTCCTCACATATTCTCGATCATCACCTCTCCGAAACCCGAACACGATACTTGCGTCGCGCCTTCCATCAAACGCGCGAAGTCGTACGTGACGCGCTTCGAAAGAATCGACTGCTCCATCGACGAAATGATGCGGTCCGCGGCCTCGAACCAGCCGAGATGGCGCAGCATCATTTCGGCGGACAAAATTTCCGAACCGGGATTCACGTAGTCCTTGCCCGCGTATTTCGGCGCCGTGCCGTGCGTCGCCTCGAACATCGCGACGGAATCCGACATGTTCGCGCCCGGCGCGATGCCGATGCCGCCCACCTGCGCCGCGAGCGCGTCCGAGATGTAGTCGCCGTTCAGGTTGAGCGTGGCGATCACGTCGTATTCGGCGGGACGCAGCAGGATTTGCTGAAGGAACGCATCGGCGATCACGTCCTTCACGACGATATCGCTGCCCGACTTCGGATTCTTCACCTTCATCCACGGGCCGCCGTCGATCAGTTCCGCGCCGAACTCCTTCTGCGCGAGCGCGTAGCCGTAATCGCGGAAGGCGCCTTCGGTGAACTTCATGATGTTGCCCTTGTGCACGAGCGTCACCGAGCGGCGATCGTTGTCGATCGCGTACTGGATCGCCTTGCGCACGAGCCGCTCCGTGCCCTCCCGCGAAACGGGCTTGATGCCGAGTCCCGACGAATCAGGGAAGCGGATCTTCTTCACGCCCATTTCTTCGCGCAGGAACTTGATGACCTTCTTCGCTTCGGGCGAATCCGCCGGCCATTCGACGCCCGCGTAGATGTCTTCCGAATTCTCGCGGAAGATCACCATGTCGATCTTCTCCGGTTCGCGCACCGGCGACGGCACGCCCTTGAAGTAGCGCACCGGACGCAGACACACGTAGAGATCGAGTTGCTGACGAAGCGCCACGTTCAGCGAGCGGATGCCGCCGCCGACGGGCGTCGTGAGCGGCCCTTTGATCGACACGATGAAATCCTTCACCACTTCGAGCGTTTCGTCCGGCAGCCACACGTCGGGGCCGTAGACGCGCGTCGCCTTTTCGCCCGCGAAGATTTCCATCCATTGAATCTTGCGCTTGCCGCCGTAGGCCTTCTCGACCGCCGCATCGACGACCTTGATCATCACCGGGGTGATGTCGACGCCCGTGCCGTCGCCCTCGATATACGGGATGATCGGCTGATCCGAGACGTTGAGCGAGAAGTCCGCGTTGACGGTGATCTTGTCACCGCCTTCCGGAACCTTGATGTGCTGATACGGCATGGTCGACTCCAAATAAGGCCGGGCTTGAATGGAAGCAAGCAAACTGGATAGAGAGCGATGCGATGCAGCATGCGCGGGCGATGAACCCGCGCGATGAAGTTCACTTCATCATTCTAACCATGCTGGCTTGTCCCGGCGCGCCCGAAAGCCGCCGCGCGCATGCTTTAAGATGCCGCATCCGATCACGCCGCGCGCCTCGCATGTCACTTATCGCCCTGAACAAGCCCTTCGGCACCATCTGCCAGTTTTCGGCGCACGAGACGCGCGCGTCGCTCGGCGACTGGGTGAAGACGCCGGGCGTGTATCCCGCGGGCCGGCTCGACGCCGATAGCGAAGGCCTGCTCCTCCTCACCGACGACGGCGCGCTCCAGGCCCGCATCGCGGAGCCGCGTCACAAGCTGGTAAAGCGCTATTGGGCGCAAGTCGAAGGCGCGCCCGACGAAGCCGCGCTCGCGCGTCTTTCGAAAGGCGTCGATCTCGGCGATTACGTGACGCAGCCGTGCCGCAGCGCATTCGTCGACGAACGCGACATCGAAGCGCTCTGGCCACGCAATCCGCCGATCCGCTATCGCGCCGCCATCCCGACGACGTGGATCGAGCTCGCCATCACCGAAGGCAAGAATCGGCAGGTGCGGCGCATGACGGCTGCAGTCGGCTTTCCGACCTTGCGGCTCGTACGCGTCGCGATCGGCGCGCTCGATATCTTCACGCTCGGACTCGCGCCGGGCGAGACTGTCGAGGTCGCCCCGCGCGCGCCGTGGCAGCGCGTTCGTTGAATCGCATTCAACTATCCTGAATATCGGCCGTGTGCATCGCCGTGTGCATCGTTTAGTGCGATGTGTTTAAACGTGCTGTCATCGAGATCGAGTAGCGCATATCGCGCCGCCGATATTTTTTTTGTCGCCGCGCAATTTTCTCTGTAAATCGCGTCAACCGACTCTTCACGCGACGCGTTAAGGGCGTCAGATGCCGCATAAAGCTATCCGGCATGAGCGAATAACTGATTACAACTACCTGTGTGCTCCAGGGAGTTTGAAAGGTTCAAGCGTTCACATTCGCATCGAATTTGAATTATCGATGTCGAGTGTCAACCGAAAGGTAGGTGGCTCGTTTACCGACATGACTCAATGACCGGGTCGTTTGGTTAATTAACTCAAGCTGAGGATTCACAGATGAACAAACTGATCGCTGCTCTCGTCGCTGGCCTGTTCGCAACCGCTGCTTTCGCACAAGAAGCTTCGGCACCGGCCGCTGCTGCTCCGGCAGCTGCTTCGTCGGCTCACAAGTCGGCTCACAAGAAGACGTCGCACAAGTCGTCGAAGTCGCACAAGAAGGCAGCCGCTGCGTCGGCTCCGGCAGCCGCTTCGGCAGCTCAGTAAGTTTTTTGTAAGAGGCGGTATAGCGAAGTCAAGAACGAGCATTACCGCCGTCCTTACGGCGTTCAAAGGGCAGATGGCCGCAAGGCGTCTGCCCTTTTGTTTTGTGCCTGCGCATCGAGTAACATGCGCGGGGTTTGTCCGGCTCAGGCGCAAGCCATCGATCAGAAAGGGAGCTTTGCCGTGAATCTCGTCTCGCGCTTCTTCAATCAACAAATCAACCTCGGCAAGCTCGCGCGCGCATGCGTGATCGCGCTTGCCCTGCCCTTCGCCGCATTGCCGCTCGCACAGGCGCAGACGATGCCGCCCGGCGCCAAGCAGCCGTCCGACTTTCCGCGTGCAAAGCTGACCGCGGGCATGTATGTGATCGACGCCGCCGTCGCCGCGAACGATGCCGATCGCGAGCAAGGTCTCATGTATCGCACGCAGCTCGCACCGAACGAAGGCATGCTCTTCGTGTTCAATGAAAACGCCGTGCATTGCTTCTGGATGAAGAACACGCTGATCCCGCTGTCGATCGCGTTCATCCGCGCGGACGGCACGATCACCGACATCGACGAGATGCAGGCCGAAACCGAGAACAACCACTGCCCGCGCAACAACGGCGTGTATGCGCTCGAAATGCCGAAGGGATGGTTTGCCGCGAAAGGCATCAAGCCGGGCACGCAGATCAAAGGCTTGCCGCGCGCGCAGTAACGCGCTTCTTGCCCGCCCGAACAACCGGCGTCGTCGCACGACACGCCGGTTTTTTTGCGTCCGGGAAGTCGCTTGCGCCGGGCTGGCAGGATTCCTGCAAAGAGCCTGCCGACGCGCTATCCTAAAAAGATTCGGCGCGACGCATTCGCGTTGGCTTCACACGCCGCGCCGACTCAAACCACAGGAGGTTCACGTGCCCCGCAAGACTCCCATCGAGCGCTATCGGAATATCGGAATCAGCGCTCACATCGATGCCGGCAAAACTACGACTACCGAGCGCATCCTTTTCTACACCGGCGTGACGCACAAGATCGGCGAAGTGCACGACGGCGCGGCCACGATGGACTGGATGGAGCAGGAGCAGGAACGCGGCATCACGATCACCTCCGCGGCAACGACGGCCTTCTGGAAAGGCATGGCCGGCAATTATCCGGAACATCGCATCAACATCATCGATACGCCGGGGCACGTCGACTTCACGATCGAAGTCGAGCGCTCGATGCGCGTGCTCGATGGCGCGTGCATGGTCTACGACTCGGTCGGCGGCGTGCAGCCGCAATCGGAAACCGTGTGGCGTCAGGCGAACAAGTACAAGGTGCCGCGCATCGCGTTCGTCAACAAGATGGACCGCGTCGGCGCGGACTTCTTTCGCGTGCAGCGGCAGATCGGCGACCGGCTGAAGGGCGTCGCGGTGCCGATCCAGATTCCGATCGGCGCGGAAGATCACTTTCAGGGCGTCGTCGACCTCGTGAAGATGAAGGCGATCGTCTGGGACGACGAGAGCCAGGGCATCAAGTTCACCTACGAGGAAATTCCCGACAACCTCAAGGATCTCGCGCACGAGTGGCGCGAGAAGATGGTCGAGGCCGCCGCCGAAGCGAGCGAAGAGCTGCTCGAAAAGTATCTGGAAGACCACAACAGCCTGACCGAGGACGAGATCAAGGGCGCGCTGCGCAAACGCACGATCGCCAACGAAATCGTACCGATGCTCTGCGGCAGCGCGTTCAAGAACAAGGGCGTCCAGGCGATGCTCGACGCAGTGATCGACTACCTGCCCTCGCCCGTCGACGTGCCCGCGATTCTCGGCCACACGGAAGACGACGAGGAAGCGGAGCGTCATCCGAGCGACGACGAGCCGTTCTCCGCGCTCGCGTTCAAGATCATGACCGACCCCTTCGTCGGGCAGTTGATCTTCTTCCGCGTGTATTCGGGCGTCGTGAATTCAGGCGACACGGTCTTCAATCCGGTGAAGGACAAGAAGGAGCGCCTCGGCCGGATTCTGCAAATGCACGCGAACGAGCGCAAGGAAATCAAGGAGGTGCGCGCGGGCGACATCGCGGCGGCCGTCGGTCTCAAGGAAGCGACGACCGGCGACACGCTTTGCGATCCGCAGAACGTCATCATCCTCGAACGGATGATCTTCCCTGAACCGGTGATCTCGCAGGCCGTCGAACCGAAGACGAAGGCCGATCAGGAAAAGATGGGCATCGCGCTGAACCGTCTCGCGCAGGAAGATCCGTCGTTCCGCGTTACGACCGATGAGGAATCGGGCCAGACGATCATCTCCGGCATGGGCGAGCTGCATCTCGAGATTCTCGTCGACCGGATGAAGCGCGAGTTCGGCGTCGAGGCGACGGTCGGCAAGCCGCAGGTCGCGTATCGCGAGACCGTGCGCAACAAGGTCGAGGATGTCGAAGGCAAATTCGTCAAGCAGTCGGGCGGACGCGGGCAGTACGGTCACGCCGTGATCGCGCTGGAGCCGGACCCCGGCAAGGGCTACGAGTTCGTCGACCAGATCAAGGGCGGCGTGATTCCGCGCGAGTTCATCCCCGCCGTCGACAAGGGCATTCAGGAAACGCTGAAGGCCGGCGTGCTCGCGGGCTATCCGGTCGTCGACGTGAAAGTGCGGCTCACCTTCGGCTCGTATCACGATGTCGATTCGAACGAAAACGCGTTCCGCATGGCGGGCTCGATGGCCTTCAAGGAAGCGATGCGCAAGGCGAAGCCCGTGCTGCTCGAACCGATGATGGCCGTCGAAGTCGAGACGCCCGAGGACTTCATGGGCAACGTGATGGGCGATCTCTCGGGCCGGCGCGGCATCGTGCAGGGCATGGAGGACATCGCGGGCGGCGGCGGCAAGCTCGTGCGCGCGGAAGTGCCGCTTGCCGAGATGTTCGGCTACTCGACGTCGCTGCGCTCGCTGACGCAAGGCCGCGCGACCTACACGATGGAGTTCAAGCATTACGCGGAGACGCCGTCGAACGTGTCGGAAGCGATCATCAATTCGAAAGCGAAATAATCGCGATCGAACCGTGTAGTATCGGAAGTCCGTTGCTCGCTTCCTTGATGGCGGCAACGGACTTTTTCATATCCGCAGACCATACACGGGCATGAGCGACATGAGCGATCCACATCAGCACATCGATTGGCGCGAACACGGCGTCAAGGTCATCAAGGGCGATCAGCTCGACACCAACACGCCGCAGACGCCCGGCATGAACCGCGCGGCTGCCATCAACGCGGCGCGCGTCGGCGCCCAGAAAATCTGGGCCGGCACGGTCACGATCCATCCGAATGCGAAAACCGGCGCGCATCATCACGGCGCGCTCGAAAGCGTCATCTATGTCGTGCGCGGCCAGGCGCGCATGCGCTGGGGCGAGCATCTCGAGTTCACGGCCGAGGCCGGTCCCGGCGACTTCATTTTCGTGCCGCCTTATGTGCCGCACCAGGAAATCAACGCGAGCACCGCCGATCCGCTCGAATGCGTGCTCGTGCGCAGCGACAACGAAGCGGTGGTGGTGAATCTGAACATCGATGCCGTCGAGAAGCCCGAGGAAGTCTATTGGGTCGATCCGATTCACAAGCATCCACACGATCACTGAAAAGCGCACGGGCGCGTCATGGAGCGGCGCGTTCCTTGCTAGCGATGCCCGAATGCACCTCGACGGCGCGGTCGAGCCGATCGCGCGTGGGCGACGGCCAGCAAACAACGACAACGGAAAAGCACACGATGAAGAAACCTTCGACCGACGCGCATCTTCTGGAACTGGCCCGCCCTCGCGCGGGCGAACTGGGCAATCACGCGATCGACGAGTTCATGGCCGGACGCCTCACGCGCCGCGAGTTGCTGCGCCATGCGAGCGTGCTCGGCATCGCGCTCACGGCGGGCGGCATCTTCGGTATGCCGGGCGCGCGGGCGCAAGGCGCGGGCAAGCCGGGCGGCACGATCCGCGTCGCGCATCTGATGCCCGCGGGCGCCGTCGATCCGCTCACCGTGACGGATGCGTCGGGGCTTGCGCTCATCAATCAGACCGGCGAATTTCTCGTCGACGACGACAGCGAACATCTAACGCTCAAGCCGGCGCTCGCGCTGTCGTGGTCGTCGAATGCCAAGGGCGACGTGTGGACGTTCAAGCTGCGCCCGAACGTGAAGTTCCACGACGGCCAGCCGATGACCGCGAAGGACGTCGTCGCGACCTTCAACCGCCTGTCCGATCCGGCGACCGGCTCGGCTGCGCTTTCGGTGCTGAAGGGCGTGCTGTCGAAGGATTCGGCGAAGGCCGTCGACGATCACACCGTCGAGTTTCATCTCGACGCGCCCAATGGCAATTTCCCGTATTACGTTTCCTCGGATACGTATAACGCCGTGATCCTCCCGGCGAATTTCAGCGGCCCTTACGAGAAGACGTTCATGGGCACGGGCGCGCTGAAGCTGGATAAATACACGCCGAAAGTGGGCGCATCGTTCGTGCGCAATCCCGACTACTGGGGCGAGAAAGCGCTGCCCGATCGCGTGCAGTTTTCCTTCTACGCGGATCAACAGGCGCAGCTTCTCGCGATGCAAGGCCGCCAGGCCGACGTGATGGGCGACTTCACGGTGCAAGGCGGGGTCGCGATGCTGACGAATCCGCAATTCAAGGTGCTCGGCACGAAGTCGAGTTCGCATCGGCAACTGCATATGCGCTGCGACATGGCGCCGTTCAAGGACAAGCGCGTGCGTCAGGCGCTCGCGCTCGCGATCGATCGCGAAGTCATCGTGAAGGGCCTGTTCCGCGGCCGCGCGCAAGTCGGCAACGACAGCCCGTTCGCGCCGGTTTTTCCGTCGAGCGATCTCAGCGTGCCGCAACGCAAGATCGACATCGCGCAGGCGAAGAAGCTGATGAGCGATGCCGGCGTCGCGAACGGCTTCGACGTCACGCTCACGACCGAAAAGTACATGGAGATTCCCGATCTCGCAGTCGTCGTGCAGAACGCGGCGAAGGCGATCGGCATACGCATCCAGTTGAAGGTCGAGAGTCAGGACCTCTATTACGGCTCGGGCACGTTCGGCAAGTCGGACTGGCTCGATTCGCCGCTCGGCATCACCGATTACGGGCATCGCGGCGTGCCGAACGTGTTCCTCAACGCGCCGCTGACGAGCGGCGGCACCTGGAACGCGGCGCACTTCAAGAATCCCGAATACGACAAGCTCGTCGCGCAGTTCGTCGCGGCGCTCGACGTCGCGTCGCAGAAGAAGCTGTCCGGGCAGATTCAGCATTTGCTGCTCGACGAAACGCCGGTCGTCATCCCCTACTTCTACGACCAGCTGATCGTCACGCGCGCCAATGTCTCCGGCGTGCGCTTCAACGCGATTTCGCAGATGTGGTTCGACCGCGCGACGATCTCGACGTAAGCGAATGAGCACGATCACGCCCACGGCGCACGTCGCCGACTTCGCCCGAATGAAGCGCATCGCGCGCTTCGTCGGCGTGCGGCTCTTGCTCGCGCTCGTCACGCTGTGGCTTCTGTCGATGATCGTCTTCGCGGGCGGCCAGTTGCTGCCCGGCGACGTCGGCCGCGCGATTCTCGGCCCGCTCGCCGATGCGCGCGCGGTCGCCGCGCTCAACCATCAGCTTGGCGTCGACCGGCCGCTTCTCACGCAGTATTCGAGCTGGATCGGCCATTTCCTGCGCGGCGACATGGGCGAGTCCTACGCGTTTCGCGCGCCCGTGGCGCCGTTCATCGGCAACGCGCTGTGGAATTCGGCGAAGCTCGGCGCGCTCGCGTTCGTCGTCGTGGTGCCGCTCGGCATCGCGGGCGGCGTGTACGCGGCGCTGCATTCGGGACGATGGATCGATCGCGTCATCAGCATCGGCGGATTGACGGCGACGGTGGTGCCGGAATTCGTCTCGTCGATCGTGCTGATCCTGATCTTCGGCGTCTGGCTGCAATGGCTGCCGATCGAAGCGACCGCGCCTGCCGACGCGGGCTTCTTCACGCAACTCGAACATCTGATCCTGCCAGTGCTGCCGCTCGTCTTCGTGTTCTTCGGCTACATCGCGCGGATGGCGCGCGCGGGCACCGTCGAAGCGCTCGACGCCGATTACACGCGCACCGCGATCCTGAAGGGCTTGCCGCAGCGCGTCGTGATCGTGCGCCATGTGCTGCGCAACGCGCTTTTGCCGACCGTCACCGTCGCCGCGACGCAGCTCGGCTACATGATCGGCGGACTCGTCGTCGTGGAAACGCTGTTTCACTACCAGGGCATCGGCTCGCTGATCTACAACGCCGCAAAAGCGAAGGACTTTCCGATGCTCGAAGCGGGCGTGTTGACCATCGGCGTGATCTATACGGCGGCGAATCTGATCGCCGATGCGCTCTACGTCGTGCTCAATCCGCGCCTGCGCACCGGGGAAGCGAAATGAGCACGGCGGCCGCTATCGCACCGAAATCGCGCCGCTTCGAAGCGTTGAGCGCGCTCGTGCGTTCCGCGACCTTCGATATCGGCGTGCTGATCCTGCTCTTCTGGGTGCTGTGCGCGCTCTTCGGCCACTGGCTCGTGCCGCACGATCCCTACGCGTCCGATCCGCTCAACTCGCTCGTCGCGCCTTCGGGCGATCACTGGTTCGGCACCGACCAGCTCGGTCGCGACGTGTTCGCGCGCGTGATCGTCGGCTCGCGCGACATTCTGACGATCGCGCCGCTCGCGACCTTGCTCGGCACGGCGGCGGGCACGGCGCTCGGGCTCGTCGTCGGCTATTTCGACGGCTGGGTCGACGCCGCCATCGGCCGCGTGATCGATGCGCTGCTCGCGCTGCCGCTCGTGATCGTCGCGCTGCTCGCGCTCGCCGCCGTCGGCGCGAGCAACACGACGGTGATCCTCGTCATCGGCCTCACCTTCGCGCCGATCACCGCGCGCACCGTGCGCGCCGCCGTGCTGAGCGAGCGCCATCTCGACTACGTGCTCGCGGCGCAATTGCGCGGCGAGAACGCGCTCTACATCATGTTCGCGGAGATTCTGCCGAACGTGCTGCCGCCGATCATCGTCGAGGCGACCGTGCGTCTCGGCTACGCGATCTTCGCCGTCGCGACGCTGTCGTTTCTCGGCTTCGGCATTCAGCCGCCGTCCGCCGACTGGGGTCTCGCCTTGTCCGAAAGCTATACGCTGATGGCGGGCGGCGCGTGGTGGACCGTCGTCTTCGACGCCGCCGCGATCGCATCGCTGGTCGTCGCGGTGAATCTCGTCGCGGATGCCGTGCAAGGAGTGCTCGACCGATGAACGGACCGCCGCCATCGGCTTTTCCCACGTTCGGCGCCGCGAAAGGCGATCAGGCCGACGCGCTCACGGTCGTCGGCCTCACGGTCGCGTACCGTTCGCGCGGACGCGAACGTGACGTGCTGCAGGACGTCACGTTGCGCGTCAGGCGCGGCGAGGCCTACGGGCTGGTCGGTGAATCGGGCTGTGGCAAGTCGACCGCCGCGCTCGCGGTGCTGCGCTACTTGCCGCGCAACGGGCGCGTGAAGGCTGGCCGCATTTCGATCGCCGGGCGCGACGTCGCCGCGCTCGACGCCGACGCGCTGCGCGGCATGCGCGCGACCGCCGTGTCGATGGTCTATCAGGATCCCGGACGCGCGCTGAATCCGTCGCTGACGATCGCGCGGCAAGTCTCCGAAGCGTTCGAAGTCACGGGCGCATCCGCCGACGAAGCGCTGTCGCGCACGGCCGACATGCTGAGACGCGTGCGCATCGCATCGCCCGAACGCGTGATGGAGAGTTATCCGCATCAGCTTTCGGGCGGGATGCAGCAACGCGTGGTCATCGCGATGGCGCTCGCGTGCAATCCCGAACTGCTGATTCTCGACGAACCGACCACCGGTCTCGACGCCACCGTCGAAGCCGAAGTGCTCGATCTCATCGCGCAATTGCGTGCGGAGTTGGGCACGGCCGTGCTCTTCATCAGCCACAATCTCGCGGTGATCGGGCGCATGTGCGATCGCGTCGGCGTGCTGTACGCGGGCAAGCTCGTCGAGGAAGGCACGACCGCCGACGTGTTCGCCAAGCCGCGTCATCCGTACACGGTCGGCCTGCTGCGCTGTCTGCCGCGTGCGGGGCGCGCCAAGGGAACGGGCCGGCTCGACACGATTCCAGGCTCCCTCCCGCTGCCCGGATCGATCACGCAGGGCTGCATTTTCGCGCCGCGCTGCAAGCTCGCCGACGAGCGTTGTCTGAAGGACGCGCCGCCGCCGTATCGCGTGGCGTCGGCGCACGGCGATCAGATGGCGCGCTGTCACTATCACGAACGCGCGGAAACGCTGCCGCGCTCGGCCGACGAAGCGCCGGTGCCCGTCGCCGATGCCGACGGTGTCGATCAGCCGCTCGCGCTATCCGCGCGCAATCTCTCGAAGACATTCCGCGTCGGCGATGAAGACGTGCGCGCCGTCCACGATGTCTCGCTCGATCTCGTGCAGGGCGAAACGCTCGGGCTCGTCGGCGAATCGGGCAGCGGCAAGACGACGCTCGCGAAGCTGCTGCTCGGCCTCGTATCGCCCGACAAAGGCGCGTCGCTCGAACTCGACGGCGCCGCGCTGCCCGAGCGCGTGACCCGGCGCAGCGAAGAACAGGTGAAGTCGCTGCAGATCGTCTTTCAGAACCCGGATTCCGCGCTGAATCGCGCGCATTCCGTGCGGCAACTGATCGCGCGTTCGCTGTCGAAGCTCGCCGCGTTGCACGGCGAAGCGAAGGAACAGCGCCTGCACACGCTGACCGAAGCGGTGCGTCTGCCGGAGCGCTATCTGAGCTCGCGCACGCGGCAACTGTCGGGCGGATTGAAGCAGCGCGTCGCGATCGCGCGCGCGTTCGCGGGCGATCCGCGCGTCGTCGTGTGCGACGAACCGACTTCCGCGCTCGATGTCTCCGTGCAGGCCGCAATCCTCAATCTGCTTGCCGATCTGCAGCGCGAGCGCCGCGTCTCCTACGTGTTCATCTCGCACGATTTGCATGTCGTGCGCTATCTGTCGGACCGCATCGCCGTGCTGTATCTCGGGCGCATCATGGAGATCGGGCGCGCGGCCGCCGTCTTCGACGGACCGCAGCATCCGTACACCGAAGCATTGCTGTCGTCGGTGCCGTCGATCGACGGGACGCACGCGAAGCGCATCCGGCTGTCGGGCGAGTTGCCGAGCGCGGCGAATCCGCCTTCGGGCTGCGTGTTCCATACGCGCTGTCCGCGCAAGATCGGCGAAATCTGCGAAACCGAAACGCCGCCGTGCCGCGACGCCGGCGACGGTCACGCGATTCATTGCCACATTCCCGTCGACGAATTGCGCACGCTGCAGCGTCAGGCGCGCTGAGGCTTTCGTCGGAACCAAAGCGGCGTTGCGCGCCTCTCATCGGTTCAACCTTCAAAACAACGAGGATTCAACCGATGAAACCCGCCCTCTCCGCCGCGCTTTGCGCACTGACTTTCGGCGTCGCGACGGCCGCGCAGGCGCAGACCGCACCACAGGCTCCGGCGCCCGGCGCGTCCGATCCGACTTTCTCGGCCTACGCGCTCGCGCAGCAATGCGCCGCGAAGTCCGACAACACGGCGCAAGGACAATGCGTGGGCGCGGTACGCGGAATCGTGCGCGGTTATCAGTACGGCGTGCTGTTTCTGTCGCAGCGCACGTCGCTGCCCGATGGCGAGACGAAGCGCGTATCGCTGTGTCTCGCGGACACGACCGTGTCGTCGATCGTCGACGACTTCCTCGCCGATGCGAAGCAGGTCAACGAAGCCGATCTGAGGCGCACGCCCGCGGAAGTCGCGGTGCTCGGCTCGGTGCACGCGCATCACGCGTGCACGTGATCCGGCGCGTCGTCACAGCATTTCGAGCGGGCGCTTCGACTTCGGCGGCTTGAACTGCCGATCGATGTCCGCGAGCTCGTCGGCGGACAGGTGAAGATCGAGCGCCGCGCGATTCTCGCGAACGTGCGCGACATCCGACGCTTTCGGAATCGCGAATACCTGCGGCTGCTGCAGCACCCACGCGAGCGCCACCTGAAACGCCGACACGCCGCGCGCCGCCGCGATCTGTTCCAGCGCGCCGCCGCGCGGCAGACGCGCGTGATCGACGGGGCTGTACGCCATCGCGGGCATGCGGTGCTCACGCAGCCACGGCAACAGATCGAACTCCGCCCCGCGCCGCGCGACGTTGAAGAGAATCTGATCGGTCGCGCAGGCGTCGCCGCCATCGAGCGATAAGAGCTCTTCCATGTCGTCCGTGTCGAAGTTGCTCACGCCCCAGTGGCGAATCTTGCCGTCGTCCTTCAGTTTTTCGAAACCCGCGATCACGCCTTCGAGATCCTCGCCGCCGCGCCAGTGCAGCAAATACAGATCGATGCGATCGGTCTTCAGGCGTTTCAGGCTGCGCTCGCATGCGCTCTGCACGCCGCGCTCGCTGCCGTTATGCGGATACACCTTGCTGACGATGAAAAGCTCGTCGCGCCTGTCGCCGAGCGCTTCGGCGATGAGCTTCTCGCTTTCGCCTTCGCCGTACATCTCGGCGGTATCGATGAGCGTCATGCCGAGATCGATGCCCTCGCGCAAAGCGGCAATCTCGCTCTTGCGCGCGTTCGGGCGCTCGCCCATTTCCCAGGTGCCCTGGCCGAGTTTCGGAATCGCTTCGCCGGACGGAAGCGTGACGGTTGCCGCATTGGATTGAGCCATGAAGAAGTCTCCTTGCAGGTCCGCCGATTATGGCGCAAGGAGCACGCCCGCCGCTTCAGACGAGCCCGACCACCAAAGGTCCGAGCAAGGTCAGCAGCACGTTCGCCAACGCATACGTGATCGCGAACGGCACCGTCGGCGCGGCGCTTTCGGCTTTGTCGAGCACGCCGCCGAACGCCGGATTCGCACTGCGCGAACCGGTGAGCGCGCCCGCGAGCAGCGCCGCGTTGTCGTAACGCAGGACGTAGCGGCCGAAGAGCATCGTCAGCACGAGCGGAAACAGCGTGACGAACACGCCGAGCAGGAAGATCGTCAGCCCGCTCTGTTTCACCGTGACGACCGCCTGCAAGCCGGAATTCAGCCCGACCACCGCGACGAACGCCGCCAGTCCGAAATCCTTCAGCAATTGCGATGCGGCCGGCGGCATCACGCCGTACATCGGATGCTTGCCGCGCATCCAGCCGAACAGCAAACCGGTGAGCAGGCAGCCGCCGCCCGAGCCGAGCGTGAGCGGCACGCCGCCTGCATCGACGACGATCAGCCCGATCAGCAACCCGAGCACGATACCCACGCCCATGTAGATGAAATCGGTCTTGTCGGAATACGGCAGTTCGTAACCGGCGGCATCGACGGCGCGCTTCGTGTCCTGCGGCGCGCCGTAGAACGTGATGACATCGCCGTGATCGAGCGTCGTCTCGGGCAGCACCGGCAACGGATGCCCCGCACGCGTGATGCCGTGGATATACACGCCGTGCCGAATGTCGCGATCGACCGTCGCGCGCACGTCGGCGATGCTCACGTGGTTCATCCCGCGCTTCGTGAACACGCCCTGACGCTTCTGCATGACGACGCTGCTGCCATCGGCGTCCGCGATTTCCTCGCCGATGTGCGCCGTCGCGCCCGCCATCGCCTCGCGCCGCCCGACGACGAGCACGATATCGCCCGCTCGCAATACGAAGTCCGCGGCAGGCTCCAGCGCGCGCCCGCCGCGCCGGATGCGCTCGACGGTGATCATGTCCCGGTCGTCGACTTCGACGTGCGCGACCGTGCGCCCCGCCGCGCCATCGTGCGTCACGCGATACGTGCGTCCGACGAGCGCGGGCAACGCCGAAATCTGCCCTGGTCCGGGACCGGACGCCCCGCCCGCGAGCGCCTTCTCCGCTTCGATCGACGCATCCCTGAGACTCTGCCCCATGAACTTCGGCAGGATGTTCACGCATACGATGATCGCGCCGAGCGAGCCGAACACGTACGTTACCGCGTACGCGACCGCGACGTCGGCCTGCAACGCCTTGGTCTGATCGGCGGGCAATCCGAGCCGCGCGATCGCATCGCCCGCCGTGCCGATAATCGCCGATTGCGTCAGCGCCCCGCCCGCGAGTCCGGCCGCTAGCCCCTTGTTGAGCCCGAACAGCTTCGCGCAGACGATCACGCTCGCGAGCGCCGTCACCGCGAGGAACAGCGCCATCGCGATTTCGCGCAGCGTGCGGCGGTTGATCGAGCTGAAAAACTGCGGGCCGGAGTCGTAGCCGACCGCGTAGATGAACACGGCGAACATCACGGATTTCACGCCGTTGTCGATCTGCACGCCCGCCTGGCTCACGATCACCGCCGCGATCAGCGAGCCGCCCACGCCGCCCAGTTGAAACTTGCCGAAGCTGATCTGGCCGATCAGATAACCCGCCGCGAGCGAAAGAAAGAGCGCCGATTCCGGCGATTTCTGGAAGATGTCGTGGAGCCATTCCATACGGTCAGCCCAGTTTGCTCGCGAGCCCGACGATCACCGGGCCGAGCAGCGGCAACAGCACGTTCGAGAGCGCATACGTGATCGTGTAGCCGATCATCGGCGTCGCGTTGCCCGTCACGCCGACGAGCGCACTGATCGCGGGCGTGCTGCATTGCTGACCGGCGATCGCGCCGAGCAGCATCGGCACGTCGAGCTTGAGCAGCCATCGTCCGATGAAGAGCGACGCGAGCGCCGGCACGAGCGTGATGACGATGCCCGCGACCGGCAGCGCGATGCCGTATTCGCGAACGAGCCGCAACGCGTCCGGGCCCGCCGACAGCCCGACCGCCGCGATGAACGTGCACAGGCCGAAGTCCTTCAATATCTGCGCCGCCGCCGAGGGCAGCGAGCCGGTCAGCGGATAACGCGAGCGGATCCAGCCGAACAGCAGCCCCGCGAGCAGGCAGCCGCCGCCCGTCCCGAGCGTGAGATCGATGTCGCCGGCATGTACCGACAGCCGCCCGACCGCGATGCCGAGCAGCACGCCGAGCCCGAGGAACACGAAGTCGGTTTTCTGCGTCGCGCGGATGATGTAGCCGAGCCTGGCCGCGCCGCGCGCGACATCCTCCTTGTTGCCGATGAGCGTCAGCACGTCGCCGCGATGCACCTGCGTGCCGGCGAGCGCGGGAATCGTGCTGTCGAGACGCGTCACGGCCGCGACGAAGACGCCGTGGGCGTCGGCGGGCGCGGCGCGGGCGCGCACCTGGGCGAGCGTGAGGCCGTGCAGTTCGCGCCGCGTGAGCATCACATCCGTGCGTTCGACATAGACATCGGAGACGCCGTTGCCGAAAACTTCCTCGCCGATCGCGGGAATCGCCTCGACCAGCGCCTCGCGCCGCCCGCCGACCACGACGAGATCGCCCGCCTTCAGCATGACCGCCGCTTGCGGCTTGATGACCGAGCGGTCGCGCTGCACGCGCTGCACGCTGATGTTGTCGCGAAAGCGCTTCTCCAGGTCGCCGACGGTGAGGCCCGCGGCGGCCGTCACCCTTAGCTCGCGGCCCGCGAGCGGCGGCGCGGCGGGCGTCTGCCCGGTGCCGAGCGCGCCGTCGCCGCCCAGCTTGCGCCACACGCGCTCCGCTTCCTCGCGCAGATTCACGCGCAGGATGAGCGGCGCGAACTGGCTCGTGAACAGCACGATCGTGACGAGGCCGAACAGATAGCTCACGCTGTAAGCGGTGACGATGTTCGCCTGCAGCCGCGCGGTATCTGTCGTGGACAGGCCGAGCCGCCCGATGGCCTCCGACGCCGTGCCGATCACCGCGGATTCCGTCGCGCCGCCGGCAAGCAAGCCGGCCGCCGTTCCCGCGTCGAGTTTCAATATGACGGCGGCGCCGAGCACGAGCGCGACCACGACGACGATCTCGACGATCGACAACGCGCCGTAACGCCAGCCGCGCCCGATGTTCGCGAAGAACTGCGGGCCGCCCGTGAAACCCAGCGCGAAGATGAAGAGCGCGAATGCGATGTTCTTGAGATCGGGTGAAATGCGCGCGCCGCTTTGTCCAAGAATCAGCGCGACGACGAGTGTGCCGCAAACGCCGCCGAGCTGAATGGGGCCGAGCTTCACGGACCCGACGAGATAACCAATAGCGAGGCTCGAAAATAGGGCGATTTCAGGATGCGCCGCAAGCAGAGTCCAAATCATGACGTCAACCCGTGTTTTCGAATTTCGAACGTAATTGCGGCATCGATATATCCATCAATATCCGAAAAGAGAAACGGGTTTTGCACCAAAAGTTTTAATCGGCATTTACCGGGCGATATATAAAATCTCTTTCGGCCTTGAGTGTTACTTCGATGCGTTCGCACGCGGAAAGCGCGCAGAAAATGCCGTTTTTTAAGCAAATTAACCATACAGTCTTAATCCGCGAAAGATTTACGAAATCCATGCATTTCGTACATATTGCATTTCGAACAGCGCTAAATTAGTTTTCGAAACATGCGTCTTCGCTATTAACAGCGGCAATAACGATGCGGTAAATTTATCGCTCAATGGAAATTTGATATTGCAAATTTGGTTAGCCCTAAATATTATCGACTTAACGCGAGATTCAAGAACCGGACACAAAGTTGTCCTAGAACAACATGTCCGGCCCGTGTGGTAAAACCTGAGAGGGCTGAATGATGAATCAGATCCATGCAATGCGTGTGTTCGTGCGCGTGGCAGACACGGAGAGTTTTCGCCGCGCTGCTCAACAACTCGATGTCTCGAATGCGCTCGTGACTCGGGCAATCGCGATGCTCGAAGCGCATTTGCGAACACGTCTCATCAACCGCACTACCCGCAATCTGTCTCTCACGGAAGCGGGCACACGCTATCTCGAGGGCTGCCGCGCGTTGCTGGAGGAACTGGATCATCTGGAATCCACAGTCACGCACACCGAAGGCGAGCCGAGCGGCACTTTGCGCGTCGTTGCATCCAGCGCGCTTTCGCTGCTCACGCTGACGCCGCTCATCGACGGCTTCCGCAAGGTGTATCCGAAGGTCAACGTGCGGCTCACGCTCGCCGAGCGCCATGTCGATCTCGTCGAGGACGGCTATGACGTCGGCATCGTCACGGCGTTCATGGTGTCGAGCACCGCGCTCATCGAGCGGCCGGTCGGCACCAGCGCGCTCGTGACGGTCGCGACGCCCGCGTTCGTCGCCGAGCATGGCACGCCCGCCACGCCGACCGATCTGCAAACGTTGCCGTCCGTCGGACTGCCGAACGAAATGCGCAGCCAGACCTGGCATTTCCGGCATCGTCACGGCGCCGCCGATCAGGTCACCCTCGCGCCGGTCTACACGGTCAACAACGCGCTGATGGTGCGTCTCGCCACGCTGAAAAGCATGGGCTTCTCGATTCTTCCCGAAGGCATCGTGCGGGCGGACATCGAAAGCGGCACGCTCGTCCGCCTGCTCGACGGCTATTCGATCGACGACCCCGACATGAAAGTGTCGATCGTATATCCGGGGCGGCAATATCTGCCCGCGAAGACGCGCTTTTTCATCGACTATGCGCTGGACTATCTCGGCCGGGAATTCACCGCGCAAGGCGGCACGCGTCCCGACGAAATCATCCGCCCGACCATGCCGGCGATGATGCCGATGCAGGCGTTGCGCAACGCGACCGCGACCGCGACCGCCAACTGAAGCCATAGCAAGCACAAGGGCCAGCACGGCGTTTTACCGCCGTCTGACCCAATCTCCCGATCGCACCGCACAACTAAGCTTCGTCCAGCGCCGAATCGGGCGGCGCTCAACCCTCCCCGTACTCCGCATTCGACGCATCCGGCGCCGCGCACATCTCGCGCAGCAAGGACGCCTCGCGCTCGTGCACTTCAACCGGCATCAACAAGGCGCCGGCATAGGCCATGTAGCGCGCGCGATGCTGGCCGTTGCGAAACGCCACGACACCTTCCCGATGCACGCCCAGCAACCCGAGCAGCCCGGGCGAGCGGCGCACGCTGATCGTCACGTAGGGCATTTCGGGCACGCGCGGATTGTCCGGATCGAGAAACTCGCGGATGCCGCGCACCTTGCCCGCGTGCCAGTCGTCGACGGCCTTGAGCACGTAGTCGGTGTCGTCGCGATCGGCGCACGCGAGGAGCTTCCTCACGTCGACGAGCACGACCTGATGACGCGAGCCATGGTCGGTGAACACCCGCTTCAGCCGCACGAAGTCGTACTGCGGATGGCTCTGCAATCTGACGATCCAGACCGCTTCTGCGGCGGTCGGCGCAACCATCGTGTCCATGTTCGGCATAGGAGGAAGACTGCGGCGCGCGCGCCCCGTGCGCGCGTGTTTCGCTGACAAGCAGCCTGAACGACCGCCGCTGAACAGGCGCTCGGGCTAAACAAACTTTTACACCCTAGACGCAATTCGTGAAAGCGCCATGACGGGCACGGCATGTGCTTTTGTTGCCAGAATCGAACACATGGACATAGCCTGCGAGATCGCTTGTCATGTGACTTTCATTCACGGCACCGATCAACGACTCGTGGACACTTCTTCCGATCTCATCGTCGCGCGGCCCGAGGGTCTTTTCTGTGTGCCGGGCAACTTCCATATCGACCCGTGGCGGCCTGTCGAACGTGCCGTCATCACGCACGCGCATGCCGATCACGCGCGCTTCGGGCACACGCATTACCTGGCGGCCGAGCCGGGCGTCGGCGTGTTGCTGTCGCGGCTGCCGGGCATCGATGTTCAAGCGCTCGCTTACGGAGAAGCAATCGTCGTGAACGGTGTGCGCGTGTCGCTGCATCCTGCCGGGCACGTGCTCGGATCGGCGCAGGTGCGCGTTGAACACAAGGGCCGCGTGTGGGTCGCGTCCGGCGATTACAAGGTCGAGCCCGATCCGACCTGCGCGCCGTTCGAGCCGGTGCGCTGCGATACGTTCATCACCGAATCGACGTTCGGGCTGCCGATCTATCGATGGGACAGCTCGCGCGATGTCTTCGACGGCATCGACTCATGGTGGCGGCATAACGCGGCGCAAGGCCGCGCGTCGGTGCTGTTCTGCTATTCGTTCGGCAAGGCGCAGCGCGTGCTCGCGGGCGTCGATGCCGCCATCGGTCCGATCTTCTGTCACGGCGCGGTCGAGCCGCTCAATCGCGCGTATCGCGAATCGGGCGTCGCGTTGCCGCCGACGCGCCTCGTCAGCGAGATCGCCGCGAAAGACAAGGCCGCGTTCAAGGGCGCGCTGATCGTCGCGCCGCCGTCCGCGCAAGGCAGCACCTGGATGCGCCGCTTCGGCGAATACAGCGATGCCTTCGCGTCCGGCTGGATGCGTCTGCGCGGCACGCGGCGCCGCAAGGGCGTCGATCGCGGCTTCGTGCTCTCGGATCACGCGGACTGGCCCGGCCTGCAGCTCGCCATCGGTGCGAGCGGCGCCGAGCGCGTCATCGTCACGCACGGACAGATCGAGCCGATGGTGCGCTGGCTCAACGAGCAAGGCCTCGATGCGGGCGCGTTCACGACCGAATACGGCGACGACGCCATCGAAGCCGATATGGCGCAAACATCATGAAGCGCTTCGCGACGCTCTACGCCGCGCTCGACGCGACGACATCGACGAACGAAAAGCTCGAAGCGCTGATCGCGTATTTCTCGGGCGCGCAAGCCGAAGACGCCGCGTGGGCGTCGTACTTTCTCGCAGGCGGCAAGCCGCGCCAGTCGGTGCCGACGCGCCTGCTCACCGAGTTCGCCCGCGAACGCGCGGGCTTGCCGGAGTGGCTCTTCGAAGAGTCGTATCAGGCGGTCGGCGATCTCGCTGAAACCATCGCGCACGTTTTGCCGCCGGCGTCGGGAGAATCGTCGCTCGGACTCGCGCAATGGATCGAGGAACGCATCCTCACGCTGCGCGGCGCGGATCCGTCCGAATTGCGCGAGCGGCTTCTGAGTTACTGGGACGAACTCAACTGGAGCGAGCGTTTCCTGCTGACGAAGCTGATCGGCGGCGGCTTTCGCGTCGGCGTCGCGCGGCAGCTCGTCGTGCGCGCGCTCGCGCAGGTCGCGGGCGTCGATCATAAGCGCATCGCGCAACGCATGGTCGGCTGGACCGATTCGCGCGAGAAACCGAGCGCCGCGCGCTATCTTCGGCTGATCGCACCGGCAGCAGAAGGCGATGACGTCGACACGCCGCACGAAAGCGATATCGGCCTGCCGTATCCGTTCTTTCTCGCGCATCCGCTGCAGGCCGATCCGGCGACGCTCGGCTCGCCCGACGACTGGATCGTCGAATGGAAATGGGACGGCATACGCGCGCAGCTCGTGAAGCGCGCGGGCCGCGTATGGATCTGGTCGCGCGGCGAGGATCTCGTCACGGAGCGCTTTCCGGAGCTCGCGTCGCTCGGCGAAGCGTTGCCCGACGGCACCGTGATCGACGGCGAAATCCTCGCGTGGGAACCGGGCGCGGACGCGCCCTTGCCCTTCGCGCGACTGCAGCCGCGCATCACGCGCAAGTCGCTCACGAAGAAAGTGCTGGCCGATTCCCCCGCCGCGCTGCTTGCCTACGATCTGCTCGAGATCGATGGCCGCGATCTGCGCATGGAGCCGCTGCACGCGCGGCGCGCGCAACTCGACGCGCTCGCGTCGTCGCTTGCGGTGAATGTCCTGCGCGTGTCGCCGGTCGTGACGGCATCCGACTGGACTGCACTGGCGAAATTGCGCGACGAAAGCCGTGCGCGCGGCGTCGAAGGATTCATGCTGAAGGAACGCGCGTCGATGTACGGCGTCGGGCGCACGAAGGCGTCGGGAACGTGGTGGAAGTGGAAGATCGATCCGTATGCGATCGACGCCGTGCTGCTCTATGCGCAGCGCGGTCACGGCCGGCGCGCGAGCCTGTACACGGATTTCACCTTCGCCGTCTGGGACGAAGCCGACGGCATGCGCACGCTCGTGCCCTTCGCAAAAGCGTATTCAGGACTGACCGACGAAGAAATGCGCCAGGTCGATGCGATCGTGCGCAAGACGACCATCGAGAAATTCGGGCCGGTGAGAAGCGTCACGCCGACGCTCGTCTTCGAGATCGGCTTCGAAGGCATACAGGCGAGCCCGCGTCACAAATCGGGCATCGCCGTGCGCTTTCCGCGCATGCTGCGCTGGCGCACCGATAAAAAAATCGAAGACGCCGATACGCTCGACATCCTCAAGGGCTTTCTGAACGAGGCCACGGCATGAGCGAGTCCGAATCGGCCGGCGAGCGCAGGCACCGCGCGCCGCGACCTCGACGCGTGCCGCGCACGCGTGCGGCGCAGGCAAAACTCGATGCCGCCGCCGAATCCTTCACGCCCGCGCCTTTCGCGTACGACGCGAACGAAGCTGCAAAGCCAATCGACGAACGCATCGCGCGCTGGTTCGACGAGCGCGGCTGGCAGCCGTTCGAATTTCAGCGCGAAGCGTGGCGTGAGATCGAGCGTGGCGCGAGCGGCCTGCTTCACGCGACGACGGGCGCGGGCAAAACGTGGGCCGTGTGGCTCGGGGCGCTCGCGGCTTTCGCGCGGTCATCGAAAGCCGATAAAAATCCCGCGCCGCTCACCGTCCTCTGGATCACGCCAATGCGCGCGCTCGCCGCCGACAGCGCCCGCGCGCTGCAAAGCGCCGTCACTGCGCTGAACGTGCCGTGGACGGTCGGGCTGCGCACCGGCGACACGTCATCGACGGAACGCGCGCGTCAGAGTCGCCGGATGCCGTCCGCGCTCGTCACGACGCCCGAAAGCCTCACGCTGATGCTCACGCGCGCCAACGCGCAAGAAGAACTGAAGCATCTGCGCATGATCGTCGTCGATGAATGGCACGAACTGCTCGGCAACAAGCGCGGCACGCAGACGCAACTGGCGATCGCGCGGCTCGCGCGCTGGCGTCCCGATCTGCAGATCTGGGGCTTGTCCGCGACGCTCGGCAATCTCGCGCTCGCGCACGATGCGTTGCTGCATCCGGTGAAGACGCCGCGCGTCGTGGTGCGTGGCGCGCAGCCGAAAACGCTCGTCGTCGATACGCTGATTCCCGAAACCATCGAGCGCTTCCCGTGGGGCGGCCATCTCGGCGTGCGGCAAGTCGGTCCCGTCGCCGACGAAATCGAGCGCGCGCAAAGCTCGCTCGTCTTCACCAACACGCGTTCCCAATCGGAAATCTGGTATCGCGCGCTGCTCGAATTGCGGCCCGACTGGGCCGGCTTGCTCGCGCTGCATCACGGATCGCTCGACAAGGCAGTGCGCGACTGGGTCGAACTAGGCTTGAAGAACGGGCAACTGAAGGCGGTCGTGTGCACGTCGAGTCTCGATCTGGGCGTCGATTTTCTGCCGGTCGATCGCGTGTTTCAGATCGGCTCGCCCAAAGGCGTCGCGCGTCTGATGCAGCGCGCGGGACGCTCGGGGCATGCGCCGGGGCGCGTATCGCGCGTGACGATCGTGCCGACGCATGCGCTCGAACTCGTCGAAGCGGCCGCGGCGCGCTGGGCGATCGAAGAGCGGCGCATCGAAGGACGCGACATGCCGTTGAAGCCGCTCGACGTGCTCGTCCAGCATCTCGTGACGGTGGCGATCGGCGGCGGCTTCACGCCCGCCGACATGCTCGACGAAGTGAAGAGCGCGTATGCGTATCGCGATCTGACGCAGCGGGAATTCGACTGGGCGCTCGCTTTCGTCGAGCGCGGCGGCGCATCGCTCGCGGCGTATCCGGACTTTCATCGCGTAGTGAAGGACGATGACGGCGTGTATCGCGTGCCGCGCGAAGACCTCGTGCGCAGGCATCGCAACAACGTCGGGACGATAGTTGCAAACGCAACCATCAACGTCGCCTATATGACGGGCGGGCGCATCGGCGCGATGGAGGAGTCGTTCATCTCGCGCTTGAAGCCCGGCGATGTCTTCACCTTCGGCGGACGCGCGCTCGAACTCGTGCGCGTGCGCGACATGACCGCGTATGTGAAACGCGCGACTTCATCGCGCGGGGCGATGCCGCAATGGGCGGGCAGCAAGATGCCGCTGTCGTCCGAACTGGCCGATGCCGCACTCGTGATGCTCGCGCGCGCCAACGACGGCATCTACGACGAGCCGGAAATGCGCGCCGTCAAACCGCTGCTCGATTTGCAGGCGAAGTGGTCCGCGCTGCCGGGGCCGGGCGTGCTCGTCGTCGAACGCGTGCGCTCGCGCGAAGGTCATCACTTCTTTTGCTATCCGTTTGCGGGGCGCATGGCGCATATTGGCCTGGGATCGCTGATCGGATGGCGCGTCGCACGCGATCAGCCGAGCACGTTTTCGATTTCGATGAACGATTACGGCTTCGAACTGCTGTCGGCAAAACCGTTCGACTGGGAGACGCTCATCGCGGAAGGGCTTTTTTCCCCGGAGAATCTGGAGCACGACATTCTCGCGAGCCTCAACGCATCCGAATTGTCGGCGCGGCGTTTTCGCGAAATCGCGCGCGTGTCGGGGCTGATTTATCAGGGGCATCCGGGACAGCAGAAAAGCGCGAGGCAATTGCAGGCGTCGAGCGGATTGTTCTACGAAGTCTTTCGCAAGCACGACAGCAGCAATCTGCTGCTTGCGCAGGCCGATCAGGAAGTGATGCTGCAGGAACTCGAACTCGGCCGCATCCGCGCGGCGCTCGAACGCATGAGCGCGAGCCGCCTCGCGCTGCATGCGCCGAAGAAGCCCACGCCGTTCGCGTTTCCGCTGATCGTCGCGCGCTTGCGGGAAAAGGTGAGCACGGAGAAGCTCTCGGATCGCGTCGAGCGCATGCTCGCGGACCTGGAGAAGGCGGCGAAGACATAAATGGAAGCTTTGACCATCGATGTGAATGGCCATGCGCTCGTCCTATCCGCCGATCGCGCGGCGTTCGATCCGCACGCCCGAAGCCTTTTCATCGCCGATGCGCACTTCGGCAAGGACGCCGTGTTCCGCGCGCGCGGCATTCCGGTGCCCGTCGGCACGACCGGCGAGAGCCTCGCGCGGCTCGATGCGCTCGTCGCGGCGCATCGGCCGGAATCGATCGTCTTTCTCGGCGACTTGCTGCACGCGCGCGAATCCCACGCCGACGAGACGCTCGACGCCCTCGCCGCGTGGCGCGCGAAGCATCGCGAACTCGCGCTCGTGCTCGTCGAAGGCAATCACGACAGGCACGCGGGCGCGCTGCCCGCGCTGTTCGGCGTCGATGTCGTGAAGGAACCGCACGCGCTCGGACCGTGGGCGCTTTGCCATCATCCGCAGACGGTCGATGGCGCTTACGCGCTCGCGGGACACGAGCATCCGGTGTACCGGCTCGCGACGCGCGTCGACAGCGCGCGTCTGCCGTGCTTTCGCTTCGGCCCTCGCGCGGGCGTGCTGCCGGCGTTCGGCGCGTTCACGGGCGGCTTCGAAGTCAACGGCGGCGTGCGCGGCGAAGCGCTCTACGTGATCGCGGGCGAGCGCGTGTTCCCGCTCAGTGATAGACGTTCGTCGACGATTGCAGCTTCGTGAGCTTGCCGCGCTGCAAGCGGTACCAGCCGAGATTCGACTGCATCACCACCTCCTCGCCTTGCCAGAACACGCGCTTGACCGTCATGCGCTGGCCGGCGCGCTGCACGAGTGGCGGATGGCGGCGGAAATCGTAGAGGATCGGGCCCGAACCGGTCTGCACGAGCATGCGCGTGACGGTGTCGCTCGTGCCGGAAGTTTCATCGAAATGGACGACGCGCTTCGCGTCGAAGCGATCGAATACCTCTTTGTCGATGACCGCGGCCATGCCGGATTCATCGCGGAGAAAGTGCAGCGTTCCCGCCTGCGTTGCGATGGGCCCGGCGGCGTCGCTCTGGGCGAACGCAAGCGTAGCGATGAACAGCGTGCCGGCGGCTGCCGCGTGAATACAGAATTTTGTCAGTGACATCTTTCGTTCAAAAAGTTGCTGCGTTTTACCAACACTGCGACCAACACTGCGCGGCGCCCCCGACGCGCAAGGAATGCGAGGCCGCGAGCGTGTTACCGGAAACATCTGACGCATGGCGGCGCAGCGTTTGCAAGAGTCGTGCGCCGCTGCCGCGTCAGAAAGAATATCCGTTCGGGCCGGAGCATGGATCGGCCGATCGGAATAAGGGTTTATACCAGCGTCGAAAATGACGTTTCGGTACAATTCGAGCCTTCAACTCCGCCTCGGCGCCTGCATCGCTCAATCCGACGATGCGCCCAGACGTGACATCTCCTTCTCTTCCGCCATGCCTCTGCCTCTTTTCGCTCTCGCCATTGCCGCGTTCGGCATCGGCACGACGGAATTCGTCATCATGGGCCTGTTGCCCAACGTCGCGCGCGATCTCGCGGTGACGATTCCGGCGGCGGGCATGCTCGTGTCCGGCTATGCGCTCGGCGTGACGGTCGGCGCGCCGATTCTCGCCGTCGTCACCGCGAAGATGCCGCGCAAGAAGGCGCTGATGAGCCTGATCGGCGTGTTCATCGTCGGCAATCTGCTGTGCGCGCTCGCGCCGAACTACTGGGTGCTCATGGGCGCGCGCATCGTCACCGCGTTCTGTCACGGCGCGTTCTTCGGCATCGGCTCGGTGGTCGCGGCCGATCTCGTCGCGCCGAACCGCCGCGCGCAGGCCATCGCGCTGATGTTCACCGGCCTCACGCTCGCCAACGTGCTCGGCGTGCCGCTCGGCACCGCGCTCGGCCAAGCGGCCGGCTGGCGCTCGACGTTCTGGGTCGTCACGCTGATCGGCGTCGCGGCGGCGGGCGCGCTGCATGTGTGCCTGCCGAAGCACATCGCGATGCCGGAAACCAGCATCCTGCGCGAATTCGACGTGCTCAAGAACCCGCAAGTGCTGATGGTGCTCGGCATCAGCGTGCTCGCGTCGGCCAGTCTTTTCTCGGTGTTCACGTATATCACGCCGATTCTCGAAGACGTGACGGGCCTTTCGCCGCACGCGGTCACGTATGTGCTGCTGCTGTTCGGTCTCGGCCTGACGGTCGGCAGCACGCTCGGCGGCAAGCTCGCGGACTGGAAGCTGCTGCGTTCGCTGCTGTCCTTCCTGCTCGCGATCGTCGCCGTTCTGACGATCTTCGCCGGCACGATGCATCAGCCGGTCGCCGCGATGATCACGATCTTCTTCTGGGGCGTGCTCGCCTTCGCGATCGTGCCGCCGCTGCAAATGCTGATCGTGAACCGCGCGAGCGATGCGCCGAATCTCGCATCGACGTTGAACCAGGGCGCGTTCAATCTCGGCAACGCGACGGGCGCGTGGCTCGGCGGCTGCGTGATCGGCGCGGGCGCACCGCTCACGTCGCTGCCGTCGGTCGGCGTACTGATGGCGGTGAGCGCGTTCGGCCTGACGCTGCTCTCGGCGACGCTCGACAAGCGCGCGCGCCGTCTTTCGATCGGACAACCCGCCTGAGTTCCTTCGGGCGGTACGTTGCATGAAAGGCATTCTCTCGCGCGATTTTCTCGCGCTGATTCTGAGCGTCGCGGTTGTCGGCCTTGGGGCTCGGCGCGACGCTGCCGCTGACGTCGCTCGCGCTGACGCAATCGGGTTATGGCACGGACATCGTCGGCTCGATGACGGCGACGCAGGCGCTCGGCGGGCTCATGGTTGCGCCGGTGGCGAGCCGCTTCGCGGGGCATTTCGGGGCGCGCGAGACGATCGTCGGCACGGTGATCGTCGCGGCGTTCTCGACTATCGCGATGCAGTTCACCGTGAACCTGTGGCTGTGGGCCGTGCTGCGTTTTCTGTGCGGCGCGGCGCTGATGCTGCTTTTCACGATCGGCGAAGCATGGGTCACGCAACTCGCCGACGACTCCACGCGCGGCCGCGTCGTCGCGATCTACGCGACCAACTTCACGCTCTTCCAGATGACGGGCCCGGTGCTCGTCAGCGTGATCGGCGGCTTGCCGTCGATGCGCTTTGCCATCTGCGGGGCGATCTTTCTGCTGGCGTTGCCCGCGCTCGCATCGATACGCGGCGCGCCGCACGCGCTGGCATCGGAAGAAGGCGAGCACGGCGACTGGCGCAGCGTGTTGCCACGCATGCCCGCGCTCGTGATCGGCACGGGCTTTTTCGCGCTCTTCGACACGCTCGCGCTCTCGCTGATGCCGCTTTTCGCGATGTCGCACGGCGTCGGCGAGGATATCGGCGTGCTGTTCGCATCGGCGATCCTGCTCGGCGATACGACGATGCAGTTCCCGATCGGCTGGCTCGCCGACCGCATCGGGCGCGCGAAGGTGCATGCGGGCGCGGGCGTGGTCGTCGCGCTGCTGCTGCCGCTTTTGCCTTGGGCGATCGCGTATCCGTGGATCTGCTGGCCGCTGCTCTTCGTGACCGGCGCGGCGGCGGGCAGCGTGTACACGCTGTCGCTCGTCGCGTGCGGCGAACGCTTTCGCGGACCGTCGCTGGTCTCGGCGACGGCGATTGTCGGGGCTTCGTGGAGCGTCGCGAGTTTCGGCGGACCGATCGTCGCGGGCACGCTGATGCAGCGCGTCGGCGCCGATGCGCTCATCGGCGTGCTGACGGCGGCCGCGTGCGCGTTTCTCGCTGCGGCGTGGTGGGAGCGGCGCGGTTAGGAGTTCGAGCGTGTCGTTCGGCGCGAGGTCGGCGGTATACTTTTCCGGCCTTCAATTCCGCTACGAGGCATCAAGGAAACGTATGAGCGCTTTACCTCCCTGTCCGCAATGCCAGTCGGCATTCACCTATGAAGATGCGGGCATGTACATCTGTCCCGAATGCGCGCACGAATGGTCCGCGCAGACAGATACCGCATCGGAGCCCGCCGCGAAGGTCTATCGCGATTCCGCGGGCAACGTTCTTCACGATGGCGACACCGTCACCGTCATCAAGGATCTGAAGCTCAAGGGCGGCGGTGGCGTCGTCAAGATGGGCACCAAGGTCAAGAACATCCGGCTCGTCGACGCCGATCACGACATCGACTGCAAAATCGAGGGCTTCGGCGCGATGAGCCTCAAGACCGAGTTCGTCAGGAAAGCCTGACCCGCAACGACCGGCCGCGGTGTTTCACCCGCGCGCCGGCAATATCTGTCCCGCGCATTCGCCGAAGCCCACGCGATATCCCTCGCCCTGGCACCATCCGCGCAGGGTGATTTCATCGCCGTCCTGTAGAAACGCGCGCTCGCCGCCCTCTTCCAGCTTCACGGCAATAGATTGCGTTATTCGACTGAAAGCGAGCGACCATTCAAGCAACCCGAAGAAGCCGCGTCGCAGAATTCAACGAAGATTTACGGATCGCCTCGCCCTTCATTCGACGCAATTCGTTACCTTCTTTTTTTGACGACTTGAGCCGCTTGTCGCACGAAGCGGATCGACTGACGCGACGGACCACGAACAGCGCTACGAGAGGGCGGCGATGGCAAACGAAAATATGCAGCTGAGCGAGGCAGGCCGGGCCGAGCTGCGGACGCGGGAACACGCGGTCATGGCCTATTACAACGATCAAGCGAACAACTGCACCTTCGGCGTGGGCACGCTCGCACACACAGGGCTATGCACGGCCGAAGAACTGCGCCGCCCGGTTACGCCAGCTCAGGTCAATGCGCAGCTGGCTACGGGAGTCGGCCGAGCAGAAGCCCAGGTACGTAGAACCGTCACACAGCGAGAATTGACGCAGGCGCAATTCGATGAGCTTGTGAGCTACACCTACAATGTCGGCAATGCCGGTGCATTCGACGCACTGCGCTCGGCGAACCAGAACGATGATGCGGGCGTCGTGTCGCACATGAATCATCGCGTCTATATCCATCCGCGCGACGCTCGTGGGCGTCGACTTTCCGCAGTGCGGTCGAATGGTCTCGTAAACCGGCGTCGGCTGGAGACCGCCCCGTTCCAGCGACGGAGCGCACCGTGAGAAAACATTGCTTCTGGTTACTCTTGATGATGTCGGCCGCCGCGCGTGCCGATCAGACGCCGGCCGACGAGATCGCGGCCCGCAGCGGTCTGCCGGCCAGTGAAGTCGGCGCACTGCTAAACAATTGCGATTCAAGTCAGACCAGCATGAATTTCTGCGCGTGGCGCGACCAGATCGTCGCCGAGCGCGACCTGCAGCAGGTCGTGGAGAAGCAGATCGGCGAACATCCTGAGCGCAAGGCCGCACTCGAAGCGAAAATCGCGAATTGGAGAAAGGCCCGCGATGAATCGTGCGAAAAGTCAGCGCGCAGGGAATGGGGCAACGGGTCGATGCGGCCAGCGGCGCTTGCGATCTGCGCGACCGCGGCGACGAAGAAGATGACGAAGAAGCTATCCGCAAGCACGGGCGGTGCACCCTCTTAAGTGCGGCACGCGTTGCCGATTCATAGCCGAGTGCTCGAGCAACTCACACTCACGCTGCTCGATGTAATCCGTGTATTGCGTGAAGCGGCCCAATCGGGCCGCTCCGTCCTTCGTAATCGATCACCCGCGCGCCGGCAAAATCTGTCCCGCGCATTCGCCGAAGCCCACGCGATATCCCTCGCCCTGGCACCATCCGCGCAGGGTGATTTCATCGCCGTCCTGTAGAAACGCGCGCTCGCCGCCCTCTTCCAGCTTCACGGGCCGCTGGCCGTTCCAGGTGCTTTCGAGCAGGCTGCCGCACGAATCCGGCGTCGGCCCGCTTATCGTGCCCGATCCCATCAGATCGCCGACGCGCGTATTGCATCCGCCAACCGTGTGATGCGCGAGCTGCTGCGCCATCGACCAGTACATCAGCTTGAAGTTGGTGCGTGAAATGGTCGTCGGCGTGTGCGCGCCTTCCGGACGCAGCGTGACTTCCAGTTCGATATCGAACGCGTGATCGCCTTCGTGACGCAGATACGCGAGCGGTTGCGGATCCTGCGCGGGCGTCGCGGTGCGAAACGGTTCGAGCGCATCGAGCGTGACGATCCACGGCGAGATCGTCGTCGCGAAGCCCTTCGAGTTGAACGGGCCGAGCGGCACGTACTCCCATTGCTGGATATCGCGCGCGCTCCAGTCGTTGAGCAGCACCATGCCGAAGATATGCGCCTCCGCGTCCTCACACGCGATCGGCTCGCCGAGCGCATTGCCGCGCCCGATGATGAAGCCCGCCTCCAGTTCGATATCGAGCTTGCGGCACGCGCTGAAGATCGGGCGCTCTTCGTTCGGCAGCTTGATCTGACCGTTCGGGCGGCGCACGGGCGTGCCGCTCACGACCACCGACGACGCGCGCCCGTTATAGCCGACCGGCAATTCCGACCAGTTCGGCAGAAGCGCGTTCTTCGGATCGCGGAACATCGAGCCGACGTTCGTCGCGTGCTCCTTCGACGAATAAAAATCCGTGTAGCCAGGAATCTCGACCGGCAGATGCATCGTCGCATCGGAGCGCGGCACGAGCGCGCGGCGGCGCAAGGCTTCGTCGTCGCGCAACGTCGCATTGCCGTGCGCGAGCAACGCGGACAGCGCGATACGAACGCCTCGCCACGTCTCGCGTCCGAGCGCGATGAAGTCGTTCAGGCGCGATGCGTGGAACGTGCCGCGCGCATCGATCAGACGCGCGTCTTCGAGCACGGCGAGATCGGCGATCCAGTCGCCTATCGCGACGCCCGCGCGCGGCTGCGCGTTCACCGCGTCGCTGAATATGCCGAACGGCAGGTTCTGAATCGGGAAGTCGCTCGCGGGATCGTTCGCGGATTGGATCCAGCTCTTCAAAGTGGGCGCGAGTGTGGCCTTCAGCGCGTCGTTCATCGTTGCTCCGGGTTGAAGTGTTTCGTGAGACCTTGCCAGCACTCGTAATAATTCGCCTGCAACTGCGCGGTTTCGAGCGCGAACTGAGTCGGCTTGATGAGCGTGCGCGTCTCGAACATGAAGGCCATCGTGGCGTCGACTTTCGCGGGCTTCGACGTATCGCTCTTCGATGCCTTCTCGAACGTTTCCGCATCCGGCCCGTGCCCCGACATGCAGTTGTGCAGGCTCGCGCCGCCGGGCACGAAGCCTTCGGCCTTCGCGTCGTAGACGCCGTGCACGAGTCCCATGAACTCGCTCGCGACATTGCGATGAAACCACGGCGGCCGGAACGTATCTTCCGCGGCGAGCCAGCGCGGCGGGAAGATCACGAAGTCGATGGAATCGACGCCCGGCGTGTCGCTCGGCGATTGAAGCACGAGAAAGATCGACGGATCCGGATGGTCGTAGCTGATCGAGCCGATGGTGTTGAAGTGGCGCAGATCGTACTTGTACGGCGCGTAATTGCCGTGCCACGCGACGACATCGAGCGGCGAATGACCGATGTCCGCGCGCCAAAGCACGCCGTTCATCTTCGTGACGAGTTCGAACCTGCCTTCGCGGTCTTCATACGCGGCGTTCGGCGTGAGGAAGTCGCGCGGATTCGCCAGCCCGTTCGAGCCGATCGGACCGAGATCGGGCAATTGCAGCAGCGCGCCGAAGTTTTCGCAGATGTAGCCGCGCGCTTCGCCATCGGGCAGCGTCACCGAAAAGCGCACGCCGCGCGGAATCACCGCGATTTCGTGCGGCTCGATATCGAGCTTGCCGAGTTCCGTGAAGATCGCGAGACGTCCCTGCTGCGGCACGATCAGCAATTCGCCGTCGGCGTTGTAGAAGAAGCGGTCCTGCATCGAGCGGTTCGCGGCGTAGAGATGGATCGCGCAACCGGACATCGATTCCGCGGCGCCGTTGCCGGCCATCGTCACCCAGCCGTCGATGAAATCGGTCGGCGCGGCGGGCATCGGCAGCGGATCCCAGCGCAACTGGTTCGGCGGCGTCGGCGGAACATCGGTGAAATTGGCCACGAGTTTCGCGCGCAGCATGTCGGCGGGAATGCGCGTGAACGGCTTGTGCACGGCCGCCGGACGTATCCGATAGAGCCACGAACGGCGATTGTGCGCGCGCGGCGCGGTGAACGCGGTGCCCGAAAGCTGCTCGGCGTACAGGCCGTAAGCGGCGCGTTGCGGCGAGTTGCGGCCGATCGGCAACGCGCCCGGCAGCGCCTCCGTGGCGAAGTCGTTGGCGAAACCCGATTGATAGTGCTGGTTCGCGTCCGTGTGCGTCTCGAACGTTGGCATGGTCGGAATCCTCGACGAAAAGTGCAACGGTTCAGGCGACGGCGCCGTGCGCGGCATGTCGTCGCTGCAATTTACGGATGGTAAAACCAATTACGATTAGTGAAATTCATCGTATACCCTTAATCGACGGGCCTCGCCGCGCATATCAATATGTGAATTTGGTGCTGGACGCGGCGTTGCGCGCTGATACCATCGACCATTCGAATGAAAATTGCCCGGTACGGCACGCCTCACGAACTCGACGCTCCATCCATGATCGCCCCGTCCCTGCCTGAACTCGTCGCCCGCGCCGCGGAACATCCGTTTCTTGGCGCGCATGTCGTGCTTGGCGAGAACGAGCACGCCGGTCAGGCGATCGCGCATTACCGCGATTTGTGCATTTCGAGCGCCTACGAGCCTATCTTCGATGTCGGCACGCACAGCTTTCCGCAGACTTTGAGCGCATCGCCGGAGAGCGCGGAGCGTTTCGGCGATGAACTCGGCGTGCAGGCGTTGACGCTCATTCAGGGCGATGCGCCGCGCGATCCGTTCGGACAACTGGAAGACGATCGCGAGCTGGTCGTGCTGGACCGGCTGTCGCGCGCGCTGCATGCGTTCAATTTCTTCGGGCCGCATCGGCCGGGGCTTTTGTTTCTGCGCGTGCATGAGCGGCTATTGAAGAGCGTGAAGTATGACCACGGACTGCACTTCTCTTCCGTGCTGATGGAGTTCGGGATGAACCCGTCGCGGGTGGTGATCGAATTGCCTGCGGCGGCGGTCGCGCACAAGACGTTTCTTGGGTATCTCACGAAGAGCTATCAGCATTACGGATTCAAGGTCGCGGGGAATCTGCCGAATGCCGGGCAGATCATGGCAGTGTCGGATATGGCGCGGCTCGATTTCATCAAGATGGATGCGGCGCAGGCTTTACGGGATTCGGTGGTGAAGCATCTCGTGGCGTATGCACATCGGTTGAGGATTCCGCTCATCTTTTCGAATGTCTGCGATGAGGCGCAGTTCAATGCGCTTCAGCAGTTCGATGTGCATTTCGTGCAAGGACCGGTGTTTGATGCGCATCCGAGTTTGCATGCGCGGTGACGTGTTTTTTTCGGGGTCTTGGTTGTCGTTGGATCCCGTATTCGTGTCGGTCTATTAGCACTGCCCCTGTGCGGGGCGGCACTCACTTTCTTTGCTGCTGCAAAGAAAGTAAGCAAAGAAAGCAGCTTCCGATACGCCCGCGGTCACACGCAATTTGGGTAGTCCTCTCGTCCATCGTGGGCTGCCTAAAGAGTGCCCTCAAACACCTAATCGGGCTTGGATCGCGCACGGTCCGTCTCATCGCACCACACGCCAAACGGGTTCAGCACCAAATAGCTCCGGCCCGCTTCGCGGCCGACCGGTCAATCGGGGAGGCACGCGCTTCGCTCCTAACATCTTTAGCACACTGCGCGCGCAAACCGATGGTTTCCCTTGCAGACCCAGCGGCAGCGCGTAGCGCTGTGCCGATGCTGTTTCGTGCTGAACCAGTGTCCTTGGAAAACTAGCTCGTCAGACCGTG
>NZ_JFHD01000020.1 GCF_000698575.1 Caballeronia zhejiangensis
GCGAGCGTCAGCACCGCGTGGCCGATGTATCTCGGGCTCTTGTTCACGTGGGTCGTCGTGGCCGCGCCGGAAGGCGTCGCGGGCCTCGTTCGGCGCGATGCGCGGTCGTTGTGCATCGGCATGCTGAGCGCGATCGCGTGGGGCGTCGCGGTCGTCGTGCCGGTCGAAGCGCTTTACGCCGGACGAACCGATGCACGCGCGTGGTTCATCGCGTTGCCGTGCGCGTTGCTGGGCTTGTGGCTCGCGCGACGCACGAGGACCGCGCGATGAACGCGGCGCTCGAATTGCATGGCATCGTCAAGCGCTTCGGCGTGACGCGCGTACTGCGCGGCGTCGACTTGCAGGTCGCTGCGGGCGAGCGGCACGCGCTCATCGGACCGAACGGCGCGGGCAAATCCACGCTCTTCGATCTGATCTCGGGACGCACGCGGCCCGACGATGGACGCATCGTCGCGAGCGGAATCGATATCACCGGCAAGCCGCCGCAACGCGTATCGCGCTTGCTTGCCCGCAGCTTTCAGACGACGAGCGTGTTCGGCGGCTTGTCCGTGTTCGAGAACCTGCGTTGCGCGGCGCTCGGCGCGGCATCGTCGCGGCTTGTCGATCGATGGCTGCCTTCGCGACGAATCGACGAACGCGCGCACGCGATGCTCGATGCCATCGGCCTTGCCGCGCGCGCCGACGAACTCGCGGCACGCCTGACGTACGCGGAGCAACGCGCGCTCGATCTGGGCATCGCGCTTGCCACCGATGCGCCGCTGATCTTGCTCGACGAGCCCACCGCCGGCATGAATCGCGCGGAGGCGACTCGCGCGCTCGAACTGATTCGCGCGACGACGGAAGGGCGCACGCTGCTCGTCATCGAACATGACATGGATGCGGTTTTCGGCCTCGCGGATCGCATTTCGGTGCTCGTGCAAGGGCGCGTGATCGCCACCGATACGCCCGCTGCGATACGCGCGAATCGCGCTGTTCAGGACGCGTATCTCGGTGGAGTCGCGTCATGAAGGCGCAGTTGCGTATCGACGATTTGCGCGCGTGGTACGGCGCGGCGCAAGTGCTGCACGGCGTGCACCTGTGCATTGACGAAGGCGAAGCGGTGGCGCTTGTCGGCCGCAACGGATCGGGACGATCGACGCTCGCGAAAGCCATCATGGGACTCGTGCGATGCGCGGGCGACATGCGCTATCGCGATGTTCAGCTCGTCGGCTTGAGGGCGCATCGCATCGCGCGGCTGGGCATTGGTTACGTGCCCGAAACGCGCGATGTGTTCCCTGCGCTCACGGTGCGCGAAAATCTCGTGCTGGGCGAAAGGAAGGGCACGCGTTTTGCGTTGCGCGATGCGTATCGGCTGTTTCCCGTGCTCGAAGAACGCGCGTCGGTGAAGGCGGGCGCGCTGTCGGGCGGCGAGCAGCAGATGCTCGCGCTCGCGCGCACGTTGACGGGCGATCCGTCGCTGGTCGTCATCGACGAACCGGGCGAAGGGCTCGCGCCGCAAGTGCTCGCGCAAGTGGCCGCGTGTCTCGCGATGCTGCGCAACCGCGGCGTCGCGACGCTGCTGATCGAAGAGCGATTGACGATCGCGCGCACGCTCGATGCGCGCGTCGCGGTCATGGGGCATGGGGCGATACAGTTCGATGGGACGATCGAGACGCTCGCGCGCGATGAAGCGATCTCGCGGCAATGGCTGTCGGTCGGTGGCACGTTCGATTCGAGTCAATATGCCTGAAGTTCCTACGTATGCAGGCAGCGAAGCACGGTCGCTCGATGGAGGAAGAGGCTCGCGACATTCTGCGGACAGCTCTTTGGACAGAACCGGCGCAAGGAAAGATTCTTGTCGAATCGATTCGTGGCCGCATCGATCCGCTTGGCGGAGTCGAGTTGGAGCTTCCCAAGCGCGAGGCGATTCGTAACCCGTCGGGGTTCGATGACTGATCGTTCTGGATACCAACGTCCTTTCCGAGTTGCTGCGTCCGGCGCCGGAACAGCGCGTTTTGACATGGCTCGCCAACGAGCCGCGTTCGGCACTGTTCACCACGACTGTCACGCGTGGAGAAATTCTCCATGGAATATGGTCGATGGCCGCAGGTATCAGGCGGCAGCGCCTATGGGACGCCACGCGGATCATCTTCAGTGAAGATTTCGCTGGCCGTCTGCTGAGTTTCGATAACGATGCAGCCGATGCGTACGCGGAAATCGCTGCGTCGAGAAAGAGCATCGGCACCCATTAGTCAGTTCGACGCGACGATCTTCGATCCCTGGAACGCGTAGTGCAGCGAATGCCGCGACATGCGGCATTCGCCTTCCCGCTCGCTTAACCCTGCGCCTTGCTATCCCTCTCCACGATCCACTCATGCTTCGGATCGTTCTTGAAGTGCCACGTCCGCTTGTCGCCGGCCATCACGTTCAGATAGTAGTTATCGTAGCCATACGGCACGACCACCGGATGATACCCACGCGGCACCATGACGACATCGTGATCCTCGACGGCCATCGTTTCATCGAGATCGCGTTCATCGGTATAGACGCGCTGAAACGCGAAGCCTTGCGGCGGATTCAGTCGATGGTAATACGTCTCTTCGAGCGAGCTTTCGACGGGCACATTGTCCTGATCGTGCTTGTGCGGCGGATAGCTCGACGCATGTCCGCCCGGCGTGCGCACTTCCACGACCAGCAACGACTCGGCATCTTCCGTTTGCGGAAGAATGTCGCACACGTAGCGCGTATTCGCGTTCTTGCCGCGCGTCGAGCGCTTCATCTGCGATGGCTCGATGAGACGCGGCGGAAACTCGCCCTTCGCGGGCGCGCTCGCGACGCCGATCTGCGCATCGCGTTCCGCACGCACGATGGCGGCGAGCTTCGGCGGCACGTAGACGGCATACGGCGCGGCGTCTTCGAACACGCTGTCGCGCGAGCCGATCGACTGATAATGCTCGTCGCCCGCTTCGACGCTCACCGTGCCCGTCAACACGACGATGCAGCTTTCGCGATCCGCGTCGTAGACATGCACGACATCGCCCGCATTCAGGCGATACGCCGCGAAGCCGACGTGCTTCCAGCCCGCGGAATCGGGCGTGACGCGCGCGATGGTTTGTCCTTCGCGCGATGCTTTCACTAGCAGGCTCATGCTGCCTCCTTGAATGTTGCGTCGACGAGCGTACGCAGCGTGCGATAGCCCTTGTCGGCGTATGCGTAGCTCGGCGCGATCACCGGATCCTGTTCCGCTTCCACGACGAGCCAGCCTTCGTAATCATGCTTCGCGAGACACGCGATGATGCCCGGATAGTCGACGCAGCCATCGCCGGGCACGGAGAACGCGCCGTTGATGACCGCATCGAGAAAGCTCCAGTTGCGATTGCGCGCGAGCTTCACGATTTCGGGGCGCACGTCTTTGCAGTGGACGTGGCATACACGAGCGATGTGCTTTTGCAGCACGCTCAGGGCATCGCTGCCCGCGAACGTGATGTGTCCCGCGTCGAACAGCAGGCCGACCGAATCGTTGGTGAGCGCCATGAGGCGGTCGACGTCGGCGGGCGTTTCGACATACGCGCCCATGTGATGATGATAGGCGACGCGCACGCCGCGCGAGAGGGTGTATTCGGCGAAGCGGTTCAGGCGGTCTGCGTACTCGGTCCATTGCGCATCCGAGAAAAAGCGCGGACGTTGATAGAGCGGTTTTGGCGCGCCCTGGATCGAGTTGGCGACCTCGCCGTAGACCATTACGGTCGCGCCGTTTTGCGCGAGCAGGTCGAGATGGGGGCCCGCGGCTTCGATTTCTTCTTCTGCGCTGCGTTCTGCGAGTCGGCCTGAATACCAACCGGAGACTAGCGCTAGCTCGTACTGCGCGAGCAAGGCTTTTAGCGCTTGCGGTTCGCGAGGGAACTTGTTGCCTAGCTCGAAGCCTTCATAGCCGATCTGTTTTCCTTCCGTCAGGGCGGTGGAGAGAGGCGTCTCGCCGCCGAGCGAAGGCAGGTCGTCGTTCATCCATGACAATGGATTGATGCCGATGCGTATCTTTTTCAAAGGCATGATGTTGGGTTCTCCTTTTTGCTTTTTGCTTTCGCTTTCGCCGGATCCCGGTTTCGCGTCGGTCTATTAGCACTGCCCCTGTGCGGGGCGGCAGTCACTTTCTTTGCTGCTGCAAAGAAAGTAACCAAAGAAAGCAGCTTCCGATACGCCCGCGGTCACACGCAATTTGGGTAGTCCTCTCGTCCATCGTGGGCTGCCTAAGGAGTGCCCTCATAGGCCCCATCGGGATTGGATCGCGCACGGTCTGCCACCTCGCACCACACACCAAACTGGTTCAGCACCAAATAGCTCCAGCCCGCTTCGCGGCCGACCGGTCAACCGGGTCCGCGCGTGCTTCTCTACTAACGTCTCCATCTCACTGCAATCGCCGCCCTTGGGTTTCCCTTGCAGACCCGGCGGCAGCGCGCAGCGCTGTGCCGATACCGTTTCGTGCTGAACCAGCGCGCTCAACGTTTTCGGGCGGCGGACCGTGCGCGAGCCAAGCCCGGTTGGTCCTTTGAGGGCACTCTTTAGGCGAGTGCCGCCTGGGACGAGAGAACTACCCAAATTGCGTGTGACCGCGGGCCGTGACGAGCTGCTTTCTTTGGTTACTTTCTTTGCAGCAGCAAAGAAAGTGACTGCCGCCCCGCACAGGGGCAACGCCAATAGACCGACGCGATCACAGGCTTCCATAGAAGCTCAATCAAACACTACGAGCTTTGACGGCCTGCTCATAGGCCTCACGCGCAACGACGACAGCCGCGCGATCCGACACTTCAGGAACGGCGACTTCCCACCACCATCCACCTTCCTCGGTAGTCCTCGAAGGATCCGTATCGATAGAGATGAGATAACTGCGATCCGCCGCCCGCGCGCGCCTCATCGCGACGATAAGCTCATCGATGCTGGAAACATGCTCCGCCAAAGCCCCGAGCGACCGCGCATGCATCGCGAAATCGATCTCCGGCGCCCCAAGCGCGCCCTGCTTGCAATCATCGATGAGATTGTTGAACGGCGCCCCGCCACAAGCCTGCTGCAAGCGATTGATGCACCCGAACCCGTGATTGTCGAGCAACACCACGATCAACTTCGCGCCGAGCATCACCGACGTAGCGAGCTCGCTATTCATCATCAGATACGAGCCGTCGCCGACAATCACGATCACTTCGCGCTCGGGCCGCGCGAGCTTCACGCCCAGTCCGCCCGCGACTTCATAGCCCATGCACGAATAGCCGTATTCGACGTGATAACCGCCCGGCGCGCTGGTGCGCCAGAGCTTCTGCAAATCCGCGGGCAAAGTGCCCGCAGCACACACGACGATATCGTTGGCTGAAGAAGCATCGTCCGAGCGCTGCACCGCGCCGATCACATCGGCTTCGCGCGGCAGCTTGCCATCCGCGACGGGCGTGTTCGTCACATGCGCCACGGTCTCGCGCCACTCATTCGCAAGCCGATGCCCGCGCGTCGTCCATTGCGGCGATGCGTGCCAGTCGCCGAGCGCTTCGGACAACGCTTCCAGCGCGGCACGCGCATCCGCCTGCACGGCGAGCGCGTTCTGCTTGAGCGCATCGAACGGATTCGCATTGACCGCGACAAGCCGCGCCTGCGTGAATAGCGTGTTCGATCCGGTCGTGAAATCCTGCAGACGCGTGCCGATAGCAAGCACGCAATCGCTCGCATGCGCGAGTTCGTTCGCAGCGGTGCCGCCCGTCACGCCGATACCGCCGACGTTCAACGCATCGTCCCAGGCGAGCGCGCCTTTGCCCGCCTGCGTCTCCGCGACGGGCACGCCATGCCTGTGCGCGAACGTGCGCAACGCATCGGTCGCGAGTCCGTACAGCACGCCGCCACCCGATACGATCAACGGCTCGCGCGCTTCACGCAGCATCGCGGCGGCGCGTTCGATCTCGCGCGGAATCGGTGCCGGCGCATGAAACTCGACGGCGCGCGGCTCGAAGAACGAAGCAGGGTAGTCGTACGCCATCGCCTGCACGTCCTGCGGCAACGCGAGCGTGACCGGGCCGCATTGCGCCGCATCGGTGAGCACGCGTATCGCGCGCGGCAATGCGCTCAACAATTGCGCGGGATGCACGATGCGATCGAAGTAACGCGATACCGCCTTCAACGCATCGTTAGCGGAGACGCCGCCATCGTGACCATCCTCCACTTGCTGCAACACCGGATCGGGCGCGCGCGACACGAAGATATCGCCGGGCAACAGCAGTACCGGCAAGCGGTTCACATGCGCGAGCGCGGCCGCCGTCACGAGATTGGTCGCGCCCGGACCGATCGACGTCGTCACCGCCATCATGCGCCGCCGCATATGCGCCTTCGCATACGCGATCGCGCCATGCGCCATCGCCTGCTCGTTGTGCGCGCGATACGTCGGCAATTCATCGCGATGCCGATACAACGCCTCGCCCATACCCGCGACATTGCCATGCCCGAAGATCGCGAACACGCCGCCGAAAAGCGGCTCGCCGTGTTCGGTGCGAAGCGCCGCGAGATAGCGCACGAGCGCTTGCGCGGCGGTCAGTCGAATGGTCGAACTCACTGCGGTCTCCGATTGCGTTGCACGCTGGTTCATGCGGCTTGCTCCTGTGTCACTCGAAGTTCTGCGCCCGAAGACGAACGCGCCTCGCGCCATGCATCGATCAGCGCTTCGAACGTGCGTCGCACGCGCGCGATCAGTTCGCGGTCGTCGATTTCATTGGCGAGCCACGCATGACTCGGCTCATGAAAAATCGTGCGCCCGACGGTGAAGCCCTTGCACGTCTTCGAGGATGCCGCCGCTGCGAAGCCTTCACGCAACTGATCGACGCCCGCCGCCAAGCCCAGCAGCACGACGCCACGGCAATACGGATCGCGCTGCGCAATCAGCGCATCGATGGCTTGCCATTGCTTCGCGCTCATCGGTTCGAGCTTCCACCATTCCGGATAGATGCCGAGGTTGTAGAGACGCTTCAACGCACGATGCACCGTGTCGTCTTCAATCGGTGGCCCGTTCTTCGGCACGATCACTTCGAGCAGCAGTTCGTTGCCGCTTTCCTGAACGGCATCGTAGAGCGCGCGCAACTGCGCTTCCTGTTCGAGACGCACGTCATGCGGATGATCGGGGTGATATTGCACGAGACACTTCGCGACCTGCTCGCGCGGCCACTGCACGAGCGTCGTGCCGATGGAGCGGCCATGATCGAATTCGAGCGGCATCGAGCCGGGCAATTCGACCGGCCGGCCGATCCACCAGCCGCGTCCCGTCGCCGCGTTCAACGCATCTTGCCCGTAGCGATCGTCGATCAACACGCCAATGCGTCCTTCGAGCGCGAGTTCTTTCTCCGTCTGTGCAACGGCTTCGACGAACAGGTTTTTCAACGTCGAGATGCGCGCTTCGCTCGCGCCCGTTTGCTGCGCGAGATCGAAGAACTGATTGCGATGATCGAACGCGAAGCCGAGCACTTCGTCCCATTGCTTGCGCTTGGGACTCACGCGATGCAGACGCGCGAGCTTTGCATCGCGATCGGGGCGGCGCATGCGCGCGGGGTCTTCCTTCGCCGCGGCGAGAAAGTAATCGAGCTCGGCGGGCGTGGGCATCGCGGGCGCGCAGCCGTGACGCGACACGACGAGCGCGCCGCATGCATTGGCCGTTCGCGCGCAGGCTTCGAGCGGCTCGTCGCGCAGCCATCCCGACAAGAAGCCTGAAGCGAACGCGTCGCCGGCGCCGAGCACGTTGAGCACTTCCACTTCGACGCCGCCATGAACCGGCGCATCGTCGATGGACGACGGCACCGCGCCTTCGATGATCGAACAGCCGAGCGGCCCGCGCTTCACGACGAGCGTCGCGCTCGTGACCTTGCGGACCATCGCGAGCGCATCGATCAGACGGTCCTTGCCGCCCGCGATGCGAAACTCTTCTTCCGTGCCGATGACGAGATCGATCAACGGCAGAATGCGCTGCAAATGCGCAGTGACGCCTTCATTCGCGATGAAGCGCGTCTCGCCATCCGCCTTGCCCGTGAGACCCCACAAGACAGGCCGATAGTCGATGTCGAGAATCGTGCGGACGTCGTTGCGTCGTGCGTAGTCGAGCGCGCGACGGCTCGTGCGGTTCACCTGTTCCGTCGAGAAGTGCGTGCCCGTAATGAGCAGCGCCTTCGATGACGCGATATACGCTTCATCGAAATCGTGTTCGTCGACGGCCATGTCCGCGCAGTTCTCGCGATAGAACACGAGCGGAAACGTGTCGCGGTCTTCGAGGCCGAGCAGCACGAGCGCGGTGAGCCGGTCACGATCGATGCGAACGTGACTCACGTCGCAGCCTTCGCGTTCGAGCGTCTCCGTGAGAAAGCGCCCCATGTGATCGTTGCCGACGCGCGCGAGCATCGACGCATTCAGCCCGAGCCGCGCGCAGCCGAACGCGATGTTCGCCGACGAGCCGCCGAGATACTTCGCGAACGTCGATACATCTTCGAGCCGCGCGCCGACATTTTGCGCATAGAGATCGACGGCGAGGCGGCCGAGACACACGATATCGCGCGTGCGATCCGGCGCGAAGCGAGAGGGATTTTGCGTTGGCATGGATTCAATGTCCTCAGATCGTCGCGCCTTCGAGTTCGGTCATCATCTGCTGCATTTCTGCGCCGCCCGCCATCATGTCGAGCACTTCGTTCTTGCTGATGTTGTCCTTGGTGAACGTGCCCATCGAGCGGCCGCGATTGAGCAGCGTGAACGAATCGCCGATCGGATAGGCATGGTGAACGTTGTGCGTGATGAAGATCACCGAGATGCCTTTTTCGCGCGCCTTGTGGATGAGCTTCAACACATTGAAGCTCTGCTTCACGCCGAGCGCGGCGGTCGGTTCGTCGAGGATTAGCACGCGCGCGCCGAAGTGAATCGCGCGGGCAATCGCGAGACATTGCTTCTCGCCGCCGGACATCGTGCCGATCGGCTGATGCGGATCGCGCACATTGATGCCCATTTCGGCGAGCTTGGCGCGCGACGTTTCGGCGGCGAGATCGAGGTCCATCACGCTGATGCCGAAGCGCTTCTTTTGCGGCTCGCGTCCCATGAAGAAGTTGCGCGCCACCGATAGCAACGGCACGAGCGCGAGATCCTGATACACGGTCGCGATACCGAGATCGAGCGCTTCTTTCGGCGAGTCGAAATGCACGGGGTTGCCATCGACGAGATAGTCGCCGGAAGAGGGCTGATGCACGCCTGCGAGCGTCTTGATGAGTGTCGATTTGCCGGCGCCGTTATCGCCGAGCAGACAATGCACTTCACCGCGTTTGAGCCGCAACGTGACGCCGTTCAGCGCGATCACCTTGCCGAAGAACTTGCTGACGTTTTCGAGCGCGAGGATGTTGTCGTCTTGCATGATCGTTGCTCCTCTCATTGAGCCTGGGACACGCGGCGGCGCACGTAGTGATTGAAGAGCACGGCGATGAGCAGCATCACGCCAAGGAATACGCGGAACCAGTCCGAGCTCACGTTCGTATAAGTGATGCCGATCTGCACGACACCGAAGATCAGGGCACCGAAACATGCGCCGACGACCGATCCGTAACCGCCCGTCAGCAAGGTGCCGCCGATGACCGCCGCGATGATCGCTTCGAATTCCTTCTGCAAGCCGCGATCCGCCGCCGCCGAGCCGATATCGCACACTTGCAGCACGGCGAAGAGGCACGAGCAGAACGCGGTGAGCACGAAGAGCGATATCTTCACGCGCTTCACCGGCACGCCGACGTTCTTCGCGGCATTCGCATCGCCGCCGACCGCGAGAATCCAGTTGCCGTAGCGCGTCTTGGCGAGCACAAACGCGCCGACCGCCGCGAGCGCGAGCCACCAGATGATGACTTTCGGAATGCCCGGCACGAGCGGCTGGCCGCTGTCGAGCAGCTTGCCGATGCCCATGTGCGCGAGCCAGTTGAACAGGCCGTGAAACGCGACGCCATGAAAGAGCGTGTCGGCGATGGGATCGGCCTGGGCGAGATCGCCGACGCCCGAGATGATGGTGCGGTCCGCGAACATGATCGACAGCGCGAGCGTGAGGCCGCGCAGAATGAACAGGAACGCGAGCGTGACGATGAACGACGGCAGGCGCGTGCGCATGACGAGATAGCCATTCAATGCGCCGAGCAGCATCGACATGACGAACGCGAAGAGAATCGAAAGGGATAGCGGCCAATGAAAATAGACCGCCGGCAACGCGACCATCATGCCAGCGAAGCCGATCATCGAGCCGATGGACAAGTCGAACTCGCCCGCGATCATGAGCAGACACGCGCCGACCGCGAGCAGGCCGAGATAGGCGGCCACTTGCGACCAGTTCATCACGCCGTCGAGGTTGAACATGCCCGACGATCCCGCGCCGAAGCCGAACACGATGAAGACGAGCACGGTGCCGGAAATGGCCGCGAACTCCGGGCGATTCAGCAAATGACCGAACCACGACGTGTGGCGTACGCGCTCATCCGAGGGCTTGGCCTGGTCAGGTGTTTCAGCGTTGTCCTGCTGACGGTTCACGTGAGGAGGGTAGTGTTTGCCGGCTACGCCCATGATGGCTCCTTGAGACTCGATGTCGATGCGGTACCGATGCGCGCGTCGCCGCCGCGTCCGCGAACGGACGCAGCAAGGCGCGCTGAACGTCGATAAAAGCGGGCGGTGCGCGAAGCGCCGCCCGAATCAGGTCACGCCGGGATCAACGATATTGACCCGCGTACTTCACGACCTTGTCGAGATTTTCTTTGGTGATGAAACCCGGGCCCGAACGAATGTTCTTCGGTCCGTACGACGGCTGCAATCCGTAGGTTTCGAGGCGCGCCTTGAACTTCGGATTGGCTTCGAGAAGCTGACGGATCTTCGCCGGATCGGTCGTATGTTCCTTCTTCACGATCGCGAGCACGGCCACCGGGATATAGCCTTGCAGATACGGCTGCTGATCGATCGCGAACTTGATCGTGCCGTCCTTGATGGCCTTCGCGATGTCGTCCGAGAAGTCGAAAGTCACGAAATACACCTTGTTTTGCAGGCCCATTTGCGTGACGGCCTTGAGCGTCGCGGATGCGGGCGTCGGTCCGAGCGTGAGGATCGCGCCCGTATCCGGATGATTCCGCAGATACGCCGATACCTTCGACTGAATCTCGGTCGGGTCTTGTCCCGAATCGATCGTCGATGCCTTGTAGTCGATGCCGAGTGCGTCCGCGAAGCCCTTGCAGCGATCGAACGACACCGTGTTCGTCGCGATGTGATTCACGCAGACGAACGACTTCACGCCCGCGGCCTTCGCCTTCTCGCCGGCCGCCTTGCCCGCCACATATTCCGGCTGGCCGACGTGCATGATCGCGCCCAGTTGCGCGCTCTGTTCCTCGGTGCCCGAGTTGATCGTGACGAGCGGAATCTTCTTCGCCGTGACCTTGTTGATGGCGCTCTTCAGCACATCGAAATCGGCGATGGTCGTGATGACGCCATCGTAGTTGCGCGCGGCGGCCTGCTCGATCAGGCGCGACATGTCCGCGATGTCGCCGTTCGGCGGATTGCGGTAGTCCGTCTGCACGTTGAAGTCTTCGTCGGCCTGCTTGATCGCGTTCTTGATGGTGTTCCACCAGGAATCCGAGTCCGGCGCGTGGCTGATCAGCACGAACTTCGCGTCGGGCGCCGCGTGTGCGGGACTCGCCGCCATCATCGATGCGCTGCACAACGCAGCAGCAGCCACCAGCGCGCGCAGCGCGGCCCGACCGTTGCAAATGGTCATTGTCTCCACCTATCTCGGTTGTTGTTTGGTGTGATGTTTCGCGAGCCGACCCTTCGATGTGCCGTGCTCAGGACCAAGAGTAGGTCAGTTTTCGGTGGCCTGCAATAGAAATTTCATTGGTGCGGCAAATGGAAAATACATTCCAATTTGCTTGCCGTGTTCCTATAATCGGTTCACGACGAACATCGAAAGAGCCTGTGATGGATGAGACCAGCACCGACGTGCAAAGCGTCGACGAACTGATGCAGCGGATCACCGACGCCTACGACTCGCTGCCGCGCCAGTTGAAGAGCGTCGCGACGTATATCGAGCAGCATCGGCCAAGCGTGATGATGGATCGCACGAGCGATATCGCCAACGCGTGCGGCGTGCATGCGTCAGCGGTCGTGCGGTTTGCGCAGCGCTTCGGTTTCTCCGGTTTCTCCGACTTGCAGGCCGTGTTCCGGCAGGCGTACACGGGCGCGGGCGGTTCGCAGCAGACGTATCAGCAGCGCATACGCAAGCTCATCGACGAGAAGGCGGGCGATGCGTCCGGCCTGTCGGTCGCGCGCGAGTTCATCGCGGCGAGCCGCACGGGTCTCGACGAGCTCGAAGCCGGTCTCGACGACGCGCAGTTCGAAGCCGCCGTCGAGATGCTTTCGCAGGCGGAGAACATCTACGTGATCGGCGTGCGCCGGTCGTTCGCGGTCGCGAGCTACATCGTCTATGCATTGCAGCACACGAAGAAGCGCGTGCATCTGATCTCGGGCTTCGGCGGCATGTTTCGCGAACAGGTGCGCAGCGTGGAGAAGGGAGACGTGGTGATCGCGATCAGCTTCGCGCCCTACGGCAAGGAGACGCAATATTGCGTGCGCGCCGCGCAGCATCACGGCGCGGCGACGCTCGTCATCACCGATAGCCAGCTTTCGCCGCTCGCGCGTCACGCGAGCGCGAGTCTGTTCGTGAAGGAGGGCAGCGCGTTCGCGTTTCGCTCGCTCACGAGCACCATTTGCCTGTGCCAGGCGTTGTTCATCGCGCTCGCGTACCGGCTCGAGTTGAACGTTGAGGAATCCAAGGAGACAGGTGGCTATGACGATTGATGTGGCGGTGTTTGGGGCGGGGCGCATCGGCAAGATTCACGCGGCCAATCTCGCGCGGCAACCGGGCGTGCGTCTGAAATACGTCGTCGATGTGAATCGCGACGCGGCCGCCGCGCTCGCGAAAGCGCATGGCGCGACCGTCGCCGATGTCGATGGCGCGATGGGCGATGCCTCCGTCGGCGCGACCGTCGTGTGTTCGAGCACGGATACGCACGCGGATCTGATTCTGGCGTCGGCGGCGCAGAAGAAGCATGTGTTCTGCGAGAAGCCCGTCGATCTCACGACCGAGCGTGCGCGCGCGTGCGCCGATGCTGTCGAGAAGGCGGGCGTCGTCTGCATGATCGGCTTTCAGCGTCGCTTCGATCCGACGTTCTCGGCGTTGAAGGCGCGTATCGACGCGGGCGAGATCGGCGATCCGGAAATGCTGATCGTGACGAGCCGCGATCCGGGCGCGCCGCCGGTCGAGTACATCTTGCATTCGGGCGGCATCTTCAAGGACATGCTGATTCACGACTTCGACATCTTCCGCTGGATTCTCGACGACGAAGCCGACACGCTGCACGCGACGGGCAGTTGCTTGAGCGATGCGGCCATCGCCGAAGCGGGCGATATCGATTCGACCGCGGTCACGATCCGCACGAAGCGCGGGCGTCTGTGCCAGATCAATACGGCGCGGCGCGCGGCGTATGGCTACGATCAGCGCTTCGAGCTGCTCGGCAGCGCGGGCATGCTGCAGGCTGGCAATGTGCGGCCGACGGAAGTCACCGCGTACACGTCGGCGTCGGTGTCGAGCGACAAGCCCGAGGCGTTCTTTCTCGAACGTTATCGCGCGGCGTATGCGGCGGAAATCGCGCATTTCTTCGATGCGGTCAGCAACGGCAAACCGGTGCGAACCACCGTCGCCGATGGCCTGAAGGCGCTGGAACTCGCCGAAGCGGCGACCTTGTCGTGGCGCGAGAAGCGCATCGTCAAGCTCGGGGAGAACGTCGCATGAGCGCGGTGCGCTTCGGTATCGCCGGACTGGGGCGGCTCGGGCGCCGGCATGCGGAGAATCTCGCGTGGCGCGTGCCGGGCGCGAAACTCGTCGCGGCGTGCAGTCCGGTTGTGGACGAGCGCGAGTGGGCTTCGTCGAGTCTTCCCGAGTTGTCGCTTTATGCGGATTACGATGAACTGCTCGCCGATGCCTCCGTCGATGCCGTGTGGCTCGTCACGCCGACGTCGCTGCATGCGCGGCAGATCATCGCCGCGTTGCGCGCGGGCAAGCATGTGTTCTGCGAGAAGCCGCTGTCGCTCAATCTCGCCGAATGCGACGCGGTGATCGAAGAGCACGCGCGGCATCCGCATCTGCAAGTGATGATCGGCTTCGTGCGGCGCTTCGATGCGAGCTATCGCGATGCGTTCGATCGCGTCGCGAGCGGCGCGATCGGCCGGCCGTTCATGGTGCGCTCGCAGACCTGCGACAAGAACGATCCCGATGGCTTCTTCGTGCGATTCGCGCCGACATCGGGCGGGCTGTTTCTCGATTGCAGCGTGCACGACATCGATCTTGCGCGCTGGCTGCTCGGCAATCCGCGCGCGAAACGCGTGTATGCGAGCGGAACCATCGCGATTCACGAAGGCTTGCGCGAGTGCAATGACATCGACAATGGCGTGGGCACGATCGAGTTCGATGACGGACGGCTCGCGGTGCTGTATGCGTCGCGGACGATGGCGCATGGGCACGACACGCAGACGGAAGTGATCGGCACGGCGGGCGCGCTGTCGGTGGGACGCAATCCGCGGGCGAATCGCGTGGAAATCGCGGATGCGCAGGGCGTGCGCAATGCCTGCACGCCGACGTTCTTCGAGCGCTTCGAGGATGCGTTTTTGCGCGAGGCGCAGGCGTTCGTCGGGTTGCTTCGGCAAGGGCAGCCGACGGGGCTGACGCTCGACGATGCAAGAGAGGCGACGCGCATTGGTATTGCGATGCGGCAGGCTTATGAGAGTGGGCGGGCGGTGGAGTTTTGACCTCTGCGTTAAAATCGAACCTTCACGAGCGCTCCCCTCACCGGCAAACAAAGGTTCAATCGCGATGGAAGTTCACAAGGAAGTCGACGCGCGCGGGCTCAACTGCCCGTTGCCGATTTTGCGGGCAAAGAAGGCGCTCGCCGACATGACGAGCGGTCAGATTTTGAAAGTGCTCGCGACCGACCCGGGATCGCAACGCGATTTCGCGGCCTTCGCGAAGCAGACCGGCAACGAGATCGTCGAATCGACCGCACAGGACAAGACGTTCATCTTCCTGATGCGGCGGCGTTGAAGCCAACGAACGCACAAGCAAACGCCCAAAAGCAAAATGCCCGTCACGCAGGTGACGGGCATTTTTTTCATCCGATCCGGCCAGAAAGTCAGTCTTCGAGAATCGGCGCGCGATTGCGCAGATATTCCTCGAATTCCTGCTTCACTTCCGGATGACGCAGCGCGAACTCGACCGTCGCCTTCAGATAGCCGAGCTTGCTGCCGCAATCGAAGCGCGTGCCCTGATACTTGTACGCGAGCACTTGCTCATCCGACAGCAGCGATTGAATCGCATCCGTCAGTTGCAGTTCTCCGCCCGCGCCCGGCTTCAGCGCGCGAATGTGATCGAAGATGCGCGGCTTCAGCACGTACCGGCCGACTACGCCCAGGTTCGACGGCGCCACGGCGGGTTCCGGCTTTTCGACGATTCCCGACAGCTTGAAGATGTTGTCTTCCCATTCCTTGCCGTCGATGATGCCGTAGGACTTCGAATCCTCCGGCGGGATTTCTTCGACGCCGATCACCGAGCTGTGATAGTGATCGAAGACTTCGATCATCTGCGACATGACGGGCGGCTTGCCGTACAGCAAGTCGTCCGCGAGGATCACGGCGAACGGATTGTCGCCGACGAGCTTCTCCGCGCAGAGCACAGCGTGGCCGAGACCGAGCGCTTCGGCCTGACGCACGTAGAAGCAGTCGACATGGCTCGGCTTGATGCTGCGCACGAGTTCGAGCAGCTTGTCCTTGCCGCGCGCTTCGAGTTCCGCTTCGATCTCATAGGACTTGTCGAAGTGATCTTCGATGGCGCGCTTGCTGCGTCCCGTCACGAAGATCATTTCGGTAATGCCGGCCGCCATTGCTTCTTCGACCGCGTACTGAATCAGCGGCTTGTCGACGACAGGCAGCATTTCCTTCGGGCTGGCCTTGGTCGCGGGAAGGAACCGCGTGCCCAGACCTGCGACGGGGAAAACCGCTTTGGTAACTTTTAGCATGTGATGACCCTGATCCTCTTAATCAATGAAACGTCGAGACAGACGGAGCGGATCGATAAATGATTCGAACCCTCAAATTCAAGCAGGCAGACGCAATAATTGGGCCTGAAGCTTCTCGATAGTGGTTCCGTATTCTGCCAGCCTTTTACGCTCCTGTTCAACGACAGCGGCCGGCGCTTTTGAAACAAAGCTTTCGTTTCCGAGTTTCGCGTTACATTTTGCGATCTCGGCCGTCAGACGGTCCACTTCCTTGGTCAGGCGCTCGCGTTCCGCGGCGATATCGATTTCGACTTTCAACACGAGCTTGCTCGTGCCGACGATCGCGACGGGCGCGCCATGAGCTTCCTTGTCGAGGGCGGCTTCGTCGTCGATGATCTTCACTTCGGAAAGACGCGCGAGGGCAGCGATATACGGTGCGAACGCGGTGAGGCGCGCCGCGTCGCCGTGCGCGAGCAACGGCACCTTCACCGCGGGCGACAGATTCATTTCGCCACGTAGATTACGACATGCATCGATGACACTCTTCAGTTCGGCAGCCCACTGTTCTGACGATTCATCGATCTTTTTCTGCTCGGCGCGCGGATAAGGCTGCGTCATGATCGAGACTTCGCCTTCCTTCGCGCCTTGCGGGAAGGCGTCGGTGAGAGGGGCAACCTTCTGCCACAACGCTTCCGTGATGAAAGGAATGATCGGATGCGCGAGGCGCAGCACCGTTTCGAGCACACGCAAGAGCGTGCGACGCGTCGCCCTCTGCTGCTCGGGCGTGCCGGTCTGGATCTGCACCTTCGCGAGTTCGAGATACCAGTCGCAGTACTCGTCCCACACGAATTTGTAGATCGCGCTCGCGACGTTGTCGAAACGATAGTCCGCGAAACCCTTTTCCACTTCGGCTTCCACGCGCTGAAGCAGCGACACGATCCAGCGATCCGCCTGCGAGTAATCCGTGTAGCCGCCAGGGCCGCAATCGCCTGGTTTGCACGCGCCCGGATTCGCAAAACCGCAATCGTGGCCCTCGCAGTTCATCAGCACGAAACGCGTGGCGTTCCAGAGCTTGTTGCAGAAGTTGCGATAACCCTCGCAGCGCGCGAGATCGAAGTTCACGTTGCGGCCGAGGGTGGCCATCGAGGCCATCGTGAAGCGCAGCGCGTCGGTGCCGAACGACGGAATGCCTTCGGGGAATTCCTTGCGCGTTTTCTTCTCGATCTGCGCGGCGGCCTTCGGATTCATGAGGCCGGTCGTGCGCTTGGCGACGAGCGATTCGAGGTCGATGCCGTCGACGATATCGATCGGGTCGAGCGTGTTGCCCTTGCTCTTCGACATCTTCTGGCCTTCGGCGTCGCGCACGAGTCCGTGCACATAGACGGTGTCGAACGGCACCTTGCCGGTGAAATGCGTGGTCATCATCACCATTCTGGCGACCCAGAAGAAGATGATGTCGAAGCCTGTCACGAGCACCGACGACGGCAGGAACGCCTTCAGTTCCTTCGTCTCGTTCGGCCAGCCGAGCGACGAAAACGGCACGAGCGCGGACGAGAACCAGGTGTCGAGCACGTCTTCATCGCGCTTGAGTGCGCCTTTGTAGCCTTGCGCGTCGGCTTCGGCGCGGGCTTCTTCTTCGGTCTTCGCGACGAAAATCTCGCCGTTCTCGCCGTACCACGCGGGAATCTGATGGCCCCACCACAACTGGCGCGAAATGCACCAGTCCTGGATGTTTTCGAGCCACTGATAGTAGGTGGTCGTCCAGTTCTCCGGCACGAACTTGATCTGGCCGTTGCGCACGACATCGAGCGACGTTTCCGTGATCGACTTGCCCGGATTGAACGTGCCTTCGGGCGCGGGCTTGCTCATGGCGACGAACCACTGGTCCGTCAGCATCGGTTCGATGACCACGTTGGTGCGGTCGCCGCGCGGCACCATCAGCTTGTGCGGCTTGACGGATTCGAGCAGGCCGAGCGCTTCGAGATCTTTCACGACGGCTTTGCGCGCGTCGAAGCGATCCATGCCGCGATATTTTTCAGGCGCGTTGTCGTTGATCTTCGCGTCGAGCGTGAGAATTTCGATCTGCGGCAGCTTGTGGCGCTGGCCGACGGCGTAGTCGTTGAAGTCGTGCGCGGGCGTGACTTTGACGACGCCGGTGCCGAATTCGCGATCGACGTATTCATCGGCGATGATCGGGATTTCGCGATCGCATAGCGGCAACGTCACCGTCTTGCCGATCAGATGCTGATAACGCTCGTCTTCCGGATGCACCATCACGGCGGTGTCGCCCAGCATGGTTTCCGGGCGCGTGGTCGCGACCGTCAGATGACCGGAACCGTCCGGCAGCGGATAGTTGATGTGCCACAGGCTGCCGTTTTCTTCTTCGCTCACGACTTCGAGATCGGACACGGCGGTGCCGAGCACCGGGTCCCAGTTCACGAGCCGCTTGCCGCGATAGATCAGCCCTTGTTTATAGAGCGTGACGAACACGTCGCGCACGGCGGCCGACATCTTGTCGTCCATCGTGAAGTATTCGCGCGACCAGTCGATCGATGCGCCCAGACGCCGAACCTGATTCGTGATGGTCGAGCCGGATTGCTGCTTCCACGCCCAGACGCGCTTCAGAAACTCTTCGCGGCCGAGGTCATGGCGCGAGATGCCTTGCGCATCGAGCTGGCGTTCGACGACGATCTGCGTCGCGATGCCCGCGTGGTCCGTGCCCGGCACCCACAGCGTGTTTTCGCCCAGCATGCGGTGATAGCGCGTCAGGCCATCCATGATGGTCTGGTTGAACGCGTGCCCCATGTGCAGCGTGCCGGTGACGTTCGGCGGCGGCAACTGGATGGAGAAATTCTTCGCGCCTTCCTTGAACGTGGGAGCGGCGTATCCGCGCTTTTCCCATTCCGGGCCCCATTGGGACTCGATGTTTTGAGGCTCGAAGCTTTTTGCCAGTGTGTTGTCGCTCATGTCGTCGTTCGTCTAGATCTGAAAGCAGGGAATCCGTCAATTATAGCGGTGCCCACGTGGCCTACTCGTACGGTGCCCGAGTGCCCCGTAAGAGCGATATCTGGAAGTAATTGTCAAAAGCGCGCTCTGTCCCTGTATCGCAAAAAGCCATGGTTCTACGCTGGCGGATTCGCACGCGTGCATCCGGCACGAGTGGCGCAAGAGAAAGGGGCGAGATGACCACAGATCAGGAGTGTCAGAAGGCTAGCGTCGCGGGCATGGTCCGCTTGCAGACTTTGGCAGCGTTGAATAGTTGCGGCTATATCGACGATAAAACGGCCCTGCGGGTGCTAGAGTCGATGGACCAGATGTCGGAGATCGACCTGCGCTTCGATTCCGCGCGCGCGATGCTCGACTGGCTCATTCAAGAAGGTTTCCTGGATGAGCAAGCGGCGGAAGCGGCGGCGGTCCGTTTCGTGGAAACGCTGGAGACGGACAAGGCGCCCGAGGACTTGTTGCAGTACGAGTCGGTCGTCGGGCAGATCGACCCGCGTTTCCGGGCGCCATTCGCGGCGTTCGCCGCGCGCACGCGCAAGAAGGTGAAACGTCGCATGATCGGATATGCATCGGCGTTTTGCGTGATCTTCGCGGCGGTCGGGGCCTACACCCTCTGGTCGGCAAGCACGCCATCCTGCGCGGCAACCAGCACGAAGGACGCGCTGTTCCGGATCGGCGTCCAATCGAAGACCGATCTCGCCACGAAGCGTCCGGGCCTGTCGCTGAACGATGACCGCGATTTGACGCCACGATTTTCGGATTTCCAGGAAGTGGGCTACGACGATGGCGACAGATCGCGCGGTTGCACAGCGGTCATCAAAGCGGGGGAGGCGACGAGCCCCATAGGCTACGTGATCCGGCCCAGGGAAAAGAATGGTGAGTTCGAAGTGCACACCTATCCGTACGAATACGTGGCCGCGCGCTACAACGAGGCCGGGCTGAACAAGGCGCTGGGCGCCCCGCTCGGCCGCGACGCGATTCGCGCGGCGGTCATCGCGGGAATCAAGGGAATCGACGATCGCATGGGCAGACGGTCGCCGTCGTATCACAAACCGGTGTACGGGGAAGATGTGCCGAGGACGATGGAAGCGAGGGTCATCGGCGTGCTTCCGGCAGCGGATTGCCGCAGGATCGATGACCATTCCTACGCATGTCCGGTTTTGGTCGACTATAAGGACAATCTGTTGAGCGTTATCGGTGCGATGCCATACGTGCAGCTCAAGGGCGAATTCGTGTTCGAGCGGGATCGGGACGCCTGGAAAGTGGCGAATGGCTTCGATGACAAATTTCTGAACACGCTTGTGAACGGACGTGTGCGAAATACGCTAGGCGCGGACGCGGCCCAGAAAATGCAACAATCCATGGAAAGTAGGCCGTCTGCGCCGTAATCGAGTGTCGGCTGCGATGGGCGACGCGGAAAGTCGTCGAAGAACCGGACATTTATAATGCTCGCTTACCTCGACGCCTCTTTCCCATGCCCGACCTGCTCGCGAATCTGAATCCCGAACAACTCGCCGCCGTGACGCTCCCGGACGAGCCCGCGCTCATTCTCGCGGGCGCCGGCAGCGGCAAGACGCGCGTGCTCATCACGCGCATCGCGTGGCTGATCCAGCAGGGCTACGCGTCGCCGCCGACCGTGCTCGCCGTCACCTTCACGAACAAGGCCGCGCGCGAGATGATGGCGCGCCTGTCCGCGCTGCTGCCCATCGATACGCGCGGCATGTGGATCGGCACGTTTCACGGCTTGTGCAACCGCATGCTGCGCGCGCATTACCGCGACGCCGGCCTGCCGCAGACATTCCAGATTCTCGACACGGCCGACCAGCTGTCCGCGATCAAGCGGCTGATGAAAGGCCTGAACGTCGACGACGAGAAGTATCCGGCGAAGAATCTGCAGTACTTCATCAACAACGCGAAGGAGCAGGGCCTGCGTCCGAAAGACGTCGACGCCACCGATGCGTTCAATCGCAAGTTCGTCGAGCTTTACGAAGCCTACGATCAGCAATGCCAGCGCGAAGGCGTCGTCGATTTTCCCGAGCTGCTGCTGCGCTGTTATGAACTCCTCGCGCACAATCCGCCGCTGCGCGCGCATTATCAGGCGCGCTTTCGCAACATTCTCGTCGACGAGTTTCAGGACACGAACAAGCTGCAGTACGCGTGGCTCAAGCTGCTCGCGGGCGAGCACAACGCGATCTTCGCGGTCGGCGACGACGACCAGTCGATCTACGCGTTCCGCGGCGCGAACGTCGGCAACATGCACGATTTCGAGCGCGAATTCCGCGTGCGCAATCTCATCAAGCTGGAGCAGAACTATCGCTCGCACGGCCATATTCTCGATACCGCGAACTATCTGATCGCCAACAATGCCAACCGGCTCGGCAAGAATCTGCGCACCGACGCGGGACACGGCGAGCCGGTGCGCGTCTACGAGGCCGCAACGGATTCGCAGGAAGCGGGCTGGATCGTCGAGGAAATCAAGGCGCTCATCAATACGGGCGTGTCGCGCGGCGAGGTCGCGGTGCTTTATCGCAGCAACGCGCAGTCGCGGACCATCGAACATACGCTCGTGAACGCGGGCATTCCGTATCGCGTGTATGGCGGTCTGCGCTTCTTCGAGCGGCAGGAAGTGAAGCATGCGCTCGCGTATTCGCGTCTCATCGACAATCCGAACGACGACACCGCGTTCGCGCGCGTCGTCAATTTCCCGACGCGCGGGATCGGTGCGCGCTCCATCGAGCAAGTGGCCGACGCGGCGCGTCTCTACAACTGTTCGATGGCCGCCGCCGTGCCGTACGTCACCGGCAAGGCGGGCACGAGCCTCGGCGCATTCGCGACGCTCATCGCGAAAATGCGCGCCGAAACGCAGCAGATGAGCCTGCCGGAAACCGTCGAATACGTCGTGCGCGCGAGCGGTCTCGCCGCGTTCTACGAAACCGAGCGCGAGGGCCAGGATCGGCTCGAGAATTTGCAGGAACTCGTGAATGCGGCGGCGGCGTTCGTCAGCGAGGAAGGCTACGGGCTCGATACGCCCGCGCGCTCCATTCCGCTGCGTCCGGGCGCGTCGGCGCTGCCGGAGATCGTCAGCGAGGACGGCGAGATCGAAGTGCTCGATGCGCCCGGCATCGCCGATCCCGCGCAGAATCCCGACACGATGACGCCGCTCGCGGGCTTCCTGTCGCACGCATCGCTCGAAGCCGGCGACAACCAGGCGCAGGCCGGCCAGGACGCCGTGCAACTGATGACCGTGCACGCGGCCAAGGGCCTCGAATTCACGGCGGTGTTCATCACCGGGCTGGAAGAGGGCTTGTTCCCGCACGAGAACAGCGCGCAGGAATCGGACGGGCTGGAGGAAGAGCGGCGTCTCATGTACGTGGCGATCACGCGCGCGAAAGAGCGGCTTTATCTGTCGTTCGCGCAGAGCCGCATGCTGCACGGCCAGACGCGCTACAACATCCGTTCGCGTTTCTTCGACGAATTGCCCGAAGGCTCGCTCAAGTGGCTCACGCCGAAGATGGAGGCGGGCGCGCGCTGGGGCGGACGCGCCGACAACGCCGGCTGGGGCCGCGACTGGTTTGCGCGTCCCGGACAGGAGCGCGGCGGTTCTTCCGGCTATGCGCGGGATCAGGGCGCCAGCGCGGCATTGCCGTCGTTCGCCAACGAGCAGCGCGCGGCGGAATCCGGCTTCAAGGTCGGCCAAGCCGTGTTCCATACGAAGTTCGGCGAAGGCACCGTGACCGCGCTGGAAGGCTCGGGCGGCGACGCGCGCGCGCAAGTTCGCTTCAAGCGCCACGGCGAAAAGTGGCTCGCGCTGGCCGTGGCGAAACTGCAGGCCGTCGAATGAAGACGAAGCGGCTCGGCATCATGGCGGCGCTGCCGCAGGAACTGGGCGACCTCATCGCGCAGATGCGCTCGGCAGGCGAAGTTCGCACCGTGACGCTCGGCCAGCGCGAGTATTACGTCGGCGACGCGCATGGGCTGCCGGCCGTCGTCACGCTCGCGCGCATCGGCAAGGTGGCGGCGGCCGCGACCGCGAGCGCGCTCATCCATGTGTTCGAAACCGATGCCATCGTCTTCACAGGCGTCGCGGGCGGCGTGCGGGCGGACGTGCAAGTGGGCGATGTCGTCATCGCCGATGCTTTGCTGCAGCATGATCTCGACGCATCGCCGCTCTTTCCGCGCTACGAAGTGCCGCTGCTCGACCGCGCGCGCTTCGGCGCCGATCGCGCGCTTTCCGATGCGCTCGCCGCCGCCGCCGATGCGTTCATCGCCGACGAGGGCGGTACGCTGACGGAGCGCTTCGCCGTCGCCGGGCCGCGCGTGCATCGCGGGCTGATCGTGAGCGGCGATCGCTTCATCGCGGGCCACGACGCGCTCTTCGGCTTGCGCGACGCGCTGCCCGACGCGCTCGCGGTCGAAATGGAAGGCGCGGCCATCGCGCAGGTCTGCTACGAGCACGGCGTGCCGTGCGCGGTCGTGCGGACCATTTCCGATGCAGCGGACGCCGCCGCGCCGCTATCGTTCACCGAATTTCTGACGTCGATCGCCGCGACTTACTCGTCGGGCATTTTGTCGCGCTTTCTCCGCGCTGCCGGCTGATCGAGCGCCGAATCCCACGCGGACGCGGCTTTCCACGGGCCGCGCATCGTCGAAAATCCTGCTTGTAGTTGAGAATGATTCTCAATACAATGACTCGCACACCGTGAGGCAGACACAGGAGGCCCGACGACATGACCAACGATTTCACCGCCATCGGCACGATGGGCGAAGCGCGCCCGGCGTCCGAAAGCGGCGAGCGGGGCGAGCGTTGCGCTGTTTCGGCGAACGCCGCGAGAGTGCTCGAAACCACGCGCCGCGCGTGGACGGAGGCGACGGCGCAGGCGGCGCAGGCGGCGCAGGAGTTGGCTCGCCGCGCGCCACGCGCCACGCAGCCCAAGAAACGCGTGGTGCCGCGGTGTTCCCGCTGGCCGTCGCTCGTCGCCGCGCTCAACTACTGGAGTCCGAAACCGCTGTGAACGCCGCCGACCTCGCACCGAAATCCATCGAACTCGACGAGCGTCTTTTCGACGCGAGCCGATTCCCGCTCGTGCGCCTGCGTCCGCGCGCCGTGAAACCGGGCTATGCGTTCGCATGGGGCGCGCAGATGCGCCGTCTCGTGTCCCTCGCGACGCCTTTCGTTCTCGTGGCCGAGCACGACGCAAACGAAACCGCCGACGACGCCCGTCTGCGCGCCGCGTGGATGCGTACGCATCGCGCGATGCTGGCCGCGTACTGCCGCGGCCTGATCCTGATCGAACCGCGCATCGAGGCGCGCGCGAGCACGCGAGAAACGCTGCGCGCATTGACGGACGGATGCGGCGTCCGAACGGTCGTCGTGTCGAGCATGCGCGTCGCGGGCGAGCTTGCGCCGGTGCTGCTCAAGCACACCGCGTCCGAGGGCCGCGCCTCAGCGCGAACCCGGGCGCTCTGACGCGCCGGACCGATCAGGGCGCGCCCGGTCTGGCGCGGGTTGGACGGCTGCTCTATGCTCAGGGCTCAGCCAACGCCGCTTTGCAGAGGACGCGCATGCCGACTTACCGAGAAGCGTATCGACGGTCGATCGACGAGCCCGAAGCGTTCTGGGCCGAACAGGCCCGTCGCATTCACTGGCAGACGCCGTTCGAGCGGGTGCTCGACCGCAGCAAGCCGCCGTTCGCGCGGTGGTTCGTCGGCGGCAAGACCAATCTGTGCCATAACGCCGTCGACCGGCATCTCGCGTCGCGTGCGCAACAGGACGCGCTCGTCTACGTATCGACGGAAACGGGCATCGAGCGCCGCTACACCTACGCCGAGCTGCACGCGGAAGTGAACCGCATGGCAGCCGTCATGCGCTCGCTGCACGTGAAGAAGGGCGATCGCGTGCTCATCTATCTGCCGATGATTCCCGAAGCGCTCTTCGCGATGCTCGCGTGCGCGCGCATCGGCGCGATCCACTCGGTCGTGTTCGGCGGCTTCGCGGCGCCGAATCTCGCGGCGCGCATCGACGATGCCGAGCCTGCGCTCATCGTCACCGCCGATGCCGGCGCGCGCGCGGGCAAGGTGATCGACTACACGCCGCTCGTCGACGAAGCGCTCTCGCGCGCCGAATACAAGGTGCCGCAAGTGCTCTTGATCGACCGGCAACTCGCGCCCGAGCGCTTGCAGGCGAGTTATCTCGTCGCGTACGAACCGCTGCGCGAGCAATTTTTCGACGCGCACGTGCCGTGCGAATGGCTCGAATCGAACGAGCCGTCGTACGTGCTCTACACGTCCGGCACGACGGGCAGGCCGAAGGGCGTGCAGCGCGATGTCGGCGGTTACGCGGTCGCGCTCGCCGCATCGATGGAGCACATCTTTCAGGGCGCGCCGGGCGACACGATGTTCACCGCATCGGACATCGGCTGGGTCGTGGGGCACAGCTACATCATTTATGCGCCGCTGATCGCCGGCCTCACGACCGTGATGTACGAAGGCACGCCGATTCGTCCCGACGGCGGCATCTGGTGGCGGCTCGTCCAGCAGTACAAGATCAATCTGATGTTCACCGCGCCGACCGCGATCCGCGTGCTGAAGAAGCAGGATCCGGCGCTGATGGAGAAATACGATCTGTCGAGCCTGCGCACGCTGTTTCTCGCGGGCGAGCCGCTCGACGAGCCGACTGCGCACTGGATCCAGAGCGCGTTGAAAAAGCCCGTCATCGACAATTACTGGCAGACGGAAACCGGCTGGCCGATGATCGCGATTCCGCGCGGCATCGAAGAATTGCCGTCGAAGCTCGGCTCGCCGGGCGTACCGTCGATGGGCTTCAATCTCACGCTGCGCAACGAAGCGACCGGCGATGCCTGCGCGCCCGGCGAGAAGGGCGTCGTCACGCTGGCGTATCCGCTGCCGCCGGGCTGCATGCAGACGGTGTGGCGCGACGACCAGCGCTTCGTCGACACGTACTGGAAGAGCGTGCCGAATCAGATGGTCTATTCGACCTTCGACTGGGGTGTGCAGGACGAGGACGGCTACGTGTCGATCCTCGGCCGCACCGACGATGTCATCAACGTGGCGGGGCATCGGCTCGGCACGCGCGAGATCGAAGAGGCCTTGTCGGCGCATCCGGCGGTCGCGGAGGTCGCGGTGGTCGGCATCGCCGATTCCGTGAAGGGGCAGGCGGCCGCGGCGTTCGTCGTGCTGCGCGATGCCGATCGCATCAATGCGCCGGGCGCGCGCGAGGGCATGGAAGCGGAGTTGTGTCACGCGGTGGATTCGCAGCTCGGCGCGATCGCGCGTCCGGCGCGCGTGCATTTCGTGACGATGCTGCCGAAGACGCGTTCGGGGAAGCTGCTGCGACGCGCGATCGCGGCGTTGGCGGAAGGGCGCGATCCGGGCGAGCTGCCGACGATCGAGGATCCGGGCGCGTTGATGCAGGTGAGGGAGGCGTTGGGAAACTGAGCGCCCAAAACACAACGGGCACGCGGTCCGGCGTGCCCGTTGTGATCGTCATCGCGTGCGCTCAGGCCTTCGCCTTCCCCTCATGCGTCTTCGGCAACAACACCGTCAACACGCCCAGCAACGGCAGGAACGCGCAAACCTTGTACACATAATCGATGCTGGTCGCATCCGCGAGATGCCCGAGCACCGCCGCGCCCACGCCGCCCATGCCGAACGCGAATCCGAAGAACAAGCCCGCGACCATCCCGACCTTGCCCGGAATCAGTTCCTGCGCATACACGAGAATCGCCGAGAACGCCGATGCCAGCACGAGCCCGATGATCACCGACAGCACGCCCGTCCAGAACAGGTTCGCGTAAGGCATCAAGAGCGTGAACGGCGCGACGCCGAGAATCGACACCCAGATCACCGCCTTGCGCCCGACCTTGTCGCCGACCGGACCGCCGATGATCGTGCCCGCCGCCACCGCCGCGAGGAACACGAACAGATGGATCTGCGCGGCCTGCACCGAGATGCCGAACTTGCTGATCAGATAGAACGTGAAGTAACTCGTGATGCTCGCCAGATAGAAGTACTTCGAGAACACGAGCAGCACGAGCACGCTCATCGCCATGACGACCTTGTTGCGCGGCAGCGTCGCGTGCGCGGTCTGCGCGCGGCCCTTCTTCGTCGCCGGATGACGCTTGTACCAGCGGCCGATATTCGCCAGCACGAACATCGCGACGAGCGCGGCCACCGAGAACCACGCGATGCTCTTTTGCCCGTGCGGGATGACGATCAGCGCGGCGAGCAAGGGACCTAACGACGAACCGGCGTTGCCGCCGACCTGAAAGAGCGACTGCGCGAGACCGTGCTTGCCGCCCGACGCCATGCGCGCCACCCGCGACGATTCCGGATGAAACACCGACGATCCGCAGCCGACCAGCGCCGCCGCGATCAAGAGCGTGCCGAAGCTGCCCGCGACCGACATCAGCAAGAGACCCGACAGCGTGAAGCCCATGCCGACCGGAAGCGAATACGGCTTCGGATGCTTGTCCGTGTACAGGCCGACGAGCGGTTGCAGCAGCGAAGCCGTCACCTGATACACGAGCGTGATGAGGCCGATCTGTCCGAACGTGAGCGCGAATTCGCTCTTGAACATCGGATAGATCGCCAGAATCAGCGACTGGATCATGTCGTTCAAAAGGTGCGAAAAGCTGATCGCGCCCAGAACGGAATAAACGGTGCGTTGCGCGCCCGCTGATGTCGCGGCGGAAGCGTTGGCAGAAGCGTTGGCGGAAGCGCCGGCCGATGCGCCGGAAGGCGACAAAGCGCCCTTGTCGATGCTCGTTTGCATAGTGATGGCTTGTGAAAGCAGGAAAGCGTCTCGGAATCGATCTTTTGTCAGTGCGACATTTATGCGCAGACTGAATTTCTGACAAGTGTAGGCTGTCCCCGACGCGTTGTCCTGCCAAGCTTTGTCGCGAATCGGACAGGATCGGCAGCGAATCAAGCTGCGATTTCGTCGCACGCAAGGTTTTTTGGCCGGTTATAAGAAGCGACGGCGGAGCGAACGAACGTGCGCTCCTGCTAAAAAAAGGCTCAAGAAAGCCCGCAAACCTGCCGTATTCCCGGCAGGGATCAGACCAGGACACGCCTCACGACGGCCCAGTCCAAAGAACAAATTCGGGGATTCGATCGATGGAACTGTTTTCGCTACGCGGCGCAAAAGACGCGGGCTTCAAGGCGCATGACGAAGCGAAGCGCACGCTATCAGTCAAGGCATCGCTCAGGCTGGCTTTCGGACTCGTGCTCGCGGGCACGCTCGTCATCGGCGCAATTTCGCTCACGCAGATCAGCCGTCTGAACGGCGCGACCGAATCCATCTACACGCAAGGCTACGTCGCGAGCCGCGCGGCCGAGGAAACGCGCGGCTATCTGCTGCGCGCGAGCCGGTCGCAGAAGATGCTGCTCACCGCGAGCACGGCGAAAGAGCGCGACGATCTCGGCGCGCAGATCGAGCAATCGCTCGCCGAAATCGGACGTGAACAGGCGCAGCTCGCGCAATACATCGATCACGCCGACAAGGACGCGCTCGCGCAGCAAAAGAACTTCTCGATCGCGCTCGGCAAGTGGGCCGAGAATCTGCGGACGTTCGTGAAGCTCGTGAAGGAGCAACCGCTCGATCTCTCGCAGATGAACTGGCAAGTCGGCATGCAGGACGTGTCGCTGCTCGTCGAAACGGGCAAGCTCGAAAAGATGGTCGATGAACTCGTCGCGCGCCGCGGCGCCGCAGCCAAGGCGACGATCGAATCCGCCGCGTTCATCTTCCATTCGTCGTTCGTGATGGTGTCGGTGCTGACGCTCGCGTTGTTCGCGCTCGCGATCGTCGTCTCCGAATGGGTCGTGCGGCGTCTCGCCGGCCAGCTCGGCGGCGAGCCCGGTTATGCGAAGGACATCGCGCGTCGCATCGCATCGGGCGATCTCGCGTATCCGGTCAAGCTCAAGCGTCGCGACGACGCGTCGATGCTTCACGCGCTCTCCGAAATGCAGGCGGGACTGTCGTCGACCGTCGGCGATATCGCGGCGAGCGCGGAGGCGATCGCTTCGGCATCGAGCGAGATTTCGACGGGCAACGTCGACTTGTCGCGCCGTACCGAGGAGCAGGCCGTCGCGCTGGAAAAAACCGCGGCCAGCATGGAGCAGCTCACGTCGACGGTGCGTCAGAACGCCGACAATGCGAAGCAGGCGAGCACGCTCGCGGCGAGCGCGTCGGAGATCGCGGAGAAGGGCGGCGCGGTCGTGGGCCGCGTCGTCGAAACGATGCAGCGCATCGATGCGAGCGCGAAGAGCATCGGCGACATCATCGGCGTGATCGAGGGCATCGCGTTCCAGACCAACATCCTCGCGCTGAACGCGGCGGTCGAAGCGGCGCGCGCGGGCGAGCAGGGACGCGGCTTCGCGGTCGTCGCGGGCGAGGTGCGCAGTCTCGCGCAGCGTTCGTCGTCGGCGGCGAAGGAGATCAAAGGGCTCATCGATACATCGGTGTCGCGCGTGTCGGACGGCTCGACCTACGCGCAGGAAGCGGGCGCCACGATGGAGGAAGTCGTCAAGGCCGTGCGCCGCGTCACGGACATCATGGGCGAGATCTCGGCGGCATCGGCGGAGCAGAAGACGGGCATCGAGTCGATCGGCGAGGCCGTCACGAAGATGGACGCGAACACGCAGCAGAACGCCGCGCTCGTCGAACAGGCGGCGGCCGCCGCGCAATCGCTCGACGATCAGGCGCGCGCGCTCAAGTCGCTCGTCGGAAAATTCCAGTTGGCCTGACGCAAGGCTTGAGGATAGAATCGCGGACGGGCGCGGCAGGGCGCCCGGTCTCGCGAAAGTCTTACGCACCTGCCGTGCAGCACCTCAACTTTGGATCGAACCGCAACGTCGAACCTTTATAGCCGCAGCGAGAACGGCGCAACAAAGGAACAACGTCATGTGGTCTACATCCTGTCCGATCTCTTCTTCCGTTTCCAATAGCGACTATCTGCGCGAACATGCGCGGCGTCTGCTTCGTCACGCCCGCGACGGCGATACGAGCGCGTCGATGCCCGTTCTGCGCCGCCTGCTCGCGACGAACGTCACGCGCGCGGAACGCCTCGCCGATCTGCACGCGATGCGCGACGATCTGCAACTGAAGCATCTGCTTTCGATGCTCGCCGTCGAACTCGGCTACCCAGGCTGGGACGCGTGCAAATCCCACATCGACGAACAGCCGGACGCGGCGATCGACCGCTATCGGCTCGACGCCGGCGCGTTCAACGACTACGAGAAGAACTGGTTTGCGAACGAATCGGAAGCACGCGAATGGCAGCGCGCGCACGGCGGCTATATCGTGCGATACGGCGAGCAGGCCGTGGCGATTCTGAAGCGGGAATAAGGCGGAGGAAGGGGTCTGCGCGCAAGAAGGAAGCCGCTCAGATGAGCTCGACTTCCTTCCAGTTCGCGCTAAAGAAAAAACGGCTCAGCTCCTTCGTGAGCTCGTTCAGTGCGCTCATCTCGGCGGGCGAGATCTTGCGCACGTGTTGCGGCGAGGTCCAGTCGCCGTAGATCAGCGCGACGGTCGTATCGTTCGATTTCACCGGCAGCACGACGAACGCCTGCGCTTCGCCGAGCGTCTCCTTGTACCAGCGCGGCAGGCGGGCGTCGATGCGCGCGTCGTGCGCGTTCTCGATGAAGATGCCGACCGGATTGCTGATCGCGAGATGAAACACGTCGGGCCGGAACTCCGCCGAGAAGCGCAGTTTCGGCAACATCGGCTCGACGCCCGCGCCGAGGCCGAGACGCGCGTGGAATTCGTTGTTGGCCTGGCGCACGAACACCACGGTGCGCGACAGATGCAGGCTGCCGAGTATCGATTCCGACGCGAGCGCGAGCGCCGGCGCGAGCGCATTCTTCGACGGCAACGAGCGCAAGTCCGCGACGCTCGCGCCGATGCGCGCCTCCGCCGATACGTTCGCGCGCGCCATGGCATCGGCGTTGGCCTGCAGCTCGGAGATCTCGCGCATCACGCCGTCGCTCGCTTCTTCGTTCGCGAGCGCGAGGCTCATCGACGTGAGCGTGTCGGCGTCGGTGTTGAGCGGTCCGGTGTAGCGGTTCGCGATATCGAAGAGCACCGATTCGCGGCCGTCCGCGGCCACGTTTTGCGCCGTGAGCGCGTCCGCGACTTCGGTCGAATAGTTGGAGATCGCGCGCAGCCAGCGAACGTGCTTCGGCACGGTTTCATCGACAGGCGCGTTCGGATCGGTCGCGCGCATGCCTTCGCGAATCGTCTCGGGCAGACGCCAGCGGTCCGCCGCTTCGAGGCCGATCTCGTCGAAGGTGACGCCGAGCAGCGCGGCACAGGCGGCGCTGTCGGGGATGTTTTCCGAAGCGGCCTTGCGGCGCAACTGATCCCACTCGTGTTCGAGATAGAACGCGACGAGCAGCTTGCCGATCTGCCGCATCAGCGTGCAGACGACCGCTTCCTCGGCGGAGCGCAAGTCCTTGTGCTCGGTGAGCTGCCGCGCAACCGCGCCCGAGAGCAGGGTGCGGTTCAGTTCGAGCTTCGCGTCGATACGGCGCGGCGCGCTCTGATGGAAGTGGTCGACGAGCTTCAACCCGACGACGAGATGACCGACGGCGTCCATGCCGAGCACCATCAACGCGCGCGTGACGGTGGTGATGTTGCCGCCGAACGCGATGTACATCGCCGAGTTGGCGAGCCGCAGCACCTTCTGCGTGAGGCCGACGTCCGACAGCACGACTTGCACGAGGGACGTGAAGTCGAGGTCGTCATCGCTCATTGCGGACACAGTCGAGCGCAGCGCCTGAGACAGCATGGGGAAATCCCCGCGCTCGCTCATGCGCGACCACAGCTTGTCCAGTAGTTCGGCCTTGGTGCGTGCCATTGCAAAAAATAAGAACTCGTTCGTTACGCGACGGCTAACCCGAGGCGGTCCTGCAATCCAGCACCCAACAACGAAATGTACACGTTATTAGGGAGTTACGGCGCGTGCTTCGATTAAAACACGAACAATCGTCCGTTCATAATGTCTCGTGCAATACGAGCGAATGCGACTGGAACGAGCGCGCCAGCTCGTCCGACGGCAACGCATGGCTGATGAGCCAGCCCTGAATATGGTCGCATCCGAGGTCCGCGAGCAAATCCCGCTGCGCCTCGGTTTCGACGCCTTCGGCCACCAGCTCCAGTCCGAGCGATTGCGCCAGCCCGACCACCGCGCTCACGATCGCGCGATTGTTTCGGGACGTAATCAGGTTCTCGACAAAGCTGCGGTCGATCTTGAGCTTCGAGAGCGGAAAACGTTGCAAATAGGCGAGGCTCGAATAGCCGGTGCCGAAATCGTCGACGGCGAAGCGGATGCCGATCGTCGTCAGCGTTTCGAGCAGGCGCGTCGCTTCCTCCGGATCGTGCATCAAAAGGCTTTCGGTGATCTCGAACACGAGCCGCCGCGCGTCGATGCCGGTGAGCGCGAGCGCTTCCTTCACTGCGGCGGTGAATCGTTTGTCGCGGAACTGCTGCGGCGACACGTTCACCGACACGTAATCGAGCCGGATGCCGATCGCGTCCCACTGCACGATCTGCATGCACGCGGCCTTCAGCACCCAGTTGCCCAGATAATTGATGAGGCCGATGGATTCCGCGAGCGGAATGAACGTCGACGGCGGCACGAGCCCGTGCACCGGATGATTCCAGCGCATCAGCGCTTCCACGCCGACCACCGCGCCCGTGCGGATCTTCGTGATCGGCTGGAAGTAGAGCGAGAACTCACCGTTGCGCACGGCTTCGTACAAGTCCGCTTCGAGCTTGAGGCGCTCGGCGTCGGCGGGGTTGTCGTCGATCGTGTGGAAGACGAGCGCATTGCCGCCCGATTCCTTCGCCTGCGCGAGCGCCTGATCGGCCATGCGCAAGAGGTTGGTCTGCGCTTCGCTTTTCGCGAGCCTGCCCGCCTGATCCGGATACAGCGCGACGCCCACGCTCGCCGACAAATGCGTGTGCTGCCCGCGATGCCGGTAGGGCTGCGCGATCGCGGTGAGCAAGCGCCGCCCGAGACTTTCGGCGAGTTCCGCCGTGGTGCCGGGCGGCAGCAGCACGGCGAATTCGTCGCCGGCCACGCGCGCGACGCGCTCGCCGTGTCCCGCCGTATGCTGGATGCGCCGCGCGGTTTCGCGCAGCAGCTCGTCGCCGGCGTCGTAGCCGAGCGCGCGGTTGATGCGCTGATAATCGTCGATGTCGAGCAGCACGAGTCCCGCGTGCGTGCGCGTGAGTTCGGCTTCGTCCTGCGCCGCAACGATCGCGGCCTTCAGGGCGATGAGATTGTCGAGGCCCGTCAGCGCATCGTGATTGATCGTATGCACGAGCGCCGCTTCGCGCTCGCGCCAGTGCGTCACGTCGAAGGCGGCGAGCGCGAAGCCGGGCATGCCGCGCGCGGCCGTCGACACGAGCCGCAACTCGACGCAGATGGGATAGGTGAGCGACTTCACGACCGTCAGCGTCGCCGATTCGAGCTTGCCGCTCACGCGCGCCCGCGCGACGAGCGCATGCAGCTCGTCGGCTTCCTCGGATGCGACGAGATCGTGCAGCGTCAGCATGCTCAGATAATCGCGGTGATAGCCGATGAACTCGATGCTCGCATCCGATACATACTGGAAGCGCAGCGCATCGTCGAGCTGGGCGAGGAAGTCGACCGCGCCGAGCGTGGCCTCGGACGCGTCGGTCAGGGCATTCGCGACGGCGGCGACGGGCGCATCCGGCGCGCCGGCCCCGGGCGATGTCGCGGGCGCGGGCGGCTCCCCGGCGCTCTCGGGATGCCGCTCGCGCGCGGCGCTTCCCCATGCGCGAGAGAGCGCATCGAGCGCGATGCGCCACGGTGCGCGGCGGGAGACGTTGATCCGGTTCGCTTGCATGGTCTCGTTGGTTTCTGGCGGCTGCGCCTGCTGTTTCGGCCAGGCGGCGGCGCGCGGAACACGCGCCTCGCGGGTTCCGGCCGGGACGTGCCGCAATGAGGCGCGACACGCTCTATCAGGCGAGTTATCGGCGCGATCGGGGATTTCTTTAACCGGCGGCGCGGATGCGGCGGGCGCATCGCGGCATCAAGAATGTCCAGTTATTGTCGATATGAGGTTTCATATTATCTCGTCAGGAGAATTCGGTTACAGTGGCGCGTTTGCGGCCGGGAACCCGTTCTCTCGTCGGTGTGCCGCCGGACGCAGGGCTTTCGCCGTGCTGTTGACCATCAGAATTCCGTTCGACTCGTTCGCCCCATGATCGAATCCACCAAGCGGCCGGCCTGTGCCATAGCCAAGGCCATCGAGCCGGCCATCACGCAACGCTTCACGGCGCCGCCGCGCGCATCCGACCGGTCCGCGCCATGCCCGATTCTTCCCTGAAGCGCGCGGCATCGGCGCGGCGCGGGCAAAGCGTCTATGTCGGGCGTCAGCCGATCCTCGACGGCGAAGGCGCGCTCGTCGCCTACGAACTGCTCTTTCGCGACAGCCCCGACAATCGCGCCCGCATCCACGACGACGTGCAGGCGACCGCGCATGTCGTCGCGCGCACGATCGGCGAGATGGGCGTGCCGGCGGTGCTCGGGCCGCATCCCGGTTACGTGAACATGAACCGCGAGCTGCTGTTCGACGACATCGTCCACATCATGCAGCCCGAGCGTTTCGTGCTGGAGCTGCTGGAAAGCATCACGTTCGACGAGTCGCTATTCAAACGCTGCGCGCAGTTGCGCAACGCGGGCTTTCGCTTCGCGCTCGACAACGTCGTGAAGCTCGACGACGCGCTGCATGCCGCGCTGCCGACCGTCGATATCGTCAAGGTCGATTTCCTCGCCGCGGACGATCGGCATCTGCCGCTACTCGCTGCGGAGGTGAAGCGGCGCGGCAAGCTGCTCGTGGCGGAAAAGATCGAGACGTTCGACGATCTGACGCGCGCCAAACGTCTCGGCTTCGATCTCTTTCAGGGCTATTTCTTCGCGCGGCCGCAGGTGCTTTCGGCGCGGCGCGAGAGCCCGGCGCGCGGCTCGCTTCTGCGCCTCATGGCCGTGCTCGCCGGCGAGCCGGGCCTGCGCGAGCTGGAAGCGGAACTGAAGCGCAATCCGGATATCGTCGTGCAGCTGATGCGTCTCGCGAATTCGAGTGCGCAGACGCGCGGGCGGCGCGTGTCGTCGTTGCGCGAGGCGATCGCCGCGACCGGCACGCGCCAGTTGATGCGCTGGGCGCAGCTGCTGCTTTACGCAGACGGCAGCGGTTTGCCGTGGCGCTCGGATCCGCTGCTGCAACTCGTCGGCACGCGCGCGCGCTTCCTGGAGCTCGCGGCCGAAAAGCTGCGTCCCGCCGACGAAGCCTTCTCCGACGCCGCGTTCATGACCGGCATCTTCTCGCTCGTGCATGTCGTGCTGAACATGCAGCCCGTGGAAATTCTCGATAAGCTCCATCTGGCGGCCGAAATCCGCACGGCCATTCTCGCGGGCGAAGGCTTGCTCGGCGCGCTGCTCGGCATCGCGCGGGCTGCCGAGCGGGGCGATGCGCCCGCCATCGACGCGAGCCGGCACGCGCAGCCATCGCTCGACGTGCTCACGCCCGCGGTGCTCGCTAAACTGCAATTCGAAGCGGCGGCGTGGTTCGCGCAACACCGGATGGATCAGGGCGAGGACGACGCATAGTTGGCGTCTTTGCATGAACGAGGTCTTCGAAAGGAGCGCGCATGAAAAGATTTTCCGGTATGAAAGCGGCTGCTGTTCTGGCGATGGCCGCGGCCGCGGCCGTTTATCCGCTCGTCGCAGGCGCGACGCTCAAGCCCGGGGATGCCGCGCCCGACTTCACCGCGCAGGCGTCGCTCGGCGGCAACGTGTACGACTATTCGCTCGCCGATGCCCTCAAGAAAGGCCCGGTCGTGCTGTACTTCTATCCGGCGGCGTTCACGAAGGGCTGCACGATCGAGGCGCATGAGTTCGCGGAAGCGGTCGATCAGTACAAGGCCGAAGGCGCGACGGTCATCGGCGTGTCGCACGACAACATCGATACGTTGAAGAAGTTTTCGGTGAGCGAATGCCGCAGCAAGTTTCCGGTCGCGGCGGACGAAAACTCGAAGATCATCAAGTCCTACGACGCCTCCATGCCGATGAAAAGCACGATGGCCAATCGCGTGTCCTACGTGATCGCGCCCGACGGCCGCGTCATCTACGAATACACGAGCCTGTCGCCGGACCAGCACGTCGCCAACACGCTGCAGGCGCTGCGCGACTGGAACGCGAAGCACAAGGCGCAGTGATACGCTGCGGTCTCATCGATTGAGCGTGCGGGAGGCGCGATGCCCATCGTCGTCGGACTGATCGTCTTAGGATTGCTGATTTACGGCGCGATATGGTCGTTCGACGCGCTACACGCGCACTTCGGCCTCGGCGTCGCGGTGGCGGTTGCGATCGTCGTGCTGGCGATCATCGCGGCGGGCGTGATGCGCTGGCTCGCGAGCCGCCGCGAGATCGCGCCGAATCTGCGCAAAGGCGAACACGGCGACTGGACCCACGAACTCAAATCCGACTGGGGCGGCGTGCGGGTCGCGGCGGGCAAGCGTCTGTGCGATGTGCGCGTCGGCGACGAGCGCGGCAGCTATATCTTCGCGGACCTGCGCGGCGCGCGCATGCGGCAGGCGAATGGAACGAACGGCGCGTGGCAGGTCGTGCTCGACGTGCGGGACGCGAAGCACGGCGAATGGACGCTGCCGATGCGCGATCGCGGCGAGGCGCACAAATGGGCGCGCATCCTGTCGCTCGCCACGCAGCAGAAGCTCTGACTATTCCGCGTGATAACCCATGTCGCCGCGTACCTTGCCGCGGAACACCCAGTACGACCAGATCACGTAGATCATCAGGACGGGCAGCAGAAACATCGTCCCGATCAGCAGAAACTGATGCGACAAGGGCGCGGCGGACGCATCCCAGAGCGTGACCGAAGGCGGCGCGATGAACGGCCACAGGCTGATGACGAGCCCCGTGAACGCGAGAAAGAAGAGCCCGATCGAGCACAGGAACGGCAGCACGTCGCGGTCTTTCGCGAGGCTCGACCAGAGCGTCCACGCGAGCAGCACGGTGAGCACAGGCACCGGCGCGAACGCCAGGCTGTCGGGGAAGGCAAACCAGCGCGCGGCAATGCGCGCGTCCTTGAGCGGCGTCCACAGGCTGATGAGCAGAATGAACGCGATCACGCCGATGAGCGCATAGCGCGCCATCTTGCGGCTCCAGTCCTGCAGTTCGCCTTCGGTCTTGAGCACGAGCCACGTCGTGCCTTGCAGCGCATAGCCGAAGATCAGCCCCACGCCGACGAGCAACGGAAACGGCGCGACCCAGTTCCAGCTCGTGCCGGCGTAGACGCGGCCTTCGATCGGGAAGCCCTGGATGAACATGCCGAGCACGATGCCTTGCGAGAACGTCGCGACGAGCGAGCCGCAGCCGAACGCCCCGTCCCACAGCCATTTGCGCGCGCCGGTCACTTCGCGGAATTCGAACGCGACGCCGCGAAAGATCAGCCCGAGCAGCATGAAGAGAATCGGGAAATAAACGGCCGGCACGATGATCGCGAACGCGAGCGGAAACACCGCGAACAATCCGCCGCCGCCGAGAATGAGCCAGGTCTCGTTAAAGTCCCAGACGGGCGCGACGGAGTTGATCATCAGATTGCGCGATTCGGCGTCGCGGCGCAGCAGAAAAACCATGCCTACGCCGAGATCGAAGCCGTCGAGCAGCACATACATGAACACCGCCAGCGCGAGAATGGCGGCCCACAGCGGCACGAGATCGAGCATCGCGTTCTCCGGTTCGTTGCTTATTTGCGTCCGCGGCCGGGCGGCACGATGTCGTCCTCGCTCACGCGGGGCGTCGCGCCGTTCCCGCCCGCCGATACCGCCGACAGCGGACGCGCCGCGCGCGCCTTCGTATCGAGTTCGTCCTTTTCGTGCGCATGGCCGACTTCGGCCGGCCCGACGCGCACGAGCCGCCGCAGCAGGAACAAACCCGCGCCGAAGATCACGAGATAGGCGAGCACATAGAGCAGCCACGAGAGACCGACATCGGCGGCGGTGAGCGAGGGCGTCACCGAATCCTTCGTGCGCAGGATGCCGTAGACGGTCCACGGCTGACGGCCGGCCTCGGTCGTCGTCCAGCCGGCGATCACCGCGATGAAGCCGAGCGGCATCGCCCACGTCGCCGCGCGCAGCCAGCGCGTGCTCGTCTCGATGCGCCCGCGCGCGAACTGCACGATGCCCCACAGCACGAGCGCGAACATCAGCAGCGCGATGCCGACCATGATGTGAAACGCGAAGAATACGACCGCGACGGGCGGCCGGTCCTCGCGCGGAAAGTCCTTGAGGCCGCGCACGTAGCCGTTGGGGTCGTGCGTGAGATAAATGCTGCCGAGCACCGGAATCGAGATTTCGAAGTGATTGCGTTCCTCGTCCTGATCGGGAATCGAGAAGAGATTGGCCGGAACGCGCGTGCCGGATTCCCAGAGCGCTTCCATCGCCGCGAGCTTGGCCGGCTGATGCTTGAGCGTGTTGAGTCCATGCGCGTCGCCGATCACCATCTGCACCGGCACCATGATGATGAGAAAGATCAGCGACATCTTCACCATCACGCGGCTTTCCTCGAGCGCGCGGCGCTGGCGCAGATACATCGCGCCGACGCCGAGAATCACGAAGCCGGCCGTCACGAGAAACGCGCTCACCGTGTGCCCGAGCCGGTACGGAAACGACGGCGTGAAGATCACGTCGAAGAAGCTCACCACTTCGAAGCGGCCGTCCGGCAGCACGCGGTGGCCTTGCGGCGTCTGCATCCAGCTATTGACGGCGAGAATCCAGAACGACGAGATCACGGTGCCCGCCGCGACGAAAATCGCCGACATCACATGCGCCCACTGCGGCACGAGCTTGCGCCCGAAGAGCAGCACGCCGAGAAACGCCGATTCGAGGAAGAACGCCGTCAGCACTTCGTAGCCCATCAGCGGGCCGACGACGTTCGCGGTCGCATCCGAAAAACGGCTCCAGTTGGTGCCGAACTGAAACGGCATCACGATGCCCGACACCACGCCCATGCCGAACGACACCGCGAAAATTTTCAGCCAGAACGCCGACAGGCGACGATAGACGTCGCGCTTCGTGATCCACCAGTTGAATTCGAGCGTCGCGATGAAGCACGACAGACCGACCGTGAAGGCCGGCAACAGAATGTGAAAGGCGACGACCCACGCGAACTGGAAGCGGGAGAGCAGGACCGAGTCGACATCCATGAACGCTCCTTGTTCAGGCTTTTTGCAGCGGATGTGTCGAAAGGCGCGCCTCGCGCGGGCGCTTTTCTCCTTAATAGCATGGTTTTAAGGAACGCGACCACACGCCGCGCGGCGAAGCGCCGCGCGGCGTGTGCCGCGAATGCACCCGTTTGGTACAATCTTCGGCTTTCGCGCCTAAGCCATGCGGACGACCGCATGCGCATCGTTTCGTCGGGGACGGCCCCATTTTTCAAGGGAGTCGCTCGATGTCCTGGATTCTTCTTTTCGTCGCCGGTCTGCTGGAAGTCGCCTGGGCGGCCGGTCTCAAATCGTCCGAAGGCTTCACCCGGCTCGGACCGTCCGTCTTTACCGTCATCACCGCGCTCGGCAGCTTCGTCCTGCTCGCGATGGCCATGAAGCAACTGCCGCTCGGCACGGCCTACGCCGTTTGGACGGGCATCGGCGCGGTCGGCGCGTTCGTCTTCGGAATCGTGTTCATGGGCGAAGCGCTGTCGGCGGCGCGCATCCTGAGCGCGGTGCTGATCGTCGCCGGGCTGATCGGGCTCAAGCTCTCGTCAGGACACTGAGGGCGCCGGGAACGCCAATCGCTTGAACCGTGCTGCACCGCGCGTATTTGCGTGGATATAATGGTTCGAGGTCATCCGCATTTGTCTGAGCGCAACGTTTTGCGCGTTTTCGTTCTATCTTCGCGGATGTAGGCGGCTTCTTCCGGCATCTGCCGCAAAGACCGCTCTTTTCAGTCGGCAAATCGTCCCGTAGCGGCGAACGCCGGCGGCTGGCAGCATTAAGGGAGACGGCAATGCTTGAGTCACTTTCGCTCGCAGCGGGCCTGTCATGGGCGAGCGGGCTGCGCCTGTATCTCACTGTTTTCATCGCCGGCATGTTCCAGCGCATGGGAATCGTTCACCTGCCGGATTCGCTTGCGGTGCTCGGCTCGCCGTGGGTGATCGGCGTCGCGGGCGTGCTCGCGGTCGTCGAATTTCTCGCCGATAAAATTCCCGCCTTCGATTCCCTGTGGGACGCGGTGCACACGTTCATCCGCATTCCGGCGGGCGCGGTGCTCGCCGCCGGCTCCCTCGGCCACGCCGATCCCGCCATGCTCACCATCGCCGCGCTCGCGGGCGGCACGCTCGCCGGTGCATCGCATTTCGCGAAGGCGGGCACGCGGGCGCTCATCAATCTGTCGCCGGAGCCGGTGTCGAACTGGGCGGCGTCGGCGACCGAGGATGTCGGCGCGGTCACCGGCATCGCGCTCGCGCTCTTCGTGCCGCTGCTGTTTCTCGTGCTGCTTCTCGCGTTTCTGGTGCTGGCGGGCTGGGCGCTGCCGAGGCTCGCGCGCGGCGTGCACGGCGGGGTGTCGCGCATGGCCAAGCACATGCTGCCGAGCTCGGAACATCGGATGAACCGGCTGCGGAGCAAGCACGATTGAGCACCGCATTCAGGAACGATCAGGCCGCACGTAAGGCAGGACATTCGCATCCGCACATCACGCTCGGTTTCATGCAGACGATGCGTCAGGCGTGGCGCATGACCGGCCGCGACTGGCGCGCGGGCGAGCTCACGATGCTGCTGCTCGCGCTGGTGCTGGCGGTGGCGGCGCTCTCCAGCGTCGGATTTCTCGCGGATCGCATGCGCCAGGGGCTCGCGCGCGACGGACGCCAGATGATCGCCGCCGATTTCGTCGTGCGCGCCGATCATCCCGTCGATCCGATGTTCGCAACGCAAGCGAAATCGCTCGGACTCGAGACGGCGGGCACGACGATTTTCCCGAGCATGATCAGTTCGACGTCCGCGCAGCCGCTCTCGCGCCTCGCGGCGATCAAGGGCGTGACGCAGGGCTATCCGTTGCGCGGCGCGCTGCGCATCGCGCCCGCCGTCGACGCCGCCGATGCGCCCGCGCACGGCATTCCCGCGCCCGGCACCGTCTGGGTCGACGCCGCCTTGCTCGATGCGCTCAAGACGAAGGTCGGCGGCACGGTGAAAGTCGGCACGCGCACGTTCACGGTCGCGGGCGTCATCACGCGCGAACTGGATCGCGGCTTCTCGTTCGTCAACTTCTCGCCGCGCCTGATGATGCGCGCCGACGAAATCGCCGCCACGGGACTCATCGGCTACGGCAGCCGCGTGACGTATCGCCTGCTCGTCGCCGGTTCCGACAGCCAGGTCGAGCAGTTCGCGAAGTTCGCGCGCGAGAACGTCGATGGCGGCAAGCTGCGCGGCGTCGCGCTGGAATCGCTCTCCGACGGCCAGCCGCAAGTGCGCCAGACGATCGATCGCGCGAGCCACTTCCTCACGCTGGTGTCGCTGTTGACGGCGCTGCTCGCGGCGGTCGCGATCGCGATGGCGGCGCATCGTTTCGCGCGGCGTCATCTCGACGGCTGCGCCGCGATGCGCTGTCTCGGCGTCAGCCAGCGCACGCTGCGCGCGCTCTTCCTGAACGAATTTCTGGCGATCGGCCTGATCGGCAGCGCGGCGGGCGTCGTGCTCGGTTTCGGCGGGCATCTCGTGCTGCTGAACTGGCTCGGCTCGCTCGTCGATGTCGAACTGCCGCAGCCGAGCGTCTGGCCCGCGCTGGAAGGCGTCGCGATGGGGCTCGTGCTGCTGCTCGGCTTCGCGCTGCCGCCGCTTCTGCCGATCACGCGCGTGCCGCCGGTGCATGTCATCCGGCGCGAACTCGGCGATGCGCAACGCGTCGCTCATGCCGCGTATGGCGTCGGCGTGCTGCTGTTCGCGGCGCTTTTGATCGTCGCGGCGGGCGAGTTGAAGCTCGGCGGCATCGTCGCGGGCGGTTTCGCGGCGGGCCTGCTCGTGTTCGGCGCGATCGCGCGCGCGGCGCTCTGGGCGGCGGCGCGCTTCGTGCGGCGCGAGCGCAGCCGCGCGGGCGTCGGCTGGCGTTATGCGCTCGCGTCGCTGGAGCGGCGCAGCGGGTCGAGCGCGCTGCAAATCACCGCGCTCGGCATCGGGCTGATGTGTCTGCTGCTCATCGGCATGACGCGCAACGATCTCATCAAGGGCTGGCGCGACGCGACGCCGCCCGACGCGCCGAATCAGTTTCTCATCGACATTCAGCCGGACCAGCGCGCCGGCGTGCTCGACTATCTGCACGCGCACGGCCAGCCCGACGCCGCGCTTTCGCCGATGGTGCGCGCGCGTCTCGTCGCCATCAACGGCAAGGCTGTGAATCCGGACAACTACGACCGTGCCGACGCGAAGCGCCTCGTCGATCGCGAATTCAATCTGTCGTACACGACCGAACTGCCGGGCGATAACCGCGTCACGCAAGGCGCGTGGTTCGGCAAAGACGGCAAGCCGCAGGTGTCGATCGAAGAGGGCATCGCGAAGACGATCCGCGTGAAGATGGGCGACGTGCTGCGTTTCGACGTCGCCGGACTGCCGGTCGAAGCGCCGGTGACGAGCGTGCGCAAGGTCGACTGGAATTCGTTCAAGGTCAACTTCTTCGTGCTGCTGCCGCCCGACGCGCTCGCCGATCTTCCCGCGACCTTCATCACGAGCTTTCATCTGCTGGCAGACGAGCAACGCGTGATCGACGGGCTCGTCGCGCGTTATCCGAACGTGACGGCGATCGATATCGCGCCGATTCTCGCGCAGATTCATCGCACGCTCGCGCAGGTGATCGGCGCGGTGCAGTTCCTGTTCCTCTTCACGCTCGCGGCGGGCGTGCTCGTGCTCTACGCGGCGCTTGCCGGTACGCGCGACGAACGCGTGCGCGAATCGGCGCTGTTGCGCGCGCTTGGCGCGTCGCACGGACAGATCCGCTTCGTGCAGGTCGCCGAGTTCGTCGCCGTGGGCGCGCTGTCCGGGCTGATGGCCGCGGTCGGCGCGCAGGGCATCGGCTATGTGCTGGCGGCGCGCGTGTTCGAGTTTCATATCGATTTCAATCCGTGGCTCGTGCCGGTGGGCATCGTCGCGGGCGTCGCGTGCGCGGGGCTCGGCGGCTGGCTGAGCCTGCGGCGCGTATTGGCGCGCCCCGCGCTGCAATCGCTGCGCGACGCGTAGTTTTTCGAATCAGAGCAATGACCGACGTCAATCCCGAAGACGATGTGCAAAAGCCGACCGCTTTCGAGCTGGTCGGCGGCGAAGAGCGCGTGCGCGCGCTCGTCGACCGTTTCTATGATCTGATGGACCTCGAGCCGGAGTTCGCGGGCATCCGCGCGCTGCATCCGCCGATGCTCGACAATTCGCGCGACAAGACGTTCTGGTTCCTGTGCGGCTGGATGGGCGGGCCGGATCACTACATCAGCCGCTTCGGTCACCCGCGTTTGCGGGCGCGGCATCTGCCGTTCGCGATTGCATCGAGCGAGCGCGACCAATGGCTGCGCTGCATGGCGTGGGCGATGGAAGACATCGGCATCGACGCATCCTTGCGCGAGCGGCTGCTCACTTCGTTCTTCGATACCGCAGACTGGATGCGCAACCGTCCCGGTTGATTCGCTTTCTTTTGTACCGGTTCAGGCGGGGCGCGGCTGATGCATCATCGGCTTTTTCGCCTCATCGCAAGGAAGCACGACCATGAGCACACGCGCACTCTTTCGCGAGGACGCTTATCAGACGCGTTGCGACGCGACCGTCACCGCCATCGACGAGCAGGGCATCCACCTCGATCAAACCGTGTTCTATCCGCTCGGCGGCGGTCAGGCGGGCGATGCCGGCACGCTGACGCTCGCGGACGGCACGGTCATCGCGATCGCCGATACGCGCAAGGCGAAGTTCGAAGGCGCAACGCCGGATGACGCGGTTCACGTTCCCGCGCCCGGTCAGGAGGATGCGCTTGCGAAGCTGAAAACCGGCGACAAGGTGAGCGCGGAGATCGACTGGGCGCAGCGTTACCGGCGCATGCGGCTGCATACGGCGAGCCATCTGATCTGCGCGGTGCTGCCGTATCCCGTCGACGGCTGCAGCATCACGACGGAATATGCGCGGCTCGATCTCGCGACGGTCGAGCCGATCGAGCGCGAAGCCGTCGAAGCGAAGCTCAACGCGCTGATCGGCGGCGCGCACGGCGTGCAGACCGAATGGATCACCGACGAAGAAATGGCCGCGCGTCCCGAGCTCGTCCGCACGATGAGCGTGAAGCCGCCGACGGGCCTCGGCCGCGTGCGTCTCTTGCGCATCGAGAATGTCGATCTGCAGCCGTGCGGCGGCACGCATGTGCGCAACACGGAGGAGATCGGCGAGTTGCGCATCGCGAAGCTGGAGAAAAAGAGCGCGCGCACGCGGCGACTGGTGCTGGAACTCGTCTGAGCATGGATCCGCGCGCTCAGGCCGTGCTCGATCTCTGGTTCGGCGCGCCCGGTTCAGCGGAATTCGGTCAGGATCGCAAGCTGTGGTGGAAGAAGAAGCGCGCCTTCGATTCGCTGCTCGCCGAACGTTTCGGCGCGCTGCTCGACGAGGCGCACGCGGGCGGCTTGCGCGAGTGGGAAAGCACGCCGCTCGGCACGCTTGCGCTGATCGTGCTCATCGATCAGTTTTCGCGCAACTGTCATCGGAACACGCCGCGCGCGTTTGCGGGCGATGCGCGTGCGCTCGCGCTGGCGAAGACGCTGGTCGAGCGCGGCGACGATCTGCGCTTGCCGAGTGCGTACCATCGCGCGTTCGCGTACATGCCGTTCGAGCACGATGAATCGATGGGGAGCCAGCGCGAGGCGCTGCGCTTATTCGCGAAGCTGAAAGAAGAGACCGGCGTTTCGAGCTTCCATGAATCGGCGCTGGAGCACGCGGAAGTGGTCGAGCGCTTCGGACGCTTTCCGCATCGCAATCGGATTCTCGGACGCGAAATGCGCGCCGATGAGGAGGCGTGGCTGGCGGCGCATGGCGGGTTTTGACCCACGGGCGAAGCGTGCGCCGCATCCCTTTTACGTGAGGAAGCCCGCGTCACATCGTCGATCGAACGGATTGACATTGGTCGTTGACGATCCGTTTTCCGATTAGTTCTATTGATGCATGAGCGATGCGCCCCTAATATGAATACCGCTGTATCAAGGCACTATTCATATATCGGACCATCGCAACAGCATGACGCGCGCGAACTTTAATCGAATTACTTTGGTTTCCGTAACAGGTTTGCAGGACGCCACGCGCGCCGTTCCAGCGCTGGAATTGAGTCGCAGACAAATGCCAGGCGCGCGCGCATTACTTTGCAGTCCGAATTCGCCGCGCGGGCTGCCTGAAGGAATCGCGCACCGCAAGATCGCTCCCATGAACTACCACGAATACAGCTGGTTCGTGATGTTTGCGCTTTGGAAGCTGATCGACACCGATTTCGCGCTCGTCTTGCAGGATGATGGCTGGGTTCTGGACGGCAATAACTGGCGTGACGAATTCTTCGACTACGACTACATAGGGGCACCCGTTCATCAGGCGTGCGTCGAATCGGCCGCCGGTACCGAATGGATTTCACACTTCAAATGGCGCGATCGGATAGATCGTCCGGGCCATGTCGTGCGGCCTGTTTTGAATGGAGGCTTCAGCCTGCGCAGCAGGCGCATGTTGCGCGCATTGATGGATCATCCGGAAATCAAGGTTGAGATTCCGCGGCCGGAATTACTCGATAACAGCGAATTTCGCATGCGCTGGAGTAATCGCGCACCCAATGAAGACGTGCAACTGACTGCCACTTTGCGTCCGCAACTCGAGGCGGTCGGGATCAAGTACGCTCCGCTCGATTTGTGCAAGCGCTTTGCAGTCGAAGATTCCGGTCCTATCTATGGCGATGCCGATTTCATGGACCTTTTCGGCCATCACGCTTTCTGGCGCCGTCTGGTCAGCATCGATCCACCGAGCGTGGAGTACAAAGTCAAACGCAGTTTGGCACAGCGGGCATTCCGGGAAATGGATGTCGTGCGTATGTTGGAGGCGCGCGGGTATCGCGTAACGTTCGCTGCGGAGTGAGCAGGCATAGGGCGACGCACTGGAAGACATCGCCCCCAGACGATGACGCTAGCGGGGGCTTTCTGGTAATCATCATCGACAGAGGAGGGTGGCATGGTCGCATAGTATCTGGGTGCAATGTTCAGTTTTACGGTCGGTTAAATTAAGGATACGAATTAAATAAGGTATCCGAATAATGAGTGACTGCTTCCGGAAACGGGCCTAACGGCAAGGGGGAAGTTTCGACGCAGCAGCCTGGGAACTGCAACGGGATCGTCACTGTTGGTGCAACGGATTCCGGTGGCAATCGTGCTGTATTCTCGAATTACGGGCCGCCGGTCACTGTGATGGCCCCCGGCGGATCGATCATCTCGACCATCGATACAGGTAAGACCGTTCCCGCATCCAACTCCATGTTTTCGATATTGAGTGGCACATCGCAGTCGACTCCGCACGTAGCAGGAGTGATTGCACTCATGTTTGAGGCGAACCCTGGGGCGACCGTCGACGAGATAAAGTCCGCCCTGACTTCAACGGCGACATCGATGGCCGCACAGTGTCCGGAGGGTTGTGGCGCGGGTCTCATCAATGCCCGCAAGGCCGTTGAGAGCATCCTGGCGATCAAACGAAGCTGACAGGGCAGATCCCGCTGTTACGCGCTCGAGACGTCGTCGAGTATGAATGGAAGGCTCGCCTGCCGCGGGCCTTTGCAACGATCTGAACAGTTGCCGCGCGCCTGAGTTCGGTGTCGATAACGACATATGCGACATCAGCCACCCGATCGATTTGCTCGCTTCATCGAAAATGATCGCGCACTTTCCCCGTCAAAACCATATTCTCGCCGCCAAATGCGCGTCGATGAATGACCCAGCCTTTTGAGATGGCGTCGAATGCCAGTGATTTAGAATCGCTCGGCATCCTTATCATCCGACGTGTTTCATGCCCGATTTCAGCAACATCACTCTGGTCTCCGTGACCGGACTGAACGACGCCCACGGCGCGGCGCTGGCGCTCGAATTCTCCCGCCGGCAAATGCCCGGCGCTTCCGCCTTGCTTCTAAGCCCGTCCGCACCCGGCAATCTTCCGCCGGACATTCGTCACCGTGCCATCGCGCCGCTGAGCTTCAAGGAATACAGCCTTTTCATGATGTTCGCGTTGTGGCGCATGGTCGAAACGGAGTACGTGCTGATCGTCCAGGAAGACGGCTGGCTGCTCGACGCGTCGAACTGGACCGATGAATTCCTCGAATACGACTATATCGGCGCGCCCGGACACCTCGCGCGCGTCGACAGACCCGAAGGCATTTACTGGAAGAAGGATTTTTCTTGGTACGGCGATCTCGAGAACCCGGACTCCGTCGTGATTCCGGTGCTCAACGGAGGCTTCAGTCTCCGTAGCCGTCGCATGCTTCGTGCGCTGGTCGATCATCCGCACATCCGGATGGTGGTCCCGCCGCCCGACGTCAGCGATTCCGAGCCGATCGCCATGAGCTGGTTCAACGACGCCACGCATGAAGACGTGCAACTCACCTGCATGTTGCGTCCCGAGCTGGAAGCCGTGGGTCTGCGGTTCGCGCCGCTCGAAGTCGCGGCGCGTTTCGGTTTCGAACATGCCGCGCTCAGTCACATCGGCGTGAACCTTCACGCTGTATTCGGCATGCACGGTTCATGGCGGCGTCTTGCCAGCATCGATCCGCCGGTCGTGCGTTATGGCGCGACGCGGCGCCACATCGACGAACATCCGCTGGAGCCGCCTGTGGTCAAGATGCTCGAGGAGCGCGGTTATCGGCTCGAGTTCATGCCAGAGCCTGCGTGATCAACGCCCGCCCGACACGTCCAGAATCGCGCCCGTCACATACGACGACGCATCCGACAACAGCCATACGATCGATTCGCCGACTTCATCGGCGGTGCCCGCGCGTCCGATCGGCGTCTGCACGCCAAGTACGTGTGCGCGATCCGGCTTGCCGCCGCTCGCGTGGATGTCGGTATCGATGAGCCCGGGGCGAATCGCGTTCACGCGCACGCCTTCGCGCCCGAGTTCCTTCGACAGCCCGATCGTGAGCGTGTCGATCGCACCTTTGGATCCCGCGTAATCGACGTACTCGTTCGGCCCGCCGAGCCGCGCCGCCGCCGACGATACATTCACGAGCGATCCGCCCTTGCCGCCGCGCGAAGTCGACATGCGCCGCGCCGCCTCGCGCGCGCAGAGATACGCACCGAGCACGTTGATGTCGAAGATGCGCTTCATGCGCGCGATATCCATGTCCGCGAGCATCGAACCGTGCGCGACGATGCCCGCGTTGTTCACGACGCCATCGATCTTGCCGAAGGCTTTCTCGGTCGCGTCGAACATCGCGATGATTGCGGCTTCGTCGCTGACGTCGCCGGGAATCGCGATGGCCTTGCCGCCCGCCGCAACGACTGCCGCGACGGTGTCATCGGCGGCCGCGGCGTTCGACGCGTAGTTGACGCCGACCGACCAGCCGCGCGCGCCCGCGAGCACCGCAGCCGAGCGGCCGATGCCGCGGCTTGCCCCCGTAATCAGGATGACTTTCGACATCGGTTCCGCTCCTCAGACGGCGTTACGTTTTTCGGACCACTTGTCGATCGCGGGCGGCGTGTAGGTCTTCAGCTTTGCGATCATCTCGCCGGGTTCGGCTGCGACCTGAATGAAATCCAGATACGCCTCGCGCATGAAGCCTTCGTCGACCGTATGACGCAGCATCGCGATGAGCGGATCGTAGTAGCCGTTCACGTCGAGCAAGCCGACCGGCTTCTGGTGATAGCCGAGCTGCGCCCACGTGTAGACCTCGAAAAACTCCTCGAACGTGCCGACGCCGCCCGGCATCGCGACGAACGCGTCCGACAGATCGGCCATCTTCTTCTTGCGCTCGTGCATGTCGGGCACGACGTGCAATTCGGTGAGATCCGTGTGGCCCACTTCCTTCGCGAGCAGCAACTCGGGAATCACGCCGACGGCGCGTCCGCCCGCGGCGAGCACTTCATCGGCGATGAGTCCCATCAGCCCGACGCGGCCGCCGCCGTAGACGAGCGAGAGATCGTTTTCAACGAGCGCGCGGCCGAATGCCTTGGCCGCTTCGGCATAGACGGGGCGGGCGCCGGTCGCGGAGCCGCAATAAACACAAACTGCCTTCATTTATCTGGAATCCTTCGGTATTTCGGTCTTCGACGCGTTCGATGCGTTGGACGCGTCTTCGCGCGGCGGCAGGAAATCCGCATACTCGCGCTTTGGCAGCTTACCGGAAACGAGATCGTCGAAGAGCTGACGCGAGCGTCCGCGCAGATACGGCGCCATGATCGAGATGATATGCAGGCTCGCCTGATGCAGTTCCGTGCGGATCGCTTCCTGATCGTTGTACTTGCGCGGATTCATCACGTACTGATACGACAGCCAGTACGTCGCGATCACGCCGATGTTCGTCGCGATCACCTTGATCTCCTCGGGCGTCGCGACCATTTCCTGATCGGCCACGAGCGCCTCGCACAACTGGCTCGCGAAGTGCACCTTGTGCGTGATGATCTGCTTGAAGTGCGTTTCGAGCGTGCGGTTGCGCGCGAGCAGATCGTTCAGGTCGCGATACAGGAACCGGTAAGTCCACAGGAAATCCGCCATGTATTGCAGATACGACCACATCTCGTCGATCGTCGGGCGATGATCGTCCGGAAAGCGCAGACGCTTCTGAATCTGCTGCTCGAACTGCGCGAAGATGCTGTTGATGATGTCGTCTTTGTTGCGGAAATGGTAGTACAGGTTGCCTGGACTGATTTCCATCTCCTCGGCGATCGTCGTCGTGGTGACGTTCGGCTCGCCGATATCGTTGAACAACTTCAGCGACAGCTCGAGTATCCGTTCGCGGGTGCGGCGGGGTGGTTTGGCTTCCATGTCGTCCGACCTTGGGATCGGGCCGCGAGGGCTCGGGATGAGCGTTCGCGCGGCCGCTTCCGTTGCTATTTTTGAGAATATCGGACGATTATAAACCGGTCGTTCTGCGGCACGGACGCGAGCTTTGAGCGCACGAATTCTCTTTTATAAGATACGCGCGAGCCAAGCGGATGCAAACGGCCAAAGAATCAGACCCCAGGTAATGACGCAGACGCCGAGCGCGACCATCACCGCGGCGCTGCCGAAATCCTTCGCGCGCTTTGACAACTCGTGACGTTCGAGCGATATCCGGTCGATGGCCGCCTCGACGCTCGAATTCAGCAACTCGACGATCAGCACCAGCAGCACGGACGCGATCAGCGCCGCGCGCTCGACGGGCGCGACCGGCACGAAAAGGCTGCACGGCAGGAGGATCGCGGCGAGCGTCAGTTCCTGACGAAACGCGCTTTCCTCGCGAATCGCGACGCGAAAACCGTACAGCGAATTTTTCATCGCGTGCCACGCGCGCGTGAAGCCGCGGTTGCCCTTGTACGGATTGAAGGGCAGGTCGTCGGGGCCGAGCGGCTCGGGCGGCTGCGCGGACGTTTCGTCGATGTCTTCGGGGTCATCGTCGAAGGGATCGCGCGCGCGGCCCGTCGCGGACGATGCGCCTCGCGCGTTCGCTTCGGCCCGTTCCTGCGCCACGGCGTGTCGCGTCATGCCGCTGCCCGGTCCGAGCTCGCGGCGCGCGGCCCGAACTGGCGCAGATGCGATGCGAACTGCTCCGAGGCCGCGCGCCACGAGAAGCGTTCGGCCCACGCGCGGGCATCGGCGCGTTCGATTTTCAGCGCCTGCAGGCAGGCTTCGTGAAGGTCGTCGTCGAGCGCGCCGGGGCCGTTTTCGCCGAGCACGTCGATCGGGCCCGTCACCGGATAGGCCGCGACCGGCGTGCCGCAGGCCATCGCTTCGAGCAGCACGAGGCCGAAAGTATCGGTCTTGCTGGGGAACACGAAGACATCCGCCGCCGCGTAGACCTTCGCGAGCTCGGGCTGCGACAGCACGCCCAGATAGTTGACGTTCGTATAGCGCGACTTCAGCTCCGCGAGCGCCGGACCTTCGCCCGCGACCCACTTCGAGCCGGGCAGATCGAGCTTGAGAAACGCCTCGACGTTCTTTTCCACGGCCACGCGCCCGACGTACAGAAAGATCGGCCGCGCCGTGTTGAGCACCTTCGACTCCATCGGATGAAAGATGTCGAGATCGACGCCGCGCGTCCACAGCACGACATTGGTGAAGCCGTATTTTTCGAGATCGCTTTTGACGACGGGCGTCGGCGCCATCACCGCCTGCGAGCCCTTGTGGAACCAGTGGAGGAAGCGATACGTCAGCGCGAGCGGGATGCCGAAGCGCGCCTTCACATACTCCGGAAAGCGCGTGTGATACGCGGTCGTGAACGGCAGCTTGTGACGCAGCGCATACGCGCGCGCCGCGAGTCCGAGCGGACCTTCGGTGGCGATGTGCAGCGCGTCCGGCCCGAACGCGTCGATGCGGCTCGCGACGCGCTGTCCCGGCATCAGCGACAGGCGAATCTCCGGATAGGTCGGGCAGGGAATCGTTCTGAACTCGAGCGGCGTGAGCAATTCCACGCGATGTCCGAGCGCGGTGAGTTCCTTCGTCGTCTGCGTGAGCGTGCGCACGACGCCGTTGACCTGCGGTTCCCATGCGTCGGTAACGATCATGATCTTCATCAGCTTTGGCCCCGTTGGTTCGTTCGTGGTCAGACGGTCGCGCGTGCTTTCGCCGGGCGCGCTTCCGGCGAGCGCATCACCGTCCAGTAGACGATTTTCAGTTCGCCGTCGTAGGTTTCGACGAGCGCCGAGAGACTCTCGACCCAGTCGCCGTCGTTGCAGTAGAGAATGCCGTCGATGTCGCGGATTTCGGCCTTGTGGATGTGCCCGCACACGACGCCGTCGCAGCCGCGGCGGCGCGCTTCGTCGGTCATCACGCGCTCGAACTGCGAGATGAAGTTCACCGCGTTCTTGACCTGATGCTTCAGGTATTGCGACAGCGACCAGTAGTTGAAGCCGAGCTTCGTGCGCACGCGATTGAACCAGCGGTTGAGCAGCAGGATCATCGTGTAGGCGGTGTCGCCGAGATAGGCGAGCCATTTGGCGTGCTGGATCACGCCATCGAAGAGATCGCCGTGCACGATCCATAGACGCTTGCCCGCGAGCGTCGTGTGAAAGGCTTCGCCGCGAACGTGGATGTCGCCGAACGCGAGATCGCAGAACTGGCGCGCCGCTTCGTCGTGATTGCCCGGGATGTACACGACCTGCGTGCCCTTTCGCGCCTTGCGCAGGATTTTCTGCACGACGTCGTTGTGCGCCTGCGGCCAGAACCAGCCTTTGCGAAGCTGCCATCCGTCGATGATGTCGCCGACGAGATACAGATACTCCGACTCGTGGTGCCGCAGGAAATCGAGCAGATACGGCGCCTGGCAGCCGCCCGAGCCGAGGTGGATATCGGACAGCCAGATCGTGCGGTATCGATGCGGCTCTCCGCCAGAATCGGCGGTGCCGTCGTGCTGGCCCGGCGACGCGGATTCGGACCCGAACGATTCCGTGGACTCCGATCGCAGCGCGAAGGGACCGGTGCGCAGTTCGCTATTGCTGAAGCTGAAGGGAGAGGGCGGGTCGATTGCCGGTCGGGCGGACGAGTTGAAGGCCATTGGCTCGCGCATCGGGTTTCGGTATGCGCATTACGCCTTCCGGCCGTGACCGAGCCGTGACAGTCACGAGAAGTTCTTATTACTTGACAACGGATTGCGCGGGAACGATGCGCGTGCCGGCGAGGCGGTCATGGAGAAATTGACGCGCCGGATCGAGCCACACGGCGGCGGCCCACAGCGCGACCCACGCGGCGAAGACGGCGAGCGTCTGCGGCACGGCGAGCGAGAAGAGCGGGTGCAGCGCGAGCGGCGGCAGGAACCACAGCCACGCGAGCGCGTAGCGCGCGAGCGCGCGGGCGGGTTTGACGGGTTGCCCGCGCGCATCGACGAGTTTGAGGCGCCAGGTTTTCATCGGCAGGGTCTGGCCGCCGTGCGTCCAGAAATACACGAAGTAAGCCGCGAGGACAATGCCGATCCACGACATCAGCCAGTTGTGATGCGTGAGGCCGTTGCGTTGCTGCGTGAGCGTGCTGAAGAGATAACCGGCGAGGAACACGACGCCGAAGAGAATGACGCCTTCGTAGAGCATCGTCGCGAGCCGGCGGCGCAGTGTGGGCGCGCGCATCGGATCGACGGTGGCCACTGCCGGCTGCGCGCTCACGAGCCGTTGTACATCGAAGGCGCCTGCTGCGGCGATACCGGAATCGGCGTGGCCGGCACGATGCTCGCCGCGCTCGGAATGGCGGGTTGCGCCGGCGCGCCGGAAACGGGCACTGCCGGCGCGGCCGCCGCCGCCGAACTGCCGTCCACGTGGCCGCCGACGTGTCCCTGCTCGCGCGCCGCGACGAGCCGGTTGATGTCCTTCACTTCCGTCTTGCCGGTGGGCGGCGCGGAAACGATTGTCGGACGGCGCGTGTGCTCGCTCGCGGCCAGCTTTTTCTTCTGTTCTTCGGAGAGCTTCTGATACGCGTCCCACGCCTTCTCGCGCTTTTCGAGCGGCACCGACTTCGAAACCTGATAGTTCTCGCGCGCGACCTTGCGCTGGTCGGGCGTGAGCCGCACCCATTCTTCCATGCGCTGATGCAGATGCTTCTGCGCGTCGGGCGACATCCGATGGAACCGCGACGCGATCCTGAGCCACTTTTTCTTGCGCTCGTCGGAGAACGAGTCCCACTGCGTGGCGAAGGGCGCGAGCGCAACGTGCTGCGCTTCGGTGAGATGACTCCAGGAGATCGGGCTGTCGGACGACAGCGCCGCGAGCGGCGATGCGTTCGAATCGGCGGGCGTGCCGGAACTGCCGCTCGGCGCGGCGGCGGACGACGGCGCTGCGGCGGTGGAATAAAAGCGCGGATAAGTCGCGGCGAACGCAACCAGACCCGCAATCGCGCAACTAAAGACAATCGCGAGACCGCGCTTGTAACTCACCCGGAAATTCCCCCGCTGTTTTCAGTGCTTAATGATTGCGCGTCAGATACGCGTTGAAACCGTGATCCAGATAGGCGTCGATGGGCAGGCTGTCGCTCATCATGGCCGCGTCGATGTCGGCCAGTTCCGCCTTGCGCTGCTGATCTTCCCAATACGCGATGCCCGCAATCCCGATGACGAGCGCCGCGAGCGGCCACGCGAGTCCGAGGCCGCCGAGCCGCGCGAGCAGCCCTTTTGCGCCGCGGCCGTTATCGGCGCCGCCCGCGTCGAGCGTGCCTCCGGCGAACGCCGGAGCGAAGGCGGGCGCGGTCATCGCGACGGCCACCTTCTCCGGCTTCTTGCGCGCGATCGCGGCGCGGCGCGCATCGCGCAGCCGGTCGACGGCGGCAGCCGGAATGTTCAACGTGCTTTCATCGAGTGCGCGCACGACTTTCAGCGCGAACTCGTTTTCCTTCGTTTCAAGAGTGGAACTCATAGCGTGATCCCTTTGGCTTTCAGGGCTTGCGCGAGTGCATGCGTAGCGCGTGAACAGTGCGTCTTCACGCTACCCTCGGAGCATCCCATCGCGGCGGCCGTCTCGGCGACATCCATATCCTCCCAGTAACGCATGAGAAAAGCTTCTCGTTGACGCGCGGGCAGTTTCTGGATTTCGGCGTCGATCAGATTCAATACCTGCTCGCGCTCCAGACGGTTTTCGCTGCTCTCGCTGCCCGCCGCGCCGTCCTCGGATTCGAGGGTTTCGAGCGGGTCGAATTCGTCGTCGTCCGCATTGCCGAAGGACGAAAACAGGCTGACCCAGGTGTTGCGCACCTTCTGGCGACGAAAATAATCATGCGTCGCGTTCTGAAGGATACGCTGGAATAAAAGGGGAAGCTCGGATGCAGGCCGGTCGCCGTATTTTTCCGCCAGCTTGATCATCGCGTCCTGCACGATGTCGAGCGCCGCGTCGTCGTCGCGAACGGTGTACACGGTTTGCTTGAACGCGCGTCTTTCGACGCCCGCCAGGAAGTCGGCGAGTTCCTTGTCTGATGCCATCCGTTGGGGACCCGGCGCAACGAAGCTGCGTCCGAAGTTGCGTCGATGAGGATCGTGGAGTTCTAGGAAAACCTGCGAATCCTAGCAAAGTTTCGCCGCATCCGGAGCGGATGAGAGCTTTTGTTGCCATTTGCCGCCTGCACTCGACCGGTCGAATGCGCCCCGGACAGCCGCACCCCGTAAAGGAACTTTCGCGCCGCAACGGCGCAAAATCAGCGCGCACGCCGCGTTCGGTAACTTTTTGCTTGACCGCCCGCGCGCGCCGCTGTTACATTTTCTGACTCGCATCATCAGTGAAATGTCTGCTTTGAGGCGAGCCCAAGAAGCACGCCAGTCAAACCTAGACGCGCCGCTTGAACCCGAGCCACAAGCCCGGCAGAGAGCACCCGATCAATTTTTTGCCGAAAATTCGAAAGGTGATGAATGAACATGCCCAGCGCGGAATTCTCCACGTCGGATACGACTCCTCCTCACGAAGCTGACTCCATCGGCGCCACCGTGCTCATGCGCGCATTGGCCGATGAGAACGTCGAGTTCATTTGGGGCTATCCCGGCGGCTCGGTACTCTACATCTACGACGAGCTGTACAAGCAAGACCAGATTCAGCACATTCTCGTGCGCCACGAGCAGGCCGCCGTGCACGCCGCCGACGCGTATTCGCGCTCGACCGGCAACGTCGGCGTGTGTCTCGTGACCTCGGGCCCGGGCGTCACCAATGCCGTCACCGGCATCGCCACGGCCTACATGGATTCGATTCCGCTCGTCGTCATCAGCGGGCAGGTTCCGACCGCGGCCATCGGTCTCGACGCATTCCAGGAGTGCGACACCGTCGGCATCACGCGTCCATGCGTGAAGCACAACTTCCTCGTGAAGGACGTGCGCGACTTGGCCGAGACCGTCAAGAAAGCGTTCTACATCGCGCGTACCGGCCGTCCCGGCCCGGTACTGATCGACATTCCGAAGGACGTGTCGAAGGCGCCGTGCAAGTACGAGCCGGTCAAGAGCGTGTCGCTGCGTTCGTACAATCCGGTCACGAAGGGCCATTCGGGCCAGATCCGCAAGGCGGTGCAGCTTCTGCTGTCGGCGAAGCGCCCGTACATCTATACCGGCGGCGGCATCATCCTCGCCGATGCATCGCGCGAGCTGAACCAGTTCGCCGATCTGCTCGGCTATCCCGTCACCAACACGCTGATGGGCCTCGGCGGCTATCGCGCATCGGACAAGAAGTTCCTCGGCATGCTCGGCATGCACGGCACGTACGAAGCCAACATGGCGATGCAGAACTGCGACGTGCTGATCGCCATCGGCGCGCGCTTCGACGACCGCGTGATCGGCGATCCGAAGCACTTCGCGTCGTCGCCGCGCAAGATCATCCATATCGACGTCGACCCGTCGTCCATTTCCAAGCGCGTGAAGGTGGATATCCCCATCGTCGGCGACGTGAAGGAAGTGCTCAAGGAGCTCATCGAGCAGCTTCAGCACGCCGAGCACGGCCCGGACACGCAGGCGCTCGCGAAGTGGTGGGACGAGATCGAAGGCTGGCGCTCGAAGGATTGCCTGTCCTACGACCGCAAGAGCGAGATCATCAAGCCGCAGTACGTCGTCGAAAAGCTCTGGGAACTGACCGACGGCAACGCGTTCGTGTGTTCCGATGTCGGCCAGCATCAGATGTGGGCGGCGCAGTTCTATCCGTTCAACAAGCCGCGCCGCTGGATCAACTCGGGCGGTCTCGGCACGATGGGCTTCGGCCTGCCGGCGGCGATGGGCGTGAAGATGGCCTATCCGGACGACGAAGTGGTCTGCATCACGGGCGAAGGCTCGATCCAGATGTGCATTCAGGAGCTCTCGACGTGCAAGCAGTACAACACGCCCGTCAAGATCATCTCGCTGAACAACCGCTATCTCGGCATGGTGCGCCAGTGGCAGCAGATCGAATACAAGAAGCGCTATTCCAGTTCGTACATGGACGCGCTGCCCGACTTCGTGAAGCTCGCTGAGGCGTACGGTCACGTCGGCATTCGCGTCGAAAAGACGGCGGACGTCGAGCCGGCGCTGAAGGAAGCGCTGCGCCTGAAGGATCGCACCGTATTTCTCGACTTCCAGACCGATCCCACCGAAAACGTATTCCCGATGGTGCAGGCAGGCAAAGGCATCACGGAAATGCTGCTCGGGTCTGAGGATCTATAACGCGGCTTCGACTCGCGAGGCCCGCGCGCGCCTGTCTTCACAAAGGACATGTGACGCGCGCGGGTTTTTCGGACGAACGCCTCTTCTGGACACATTCGGGAAAAGACAATGAAACACATCATCTCCGTTTTGCTGGAGAACGAACCGGGCGCGTTATCGCGCGTCGTCGGGCTCTTTTCGGCACGCGGCTATAACATCGAAACGCTGACGGTGGCGCCGACCGAAGACAGTTCGCTGTCGCGGCTGACCATCGTCTCCATTGGCTCGGACGACGTGATCGAACAGATCACGAAGCACCTGAACCGCCTGATCGAGGTGGTGAAAGTGGTCGACCTGACAGAGGGCGCCCACATCGAGCGCGAGCTGATGCTCATCAAGGTAAGGGCGGTCGGCAAGGAACGCGAAGAAATGAAGCGCATGGCGGATATCTTCCGCGGCCGCATCATCGACGTGACCGAGAAGACCTACACGATGGAACTGACGGGCGCGTCCGACAAGCTCGACGCGTTCATCCAGGCGCTCGACGCCACGGCGATCCTCGAAACGGTTCGCACGGGCAGCTCAGGCATCGGCCGGGGCGAGCGGATTCTCAAGGTCTGACGCCTTTCCAGTCAAAACGAAGCAAAGTAGCGCAACCAAATTCAACGCACGATCAAGGAACCACCATGAAAGTTTTCTACGACAAGGACGCCGACCTCTCCCTCATCAAGGGCAAGCAAGTCACCATCATCGGTTATGGCTCGCAAGGCCATGCACACGCGCTCAACCTGAAGGAAAGCGGCGTGAACGTGACGGTCGGCCTGCGTAAGGGCGGCGCATCGTGGAGCAAGGCCGAGAACGCGGGCCTCAAGGTGAAGGAAGTGGCCGAAGCCGTGAAGGGCGCGGACGTGGTCATGATGCTGCTGCCGGACGAGCAGATCGCTGAAGTCTACAAGAACGAAGTGCATGACAACGCCAAGCAGGGCGCGGCGCTCGCGTTCGCGCACGGCTTCAACGTGCACTACGGTCAGGTGATCCCGCGCGCCGATCTGGACGTCATCATGATCGCGCCGAAGGCGCCGGGCCACACCGTGCGCAACACGTACACGCAAGGCGGCGGCGTGCCGCACCTGGTCGCCGTGGCGCAGGACAAGTCCGGCTCCGCGCGCGACGTGGCGCTGTCGTATGCGGTGGCGAACGGCGGCGGCCGCGCGGGCATCATCGAAACGAACTTCCGTGAAGAAACCGAAACGGACCTGTTCGGCGAGCAGGCCGTGCTGTGCGGCGGCACCGTCGACCTGATCAAGGCCGGCTTCGAAACGCTGGTGGAAGCCGGCTACGCGCCGGAAATGGCGTACTTCGAGTGCCTGCACGAACTGAAACTGATCGTCGACCTGATCTACGAAGGCGGCATCGCCAACATGAACTACTCGATCTCGAACAACGCCGAATATGGCGAATACGTGACGGGTCCGCGCATCGTCACGGAAGAGACGAAGAAGGCGATGAAGGCCGTGCTGAAGGACATCCAGACGGGCGAATACGCGAAGAGCTTCATCATCGAGAACCGCGCGGGTGCGCCGACGCTGCAATCGCGCCGCCGTCTGACTTCGGAGCATCAGATCGAGCAAGTCGGCGAGAAGCTGCGCGCGATGATGCCGTGGATCGCGAAGAACAAGCTCGTCGACCAGTCGAAGAACTAAATCTTTCGCTAGTCACGCTTTTTGCTGCATCGAAAGCCGCCCGGATGCCCTGTGCGCCGGGCGGCTTTTGCTATCCTACGGTTTTTATAAAACACAGAACTCGTTCATGAACTATCCTCATCCGATCATTGCCCGCGAAGGCTGGCCGTTCATCGCCATCGCGGCTGTCGTCGCCATCCTCGTGCAGGCGATCGGCGGCTTTGGCTTCGCCTGGATCTTCTGGCTGATCGTGATTTTCGTCGTCCAGTTCTTCCGCGATCCGGCCCGCCCGATTCCGACCCAGCCCAACGCGGTGCTGTGTCCGGCGGATGGCCGCATCGTCGCGGTCGAAACCGCGCACGATCCGTACGTGGGCCGCGAAGCGCTCAAGATCAGCGTGTTCATGAACGTGTTCAACGTACACTCGCAGCGCTCGCCGGTGGACGGCGCCATCACGAAGGTGCAGTACTTTCCGGGCGCGTATTTGAACGCGGCCGTCGATAAAGCGTCGACCGAGAACGAGCGCAACGCGGTCGTGCTGCAGACGGCGGGCGGGCATACCGTGACGTCGGTGCAGATCGCGGGCCTCATCGCGCGACGCATTCTCTGCTACGTGCATGTGGGCGAGCCGCTCACGCGCGGCCAGCGCTACGGCTTCATTCGCTTCGGCTCGCGTGTCGACGTGTATCTGCCGGTTGGCAGCCGGCCGCGCGTGTCGATCGGCGAGAAGGTTTCGGCTTCGTCGACGATCCTCGCCGAATTCGCGGAATAACGCGGAGGATTCGATGGCGGCATTCAAACCGCGCCGTAATCGCGCGAACGCGACGCCTCCGCGCGCGTTCCGCCGCAACAAGGCCGCGCAGGACGTCGGCGCCGTGGAGACGCGGCGCGCGAAGCGGCAGCAGTTCCTCAGAAAACGCGGCATTTACCTGCTGCCCAACGCGTTCACCACGGCCGCGCTTTTTTGCGGCTTCTTCGCCGTCGTTCAGGCGATGAACGTGCGTTTCGAGATCGCGGCCATCGCCATTTTCGTCGCGATGGTGCTCGATGGCATGGACGGACGCGTCGCGCGCATGACGCACACGCAGAGCGCGTTCGGCGAGCAGTTCGACAGCCTTTCGGACATGGTGTCGTTCGGCGTCGCGCCGGCGCTCGTCATGTACGAATGGGTGTTGAAGGATCTCGGGCGCTGGGGCTGGCTCGCCGCGTTCGTCTACTGCTCGGGCGCGGCGCTGCGGCTCGCGCGCTTCAATACGAACGTCGGCGTGGTCGACAAGCGGTACTTCCAGGGCTTGCCGTCACCGGCCGCGGCTGCGCTGATCGCCGGTTTCGTCTGGCTCGCGACCGACAATCGCGTGCCGCTCAAGCTCGTGTGGCTGCCGTGGGTCGCGTTTGCGCTGACCATCTACGCCGGCGTGACGATGGTATCGAACGCGCCGTTCTACAGCGGCAAGGCGCTCGACGTGCGCTATCGCGTGCCGTTCGCGGGCGTGTTGCTGATCGTGGTGGCGTTCGTACTGGTGTCGTCGGATCCGCCGGTCATGCTGTTCTGCCTGTTCGTGCTGTACGGCTTCTCGGGCTATATCTGGTGGGGCTATCTTGCGATGCGCGGACGGCCGAATCCCGCGCGCAGTTCGCAGCGGGAACACTAGGCCTCGACGCTTTCAAACAAAAAAGGCGGCAACCGATGAGGTTCGCCGCCTTTTTGCTTTTTGCGCGCCGATCAACCCGCGACCAGCGTGCCGTTCTGAATATGCACGCGCTCGCCTTGCTGGAACGGCGGCGGATTCTTGTACGTGAAGGTCCGAGTCTTGCCGTTTTCCATCCGCACGTGCACCGAGTAATCGGTTTCGCTGCGGATATGCTTTTCGACCGAATTGCCGGCCAGACCGCCGCCGAGCGCGCCGAGCAGCGTCATCGCCGTGCGCCCGCCGCCACGGCCGAACTGATTGCCAACGACGCCGCCCGCCACCGCGCCGCCGACCGCGCCGATGCCGGTGCCGTGGCCTTCATGCTTGACGGCTGAAATCGACTCGACGGTGCCGCACGTCGAGCAATACGCCGGATGCTGCGGCGGTTGCTGCGCATACGATGGCTGCGCGGGTCGTGGCTGCGCCGGGGCCGGTTGCGCCTGCTGCTGTGCCGCTTGCTGTTGCTGGGCGGCTTGTTGCTGCGCCGCCTGCTGTTGAGCGGCGGCTTGCTGCTGCGCCGGGCTCGGCGCGGTGGAATCGACTACTGGCTGCTGCGCGACCGCCGCCGTCTGTGTCTGCGGGTTCTGCGGGGAATTGCTCGATGCTCTCGGGAACAGTCCCGTCATCGCGGCGGTAGCCACGAGGCTCGCGACGATGACTGCGCCCGCCGCCGTGGCGATGAGCGGATGCAGACGCCGCTGCGGCGGCTGAGCGCTGCCGGAAGAGGGTGACGTGCTGAGTTTGCTGGTTCCGTTATCCATTATCGAACCTCCGTTTCGAGGCGAACTGCCGCTACCGATGTCGGCAATCACGCCCATTCTCGGGGAAGCGCCGACTTTCCGCTTTTTCGGCGTGTAACAAATTCGCGGAGATTGTCTCTTTCGAGGAAAGCAGGAGCGATGCCAATCCCGATGGCTCGAGCTGTGCGCCCTTCCGGGCCGAATACGGCTTGAAATTTTTACCAGCGGTTACAACAACGATCGTTCCATCGAAAAAAACGCGCCTCGAAAGGCGCGCTTTTTTTCGCTGAAACCCGAGGCGAAAGCTCAGTCCTCGCGACGCAGATGCGGGAACAGAATCACGTCGCGAATACTCGGGCTGTCGGTCAGCAGCATCACCAGACGGTCGATGCCGATGCCGCAACCGCCCGTCGGCGGCATGCCGTATTCGAGCGCGCGGATGTAATCGGCGTCGAAGTACATCGCTTCTTCGTCGCCGGCGTCCTTCTGGTCGACCTGCTTCTGGAAGCGCGCGGCCTGATCTTCCGGATCGTTCAGCTCCGAGAAGCCGTTGGCGATTTCGCGGCCCGTGATAAAGAGCTCGAAACGCTCGGTGATGCCCGGCACCGAATCCGACGCACGCGCGAGCGGGGACACTTCGATCGGATAATCGACAATGTACGTCGGCTCCCACAATTGCGATTCCGCCGTCTCTTCGAACAGCGCGAGCTGCAGCGAACCGAGACCGGCGTTGAGGAACGCGGGCTGCGTCGTATCCACACCGAACTTCTTCAGTTCCGTGCGCAGGAACGCGGCATCGGACAACTGCGCGTCGGTGTATTGCGGCGCGTACTTCTGAATCGCCTGATTGATCGTCAGACGATGGAACGGCTTGCTCAAATCAAGCTCGCGCCCCTGATACGTGATGGTGGCGGTGCCGAGCGCATCGATCGCGGCCTGGCGGATCAGTTGCTCGGTGAAGTCCATCAGCCAGCGGTAATCGGTGTACGCGGCGTAGAACTCCATCATCGTGAACTCCGGATTGTGACGCGGCGACACGCCTTCGTTCCGGAAGTTACGGTTGATCTCGAACACGCGCTCGAAACCGCCGACGATCAGCCGCTTCAGATACAGCTCGGGCGCGATGCGCAGGAACATTTGCATGTCGAGCGCGTTGTGATGCGTGGTGAACGGCTTGGCCGCCGCGCCGCCGGGAATGGGGTGGAGCATCGGCGTTTCGACTTCCATGAAGCTCGCCTGCGCCATGAAATTGCGGATCGACGTGACGGCTTTCGTGCGCGCCATGAAGGTCTTGCGCGATTCCGGCGTGACGATCAGATCGACATAGCGCTGGCGATAGCGCGTTTCCTGATCGGCGAGGCCGTGGAACTTGTCCGGCAGCGGACGCAGCGCCTTCGAGAGCAGACGCAACTCCGTGCAGCGCACCGACAGCTCGCCCTTGTTCGTGCGGAACAGCACGCCCTTGGCGGCGACGATATCGCCCAGATCCCACTTCTTGAATGCGTCGTAGGTTTCGGCGCCGACGTCCGCGGGCGTCACGAAGAACTGGATCTGGCCGCTGCCATCCTGAACCGTCGCGAAGCTCGCCTTGCCCATCACGCGCTTCAACATCATCCGGCCGGCGATCGCGACGGGCAGGGGATTCGCTTCGAGCGCGTCTTTATCCGTTTCGGCGTAGTCGCTCTGCAGCGCGGCGGCCTGATGCGTCGGGCGGAAGTCGTTCGGATAGGCGATGCCTTGCTCGCGCATCGCGCGCAGCTTGTCGCGTCGCTCGCCGATGATCTGGTTCTCTTCCAGTTCGGGAGCGGCGCCCGGTTGAATCGGTTCGGTCATGATGATTGTGGCTTTTTGATGCGAGGCGGGCTGAATTGAAAACGCGGATATCGAAGTCGATACCCGCGTCGGCGAATTAAACGCCCTGTTTCAGACTCGCGCTGATGAAGTCGTCGAGGTCGCCGTCGAGCACGGCGCGCGTGTTGCTCATTTCCACGTTGGTGCGCAAGTCCTTCACGCGGCTCTGGTCGAGCACGTAGGAGCGGATCTGATGGCCCCAGCCCACGTCGGTCTTGCTCGATTCGAGCTTGTCTTGCTCGGCCTGACGCTTGCGCATCTCGAATTCGTAGAGACGCGCCTTGAGCATTTGCATGGCTTCCGCGCGATTGCGGTGCTGCGAGCGGTCGTTCTGGCACTGCACGACGATGCCCGTCGGCGCGTGCGTGAGTCGCACGGCGGAGTCGGTCTTGTTGATGTGCTGGCCGCCCGCGCCGGATGCGCGATACGTGTCCGTGCGGATATCGGCGGGATTGATCTCGATCTCGATCGAATCGTCGATTTCCGGATACACGAACACCGACGAAAACGACGTGTGACGCCCACCCGACGAGTCGAACGGCGACTTGCGCACGAGGCGGTGAATGCCGGTTTCGGTGCGCAGATAGCCGTATGCGTATTCGCCTTCGACCTTGATCGTCGCGCTCTTGATGCCCGCGACGTCGCCTTCGGACTCTTCGAGCACTTCGGTCTTGAAGCCCTTGCGTTCGCAGTAGCGCAGGTACTGGCGCAGCAGCATGGACGCCCAGTCGCACGCTTCGGTGCCGCCCGCGCCCGCCTGGATGTCGATGAAGCAGTTGTTCGGGTCGGCCGGGTTCGAGAACATCCGGCGGAATTCCATGTCTTCGACGCGCAGGCGCAGCGCATCCGCATCGGATTCGGATGCGACGAGCGTGTCCTCGTCGTTTTCCTCGCGCGCCATGCCGAACAGTTCGTCCGCGTCGCGCAGGTCGTTGTCGAGGGCGGTGAGTGCGGAGACCACGCCGTCGAGCAGCTTCTTTTCGCGACCGAGCGCCTGGGCGTTCTTCGAGTCGTTCCAGACGTTCGGGTCTTCGAGTTCCTTATTGACTTCGGCTAGACGCGCGGACTTGGCGTCGTAGTCAAAGATACCCCCGTAGCTCGCCCGCGCGGCGGCGCAGGTCGGCCAGAAGGCTTTCGATCGCGTTGAGACGTTCCGCTTCCATTGTCGATCTTCGGCTTCGTAAAAAGATGAAATTATAGCCGATCGACAGGGTTTCCCCGGCCTTCGGGGTGCGCGGCGGGCCGCTCAGCCCGCGTGCTCCACGATCAGCTGCACCCGCGCGACGCCGTTCCACGAATCGCTGACGAGCCGGTACGCGACGGTCGCGCGGGGCGGCAGCGGATCGACGTGGTTGAACCAGATCGCGTTGAAACGCTGCCGCCCGCGCAACAGTGACAGCTTCAGATGCTTGTCCTTCACGAGCGCCTGCGACGCGACTTCGAACTCGCCGGAGAAGGTCGGCGCGGGAAAGCCCTGTCCCCAGACGGCGGCGTCGAGCATTTCGACGAATTGCGGCGTGAAGTACGCGTCTTCGAGTTCGCCATCGGTTTCGACGGTGCGCGACAGCGCTTCGGCCGTCAGCCATTCGCGCCCGATCGCTTCGAACGCGGCGGTGAAGCGCGGGATGTCGGCGGTGGAAAGCGTCAGGCCCGCGGCCATTGCGTGTCCGCCGAACTTGTGGATGAGGCCGGGCTCGCGTTTGGCGATCAGATCGACGGCGTCGCGCAGATGAAAGCCCGGAATGGAGCGGCCGGAGCCCTTGCTGAGCGTGCCGCTGTCGTCGGCGTGCGCGAACGTGAACGATGGCCGATGAAACCGCTCCTTCAGCCGCCCCGCGACAATGCCGATCACGCCCTGATGCCAGCTCGCGTCGTAGAGCGTGAGCGTGGCGCGCTCGCCCGGATCGATCGTCTGCAATTCGGCGAGCGCCTGCTGCTGCATGTCGGCTTCGATTTCGCGACGCTCGCGGTTCATCGAATCGAGTTGCTGCGCGAGCTCCCAGGCGCGGCCGACATCGTCGGTCGTCAGGCATTCGATGCCGAGCGACATGTCCGACAGCCGTCCCGCCGCGTTGAGGCGCGGCCCGAGTGCAAAGCCGAGATCGAAACCCGACGCCGCGCGCGCATCGCGGCCGGCGGCGCGAAAGAGCGCGGCGATGCCCGGCTGCATGCGGCCCGAGCGAATCCGCTTCAGGCCTTGCGCGACGAGAATGCGGTTGTTGCAGTCGAGCTTCACGACATCGGCGACGGTGCCGAGCGCGACGAGATCGAGCAGGCCATCGAGACGCGGCTCGGGTGTGCCATCGGCATAAGCGCCGCGCCGCCGCAACTCCGCGCGCAACGCGAGCAGCACGTAGAACATGACGCCGACACCCGCGATGCACTTGCTCGGAAACGCGCAGCCCGGCTGATTCGGATTGACGATCGCGCGCGCGGCGGGCAGCTCGTCGCCGGGCAGGTGATGATCGGTGACGAGCACGTCGATGCCGAGCGCGTTCGCCGCCGCGACGCCATCGACGCTCGCGATGCCGTTATCGACCGTGATGAGCAGATCGGGCAGGCCGCTCTTCGAACGCGACGCCAGCTCGACGATTTCCGGCGTCAGCCCGTAGCCGTATTCGAAGCGGTTCGGAACCAGATAGTCGATGTTCGCGCCGAACATCCGCAGCCCGCGCACGGCGACGGCGCATGCGGTCGCGCCGTCGCAATCGTAGTCCGCGACGACGAGCATGCGCTGTCCCGAGACCAGCGCATCGGCGAGCACGACGGCGGCGGCGTCGCAGCCTTTCAGGCCGGCGGGCGCGTGCAGGCGCTTGAATTCGGTTTCGACTTCATCGGGAGAAGTCACGCCGCGCGATGCGTAAAGACGCGCGATGACGGGATGCAGGCCGTGGCGCATCAGCGCTTCGGCATCGGCGGGAGAAGAAGCGCGCGTAACGATTCGCGTCATTGCAAAGTGCCTTATTCGATGAAGAGCGCCGCGATCGGCCGGCGCCGCCAGAACTTGCGCAGATCGGCGCGCGTGACCGAGAGCGTGACCGAGCCGGTATCGCCGCAAAGCGTGAGACTCAGGCGGCCGAGCGAGCCGTCGAGAAGCGCCTGCAGCGCGGGCGCGAACCACGCGTTTTCCAGCGCCTTGAGCGCATCGTTCCAGCGCGCCCAATCCTGTTCGATGAACGGCGCGGAGAACGCATCGAGCTCGACGAGCGTCGCGTCCTGCGCGTCGTCTTTCGAGAGCGATGCAAACGACGCCGGCGGCATCGACGGCTTCACGCCGGAAGCGAGCGCGAGACCGCGCGTTGCGGCCGCATCGGACATCACGCGCGCGAACGGGCTTTGCACGGGCCGCATCGCGCCTTGTCCGTGGAGCCAGATCGAATTGATCGCAGGCAGGCCGCGCGATTCGCGTTCCAGATTCAGCGGATGTTCGAACCATGCCATCTGCACTTCGTTCTGCAGCTTCATCCACGCGCGCGAGCGATCGCCGGTGCGGGCCTCGTGCGGCAGCCAGATTTCGATGTTGCGCCCGGTCGCGCGCAACGGCGATGCGCCCGCGAGCGCGCCCAGCGCTTCACCCGACACGTACCAGCGTAATGGCGTCGGCGCTTGCAGCGTCACGCCGAGCGCTTCGATCACCGGCCGCGCGGTCTGGAGCAGGGCGCGCGCTTCTTCCGTGTGCACGCCGAGCGTGTCGGGATCGATCAATACGAGATGATCGTGCGCGATACGGACATGAACCGGCTCGATGCAGGCCCAGAGCGCATCGCCGGGCGTGCCGCCGTCGGCGAGCAGCATGAAGGGCGCGAGCGGGGCGTCGTCGGCATAGCGCTGATCGGCGGGCGTCACCGCGCCGAAGCGGCGCGCGATCCAGCGTTCGTGCGGCAGCGTGCGCTGAAAATCCTCGCCGATGACGCGTTCTTCGAGCGTGGCGCGGGCGAGCAGCTTGTCGAGCGCCGCGCTCTCCAGTCCGTGCAGGGCGGTGGCGGCGTCCGCGGCCGAAGGCAGGGCGAACGGCAACAGGAGATGGAGATGATGAACGGGCATGATGCTCGGCATTGTAGGGCAAAGCGCCTTCTCCGATCAGGCTCGGCGCGCCGTTCCCGCCTCGCGGACGAAGGCTGCCAGTGCGTGGCTTTCGCGACATATGGCAAACTTTCGCAAATTTGCTTCACCGGACTCAACAACGCTGGAACAGCAGCAGAAAGGAATCGCTTGAAACTTCCGTACGAATGGCAGATCGGCTGGCGCTACACGCGCGCCAGCAAACGCACCACGGGCAACGGCTTCATCTCCTTCATCGCGCTCGTTTCGATGGCGGGCATCGCGCTCGGCGTCGCCGCGCTGATCGTCGTGCTGTCGGTCATGAACGGCTTCCAGAAGGAAGTGCGCGACCGCATGCTGTCGGTGCTCGCGCACGTCGAAATCTTCTCGCCGACGGGTTCCATGCCCGACTGGCAACTGACCGCGCAGGAAGCGAAGCGCAATCCGGAAGTGATCGGCGCCGCGCCTTATGTCGAAGCGCAGGCGCTGCTCACGCGTCAGGGCGCCGTGAGCGGCGTCGCGCTGCGCGGCGTGGAGCCCACGCTCGAGCCGGAAGTGTCCGACATCGGCAAGGAAATGCGCGCGGGCAAGCTCACGGACCTGAAGCCGGGCGAGTTCGGCATCGTGCTCGGCAAGGATCTCGCGGCCAACCTCGGCGTGACGCGGGGCGACAAGATCACGCTCGTCGCGCCCGAAGGCACCATCACGCCGGCCGGCATGATGCCGCGCCTCAAGCAGTTCACCGTCGTCGGCGTTTTCGAGTCGGGGCACTACGAATACGATTCGACGCTCGCGCTCATCGAAATCCGCGATGCCGAAGCGCTCTTTCGCCTGCCTGCGCCGACCGGCGTGCGCCTGCGCCTGAAGGACATGCAGCGCGCGCCCGAAGTCGCGCGCCAGCTCGCGGGCACGCTGTCGGGCGATCTGTACATTCGCGACTGGACGCAGCAGAACAAGACGTGGTTCTCCGCCGTGCAGATCGAGAAACGCATGATGTTCATCATCCTCACGCTGATCATCGCGGTAGCGGCGTTCAATCTCGTGTCGTCGCTCGTGATGACCGTCACCGATAAGCAGGCCGATATCGCCATTCTGCGCACGCTCGGCGCGCAGCCGGGCTCGATCATGAAGATATTCGTCGTGCAGGGCGTGACGATCGGCTTCATCGGCACGGCCCTCGGCGTGACGCTCGGCTGTCTGATCGCGTGGAGCATTCCATGGCTCGTGCCGATGATCGAGCATCTTTTCAACGTGCAGTTCCTGCCGTCTTCGGTGTATTTCATCAGTGAACTGCCGTCTGAGCTCGTGCCGGGCGATGTCGTCAAGATCGGCGTCATCGCATTTTTGTTGTCGTCGCTCGCCACGCTCTATCCGAGCTGGCGCGGCGCGAAGGTTCGTCCGGCGGAGGCGCTGCGCTATGAGTGATCTGATTCCGGCCAACAACATCGTGCTGCGGGCATCGGCGATTTCGAAGACGTTCGTGCAGGGCGGCTTCAACGTGCAGGTGCTCAACAACGCGCAACTCGACGTGATGAAGGGCGAAAAGCTCGCGATCGTCGGCGCATCGGGCTCGGGTAAAAGCACGCTGCTGCATGTGCTCGGCGGGCTCGACGAACCGAGCGCGGGCAAGGTCTCGCTGCTCGGCAAGCCGTTCACCGAACTGAAGGAAAAGGAACGCAACGAGCTGCGCAATCGCGCGCTCGGTTTCGTGTATCAGTTCCATCATCTGCTGCCGGAATTCACGGCGCTCGACAACGTCGCGATGCCGCTGCGCATCCGCCGCATGCCCGAGGAAGACGCGCGCAAGGAAGCGCTCGTCATGCTGGAGCGCGTGGGCATCGGGCATCGGGCGAAGCATCGGCCGGGCGAATTGTCGGGCGGCGAGCGTCAGCGCGTGGCGATCGCGCGGGCGCTCGTCACGCATCCCGCATGCGTGCTCGCCGACGAACCCACCGGCAATCTCGACGGCGGCACCGCCGATACCGTCTTCAACCTGATGCTGGAGCTGTCGCGCACGCTCGAGACGAGCTTCGTGATCGTCACGCACGATCCCGATCTCGCCGCGCGCTGCGACCGCATCCTGCGCCTGCGCGACGGCGTGCTGCACGAAGAGCCGGTCGTGCCGGTCTGAATCTTTCGCGACGCGCGGAGGCCGCCATGTGGATCGATACGCACTGTCATCTGGATGCCGGCGAATTCGATGCCGACCGCGATGCCGTCGCCGATGCCGCGCTCGATGCGCTCGTGACGCGCATCGTGATTCCGGGCGTCGGGCGCTTCAACTTCGACACGGTGCGGGCGCTGGCGCATCGCATCGAAGGCGGCGCGTACGCGCTCGGCATTCATCCGCTCTTCACGCCGGGCGCGCACGAAGACGACCTGCGCGCGCTGCGCGAGGAAATCGAAGCGAGCATGGACGATCCGCACTTTGTGGGCATCGGCGAAATCGGGCTGGATTACTTCGTGCCGACGCTCGACGACGCCCGCCAGCAGTTCTTCTACAACGAGCAACTGAAGCTCGCGCGCGAGTTCGATCTGCCGGTCATCTGTCATGTGCGCAAGTCGCAGGACAAGGTGCTGAAGGGCTTGCGCGCGCACGACATTCATCGCGGCATCGCGCATGCGTTCAACGGCAGTTTCCAGCAGGCCGAGGCGTTCATCGCGCAAGGCATGCATCTCGGCTTCGGCGGCAATCTCACGTTCGAGCGCGCGCGGCAGATCCGCCGGCTCGCGACGGAGCTGCCGCTCGACGCGATCGTGCTCGAAACCGATGCGCCCGACATCGCGCCGTCCTGGCGCTACAAGCAACGCAACACGCCGGACCAGGTCGCGCGCATCGCGCAAGTGCTCGCGCAACTGCGCGGCATCGACGAAAACGTGCTTTCCCTAGGCACAACGGCTAACGCTCACGCTGCGCTCCCACGGCTCGCGCTCGCCTCTTCATAATCGTTTCGATGGACGCATCGGCTGCATGCGTTCGCCGTGACGAGGAACGAAGAGGGAAGATGTGCGGGCGATTCTGCTGGGATTTGCATTGGGTGTCTGGTGGTTGCAGCAGCAGGCTCGCTTGCCGGATGTCATCGCGTGGTGCGCGTGCTGCACGGCGTTCGTCATCGCGATTGCGTCGGGCGCGATCGAGCCGCGTGCGCGCATCGCGAGCTTCGCGCTGGCTGCTTGCGCGCTGGGTTTCGCGTATGCGGCGATACGCGCGGATGTGCGGCTGCGCGAACAATTGCCAGCACGCTACGAGCAGCGCGACATCGAACTGACGGGTTTCGTGCGCGGCATGCCCGAGCGACGCGCCGACGGTACGCGCTTTCTCTTCGAAGTCGAGGCCAACGGCGCGAAATTGCATGACTTTCCGCGCGTCGTGCGCTTGCTTTGGATGTCGGGCGATCATGTTCCGGACCTGCACGCCGGCGAGCGATGGAGCTTGATGGCGCGTTTGAAGCGTCCGCATGCCAACGCCAACTTCGGTCTGCGCGATGCCGAAGCAACGCTGCTCGAACGCGGCATTCGCGCGACGGGTTATGTATCGGCAGCACGCGAGCCGCGCCGTTTGCACGCCGATGCGTCGGGTCCGCGGCTGACGATCGACCGGCTGCGTGCGCGCGCACGCGAACGCATCGAGACCGTGCTCGGCGATGCGCCGCATCGCGGGATCATCGTCGCGCTCGCGGTGGGCGCGCAGGACGCCGTCAGCGATGCCGACTGGACCGTCATGCGCGCGACCGGCACGAGTCATCTCGTTGCGATATCGGGCTTGCATATCGGCTTCGTCGCGGGGCTGGCGGCGTTGATCGTCGGATTCGTGTGGAAGCGCGTGCGCGTGCGCGGCCTGAGCGCGCCGTTGATCGCGGCCACGCCGAAAGCGGCGGCCATCGGCGCGACCGTGTTCGCTGCGTGCTATGCCGCGCTCGCCGGTTTCAACGTGCCCGCGCAACGCACGCTGTGGATGCTGCTGGTCGTTGCGCTCGCGTTTTTCTTTGGACGACGGCCGTCGTCGTCGCTCGTGCTGCTTTGGGCGCTCGCGTTCGTGCTGATCGCGGATCCGTGGGCGGTGACAGCGCCGGGATTCTGGCTGTCGTTCTGCGCGGTGGCGGCGATTCTGCATGCGATCGCGTCGGCGGGACGTCGCGCGTCGCGGGCGCAAACGGAAGAACGGGACGACGTCGATCAATGGGATCGCGTCGATCCGAGCGAAGTCGGTCATCGTCCGCAACATGTCGCGAAGCGCAGGCCGCTCGCGATCGTCGCGCGGTTCGCCGCGCGCGCGCGGCGGTATATCGCGTCGAGCGCGCGTGTGCAGTACGCGGTGACGATCGCGCTCGCGCCGCTCACCGCCTACTGGTTCTCGCAGATTCCGCTGCTCGGTCCGCTCGCGAATGCGTTCGCGATTCCGTGGATCAGCGCGCTCGTGACGCCCGCGACGCTCGCCGGTCTCATGCTTCCCGCACCGCTCGATGCGCCGATGCTTCACGTCGCCCATGCCGCGTTGTCCGTGCTCTGCGACATGCTCGCGCGTCTCGCGAATGCCGCGCCCGCGTCGCTCTGGCTTTTGCCCCGGCCGGATGCGTTCGCGCTCGCGGCATCGTGCGTCGGCGTCGCATGGGCGCTCGCGCCGCGCGGCTGGCCGTTGCGCTTCGCCGCGCCGCTGACGTGGCTGCCGCTGCTCGCGCCCGCGATGCATCCCGCGCCGGTCGGCGCGTTTCGCGTCACCGCGCTCGATATCGGCCAGGGCTCGGCGCTCGTCGTCGAAACGGCGCGGCACACGTTGCTCTTCGACGCCGGTCCCGGTCCCGAATCGACGCATGCGGGCGAGCGGATCGTGGTGCCGTATCTGCAGGCTGCGGGCGTGCGCGCGCTCGATGCGCTCGTCATCAGCCATTCCGATTCGGATCACGCGGGCGGCGCGCCGGCGGTGCTGCAATCGATCGCCGTGCGGCAACTGCTCGCGTCGCTGCCCGCGCAGGACGCGTCGTGGTCCGATGCGCGCGCACGCGGCGCGCAGACGCTGCGTTGCGCGGCGGGGCAGCGCTGGACGTGGGACGGCGTCGAATTCCGAATGCTGTGGCCCGAGCCGGGACCGCTTTCGGGCAGGCCGAATCGGCAGTCGTGCGTGCTCAAGGTGACGAACGGGGCGGGACGCTCGGCGCTCTTCGCCGCCGATATCGAAGCGGACGTCGAACGCATGCTGATCGCGCGCGACGCGTCAGACCTGCGCGCCGATGTGCTCATCGTGCCGCATCACGGCAGCCGCACTTCGTCCACCGAGCCTTTCCTCGATTCTGTCGGGCCGTTGGCCGCGATATTTCAGGTAGGCTATCGCAACCGTTTTCATCATCCGCATCCGACCGTTTTCGCGCGCTACCGGATGCGCGACATCGTGCTTTCGCGCAGCGACGAAGACGGCGCGGCGCGTATCGAAATCGGTTCGCAGATTACGTTCGAGCGCTACCGGCAAAGCCACGCGCGCTACTGGATGGCGCGCTAAACGCTAAAAAAACAAGAGACACGCTTGAAAGACATCATCCATTTCTCGCACGCGAACGGTTTTCCCGCATCGACGTATCGCACGATGTTCGCGGAGCTTTCCGACGAATACGAAGTTCGCAGTATCGAGCGCATCGGTCATGACGCGCGCTTTCCCGTGACGCGCGACTGGCCGTATCTCGTCGATCAGCTCATCGACGACATGAGCCGCTATCGGCGCGAAGCCGACGGCGATCATCCGAAGGTGTGGCTCGTCGGGCATTCGCTCGGCGGCTATCTGTCGCTGATGGCGGCGCTGAAGCGCCCGGAATGGGTGAAAGGCGTGGTGATGCTCGATTCGCCGGTGATCGCGGGCTGGAAGAGCGGACTCCTGCGCGTCACGCAATGGACCGGGCTGGACGAGCGCCTGTCGCCCGCCGCCGCGACGCGCAAGCGCCGCACGCAGTGGGCGAGCCGCGACGAGGCGTGGCGGCATTTCCTGTCGAAACCGGCGTTCGCGCGCTGGGACGAACGCATGCTGTCGGACTATATCGATTTCGGCATTCCGCAGACCCATGCGAACGGCGCACGCTCGCTCGCATTCGATCGCCATGTGGAATATCTGATCTATCGCACGCTGCCGCACACGCTCGGCGCGCGGCTCGCGCACGGCGCGCCGGTGCCCGTCGGTTTCATCGCGGGGACGCATTCGCGCGAAGTGCGCCAGGTCGGGCTCGGGATGACGCGGCGCATCGCGGGCGAGCACATCGAATGGATGGAAGGCAGCCATCTCTTTCCGATGGAGCGCCCGATCGACACCGCGCGCGCCGTGCAGCGGCTGCTCACGGCCATGCAGACGGCGCGCTGAAAAGGGCGCGAGCACGCGCGCGGGACTTGACGAACGGCCCGCGTCACGTTCCGCAAAAATGACGCCGAAATGCGCGGATTTGTAGCCAATATCCGCGCCGGGCGCGCTTCGTGGGAACCGGCCTTTACGGTATAATCCGTTTTTCCCGCGAGCATCTAGCGATGACCAAATATGTATTCGTCACCGGCGGCGTAGTTTCGTCCCTTGGCAAGGGTATTGCCGCCGCCTCTCTCGCCGCGATCCTCGAATCGCGCGGTCTCAAAGTCACTCTCCTCAAGCTCGATCCCTACATCAACGTCGACCCCGGCACGATGAGCCCGTTCCAGCACGGGGAAGTGTTCGTGACGGAAGACGGAGCGGAGACCGACCTCGACCTCGGCCATTACGAGCGCTTCATCAGCACGAAGATGCGCAAGGCCAATAACTTCACCACGGGCCAGATCTACGAATCGGTGATCCGCAAGGAACGCCGCGGCGAGTATCTCGGCAAGACGGTGCAGGTCATTCCGCATATCACCAACGAAATCCAGGCATTCGTGGAGCGCGGCGCCGCTGCGGCGACGTGCGGCCAGCCGGACGTGGCGATCGTGGAAATCGGCGGCACGGTGGGCGACATCGAATCGCTGCCGTTCCTCGAAGCCGCGCGTCAGATGAGCCTGCGCATGGGCCGCAACAGCGCGTGCTTCGTGCACCTCACGCTCGTGCCGTTCATCGCGACGGCGGGTGAACTCAAGACAAAGCCCACGCAGCACAGCGTGCAGAAGCTGCGCGAAATCGGTATCTATCCGAACGTGCTCCTGTGCCGCGCCGACCGCCGCATTCCCGACGACGAGCGCGCCAAGATTTCCATGTTCTCGAACGTGCCCGAAGACGCGGTCATTTCCGTTTGGGACGCGGACAGCATCTACAAGATTCCGCAGATGCTCAACGACCAGCACCTCGACGACATCATCTGTGAAGAGCTGAAGCTCGCGCCGCCGCCGGCCGATCTGGCGATGTGGTCGAACCTCGTCGAGAAGCTCGAAAATCCGAAGCACGAAGTGACCATCGGCATGGTCGGCAAGTACGTCGAGCTCACCGAATCGTACAAGTCGCTGATCGAAGCGCTGCGTCACGCGGCCATCCATACGTCGACGAAGGTCAACATCGAGTACATCGATTCCGAGCAGATCGACGCCGAAGGCACCGACGCACTGAAGCACCTCGACGCCGTGCTGGTGCCGGGCGGTTTCGGCCGTCGCGGCACGGAAGGCAAGATCAAGGCGATCCGCTACGCACGCGAATCGAAGACGCCGTATCTCGGCATCTGCCTCGGCATGCAGCTCGCGGTGATCGAGTTCGCGCGCGATGTCGCCGGTCTCGCCGATGCGAATTCCACCGAGTTCGATCAGGACACGGGCAACCCGGTCGTCGCGCTCATCACGGAGTGGTACGACCGCGCGGGCCGCATCGAAAAGCGCAACGAAGAGTCGGATCTCGGCGGCACCATGCGCCTCGGCTCGCAGAAGTGCCCGATCAAGCCGGGAACGATGGCCGAGCGCATCTACGGCAGCGATGTGAACGAGCGTCATCGTCACCGTTATGAAGTCAATAACCGTTTCGTGCCCCAGCTCGAAGCCGGCGGGCTTATCATCAGCGCCCGTACGCCGAGCGAGGATCTGCCCGAGATGATGGAGTTGCCGCAGTCGCTGCACCCGTGGTTCGTCGGCGTGCAGTTCCACCCCGAATTCACGTCGACGCCGCGCGACGGGCATCCGCTCTTCAAGGCATTCGTCGATGCAGCTCGCGCGCACGCCGAAGGCAATGGCGTGAAGGCGCCGGCGAAAGCCACCGCGGGAGCGCAAGCATGAAGCTGTGTCATTTCGAAGCGGGCCTCGACAAGCCGTTCTTCCTGATCGCGGGCACGTGCGTCGTCGAGTCGGAGCAAATGACCATCGACGTCGCCGGCCGGCTGAAGGAAATCACGCAGAAGCTCGGCATTCCGTTCATCTACAAGTCGTCGTTCGACAAGGCGAACCGCAGTTCGGGCAAGTCGTATCGCGGTCCGGGCATGGACGAAGGCCTGCGCATTCTCGGCGAAGTGAAGAAGCAGCTCGGCGTGCCCGTTCTCACGGACGTGCACACCGAGGAAGAAATCGAAGCGGTCGCATCGGTCGTGGACGTGCTGCAAACGCCCGCGTTCCTATGCCGTCAGACCGACTTCATCCACGCGTGCGCGCGCTCGGGCAAACCGGTCAACATCAAGAAGGGCCAGTTTCTCGCGCCGCACGACATGAAGAACGTGATCGACAAGGCGCGCGACGCCGCGCGTGAAGCGGGTCTGTCGGAAGACCGCTTCATGGCGTGCGAGCGCGGCGTGTCGTTCGGCTATAACAACCTCGTGTCCGACATGCGCTCGCTCGCGATCATGCGCGAAACCAACGCGCCGGTCGTCTTCGATGCCACCCATTCGGTGCAGTTGCCGGGCGGGCAGGGCACGAGCTCAGGCGGTCAGCGCGAATTCGTGCCGGTGCTGGCGCGTGCGGCGGTCGCGACGGGCGTGGCGGGCCTCTTCATGGAGACGCATCCGGACCCGGCCTGCGCGAAGTCCGACGGCCCGAACGCGGTGCCGCTGCATCACATGGAAGCGCTGCTTTCGACGCTCATCACGATCGATCGCGCGGTGAAAAGCGGTTCGTTCCTCGAGAACGACTTCAACTGAGCGTCGGCAGCAAAAAGTAGTACGGCGCGGGCGTCATCATGGGCGCCCGTGTTGCGAGATCAGGCCGTCCGGCGTCATCCGGGCAACGGAGGAGCGTGCAACGCATCGGGGCGGCATCCGCAACCGGCGGATGAGACGCCCGCTCCCCACGAAAGCGATGCGGACCGGATTCGATCCGGTCCCGAAACGACCGCTCTTTGCGCCGGAGCTGAACCCGGCGGTCATCGAATGGGTCTGAGCGAAGCCAGTGAAGCGTGTATCGAAGTGTAAAAACAGGCGGCGCGCTTCGTTGTGACTGACAGAATTCATCGTCATTTCTTGAGGAAACCATGAGTGCTATCGTAGATATCATCGGCCGCGAGATTCTCGATTCGCGAGGCAATCCGACCGTCGAATGCGACGTGTTGCTCGAGTCGGGCACGATGGGCCGCGCGGCGGTGCCTTCGGGCGCATCCACCGGCTCGCGCGAGGCCATCGAATTGCGCGACGGCGAAGCGGGCCGCTACGGCGGCAAGGGCGTGCTTAAGGCCGTCGAACACATCAACACCGAGATTTCCGAAGCCATCATGGGCCTCGACGCCTCGGAACAGGCTTTCCTCGACAAGACCCTGCTCGAACTCGACGGCACCGACAACAAGTCGCGTCTCGGCGCGAACGCGATGCTCGCGGTGTCGATGGCGGTCGCGAAGGCTGCCGCCGAAGAAGCCGGCCTGCCGCTGTACCGCTACTTCGGCGGCTCGGGCGCGATGCAGCTTCCGGTGCCGATGATGAACATCGTCAACGGCGGCGCGCACGCGAACAACAGCCTGGACATCCAGGAATTCATGATCGTCCCGGTGAGCCAGCCGACGTTCCGCGAAGCGCTGCGTTGCGGCGCGGAAGTGTTCCACGCGCTGAAGAAGATCCTGGCCGAGCGCGGCATGAGCACCGCGGTGGGCGACGAAGGCGGCTTCGCGCCGAACTTCGGCAGCAACGACGAGTGCCTGTCGACGATTCTGCAAGCCATCGAGAAGGCCGGTTATCGCGCCGGTGAAGATGTGCTGCTCGCGCTCGACTGCGCGGCGAGCGAGTTCTATCACGACGGCAAGTACCAACTGGCTGGCGAAGGCTTGCAACTGTCGTCGACCGAATTCGCGGATTACCTCGCCACGCTCGCCGACAAGTTCCCGATCGTGTCGATCGAAGACGGCATGCACGAGTCGGACTGGGAAGGCTGGAAGACGCTGACCGACAAGCTCGGCAAGAAGATCCAGCTCGTCGGCGACGATCTCTTCGTCACGAACACGCGCATTCTGAAGGAAGGCATCGAGAAGGGCATCGCGAACTCGATCCTCATCAAGATCAACCAGATCGGCACGCTGACGGAAACCTTCGCGGCGATCGAAATGGCCAAGCGCGCGGGCTACACGGCGGTCATCTCGCACCGCTCGGGCGAGACGGAAGATTCGACCATCGCGGACATCGCGGTCGGCCTGAACGCCGGCCAGATCAAGACCGGCTCGCTGTCGCGCAGCGATCGCATCTCGAAGTACAACCAGTTGCTGCGCATCGAGGAAGATCTCGGCGATATCGCCAGCTACCCGGGCAAGTCGGCGTTTTACAACTTGCGCTAAAGCTTTTGCCGCTTTAGTCGATAAGGACGCTTAGTGGTCTTTGAAGCGTCATCTTTTGAAGCCCGTCGCCCGGGGCAGCTTGCCGCCGGGCGGCGCTTATTTCGGCTACGTGAATGCGGCTCGTAACTGTCGTTCTGGTTCTTTTGCTGGTGCTGATCCAATACCCGCTCTGGTGGGGACATGGCGGCTGGCTGCGCGTGCATGAATTGCAGCAGCAGCTCGCGCAGCAGACGGACAAGAACACGAATCTGAGACTGCGCAACGAGCGCGTCCAGGGCGAAGTGCAGGACCTGCAAAACGGCACCGCCGCCGTGGAAGAGCGCGCGCGCTACGAGATGGGCATGGTGAAGGACAGCGAGGTGTTCGTGCAGTTCGTCTCGCCGAATTCGAACGCGCCCGTCAATTCCGCGAACGTGCCGGGCATGAACGGCTCGACGCGCGGTCAGGTTTCAGCGGCGCCGCTGCGCGTGGTGCCGAATCCCGTGTCGCGCTCGAAGCAGGAGTTGCGCGAGCTGGACAAGAAGGCGCAGAAGGAAAAAGCGGCCGAAGCGAAGAAAAAGCAGCAGGGCGCGGCGCAGTAAGACGCCGGCTGGTTGAGAGAAAAAATGGCGCGGTCACGACCGCGCCATTTTTGTATTTGGCAAACAAAGGTGGATGGCCGCCTCGCCTACCACGAAGTGCCGAATCCGATGCCGGTGCCCCAGTACGGGCCGCCCCAGCCGCCGCTCGAATAGCCGCCGTAGACCGACACCGGCGCGGGCGCGTAGAACTGCGACATCGTCTTCGCGGCGTTGCCAGCCGCGGCTGCCTGCTGCGATTCGTTGAGCGCCTGCTTGTCGATGGCGTTGTAGCGGTCCATCTCCTGCTGCGGCGTGAGCGTCTGTTGCGGCGCAGGCGATGTGTCGGGCAAGCGGCTATAGATCGGCGACGGGCCGGGCGGATCCATCATGCAGCCGGCGACGAGCGCGACCCCGGCCAGACACGGCAGCAATTTCCAGTTGAGTGTTGCGGTTTTCATTTTGCGACCTCCAGCGGGCCAGACATCTGTGCAGGAGTCCCATCATAGCTTGCGGAATCTGTCGTGAGAGCCGGGCCGAAAGCAGGCCGCAAGCGGCGCGCCGTGCTTCGAGCGCCACCGGCGCGCGTGGCGAAACCTCGACTGGACAAGGCTTGCGCGGCGTTTCAGTGGCGCCGGTGCGACGCCGGGCTCACACCTTGTGAGAGTTCGTTTGCGACAAAAAGTTGCGCAACGTCGACGGAGTCGAAGTCATAGCGCTGGTTGCAGAACTCGCAATGCACTTCGACATTGCCGCGCTCCACGATCACGCTGTCGACTTCCTCGCGGCCGAGCATCTTCAGCATGCCGCCGACCTTCTCACGCGAACACGTGCACTGGAAGCGCGCCGCTGCCGGCTCGAAGTGCTGGACGTTTTCTTGCCAGAAAAGGCGCTTGAACACGGTATCCGGCTCTTCCTTCAGCAATTCCTCGTTGGAAAGCGTGCTGCCGAGATGGCAGACGCGCTGCCACGTATCGGCGTCGTGCTCGCCCGGATGCGGAACGATGCCGCCATCGCCCGGCAGCTTCTGCAGCAGCAGGCCGACGGCGCGGTCGGTATCGGCGGCGAGCCACAAGCGTGTGTCGAGCTGCTCGGAGTGATGCATGTAGTGCTCGAGCACTTCGGCCATCGACTTGAGCGCGCCATGCTCGTCCGACAGCGGCACGATGCCCTGATACGGTTGCTGCCCCGGCTTTTTGTCGGAGGGATCGAGCGTGATGACGCAGCGGCCGCGCCCGTGACGGTTCAGCAGGTCCGGCAGCGACATTTCGCTGTCGAGCTCGCTCTCGCCGCCATCGGCCAGCTTCGCCGTGGCGCGCAGCGACAGGTTGGAATTGCACTGCACGACCAGCATCTTCACGGGGCCGTCGCCGTAGATCTGCATGATGAGCGTGCCGTCGAACTTTAGGTTCGCGGACAGCAGCGCGCATGCGGCCATCATTTCGCCGAGCACGTTGCGCACGGCCACGGGATACGAGCGGCGCGCGAGCACTTCCTGCCACGTATGACGCAACGAGACGATCTCGCCGCGCACCGGCGCCGCGTTGAACATGAATTTCTGCAACTGGTCGTTCACAACTCTTCCTTGGGTGTTGAGGCTGCTGCGCCGTCTCGTGCGGCGTCCGTTCAGCCGATACGCACGAGGTGCGCCTTGTAATATTCGCGACGGTCGGCATAACTCGCCGTGGCCGCACGCATGCGGGCGATATCCGCCTCGCCGATTTCCCGCACTGCCTTTGCGGGCGCGCCGAGAATCAGCGTATTGTCCGGAAACACCTTGCCTTCGGTGACGACAGCGCCCGCGCCAACCAGACAGTTGCGGCCGATCACCGCGCCATTCAAGACCACCGCCTGGATTCCGATCAGCGAGCCTTCCTTGATCGTGCAGCCGTGCAGCATTGCCTGATGGCCGACGGTGACATCGCTCTCGATCGTCAGAGGAAAACCCGGATCGGCGTGGAGTACCGCGCCTTCCTGCACGTTGCTGCCGCGTCCGACGACGATCGGCTCGTTGTCGCCGCGCAGCGCCGCGCCGGGCCAGACACTCGCGTTTTCCTCGAGCGTCACCCGGCCGATGATGGTCGCGGTGTCCGCGAGAAACACGCTTTCGTGGATGGTCGGGGCGTCGTCGCCGAGTTTGTAGATGGCCACATTGTCTCCTGAGGCGTGATGTCGTGAAGGTGGGACTACAATGCGCGCCTGCCGGTGAGGCGGCGCACGCGCATTGTTGCGCGTTTTGAGGCGTCCGCCGGGATTACCATTTTAGCTGTTTGCCGTAAGCGTCCGCTGGAACGCAGTGTTCGACGCCCGTTTTCGAGACAGTCCGATGCACGACCTTGTCATTTCCCCGGAAGCCGATGACTGCGCCCGCCGCGCAGCGCTCGCGGTCCTGCGCGAGCGCGATCCCGCGACGAAAGCCGCGCGCGCCCGCGCACTTTTCGATGCGGCGCGCGCCCAGCCGTCGCGGATCGATCCACGAGCCGCGTTCGCGGAACCCGGCGATCTGCCTGGCCGGCCCGAGCGTCCGGCGCTCGTGGAGCCATCGTCGCTGAAGCGTCGCAGCATGCAGTCGGATGCGGGGCGCGCCGTGCTGTTGCACGCGCTCGCGCACATCGAATTCAACGCGATCAATCTCGCGCTCGATGCCGTCTGGCGATTTCCGTCGATGCCGCAGGATTTTTATCTCGACTGGTTGAAGGTGGCGGCGGAGGAGGCGCATCACTTTTCGCTGCTGAGCGCGCGCCTCGCCGATTTCGGCCACGCTTACGGCGACTTCCCGGCGCACGATGGGCTGTGGGACATGGCGCAACGCACGCGCGGCGATGTGCTGGCGCGCATGGCGCTCGTGCCGCGGACACTGGAGGCGCGCGGGCTCGACGCGTCGCCGCCGATCAGAAAGCGTCTCGCGCAGGCGGGCGATCACGCGTCCGCGGCGATCCTCGACGTCATCCTGCGCGATGAAGTCGGCCATGTGTTGATCGGCAATCGCTGGTTCCGGTTTCTGTGCGACGCGCGAAATCTGGACCCGCACACGACTTACGAACGCCTCGCCGCGCAATATCACGCGCCGAAGCTGCGCGGCCCGTTCAATTTCGAAGCACGCCGCGACGCCGGTTTCGACGAAGCCGAACTGCGCGCACTCGCCGGCCTCGACGATGCGAAGTAGGGCAGGTTCTTCGTCGCTATAATCGAACGATCATCCTTTTTTACTTCGAGACGACACCATGAAAGATTCGCGCTCCGAATTCGTCGACGCGCGCGGCGTGCGCCTGCACGTACGCCGCTGGGGCTCGCCCGACGCCCCGATGCTCTTCATGCTGCACGGCTGGATGGATATCGGCGCGTCGTTCCAGTTCGTCGTCGATGCACTCGTGGGCGACTGGCAAGTGCTCGCGCCCGATGCGCGCGGCTTCGGGCTCTCCGACTGGCCGGTCGCGCAGAAGGGCGGCGGCCATTACTACTTTCCCGACTATCTCTCCGATCTCGACGTGCTGTTCGACCATTACGCGCCGGGCGGTCAGGTGAACATCGTCGGCCACAGCATGGGCGCGAATGTCGCGCTGCTGTACGCGGGCGTGCGGCCCGCGCGCGTGCGCCGCGTGGTCGATCTCGAAGGCTTCGGATTGCCGGCGGCGCGCGCGTCGCAATCGCCGGGGCGCATTTCGCAATGGCTCGACGATCTGCGCGCGCCGCCCGCGCTGCGCAGCTACGCGAGCCTCGACGAAGTCGCCGACCGGCTGATCCGCACGAATCCGCGTCTGCCGCTCGCGCGTGCGCGCTATCTCGCGCAACACTGGTCCCGCGAGGAAGCGGATGGGCGCTTCCATCTGCTTGCCGATCCGGCGCACAAATTGCGCGGACCGACGCTGTATCGGCTCGACGAGGTGAGCGCGGCGTGGGCGCGCGTGGCGGCGCCCGTGCTGCACGTCGAGGCGAAGGATTCGCCGACGCTCGCGGCTTTCGCGGGCGAGACGCCCATCGCCGAATTCAAGGCGCGCTTTCAGGCGTTTCCCGACTGGCGCGAGGAAATCGTCGACGAGGCCGGTCACATGATCCATCACGATCAGCCGGAGCGCGTCGCGGCGCTCGTCGAATCGTTCTGCGCGTGAGCGGCGCAGCACGGAACGAAGGAACTACATAATCGGCTTGTCGCGCCGATACAGTTAGAATGTGAGTGAAGCCCGATAAACGACGATGAACGCCGATCTGCATTGCCATTCCACCGTGTCCGACGGACAGTTTGCGCCCGCCGATGTCGCCGCGCGCGCGCACGCGAACGGCGTCACGCTATGGTCGCTGACGGATCACGATCAGCTCGGCGGGCAGGACGAAGCGAAGAAGGCCGCCGAGGCGCTCGGCATGCGCTATCTGCCCGGCGTCGAGATTTCGGTGACGTGGGCGTCGCGCACGGTGCATATCGTCGGCATGAACGTCGATCCGCATAACGATGCGCTGCGCAAGGGGCTCGAATCGACGCGCAACGGGCGCGCGGCGCGCGGCGTGGCGATCGGCGAGGCGCTCGCGGCGGTCGGCATTCCGGATTGCTACGAAGGCGCGCTGCGCTTCACCGACGATCCCGACATGATCTCGCGCACGCACTTCGCGCGGTATCTGGTGGAGGCGGGGTATGCGCAGTCCACGTCGGATGTGTTCGCGCGCTATCTCGGCGACGGCAAGCCGGGTTTCGTCGGGCATTGCTGGGCGAAGCTCGCGGACGCCGTGAAATGGATCAAGGATGCGGGCGGCGAGCCGATCATCGCGCATCCGGGCCGCTACGACTTCACGCCGGTCGAATTCGCCGCGCTCTTCGATGAATTCATCGAGCTCGGCGGCCGGGCCATCGAAGTCGTGACGGGCAGCCATACGCCCGACCAGTACCGCGAATACGCCGATGTCGCGCGCCGCTATGGGTTCGAGGCATCGCGCGGCTCGGACTTCCACGGCGCGGGCGAAGGGCGCGTCGATCTCGGCCTGCTTCCGCCGTTGCCCGACGATCTCACGCCTGTCTGGGAGCGCTGGCTTTAGCGTTCCCGCGGCGCGCGTCTTTCTGCTCGCGCGCACGGTCTTTGCATCACCTGTGATTTTCCGCACGCTCATCGCGCAGGGCGCGCTCGCGCGCGAGACAAGAAGTCGCGCGCCGCTCGGCCCATCGCGATAACGATCGAAACAATAAGGCGTCGCCATGTCTCAATTCTTTCGCATTCATCCGGATAATCCGCAGCCGCGGCTCATCAATCAGGCCGTGCAGATCATCAAGGACGGCGGTCTCGTCGCGTTGCCGACCGATTCGAGCTACGCGCTCGGCTGCCATCTCGACGACAAGGACGCGGTCGAGCGATTGCGACGCGTGCGCGGCATCGACGACAAGCAGTTGCTCTCCCTGCTCGTGCGCGACCTCTCCGAGCTGTCCAATTTCGCCATGGTCGACAACCAGCAGTATCGGCTGATCAAGTCGGTGACGCCTGGGCCTTACGTTTTCGTGCTGCAGGCGACCAAGGAAGTGCCGCGGCGGCTTTCGCATCCGTCGCGCAAGACGATCGGGCTGCGCGTGCCCGATCACGCGATCACGCTCGCGTTGCTGGAGGCGCTCGGCGAACCGCTGCTTGCATCGACGCTGATCCTGCCGCCCGACACCGAGCCGCTCAACGACGCCGAGGAAATCCGCGAACGCCTCGAAAAACAGATCGAACTCGTGATCGATGCCGGCGCGTGTCCGGCGGAGCCGTCCACGGTGATCGATCTTTCTTCGGGGGAGCCAGTGCTCGTGCGCGCGGGGAGAGGCAGTCTCGAACCGTTCGGGCTCACGGCGTAAGCGCCGCGCAGTAGCGCACACGGGCATAAGTCCCGATTAAGCGTTTGCTCACACCATGGGCGAAATAGTGCGCGCCCGGCGCCGCCGTGCGTGTCGGATCCAACCTGCCTGCTTGTTACAATACCGCCCTATGGATGCTTCCCTGATACAGACCATCGCGGTCTACGCGCTTCCCGTGATTTTCGCGATCACGCTGCACGAGGCCGCGCATGGCTACGCCGCGCGACTGCTCGGCGACAACACGGCCTACGTTCTCGGCCGCGTTTCGATGAACCCGATGCGCCACATCGACCCGATCGGCACGATCGTCATTCCGATCGTCCTTTACTTCGTGACGAGCGGTGCGTTCATGTTCGGCTATGCGAAGCCCGTGCCCGTGGCGTTCGGCAACCTGCGCAATCCGCGCTGGGGCAGCCTGTGGGTCGCGGCGGCCGGGCCGGGCAGCAACTTCGCCCAGGCGATCGTCTGGGGCGTGATCTTCGTGCTGCTGCGGGCCTTTCACATCGACGAGCCGTTCTTCACGGGCATGGCTCAGGCGGGCATCAGCGTGAATCTCGTGCTCGGCGTGCTCAATCTCTTTCCGTTGCCGCCGCTCGACGGCGGCCGTGTCGTCATGGCGCTTCTGCCGGTGCGCGCGTCCATCGCGTTTTCGAAGCTCGAGCCGTACGGCTTCTTCATCGTGATGGCGCTCGTCGTGACCGGCGTGCTGACGCGCTTCTGGCTCGGGCCGCTCGTGAACGTCGGCTATACGGCGGTGTCGGCTATCTTGAATCCCCTCGCTTCACTATTCCCATAACATCATGTTCCCTGACCGTATCTTCTCCGGCATGCGGCCCACCGGGTCGCTGCACCTCGGCCACTATCACGGCGTGCTGAAAAACTGGGTGCGGCTGCAGTCCGAATATCCGTGCTTCTTCGCAGTGGTCGACTGGCACGCGCTCACGACGCACTACGAGACGCCCGAGGTCATCGAGAAAAACGTCTGGGAAGTGCTCATCGACTGGCTGGCGTCCGGCATCGACCCGGCACAGGCGACGCTCTTCATCCAGAGCCGCGTGCCCGAGCACGCCGAACTTTCGCTGCTGCTCGGCATGGGCACGCCGCTCGGCTGGCTCGAACGCGTGCCGACCTACAAGGAGCAGATCGAAAAGCTGCGCGAAAAGGATCTGTCGACGTACGGCTTCCTCGGCTATCCGGTGCTGATGGCGGCGGACATCCTGCTGTATCGCGCGTCGCTCGTGCCGGTGGGCGAGGATCAGGTGCCGCACGTGGAAATGACGCGCGAGATCGCGCGCCGCTTCAACTATCTCTATGGCAAGGAGCCGGATTTCGAGGAGAAGGCGCTCGAAGCGGCCAAGAAACTCGGCGGCAAGCGCTCGAAGCTGTATCACGAGCTGCGCGTCGCGTATCAGCAGGAAGGCGACGACGAAGCGCTCGAACAAGCGCGCGCGATGCTGCAGGAATCGCAAAGCCTGTCGATGAGCGATCGCGAGCGTCTGTTCGGCTATCTCGAAGGCGCGCGCAAGATCATTCTGGTCGAGCCGCAGGTTCTCCTGACCGAAGCGTCGCGCATGCCGGGCCTCGACGGCCAGAAGATGTCGAAGTCGTACGGCAACACCATCGGCTTGCGTGAGGACGCGGCGACCATCGAGCAGAAAGTCCGCAAGATGCCGACCGACCCGGCGCGCGTGCGCCGCACCGATCCGGGCGATCCCGACAAGTGTCCGGTGTGGCAACTGCATCAGGTCTACACCGACGAAAACACGCACGAATGGGTGCAGAAGGGCTGCCGCAGCGCGGGCATCGGCTGTCTGGAGTGCAAGCAGCCGGTGATCGAAGGCATTCTGCGCGAGCAGCAGCCGATGCTGGAACGCGCGCAGAAGTACATGGACGATCCGTCGCTGTTGCGCGCGATCGTCGCGGACGGCTGCGACAAGGCGCGCAAGTTCGCGACCGAAACGATGCGCGACGTGCGCGAGGCCATGGGGCTGTCTTACAACTGATGGAAAGCGCGATCAGTCCGTGGGTCGCGCGCTGGGCGCATCTCGTCGCGCCCGGCGGCGCGGTCCTCGACGTCGCCGCGGGCAGCGGGCGCCACGCGCGCTGGTTCGCGGCGCGCGGTTTTTCCGTGCTGGCGGTCGATCGTGACGCGGACGCGCTCGCGTCGATGGCGGCGCTCGAAGGCATCGAAACGCTTGCCGCCGATCTGGAAAACGGCGCGCCGTGGCCGCTTTCGGACGATCGAAAGTTCGATGCCGTCGTCGTCACCAACTATCTGCATCGGCCGCTGTTCGGGCACTTCATCGACGCGCTCGCGCCCGGCGGCGTGCTGATCTACGAAACGTTCGCGGCGGGCAACGGCAGTATCGGCAAGCCGTCGAATCCGGCGTTTCTGCTCGAACCCGGCGAACTGCTCGAAGCGGTGCGAGGGCGACTGCGCGTGATCGGCTACGAAGACGGGTTCGTCGATGACCCGCGCCCTGCCTACGTGCAGCGAATCTGTGCGGTTCGCGCATCGCAGTCAGCGGAAAACCCACTCACGATTAGTAACATACCCCCGGGTCCGCCACGTTACGCGCTCGGCGGCTAATCCGCTACAATCGCGTAATATCGCTTTTTGCGATTAAATTCACGATTAAATTCATAGAGTTTCATGACAAACGGAACACACGGCGGCATCCAGATCCGCGGCAGTATCCCTGCCATCGTCACACCGATGCACGAGGACGGTAGTCTCGATCTGCCGGCGTTTCGAAAACTGATCGACTGGCACGTCGAACAAGGCTCGAACGGACTCGTCGTGGTCGGCACCAGTGGCGAGTCGGCCACTTTGTCGGTCGAAGAACACATCCTGATGATCCAGACGGCCGTCGAGCACACGGCCAAGCGCTTTCCGATCATCGCGGGCGCGGGCGGCAATTCGACCGCCGAAGCCATCGAGCTCTCGAAGCAGGCCAAAAAGGTTGGCGCCGACGCCACGCTGCAAGTCGTTCCGTATTACAACAAGCCGACGCAGGAAGGCATGTATCGCCATTTCAAGGCGATCGCCGAAGCCGTCGATCTGCCGGTGCTGCTCTACAACGTGCCGGGCCGCACCGTTGCCGACATGAGCAACGAAACGATCCTGCGCCTCGCGGACGTGCCGGGCATCATCGGCGTCAAGGAAGCGACGGGCAACATCGATCGCGCTGCGCATCTGATCAAGCACGCGCCGGCGCATTTCAGCATCTTCAGCGGCGACGATCCCACGGCGATCGCGCTCATGCTGCTCGGCGGACACGGCAACATCTCGGTGACGGCCAACGTCGCGCCGAAGGAAATGAGCCAGCTCTGCCGCGCCGCGATCGAAGGCGATGCGATCACCGCGCGCCGCATCCATCTGAAGCTGCTGTCGCTGCACAAGCAACTCTTCTGCGAATCGAATCCGATTCCGGCCAAATGGGCGCTGCAGGCGCTCGGCCGCATGGAAGGCGGCATCCGGCTGCCGCTCACGCCGCTCGACGCGCGCTATCACGACGTGGTGCGTGGCGCGTTGCGCGACGCCGGGCTCCTCGCCTGATCGCATGGGGCGGCGCGCCGAGTCACAAGGAATCGAAAGCCGCGCCGCCGCACGTGATCGAAATGAACCACACCTTCAGTCATCAACCGCCGCTCATTGGCCTCGACATTGGCCTCGCTGAGCCGCTCGCCTAGAGCGGGTTCGGCGCGAGGCAATGCGCATCAGCAGCAAAGAAGGACCTCATGAAACGTTCCGCTCTTCTTACTCGTGCCAAACGCCTGGGCGTGCTGTCGCTCGGCGCCGGTGCGGTCTTCGCGCTCGCGGGTTGCGACACGCTCAACGACTGGCTCGCGCCGGATCGCGTCAACTACAAGGCTGCTGAAACCGCACCCTCGCTGGCCGTTCCGTCCGACCTGACCACGGCCGACATCAGCCAGCGTTATGCCGCGCCGCCCAAGATCAACTCGCTCGGCGGCGCCGCGGAGCGAGCGGTCACGCCGGCCGGCAACGCGACGCTCGGCGTGCCGAACGCGCAGGATCCGTTCGGCATGCACATCGAAAGCGATGGCGATCACCGCTGGCTCGTCGTCGATGGCCGTTCGCCGGACCAGGTCTGGGGACCGCTGAAGGAGTTCTGGGAAGAGAACGGCTTCACGCTCAAGACCGATGCCCCGCAGACGGGCATCATGGCGACGGACTGGGCCGAAAACCGCGCGAACATTCCGAACGACTGGTTCAGGAACAGCGTGGGCAAGCTGCTCGACTTCGCGTACTCGTCGGGTACGCGCGACATGTTCCGCACGCAGGTCGATCGCGCATCCGATGGCTCGACCGACATCTCCGTCACGCACAGCGCGATGGAAGAAGTGCTGACGGGGCAGGACAAGACGTCGTCGCGCTGGGAGGCGCGTCCGCGTAATCCGCAGCTCGAAGCCGCGGTGCTCACGAAGCTGATGCAGAAGTTCGGCCTGACCGAAAAGCAGTCGCAGCAGTTGATGGCGCAAGCGCATCCGATCGGCGCGAAGGTCGCGGTCGACCCGAGCGCGGGCGGCTCCACGCTCGATCTCGCCGAGCCGTTCGATCGCGCCTGGCTGCGTGTGGGCCTCGCGCTCGATCGCACCAACTTCACGGTCGACAATCGCGATCGCGACAAGGGCATCTATTACGTCCATTTTTCGGACTCCATGGCGGAGCTGAAGAAGGATGGCCTCTTCGGCAAGTTCTTCTCGAGCAACACGCCGAAGCCGACGCGCCAGTTCCTCGTCAACGTGAGGCCGAAGGCCGACTCGGTCACGCAAGTCGGCGTCGTCGATGCGAACGGCCAGCCGGACACGTCGTCCGATGCGCAGCGCATCGTTTCCTTGCTGCACGCGCAGTTGAACTAACGACATCCTGAAGTGAAGACATCGTGAGATTCGCCAGTCTCGGCAGCGGCAGCGAGGGCAATGCATTGCTCGTCGAGGCATCGAGCGGTACGACGACGACGCGCGTGCTGCTCGATTGCGGATTCTCCGGCAAGGAGGTCGAGCGCCGTCTCGCGCGTCTGAACTGCCGTGCCGAAGATCTCGACGCCATCGTCATCACGCATGAGCACACGGACCATATCGGCAGCGCGCTGACGCTGGCGCGCCGCTGGTCGATTCCGCTGTACATGAGCTGGGGCACGGCGCGCGCCATCGGCGCCGATGAAGCCAAGGTCGAATTGAACGTGCTATGGGGCGATGAAAGCGTCGCCATCGGCGATCTGAGCGTGCTGCCGTACACCGTGCCTCACGATGCGCGTGAGCCGCTGCAATACGTGTTCTCCGACGGCGCGAGCCGGCTCGGCGTGTTGACGGATGTCGGCGTGTCGACGCCGCATATCACGAGCGTGCTGAGCGGCTGCGACGCGCTCGTGCTCGAATCCAATCACGATGTCGAGATGCTTGCCGCGAGCCGCTATCCGCCGATGCTCAAGGCGCGTATTGGCGGCACGCATGGACACCTGAATAACGAAGCGGCGGCGGCCATTCTCGCGTCGCTGGATCGCTCCAAGCTGCGCCATCTCGTGGCCGCGCATCTGAGTCAGCAAAACAATCTGCCGCACCTCGCGCAGGCGGCGCTTGCGTCCGTGTTGGGCGCGAGTGCGGTGGACGTCGTCGTCGCGACTCAGGCGGAAGGCTTCGACTGGCTCACGCTCTGAATCGAAGACGCCTTGCGCGCCGACCGACGCCGCAAGCAGATACAAAAGCAGATACAAAAAAACCGGCCCAAGGGCCGGTTTTTTCGTTGGCAGACCGCATGAAGCGGCCTGCGGCGTAGCGCTAGCCTTACTGGCTTGCGCCCGATGCCGGAGCGGCAGCCGAAGCGGCAGCGTCCGAAGCTGCGCCAGCAGCCGAAGCTGCGTCGCTTGCAGCGGCCGAAGCGCTCGATGCAGCAGCGTTTGCGTCCGAAGCAGCAGCAGCCGGAGCCGAAGCAGCCGACGTATCGCTTGCAGCGCTCGGAGCAGCCGTTTCGCTAGACTTGTTGCATGCAGCCAGAGCAACAGCAGCCAACAGGGATGCTACGAGGAGGGATTTCTTCATGATCACGTCCTTTTATGGTTAAAGGTAAGCAACAGCGCAAAGTACCGGTAATGTGTGCTCCAACACCGACCTGGGCCGCTGTGGAGACTCACAATTCTTTTTTATGTGAGACTTCCTACGGCTTGGCCGGAAATTATAGGCACTTTCGTAACGACCGTCGATAAATCAGGGGACGATACGTTGTCTTTCTCATACAAATTTTCATATTGCGGAACAGCAAATTTCTAGCATCTGCTGTATTCCGTGAAATCCTGTAAAGGCACGCCCGTCAAGGCAAAGCGCCCAAAAGAATCCAGCCCGCACGATACCATTCGTGTAGCAGCGCTGTCATTGTCGATTCGTCTGTAAGTGTTACAAAGCGTTTCGCCTCCAGAGACCGAGTATCGGCCAATTCAGGGAGCCACTTTTTCAGCTTCGACGACAAGACTTCCGCTTCGCCATTTACGAAATAAGAACGGGCGTTGTAGAGCAAACTGGTCTTTCTATCCAGCCTGACGCCTGTCTTTTTCGCTCGTTCTACAAATTTTTGCTCATTCAGCGCACGGTCGGGTGCATCGAACACGACGTTCGCTTTCGGCTCGCTCAGATAAGTACCCAGAAACTCCGCGATGTCCTTTTCGTTCCAGTTCACGTTCGCAAGTATCGCGCCAACGCGGTCGATCAGCAGCGCGGGCAGCGCCGCCGGATTCGACACCGGCTCCTGCGCCGGATCGCGATACCGCGCGTTGCCGCGAGCACCCTCCGATGCTTCACCGGCGCGCTCGGCGAGGTGATAGAGGAACTGAGCCGTGAGCTCGTGCGACGAGGGCGCGCGAAAGCCTATCGATGCCGTCATGCATTCGCCCTCGGCGATGCCGTCGTGTGCGATATGCGGCGGCAGATAAAGCATGTCGCCCGGCTCCAGCACCCATTCTTCCTCGGGCTCGAAGTGCTGTAAAACTTTCAACGGCAGTCCGGGTTTTAGCGAAAGGTCGCGCTGCGCGCCGATTCGCCAGCGCCGCTTGCCATGGACCTGAAGCAAGAACACGTCGTAAGAGTCGAAGTGCGGTCCGACGCCGCCGCCATCGGTCGCATAGGAGATCATCAGATCGTCGAGGCGCGCGTCCGGAATGAAGCGGAACCGGTTCATCAGCGCGTGTGCGCGGTCGTGATGCAGGTTCACGCCTTGCACGAGCAGCGTCCATTCACGCTTTTTGACCGATGGCAATTCGTCGGGCGCGAACGGTCCGTGCTCCAGATTCCACGCATTGCGAAAATGCGTGATGAGCCGTGCCTCGACGTCGTCGAGATCGGCAAGTTCGAACAGTTCGTCGCGTGCGAGCGGCGCCGCGATATCGGGAATCGCCTGCCGGATCAAGAGCGGTTTCTTCTGCCAGTAACGCCGCATGAACTGTCGCGGCGTACGGTTGCCCAACAGCGGTGTGAGTTCGTCCGGCAAAGGCGCGCGGGCATGCTCGGGAAGGCCGGAAACGGGGGACGGTGTTGCGTATGAGGGCCGCTTGGGCATCGTATAATCGAGGCTTGTATCTTGGAGGATCCAATGAAAATTGCGAAAGACACTGTCGTTTCGGTCGCTTACAAGCTATCGGATGCGCAAGGCAATCTGATCGAGGAGAGCGACGAGCCGATGGTCTATCTGCACGGCGGCTATGATGGCACGTTCCCCAAGATCGAGGAAGCGCTCGACGGTCACGAGGCGGGCTATGAAACGCTCATTCAACTCGAGCCGCAGGATGCATTCGGCGAGTACGATCCCGAGCTCGTGAAGGTCGAAGAGCGCAGCCGTTTTCCGGAGCCGCTGGAAGTCGGCATGCAGTTCGAAGGCACGCCCGAAGACGGCGATGACGATATCGACTCGCTCATCTACACCGTGACCGACGTCGCCGAAGACAAAGTGGTGCTCGACGGCAATCATCCGCTCGCCGGCATGGCGCTGCGTTTCGCGCTGTCGGTGCAGGAAGTGCGCACGGCGACGGACGACGAAATCGAACATCAACACGCGCACGGCGCGGACGGCCTGCATGTCGTCGATGACGACGAAGACGATGACGACGCACCGCCCAAGGACGCAGGTCCGACGCTGCACTGAGCGCGTCGGCCGATGAAGAAAGCGCAGCTACGGCTGCGCTTTTTTATTGCCCGTTCGTCGCGCCGGTCCCGTTCTGCACGCCCGACGCGGGCACGGGATAGATCGGCGGCAACGACTGCGGCGGCGTGAGGATCGGCGGCAGGTCGGATGCCGGCAGGGGCATCGACGGCGGCGCCGGCAGCGACTCGGGCAGGTCGTTACGCGGCAACGCGGGCGGCGCTGATGCGGGCATCGTCGGCTGAGGCGCGGGGTAGGGCGCGGGGTAAGGAGCCGGGTAGGATGCAGCTGGCGTCTCTGGTGGCGCGACCGGTTCACGCGTGCGCGTGTCCTTCACATTCACATTCACATCGCGCACGCGCAGACGAAACGGCGGATGCCACTGAGCATCGCTCTGCACTTCGAGCCATTGCGATTGCGGCTTCTTGAACGCAATCGCGACGCGCGTGAGATTCGTAACGATCAAGCCCTTGTCGTTGCGCAAAGGTTGATCGATGTGAAAGCCGTTCGGCTCGGGCGCATCCGTGCCGTGAATCACGATCACGGGCCCGCGAAAACTTTCGGCCGCTTTCACGAGGCTGCGTTTCAATTCGAGAAAGCCATCGCGCGGCTGGTTCGTGCGCGAGAAGCGCAGCCACGCGAAGCGCTCGCGCCGTTCGTAGCGCGAAAAATCGGGATCGCCCTGCAACAGGATGACGAGCGCGCGCATCTCGGAACGTCGCGCCGATTCCGCCGCGTGTTCGAGCCAGAATGTTGTCGCGACGGCGCGATCCTCGAACTCGCCGTTGCGCCCGCCCGCGGTCAGATAGTGATTGTTCGGACTCGGTGCATTCAGCCCGATGAACGCGACGCCTTGCGCCTGCCAGCGCACGATTTCCCGGAAGGTCCGAAAACGCGCGACATCGCTTTCGCGCGAGAGCGTAAGCGGGTTCTGCCCGAGCGACCCGGCATCGGCGAAAAAGAGCTGGCGCACGAAGTCGAGCCGCTCGACCGGATCGTAGGCACCCGCATGCGCGAGTCCGCAATCCGCCCAGTCGTGCTGGCCGAGCAGCAGCACGAGCGGCGTGCGCGACGCGTCGAGCAGATCGTGCCGCGACTGATAGACGCTGTCGCGGCACGGTTCGGCGCCGTCCTTCAAATTGCCGTCGTAGACGATGAACGCGATGTTGGGGTCGCGCCCGATCGCGTCGAGCATGCGGCGCACGGGCGCTTCGTCGGCGGGGCGGGAAATGGCGCCGGACAGAACCGCGAAGCCGAGCGGCGCGCTGCCCTCGGCGCGCGCCTGCGCGATCGTGCCGCACGCGAGTGCGGCGCCGATCGCCATGACGCGCGTCAAACGTGTCGCGGCACGCCCAACGCGCGAAGTGTCACGCTCAACGCGAGGCATCCGGCGCAAGCTTCGCCAGTTCATGCAGTTCGTAGAGCAGATCGAGCGCCTCACGCGGCCGCAGATCGTTCGGATCGAGCGCGCGCAGTTTTTCCATCACCGGATGTTCGGGCGCTTCCTTCGCTGGCGCTTCATCTTCATAAGGCGTGTAAGGCTGGCTCGCGAACAGGTCGAATTGCGCGGCGGGCTGGCTGATCGACTGCTGCTCCAAATGGACGAGATGCTTGCGCGCCGCGCGGATCACGGCGCCTGGCACGCCGGCGAGCTGCGCGACCTGCAGACCGTAGCTCTGATTGGCCGGACCTTCGCTCACCGCGTGCAGGAACACGATGCCGTGATCGTGCTCCACCGCCGACAGATGCACGTTGGCCGCCTGCGCAAATTCCGCGGGCAACTGCGTGAGCTCGAAGTAATGCGTGGCGAAGAGCGTGTAGCAGGCGTTGTGCGTGAGCAGATGCCGCGCGATCGCCCATGCGAGCGCGAGGCCGTCGAAGGTCGACGTGCCGCGTCCGATCTCATCCATCAAGACAAGGCTCGACGCGGTCGCGTCGTTGAGAATCGCCGCTGCCTCCGTCATCTCGACCATGAAGGTCGAACGTCCGCCCGCGAGATCGTCGGCGGCGCCGATGCGCGTGAAGATGCGATCCAGCGCGCCGAAACGCGCGCGCTTTGCGGGCACGTAACTGCCGACGTGCGCCATCAGCGCGATCAGCGCGGTCTGACGCATGAAGGTCGATTTACCGCCCATATTCGGGCCGGTGATGAGCAACAGCTTGCGGTCCTGGCTGAGACAACAGTCGTTGGCGATGAACTGCTCGACCTGCGCCTCGACGACGGGATGCCGGCCCTGTTCGATATCGATGCCCGCGTCGGCGCTGAATTCCGGTGCGACCCAGTCGAGCGCGCGGGCGCGTTCGGCAAACGCGCACAGCAGATCGAGTTCCGCGAGCGCGCTTGCGACGCGCTGACAATCCGCGATGAAGGGCAACAGGTTCTGCAAGAGCGCGTCGTACAGCGCGCGTTCGCGGGCGAGGGCGCGTTCCTGCGCGGAAAGCGCCTTGTCTTCGAACGCCTTCAGTTCGGGCGTAATGTAGCGCTCGGCGTTCTTGAGCGTCTGACGGCGGCGATAGTCGTCGGGCACCTTGTCGGTCTGCCCGCGCGTGACCTCGATATAGAAGCCGTGCACCTTGTTGTACTCGACACGCAGATTCGCGATGCCGGTGCGCGTGCGCTCGCGCGCTTCGAGATCGATCAGGAACTGATCGCAGTTCTCCGAAATATCGCGCAATTCGTCGAGATCGGGATCGTAGCCGCGCGCGATCACACCGCCGTCGCGAATCAGCGCGGCGGGTTCCGCTGCGATGGCGTTCGTCAGCAGATCGAGACATTCGTGCGGCGGTTCAAGCCCGGCGTCGATGCGCTCGAGCGCCGGCGCATGCGTGGCGACTGCGGCGACGAGGGCGCGCAGATCGGGCAGCGCGGCGAAGGTATCGCGCAGGCTCGACAGATCACGCGGACGCGCCGACAGCAACGCGAGACGGCCCGTGATGCGCTCGATGTCCGAAATCTTGCGTAGCGCGCCGCGCAGCGTGTCGAGGCCGCCGCTCGTGGGCGCGTCGAGCACTGCGCCGATCGCCTGCTGGCGCGCCTGAGCGATCGACGCATCGCGCGGCGGATGATGCAGCCAGTGGCGCAACAGGCGGCTGCCCATCGTCGTACAGCAAGTGTCGAGCAGCGAGAACAGCGTCGGCGATTCGGTGCCGCGCAGTGTTTCGGTGAGTTCGAGATTGCGTCGCGTGGCCGGATCGAGCCCGATGTACTCCGATTCGTATTCGACTTTCAGACTGCGCACGTGGCGCAACTGCTGGCCTTGCGTGGCGGCGGCATAGAGCAGCAGCGCGCCGGCCGCACCGCACGCGCAGGTGAGCGTTTGCGCGCCGAAACCGTCGAGGCTCGCGACATCGAGTTGCTCTCGCAAGCGCTGCGTGCCCGAGCCGACGTCGAAGTGCCACGCCGGCACGCGCGTGGTCGCGCCGGGATGCGTCACGCCGAGCGACGCCTGAACGTCGGTGATCGAATCGGCGATGAGCGTTTCCGCCGGACGAATGCGCTCGAGCGCCGCGCTGACCTGATTCGGCGCGACTTCCGCGAGACGCAATGCGCCGCTCGCGAGATTGAGCCACGCGAGGCCGACGCTCGTCACCACGCCGCGACGGTTGTGCGCGGGGCAGAGCGCCAGCAGATAGACATCGCTCTTATCGGAGAGCAGGGCTGCGTCGGTGAGCGTGCCCGGTGTGACGACGCGCACGACCTTGCGCTCGACCGGACCTTTAGATGTCGCCGGATCGCCGATCTGCTCGCAGATCGCCACCGATTCGCCCAGCTTCACGAGCTTCGCGAGATATTGTTCGCATGCGTGATGCGGCACGCCCGCCATCCTGATCGGATTGCCGCCCGATGCGCCGCGCTGTGTGAGCGTGAGATCGAGCAGACGCGCGGCTTTCTCGGCGTCGTCGAAGAAAAGCTCGTAGAAATCGCCCATCCGGTAGAAAACGAGCGTGCCGGGATGCTCCGCCTTGATGCGCAGATACTGCTGCATCATCGGCGTGTGCTGCGACAGGTCCGCGAGCGGCGCGGCGGTGTCTGGTGAGGTGTCGGGAGTTGCCGTTTGAGTGCCCATCTTGCGTGCTTTGAAGGCCAGAATGACTAAACGGCCGGGCGCGACGTGCGCTGGCCGTCGTTCAGCCGATAGAGCAGGAGTTTAACCTGTCGCGAGATGACGGCGAGTCGGCCGAATGGCCAACGAGATGTGTCTAGTCGATATGCATTGCCCACGCGAACGCCGCCGCCGGCACGGACGCGATGCCGTGCCGGCGGCGATTTCCGATGACGCCGGAGCGCGTCACGCGCGCCCGGCGAGATATCCGACGAGCAATGCGAGACCCGCCACCGCGCCGAGCGTGTGCCACGGCTTGTCGTGAACGAACTCGTCGGCGTAACCGGCTGCGTCGTTCAGTCTGCCGGTGAGCGCCGTGCCCGCGCCGTTCATCTGCGAACGGGCGGTCTTGAGGCGCGATTGCAGTTCCTTGCGCAGCTTGTCGGCATCGACGTCCCTTGCGCCGGAGATCGAGCTTTCCAGATCATCGAGCAGGCTGCGCAACTGGCTGCTCGCCGAATCGACCGCGTCGCTCGCACCGCGTACCGCGCGCTGGCCGACATCGGCTGCGCCATTGATCTTGCTGTCGAGCGTCGAACGTGTGAACAATCCCATTTCCATGCTCCTTTATTGACGTTTGCCGAGGAATGAATATCGCCGGGTCCGTCCGCGATGCGCCATGCGGATGCCCGCGATCGGCCGCGCCGGGCCGTACATGGCGTTACGACCCGACCCCGCCGCCGGCGTTCCTCCATGGTTTCCTCGTGAGCCGGCGCCGGGGCATGAACCCAGAATACACCGTTCACCGTGGAGCAAGGTTCATTCCTCGACGAGCGCGACGAGATCGGTTTCGCGCTCGTTGTGCGTGTGGCGGCGCATCGCCAGCGCCATCATCAGGCACACGAAGACGCCGAACGCGACGATGATCCACTGCACCGGCACCTTCTCCGTCAACAGCAAGGCGTAAGCGCCGAGCATCGCGAGCACGGCGAGATTCTGGTTGAAGTTCTGCACCGCGATGGAATGTCCGGCCGACAGCAGCGTCGCGCCGCGATGCTGCAGGATCGCGTTCATCGGCACGATGAAAAAGCCCGACAGGCCGCCGAGCGCGATCATCAGCGGATAGGCCATCAGGATGTACGCCGGCGCGAAGAGCGGACCGATATGCACGCCCGCGCCGGCCGGAAAGAGGTCCTTGTTGTAGAACGCCATCGCGACCGCGACCGCGCCGATCAGCACGCCGACCGGCAGCACTTTCAGCGATTGGCGCAGCACGATCCACGCGGACGCCGCCGCCGCGCCGAGCGCGATGCCCACGCCCGTCACGCCCTGCAGCACGGCGGCTTTGGAGAGCGACAGGCCGAGGTTCGCATCGGCCCATTTCAGCACGAGCAATTGCAGCGTGACGGCCGCGCCCCAGAGCAGCGTCGTGACCCACAGCGCGATCTGCGCGAGCTTGTCCTTCCACAGCACCATGAAGCAGCGCGAGAAATCGTGGACGAGCTTCGTCGGTTCGTTCAGCAGATTCGGATAGCGCGCGCCGGTATCGGGGATGAATACGTTGATGACGGCCGCCGACGCGTAGATCACCATCACGGCGAAGAGCGCGGCGTGCGCGGCGCTGCTCACGAACGGCAGATGCGCGTGCTCGACCCAGCGCCCGACGACCTGGCTCACGAGCGCGCCGCCGATCACGGTGCCGAGAATCGTCGAGCCGACCGTCGCCGATTCGAGCCACGCGTTCGCCACGATCAGCTTTTGCGGCGGCAAGAGCTCGGTGAGAATGCCGTATTTCGCGGGCGAATAGGCCGCCGCGCCGAGGCCGACGACGCCATACGCGATCATCGGATGCACGCCCGCGATCATCATCGCGCAGCCGGCCGCCTTGAGCGCGTTCGACGTGAACATGACGTGGCGCTTCTGGATCGCATCGGCGAATGCGCCGACGAATGGCGCGAGCAGAACATACGAAATCGTGAAGAAGATCTGCAACAGCGGCGTGACCCACGGCGCGGAATGCACGACGGCGAGCATGGCGATCGCCGCGATCAGGAGCGCATTGTCGGCGAGCGACGAAACGAACTGCGCGGCGATGATCGTATAGAAGCCTTTCTTCATGAGCGGGAATGACGTGGGGCGCGGCGCGCGGCGTGAGAGCGGGGCAGGCGGAAGAAAGCGCGCATCGCCGTTGCCGGAACGAGGGCAAAGCTTGCACTGTAACGGAGCCCTGCATTCGGTGCAGAGCAGGCGGCGCGCCCGGGATGCGGAAGAGGTCAAACAAAAGGGGCGCAAGACGCGCCCCCTCGATGCTGCTTATTCGCCGGTCAGGCGCGTGCGCGAGTACATGTCGAGGATCTTGACCATCTGCGCGTAGACCTTCGGATTGGCGGCGACGATTTCGTTTCTGAACAGGAAATCCGATTCGCCGGTGTAGTTGCCGACGAGTCCGCCCGCTTCGGTCACGATGAGGCTGCCCGCCGCCACATCCCACGGATGGATGCCTTGCTCGAAGAAGCCGTCGAGACGGCCGGCCGCGACGTTCGCGAGATCCAGCGCCGCCGCGCCCGGACGGCGCAGCCCTGCGCACGACAGCGTCATTTCGCTGAAGAGGCGCATATAGGCGTTCAGACCCTGGCCGTCGCGGAACGGGAAGCCGGTGCCGATCAGCGCATCCGACAGACGGTCGAGCTTGCCCACGCGAATGCGTCGCTCGTTCAGATACGCGCCGCGGCCGCGCGATGCGGTGAAGAGGTCGTTGCGCGTCGGATCGTAGATGACCGCCTGCTGCACGACGCCCTTGTGCGCGAGCGCGATCGACACGCAGTAGTACGGAAAGCCGTGGATGAAGTTGGTGGTGCCGTCGAGCGGATCGATGATCCACTGAAACTCCGACTCGCGATCCGTCGCGCCGGATTCTTCGGCGAGGATCGAGTGATCGGGATAGGCGGTGTGCAGCGTCTCGATGATCGCGGCTTCGGACGCCTTGTCGACTTCCGTCACGAAGTCGTTGTGCTGTTTCTTGCTGACCTGGAGACGATCCAGATCGAGCGACGCGCGGTTGATGATCTGTCCGGCGCGGCGGGCGGCCTTGACAGCGATATTGAGCATCGGATGCATGAGCGAAATCCTCTGACCGCCCAGCAGCTTCGTGTGGACGGGAAAATTGGCGACAACGACTATGTCGACGAAAGACGAATTGAATAAGAGCGGGGCGTTCGCGCGAAGGTTCTTTGGAAGCCACGCAAGAACCGTTCGCCGCGCGCGAAGGCGCCATTTTACCCGAAAGTGGCCGCGCGGTTCCGGCGCATGGCCAAAGCGCGTTAACATATCGGGTCGCACTTTCTTCAAAATTCAGCACGAACCGCGCCTTGGAACCCAACGAACTTTCCGCGCCCGCCGGCGGCTTCACGTCGACGCGCTTCATCCTGGTCGAGCCGAGTCATCCGGGCAATGTCGGCGCGGCCGCCCGCGCGCTCAAGACGATGGGCTTCGCGCGCCTCGTCCTCGTCGCGCCGCGCGTGACCGACGTCAAGAACGAGCCCGAAGCCATCGCGATGGCCTCCGGCGCCGACGACGTGCTCGCGTCCGCGCATGTCGTCGACACGCTCGCCGATGCGCTCGTCGGCGTGCGCTGGTCGGTCGCGCTGACCGCGCGTATGCGCGAATACGGGCCGCCGCAGATGCCGCCGCGCGCGCTCGCCGAACGCGCGCATGAATTCGTGCGCCACGGCGATATCGCGCTCGTGTTCGGCAACGAGCGCACCGGGCTTTCCAACGCGGACGTCGAAAGATGCAGCGCGCTCGCACATATTCCGGCCAATCCAGCCTACAGCTCGCTCAATCTCGCGCAGGCCGTGCAGGTGCTCGCGTATGAACTACGCGTCGCGTTCCAGACGTCCGCGAGCCCGCTTGCCGTGGTGGAATCGGCGGGGCAGAGCGCATCGAGCGATGAAATCGAAGGCATGTACGCGCATCTCGAAGACGCGCTCGTCGCGCTCGATTTTCTCGATCCGGCCAATCCGAAGAAGCTGATGTCGCGCGTGCGGCGGATGTTCGCGCGTTCCGGGCTCGAGCGCGAAGAAGTGAATATTTTGCGCGGCATCGCGAAGCACATCCTCCTTCGGACGAAAAAGGACTGACCGCGCTGGCGTCGGGGGCATCGGGCAGACTGCGCGCGCTCGTCCTACAATCGGCGAAAAACGGCGAACGCCGATAAGCTTTGCGCGATTCGTGCAAAGCACTCGTCCCCCTTTCAGAGACATCGCCATGTTCGACCGACTTCGCGAAGACATCGCCGCCATCCGCGAGCGCGATCCCGCCGCCCGCAGCGCCTGGGAAGTCGTCACCTGTTATCCGGGGCTGCACGCGATCGTCCTGCATCGCATCGCGAACGCGTGCTGGCGCGGACAGTGGCGCTGGCTCGCGCGGTTCGTGTCGCAGATCGCGCGCTTTCTCACCGGCATCGAAATTCATCCGGGCGCGACGCTCGGACGGCGCGTGTTCATCGATCACGGCATGGGCGTCGTGATCGGCGAGACGGCCGAAATCGGCGACGACTGCACGATCTATCAGGGCGTGACGCTCGGCGGCACGTCGCTCACGCGCGGCGCGAAACGTCATCCGACGCTCGGGCGCGGCGTGATCGTCGGTGCGGGCGCGAAGGTGCTCGGCGGCTTCACGGTCGGCGCCGATGCGAAGATCGGCTCGAATGCGGTCGTCGTGAAGCCGGTGCCGGCGGGCGGTACGGCGGTGGGCAATCCGGCGCGCATCGTGATGCCGGCCGTCGCGAAGAAGCCATCCGATGAAACCGCGAAGAGCGGCTTTTGCGCTTACGGCATTACGCCGAACGCGGACGATCCCGTGTCGCTCGCGATCCACGGGCTGATCGATCACGCGTCGACGCAGACGCAGCGCATCGACGACATCGTCGCGGCGCTCGAACGGCTCGGCGCGCGCGTGGAAGCGCTCAACGCCGTCGATGGCGCCGCGCTCGTCGATCTCAAGCGCCTGTGCACGTCGATGGATGGCAAGGCGGCGGACGAGCGCGCCGCGTCGCTCGAACGCGCGAGTTAAAGCGGCAGCGGGCGCACGCCTTCTTCATCGACGCGCAGATAGCCGCCGCGCGGCGGGTCCGCGTCGAGTTCCCAGTCGGGCAGAACCCAGCGCACGCCTGCGACTTCGCGATGCATCGCCGGACGATGCGTGTGGCCGTGAATCAGCGTGTTCGTGCGGCTATTGATGAAGAGTTCCGCGACCGCTTTCTTCGTCACGTCGTACTTCGCCTTGACGCCGGTGGTCACGCGCGCGCCCTCGCTTTTCGAGCGCATGCGCTGGCCGATGCCCAGGCGCGTGTCGAGCGGCAACGCCAGAAAGAGCCGTTGCGCGAGCTTGTTGCGCGCGAACGAGCGAAAGGCTTGATAGGCGCGATCGGCGGTGCACAGGCCATCGCCGTGGGCGAGCACGATGCGCTTGCCGAACGCGGTGATGACGAACGGATCGGGCAGCGGCAGCGCGCCTGCATCTTTCATGAAGCGCTTGCCCAGCAGGAAATCGCGATTGCCGTGCATCACATATAGGCCGATGCCGCGTTCCGAGAGCGTATGCATGAGGCGCGTCATGCGGCGCGCGAAGCTGGCGCGCGGGTCGGTCGCGGGGCCGTCGAGAATGTCGTCGCCGATCCAGAACTCGAACAGGTCGCCGAGGATGAAGACCGAATCGGCGTCGTTCGCCGTGACCTCGATGAAATGCTCGAAGGCCGCAACCGTTTTCGGAATCGCTTCGGAAAGATGCAGATCGCCAATGAAAAACAGCGGGCGCGCGTTTTTCGCTGTGCCCGCTGCTTCGCGATCGAATGAAGTCTTCGTATCGATCATGCAATGACCGTGATCAGACCACGACGGCCTTCTCGATCACCACGTCGTCGACCGGAACGTCCTGGTGGAAGCCCTTCGAGCCGGTCTTCACCTTCTTGATCTTCTCGACCACGTCCATGCCTTCGACAACCTTGCCGAACACGGTGTAGCCCCAGCCTTGCGGCGTCGGCGACGAGTGGTTCAGGAAGTCGTTGTCCTTCACGTTGATGAAGAACTGTGCAGTCGCCGAATGCGGGTCGTTCGTGCGCGCCATCGCGATCGAGCCGTTTTCGTTCTTGAGGCCGTTGTTGGCTTCGTTGTCGATCGGCGCATCGGTCGGCTTCTGCTTCATGCCCGGCTCGAAGCCGCCGCCCTGGATCATGAAGCCATCGATCACGCGATGAAACACGGTGTTGTCGTAATGACCCTTCTTCACGTAGTTGAGGAAGTTCTCGACCGTCTTCGGGGCCTTGTCGGCGTCCAGTTCAATCTTGATGACGCCGTGGTTCGTATGCAGTTCGACCATGATGATGTTCTCTCCATTGTGTTTGATTGAGCCCTGGCGCAGCGCGCGCCAGGTCAGCGACAGGCGCTTACGGATTACTGCGGGACCACGGTGGCCGACTCGATCACGGTCGGCTTTTGCGGCACGTCCTGCATCGGGCCGCGCGTGGTGGTCGGGCTGCCTTCGATCTTCTTCACGACGTCCATGCCCGCGACGACCTTGCCGAACACGGCGTAGCCGTTGCCGTCCGGGCTCGGATAGTCGAGACCCGCATTATCGACGGTATTGATGAAGAACTGCGCGGTGGCCGAATTCGGATCGCTCGTGCGCGCCATCGCGAGCGTGCCGGTGGCGTTCTTCAGACCGTTCTTGCTTTCGAGCGGAATCGGCGCGCGCGTCGGCTTCTCGGCGAAGCTCGTGCTATAGCCGCCGCCCTGGATCATGAAGCCCGGAATCACACGATGAAAGATCGTGCCGCTGTACTGACCGGACTTCACGTAGTCGAGAAAGTTCGCGACCGTCTTCGGCGCTTTCTCGGGATACAGCTCGACCTTGATGTCGCCTTGCGTGGTCTTGAAGAGCACGGTGGGGTGCGCGGCCTGCGCGTTCGGCTGCGCTAACGCAGGCGTGGTCGCGATCAGGGCAGCGCTCGACAGCGCCAACATCAGGAATTTCATGAAGGATCGATCCTCGTGTGGTGAATGCAAACAGTCGGCCGCGAATGCGCCTGCTTATGGCTGCGCTTGCGGCGCGACGTATGGCGTGGCCGGCAGCGGGCTCGTCGGGCCGCCGAACGGCGCGTAATCGTCGGGACCGGGCATCGTCGGCGAGGCGGCTCCGGATGCCGGCGCCCATTCGTCCGCGGCCGGACTTGGCGCAATTGCCGCGCCCGTTCCCGATGCGCCTTCTGCCGCGCCCGCGCGCTTCTTCGGCGGGTTGTAGATGTTCTGAATCGCCGTGATGCGCTGGCGCGTGAGCGGACTCTTCGAGCCGAGCGATTGCGCGCGCTTGTACGACTCGCTCGCGAGACGAAGATAAAGATCGCCCAGGTTGTCATAGGCGAGCGCGTAGCCTGGATTCGCCTTGACCGCGGTTTCGAGCGCGACGCGTGCATCCTCGTAGCGGCCCTTCTTCGCGTAGAGCGCGGCGAGGTTGTTGTACGGCTCCGGCAATTCGGGATAGGCTTGCGTGAGCTCGGTGAAGGCGGCGATGGCTTCGTCGTCGCGATTCAGGCGCGCGAGCACGGTGGCGCGCTTGAACTTTGCCTGCACGTCGCGCGGGTTGCTCGCGATGCGCGCATCGAGTTGTGTTAGCGCGGCGTTCCAGTCCTTGCCCGCGATGGCCGAATCGATCTGCGGCGTGTCGTCGCGAGTTGCGGTCGAGGTCTGCGCGAGCGCGGCCCCGGACATGCCGACACATGCGAAGCCGAGCGCCGCGATGGCGAGCGTCCGGGAAACGAGCCGGCAAGAGAGTTGCAGAGGCGTGCGCGCGTGGCGATGAGTCACTTGGAATCGAGTCAATGAATGAGGCTGCGAAAGAAGCCGTGAAAGCGGCGAAAGGGACGGCGAGCGCCCGAGCACGCGAAGGCGTGCGAGCACTGGAGAACGAGCGGAAATGCCCGATGCGGCGTCGTGTCCGGCAAGGCTTTCGGCCCGGCCCGGAGCGCGGCTTGCCATGCCCGCCGCGCGGCCGCTTCGAGATTTCATAGGCTCAAGTCCCGGTGTTATACTCCGACCCATTCTAACAAAAGGTCTGCACGTCCCGCGCACGAGTCTTGCGCCTGGATCTCCAGGCGAGCATCTCGCGCCGACTCCAGACTGTCTTTCGCCACTCGTGGCCGTCTCCGTCCTGGTCGCATGACCGTCGTGTTCGCGCTCGCGTGTGGGTCTCTTCGCTCCCGCGCGTATCGCTCACGGCGCTCGCTGCCCGGCACACGGTTGATTCCGGCCCATGCTTCGCCTTCTATGAACTCGCTGCGCATCTACAACACGCTCGCGCGTGACAAGCAAACCTTCACGCCGCTTCGCGCCGGCGAGGTACGCATGTATGTCTGCGGAATCACCGTGTATGACTACTGTCACGTCGGGCACGCGCGCATGTTCGTGGTGTTCGACATCGTTCAGCGATGGCTGCGCGAGATCGGCTACAAGGTGACTTACGTCCGCAACATCACCGACATCGACGACAAGATCATTCGCCGCGCGGTGGAGAACAACGAATCGATCAAGTCGCTCACGCAGCGTTTCATCGAGGCGATGTATGAGGACATGGACGCGCTCGGCGTCGCGCGTGCGGACATCGAGCCGCGCGCGACCGAGTTCGTGCCGCAGATGCTCGGCATGATCGATGCGTTGCACGCCAACGGTTATGCATATCAGGCCAAAGACGGCGACGTGAATTACTCGGTGCGCAAGTTCACCGACTACGGCAAGCTGTCCGGCAAGTCGATCGAAGACTTGCGCGCGGGCGAGCGCGTCACGGCCAACGACGCCAAGGAAGATCCGCTCGACTTCGTGCTGTGGAAGCAATCGAAGGCGGGCGAGCCGGAAGACACAGGCTGGAACTCGAAGTGGGGCCGCGGGCGTCCCGGCTGGCACATCGAATGTTCCGCGATGGGCTGCACGTTGCTCGGCGAACAGTTCGACATCCACGGTGGCGGCATGGATCTCCAGTTCCCGCATCACGAGAACGAGATCGCGCAGAGCGAAGGCGCAACCGGAAAGCAGTTCGTGAACTACTGGATGCACAACGGCTTTGTGCAGATCGACAGTGAAAAGATGTCGAAGTCGCTCGGCAACTTTTTCACGATCCGCGAAGTTCTTGAAAAATTTGATGCTGAAGTCGTGCGCTTCTTTATTGCGCGGGCACACTATCGGTCGCCGCTGAATTACAGCGACGTGCATATCGACGACGCAAAGAACGCGTTGACGCGCCTATATACGGCGTTGAAGGATGTCGAGCCGGACAATCAGCAACTTGACTGGAGCGAGGCGAACGCGCAGCGTTTCCAGTCTGCGATGAACGACGACTTCAACACGCCGGTGGCCGTGTCGGTGTTGTTCGATCTCGCGAGCGAAGTGAATCGTACGCGCGATGCCGCGCTCGCTCGTCAGCTCAAGGGTCTTGCGGGCGTGCTCGGACTGCTTCAGCGCGAGCCGCGTGCGTTCCTGCAGCGGGCGAGCGGCGCAGGCTCGAGCGAGGGACTCTCGCCGCAAGAGATCGAAGCGAAGATCGCCGAGCGCATCGCCGCGAAGCGGGCGAAGAACTATGCCGAAGCAGACCGGATTCGCGCTGCATTGCTCGAAGCCGGTATTGCGCTTGAAGACAAACCGGGTGGGTCGACCGAATGGCGCCGCGTTTGAGCGCGGCCCTTCGAACCCTCTGATCGACTCACCAGGCAGGAGGCAAGATGGCAACGGCCAGGAAGACGCCGGTCAAGCGACCCGCGTCTGTCAGCGATGCGTCGGGCGCAACGAAGCGCGCGAGCAGCGCACAAACGAAAGTGAACACGCAGAAGATCGATGGCGCAGGTGCGGCGGCCGGCAAGACGGCGAAGCCGGCGCGCAGCGTTGCGCTCAAGGCCGCGAAGCCGGAGACGGCAACGCGCCTGAACGGCGCTGCGCGCGCATCGAAAGCGGGCACGGAAGAAGCCGAAGCGTCGCCCGCGAAGGGCAACGGCCGCGCGATCGCAGGCGATGGCGCGCGCGCTCAGGCGCTCGTCGCCGAACGCGGCGAAGTGGTGCGCAAGTCGCGCGTCGTCACATCGGATGCCGCGGTGCCCGTGCAGATCGGCGGACTCACGCGCGAAGCCGTTCGTCCCGACTACTGGGACCGCGCGTGCGCAGATTTGATGCGACGCGACCGCATACTCAAGAAGCTGATTCCGAAGTTCGGCGAGATTCATCTCGTCAATCTCGGCGATCCGTTCTCCACGCTCGCGCGTTCCGTTGCCGGCCAGCAGATTTCGGTGAAGGCCGCGCAGGCGATCTGGGAACGGGTGAAGGGCGCATGTCCCGAGGTTCATCCGGCGCACTTCATCAAGCTCGGTCACGAGAAACTGCAGGCGTGCGGCTTATCCAAACGCAAGGCCGAGTACATTCTCGATCTCGCGCAGCATTTCGAATCGGGCGCGCTGCACGTCGACGCATGGACGTCGATGGACGACGAAGCCGTCATCGCCGAGCTCACGCAGATTCGCGGCATCGGCCGATGGACGGCGGAGATGTTCCTCATCTTCAATCTGTCGCGCCCGGACGTCCTGCCGCTCGACGATCTCGGCCTGATTCAGGCGATCAGCGTCAACTACTTCAGCGGCGAGCCGGTGACGCGCAGCGAGGCGCGCGAAGTGGCGGCGAACTGGGAACCGTGGCGCACGGTCGCGACGTGGTACATGTGGCGCAGCCTCAATCCGATTCCGTCAGATCACTAAAATAACCACGCGAAAAGCGCGCGCTATCGTTGCTTTATAATCGATAGTTCACGCGCGAATTTTTGAGGGGCGGACGCGGTTAGAATACGCGCTGCCCGATGTTCCCAGGACTCGAACATATGAAGACCACGTTTCTGGATTTCGAGCAGCCGATCGCTGAACTCGAAGCGAAGATCGAAGAACTCCGCTTCGTTCAGGACGATTCCGCTGTCGATATTTCGGAAGAAATCGAGCGGCTGTCGAAGAAGAGCCAGCAGCTCACGAAGGATCTCTACGCAAACCTGTCGCCGTGGCAGGTTTCGCAGATTGCGCGTCACCCGCAGCGTCCGTACACGCTCGATTACGTCAGCGAGCTTTTCACCGATTTTCATGAATTGCATGGCGACCGCGCATTCGCGGACGACCTTGCGATCGTCGGCGGCTTCGCGCGCTTCAATGGCCAGCCGTGCATGGTGATCGGCCATCAGAAGGGCCGCGACACGAAGGAACGCGCGCTGCGCAACTTCGGCATGCCGCGTCCGGAAGGCTATCGCAAGGCGGAGCGCCTGATGCGTACCGCCGAGAAGTTCAGCTTGCCCATTTTCACGTTCGTCGATACGCCGGGCGCGTACCCGGGCATCGGCGCGGAAGAGCGCGGCCAGTCGGAAGCCATCGGCCGCAATCTCTATGTGATGGCGGAGCTCAAGACGCCGATCATCACGACGATCATCGGTGAAGGCGGCTCGGGCGGCGCGCTGGCGATCGCCGTCGCCGATACCGTGATGATGCTGCAGTTCTCCACGTACTCGGTCATTTCGCCGGAAGGCTGTGCGTCGATCCTGTGGAAGAGCGCGGCGAAGGCGCCGGAAGCGGCCGAAGCGCTCGGCCTCACGGCGCATCGTCTTAAGGCGCTCGGTCTCATCGACAAGATCGTGAACGAGCCGCTCGGCGGCGCGCATCGCGACGCGAAGGGCATGGCCGCGCTCCTGCGCCGCGCACTCGCCGATTCGCTGCGTCAGTTCCAGGGCATGAGCGTCAACGACTTGCGCGAGCGCCGCTTCGAAAAGCTGATGGCGTACGGCAAGTTCAAGGAATCGCTGCCGGGCGCGTAATCCGTTCCCGTCATCTTCGTCATCTCATCCATCACGAACTCTCGTGACATCCGATAACGAAACCCCGGCCGGCCGCCTCGTGTTACAGGCGGTGCGCGCGGCGGTTTCGGACGCGGACCTTTCCCCGGATTCACTTCTCGCGGTCGCATTGAGCGGCGGGCTCGACTCCACCGTGCTGCTCGACGCGGCCGTGAGTTGCTTCGGCGCGCGACGTGTGATCGCGCTGCATGTTCATCACGGTCTGAGTCCGAACGCCAACGCGTGGGCCGCGCATTGCGAGCGCTTTGCGGCGTCGCTCGGCGTGCGGTATGACGCGCGTCATGTCGATGTCGCGCGGACCGGCGGCGAGAGCCTCGAAGCCACGGCGCGCGACGCGCGTTATCGCGCGCTCGACGAGCTCTGCGATCAGCATGGCGCGGCGGCGCTGCTCATCGCGCATCATGCCGACGATCAGGCGGAAACCGTGCTGCTGCAACTGCTGCGCGGCGCGGGCGTCGCGGGCCTCGCGGCGATGGCGCCGCAACGCGCGGACGGCGCCGCGCCGCGTGTGCGTCCGCTGCTGCGCCTGCTGCGCGCGCAACTGGAGCAATACGCGCACGAGCGCGACCTGAGCTGGATCGACGACGAATCCAACGCCGACACGCGCTATTCGCGCAACGCGCTGCGCCATGACGTGCTGCCGATGCTCGCGGTGCATTTTCCCGGCTTTCGCGATGCCCTCGCGCGCACGGCATCGCATGCCGCGGCGGCGCAGCGGCTTTTGGATCAGCTTGCGCGCATCGATCTGGGACACGTTCAGAGCGCCGACGAAGAGGGCGCGCTCGTGCTCGACGCGTTTCTCGCACTCGACGACGAGCGCGCGATCAATCTCATGCGTTTCTGGATCCGCTCGCGCGGTTTGATGGCGGCATCGACGGCGCGCATCGCCGACATGTTGCGTCAGTTGCGCGATGCCGCCGCCGCGCGCGATGGCCACGCGCTGCGCGTCGATCATGCGGGGCACAGCTTGCGCGTGTATCGCAATCTGCTGTTCTGGGAAGCCGGCGACAGCGCCGATGCGCCCGATCTCGATGAAGGCGCGGCCGCGCTCAAAGTCGCGGCGGAACTGCTATGGCAGGGCGAAGAGGTGTGGCGTCTGCCGCAATGGCGCGGCTCGTTCGTGTTCGAGCCCGCTGATTCTTCCGCCGACGATGTCGTCGGGGAGGGCGTGTTGCGCGCCGCGCCGCTCGTCGCGCGTTCGCGTGCGGGCGGCGAGCGCATGCGCGTCGCGGCCGAAGCGCCGAGCCGCACGCTCAAGAACCTCTTTCAGGAGCGCGGCGTGCCGGCCTGGAAGCGCGATGTGCCGCTGCTTTTCATCGGCGAGGCGCTGCTGTTCGTGCCGCATGTCGGCGTGAACCGCGAGGCCGCGCCGAGCGCCGCGCACGGACCGCTGCGGCGCATTTCGTGGCGGCCGGATTTGCTGCTCGTGTGAGGCGCTTTGGGCAAACGTTGCGCCGAAGCCGGTAAAATCGCCGTCACCGGTGCCTCATCTTGTAATTTCAGCCTCGATCGGGTACGGTAACTCGTTTTCGCCCAAGCGCGTTTTTGCGCGGCATCTGCGTTCAAAAGACTCGATTTCGCCCGCAACGACGCATCCGCTCGCGTCGCTTATCAATGGCGCGAGCGTGCGAAGGGCGTGCGGCAGCGCCCGCGTATCGTAGCCGGCTTCGACATCCCCTGAAGCGATCGAGCGCGAGTCTCGAGCGTTCTCGCGTCAAAGCGCGTGAAGCGCGGTTTTCTCTCCAGTTCAAGAACGACAATGGCACTCATCGTACACAAATACGGCGGCACTTCGATGGGCTCGGTCGAGCGCATCAAGAACGTCGCCAAGCGCGTCGCCAAATGGCATAAGGCCGGCCACAAGATGGTCGTCGTGCCCTCGGCGATGTCCGGCGAAACCAATCGCCTGCTCGGTCTCGCGAAAGACATCAAGGCCGATCCGGACCCGCGCGAACTCGACATGATTGCCTCCACCGGCGAGCAGGTCAGCGTTGGCTTGCTGGCCATCGCGCTGCACGCGGAAGGCCTCGACGCCGTGAGTTATGCCGGCTGGCAAGTGCCGATCAAGACGGACAGCGCGTTCACGAAGGCGCGTATCAGCGAAATCGACGGCGAACGCGTGCTGAAGGACCTCGACGCGGGCAAGGTCGTCGTCATCACGGGCTTTCAGGGCGTCGATCCGGAAGGCCATATCGCGACGCTCGGACGCGGCGGCTCGGACACGTCGGCGGTTGCGATCGCGGCGGCGATGAAAGCGGACGAATGCCTGATCTACACCGACGTCGACGGCGTCTACACGACCGATCCGCGCGTGGTGGAAGAAGCGCGCCGGCTGGACCGCGTGACCTTCGAGGAAATGCTGGAGATGGCGAGCCTCGGCTCGAAAGTGCTGCAAATCCGCTCGGTGGAATTCGCCGGCAAGTATCAGGTGAAGACGCGTGTGCTCTCCAGCCTGACCGACCCGCTGATGCCGCTCGAAGCCGAAATGCACTCCGGCACCCTGATTACTTTTGAAGAAGACGAGAACATGGAAAAAGCAGTGATTTCTGGCATCGCGTTCCAGCGCGACGAAGCGCGCATCGCGGTCATGGGCGTGCCTGACAAGCCGGGCGTCGCGTATCAGATTCTCGGCCCGGTCGCCGATGCGAACATCGACATCGACATGATCATTCAGAACCAGAGCGTGAACGGCAAGACCGACTTCACGTTCACGGTCGGCCGCGGCGACTATCAGCGCGCGCTCGAAATCCTGAACAACCAGGTGAAGGGCCACGTCCAGGCCGAAACCGTGCTGGGCGACCCGAAGGTGTCGAAGGTGTCGGTGGTGGGCGTCGGCATGCGCTCGCACGTGGGTATTGCGAGCACGATGTTCCGCACGCTGTCGGAAGAGGGCATCAACATCCAGATGATCTCGACGTCCGAAATCAAGATCTCGGTGCTGATCGACGAGAAGTACACCGAACTCGCCGTGCGCGCGCTGCACAAGGCGTTCGAGCTGGATCGCGTGTAAGCGTGTGACGGAGATGTGAAGGCTCGCTGGCCTTCACATCGTTGCGGTTCGCTGAACGCGCGATTCCATATTGGCCGTTTCGAAAAAAATCGTCGTGTGAATTTGACCCCGGCCTGCGAACACGCTATTATCTCGATCTCGTTGCACTGCACTCCCGGTGCGGCGAAAAGTTTGGGAGACGTGGCCGAGAGGTCGAAGGCACTCCCCTGCTAAGGGAGCATCTGGCTAAAAACTGGATCGAGGGTTCGAATCCCTCCGTCTCCGCCAGTTGTCGTAGAAAGGCCCCGCAAGGTTAAAAACTTGCGGGGCTTTTTCTTTTTGCCGCGTTAGTCGGCGAAGTGCATTGCGGCGAAGTGCATTGCGGCGAAGTGCATTGCGACGAAGTGCATTGCGACGAAGTGCATCGCTTCGTCATCCTTCTGAATCGTCGCCGAAGAGAACGCGAGCGTCGCCGCTCGCGCTCAGTCACATCCTTACTTCCCCGACGCGATCCGGTCCTCGATATGCTTCGCGCGCGCCGGCGACGACGGATGCGAACTCAGCATGCTCGACTTGCCGCCATCGATGGTCGCGAGCTTCTGGAACGCCGTGACCAGTCCTTTCGGGTCGTAGCCCTTCTTCTTCTGCGTATCGAAGGAGTAATCGTCAGCGGCCGATTCCTGCGTTTGCGAGAACTGCGCGTTGACGAATTTTTCCGACAGATCGCCGAGCTGCGACGCCGACAGGCTTCCGACCATACCGCCCGCCGCCGAAGCCACCGTGCGCGCCGCCGACGTCGCGTACGCCACCTGCATCGCTTTCTTCGTATGGCCGAGCGCGACGTGCCCCATTTCGTGCCCGACGACACCGCGCACTTCGTCATCGTTCATCAGGTCCATGAGGCCGCTGTAAACGCGCACGCAGCCGTTCGCCATCGCCCACGCGTTGACGTCCTTCGTCAGATAGACCTTGTAATTGACCGGCACGCCGTTGATGTTGTCGCCGAGCTGCTTCGAAATCTTGTTCAAGCGCTGGGTGTACGGGCTGTTGGCCGCCGCGACTTTGTTTTCCTTGTCGAGTTCGGCACAGGACTTGTCGGACAGCGTGCGGACATCGGAGTCGCTCAGCGACAGCGCCTGAGTCGCCATTTGCCCGGATTGCATCAATTGGTTCGGATCCATGCTGCTCATGCTGCTGCACGACGCAAGTGTGAACACAGCGGAGGCCGCCAGCGCGATGCGGAAGATCATCATAGTTTTACCTTTCGAATGTTGTTGTGATCGTCGTTCTGCGCAGAGTGCGCGAACGCAGCGAAATGCTAATGACAGTCGATTCGTAAGCTATTCGAAAATTCCGATTTTGTCGGCAAAAAAGATGAAAACGCCAGCGGAAACCGTGCATCAGTCGCGCACGGAACGCGAATCAATCGGTCGCGCGCCTGCAGGCGGCGCGCACGCGTGCGGCGACGGATGCGGCGGGTGCGGCGTCCATCGCGATCGAAGCCGCGTCCGGCAAGGCTTCGGCGGCAAGCTGCGTGAGCGTCTGTCCCGGCGGCATCTCGACGAACACCTTCGCGCCGAGTTCGGCGAGCGCGATCGTCGATTCGTGCCAGCGCACCGGATAGCGCAGATTGGTGGCGAGGTCTTCGCGAATGGCGTCGGCGCGACGCAGCACGCGCGCGCCGCGATTGCCGATGTAGGCGATGCGCGGCGCCTCGATCCGCACCTTGCTCGCCGCTTCGCCGAGCCGTTGCGCGGCGCTTTCCAGCAGCACGCAATGCGAGGGCACGCTCACGCACAGCCGTTCGGCGCGCCGCGCGCCGCGCGACAGGGCGATGTCGCGGACTTGCGCGAGCGCGGCGTCGCTGCCCGAAAGGACGATTTGACGCGGCGCGTTCAGATTGCCGATGTAGGCGTCGGCGCCGCAATCGGCGATCGCGCGGGCGATCTCCCTTTCGTTGAGCCCGAGCACGGCGAGCATGCCGTAGCCGCTCGGATACGCGTCTTCCATCAGCCTGGCGCGCAGGCGCACGAGTTCGAGCGCATCGTCGAAACAAATCGCGCCGCACACGACCGCCGCGCCGAACGCCCCGACCGACAAGCCCGCGACGGCTTTCGGCTCGACGCCTTCCTCCGCGAGCGCGCGCGCCGCGGCCACGCCCGCGACGACGAGCGAAATCTGCACGGCGACGGTCGATTTGAGCGCGTCGGCGCTGTCGAGATCGCGGACGTCCGCGCCGAGCACATCGGATGCTTCGTCGAGCGTGCGGACGATCGCCGGATGCGGCTCGCCGCCGCCGAGCCGATGCAGAAAGCCCGGCGCTTGCGCGCCCTGTCCGGGAAAGAGGTACGCGATCATGCCGCTGCCCACGGATTCGCGACGAGGCGCGGGCCGTCGGCGTGCCGCAGCATGACGCGTAGTCCGACGCGCGCGAACTCCGCGAGCGAGAAAGCCGCGTCGCATGTTTCGATCTGCACGTCGATGCGCGTGTCTTCCTTCTGCGCCGCTCGCGAGAGCGCATCGAAGAGCGCCGATGCGTCTTCGCGGGGCAAGGGCGTCGGCGCGCGTACGACGATATCGAGGTCGCTGTCGCGCGTGATCGCCGGCATCGCGCACGCGAGCTCGAAGCCCGCGCTGCCGGCCGGGCCCCATTCGAGACCGCATCCGTCGATGATCGGCGCGACCGCGCGCAACAACGCGAACGCGGGCAGGTCGCGACGCGCCGGATCCGGCTCGCGCGTGCGCAGCGCTTCGGGCGTGAGCATCGCGTCGATGTGACGCGTCTCGATCCACGCGCCGAAGCGTTCGCCGCGCGCCATTCCGCGCACGCCGACGGGAATCG
>NZ_JFHD01000021.1 GCF_000698575.1 Caballeronia zhejiangensis
GCGCCCGCGACCGGCACAGCCGTGCGCGTCGAGGCCGCGAGCAGCGAGCCAATCTTCGCGCGGCTGCCCGGCGGCACGCGGCCATTGTTCTGCTGTCCCCATGCGCCGCGCGGATCGTGCATTCGCGCGCGCGCCGCCGAAAATTCCGCGCCCAGCAGGAGCACGGCGGCGGAGAAGTACAGCCACATCAGCAGCACGGCGAGCGAACCCGCCGCGCCGAACGCGCTCGCGGTGCCCGCGTGGGTCAGATACAAGGCGAACAGCTTCTTGCCCGCCGAGAAAAGCAGCGCGGAGACGAGCCCGCCGACGAGCGCATCGCGCCATTGCACGGGCGCATCGGGGAGGAACTTCATCAATGCGCCGAACGCGGCGGTGAGAATCGCGAGCCCGACCACGAGCTGCACGACATCGCCGACGATCACGAACGGCGAATTTGCCCACAGCCACATGCCGACCGCCTGAATCGCGGTATCGAGCACGAGCGAGACGATCAGCAGAAACGCGACGCCGAGCACGAGCCCGAACGACACGAGCCGCACGCGCACCAGCGTCATGATGCTGGAGCGCTGCTCGCCGCTCATCGGCCAGACGATGTTGAGCGCCGTGTTGAGCGATGAAAACGTCGCCGATGCACCGACCGCGAGCAGCACGAACGAGATGATCGCGGCGATGCCGGTCCCGCTGCTGCGATGCGCGTTCTCGACGATGCTCTGCACGCCCGCCGCGGCCTGATCGCCGATGAGTCCGTTCACTTGATGAAAAAGTTGCCCGCGCGCCGCCTCCGGTCCGAAGATCCAGCCCGCGACGGCGATCACCATGACGAGCGTCGGCGCGAGCGAGAACGCCGAGTAGAACGCGATGCTCGCGGCCATCGCGGCGCAGCGGTCTTCCGAGAACTGCTTCAGCGCGCCGAGCGCCCACGAAGCGTCTTTCTTCACCACCGCTTCGATCTTCTGGGTTGAGACGGAACTCATGGCGACCTCTCGGTTCGATGAATGGAGCGCGAATGTTTCACCCCGTCGAGCACGTTCCATTCCAGAACATGCGTGGCCAGGCGCGGCGCTTGCTAAAGCGACAAGGTTGCGTATGAAGTATTCGTTGCATGCAACGCGCGCAAGACCTGTGATTGGTGCAAATACCGTGTCAACCTGTCTGCGGGATGTAATCGGGCACCATATACTTTAGTAACCCAGTAACCCAGTAACCCAGTAACCCAGTAACCCAGTAACCCAGTAACCCAGTAACCCACATTACGACGCGCCGAGGGCAATCATGCTCCAAATGTCACGGCGACAGTTCCTCAAGGTCTCTGCGAGCACGCTCGCCGGTTCGAGCCTGGCGGCAATGGGCTTCTCTCCGGCTCCCGCGCTCGCAGAAGTCCGGCAATACAAACTGTCGCGCACCACGGAAACGCGCAACACCTGTCCGTACTGTTCAGTCGGGTGCGGCATCCTCATGTACGGTCTCGGCGACAACGCCAAGAACGCAAAAACGAGCATCATCCACATCGAAGGCGATCCGGATCATCCGGTCAATCGCGGCACGCTCTGCCCGAAAGGCGCATCGCTCATCGACTTCATACATAGCCCGAGCCGGCTGACGTATCCCGAGCATCGCGCGCCGGGGTCGAACGAGTGGAAACGCATCTCGTGGGAAGAGGCGCTCGATCGCATCGCCGAGTTGTTGAAGGAAGATCGCGATGCGAATTTCGTCGAGAAGACGCCCGACGGCAAGACGGTCAATCGATGGCTGACTTCGGGCTTTCTGGCGGCGTCGGCGGGAAGCAACGAAGTTGGCTATCTGACGCACAAGACGGTGCGCAGTTGGGGAATGCTCGCATTCGATAATCAGGCGCGTGTCTGACATGGCCCGACGGTGGCAGGTCTTGCCCCGACGTTTGGCCGTGGAGCGATGACGAACCATTGGGTCGACATCAAGAACACGGACCTGATTCTCGTGATGGGCGGCAATGCAGCCGAGGCGCATCCGTGCGGCTTCAAGTGGGTGACCGAGGCGAAGGCGCATCGGCGCGCGCGTCTCATCGTCGTGGACCCGCGCTTCACGCGCACGGCATCGGTCGCGGATTTCTACGCGCCGATTCGCACCGGCACGGACATCGCGTTCCTCGGCGGCGTCATCAACTATCTGCTCACGAACGACAAGATCCAGCACGAGTACGTGAAGAACTACACGGACATGTCGTTCATCGTGCGCGAGGACTTCGCGTTCAAGGACGGCGTGTTCTCGGGCTATGACGCGGAACATCGCAAGTACGACAAGACGAGCTGGGATTACGAGCGCGGCGACGACGGCTATGTGAAGACCGATCCGACCTTGCAGCATCCGCGCTGCGTCTACAACCTGTTGAAGCAGCACTACGCCGCCTACACGCCGGAAATGGTGACGAAGGTTTGCGGCACGCCGACCGACAAGTTCCTCAAGGTCTGCGAGATGCTCGCGACGACCGCGGCGCCGAATCGCGCCGGCACGATTCTCTATGCGCTCGGCTGGACGCATCACTCAGTCGGCGCGCAGATGATTCGCACGGGCGCGATGGTGCAGCTTCTGCTCGGCAATATCGGCATCGCGGGCGGCGGCATGAATGCGCTGAGGGGGCACTCGAACATTCAAGGCCTGACCGATCTCGGCCTGATGTCGAATCTGCTGCCCGGCTACATGACCTTGCCGATGGAAGGCGAGCAGGAATACGAGGACTACATCAAGAAGCGCGCGTCGCAGCCGCTGCGGCCGAATCAACTGAGCTACTGGAAGAACTATCGGGCGTTTTACGTGAGCTTCATGAAGTCGTGGTGGGGCGATAACGCGACGGCCGACAACAACTTCGGCTATGACATGCTGCCGAAGCTCGACAAGTCCTACGACATGCTGCAGGTCTTCGAGCTGATGGCGCAGGGCAAGATGAACGGCTACATCTGCCAGGGCTTCAATCCGCTTGCGGCGGCGCCGAACAAGGCGAAGATCGGGCTCGGCCTGTCGAAGCTGAAATGGCTCGTCATCATGGATCCGCTCGCGACCGAGACGTCGGAGTTTTGGAAGAATCACGGCGAATTCAACGATGTCGATTCGTCGAAGATTCAGACCGAAGTGTTCCGTCTGCCGACGAGTTGCTTCGCCGAAGAGCGCGGCTCGCTCGTCAGTTCGTCGCGCGTATTGCAATGGCACTGGCAGGGCACGACGCCGCCGGGCGAAGCGCGAAGCGATCTCGAGATCATGTCGGGATTGTGGCTGCGCATGCGCAAGGCATATCAGGAGAAGGGCGGCAAATATCCCGATCCGATCCTGAAGATGACGTGGCCGTACGCGGACCCGGAAAGCCCGACGCCGGAGGAAATCGCGATGGAGTTCAACGGCCGCGCGCTCGCCGACGTCACCGATCCGACCGATCAGACGAAGGTCCTCGCCAAACGCGGCGAGCAACTGGCGAGCTTCGCGCAACTGCGCGACGACGGCTCGACCGCCAGCGGATGCTGGATCTTCTGCGGATCGTGGACGCAGGCGGGCAACCAGATGGGCCGGCGCGACAACTCCGATCCGACGGGCATCGGGCAGACGCTCGGCTGGGCGTGGGCGTGGCCGGCGAATCGGCGTGTGCTGTACAACCGCGCATCGTGCGATGTGAACGGCAAGCCGTTCGATCCGTCGAGAAAGCTCGTCGCGTGGAACGGGCGCGCGTGGGGCGGTCCGGATGTCCCCGACTTCAAGGTCGACGAACCGCCGGACAAGGGCATGAGTCCGTTCATCATGAATCCGGAGGGCGTGGCGCGATTCTTCGCACGCGACGGCATGAACGAAGGCCCGTTCCCCGCGCACTATGAGCCGTTCGAGACACCGCTCGGCCATAACCCGTTCTTCCCCGACAACAAGGCGGTGACGAGCAATCCGGCCGCGCGCGTCTTCCCCGACGATCGCGCCGCGTTCGGCACCGCCGACAAGTTCCCGGACACCGCGACCACGTATCGCCTCACCGAGCACTTCCACTACTGGACCAAGCACGCGCGGCTCAACGCGATCGTGCAGCCGCAGCAGTTCGTGGAGATCGGCGAGGAGCATGCGAAGGAAGTCGGCGTCGTCGCGGGGGATCGCGTGAAGGTGTCGAGCAATCGCGGGCATGTCGTCGCGGTGGCGCTCGTCACGAAGCGCATCAAACCACTGACTGTGGAGGGCAAGAAGGTGCACACCGTCGGCCTGCCGCTGCACTGGGGCTTCAAGGGCCTCACGCAGCCGGGCTATCTCGTCAACACGCTCACGCCTTCCGTGGGCGACGGGAACTCGCAGACACCCGAGTTCAAGTCGTTCCTCGTGAAGGTCGAGAAGGCATAGGGAGGACGAGATGGCTCTGCAATCGCTCGATATCAAGCGTCTCTCCGCGACGACCGTGCCGCAGACGCAAATACGCGAGCCGGTGACGGGCACGGTGGCGAAGCTCATCGACGTGTCGAAGTGCATCGGCTGCAAGGCGTGTCAGACGGCGTGCATGGAGTGGAACGACCTGCGCGACGATATCGGTCACACGACCGGCATCTACGACAATCCGCGCGACCTGACGGAGCATTCGTGGACGGTGATGCGCTTCACCGAATACGAAAATCCGAAGGGCGACCTCGAATGGCTGATCCGCAAGGACGGCTGCATGCATTGCGAGGATCCGGGTTGCCTGAAGGCGTGTCCTTCGCCGGGCGCGATCATTCAGTACACGAACGGCATCGTGGATTTTCACGAGGAGAACTGCATCGGCTGCGGCTATTGCATTACCGGCTGCCCGTTCAATATTCCGCGGCTTTCGAAGGAAGATCATCGCGTGTACAAGTGCACGCTATGTTCGGATCGCGTCGCGGTCGGGCAGGAGCCCGCGTGCGTGAAGACGTGCCCGACCGGCGCGATCATGTTCGGCACCAAGGTCGACATGCAGCAGCAGGCGGCCGATCGCGTCGAGGATCTGAAGGAGCGCGGCTTTGCTAACGCGGGCCTCTACGATCCGGCGGGCGTGGGTGGCACGCATGTGATGTACGTGCTGCATCACGCGGATCAGCCGGAGCTGTATCACGGGCTCGCGAAGGATCCGCACATCAGTCCGCTCGTGTCGATATGGAAGGGCGTGACGAAGCCGCTCGCGATGATCGGCATCGCGTTGGCGGCGTTTGCGGGCTTCTTCCATTACACGCGCGTCGGGCCGAACGAAGTCAGCGAGGAAGACGAACTCGAAGCGCATCGCGAAGCGGAAGAAGTGCAGCGTCGGCGTGAAGGCGGACAGGAGCGTACAGATGAAACACGATAGCGAACTGCGTGACGTGAAGGGCCATCGGCTGATCGTGCGCTACACGCCGAACGAGCGCACGAATCACTGGATCACCGCGATCACCTTCGTGCTGCTCGCGCTGTCCGGACTCGCGATGTTTCATCCGTCGATGGCATGGCTCTATGCCGTGTTCGGCGGCGGGCAATGGACGCGCATCCTGCATCCGTTCGTCGGCTGCGTGATGTTCATCTCCTTCATGATCCTTGCGCTGCGCTTCTGGCATCACAACTATCTGGACAAGAACGACGTCCAGTGGATGAAGCAGATGAACGACGTGCTCACCAATCGCGAGGATCGCCTGCCTGAGATCGGCAAGTACAACGCCGGGCAAAAGCTGTTGTTCTTCGTGATGGTGGCGAGTCTCGTGTTGCTGCTCGTGAGCGGCATCGTGATCTGGCGCAGATACTTCGCGTTCTATTTCCCGATTACCGTGATTCGTCTTGCATCCGTCGTGCACGCGGCGACGGCGTTCGTGCTGATCGTGTCGATCATCGTGCATATCTATGCGGCGCTTTGGGTGAAGGGTTCGATCGGCGCGATGACGCGCGGCACTGTCACGTATGGATGGGCGCGCAAGCATCATCCGCGGTGGTTCAGGGAGATGATCGGGAAGTAGAAATCCGGCGCGACGTTGGGCCAATACGTGCGGGGTGCGGTCCATTTCATATCCGTTTTGCTGATATGCTCGGTCGACCGTTCACCCCGCGAGGAAACCTTCCGTGGTCCAACGCATAGTCGAAGCCTCGCGAATCGAATCGCTCGATCCGTCGGCCATTCCGCGTTTGCGCATGCCGGAGCGCGCGACGATATTCGCCACGCGCGCCGCACGTCTTCGGCAACTCGCCGACGCAAGCAATCCCATCTCCGGTTATCTGCGCCTGATGGCCGCGCTCGCCGACGCCCAGCAGCGCGTGCTCGCGCATTTCAATGCGCCGATGCCCTCGCGCGAGTCCATCGAAATGAATCAGCGTCATTCGATGCCGATCGTTCCCGCGCTCACGGATGACCGCGATCCCGCCTGGCGCGACGTACTCTTCATGCTGCTCGACGGCATCGAAGCCGCCGGCGCGCTAACGCCCGCGCTCGCGCAACTCGTCGCCCGTCTGCGCGCGCTCGACGCCGCCGCGCTCGACGCCCAAGCCGACGCGATCCTCGCGCTGCGCTTCGCCGAAATCGATCCGGCCGCGGCGCCCCTCATCGCGGCCGCGCTGCAAGTCGTGTGGACCGATCTCGCGAGCCGCATCGACATGCGGGACGTGCCGTATCTCGACACGCCCGGCGTATGTCCCGTCTGCGGCTCGGTGCCGGTCGCGAGCATCGTGCGCGTGGGCGGCGCGCATGAAGGTTATCGCTACGTGCAATGCGGACTGTGCGCGACGGAGCTTCACGTAGTCCGCGCGAAATGCACGAACTGCGATTCGACCAAAGGCATCGCGTATCACGTGATGGGTACGGGCGACGAACCCGAGGAAGAAAAAACGGCGAAGGCGACAAGCGCGCCGCTCAAGGCGGAATCGTGCGACGAATGCGGCACGTATCGCAAGATCGGCTATCAGGAGAAGGCTTACGACTTCGAACCTTACGCCGACGATCTCGCGAGCCTCACGCTCGATCTCCTGATGGGCGATGCGGGTTTTCGGCGCGCGGCGCCGCATCCGTGGCTCTGGCCCGAACAACAGGAAGGCGATCGATGAGCGATGTCACAGGCGACGGCGGCGAGTTGCGCGCATTGATGGCTCGCGTGCCATCGGTCGAGCGCGTGCTGGCATCGGCGGAATTCGAGGCGGTGATCGCCACGTACGGCCGCACGCAGGCGCTCGCCGCATTGCGCGCGACGCTCGATGCATGGCGCGCCGATGCGCAAGCGGGCCGCGCGTCCGTCGATGCACTGAGCGATGCGCAACTCGCGCTCGCCGTCGACGCGCGGCTCGCGAAACGCGCGCGCAGCAACGTGCGCAGCGTCTTCAACCTGACGGGCACGGTGCTGCATACGAATCTCGGCCGCGCGCTGCTGCCCGACGAAGCGGTGCGCGCGGTCGCCGAAGTGCTCACGCGTCCGGCGAATCTCGAGTTCGATCTCGACACCGGCGCGCGCGGCGATCGCGACGATCTCATCAACGGCCTCATCTGCGAGCTGACGGGCGCCGAAGCCGCGACCGTCGTCAACAACAACGCGGCCGCTGTGCTGCTGACGCTTTCCGCGCTCGCTTCGCGCAAGGAAGTGATCGTGTCGCGCGGCGAACTCGTCGAGATCGGCGGCGCGTTCCGCATTCCCGACATCATGAATCGTGCGGGCGCGAAGCTGCGCGAAGTCGGCACGACGAATCGCACGCATCTGAAAGACTACGACGAAGCGATCAACGCGAAGACCGCGCTCCTGATGAAGGTGCATTGCAGCAACTACGCCGTGAGCGGCTTCACGAAGGAAGTCACGCTCGCCGAACTCGCGCCGCTCGCGAAAGCGCGGAACTTGCCGGTCGCGGTCGATCTCGGCAGCGGCACGCTCGTCGATCTCGCGCAATGGGGCTTGCCGCGCGAAGCGACCGTGCGCGAGACGGTCGCGGCAGGCGCGGATCTCGTCACGTTCAGCGGCGACAAGCTGTTGGGCGGGCCGCAAGCGGGCCTGATCGTCGGGCGCGCGGATCTCATCGCGAAGATCAAGAAGCATCCGCTCAAGCGCGCATTGCGCGTCGGCAAGCTCACGCTCGCGGCGCTCGAAGCCGTGCTGCGTCTCTATCGCGCGCCTGAAACGCTGGCCGAGCGTCTCACGACATTGCGTCTGCTCACGCGTCCCGCCGACGCAATGCGCCTCGCCGCCGAACGCATCGAACCTGCGTTGCAGCGCATGATCGGCGATGCCTTCACTGTCAGCGCCGAACCGATGTTCAGCCAGATCGGCAGCGGCGCATTGCCCGTCGACGTGCTGCCGAGCTACGGCCTCGCGGTGCGCCTCGCGAGCGGCAAACGCGCGGGCGGGCAACTCAATCGCATCGAGAAGCGGCTGCGCGAGTTGCCGCGTCCGGTCATCGGGCGCATCGCGGATGGCGCGCTGCGTCTCGATCTGCGCTGTCTCGAAGAAGCCGATGAAGCCGCGTTCATCGCGCAGTTGGATGCAGGCGAGGACGCACGCGAATGATCGTCGGCACGGCGGGGCATATCGATCATGGCAAGACGACGCTCGTGCGCGCGCTCTCGGGCGTGGACACCGACCGGCTGAAGGAAGAGAAGACGCGCGGCATCTCGATCGAACTCGGCTACGCGTACGTGCCTTTGGACGACGGCGGCGTGCTCGGCTTCATCGACGTGCCCGGACACGAGAAACTCGTGCACACGATGGCGGCGGGCGCGTGCGGCATCGACTTCGCCTTGCTCGTGATCGCCGCCGACGACGGCGTGATGCCGCAAACGCGCGAACATCTCGCGATCCTCGAACTGCTCGGCGTGACGCGCGGCGCGGTCGCGGTGACGAAGTGCGATCGCGTGGAGGCATCGCGCGTGCGCGACGTGCATGCCGAAATCGCGGCGTTGCTCGCGCGCGGCCCGTTGCACGGTGCGCCCTTGTTCGACACCGATGCGACTCAAGACGATGACGCGGGCGTCGCTTCGTTGCGAGCGTATCTTCACGATGCCGCCGCGCACTGGTGCACGCGCCGCGACGATGGCTTCTTCCGGCTCGCGGTCGATCGCGTGTTCACGCTGACGGGGCAGGGCACGATCGCGACGGGCACGGTGTTCGCGGGCCGCGTGAACGTCGGCGACATGCTGGCGCTCGCGCCGCGCGAATCCGGCGGCGAGCCCGTGCGCGCGCGCAGCATTCACGCGCAGAATCGCGCCGCAGAGACGGGCCGTGCGGGCGAGCGCTGCGCGCTCAATCTCGCGGGCATCGACAAGGATGCGCTCGCACGCGGCGACTGGATCGTGGATGCGCGGCTCGCGCGGGCATCCGAACGGCTCGATGTCGAACTGAGCTTGCTCGGCGATGCGCAACTCACGCTCACGCATTGGGCGCCCCTGCATGTGCATCTCGGCACGACGCATCGCGTCGCGCATGTGGCGCTGCTCGAAGCGGATACGCTCGCTGGGGGAAACACGGCGCGCGTGCAGCTCGTCTTCGATCAACCCGTTTGCGCGCTGCCCGGCGATCGCTTCATCGTGCGCAACGCGCAGGCGAACCGGACGGTCGGCGGCGGGCGCGTGCTCGATCCGTTCGCGCCCGCGCGCAAGCGCCGCACGCCGGCGCGCCGCGCGTGGCTCGATGCGCTCGTCGCGATGCTGGATACCGGTCGCGCCGATGCGCTTTTCGACGAAGCGCCGTATGGCTTGCCGCGCTCGCTTGTCGAGCATTTGTACGGGCGCGGCCTGTCGCCCGAAGGCGTGCGCGCCGTGCCCACGCACGATGACATGCTCTACATCGCGGCGCGTCACTGGGATGCGCTCAAGGCGCGCCTGCTCGATGCGCTAGCCGCTTTCCACGAACGCTTTCCCGACGAGCAAGGCCCCGACGCCGCGCGTCTGCGCCGCATGGCCGCGCCGCTCGCGCCGGACGCGCTGTGGCGCGCGCTCGTCGACGATGCGGTGACGAGCTGCGCGATCGCGAAGAGCGGGCCGTGGCTGCATCTGCCGTCGCATGCGGTGACGCTCGACGACAACGAGGAAGCGCTCGCTCGCGCGGTGCTCGCATCGCTCGAAGAAGGGCGTTTCGATCCGCCCTGGGTGCGCGATCTGGCGAAGGCGCAGGGCGTCGGCGAGGACGAGATGCGCAGGCTGCTCAGGAAGCTCGCGCGCCGCGGCGACGTGTATCAGGTGGTGCGCGATCTGTTTTATTGCCGCGCGTCGATCGGCGCGCTGGCGCAACTCGTCGCGCAATCGGCGCAAACGCAGGGCGGCGCGGTCGGTGCGGCCGCTTTCCGCGATGCGAGCGCGCTCGGCCGCAAGCGCGCGATACAGATTTTGGAGTTCTTCGACCGGGTTGGGTACACTCGATTCCACCGCGACCTGCACCTCTTGCGCGCCGATAGCCGCTGGCACGAGTCCGTCTGACGATTGCGCGCTCGTCCTTCCATCACGATGGAGCATCTCTACTTCAGGCTGCTGCATGTCATGTCGAGCCACCCCGAGTGGGCGCTCGCGGTCGTGCTGCTCGCGTCGTTTCTCGAATCGGTCGCGTTCATCGGCACGTTCGTGCCGGGCAGCACGGCCATGTTCATCGCGGGCGCGCTCGTCGGCGCGGGCGCGCTGAATCTCGGCTGGGTATTCGTCTGCGCGATCGCGGGCGCCATTGCCGGAGACGCCGCGAGTTTCTGGTTCGGCCAGCACTACGCGGACCGCATCGCGCAGATGTGGCCGTTCCGCTCGCATCCGGGCGCGCTCGTCGCCGGCAAGAAGTATTTCGACAAGCACGGTGCGAAGAGCGTCGTGCTCGCGCGCTTCGTCGCGCCGATGCGCGCGGTCGTGCCGGTCGTCGCGGGCGTGACCGGCATGACGCCGGCGCGCTTTCTCGTCGTCAACATACTGAGCGCGCTCATCTGGGCGCCGACGCATATCCTGCCGGGCGTCGTGTTCGGCGCGTCGATCGAACTGGCGGGCGCGGTGTCGATCCGGCTCGTCGTGATTCTGATTCTCGTCGCGGCGCTCGCGTGGATCGTGTTCAATCTCGCGCGCGTGATCGTTTCGCACGCGATGCGCTGGACCATCGCGTCGCGCGACGCGCTGCTCTCCTGGGCGCGGAAGGGCAACGGCCTGCCCGCGCGGCTCGTCTCGCGCGCGCTCGATCCGGGCAATCCGGCGACGGGCCTCATCGTCATGATCTCGGTGCTGCTGCTCGCGTCCGCGATCCTCTTTTTCTCGGTGCTCGCGAACGTGGCGCGCGGCGCGTCGATCGTTCAGGTCGATGTGTCGATTTACCGGCTGCTGCAATCGTTCCAGTCGACCTGGACCGATTCGATCCTCGATGTCGCCGCGACCCTCGGCAGCACGCAGACGCTGCTCGCGCTCGGCGCGACGGTCATCGTGTGGATGAGCTTCGAACGGCGTTGGCGCACGGTCACGTACTGGGTCGTGGCCGTGGCGTTTTCGCAATTGCTCGTCGCGGCGATCCGCTTCACCGCGCACGAGCCGGCGCTCGTTTCGTTCGCGCCGTCGGAGCATCGCTTTCCGAACAGCGACGTCGCGGCGACGGTCGTGATCTACGGCTTTCTCGCGTTCCTGCTGCTGCGGCGCGTGGGCATCCTGACGGGCGTGTTCATCGCGACGGCGACCTCGGCCATCGTGACGGCGGTCGGTCTGGCGGGGCTGTACTTTGGCCGCTTCACCATCTCCGATGCGCTCGGCAGCGCGGCGCTCGCCGCCGTCTGGGTCTTCCTGATCGCGCTCACGGCGGTATGGCGCAATCCCGGCAAGCCGCCGCCGCGGCCGCTGATGCCGGTCGCCGTGCTTGCCGTGATCTGCGCGAGCGTCGCGCTGCAAACGAGCGATGAAACGGAGGCGCACAGCGTCGTGCCATCGACCGTCGTCATTACGCCGATTCAGTGGACCGATTCGGTATGGCGCACGTTTTCCTGTTATCGAGCGAGCATGGAGGGCGATCGTCGCGAGCCGATCACCGTGCAATGGGCGGCGACGCCCGAGCAGATTCGCGCGCAACTGGCATCGCGCGGCTGGACGGAGGTGTCGCACGTGAGCCTGAAGAGCGTGATGTCGGTGGTGTTGCCGAATGCGCCCGCCATCGCGTTGCCCGCGTTGCCGCGCCTGAACAACGGCGAGCCGTCGAAGCTCGTGTTCGCGCGTTCCGTGCGCGGCGCCGACGAGCGCGACGTGCTGCGCTTCTGGCCCACGCATTACGAAGTGCGCCAGGACGCAGGCGCGCCGCCCGCGCCGATCTGGCTCGGCTCGGTCGTGCACGAGCGCCTGCGCCGTCCGTCGTGGCCGTTCAACGTGCTGCGCCCGGACCGGCGCGTCGATCCGATGGCCTTCGATCATGGCGAGGGCACGCCCTGGCGCGGTATCGAAATTGCGAGCAGCGCGGGATGCGGCAACGTGCCGGTGATGCTCGTCGAGTCGAGGTCCGAATGATGTTGCGATCGAGAGGTGCCGGTTGATCCAGATTCCTCCGTCGGCGATCGTGCAATGGGGCGGCGCTGCCGTCTTCGCGAACGTTCTGCTGACGCGCCTCGGCGTGCCGCTGCCGTCCGCGCCTTTGCTCGTGTTCGCGGGCTCGGCCGTGGCGAGCGGACGCCTCTCGTTCGCGCATGTGCTGTTCGCGGCGCTGTGCGGCGCGTTGCTCGGCGACAGCGTGTGGTTCTCGGCGGGGCGCATCTACGGACGTCGGCTCGTCGCGGCGCTCTCGCGCAGATCGTATGCGGTCGACAGCGGGATGCGTACGACCGGCGAACTGTTCGAGCGTCATGGCGCGCCGATCGTCGCGGTATCGAAGTTCGTGCCGGGTCTCGGTCTCGTCACGCCGCCGCTGATGGGCACGACGCACATCGCCGCGCTCGCGTTCTTCTTCTGGGATACGGCTGGAATTGCCGCGTGGGCGTCGTTCTGGGTATTGGGCGGCGCGCTTTTCGAGCGGCAACTGCATGTCGCCGTGCTCGAACTGGAATCGCATGGCGCGACGGTGGTGGATGTGCTCGTCGCGGCGGCGCTCGTCTATTGCGTTTATCGGCTGATGCGGCGGCGACAGCCGCGCTCGCGCGATGGCAACGGCTGAGAACGCGCCGTTATAATCGGACGCCCGGTCGAAATTCGATCGGACGTGCAGCGCCGTGGTTTTCAAAGGAAGGCATCCGTATCCGGTGGTGCGGCCGGGCTTCAAACCCGGTTGGGGATGTCAGACATTCCCAGGTCGGTTCGACTCCGGCTGCCTTCCGCCAAGCAAGCCTGTCTCGCAAGGAACGCCAATTGCGGATGTCATTGCGCATCCACGATCCGCGTTACCTTCGAATGAACGACAGAGCCGACATCCACACGCAATCGCGCAAGCCGCTCGATCGCGAACTCGAAACCGCGCTGCGCAAAGTCTTCGGCTTTCCGCACTTGCGTCCCGGACAAGAAGACGTGATTCGCAGCGTGCTCGACGGCAACGACACGCTCGCCGTCATGCCCACCGGCGCGGGCAAGTCGCTGTGCTATCAATTGCCCGCGCTGCAATTCGATGGCATGACGGTCATCGTGTCGCCGCTGATTTCGCTGATGCGCGATCAGCTCACGAAGCTGGTCGAAGCGGGCATTGCGACCGCCATGCTCAACAGCACGCTCTCCGCGAGTGAACAGCGCGACGCGATGCAGGCCATCGCGCGACACGAAATCCGCATGCTCTTCGTCACGCCCGAGCGTCTCGTCGATGCCGAATTCACCGCCGAACTCACCGCGAAGGACATGCCGCCGATCGCGCTTGCCGTCATCGACGAGGCGCATTGCATCTCGCAATGGGGCCACGATTTCCGGCCGGCATATGTCGAACTGATCCACGCGATCAAGACGCTCGGCCGTCCGCCCGTGCTCGCGCTCACCGCGACGGCGACGCCCGCCGTCATCGTCGATATCGTGCGCGAACTGGAGATGAAGCGCGCGAACGTCATCCATACGGGCGTCTTTCGCGACAACCTGCATTTCAGCGTCGAACAACTCACGAACCCGGATGACCGGCGCCGGCGCGCGATCGAGATCGCGACGGGCGAAGCGGGGAGCGGCATCGTCTATTGCGCGACGGTCGCGGAATGCGAGGCGCTGCATGCCGCGCTCGTCGATGCGGGTGTCGAGGCCGAGCGCTATCACGGCAAGCTGTCGTCGGGCGCGCGCTCGTCATCGCAGGACGCGTTCATGGAGAACCGCGCGCGCGTGATGGTCGCGACCAATGCGTTCGGCATGGGCATCGACAAGCCCGACATCCGCTTCGTCATTCACGCGCAGATGCCCGGCAGTCTCGATGCGTACTATCAGGAAGCGGGGCGCGCCGGCCGCGACGGCGAGACCGCGCGTTGCACGCTGTTGTTCGAAATGAAGGACAAGCAGGTGCAGCAGTTCTTCATGAGCGGCCGATATCCGAGCGCGGAGATGATTGCGCGCGTCGCGGAGAAAGTGCGCGAACTCGCGAGCGACGATGCCGCCCGCACGCTCGACAAGCCGCTTGCGCGTCTGCGCGAAGCGTTGCCGAGCATCGGCGCGAACAAGCTGCGCGTGGCGGCGGCGCTGCTCAACGATCTCGGCGTGACGCGTCGCACGCGGCGCGGCGGCATGAAGCTCGTCGACGACGATGCGGCCATCGCGAAGCTCGAAGGGGCGTCGCAGGAATACGCGGCGCGCAGCGAACGCGATCGCGCGGTGCTCGAGCGCATGATCGCGTATGCGCAGAGCGCGCAGTGCCGCTGGCGCATGCTGCTCGACTACTTCGCCGACGACATGAACGACGCGCGCACGTCCGCGCCGCTGCGCGCGAGCGATGTGCATTACCGCGCGCCCGACGACGAACTCGACGGCGGCCACTGCGGCGTGTGCGATAACTGCGTGCATCCGCCGGAGGTGATCGAGAGCCCGCGCGAAGTGCGCGAACAGATGCGCGCGAAAGAAGAAGAGCAAGCCGATCGCAAGACGAAGGCGTTCGCGCCGGGCGAGCGCGTGAAAGTGCGTCGTTATGGCGAAGGCATTGTCGAAATGATCAGCGGCGAGCGCGTCGCCGTGCGCTTTCCCGATGACGAGACGCGCACCTTCATCGCGCGCTATGTGAAGCGTGCCGCTCGCTGATCTGCGCAATCGCGATGCGCGCGGCCTTGCGCACTTCCGGATCGCCGTCGTCGAGTGCGGCTTCGAGCACGGCGAGCGCATGCGTATCGCCGAGTTCGCCCAGTGAAAGCGCGGCCTCCTTGCGCACGTTGCTGATCGGAAACGTCAGCAGTTCCGACACGGCATGCGTGCTTGCGACATCGCGCAAACGTCCGAGCGCGCGTGTCGCCTGCAACGTGACTTGCCAATAGTCGTCGGAGAGGGCGTTTTCCAATGCATTGCGCGCGGCGACGAGACGCAGCTTGCCGAGCGTCGCGGCGGCTTCCTCACGCACGCGCCACGCTCGATCGGAGAGCGCGTGGATCAACGTTTCGATCACGCCGTCGTCGGTGGCGAAGCCCAATGCGCCGACGGCAGCGTGACGCACTTCCGTCGAAGCATCGGTGCGCGCGATGTGCTTCAACTGCGGCAGCGCATCCACATGACGCAGCCAGCCCAGCACGCCGATGGCCTCGCGCCTCACGAACGGCGACGCATTCGCTAGCGCCGCAAGCGCAGGTCCGGCCGCGCTCGGCAAGCGCAATTCGCGCAACGCGCGCAAAAGGGCCGCGCGCTTGAACGCATCGGCATCGGTATCGGCATCGGCGAGATGCGGCAGCAGGCGTTCGCCCGCGACGGGATCTTTCAACGCAGCGAGACTGTCGGCGGCGGCTTCGCGCGTATCGGTATCGGCGTCGTCGAGCGCGGCGCATAGCGCATCGACTGCTTCGTCCGTTTCCCACGCGCCGAGACGTTGCGCCGCGGTGCGACGCACGTCGGCATCCGTGTCGTGGCGCAGGGCATCGGCGAGCAGGGGCAGCCAGGCTTCGTCTTCGAGGTCGGCGGCTTCGAGCACGGCGAGACGGCGCACGGCGGCATCGGCATCGTTGAAGCGCGCGGCGAGGGCGGCGTCGGTGACGGTATCGAAAAGTGGATTGGTGTGCGTCATGAGAGAACGGAGTGTGATATGTCGATGCGCGCGGGCGCGTCGTTCGATGCGGCCATCGGACTCGCAAGCGGATAACGAAGCAACGCGAGACAACGACGCTTCAACGCGACGAATCCGGCTTCCGTGACGAGCTCGCGTTCACGCGGACGCGCAAACGGCACGCGCAGTTCTTCGAGCACCGTGCCCGGGCTATGGCTCATCACGAGAACGCGATCAGCGAGAAAGAGCGCTTCGTCGATGTCGTGCGTGACGAACACGACCGTCGGACGGCGCTCGCTCCATACATCGAGCAGAAGCGCCTGCATCGATGCGCGCGTCTGTGCATCAAGCGCGCCGAAGGGTTCGTCCATCAGCAGCACGCGCGGCTCGTTGAGGATCGCGCGCGCGATCTCCGCGCGTTGCTGCATGCCGCCCGAAAGCTGCGCGGGATAGCGCTCCGCGAACGCGCCCAGCCCGACGCGATCGAGCAACGCCCGCGCGCGCAGATGCCGCTCGCGTTTCTTCACGCCGCGCATCTTCAGTCCGAACGCGACGTTATCGAGCGTCTTGCGCCACGGCAGCAGCGTGTGTTGCTGAAACACCATGCCGCGCTCGGGATGCGGTCCTTCGATGAGCTTGCCATCGAGCGTCGCGCGGCCCGCGTTCGGCGCGACATGTCCCGCGAGCGCGGCAAGCAAGGTCGACTTGCCGCAGCCCGACGGCCCGAGTATGCAGACGAATTCGCCCGGCTCGATGACCGCGTTCACATCGCGCACGGCGGTGAATGCGCTCGCGCCGTCGCCCAACGCAATGCCGAGCGCTTCGAGTTGGATGCGGCCCGCGCTCATCGAATCCTCCCTGCGGCGAGCCACGGCGTGAGCCGCGTGCCCGCGATGCGCACGAGCGCGCTGCTGCCCATGCCGAGCAGGCCGATCAGCAACATGCCGACGACGACATCGGGATAACGCTGCACCGTGTACGACTGCCATGTGTAATAGCCGATGCCGTATTGCCCCGAGATCATCTCGGCGGTGACGAGGCAGAACCACGACGTGCCCATGCCGATGGCAAGGCCGGTGACGATCGCGGGCGCCGCGCCCGGCAGGATCACTTCGCGCAGGATCACGCGATTGCCCGCGCCGAGACTGCGCGCCGACGACACGAGCCGTGGCTCCACGCCTTCGACGCCGTGTATCGTGCCGAGCAGGATCGGAAAGAACGCGCCGGTGAAGGTGATGAAGATCATCGACATTTCGGAGGAAGGAAACATCAGGATCGCGAGCGGAATCCATGCGACGGCGGGAATCGGCCGCAATACTTCGAGCGGCGTGAGCAACGCGAGGCGCGACCATTGCGAGCGGCCGATGGCGATTCCGAGCACCACGCCGCTCGCCGCCGCCGCGACATAACCCGCCGCGATGCGTCTCACGCTGCTCGTGAGATGGGCCACGAGCTTGGGCGAATGCGCGAGATCGATGATGGCCGCGAGCGTATCGGCGGGCGTCGGCACATTCTCGAACGTGACGATGCCGAGGTTCCAGCGATGCGTCGTCGCCAGATGCCATAACGCGATGCACAGCGCGAGCGACGCCCACTGCACGCCGGCGCGCGCGCCGCGTGAACGCAGCAACGAAGGAGCGGAGTATGCGAGCGTCGCCATCATGGCCTCATCGGTTGGCGAGCGCGGTCGGCTGGCGCGCGGCGGCGAAGTCGAGCACTTGTCCGCCGTGCGCGTTCGCCCAGGCCTCGGCGCGATCCTTCAGCAGGAATGCGTTCAACTGGCCGTCGCCGGTCTTCGCGAACCATGCCTGATTGCCGAGCAGCTTGATGCCGCTTTCACGATCCTGCGCATAGAACGCGCGCACCTGTTTGCCATCGCGTTCGAGCGTGCCGAGCTCGCGCACCGCTTCTTCCGGCGACGCATAGCTGCGCACCTTCGGCTCGCCGCGCACCCAGATCTGCGCGACGCGATCCGTCTTTGCGATGGGCTTGCCCGTCAGCGCATCGTTCGCGACGAGCGGCGTCGGCGCATAGTTCTTCAGTGCCGCTTCGTAGTCGAGATGCTCGGCCTTGAATGCGGCGCGCAAGTAACTATCGTCGATGAAGCTATTGGCGTTCAGATCGCCGTCGGCACGCTTGAGCAGCTTGAGCGTATCGAACGATGTCTGCACGGCCTTGCGATACTCGGGCTTCCATGTGAGATCGCGCGTCTGCAAGCCGAGCGGACCGTGAAAGAGATAGTCGACTTCAGGCTCGATGCCCGTCACCTTCGCAATCAGCTCGCTGTACTTCTCGGGTTCCGCCGTGAGCAGACGATTCGCTTCGATCGCGGCACGCAAGTACGCGACGACAATCTCCGGATACTTCTGCGCATAGTCCTTTTCGACGAGCGTGCCGTGCAGCGTAGGCGATCCCGCCTGCGAGCCGTCGTAGATCTTGCGCGCGAAGCCGCGATACGGAAACAGCTCCGCGAAGGGCACGAAGTCCGCGTGCGCGTCGATCTTGCGCGTCTGCAATGCGGGTCCGGCGACTTCGGGCGCCTGCGTGACGATATTCACATCGCGCTCCGGGTCCCATCCTTGCGCCGCGACCGCGCGCAGCAACATGCCGTGCGCGGTCGATGCGAACGGAACGGTGATCGTCTTGCCCTTCAGATCGGCGATGGACTGCGCGGGCGAATCCGTCGGCACGACGATGCCGTTGCCGCTGCCGCGCACGCTGCCCGACAACACGCTGATGAAGATGCTGCTCTTGCCGGCCTTCTGATTCGCGACGCCGTTCAACACGCCGGGGAAATCCGCCATCGAGCCGAAATCGAGCTTGCCCGCGACCATCTCGTTCGTGATCGGCGCGCCGCTCGTGAAGTTCTTCCATTGAACGTCGTATTGCGCGTCCTTGTATTTGCCATCGTGCGGCAAGTACTTTTCGAGCAGATGCAGTTCGCGGATCAATGCGCCGCCGGCTGCGGTATTGATCGTCGTGTCCTGCGTGCCGATAGCGACGCGGATCGTTTCCGCATGCGCAGCGCCCGCGAACAAGGCGACTGCAAGCGCGATGGATAGCGTTCGTTTCATGAAGCGAGTCCTCGTCATCATCGAAGAAGATAGGGAATGTCGACATGCACGGCATTGGTCGGGCAATCGCGTTCGCAGGGCATGCAGTACCAGCATTCGTCGAACTTCATGAAGGCTTTGCCGGTGTCGGGATCGATTGCGAGCAGGTCCATCGGACAGACATCGATGCAGACCGTGCAACCCTTGTCGGCGATGCACTTGTCTTCGTCGATCATCACGGGAAGGCTCGAGCGCTGGCGCGCTTCGCGGGGCACGAGTGCCATGTTCTCTCTCCTATGCAGCGACGGGCTGCGACGTGCGAGCCACGCGCAGACGCGAATACGCGCCGCGCTCGGACTCGTCGACAGGAACCACGTACGGTTCCACGGGTTTCTTGAAGGACGTCATGCGTCCCGATGCGTCCTTCTTCAGATGCGCGTGGCAGAACCATTCCTCATCGTTGCGCTCAGGAAAATCGACGCGATGGTGATAAAGGCCCCAGCGGCTCTCCGTGCGATACAGCGACGCGCGCGCGGCCATTTCCGCGCAATCGAGGATCGCGGCGACTTCAGCGGCGCGCATCAGCTCGTGCGGATCGGCGGCGCCGAGACGCTCGATGTCCTCGCGAATCTCCGCGAAGCGTTGCAGGCCGATCTCCATGCGACGCGTGACTTTCGGCGGCTGTAGATAGTCGTTCACGAAGCGGCGCAGCTTGTATTCGACTTGCGCGGGCGGCAGGCCATGTTCGCGCGACAGCGGCGCAAAGATGCGGGCACGCTCATGTTCGATCTGCGATGCGTCGAGCGCGGGCAGCGCGCGGCCGGCGACATGCGCGGCGGCATCTTCACCGGCGAACCATCCGTAAGTGAACGCGCCGAGCATGTAGTTGTGCGGCACGGCGGCCATGTCGCCCGCCGCGTAAAGCCCTTGCACCGAAGTGCGCGCGTGCTCGTCGACCCATACGCCCGATGCGCTGTGTCCGCTGCACAGGCCGATCTCCGAGATGTGCATCTCGATCATGCGCGAGCGATAGTCGTTACCGCGCCGCGCATGAAAGCGCCCACGGCTCGGCCGCTCGTTGGTGTGCAGGATCGTTTCGATCGTTTGAATCGTTTCTTCCGCGAGATGATCGAGCTTGAGAAACACCGGCCCGTTGCCGCTCTGGAGTTCCTGATAGAACTCCCACATCATTTGCCCGCTCCAGTAATCGCATTCGATGAAGCGCTCGCCCTTGCCATTCGCCGTATAACCGCCGAGCGGTCCCGTCACATACGCGCATGCCGGGCCGTTGTAATCCTTGATGAGCGGATTGATCTGGAAGCATTCGAGATTGGCGAGTTCCGCGCCTGCGTGGTACGCCATCGCGTAACCGTCGCCGGCGTTCGTCGGATTCTCGTACGTGCCCATCAGATAGCCCGATGCGGGCAGGCCCAATCTGCCGGCCGCGCCGCAGCAGAGAATGACCGCTTTCGCGCGGATCACGTAGAAGTCGGCGGTGCGGCAATCGAAGCCCATGACGCCCGCGATCTCGCCATTCGGGCCATTCAAAAGACGCGTGGCGACGACGCGATTCGTGATCTCCACGCGCGCACGCTTCAATTGCCGGTACAGCACCTTCTTTACGTCGTGACCTTCGGGCATCGGCAAGACATACGCGCCCATGTGATGCACCTTGCGCACGGCATAGTCGCCGGTATGGTCCTTCTCGAACTTCACGCCCCAGCGATCGAGCTCCTCGATGGTCGTGAAGCTGTGGCGCGCATACGCATAAATCGTGGCCTGATTGACGATGCCGTCGTTGGCCACGGTGATTTCCTTCGTGTACTGCTCGGGCGTCGCGTGGCCGGGAATGATCGCGTTGTTCAGGCCGTCCATGCCCATCGAGATCGCGCCGCTGCGCTTCACGTGCGCCTTGTCGATGAGCAGCACGCGCAGATTCGGGTCGCGCTGTTTCGCCTTGACGGCGGCCATCGGCCCAGCCGTGCCGCCGCCAACGACGACGATGTCGTATTCGAGTTCGTGGGTCTGCATGATCTGGTTTCGCCGCTTGTTATGACAAGTCAGGACCAGATTCTAGAAGTGCGCGAACCGCGAGGGAATCAATTGTTTTTGCTTTGCTTGTGCCTGCTTCGAATAACGCGCGATGCGGCGGGCGAGGTCCGTTCGCGATCGATGCGCAGCCGATACTGGAACGTATCGCCTCGGAAATAGAGGTATTCGAAGTCGATGGGCTTGCCGCCGGCATCGTGCGTGAGGCGCTCGATGCGCAGAAGCGGTGCGCCTTTTTTCACGTCGAGCGCATCCGCGATGTCGGGCGCGGCGGCGATGGCGTCGATCGCCAGATCGGCGTGACCGAGCGGCACGGCGCAGTCGTTTTCGAGCATCAGGAAGATATCGCGCGTGGCGAGCTCCGTGCGCTTCAGGCGTTTGCCGATGGCTTCGGGCAGGAACGTCACTTCGTACGAAACGGGCGCGCGATTGAGCAGGCGCACGCGATGAATCTCGGCGACGCTGCTGCCTTCGGCAAGCGCGAGTTGCGCGGCGACTTCGGGCGGCGCGGCCACGACGCGCATCTGCACGACGCGATTGATGATCTCGTGTCCGCTCTCCGACATCGCCTCGGCGAAACCCTGCAGCGACGTCACGTTCTGAAACGCCTTCGGTTGCGATACGAACGAGCCCTTGCCGTGGACCTTGAAGATCAACCCTTCCTTTTGCAGGTCGCCGAGCGCCTGGCGGATCGTGATGCGGCTCACGTCGAACATCGTCATCAGCTCGCTTTCCGAGGGCATGCGGCTCATCGGCGGATAGCGGCCATCGAGAATGCCGGAGCGCAGCACGTCCTTGATCTGCGTGTAGAGCGGTACGTGCGAATCGAGCGAAACGGAAGGGCGACGGGTCGGCATGAGAGCGGGAAGGGGAAGGAAGGCGGGCGCTTCGAGCTGCGATTATAGCGGCGCGCCCCGGCGGCATCGCCATAAACAAATGACGAAATATTGGTTAGCGCCCGCTGCGCGCTGCACGAGAATGGAACCTGTCCAGTTCGAGTCCAGCGAGGATCGAAGATGAATCATCGTAACGCGCCCGATGCACGAAACGCAGGAAACGCGGTCACGCTCGTCACGGTGCCCGGCTTGCACGGCAGCGAGGACGCGCACTGGCAGAGTTGGCTCGAACGCGAGATGCCCGGCACGCGGCGCGTCGAGCAACGCGACTGGAGCACGCCGAATCTCGCGATCTGGAGCGATGCCGTCCTCGACGTCCTCGCGGGCATCGACGGTCCTGTCGTCATCGCGGCGCATAGCTTCGGCTGTCTTGCGGCAGGACATGCGCTCAGTCACGCATACTTGCCGAACGTGAAGGGCGTGCTGTTCGTCGCGCCCGCGAGCCCGGCGAAGTTCCGTTTCGCGGGCGCGTTCAACGCGCGCAGGCTCGATACGCTGTCGCTCGTCGTCGGCAGCGAGACCGATCCGTGGATGCCGCTCGACGACGCGCGCACGCTCGCGCAGCGCTGGAACAGCGCGTTCGTCAATCTCGGCGATGCGGGGCATATCAATACATCGGCGGGATTTGGGCCGTGGCCGCTCGCGAAGCATTTCGTCGAAACGCTCGCCCGCCGCGCGTCGCCCGAATACGAAGAGGAGGAACAGCGCGCGTATGGTTGACCCCGCTGTCTGAATTCGTTCAATGTATGCATGGCCGCCCTCGGGCGGCCTTTGTCTGTTGTGCGGTAGACAAACCCCTTGTCTCTGGAGAGAAAATGGCAGTTCACAAGAAGCTGATCGTTACGGTCGCACTCGGCATCGCGGCGAGCATCGCGCATGCGGACACGACGCTGCTCAACGTCTCGTATGACGTGACGCGCGAGCTGTACAAGGATATCGACGCGGCCTTCGTCGCGGACTACAAAAAGAAGTCGGGCGAGACGGTATCGGTGCGGCAGTCGCATGGCGCATCGAGCGCGCAGGCGTTGTCGGTGACGCAAGGTTTGCAGGCCGATGTCGTCACGATGAATCAACCCAACGACATCGACTTGCTCGCGGAGCGCGGTCAGCTCGTGCCCGCGAACTGGCGCAGCCGTCTGCCGGACGCGAGCGCGCCCTACACGACGACGATGGTTTTCCTCGTCCACAAGGGCAATCCGAAGAACATCAAGGACTGGAGCGATCTCGCGCGGCCCGGCGTGCAAGTGGTGATTGCGAATCCGAAGACATCGGGCAACGGACGCTATGCGTATCTCGCGGCATGGGGCTTCAAGAAGCAGCAAGGCGCAAGCGACGCGCAGGCGCAAGACTTCGAGAAAGCCGTCTTCAAGAACGTGCCCGTGCTCGATACGGGCGGGCGCGGCGCGACGACGACCTTCACGCAGCGCGGCATCGGCGATGTGCTCGTCACCTTCGAGAACGAAGTCGGCCTGATGAGCGCGGGACCGGGCGCGAAGGACTTCGAGGCGGTGTATCCGTCGGTGAGTCTGCTCGCGGAACCGCCTGTGTCGATCGTCGACAAGGTCGTGGACAAGCGCGGCACGCGCAAGGAAGCGCAGGCGTATCTCGACTTTCTGTTCACGCCTGCCGCGCAGGAAATCATCGCGCAGCATCATCTGCGTCCGCGCAACGCCGACGTGCTTGCAAAACACGCGAGCGAGTTCAAGCCGCTGAAAACCTTCACCGTCGAGCAGATGTTCGGAAGCTGGCAGAAGGCGCAGCAGACGCATTTCGCCGATGGCGGCACGTTCGATCAGGTCGTGGCGGACAAGAACTAGCATCGTTCGTATTCGAAACTGCGTGCGCAGCGCGAAGAGCAACGGGGGGACTTGGGATTAAGCTGTACGTTTTCCCCCAACGGTGACTGCGATGCCCTCGTCGAACGCAAGCGCGAAGCTCATCGTCGTTACCGTGCTCGTCGGTCTGGGCGCGGGTCTCGGCGGCATGTCGCTGGCGCTCTAGCTGCATCTGATCCAGCACGTCGCGTTCGGCTACAGCCTCGATGCGTTCACCAGCGGCGAAAGCTTTCTCGAAGGCATATCGGCTGCGTCGCCCGCGCGGCGCTTCATCGTGCTGACGCTTTGCGGTGTCGTCGCGGGCGTCGGCTGGTGGTGCGTGCATCGCTTCGGCAAACCGCTCGTCAGCATCGCGAAGGCCGTCAAGGCCGACGATCCGCGCATGCCGACCGGCAGCACGATCGCGCATGCGCTCCTGCAGATCGTCACGGTCGCGATGGGCTCGCCGCTCGGCCGCGAAGTCGCGCCGCGCGAAATCGGCGCGTTATGGTCCGGCTGGCTCGCGCACTACGCGGGACTCACGCCCGCGCAATCGCGCATCATGGTCGCGTGCGGCGCGGGCGCGGGGCTTGCCGCCGTCTATAACGTGCCGCTCGGCGGCGCCGTGTTCGTGCTGGAAGTGCTGCTCTGCACGTTCGATGGCGCGATCATCGCGGCGGCGTTCGTGACGTCGTCGATCGCGGCAATGGTCGCGTGGATCGGGCTCGGCGACGGGCATCAGTATCATCTGCCGGACTTCACGCTGAACGCGCAACTGCTCGCGTGGGCCGTTGTCATGGCGCCGGTTTTCGGGGCGGCCGCGCGTCTTTTCGCGAAGCTCACGAGCGCCGCACGCGAAACGCGCCACGCGGCAAGACGTTGCCTGTGCTGACGATCGCGAATTTCGCGTTAGTCGGCGCGCTGGTCATGTATTACCCGCAGCTCGCGGGAAACGGCAAAGGTCCGGCCGGTCTTTCCTTCGAAGATCACGTGAGCTTCGCGCTCGCGGGCGTGCTGCTCGTGCTGAAGGTAACGATCGAAGTGAGCTCGCTGCGCGCGGGCGCGCAAGGCGGCCTGCTCACGCCGGGCCTCACCAACGGCGCGCTGCTCGCCATCGTGCTCGGCAGTCTGTGGAACGGCATCTGGCCGGGCACGCCGCTCGGCGCGTTCGCGGTCATCGGCGCGGGTGCGTTTCTCGGCGCGGCGATGCAGATGCCGCTGACCGCGCTCGTGCTGATGCTCGAATTCACGCGTTTCGATCACGACTTCCTGATTCCGTCGGCGATTGCGATAGCGGGCGCGACGCTCACCTATCGCTGGCTCGCGCAACGTTCGTCCGCGCCTTCGGCCGCGCCGCAGCAAACGTTGCGAGGTCTCTCCGACTGATCGTCCGAACATCGCGTTTGCACGACCGATGCTTCCGGCGCAACCGGCGAACCCATCGCCTGAAAGAGCGCGGCGGTATCGCTCAGACGCGCGCTGCTCGCGCGGATCGTCGCAAGCCGCGCGTTGAGATACTGCTGCTCGCTGCCGCGCGCCGCGCGAGGCGGGATCGCGCCGAGACGCACGCGCGCAGCCGCATCCGCCGATGCATCGCGTGCCGCCTTGCTCGCGCGATCGGCGAAGGCGAGCGTTTCGCTGTCGGTTTCGAGCGACGCCAGCGTGTTCGCGACGTTCTGAAACGCCGCGAGCACGGTCTGCTTGTACTGCGCGACGGCGGCCTCATACGTGGCGATGGCCGCGCGCCGTTGCGCGAGCAGCGCGCCGCCATGAAAGATCGGCTGCGACAGGGATGCGCCCACGCTCCACAACGCGCCCGCGCCCGAGAGCGCGGTCGGCCAGTCGAAGCCGCCTTTGCCCATCGATGCCGATATCGACAAGCTCGGAAACAACTGCGCCGTCGCGACGCCGACTTGCGCCGCCGACGCCTTCAACGCCGAATCGGCGGCCTGGATGTCGGGGCGCGTCTGCAGCAATTCCGACGGCAGCACGACCGGCACATCGGACGGCACGGCGAGGCTCGCGAGATCGAGATCGTCGGGCGCCTGATCGGGCGTGCGTCCGAGCAGGACGGCGAGCGCGTGGCGGGTCGCAAGCCATTGCGCGCGCAAGCCCGGCAATTGCGATGCGAGCGACGCCGCGTTCTGCTGTGCGGCGAGCATGTCGGCGCGCGATGCGGAGCCGAGCGCGTAGCGGCGTTCGGCATCGTGCGCGTCGTCGTTGGCTAGCGCGACGAGACGCGTCGTCACGTCGATCTGCGCATGCAACGCGGCCGCGCCGATCGCACCCGTCACGATGTTCGCAGCAAGCGCACGGCGCGCGGCATCGAGTTGAAAGGCCTGTTGGTCGACCTGCGCGGCAAGCGATGCATTCGCATAGCGCGCCGCGCCGAAGAGATCGAACGTGTATTGCGCCTGAATCTGCCCGACGAAGAGGTTGTAGAGCACGGTCGGCGGGCCGCCCTGCGGAATGCCGAAGCCGCGTTGCCGCGTCGCTTGTCCGCCCGCATCGATCTGCGGCAACAGCGACGAACCCACTTGCGCGCGCAACTGTTCGCGCGCCGCGACGAGGCTCCTGTCGGCTGCCGCGAGATTCGGGCTCGCGCGCAAGCCTTCATCGACGAGTGCATTCAGCGTATCCGACCGATAGCGCTTCCACCATTCGGGCACGGGCTTCGCGCCCACATCGAAACGTTGCGACGCGCCTTCTGCGCTCACGCTCGCCTGCACTTGCGTTTCGGCGCCGTAATGCGCGGGCTGCGGCATCGCGGGCGGCTTGCCATCGGGGCCGAGCGCGCACGCATTCAACGCGACGCACGCGCAAGTCATCAATAGCCGGCGATTCATGACGATGCTCCTTCGCGTTCGTCGAGCTTCACGCGAAACCACGCGGCATAGAGCGCGGGCAGATAGAAAAGCGTGAGCACGGTCGCGCTCGTGATGCCGCCCATGAGCGCGGTGGCCATCGGGCCGAAGAAGTTGCTGCGCAGAAGCGGAATCAGCGCGAGCACGGCGGCGGCTGCGGTCAGCGTGATAGGGCGGAAGCGCCGCACCGTCGCGCCGATGATCGCATCGAATCGCTTGTGCCCCGACGCGATGTCCTGCTCGATCTGATCGACGAGAATCACCGAGTTGCGCATGATGATGCCGAACATCGCTATGACGCCGAGCATCGCGACGAAGCCGAACGGCTTGCCGAATGCGAGCAGCGTGACGACCACGCCGATGAGTCCGAGCGGCGCGGTGAGCACGACCATCATCACGCGCGAGAAGCTCTGCAATTGAATCATCAGCAGCGTGAGCACCACGATCACCATCACCGGCATCTGCGCGTTGATCGACGCCTGACCCTTGCCGCTTTCCTCCACCGATCCGCCCACTTCCACGCGATAACCCACGGGCAATGCGCGGCGAATCTCGTCGAGCTTCTCGTCGATGGCGTGCGTCACGTCGATGCCTTGCGCGTCGCCCTTCACATCCGATTGCACGGTGATGGTCGGCTGGCGGTCGCGTTCCCAGATCACGCCGTATTCGAGCGTATCGACGACGCGGCCGAGCGCCCCCAGCGGCACCGGTCCGTGCGGCGTCGGCATTGCGATCGTCGCGAGCCGCGAAGGATCCACACGCTCGGCGCGCGGCGCGCGCAAGTCGACGCTGATGAGCTTGTCGCGCTCGCGATACTGCGTGACGGTCGTGCCGGTCAGCGTCATCGCGAGAAAGCTCGATATGTCCTGCGACGTGACGCCCGCATCGCGCGCCTTCTGTTGATCGATCTCGAAGCGCACCGAGCGCTCCGATGGCTCGTCCCAGTCGAACTGCACATTCGTCGTGCGGGAGTCGGCGCGCATGTCGGCGGCTACTTGTTCCGCGATATGACGCACCGTGCCGATATCGTTGCCGCTCACGCGAAACTGCACCGGATAGCCGACAGGCGGACCATTCTCCAGACGCGACAGGCGCGTACGCACGGCGGGGAAGCGCTCGCGCAACATCGGATCGAGCCAGCGCGCGAGCTGCTCGCGCGCTTCGACCGACTTCGCGGTAACGACGAACTGCGCGAAGTTGGGCGTCGGCAATTGCTGATCGAGCGGCAGATAAAAACGCGGCGCGCCGGTGCCGACGAAGCTCACCACATGATCGATTTCATCGCGGCCCTTCAACGCTTCTTCGAGACGCTTCGCTTCGCGCAAGGTCGCTTCGAACGATGCGCCTTCCTGCAATCTCACGTCGATCAGAAGTTCGGGTCGATCCGAGCTGGGGAAGAACTGCTGCGGCACGAGCGTGAAGCCGGCCATCGCGATGACGAAGAGCACGACCGTGACTGCGAGCACGACGAAGCGCCGCTTCACGCACCAGCCGACCCATCGGCGCAGGCGTCCGTAGAACTTCGTGTCGTAGATATCGTGTTCGTGATCGTCGGGCAGATGCGCTTCTTTCTTGCGCTCGGGAAGCAGCTTGTAGCCGAGCAGCGGAATCAGCACGACCGCCGCGAGCCACGATGCGATCAACGCGATCGCCGATACTTCGAAGATCGAACGCGTGTACTCGCCGGTACTCGACTTCGCGAGCGCGATCGGCAGAAAGCCCGCGACGGTGACGAGCGTGCCGGTCAGCATGGGAAACGCCGTGCTCGTGTAGGCGAACGCGGCGGCGCGCGTGCGGTTCCAGCCTTGTTCGAGCTTCACGGCCATCATCTCGACGGCGATGATCGCGTCGTCGACGAGCAGACCCAATGCGAGAATCAGCGTGCCGAGCGAAACCTTGTGCAAGCCGATATCGAAGAAATACATGAAGAGCGCGGTGACGGCGAGCACGATGGGAATCGAGATCACGACGACCATGCCCGTTCGCACGCCGAGCGATACGAGGCTCACGATCAGCACGATGACGACCGCTTCGGCGACCGCTTCGAGAAAGTCGTCGACGGAATGCGAAACCGCTTGCGGCATGCTCGACACTTCCGTCAGCTTCAAACCCGCGGGTAGTTGCGCACGCAACTTGATCATCGTTTCATCGAGCGATTTGCCGAGACGCACGACGTCTTCGCCCGGCTGCATCGTGATGCCGATGCCGAGCACGGGCACGGCCGCCGAACGCATCTGCGTGACGGGCGGATCGATGTAGCCGCGCTTGATCGTCGCGATATCGCCGAGCCGGAACGAACGCCCGTTCACGTTGATGAGCGTATCGGCGAGCGCGTCCACGCTCTTGAACTGGCCGCTCGGACGCACGAATACGCGATCGTTCGGCGTGGTCAGCACGCCCGCGCTCGACACGGCGTTCTGTCCGTCGATGGCCTGCGCGATCTGCTGCGGCGAGATGTTCAGACGCGTGAGCGTCGTATTGGGGATCTCGACATAGATGCGCTCTTCCTGATCGCTGAAGTAATCGACCTTCGCGACGCCCGGCACGCGCAACAGAACCGTGCGCAGCGAATCGGCGTAATCGTGCAGTTGCGCGGGCGAGAAGCCGTCGCCTTCGAGCGCGTAGATGTTGGTGTAGACATCGCCGAACTCGTCGTTGAAGAAAGGGCCTTGCGTGCCGGGCGGCAAGGTCGCGGCGATATCGCCCACTTTCTTGCGGATCTGATACCACTCCTCGGGCACGTCTTTCGCGGGCGCGGAATCTTTCATCTGAAAGAAGATCAGCGATTCGCCGGGACGCGAATAGCTGCGCATGAAATCCGTGTAGGGCGTTTCCTGCAGCTTGCGCGCGATGCGGTCGGTCACTTCCTCCTGCACCTGTCGCGCGGTCGCGCCGGGCCAGAACGTGCGGATCACCATCACGCGGAACGTGAAAGGCGGGTCTTCCGACTGCGCGAGCCGCGTGTACGCGAGGATGCCGAAGATCGTCGCCATCGCGATGAGAAACACGACGAGCGCGCGATGCCGCAGCGCCCACGCGGAGAGATTGAAGCGGCCTTCTTCGTGGCGATAGGCGTCGTTGTCTTCGCGTGTATCGCTCATGACGCGAAGTCCTCGGGATGCAGCGGCGCGACGACGCGCACTTTCTCGCCCGCGGACACCGTATGCACGCCTTGCCACACGATGCGCTCGCCCGCCGCGATGCCGCCCGCGAGCGTCACCGTGCGCTCGCCATAGCGCGCGACTTCGACGCGCCGCAGTTCGAGCGCATCGCCCGGTTGCTTCACGATCCACACGGCGGGATGGCCGTTGTCGTGAAAGAGCGCCGTCGATGGAATCGTGAACGCGCCTTTCGCGTCGCTGGCTGCCGCGAACGCGATGTCCGCCGTCATGCCGAGCCGCACATCGGGCGTCGGCGCTTCGAGCGTGAGCTTCGCGCGCCAGGTGCGGCTTTGCGTGTCGGCGGCGGGCGACAGTTCGCGCACGCGCGCCTTGAAGGTCTTGCCGGGCAGTGCCGCGAGCTTCACGTTCGCTTCGCGTCCGACGGCGAACGCGGCGAGCGCGGCTTCGGGCACGTCGCAGATCACGTCGATATCGCCGCTCCATGCAAGCGTATAAACGGCCTGGCCTGCCGTGACGTTCTGGCCGGTGTCGGCTTGCTCTGCGGTGATGACGCCCGCGCGATCGGCGGCGAGCGTCGCGTAGCGCAGTTGATCGGCGGAGAGCCCCGCTTGCTGCTGCGCCTGATTGCGCTGCGCGAGCGCGGACGCATACGCGTTCTGCGTCTGTTCGAGCTGCGCGGGCGCGATGAGATTTTCGGCGGCCTGCGCGCGATCGCGATCGAGTTGCTGCTTTGCATAGACGAGCTGATGCTCGGCCGCATCGAGCTGCGCGCGGGCGCTGGCGCTGTTCTTCTCGGCATCGGCGGGATCGAGCCGGGCGACGACTTGCCCCGCCTTCACGCTATCGCCGAGGCGCACGCGCCGTTCGAGAATCTTGCCGTTGATGCGAAACGAGAGCGGCGTCGAATAACGCGATTGCACCTGACCGGGCAGGCTCGACGCGGTCGCGTGGCCGTCGGCTTGTGCCGCGACGGCGACGACCGGACGCGGTGCGGGCGCAGGCGCTTCATGCCGCTTGCAGGCGACGAGCGCAACACAGACGATCGGGACGAATGCCGCGCGCGCCACGACCGACGCGGGTGAGTGCAAGAGCTTCACAGGAACCTCGGCGCCCGCAAGGGCATGGTGCCGCGCGCCGCGAAGACGTGACGCGCCGCTCGTGGGCAAAGCAGGGGAAATGGGTTGTCCGGGGCTGTCCGGCAGCAATTTCGAGAAACGAGCCTGAATGGGGCGGATTGATGCATCGACCTGAAAGCCCCGTCCGGCAAGGGTTTCGACGACCCGGACGCAAATACGAAGTGAATTCTAATACACACTTGTATCTGAATGCAAAGACGGATTCGTGAGCCCTGCGGTGCTACACTGCGCGCATGAAACCAGTCCGTCTCACCCGCGAGCAGAGCCGTGACCAGACGCGTCAGCGTCTGCTCGACGCTGCGCAAGCGGTTTTCACGAAGAAAGGATTCGGCGCATCGAGCGTCGAAGATGTAGCCGCCGACGCGGGCTACACGCGCGGTGCGTTCTATTCGAACTTTTCTAGCAAGGCCGAATTGCTGCTCGAAGTGCTCAAGCGCGATCACGACACGATCATGCAGCGCCTCTCCACGATTTTCGAAGATGGCGAGGCGTCGCGCGCCGACATGGAAGCGCGCGTGCTGCAGTACTACAGCGAGTGCTATCAGAACAACGCGTGCTTTCTTCTGTGGGTCGAAGCGAAGCTGCACGCGAGCCGCGACGCGAGGTTCCGCGCGAGCTTCAATGCGCTGATGCGCGAACTGCGTCAGACCACGACCGATTACATCCGCGCTTTTTCCGAACGCGTGGGCACGCCGCTCACCATGCCGCCCGAACAGATGGCGCTCGGCCTCATCGCGCTGTGCGACGGCGTGCAGTTCTTCTATTCGTCGGACCCGCAGTCGGTGCCGGCGCAATTCGCCGAGGACGTCCTCGCGCAATTCTTCCGGCGTGTCGTGCTGAGCGGCGCCGCCGAATAGGACAGCCTGATGGCACGCCTGAATTCGATACGCTAATCTTTGCGCGAGAGCCGTTCGCGATCTCGCGCAACGGCGATGATCCTGGAGGGCGACTCCATGAGCGCATTCACGCGGCGCATCGATGCGAGGCGTGTCCTGATGGCACTCGGTGTCTTGATCGGATGTGCGTGCGTGTTTCCGGCGATGGCCGCGCCGCTGACCGGTGCGATGCAGAAGTTCATCGCGCCGCAGACGCCCGCCGATGCGACCGCGGCGTCCGCGCCGTCGTCCGCGAGTCAGGCCGAAATGGTGCGTTCGCTGAACAACCTCATCGGCACGCTCGACAACGACGCGCAACGCAGCGCGCTCGTCACGCAATTGAAAGCGTTACGCGATGCGACGCAGAGCGCCGCGCCCGCCACGCCAGCGCCCGCCAATGCCGATCTTCTAGGCGCGATCGCATCGGGCATTGCATCCGTCGAAACGAATCTCAGCGAAGGGCTCACGCCGATGCGTTTTTGGACCGCGCGCGGCAGTGCGGCCGCGGGCGAATTGCAGGCCGTCGTCACGGGCGCGAAAGGCGAATCGTTCGGCAGGATCGTCAGCGGCATGGGCGCGACGCTCGCGGGATGGGGCCTGTGCGCGTTCTTGCTGATCCGCGTGCAGCGGCGCATCTTCGCGCGCTATGGCCGCGACGTCGCGCTCGCGCCGAATCCGACATCGACGCAATTGCTCGCGTTCGCGCTGCGTCAGACGGGGCCGTGGGTCGTCGCGTTCATCGCGGTGCTGCTCTTCGTGCGCGCGATGCCCGATGCGCTCGGCCGCACGCTCGGGCTCGTCATTGCTTATGCGATCGTCGCGGGCTCGATCTTCTCGGCCATCTGCATGATCGTGTTTTCGGTGTTCAGCACGGCGCATCGGCGCGTGGCCGTGCAGCAACTGCTGACGCGCACGCTCTGGCCGCTCTTTGCGATCGGCGCATGCGGCGCGCTCGGCGATGCCACCGCCAACGCCGATGTCACACGGCAGCTCGGCCCCAATCTCGCGGGCATCATCTCGACCTTCGCGGGGCTCGCCGCCGCGTTGCTGTGCGGCTATTTCGCGCTCGCTTACCGGCGGCCCGTGACGCATCTGATCCGCAATCGGCCGTATGCGCGCAGGCGCGATCATCAGTTCGCGACGGAAGCGCTCGATATCCTCGCGTCGCTATGGCATATCCCGATACTGCTGATCGCGGTGGCATCGGTGGTCGCGATCATCGACGGGCGCGGCGCGGAAGGCGACGTGCTGCGGCCGTCGTTATTGAGCGCGGCGCTGCTCGTGCTTACGCTGTTCGCGTCCGCGTTGCTGCTGCATTTGACGCGCCGGCGCGACACGCGCGCGCAGCGCCGCGCGCCGCATCTCACGCGCCTGTTGCGCTTCGGATGCACGCTGATCGTATTGTTGATCTGGCTGGCTTATCTGCGCTTCGAGCTCGAGCTATGGAGCGGACCGATCGCGCGGCTCATCAGGCACAGCGCGATGACGCCCGGCTTCAGGCACGCGCTGATCGCGGTCGTCGCGACGGTGTTCGGCGCGTGGTTCATCTGGATCGTGCTCGATACCGTGATACTCGAAGCGCTCGGCCAGAACAGTTCGCGCAACAAGGCGCTGAGTCCCGGCGTGCGCGCCCGCACGATGTTGCCGCTCGTGCGCAATGGCATCTTCGTGACGGTCGCGAGCCTCGCGGCCATCGTCGCGTGCGCGAGTCTCGGCATCAACCTGACGCCGCTGCTCGCGGGCGCCGGCGTGATCGGCCTGGCGGTCGGCTTCGGCGCGAAATCGCTCGTCACCGATCTGATCACGGGGCTGTTCATCATCGTCGAGGAGACGATTTCGGTCGGCGACTGGATCGACATCGACGGCGGACACGCGGGCACCGTGATGGACCTGACGATCCGCACGGTGCGCCTGCGCGACGGACAAGGCGCGGTTCACACGATTCCGTTTTCGCAGATCAAGATCGTGAAGAACCTGTCGCGGGATTTCGCGAATGCAGTGTTCGAAGTGCGCGTGCCGTTCTCGGCGAAGCTCGACGACATCACGCGCATGATCAACGAAGTGGGCGCCGACATGATGGCCGACTTTCGCTTTCGCAACGAAATAATCGGGCCGGTCGAAGTGTGGGGACTCGATCGCTTCGAGTCGAACTGCATCGTCGTGAAAGGGCAGATCAAGACGAAACCGCTCCAGCAATGGAGCGTCGCGCGCGCCTTCAATGCGAGGCTCAAACTCAAGATGGATGAAGCGGGCATCGAGATGATGTTGCCGCAGATGCACATCCAGACATCGAAGGAGAGCGACGAACGCTCGCAGGCTCAGACCCGGCATGCAGCGGATGGCGCCGTGCAGCCGGATCTTCGCGTGCTCAAGGAATCTCCGTGATTCAGAAGGGCCATACCCAGTCGGCGATTTCCGGCTTGTCGGTGCCGTGCGTATGCGCGTAATCGAGGTGACGGATGATCGCGTTCTTCATGTCCTCCCTCAAGTGCGCGGTCCTTGCCTGCAGGCGCGGCACGCGATCGAGCACATCGATGACGAGATTGAAACGATCGACCTGATTGAGTATCGCCAGTTCGAGCGGCGTGTTGATGTTGCCTTTTTCCTTATAGCCGCGAACGTGCAGATTCTCGTGATTGTGAAAGCGATAAGCGAGCTTGTGAATCAACCACGGATAACCGTGGAAGTTGAAGATCACAGGCTTGTCGAGCGTGAAGAGGCTATCGAATTCACGCGCGCTCGATCCGTGCGGATGCTCGGTGTCGGGCTGCATCTTGAAGAGATCGACTACGTTCACGAAGCGCAATTTCAATTCGGGCAACTGCTCGCGCAGGATCGCCGCGGCGGCTAGCGCTTCTTGCGTCGCGACATCGCCGCAAGAGGCGAGCACGACGTCGGGCTCCTCGCCTTCATCGGTGCTCGCGCGCCGCCATATGCCGATGCCTTTGGCGCAATGAACGATCGCTTCGTCGATGGTCGCGAATTGCAGATGCTTCTGCTTGTCCGCGACGATGATGTTGATGCAGTCGGTCGAGCGCAGACATTGATCGGCCACGACGAGCAGTGTGTTGGCATCGGGCGGCAGATACACGCGCGTGACCGAAGGGCTCTTGTTCGTGACGAGATCGATGAAGCCCGGGTCCTGATGCGAGAAGCCGTTGTGATCCTGCCGCCATACCGTCGATGAAAGCAGAATCGTTTCCGACGAAACCGATGCGCGCCAGGGCACATGGTTCTTGCAGATGTCGAGCCATTTCGCATGTTGATTGAACATCGAATCGATGACATGCGCGAACGCTTCGTACGTGTGGAAGAAACCGTGCCGCCCTGAAAGCAGATAACCTTCGAGCCAGCCGAGCAATGTGTGCTCGGAAAGCATTTCCATCACGCGGCCGTCGCGGGACAACTCGCCGCCGTCTTCGTCTTCGGGTAGAAGGTCGGCCATCCAGACTTTCTTGCTGACTTCATAGATCGCCTGAAGCCGATTCGAGGCCGTTTCATCGGGGCCGAACACGCGGAACCGGTCCATGTTGCAGCGCATGACGTCGCGCAGGAATGCGCCGAGCGGACGGGTATTTTCGTGCAGGAGCTTGCCGGCCTGACCGACATCGACGGCATAGTCGCGGAAATCGGGCAGCTTGAGTTCCTTGCGCAACGTGCCGCCATTCGCATGCGGATTCGCGCTCATGCGCCGTGTGCCAACGGGCGCTATCGATCTGATCTCTTCACGCAGGCGGCCGGTTTCATCGAAGAGTTCTTCGGGCTTATAGCTTTGCATCCAGCGTTCGAGCACGGCGAGATTCGCGGGATTGTTATGCACGTCGGAGAACGGCACCTGATGGGCGCGCCATGAACCTTCGACCTTATGTCCGTTGATTTCCTTCGGACCGGTCCAGCCTTTCGGCGTGCGCAAAACGATCATCGGCCAGCGCGGCCGTTTCACATGGCCATCGTTGCGCGCCTTGTCCCAGATCGCGCGGATGTCGGCGGTCGCGGCATCGAGCGTTTCCGCCATCTTCTTATGCATTTCGTTGTGATCCGATCCCTCGACGAAATAAGGCCGATAACCATAACCGACGAACAAGGCCTCCAGCTCGTCATGACCGATGCGCGCGAGGATCGTCGGATTCGCGATCTTATAGCCGTTGAGATTGAGGATCGGCAGCACCGCGCCATCGCGCGCGGGATTGATGAACTTGTTCGAGTGCCACGCCGTTGCGAGCGGACCGGTTTCCGCTTCGCCGTCGCCGACGACGCACGCGACGATCAACTCCGGATTGTCCAGTGCCGCGCCATAAGCGTGCGAAAGGCTATAGCCGAGTTCGCCGCCTTCATGGATCGATCCCGGCGTTTCGGGCGTCACATGCGAGCCGATATGCCCCGGAAAGGAAAACTGCTTGAAGAACTTCTGCATGCCTTCGGCATCTTCGCTCTTGTCCGGATAGACCTCCGAATACGTGCCTTCGAGATACGCGGGACCGAGCACGCCGGGCGCGCCGTGACCGGGGCCGGCCATGAAGATCACGTCGATGTCGTCGCGCCTGATGACGCGGTTCAGATGCGCCCATACGAACGACAGTGCGGGACTCGCGCCCCAGTGCCCGAGCAGCCGGTGCTTGACGTGTTCGGCCTTCAGCGGTTCGCGCAGCAGCGGGTTATCGGCGAGAAAGATCATGCCCGCCGAAAGATAATTGCACGCGCGCCACCACGCATCGACGAGGCGAAGTTCATCGCCTTCGAGAGCAGAAGAATGCGACGCGCCATTTCTGGAGTGCTTGCTCATCACGAGGTCTCCTTTCATTGAACGTTCACCGGCGATTGCGGGAATGCGATAGACAGGAAACAACCTGTCCTGCACATCAATACTTGATATTGCGTGCTGCCTGTCGTCCCTGTTGCTTCGTGTCGCGTTTGTCGTGACGGCAACTCGCATTCGATTGCTGATTCGCCGCGCGGCAATCCTGTTTCGTATGGCGTGCGTGCTGTCGCGTGTCCTGGCGGACGTCGCGTCCCGCGCGGCGTTGTTGTGCCTGTTCCGTTGCGAAAGAGGCATTCGGTATGGCGCAGACGAGTATTGCAGTGGACAAGGCAATGAGTCGGAGCTTGCGCGCAAACATGATGTGGTCTCCGGAAGATGCGTGAACGGAGTCGATCCGCTCTTCAAGATAGATGCTGCGCGCACAGTTGTGAAACCCGTCATGCAATTCGAGAATCACATTTCGATTCGTTGCACAATTCGTGATTACGATTCGATGGCGTCATTGTCAGGAAACGCACCGCCAAATGAATTAAAATGATTTAAGAGCGCTGAATTTCATTCGACCGTAGCGTCTTTCGGGCATTCGATGACACGTCTTATCCGAAGGTATTGGGTCGCCGGCATCATGGCTTTTGTTGTCGGTAGCTTCGCATCAGCCAGCGAACAGGCTCGCCTGATTCCCAATCAGCGCGTGGCGGCGAATGTGCTGTTCTTTCCCGCGCCAGCCATTGTCTCGACGGAAAGCGTGTCTCGCGTCGGGCCTCGTCATCCGCGATATGCATTCAAGGGCACGATGGACGCGCTCGACGCCATCGCATTGTCGAAGTACGAAAGAAATGTTCATCCCGATCTGAGCCAGCTCGCGCGGGCTTATCCCTTGCCGCTATCGCCCAATTCGGCGCCCGTTCGGGTGCAGCCGCGCGACGACATCACGAACGACACGGACGATTGGCATTTCTCTGCCAATCCGCAGCTCGGCGTGAATCACGAGCATGAAAAGGGCATGACATTCTCGGTGCGCCACGACTTTTAAGCGAACGCCCGAGCCCGTGCTCGCGCGCGATATTTTCAGGTTGCCGGTTATCGTTTCGGTCGCATAAAGTGGATGAGGCATGCGTGTCTTTACCCGACATCGATGGAGCCTCGGCAAATGAAAAAGTTGCTTATGAGCGGTGCGGCCACGATGATCGCTTGCGCGGGCGCGGCCCACGCGCAAAGCAGCGTGACGCTCTACGGCCTCATCGACGCCGGCATCACGTATTCGAACAATCAGATCACGCCGACCGGCGGCGGCCACAGCAATTGGGAACTTAAAAGCGGCCCAGTCCAATACAGCCGATGGGGCTTGCGCGGCGCTGAAGATCTCGGCGGGGGATTGAAAGCTATCTTCAATCTGGAAAGCGGCTTCAATCTGAACAATGGACAATCGTCGGTGAATAACCGCCTCTTCAACCGGCAGGCGTATGTCGGCTTGTCGAGCCGCGATTACGGCGTTATCACGTTCGGCCGTCAGACCGACGACATGGTCGATTTCGTCGCGCCACTATCGTTGACGGGCACGGAGTATGGCGGCACGCATTTCGCACATCCATTCGATATCGATAACCTCAACGATTCGTTCCAGATCAACAACGCCGTGAAGTATCAGAGCCCGGATTTCGCGGGATTCAAGCTCGGTGCGTTATATGGTTTCTCGAACCAGGCCGGCGGATTTTCGAACAATCGTGCGTATAGCTTCGGCATGTCGTATATGTGGGGACCGCTTAGTTTCGGCGCGGGCTTCCTGCAATTGAACAGCGACGCCGCGACGCCGGGGCAACTGAACACCAACGGCGCCGTCACCGATACGACCGGCTCTTCGCTACAGGGCGTGCTCACGACGACGGCCGTTCCGCTAGGCGCGCTGGCGGGCCGTCAGCAGACGTGGGGCGCGGGCGTGAGCTACGCGATCGGCCCGGCGGTGGCGGGCCTCGTCTATACGCAGACGAATCTGACGGAGCTGTTCCAGACCGGCTCTTCGACGCATGTCCAGAACTTCGAAGGCAACGTGCGCTACGCGCTGACGCCCGCCGTCGAACTTTCGGCCGCGTACACGTATTCGCGCGCGGGCGGGCTCGCGGGCGCGGGCAATCCGCACTGGAATCAAGTCAGCGCGATGGCCGGCTATGCCTTCTCGCGGCGCACCGATGTCTACATCCAGGGCGTATGGCAAGGCGTGAGCGCCAGCGCCAATTCACCATTGGGTGTGGCGTGGATCAACGGCCTCACGGCGCCATCGTCGACGAGCAATCAGGTCGAAGCGACGGTCGGCTTGCGGCACCGGTTCTGACTTCGAACGCACGAGGCATCGGCAATGCGTTTGCCCGATGCCGATACTTGCGGCCCCAGCCGGTCACGGGCGGCGCATCTTCATCGGAACAGAAGTTCTCGAACTCGCGCCATGTCTCTTCATAATCGCCTGCGCGCGCGAGCTCGAACTGATGCCCGTCCGTCGCGCACGACGCGAGATTCATGAACTGCTTCAATATCGGCCGGCAGGCGTGGCTGATGTACGGATCGGCTTCCTCGCGCGGCCACTCGTTCGCGGCGATGAGCATCTGACGCCACGCGAGAATGGTTTCGCGGCAGGCGGTGCATTGCGCATCGCCCTGAATGAGCGCGCTCGCTTCGAGCACGGCGATCGCGTGCTCTTCGAACTTCGACAGCTTGATCCACGCGGCGCGCGCGAGCGAATCGGCCTTCCCTTCGCAGAACTCGATGAGCGCGCTGTCGACCTCCGGCGGCGGCTCGAGCTTCATGACGACGCCTTCCTCACGCAGCATCACGCGCACGCCGAAATCCGCGACGAGCATCGCGAGACGGCAACCCCAGCGCATGCTCATGTCGTGAAGCCAGGCTTCATCGGAAGTCCGAAGCGCGGCGGCGATTTCCTCGCGCGCATCTACGAGCCATCGGCTTTGCGCGACTCCGTCTGTTCGACTCATGGCGGCATCTCGATGCGAGTGAAGCAATTAGCTTAACTCGCCGGGCCGGGGCGTGCGCGCGAGCGTGCCAACCACGTCGCGGGCGTGAAAATGCAGAACCGGTTAGCCTCTTCTATCCGCGGATTCGTCGACCAGGAGCGCCATTGAACAGCCCGCAACGCGTGCACGCCGTCGCCTCACCCGCGAGTCCTTGCGACGAACTCGCGATCCGCGCGCAACCCGTCGCCGCCGATCAGCCGTGCCATCGCAAGCGCCTCGCGCTGTCCGCGACGATTCTCGGATCGAGCATGGCGTTCATCGACGGCTCGGTCGTCAACGTCGCGCTGCCGTCGATCCAGAGCGAGCTCGGCGCGAGCATTGCGGCGATGCAGTGGGTCGTCAACGCGTATCTGCTGTTTCTGGGCGCGCTCGTGCTGGTCGGCGGCGCGATGGGCGACAAGCTCGGACGGCGCAAGGTGTTCGTCGCGGGCGTCGCGATCTTCACGGTCGCGTCGGCGGCGTGCGGCTTCGCGCCGGGCACGGGCTGGCTGATCGCGGCGCGCGCATTGCAGGGCATCGGCGCGGCGCTGCTCGTGCCGGGCAGCCTTGCGATCATCGGCGCGGTATTCGACGGCGAGGCGCGCGGCCGCGCGATCGGCACGTGGGCGGGCGTCGGCGCGATCACGTCGTCGGTCGGTCCGGCGGCGGGCGGCTGGCTCGTCGATGCAATTTCGTGGCGCGCGATTTTTTTCCTCAACGTGCCGCTCGCGGCCGCGACGATCGCGCTGGCGATGGCTTCCGTGCCCGACAGCCACGACGCCGACGCGCCGCCAACCCTCGACTGGCCCGGCGCGGCGAGCACGGCAGCGGGCCTCGCGATGCTGACCTACGGTCTCACGGAAGCGCCGTCGCGCGGTTTCGCCGATCCGCTCGTGCTCGGGATGATCGGCGCGGGCATCGTGCTGCTCGCCGCGTTCATCGCGATCGAAGCCAAATCGCGCGATCCGATGGTCCCGCTCGACATCTTCCGTTCGCGCGATTTCAGCGGCGCGAATATCGTCACGCTGCTGCTGTACTTCGGGCTCGGCGGCGTGCTGTTTTTCCTGCCGTACACGCTGATTCGCGCATACGGTTTCACCGCGACGGAAGCGGGCGCGGCGGTGTTGCCGATGCCGCTCATCATCGGTTTGCTGTCGCGTTTCACGGGCGGGCTGACGAGCCGCTTCGGCGCGCGTGCGCTCCTGATCGCCGGTCCGTGCGTGGCGGGTCTGGGCTTCGCGATGCTCGCGCTGCCGTTCGTCGCGGGCAGCTACTGGATGGGCTTTCTGCCAGCGCTCGTCGTGCTCGGGCTCGGCATGACGATCACCGTCGCGCCGCTGACGACGACCGTGATGGCATCGGCGGGAAGCGAGCGCGCGGGCATCGCGTCGGGCATCAACAACGCGGTCGCGCGCGTGGCGAGCCTGCTCGCGATCGCGGTGCTCGGCATCGTGTTCGTGTGGTCGCACGACGCGGCTTTGTCGGCGCGGCTCGATCGGCTGCATGTACCGCGCGACAGCATGCGCGCGCTGGACGCCCAGCCGAAGTCCGAAGCGTCATCGGCGCCGCTCGCCCGCGCGCAAGCCGATGCCATCGCCGATGCGTTGCGCGCCGTCGCCGCGCTCTCCGCCGCGTGTGCGTTTGCGGCGGCGGGCGCGGCGGCTGCGACGATCCAGCGCCGCAAATGAAAAAACCCGATGCCGGCGCTGAACCGGACATCGGGATTCGAAAGTACCGCTGCGAGGCTTTCGTTATCGGCCCGCGTGGGCCGGTTGTTGTTCGATCGACTTGGCGCGCTTCTGCAATTCTTCGGTGGTGTCGCCTTCGCCGTTCGGCAGCCAGCCCGGAGGACGCAGCAGGAAGCCGACCGCATCCGACACGCTCTTCGCGTTGTACATGTCCTTCGCGAGGCTGACCCAGTGCTGCATCTCGACGACGATCGGGTTATGCGACGTCACCGGCGTCGTCAGGCCGTAGACACACGGCTCATCGGCGCGCTCTTCCACGTACGTTCCGAACAGGCGATCGAAGATGACGAGCACGCCGCCGAAGTTCGCATCGAGATATGTCGCGTTCGATGCATGGTGCACACGATGCGCCGACGGCGTGTTGAACACATATTCGAGCCAGCCGAGCTTCGGAATCCACGTTGCGTGCAGCCAGAACTGATAGAGGAGGTTGATCGACACGACCGCGAGCACCACGTCGGGCTTCACGCCGAACCACACGAGCGGAGTGAAGAAGATGGCCGAGCCCGCGATCTTGGTGGTCCAGCCCAACCGATACGCCGACGACAGCGTCAACTGGTTCGGCGAATGATGCACCGCGTGATTCGCCCAGAAGAAGCGGATCGTGTGCGACGCGCGGTGATACCAGTAGTAGCAGAACTCCTGTCCGATGAAGAGCAGGAACAGCGTGAGCGCCGTGTTCGTCGTGACCGTGTGGATGCGATGCTCCCACGCGAAGTTGAAGACGGGCGTCGCGAGCGAGAGCGGCAGGAACGCGAGGAGCTTGCGGCCGACGAGATCGACGAGCGAGATCCAGGTCTCGTGCCAGTCGAACGCCTTGTCGGTGCCCTTGTACTTGAAATGCAGGACGACGGCCTCGAGCAGCGACGCGGTGAGGACGATGCCCATCACGTACATCGAGATTTTTCCGAGCAGTTCCAGTTCCATGATTGTTCGCCTTGGTGGGTGGTTGCGAATGAACCCATTGTGGCGATCGGCCCGGTTAAAAACCACGCGCAAACTATTTCACGGAATGTCACGGCCCGCCCGCCAAGCCTTGCGGCACAAGGGGCGGGCCTCTCGGACCAGTTATTTCAAGGCATGTCGCGCGGCAAGGATCAGAATTCGACGCGCGCGTTGAGCGAGAGCGTGCGCGGCTCGCCCGGCTGGATGTAATCGGCATACTGGAATTCCCAGTAACGGCGATTCGTCAGATTGTCGATAGCCGCGCGCAGCCCGACGTTATGTCCGGCGATGCGCGTCGTGTAGGTGGCGCCGAGGTTCATCACCAGATAGCCCGGCACCTTGATGTCGCCGGACGGACTGAGGCTCGTGTTGCCGGTGAATTTCGCATCGGCGCCGAGCGTCAGGCCCGGAACGACGGGCACCGCGTAATTCACGTGCGCCGCCGCGACGAATCCCGGCGCGCCCGCGACGCGATTGCCGTTGTTGGTCGAGCCTTTCTCGTAGTGCGTCGCGATCCACATCAGATCGGCGCCGACGGTCCAGTCCCGGCCGAGACGCACGTCCGCGCCCGCTTCGGCACCCTGAAAGATCGACTCGCCGTCCTCGACGAAGACGTTGTCGCTGTTGGCATACTGCGCGCCGCGCTCGATGCGGAACAGCGCGGCCGTCGCGCTCCAGCGTGCGTTCTGGCTCTTCACGCCGACTTCGTATTGCTTGCTGCGCAGCGGCTTGAGCAATTGCCCGGCGTTCGCATAGGTGTCGCCGACGACGTTGCCCGCTTCGAGCGATTCGACATAGCTCGCATAGAGCGTCGTGCCCGGCGTGAGTTTGTACATCAGCGCGACGGTTGGCGTGAGCACGCCGTTTTGCGTGTACGTCGACGACGTGCTGCCGTCGAGGCCGTAACCGTGCTGCTCGTAGTTCGTGTAGCGCAGGCCGCCGAGCACGGACCAGCGCTCGGTCAGCGCGATCGTGTCGCTCGCGAACAGCGCCTTCTGCGTGACGTCGGCGGCGCGATAGGTGTAGAAGCCGGAGCTGTCGTAACGATTCACGTTCGGCTGATAGAGATTGCCCGTGCCGAGCTGCGCATAGAAGGAGTTCGCGCCGTAGTCGGTCGTCTGCTTCTGGTAATCAGCGCCGAACACGAGCTGATGCCTGAGCGGTCCCGTCTTCACGAGACCTTCGGCCATCACGCGGAACGTGTTCAGCTGATGCCCTTCCTTGCCTTCGAAGCGATAGTCGTCGTAATCGCCTGCCTGATCGAGCAGATACCAAGTGCCTTCGTTGCGATAGCGCGTGCTCTTGCTGAAGCTGTACGTCGCCGAGAGCGTCCAGTCCGGGCTCAGGTTGTAATGCAGGCCGGCGGTGTAGATCTGCAGGTTGGTGTTCAGATGCTGATCGGGCGTCTGCAGCGTGCTGCTGCCGCCGGACAGCGTCGCCGGCAGCGACGTGCCGGTATATCGCGCGGTCGAAATCGCCGTCGTGATGCCGGACGCATGCCGCTCCTGATACAGCGCGCCGAAGGTCGCGGTGAGATCGCGGGTCAGGCGCGCGTCGGCGGCGAGCGAGAAGGAATCGCGCCGCACGTTGCCGTCGTTGTACGTCTTGCCTTCCTCGTGCGTCGCGTTGAAGCGGTAGCCGACCACGCTGTCCGGGCCGACGCGCCCGCCGAGATCAAGATGCTCGGTCCAGACCGACGTCGAGCGATAGCCGACATCGACGCTCGCGATCTGCTTTTCGGTCGCGGGCGGCTTTTTCGTCACGTAGTTCACGACGCCACCCGGCGCGCCGAAGCCGTACATGAAGCCCGACAGCCCTTTCAGCAGTTCGACGCTTTCGAGCTGCTCGTAAGGCATCGTGATGCCGTAACCGTTGTACGGCTGGCCGTCGAGCTTGAAGCCGTTCTGCCAGTCGAGCTGCATGCCGCGCACGGTGATGTAGCTCGCCCACGCGTTGTACGGATTGCTGTTGTCCGACACGGAAGCGTCCTGCGCGAAGACGTCGCCGAGCTTGTTGGCCTGCCGGTCGGCGAGCTCCTCGCCGGTGACGATCGTCGTCGAGAAGGGCGTCTCCAGTTGCGTGCGCGAGCCGAGCGCGCCGCTCGACACGTCGTCGCGCAGATGCTGCAGCGTGTCCTGCGACGCGGTGACGGACACCGCCGGCAGCGACGCCTCGTGGGGTTGATCGGCGGCTTGCGCGCCGTCGCTGCCTTGCGCCATCGCGGACTGGCTCATCGCGAAGAGCAGCAGGGCGGCGAGGGTCGAAGGCCGCATCGTCGATGTGGCCGGGAATGCGCGCGAGCGCGTCGCTGATTTCATGGTCTGTCCGTCGTCGTTTGAAGTTGTTTTAAATGCGAATCGTTCGCATTATCTGGCGACGGCATTCTGCCCTGAACATCGCGAGCTTGTAAACTTTTGCTCCACTGTCGGCACGGATTCGTGACAAAAAATGGTAAGCAGCTTACGAGAAGCTTGTGTGGCCGATCAGTCGTCGATAGAATTGCGAACAATTCCTATTTACATCACGTCGAAAAGATGATCGCCGTCGCGCACGACTATCGCTCCGAGGAGCGGGCATGAGGCCGGTTCTGGTTCGCCTGCATCGCTGGCTCGGCGTCGCGACCGCGCTCTTTCTCTTCGTCTCGGGTCTGACCGGCGCGATCATCGCGTGGGATCACGAGATCGACGCGCTGCTGAATCCGTCGTTCTTCAACGCGCGCACCGATGCGCCCGCGCTTCCGCCGCTCGAACTCGCGCGGCGCGTCGAAGCGGCCGATCCGCGCGTCGAGGTGACGTACCTGCCGCTCGGCATCGAGCCGGGGCACACCGCGCAGATGATGGTGATGCCGCGCACGAATCCGGCGACGAACGCGCCGTTCGACGTGCCGTACAACCAGATCGCCGTCGATCCCGCGACGGGGCAGGTGCAGGCGCAGCGCATGTGGGGCGCGGTGTCGCTCGCGCGCATCGATCTGATGCCGTTCCTCTACAAGCTGCACTACACGCTGCATTTGCCGGTCGTCGGCGGCTTCGATATCGGCACGTGGCTCATCGGCATCGTGGGCATTCTCTGGTTCTTCGATAGCGGCATCGCGCTGATTCTGTCGTTTCCGAGCGTGAAGGCGTGGCGCAAGTCGTTCGCGTTCCGCGTGAAGCGCGGCGGCTACGCGCTGACGTTCGACCTGCATCGCTCGGGCGGCGTGTGGATCTGGGGCCTTCTGCTCGTCATGGCGCTCACCTCGATCTCGATGAATCTTTCCGAACCCGTGATGCGCCCGGTCGTATCGATGTTCTCGAAGCTTTCGCCTTCTTTCCTCGACAACCCCGAACTCGTGCGCGCCGGCCCGCCGGGCAAGGCGCCAGCCACGCGCGAGCAGATTCTGGAGATGGCCGCCCGCGACGCGAAACGCGAGAACCTGACCGAACCGCCGGGCGCGCTCTACTACGCGCCGATGTTCAAGGCTTACGGCGTCGGTTTCTTCGCGCCGGGGCACGATCACGGCGACGTCGGTCTCGGCAACGCCTGGCTGTACTACAACGCCCAGACGGGCGCGCTCGCGGGATCGACGATTCCGGGCCGCGGCTCGGCCGGCGACATCTTCATGCAGGCGCAGTTTCCGCTGCACTCGGGGCGCATCGTCGGCCTCGGCGGACGGATTCTCGTGAGCGCCGTGGGCATCGCGGTCGCGGTGCTCAGCGCGACGGGGCTCATCATCTGGTCCAGGAAGCGCGCGGCGCGCCGTCATTCGGCTGCCGTCGCCGATGCGCGGTCGGCACGTTCAATGACTTCGTAAATCCGAGGACCCTCGCATAAAGCGCGATTCAAAAGCCTGACGCGCGTCAGACGTTGCGTTCCGACAAATCTCTCGTTATCGGAATGATAACGACTCTTATTTGCAATATAATGCGGCGCACAACGGCCTCGGGCTGTCGCGCGCTTGCGCGGCTTGCTTCGACGCTCAGAACAATGCCGCCCGGATTCCATTCGCGCCCCGGGACGGAAGACCGACCAACACCGACGTTCCTCCTCTGATTCATGCCCGTTTCCCGTGTTTCCACCTTGCAGGCCACGCCTGCGAAGGCGCTCGTCCGTCGCGCGTCGAGCGTAGCCATCGTCGCGGCTGTCGCGGCGGTGTTTTCCTTGTCCGCTCACGCGCAATCGTCCGGCGCAAGCAACGCTGAAGGCGCGAATTCGCCCGCCGAGAGCACGCTGCCCGCCGTCAAGGTTCAGGCGTCGAAGGAACAGTTGCCCGGCGATCTCGCGCCGACCTACGCTGGCGGCCAGGTCGCGCGCGGCGCGGATTTCGGGGTGCTCGGCCAGCAAAAGATGATCGACGTGCCGTTCAGCATGACGACGTACACGTCGAAGCTGATCGAGGACCAGCAGGCGCGCACGCTTTCGGACGTGCTCGCGAACGATCCGGCGGTGCGTACGGCGTTCGGCTTCGGCAACTTCTCCGAGGTGTACATCATTCGCGGGTTCGAGCTGCAAGGCGATGACGTCTCGCTCAACGGTCTCTACGGCATCACGCCGCGTCAGCTCGTCTCGACGGATGCGCTCGAACGCGTCGATGTGTTCAAGGGCGCGAACGCGTTTCTGAACGGCGCATCGCCGAACGGCTCGGCGGTGGGCGGCGGGCTGAATCTGCAACTCAAGCGCGCCGACGACAAGCCGCTCACGCGCGTGACGATCGATGGCGAGACGTCCGGTACGATCGGCGCGCATGTCGATGTCGGCCGCAGATTTGGCAGCGAAGGGCAGTTCGGCATCCGCGTGAATCAGGCGAATCACGACGGCGAGACGTCGATCGACAACGAACATCGGCGGGATAACACGACCGCCGTGGCGCTCGACTGGCGCGGCGACAAACTGCGTCTGTACGCCGATTTCCTGTATCAGCGCCAGCGCGTGAACGGCGGCCGCTCGACGGTCTACGACTACGCCAACTACATTCCCGAACCGCCGTCGGCGTCGCACAACTACGGGCAGTCGTGGAACTACAGTTCGATCGAAGACACGGTCGGCATCCTGCGCGCCGAATACGATTTCCTGCCCGGCTGGACGGCTTACGTGACGGGCGGCGCGCGTCATACGGACGAGCACGGCGAGTATTCGTCGCCGAGCATCAATACGACGGGCGTCACGCAATCGCGTCTCGGCGTGCCGCACAAGGAAGACGGCACTTCCGCCGAAGCCGGCGTGCGCGGTCACTTCAACACCGGCCCGGTGTCGCACTTCGTGACGGCGGGCGCGTCGATCGTGCGCGTCGATTCGAGGTCGGCGTACACGTACAGCGGCTCGTGGGCGTCGAGCATCTACGACACGCCGCAGGTTCCGTATCCGGCGACGATCGGGCAGGCGGGCAATCTCGCCGATCCGCAAACCACGTCGCTCAGCCTGCTGCGCAGCGTCTCGATCTCCGACACGCTCGGCTTCCTCAACGACCGCGTGCTGTTCACGGTCGGCGTGCGTCATCAGGACATCCACGCGAACAACTTCGACTACACGGGCGTTCAAACCGAGGCCTACAACGACTCGGTGACGACGCCGCTGTTCGGTCTCGTCGTGAAGCCGTGGCAGAACGTGTCGTTCTTCGCGAACCATAGCGAAGCGCTGACGATAGGCGAGGCGGCGCCGTCAACCGCGGTCAACACCGGGCAACTGCTGCCGCCGGAGAAGTCGAAGCAATGGGAAGTCGGCGCAAAGTATGACAACGGCCAGTACGGCGCGTCGATCGCGGCGTTCCAGATCGAAAAGCCGTTGACCTACACGAACACGTCGAACGTTTTTGTCTCGGACGGCACGCAGCGCCATCGCGGTATCGAGGCGTCGGTGTTCGGCGAGCCGGTGCGCGGCGTGCGCCTGATCGCGGGCGCGACGTATATCCACGCGACGCAATACGGTCTCGGCGACGCCTCCCTGGACGGCAATAAGCCGATCGGCGTGCCGACGTTCATGTTCAACGTGAACGCGGAGTACGACGTGCCGATGCTCAACGGCCTCACGCTGACGGCGCGCTGGATCTATACCGGGTCGCAGTATCTGAACACGACCAACACGCTGTCGATTCCGCACTGGAACCGCTTCGACCTCGGCGCGCGTTACGCGACCGTGATCTATGGCAAGCCGACGACGTTCCGCGCGAGCGTGCTCAACGTCGCGAACAAGTCGTATTGGGCTTCGACGATCGGCGGTTATCTGACGCAAGGCGCGCCGCGCACGGTGCTGCTGTCGGTGACGACGGATTTCTGATCGCGTCGATAGCAAGCGAAAAACGCCGCGCGTTCGTGAGGACGCGCGGCGTTTCCATTTTGGGGCCCGAGGCAATAAATACTCGGGAGCCGGCCGTTTACCGAGCGCAGTTCAAAACGGGGTCACATAAGTTGTTGATTTTTATGACAGAATACGCAAAGTGCGAGCGGGGCGTCGAGTAAATCTTGCGCATCCCGCCCGGTTTCAACGTTTATCTCTGTGAGGTTAGGTGATATGGGAAGTCTCAGCATCGGGCATTGGCTCATCGTCTTGGCTATCGTCGCGCTCGTTTTCGGCACCAAAAAGCTGCGTAGCGTCGGTTCCGATCTCGGCGGCGCGGTCAAGGCTTTCAAGGATGGCGTGGGCGAAAGCGCGACGCCGGCCGCCAATGCAACGGCGACCATCGACGTCCCGGCCAAGGATGTGACCGCACGATAAGTTGCGCGCGATGATCGCTCAATCGATGTTCTTCACGCAGCGAAATCCCGCATAGACGTACTGGTAATGCCCCTGGAACCAGTTGCGGAAGCTCGGCCGCAACATGCACGCCGCCGTGCGGGCCGAGCCGCCCTTTATCACGAAGTGCTTGCCGTCGAAGAAATTCGCCGAATAGCCGAGATAAAACGGAAACGGCTCGAAGCCGTTCAGCGGGCCGAATTCCGTCGACGTCCATTCCCAGCCGTTGCCGAATTGCCCTTCGACGCCGAACTCGCTGCGATTCTCCGGATGCGCCTGCACCGGCGCCGGGTCCCATCGGCGGAAATCGAAGTTGCCTTCCGCGACATGCGGCGCGCCCGATGCGGCGCGCTGCCATTGCGCCTCGGTCGGCAACGACTTGCCCGCCCAGCGCGCGTACGCCTTCGCTTCGGCGTAGCTCACGTAGACGGGCCAGTCGGGCGGCAGCGCGATTTCGTCGAACATCGTGCGTAGCTGCCATGCGTTCGCGTCGTCGCCGGGAATCCAGAACGCCGGGTGCGCGATGCGCTGCTCTTCCTTCCACGCCCAGTCGGCGTCGTCCCAGTAATCGCGATTCCAGTAACCGCCTGCATCGATGAAACGCAGATAGTCGCCGTTCGTGACCATATGGCGGTCTATCTCGAACGCGGGCACCTCGATGCGTTCCTCGCCGAACTCGTTGTCCCAGCCGAACAGGCCGCTTTCCCGCGTCAGCCCGAGCGTCGTGCTGCCCGCCGGCACGCGCACGCTTTCGTGTGACAGATCGCGATCCGACGAACGTTCCGAAAACGCATTCGATGGCGCGATTTTTCTATCGACCGGCAATTGATGCAGCATGTACGCGAGCGTTTCCGCGTGCATCAGCCGATGCTCGATCGCCACTTCGAGCAGCTTCGCGGGCGGCTCGTCTGCCGAAAGCGGCGCCGCGGCGATCCTGATCGGATCGAAATGCGCGTCGATCTCGGCGCGAACCGTGTCGCGATACGCGCGCACTTCGTCGAGCGAAGGCCAGTCGGACGGTTGATCGGTCGGCAGGCCGCCGTCCACCGGATCGATCCCGAAAGCGAAAAGCTGGTCGTAGGCGGGATTCGGGCTCGGCAGATCGAAGAGCCGCTGATCGAGCAGATTGCGGTCGAAGGCTTCGAGATGCCCGATATAGAAAACGATGCGATGCCGCTCGGCGATCGGCCTGTCGTAAAGGTGCTCGGGCTTGACGACATTGAAAAGCTCGTCGGTGACGCGGCGCGCTTCGGCGAGGCGCTCGAGCAGCGGATGACGCAGGGAAGGTTCGCGGTTCATGTCGCCCAATCTCCGTGGCTGGCCAGTGGCTTCGCAATCGACCAAAACGCGCGCCGTAGCGCGCGTCGGTCGAATCGAAAAGACTAAACCCTAGCGAAGCGCATGCCAACAGAAAAATAGGCGGCGATTATTCGGGCCGACGCAATAATCGCAGACGATGTCCCGTCAGACGGCGCGCAGCGCGTCGAAGTCGCGAATGCGGATGAACTTGCCCTGCGTCTCGATGAGGCCCGCCTTGTCGAAACGCGACAGGGTGCGGCTCACGGTTTCGAGCGTCATGCCGAGATAGCTGCCCATGTCGTCGCGCGTCATACGCAGCGTGAATTCCGACGACGCGTAACCGCGCTTCGACAGCCGCGACGAAAGATCGAGCAGCAGCCGCGCGACGCGCTCGTCGGCCCGCAGCATGCCGAGCCGCACGACGTGATTCGCCTCGCGGTTCACCGCGTGACTCATCATGCGATGCAGGCGCTTTTGCAGCGCGTCGGTTTCGCGGCACATGCGCTCGAAAAGCGAATACGGCACGACGCAGACGGAGCTGTCTTCGAGCGCGATCGCATCGCACGTATGCTCGCCTTCCTCGATGCCTTCGAAACCGAGCGCATCGCCCGCGAGCAGCAGCCCCGTCACCTGCTCGCGGCCGCCGTCGTGCGTGATGACCGTCTTGATCGACCCGGAGCGCACGGCGAACAGGGCATCGAAGCGGTCGCCCGCGCGAAAGAGCGCGTCGCCGCGCTTGACCTTGCGCGTCACCGAAATGATGTTCTCCAGCTTGGCGATGTCGTTCGCGCACAGGCCTTCGGGCATGCACAGATGACGCATCGCGCACGTGGAGCAGTGCGCCGAATTGCGGCGCGCACGGGAAAGTTCGGACACGACGGACATTTTGGGCTTCGTTTTGTTGATGAATGACAAAACGATTCTCCCATAGGGCAACCATTGGCCCGCGTGAAAAATTGACGCGGGCACGGCATCGGTCAAACTTTTTTACCTTACTGGGTTGCTTTTTTACCGAGATCGCCAATGGTCGACGGAATCAGCGCCGATGCTTTTTTGCGATAGGTCGATCTGGCGCAAGGCAGGCCGTACAATTCGTGGTTCTTCTGCATCAGCGTCCGCTTAACAAACGGCGGCGCGATCTCTTTTTAGCACTTCTCCATCCCGCCCGCCCGACCGTGACTCAATCGCCGCCTGCTTTACCGTTCAGAACCGCTCTCTACGCGATGCTCGGCATCGGCCTCGTCAACATGCTCGTCGCGCTCGATCAGACGGTGGTCAGCACCGCGCTGCCGTCGATCGTGGCGGAGCTGCACGGCTTCGAGTTCTACGCGTGGATCGCGAGCGCGTATCTGCTGGCGTCGGTCGTGACGGTGCCGGTGTTCGGGCGGCTCGGCGACTACTTCGGCCGCAAGCGCTTCGTGATCGCCGCGGTGATTACGTTCACGGTCGCGTCGGTGCTGTGCGGCCTCGCGCCCAGCATGTTGTTCCTCGTGCTCGCGCGCGGGCTGCAGGGCGTCGGCGGCGGGATGATGGTCGGCACCGCGTTCGCGTCGATTCCCGATCTGTTCCCCGATCCGCGCGCCCGCGTGCGTTGGCAGGTCGTGCTCGCGGCGGCTTACGGCATCGGCACGGCGGCCGGGCCGTCGCTCGGCGGCTGGATGAGCCAGCACTGGGGCTGGCGCTCGACGTTTCTCGTCAATCTGCCGGTCGGCGCGGCGGCGCTGTATTTCATCTGGGCGCATCTGCCGAACCTGCATCGGCCGCGCGAGGGCGGCGTGAAGATCGACTGGACGGGCGCGGCGCTCGTCGCGCTGGTGCTCGGCGGCTTTCAGGCGCTGATCGAGGCGCTGCCGCAGGACGGGCTGACGGCCGCCAATGTCGCGCTCGGCATCGGCGTGGCGGTGTGCGCGGTGGCGCTCCTGATCTGCGAGCGGCGCGCGACGCATCCGATCATCCCGCTCGACATTTTCCGCGACGCGCAGATGAACACGCTCTTCACGCTCTCGTTTCTCGCGGGCTTCGTGATGTTCTCGCTGATCTTCTTCGCGCCGCTCCTGCTGCAAGGCGGCTTCGGCCTGTCGCCGCAGGCCGCGGGTCTGCTCGCGACGCCGATCGCCGCGTGCATCGCGCTCGGCAGCTTCATCAACACGCGCATCGTGATTCACATGAAGAAGCCGGTGAATATCCTGTCGATCGGCTTCACGCTGCTCTTGATCGCGTCGGTCGGACTCGCGTTCGCGCGCGAATCGACGCCGCACGTGTGGATCGAATTGCCGATGGCCGCGACCGGCATCGGCCTCGGCTTCATCCTCAACAACATGAATATCTTCGGGCAGGAGATCGCGGGCCGCGAGCGCTTCGGCATCACGACGGCGCTCCTGCAATCGACGCGCATGGTCGGCGGGATGATGGGCACGAGCATCGTCGGGACGATCGTCGCGCATCACTATGCGAGCGTCGTGGCGCGTACGGTGAGCGTGCTCGGGCCGTCGGTGTCGGCGCAGTGGCTGCCGCGGCTGTCGGATCCGCGCATTCTCGTCGATGAAGCGTTGCGCGAGCGCATCCTTGCCGAACTGGGCGCGGCCGGTCTCGACGGGCCCGCGCTCTTCGATGCCGCCCGCGACGCGCTCGTGCAGTCGATCCACATCGGCGTGCTGCTGACGGCCGTCGCCGCGCTCGTGGCGGCGCTGCTGGTGCGGCGCATCGCGCACATCACGTTCAGGAAGTCCGCGACGCCCGTCGCCAAAACCTGAGGCGCTTCCTTTCGCAAGTGGTGCGTCGCGCCTATAGTTTCTGGCGTCAACGCAAGACCGGTTTTCGCTTCGGCTTCGACCGCGCACCGCATTTGCTTCACCGCTCTCGATGACCACTCGCACGCCTCGCGCGGAACGCTTGCGCGGGGCGCGGGTCACTCGCTTTAGCGGGCGGCCGCGCCCAGCGCTCGCCGCCCATCGCCAACAAGAGATGAGGAGCTGAAATGAAGATCACCGGAGAGATGCTGATCGGGGCATCGGCCGTGCGGGGCACCGATGCCACGCTCCGCGCGTTCGACCCCGCGCGCAACGCCGATCTCGAACCCGAGTTCGGCGGCGGCGGCGCGGCGGAAGTCGCGCGCGCGTGCGAGCTGGCCGAAGCGGCGTTCGACGACTATCGCCACGCGCCGTTCGAAACGCGCGCGCAGTTTCTCGAAGCGATCGCGGACAACATCATCGCGCTCGGCGATACGCTGATCGAGCGCGCGATGGCCGAATCCGCGCTGCCGAAGGCGCGTCTCGAAGGCGAGCGCGCCCGCACGGTCGGGCAGTTGCGGCTCTTCGCATCGCTCGTGCGCGAGGGCCGCTGGCTCTCGGCGACGCTCGATTCCGCGCAGCCGGACAGAAAACCGCTGCCGCGATCCGACCTGCGTTTGCAAAAGATTCCGCTCGGCCCGGTCGCCGTGTTCGGCGCGAGCAATTTTCCGCTGGCGTTTTCGGTGGCGGGCGGCGATACCGCCTCGGCGTTCGCGGCGGGCTGTCCGGTGGTCGTGAAATCGCATCCGGCGCATCTCGGCACGTCCGAACTCGTCGGCCGCGCGGTGCAGAAGGCGGTCGCCGACAACGGCTTGCCCGAGGGCACGTTTTCGCTCGTCGTCGGCGCGGGCAATGCGATCGGCGAGGCGCTCGTCGCGCATCCGGCGATTCAGGCCGTCGGCTTTACCGGCTCGCGGCGCGGCGGGCTCGCGCTCGTCGATATCGCGGCGAAACGCCCGGTGCCGATTCCCGTCTTCGCCGAAATGAGCAGCGTGAACCCGGTTTTCGCGTTGCCGGGCGCGCTGGAAGCGCGCGGCGACACGCTGGCGGCGGCTTACATCGATTCGGTGACGCTCGGCGTCGGCCAGTTCTGCACGAATCCGGGCCTCGTAATCGCGCTGGAGGGGCCGATCTCGACGACTTCATCGATCTGGCCGCCACCGCGATCATGAAGAAGGAAACGCAGACAATGCTCACCGCGCAGATCGCCGCGGCCTACGCGAGCGGGATCCAGGAACGCGACGCGTCCGGCGCGCGCAATATCGCGACCGGCGTGAAGGGCGACGCATCGAGCGGCGCGCTGCCGGTGCTGTATCGCGTGAATGCGGAGGAATTTCTGGCCAAGCCGCAACTGTCGGGCGAGATTTTCGGACCGACGTCGGTGATCGTCATTTGCCGCGACGAGGACGAGATGATCGCCGTCGCGCGCCATCTCGAAGGCCAACTCACCGCGACGCTGCTGATGGAAAAGGGCGACGTCGAGCTTGCGCGGCGCTTGTTGCCGGTGCTCGAGCGCAAGGCGGGCCGGATTCTCGCGAACGGTTTTCCGACGGGCGTCGAAGTGTCCTACGCGATGGTGCACGGCGGGCCGTTCCCGGCCACATCGGACAGCCGTTCCACGTCGGTCGGCGCGATGGCGATCGAGCGCTTCCTGCGCCCGGTGTGCTATCAGGATCTGCCGGCGGCGCTGTTGCCGGCTGCGCTGGCGGACGACAATCCATTGAACTTGTGGCGTCTGAGGGATGGAGAGCTGGGGCCGAACTGAGCGCCGGCATCGAATATCTGCGGGACGAATAAACGGCATTTATTCTTCTCGCAGATACTCGCTCTGGTTTGTAGTTGGCCGATTATCTGTGTGGCGAATAAACTGCTTTTATTCGCCACACAGATAATTTGCGCCATGCAACAAGTTATCGTGACAGTCGCGCAGATGGGCCATGTGCTCGCGGCCGGCCGCAAGCAGGCCGGACTGACGAAGACGCAGGCGGCGGCGCGCCTCGGCATCAGCCAAAGCCGGCTTTCCACCCTGGAGCGCGATTCACGCTCGCTGACGCTCGATCAACTCCTCGCGATGTTCGGCGTCTACGGCCTCCAGTTGCTGGTGCAGGCCCGGCCCGACACGTCGCTGCCCGAAGCAAACGAGGCCGACTGGTAATGGCCGGGCGTCGGCTTCGTTCCCGCGCGTTGTTCGTATGGGCCAACGGAAAGCGCGTGGCAACGTGGAATCTGCCTACGCGCGGACCGGCAGAACTCATATACGACACCGAGTGGATTCGCTCGGACGAGGCACGTCCGCTCTCGCTGTTGCTGCCGATCGGTCTCGACGGCGCGCCGCTGAAAGGCGACGCCGTGCTCAACTACTTCGACAATCTTCTGCCCGACAGCGAGCCGATTCGCCGCCGCATCGCGCAGCGCTTTCAGACCGACAGCGCCGATGCGTTCGACTTGCTGCGGGCCATCGGTCGCGATTGTGTCGGTGCCGTGCAACTGCTTGCCGACGACGAAGCGCCGAAAGACATCGAAAGCATCGAAGGAACGCCGTTCAGCGACGATGACGTCGAAAGCCCGCTGAATCAGGTGGCCGGCGGCATGCCCTTGGGCACCGACCATGACGACGACTTCCGCATTTCGCTCGCGGGCGCGCAGGAAAAGACCGCGCTGCTGCGGCACGGCGGACGATGGCTCAAGCCCCATGGCGCGACGCCGACGACGCATATCCTCAAGCTGCCGTTGGGGCTCGTCGGCAATCGACGCGCCGATCTCACGACATCGGTCGAGAACGAATGGCTCTGCATGCGTCTCCTGCAGGCGTTCGGCTTGCCCGCGGCGAACGTCGAGATCGCGAATTTCGGCGAACGGCGCGTGCTTGTCGTCGAGCGTTTCGACCGGCGGATGCACCCAGGCGGAAAGTGGATTCTTCGTCTGCCAAAGATTTCTGCCAGGCGACCGGGCTGCCTCCGCACAAGAAGTACGAGCACGATGGCGGTCCGGGCGTGCTCGATCTCGCGCGCGTGCTGCAACAGTCGACCGAAGCGCGCCGTGACGTGCAAACGCTCGTGAGCGCGCAGATCCTGTTCTGGCTGCTGGCCGCGCCCGACGGTCACGCGAAGAACTTCAGCATTCATCTGGCGAGGGGCGGACAATACCGCCTCACGCCGCTCTATGACGTCATGTCGATCCGGCCAGTGGAAGGCGACGGCGCCAACCAATGGTCGTGGGACAAGGCGAAGCTGGCGATGGCCATCCCCGGTGCGAGCAGGCGCTACGCGTTTCGCGAGATCAAGCGCCGGCACTTCGACGCGATGGCGCAGAGATGCGGTTTCGGCGAGAGCGCGGAGCCGATCATCCGGCACATCATCGAACGCGCGCCGACGGTCATCGACGAAGTGACAGCGCAATTGCCCGGCGATTTTCCGCCTCGGGTCGCCGAGCGTATCTTCGATGGCCTGAACAGATCGATCGCCGAGTTGACCGGCGTGGCCGCCGGCGAACCGTGAAGACAACCCCCAACCGGAGACAAGAAAGATGACCCACCCCGACCGCCGCTATCCCGACCCCGCCGTGCGCGTGCTGGACCCGCGTTTCAATGCACTGCGCATCGCATCGGCGTCGGTGGAATGTCTGTATCAGGGCGCGCGCTGGTCCGAAGGGCCGGTCTGGTTCGGCGACGGCCGCTATCTGCTCTGGAGCGACATCCCGAACAATCGCATCCTGCGCTGGGACGAAGAGAGCGGCGAAGTCGGCGTGTTTCGCAAGCCGTCGAACAACGCGAACGGCAACACGCGCGATCGCGAAGGCCGGCTCGTAAGCTGCGAGCATCTGACGCGGCGCGTGACGCGCACCGAATACGACGGATCGATCACCGTCATCGCCGATCGCTACGCCGGCAAGCCGCTCAATTCGCCGAACGATGTCGTCGTGAAGTCGGACGGCTCGATCTGGTTCACCGATCCGACCTTCGGCATCGACGGTTTCTACGAAGGCGAAAGGAACGAGGCGCAACTGAAGCCCTGCGTCTATCGCGTCGATGGCCAGAGCGGCGAAATCACGATGATGATCGACGCCTTCGTGGGCCCGAACGGTCTCGCGTTCTCGCCGGACGAATCGGTGCTGTATGTGGTGGAATCGCGCGCGACGCCGCGCAAGATTTACGCGTTCGACGTGCTCGACGGCGGCCGCAGGCTAGGCGAGGCGCGCCCGCTCATCGATGCGGGCCCCGGCACCCCCGATGGCTTTCGCGTCGATATTCACGGCAACCTGTGGTGCGGCTGGGGCATGGGCGACGCCGAACTCGACGGCGTGCGCGTCTTCACGCCGCAAGGCGAAGCGATCGGCCACATCGACTTGCCCGAGCGTTGCGCGAACGTGTGTTTCGGCGGACGGCATCGCAACCGGTTGTTCATGGCGGCGAGTCACGGGCTCTATGCGCTTTACGTCAACACGCAGGGCGTGAAGGGCGGTTAAGCCTTGCCGATCTTCTCCATGATGCGCTCGGGATGCTGGCTCGCCGCGAAGCCGAAGCGCGCGTAGAGCCCGTGCGCGTCGGACGTGACGAGCATCATGCGGCGCAGCCCCTGAAGATCGGGATGCGCCATCACGCATTGGATCATCCATGTGCCGAGGCCCGCGCCTTGATGCTCGGGCAGCACGAACACATCTGCGAGATAGGCGAATGTCGTCGTGTCGGTAATCATGCGCGCATAGCCGATCTGCGCGTTGCCGTGAAAGAGCCCGAACGCGAGCGAATGACGCGCGGCGCGCTCGACCTTTTCTCGCGCGATGCCCGGCGACCAGTACGCCACTTCGCTCAAATAGCGATGCACGACATCGAAGTCGAATTCGTCGATGTCCGTGCTCAGCCGATAGCCGTCCCGGGTCCATTGCATCGCGCGCTCCATGAGTTTTTCGAAGCGCCGAGCATAAGCGATCGATGCGTCGCGCTCCATGCACACTTCGCGCGCGCAAGTGTCAGTGGACGGTATAGATGCGCCCCGTCTCCGCGCCCTCGACACTGCGGCTGTACGCCAGCGCCACGCGCGCGCCGCTCGCGGCCTCGAAACCGCGAAAATACGGGCCGAAGCTTTCGCGCGCCTCTTCGAGCATCGTCGGACTCACGACGTTGATGCGCAGGCCGCGAGGCAGTTCGATCGCCGCGCCGCGCACGAAGCCTTCGATCGCGCCGTTGACCGCCGCCGCGCTCGCGCCCTCGCGAATCGGCTCCGCGCCGACGATGCCGCTCGTCAACGTGAACGAGCCGCCGTCGTTCAGGTAATCGCGCGCGGTGAGCACGAGATTGACCTGGCCCATCAGCTTGTCGTTGAGACCGAGACGGAATTGCTCCGGCGTCATCTTCACGAGCGGGCCGAAGTGCACATGACCGGCGGTCGCGACAATCGCATCCACTTTGCCGATGGTTTCGAAGAGCTTTCTGATGCTGTCGAGATCGAGCAGATCGACGCGACGCGCCCCGCGCGTCGCACCGATTTCGATGACTTCGTGACGGGCTTTCAATTCGGCGACGACCGCCTGGCCGACCGTGCCGGTTGCACCAATGACAGCGATTTTCATGATCGGGCTCGCATGGATGACGTTGAAGGTGGTCATGCATTGTGCGAGCGGACGGACGCGCGAAAAAGCCGCGTCCGCTTCAAGGATTGCAAACCGCGAGTTACGAATGGCTAGTGCGTCGCGAGGCGTCCTGGCATCGGCGAAAGAAGATAGAGCGACGCCGCGAACTTGCAGACGAGTCCGACGCCGCAGACGAACGCGGCCGCCGGAAAGATATGCCATTGCAGCGCAAGGGTCGGCGCGACGAGGGTGACGGACACGAATCCGAGCGCGACGGTCAGCCAGCGCGCCCATTGCAGGCGTGATGCAACGCACACATAGAGCAGGCCGACGAGCACCCGCGACGCGACCATCGCGGCGAGCGGATGGCTCGATGCATCGCCTGGAAGCCCGATGGCGAGCGTCAATGCGAACTCGGCCCATGACAGCGCCCAGGCCGCGCCGAGACACGCGATCGCCGATGTAAAGCGCTGCTCGGGCGTAACGGCGTGGCGCGTAGCCGGTTCAAGTTGCGTGGTCTCTTCGGTCTCTTGCGTGTAACCGTCGTATGCGTGGGTCGTCATGTGGTTTCCCCTTTATCGACTCTCGTGCGCCGGCGATGTATGTTGCGCTGCGGCGCTTCGTTCGCCGTGTCCTCGAGCATACGCCGTGCCACGTTCAAGGAACGCGCGTTGCTTCGCATTACGTCGATCAGCAACGAGCAAAGGAGCAGACGATGGGCAATCTGAAGGAACAGAATCCGCATTCGGAACGTGACGACGAAGATCTCGACAAGGCAGTCGAAGACACGTTCCCCGCGAGCGATCCGCCTGCAACGGGCGGCGTGACGCGCATCGAAACCGATGACGAGAAGGAAGAAAAAAAGTAACGCGCGAAGCCACGCAAGTAAAAAGAGCCGCATAGTCCATGCGGCTCTTTGCTTATGCGCGACGGCGGTCGTGCTCATTTCCGTTCGAGCTCGAAGAGCCGCGACGGACGCAGATGATTCAGCGCGTAGTGCTTGCGTCCGCGCAAGGTGTGGCCGTGCGGATCGCGTCCTTCGAAACGCACCTTGTCTTCGACCTCGGGGACCGTCGGCGCGACCATGCCGCGATCGATCAGGCGATAGCCCCGCTCCAGCGCAAGCAACACGCCATTGCGGCCGGGACGGCTGTCGAAGCCGCCGAGACCATCGCCCGGTTCGGGTACGAAGTTCACGGTCGTCGCATTCGAAGTGATGACGGAATCCGGCTCGCGCGCGAGCATTTCCGCTTCGCGTCGCGCATGAATGCTCTTCGCGTCGGCATCGACGGTGTCGTCGAGTCCGTCGTCGTTGGCGACATCGACGCCGCGCGGCGGCTTCTCATAGAGACCTTGCGGGCCGACATGCATGCCTGCCTTCGTCGTCTCCGTCTTCGCACCGGCGCCCGCGCCCGCGTGCGCTTCGCCGCCCGCTGCGGCCTTGTTCGCATCGCTCATCTTCACGTGAGCGGTTTCCGCGCCGGGCGTCTTGATCGGACTGTCGGCGACCTGCGCGTTCTGCTTGTTCTGCGGATCGTTTGATTCAGCGTTGTTCATCGCATTGCTCCGTTGCAGTTGGACCTGAATTGACCAAGCCCTCACGCAAGACTCGTTCCGGATATTTGGCGACGGAACCGCGAGCCTTGCCGGAGAGCGCCTTCGGAGATACTTAAAATTTCAGGCCTTTTTTCGACCCCAAGCCGATTTCCTGCAAGTATTATTTGGAACCTGTCGGCGGCAAAGCGCAATACGCGAAACTCGAGCAATCAGGAGGGCGCGTTACCTTGCCGTCGAAAAAGAGCAATGCGATTCGAACGAGCAGGGCACTTTCACACAGGTGACTCATGCAACACGATGCAGCCTTTTCACATCGAGGCTACCTTCTAAACTGCGCGCCCGCCCGGGCCGGAGATGGCAGCTACCAGCCGTACGTGGTGATCTCGCGATCGAGCGATGGCGAGCTCGTCGCGAACCGATTCTTTCCTTCGGAGCTGCGATTCCGCAACGAAGGCGAAGCCATCGCGCACGCGCGCGACTGGGCCGTGCGCTGGATCGACGCAAGCAACGTCACAGCCTGAGCGATGTTCCGCGCGAGCATCGGGGACGCGGGTGCGCGATCGGCCGGACGGCAGGCTTTCGCAAAACCGGTTACGCTTGTCGTTTAATCCGTCCCTCGCTTCTTGCCCGACATGCAGAACATGCCCACGTTCGGCGCAGTACCGCCGCTCGAAACATCCCGCGACACCGCGCTCGACACGCCTCAGGAATGGGGCCTCGCCCGCATCGTCGCGGACTTGCGCCAGTCGCGCGAAGAGCTTCATCGCACGCGGCATCCGCTCGGCATACGTGAACTGCCTTCACGCGAGGCCATCGTCGGGATCGTCAACGGCCTGCGCTCGGCGCTCTTTCCCACGCATTACGGCGCGCCCGATCTGACCGACGAAAGCGTCGACTACTATGTCGGGCAAACGCTCGAAACCAACTTGCGTCTGTTGCGCGAACAGATTCGCCGCGCGCTGCGCTTCCTGCCCGAACATCGCGAGACGAGCGAAGCCGATCTCTCGGCGCAAGCCTTCGCGATCGCGCGCGAGTTCGGCGCGCAGTTGCCGCATATCCGCGCGCTGCTCGTAAGCGACATACAAGCTGCTTTCACCGGCGATCCGGCGGCGCAGCACATCACCGAGATCCTGCTGTGTTATCCGGGCGTCTGGGCGATGACGCATCATCGTCTCGCGCATGCGTTGCACAAGCTCGGCGTGCCCTTGCTCGCGCGCTTTATCAACGAGATCGCGCATTCGCTGACGGGCATCGACATTCACCCGGGCGCGACCATCGGGCCGAGCTTTTTCATCGATCACGGCACGGGCGTCGTGATCGGCGAGACGGCGGTGATCGGCCAGCATGTGCGCGTCTATCAAGCCGTGACGCTCGGCGCGAAGAGCTTTCCTTCGACGAGCGATGGCGCGCTCGTCAAAGGCAACGCACGGCATCCGATCGTGGAGGACGATGTCGTCATCTACGCGGGCGCGACAATTCTCGGCCGCGTGACCATCGGCAAAGGCTCGGTCATCGGCGGCAATGTGTGGCTCACGCATAGCGTGCCGCCGGGCAGCAACGTATCGCAGGGCAAGATTCGCGAAGGTTCGGGACCGGGCACGCCGGGCAACGGATTCGGCGCATGAAAAAAGGGCCGCGAGGCCCTTTTTTGTTTGCTTGCGTTTGCGTTCGCGCGTGCGCTTTGCTTGCGGCGGCCTTACGTATTCGACACGCTGAACGCGTTCTGATTGCCGACGATGGCAAGAAACTCGCGACGCGTCGATGGATCGTCGCGGAATGAGCCGAGCATGCGCGAGGTGACCATCGACACGCCCGCCTTGTGCACGCCTCGCGTCGACATGCATTGATGCGCGGCTTCCAGAATGACACCGACGCCGAGCGGCTGCAGCACTTCGTTCAGCGTATCGGCGATCTGCGCGGTCATCTTCTCCTGAATCTGCAGACGCTTCGCGAAGGCGTCGACGAGACGCGCGAGCTTCGAAATGCCGACGACGCGTTTGTTCGGCAGATAAGCGACATGCGCGCGGCCGATGATCGGGACCATGTGATGCTCGCAATAGCTCTCGAAACGAATGTCCTTCAGGACGATCATTTCGTCATAGCCTTGCACTTCCGAGAACGTGCGAGCGAGGATGTCATGCGGATTCTGCGTATAGCCCGCAAAAAACTCTTCATATGCGCGCACGACGCGGCCCGGTGTATCGAGCAGGCCTTCGCGGCGCGGATCGTCGCCCGCCCAGCGCAACAGAACACGGACAGCGGCTTCGGCTTCCTCGCGGGTCGGACGATCGGCTCCATCAGCAGGCATGTCCGAACCTGAAAGATTGTTTTTGCGCGGGGCGCTCATCGAAAGCTCCTATGAGTCAAGGTGCAAATAGTACATGCGATATTTTTGGCACCCCGCCATTGTTTCACGTTTCAGAAGGCCGATACGGATGTCAGGTCTTTCCCCCACCGTCGATGCCCGAACCCGTGCGCCACACCTGCTTGCCTTCTTCCGTCAGCACGCCGCTGCTATGGTCCTTGTTGGGCTCCGTGCCGGGTTCGGCCATGTTCCCGCCCGGCTGTTCCTGCGCTGTCTGCTTATTGCCCTTGCGTTGCGCGATACGGTCTTCCTGAGAACGTCCGGCGTAGTTGCTCATGGTGCGCCTCCTTTCGGATTGATGCGATGAAAGGCGCGCAAGCCGCGTTCCAGCCGGACGGTCGTCGCATGCTTATTGCGGCTGACCTTCGACGCCGCCGAGCACCATCCAGTTGACGCCGAATTTGTCCGTCACCATGCCGAAGCGCTTGGCGAAGAAGGTTTGCGTCATCGGCATCTGCACCTGGCCGCCGTTCGATAGCGCGTTGAAGTATTTTTCCGCCTGCTGTTCGTCATCGGCCGTGAGCGAAAGCGATACGCCCTTGAACTCGGTGTTGCCGCTGCACATGCCGTCGGAGCCCATCACCATTGAATCGCCGATGGTGAATGCCGCATGCATGATCTTGTTTTCCGATCCCGACGGCACGCCGCAACCGCTCGCGGCTTCGGCCTTGCCGGCGTCGGGGTTTTCGCTGAAGCGCATCATCATGACGACTTGCGCGCCCAGGTTCTCGCGATAGAACGTGATCGCTTCCTCGCAGCGGCCTTCGAAAAACAGATAGGGTTGCACTTGCATGACTGCTCCTTGAGTTATGACGTTTCGTCAGGGTCCATATCCATCATGAGCGGCACCGATGCGTGCTCGTGCACGACACGCCAGTCGCCATCGATCTTTCTGAAGCACACGGTCGCGCGCACGATGTCCTCCTGTTCGCCCACGGCGACGCGGTTGACGGAGTGCGCGTAAGCCAGATCGCCGCTCGCGGCGACTTCCACTTCCCGCATTTCGAATGAGAGCGGGGCTTTCATGCTGTCGAACCAGCGCCGCCAGTTCTCGCGATAGTGCTCGATGCCCCTGATCGACGCGGGCGGCACGACGTCGAACACGACGACATCCGGCGCGTAGTGGCTGACGAGCGTATCGACGTCTTTCGCCAGCACTGCCTGCCGCCACGCCTCGATCATTTCGCGGATCCGCGCGATATCGTCATGCGGATCCGTACGATCATTTGTATTCGCCATGCGAACCTCCTTTCGCATACGATGCCGCCGCGTCGTGACAATGCAACGGCAAACACCGATGCAGAACTATTTTTTGTGTTGTGTACACCGTCCACAAAAAGTAGCAGAGATAATGGACAGTGTCCACATAATCGAAGTCACACGAATCAAAATGACAAATGGCAAGCCGCGCAGCACCTATCGACATGGCGATTTGCGACGCGCGCTGATCGATGCGGGAATCGAACTCGCGCGCGAAGGCGGCCCCGACGCGATCGTCTTGCGGGAAGCCACGCGCCGGGCGGGCGTCGTCCCGAACGCGGCCTATCGTCACTTCGGGAGCCGTCAGGAATTGCTATCGGCGGTACGCTCGGCGGCGCTGTCATTCGTCGCGCAAGCAATGGAAGAGGAACTCGCGTCGCGCCCGAAGAAGCGCCGCCGTGCCGATGCGGCGCGCGCGGGTTTGCGCGCCATCGGCACGGGATATCTTCGTTTTGCGCAAAAGGAAGCGGGATTGTTTCGCACGGCGTTCGCGGCGCCGCAAACGGAATGGACGGAACACGAGGAAACCTATGGCGCGGGGCCGGGCGGTCTCGATCCGTTCGAGTTGCTGAGCCGCGCGCTGGACGACATGGTCGAGGCGGGCGCGCTCGAAGCGAAACGCCGGCCCGAAGCGGAATATCTAGCATGGAGCGCGGTGCACGGCTTCGCGCTCTTGCTGATCGAAGGCCCTTTGCAGGGGCTGAAGCGCACGCAGATCGAACCGCTTGCCGAGCGGCTTCTCGATATGGTCGAGGGCGGTCTCTGAAAGAAATCGCGCCGCACGGAGCGGCGCGAAGCATCATCGAATCAACTGAATTTCATTTCGCCGGTTCCGATGAGTCGGTTATCGGTTCGACCACGCTGAGCAACAAGAGCAGGCACAGCGTCGCGGTCCCGACCATGTACAGGAAGACCGCGGTCCAGTTATAGCTGTCGAGCAGCAGGCCGACCGCGAGCGGAGCGCAGGCGCCGCCGATTTGTCCGACCGAGTTCACGATGCCGAACGCCGTCGGATAGGTGGCCTTGGTTGCGAGACCCATCGGATACGCGGAGTAGCCTGCGAAGCCGATGCCGAGCATCAGGCCCGCGAGCATCAGCGCCGCGCCGAGATAGGCGACGCTGTCGGGCGCATCGATCAGCAGGAAGGTCATCACCATGGTGCCGAGCGCGCCGAGCATCATCATCGGTTTGCGGCGTCCGCCAAGCAGACGATCGGAGATGATGCCGCCGAGCATGTTGCCCGTCACCGCGCCGATGAAAGGCGCCGATGCAAGGAAGCCCATCTTCACCGAAGCGAAGCCCTTCACTGTCACGAGATAAGTGGGAATCCACGAGATGAAGATGTTGCTGATGCCGATCATGCAGCCATAGCCCAGCGCGATGCCGAAGATATTCCACGAGCCGAAGACCTGGCGAATCGTTTCGAGCTGCGGCACGCGCTTCGTGCGATTGATAGCGTCGAGCCGGGGCATCGGCGTCATGCGCGCGCGCGACAGCGACTTGCCGCCGTTGCTGCCGACGGTCGTTTCATCGGCGATGTAGCGGCGCTCGGCGGGCGAGCAGAAGCGATTCTCGCTGGGCGAGTTCGTCACGAAGAACATCCATACGACGGCGAGCAGAATGCCCGGCACCGCGAACACATAGAAGATCTCGCGCCATCCCCACAACTGGATCACGATGATGCACACCGACGGCACGATCAGCGGCCCGAGCTTCGATGCGGCGATCCACAGGCCGGTGGCCGTGCCTTTTTCCTTTGCGGGGAACCATCGGTTGATGACGTTGGTGCAGCCGATGCCGAGCGGTCCTTCCGACAAGCCGAGACCCACGCGATACGCCATCAGCAGAAACACCGACGATGTCGTGCCCATCAATCCGGTGAATACCGACGTGAGAATCATGAAGACGGAAAACAGCAGGCCGGTGGTCTTTTCGCTGAGTCGCTTGTAGAGGAGGCCGACGGGAATCTGCACAAAGCCATAAGCGAAGGAGAACAGGCTCACGATGAGACCGGCCTCGGTATTGGTGATGTGATATTCCCTCTTCAGATACGGCAGCGCGATGCCGAAGTTGGCGCGATCCGCGCACGCGATCGCCCAGATGCAGAAGATCAGTCCCATCACGACCCAGCGGTGTTTCGTGTGTTTCTCCGCAACAGGTTCCGCTTTCGAGGAAGCGACGATGCCGTCAGCGTTGTTCATTGCGCTGTTGTCTCCGATGTTATGTGCAAGGCTTTATTGTCGATGTGCCTTCCGATGTTTCGAATTGTGGGGAGCGTGGGCAAGAGCGTCCAATCTTTTATTGCTATTACCTGATTCCCGGATTGAATCGATCGAAGCGCGGCATGCAATGCGTCGATTCGTGGATCAATTGATAGCGTTTTGGGATTGGACGTTATCGCCGAAAGCAGACATGATCCGCTCCACATCGCAACGAACACCATGGAGCACGCGAATTGAAGCCGAGCATTCTGCAACTCAATCCCATCCTCGTACCGGCCATCAATGAAAAGCTGAATGCGCTTTATACGATGCATCGGCTGTTCGAGCAGGAAGACAAGGACGCGTATATCCGCGAACACGGCGCTTCGATTCGCGGCGTGATTACCGGCGGACATACGGGCATCGCCAACGATCTCATCGAACGCTTGCCTGCATTGCAGGTGATCGCGGTGAACGGCGTCGGCACCGATGCCGTCGACCTCGAATTCGCGCGCTCGCGCGGTTTGCCGGTGACGGGTACGTTCGGCGCGTTGACCGAAGATGTTGCCGATCTCGCCATCGGTCTCATCCTGACCACGCTGCGCGAGATCTGCCCCGGCAACGATTTCGTGAAGACCGGCAAGTGGGTGAACAACCCGAGCCCGAGCGCGATTCCGTTGTCGCGCCGATTCAGCGGCAAGCGCGTGGGCATCGTGGGCCTCGGCAAGGTGGGCCGCGCGATTGCGCTACGCGCCGCCGCGTTCGGTTGTCCGATCGCTTATACCGATGTACGCGCGATGGACGATATCGACTATCGCTTCGTGCCCGATCTGCTGTCGCTTGCGCGCGAAAGCGACATTCTCGTGCTCGCCGCTGCAGCCGATAAAGCGAAGGGCATCGTTAATGCGGCCGTGCTCGATGCGTTGGGCAAGGACGGTTATCTCATCAACATCGCGCGCGGCAAGCTCGTCGAGGAAAGCGATCTCGTCGAAGCGCTGTCGCGTGGCGTGATCGCGGGCGCGGGCCTGGATGTTTTCGTCGATGAGCCGAATGTGCCGGCCGAATTGTTCGGCATGGATCGCGTCGTGCTGCAGGCGCATCGCGCGAGCGCAACGGTCGAATCGCGCACGGCGATGGGCGAGATGGTGCTCGCGAGTCTCGCTCAGGCTCTTGCGGGACAGCGCCCCGAAGGCAGCCTCACGACCTGACGCACGCGCATGAACGCGTCCGGGGCGAACATATAATGATCGGCCATCACCTCAACGTCGATTACGAATGCTCGATCTCGGACAAGTACGTTGCTTCGTTGCGGCCGCGACGGAACTGAACTTCAGGCGCGCGGCCGCGCTGCTCAACATGACGCAGCCGCCGCTTTCCAGACAGATTCATCTGCTCGAAGAAAACCTCGGCGTGAAGCTGTTCGAGCGCGTCGGGCGCACGGTCAAGCTGACGACCGAAGGGCGCGTGTTTCTCGCCGATGCAACGCGCCTGCTCAATCTTTCCGAGCAAGCCGAAAGCACCGTGAGGCGCGCGAGCAAGGGCAAGACCGGGCGCGTACGCATTGGCTTCACGGGCGCGGCGGGCTATGAGCTGATACCCGAACTGCTCGTCGCTGCGAAGCGCGATTTGCCCGATATCGACGTCGTGCTGCTCGAGATGATTTCCGTCGCGCAGATCGAAGCCTTCGAGGCAAACGCGATCGATCTCGGCTTCATGCGGCCGCTGCCTTCGCGGCAGAAAGTGGAGTTTCTTCTCGTCGACCGCGAGCCGATGATCGTCGCATTGCCTGCGGGACACGCGCTGTGCCGTTTCGACCGGCTCGAACTCACGCAGTTGCACGAGCAGCCCTTCATCATGCATTCGCCCACGCACGGCAAATACTTCTACGACCGCATCATGAGCATGCTCGTCGCCGATGAAGTGAAGCCGCACTTCACGCAATACATCGATCAGACGCCGACCATTCTTTCGCTCGTGCGTGCAGGGCTGGGCGTATCGATTCTGCCCGCATCGTCGCAACGGTTTCATTACGACAGTGTCGAGTTCAGGGAAATTGCGGGCAACGCCGTTCAGGCCGAAATGAGCATGGCGTGGCGTGCCGATCAAGACAATCCCGCCGTCACGGCGTTTAGGCACATGGCGGCGGAATACTTCGCTACGCGGCGTGCGTGATCGCGCGCGCGGTCGCATCGATGGCGGCGCGGGCTTTATCGACGATTTCGTCGATCTCGTCATGCGTGACGACGAGCGGCGGCGAAAGCAACATGCGATCGTGACTCGCGCGCATCACGAGATTGCCCGCGAAACAGAAGTCGCGGCATATCGTGCCGATATCGTCGCCATTGGCAAAGCGCTTTTTCGTCGCGCGATCTTCGGCAAGCTGAATGCCGGCGACGAGCCCCGTGCCCGCAATTTCACCGACGATCGCATGATCGCTTAACGCCTCGCGCAATCGCTTTTGAAAGTACGGCCCCGCATCGTGCTTTACGCGCGCGACGATGCCTTCGTCTCGCAGCAACTTAAGGTTAGCCACGGCCACCGCAGCCGCGACCGGATGCCCCGAATACGTGAAGCCGTGATTGAATTCGCCGCCATTCACGATTGCATTCGCGATGCGATCCGATAGCGCGACGGCGCCCATCGGCACATAGCCGCTCGTAAGACCTTTTGCGATCGTGATGACATCCGGCTCGAAGCCGAAGTGCTCGTGCGCGAACCACTCGCCTGTGCGGCCGAAGCCGCCGATCACTTCATCGGCGATCAAGAGCACGTCATGCTTGCGGCAGATGCGCGCGATCTCCGGCCAATAACTCGATGGCGGAAAGATCACGCCGCCCGCGCCCTGAAACGGCTCGCCGATAAAAGCGGCGACGTTCTCCGCGCCGAGTTCGACGATCATATCTTCGAGCTGACGCGCACGCGCAATGCCGAATTCCTCTTCGTTCATCGCGCCGCCTTCACCGAACCAGTATGGCTGATCGATATGCGCGACATGCTCCATCTTCGATGGCATCTGCTCGTGCATATAGCTCATGCCGCCGAGCGTTGCGCCCGCGATCGTCGAGCCGTGATACGCATTCGCACGCGCGATGACATAGCGTTTTTTCGTTTGTCCTTGCACGGCCCAATAGCGATGCACGGCGCGCAGCGCCGTATCGTTGGCCTCCGATCCGCTGTTGCAATAGAGAAAGCGATTGAACTTCGCGGGCGCGACATCGGCAAGCATCGCCGATAACTCGATGATCGGCGGATGCGTCGTCTTGAAGAAGGTGTTGTAGTAAGGCAGTTCCTGCATCTGTTTCAGTGCGGCATCGGCGAGTTCGCGGCGTCCATAGCCGACGTTCACGCACCACAAGCCCGCCATGCCGTCGATGATGCGCTTTCCCTCCGAATCCCACAGATACACGCCTTCGGCCTTCACGATCACGCGGCTGCCCGCGCGATTGAGCGCGCCCATATCGGAGAACGGATGCAGATGATGCGCGGCGTCGAGCGCGCGGTAATGCGCCGTCGAATCGATTCGATCGTTCATGTTGTCGGCTCCTTCAAACGTGCAATAGCAGATGCTTGCGTTCCCACGAACTGATCACGCGGAAGAACGCTTCGTATTCGGTTTCCTTCAGCGCGAGATAGGCGCGCACGAACTTCTCGCCGAACATTTCGGCAAGCGGCTCGCAAGCGCCCATCAGCGTGAGGCCTTCGTCGAGATTGCGCGGCAATTGATAAGGCTGGCGATAACCATCGCTCGCGAGCGGTTCGGTCGGTTCGAGATGTTGCGTCATGCCGAGATAACCCGCGGCGAGCGTGGCGGCAATCGCGAGATACGGATTGCAATCGACGCCCGGAATGCGATTCTCGATGCGTCGTGCCTGCGGCGACGAGTGCGGCACGCGAAAGCCGACGGTGCGGTTGTCATAGCCCCATTGCACGTTGATCGGCGCGGCCATGAAGCGCGATAGCCTGCGATAAGAGTTGATATACGGCGCGAAGATCGGCATGAGCGCGGGCGTGTATTTCTGCAAGCCCGCGATGTAGCTATAGAAGAGTCCCGTCGGTTCGCCTTCGCGATTGGTGAAGAGATTGCGGCCGGTCTCGTCATCGACGAGGCTCTGATGCACATGCATCGCCGAACCGGGTTCGTTTTCCATCGGCTTCGCCATGAAGGTCGCGTACATCTTGTGGCGCAGCGCGGCCTCGCGCACCGTGCGTTTGAAAAGAAACACGCGGTCCGCGAGATTGAGCGGATCGCCATGCAGAAAGTTGATTTCCATCTGCGCCGCGCCCACTTCGTGAATCAGCGTATCCACTTCGAGCTCCTGCATCTCGCAGTATTCATAGATGTCTTCGAAAAGCGGATCGAACTCGTTGACGGCATCGATCGAGTACGCCTGACGCCCCGTTTCCGCGCGCCCCGTTCTGCCGACCGGCGGTTGCAATGGCAGATCGGGATCGCGATTCATGTCGACGAGAAAGAACTCGAGTTCGGGCGCGACGACAGGCCGCCAGCCCTTGGCGGCGAATTTATGAAGCACTTCGCGCAGCACGCGACGCGGCGAAATGGCGACAGGCGTGCCGTCGAAATGCACGCAATCGTGGATGACTTGCGCGGTCGGATCCGTGGCCCACGGAATCAGGCGGATCGTCGCGGGATCGGGCACGCAGACCATGTCGGGATCGGTGACGCCGGTGAAGCTGCCATCGACGGGATAGTCGCCCGTCACGGTCTGGATCATCACGGCTTGCGGCAGGCGCATCGCTTCGCCCGATTCGAACTTGCTGCGCGGAATGATCTTGCCGCGCGCGGTGCCGGCCATGTCGGGAATGATCGCTTCAACTTCGGTGATGCGATGTTTTCGCAGGAATTCGTCGATGCGTTCCATGTTCGTTCTCACGTTTCGATAGGGCGCACGCGTCCACGGCATTCGCGATGCATCGCGAATGCGCGAAGAAGCAGGACGCGCGCGTTCACGCGTGCGGGCGCACGCGCGCGGACCAACAGCAGCTCGAGAAGAAAACGAGAGGAGGCGCTACGGCAGCAGCGAAGCCGCGCCGACACAATGCACCGCGATGAACGCGCGCGCGGAAATCGCGTTGCGACGCCGCACGCAGCGGCGGGAGAGGACAGTCAGAACCGACAGGAAGCGGCGATCGGGAAGCTTGCCGCAGCGATCGGCGCGGGAGTGATGGCTCCTGCGTGCCAGAGGGCTTTGGACTTTCACGATAAGACTCGTTGGTCGAGTGGATTTGCAGAGCGATTGCCCATGCCGACAATTGCCCTTCAGCGAGCATATACGAGACATAAACGCCGTCAATACGTTTTTTCCAGTGGTTTTCACGCCGGATGTTTCTGTCGCGCCACGAGAAGGTTGCGCAATTCATCGATAATGTCGGCTCTTTCCGCCGAAATGCTCACAGAGCCGATGCTCTCCAACCTGCTCGTTCAACTCGTCAACGGCCTCGCCGATGCTTCTGCGCTCTTTCTCGTCGCTTCGGGACTGTCGCTGATCTTCGGCGTCACGCGCATCGTCAACTTCGCGCACGGCTCGCTCTATATGCTCGGCGTGTATGTCGCGTACAGCCTGACGAGCCGCTTCGGCGAAAGCGTCGCGGGGTTCTGGGCGTCGATCGCGGGCGCCGCGCTATTGGTCGGCGCGATCGGCGCAGTAATAGAAGTGAGCGTGCTGAGGCGCATCTATCGCGCGCCGGAGTTGTTTCATCTGCTTGCCACGTTCGCGCTCGTGCTCATCATTCGCGATGCGGCGCTGTGGCTTTGGGGACCGGAAGATCTGTTCGGCCCGCGCGCACCGCATCTCGAAGGCGCGGTGCAACTGCTCGGTCATGCGTTGCCCACCTATGACCTCGCGCTGATCGTCATCGGCCCGCTTGTGCTGTTCATGCTCTGGTATGCGCTCACGCGCACGCGCTGGGGCACGCTCGTGCGCGCGGCGAGCGCGGATCGCGAGATGCTCGGCGCGCTCGGCGTCAATCAGGCGTGGCTCTTTACCGGCGTGTTCTTCGTCGGCGCGATGCTCGCGGGACTCGGCGGCGCGCTGCAGGTGCCGCGCATGTCGGCGAATCTTTCGCTCGATATCGAGACCATCGGCAATGCGTTCGTCGTCGTCGTGGTCGGCGGCATGGGCTCGATTCCGGGCGCGTTCGTCGCCGCGCTATTGATCGCCGAAATCAAGGCGATGTGCATCGGCATCGGGAACATAACGATCATGGGCGTCGGCTTCTCGCTGTCGAAGTTCACGCTCGTCGCCGAGTTCGTCGTAATGGCGGTCGTGCTCGTGCTGCGTCCGTGGGGACTCTTCGGCCGTCCGCAGACGATCGCACGTTCCGCCGCGCCCGCCGACCGGCCTTTGCTACCCGCCACGCGAAACATGAGGATCGCGGCGTTCATCGCCGTGATCGCGCTTGCGCTCGCGCCGCTCGCCGCCGATGCGTTTCCGTACATGCCCGTGCTGTTCGTCGAGATCATGATCGCGGTGCTGTTCGCCGCGAGCCTGCACTTCATCATGGGACCGGGCGGCATGCACTCGTTCGGTCATGCGGCGTACTTCGGCCTCGGCGCATACGGCGCGGCGCTGTTTCTCAAGGTATTCGCGTTACCAATGGAAGCCGCGCTCGTGCTCGGGCCGCTGATTGCGGGCATCGGCGCGATCGTGTTCGGCTGGTTTTGCGTGCGCTTATCGGGCGTGTATCTCGCGATGCTCACGCTCGCGTTCGCGCAGATCGTCTGGTCCGTCGTCTTTCAATGGGATGCCGTGACGGGCGGCAGCAACGGCATATTGGGCATCTGGCCGTCACCGTGGCTATCGTCTCCCGTCGCGTTCTACTACCTCACGCTCTTCTTCGCCGTCATCGGCGTATGGCTTTTGCGGCGCATGCTTTTCTCGCCGCTCGGTCTCGCGATGCGCGCCGGTCGCGATTCGCCGTTGCGCGCCGAAGCGATCGGCGTGAACGTCGCGCGCGTGCAGTGGGCCGCGTTCATCGTCGCGGCGCTCGTGTGCGGGCTCGCGGGTTCGCTCTATGCGTTCTCGAAGGGCAACATCTCGCCGGAAGCGATCAGCGTGGGCCGCTCCGTCGACGGCCTCGTGATGGTCCTGCTCGGCGGCATCCAGACGCTTGCCGGTCCGATCGTCGGCGCGAGCGTGTTCACCTGGCTGCAGGATGCCGTCGCGCGTCAGACCGACTACTGGCAAGCGCTGCTCGGCGCGGCGATCCTCGTGCTCGTCATCGCGTTTCCGCAAGGCATCGCGGGTTTCGTGCGCGAGCGCTTTTTCAGGGAGGCGCAATGAGCCTGCTATCCGTCGCGCATCTCTCGAAGTCGTTCGACGGTGTGCACGCCGTCGACGACGTTTCATTCGATCTCGAAGCCGGTCAATTGCTCGCGCTCATCGGTCCGAACGGTGCGGGCAAATCGACGTGCTTCAACATGATCAACGGTCAGCTCAAGCCGACTTCCGGCGCGATCCGCTTCGACGGTCACGATATCGCGGGTATGCGTCCGCGCGATATCTGGCGGCGTGGCGTCGCGCGCACGTTTCAGATCGCCGCGACCTTCAATTCGATGACCGTACTCGAAAACGTGCAGATGGCATTGCTGTCGCGCGAGCGGCGCATCTACAGGCTGTTCGGGCGCGTCGAATCGTGGAGGGAAGACGATGCGATGGCGTTGCTCGGTCTCGTCGGCATGGCGATGCATGCGCGCCGCAGTTGCGCGGTGCTCGCATACGGCGACGTGAAGCGCGTCGAGCTTGCTATCGCGCTTGCAAATCATCCGAAGCTCTTGTTGATGGACGAACCGACCGCTGGCATGGCGCCACAGGAACGCAATGAATTGATGACGCTCACCGCGCGTCTAGCGAAAGAGCGCAACATCGGCGTGCTGTTCACGGAGCACAGCATGGACGTGGTCTTTTCACATGCGGACAAGCTGATCGTGCTCGCGCGCGGACGTCTCATCGCACAAGGCGATGCCGAAGCGATCCGCAACGATGCCCGCGTGCGCGAGGTCTATCTCGGCACGGGCGCATCGTATGCGCCGCGTGCGGCGTTGAATGCGGGGGCATCGTCATGACGCTGCTCAAAGTCGATGCGTTGAATGCGTTCCATGGCCGCGCGCAAATACTGTTCGATGTCGGCTTCGAAGTCGGACGAGGCGAAGTGGTCGCGCTGATGGGCCGCAACGGCGCGGGCAAGTCCACGACGATGAAAGCCGTCATGGGTCTTCTGCCGCGCATATCGGGCGCGGTGTCGTTCATGGGCGAAGACATCGCGGGCATGGCGCCGCATCGCATCGCGCGCAAGGGGCTGGGTTACGTGCCCGAAGATCGCCGCGTGTTCGGCGATCTCACGGTGATGGAGAACCTCGACACGGGCCGGCAGCCGCCGCGCGAAGATGCGCCATCGTGGACGCCCGAAAAGCTCTTTCGCGTGTTCCCGAATCTCGGCGAAATGCGCAATCGCCGCGCGAGCCGCATGAGCGGCGGCGAGCAGCAGATGTTGACCGTATCGCGCACACTGATGGGCAATCCGCGCCTCGTGTTGCTCGATGAGCCATCGGAAGGTGTCGCGCCTGTCATCGTCGAACAAATGGCCGATATGATTCTCGAACTGAAGCGCGAAGGGCTCGCCATACTGCTGTCGGAACAGAATCTGCATTTCGCGGAACTCGTCAGCGATCGCGTTTATGTGCTGGAAAAAGGGCAGATTCGCCATGAAGGCCCGATGCACGCATTCGCGCGCGACGATGCCGCGCGCCGCGAGTTGCTCGGCGTTTAAACGATCATTCAAACGGAGAGGAGAAGATTCAATGGCGCCAATGCGCTTCACTATCGCGGCCATCGCAGCGGGCATGGCGTTCGCCGCGCACGCCGACACCATCAAGATCGGCGAGATCAATAGCTATAAGGCGCAGCCCGCGTTTCTCATGCCGTACAAGAACGGCTGGAATCTCGCGCTCGACGAGATCAACGCGGCGGGCGGCATCAACGGCAACAAGCTCGAAGTCGTCTCGCGCGACGACAACGGCAATCCCGGCGATACGGTGCGCGTCGCGCAAGAGCTCGTCGCGCGCGAGCAGGTGAAATTGCTGTTCGGCGGTTATCTGTCGAATACGGGTCTCGCGCTCGCGGACTTCGCCAAGCAACGGCGCATCTTCTTCCTCGCAGCCGAGCCGCTCACCGACAAGATCGTCTGGCAGGACGGCAACAAGTACACATATCGGCTGCGTCCTTCGACTTACATGCAGGTCGCGATGCTCGTGCCCGAAGCCGCGAAACTCGGCAAGAAGCGCTGGGCGCTCGTCTATCCGAACTACGAGTACGGGCAATCGGCGGTGGCCACGTTCAAGCGCTTGCTGAAGGCCGCGCAGCCGGATGTCGAGTTCGTCGCGGAGCAGGCGACGCCGCTCGGCAACATCGATGCCGGCGCGGTCACGCAAGCGCTCGCCGATGCAAAGCCCGACGGCATCTTCAACGTGCTCTTCAGCGCGGACCTCGGCAAGTTCGTGCGTGAAGGCAATACGCGCGGCCTGTTCAAGAATCGCGCGGTCGTATCGCTTTTGACGGGCGAGCCGGATTATCTCGATCCGCTCGGCAAGGAAGCGCCGGTCGGCTGGATCGTGACGGGTTATCCGTGGTATTCGATCGATACGCCGGCGAACAAGAAGTTCGTCGCCGCTTACGAGGCGAAGTATCACGACTATCCGCGCCTCGGATCGGTCGTCGGCTATACGGCGATGATGTCGATTGCGAACGGCCTGAAGAAAGCGGGCTCGCCCGACGCCGACAAGCTCGCGGCCGCATTCAAGGGCTTGCCTGTCGATACGCCGTTCGGTCCGATCACGTATCGCAAGGAGGACAATCAATCGACGATGGGCGCGTATGTCGGCGTAACCGGGCTGAAAGACGGCAAGGGCGTGATGACGTCCTTCCGTTATGTCGATGGCGCGAGCGTGCAGCCATCGGACGATGAAGTGAAGAAGCTGCGTCCGGCTGACTGAAGCGTCAATCCTTCGGAAAGGGCTTGCTGACGAATTTCGAACCGGCAAGCCCGAAACGCCACGGCACGTCCATCGCCTTGCTGATGCCGATGCGCGGTCCTTGAACGATCGCGCATTCTTCCTCGGGCGGCTCGATATGAAACGGCGCTTCGAGCAGCGACATGCCATTGTTCTTGTGCGTGATGCCGAGCGCCTGCGCGACGCGGCCCGGTCCCGAGCACAGCAGTTTGATCGGCGCAAGGCCGCGCCGCTCGCGCATTTCATCGATGCCGACGAGCGGTTCGATGGCGCGAATCAGCACGCCCGCGCCATGACCGGCTTCGCGGCACACGAAATTCATGCACCAGTGAATGCCATAAGAGCGATAGACATAGACATGCGCGGGCGGCCCGAACATGGCTGCATTGCGCGGCGTCGGACCGGAGAAGCTATGCGAGGCCGGATCTTCGCGGTCGTACGCTTCCGTTTCGACGATGCGGCCGCCGATACCGTCGACGGTCACGATCGCGCCGATCAGGCGTTGCGCGACGATCTCGGACGGCGCGTAGAAATCGATGGGTTTGGGCTTCGTGTTCACAAGCGGTATTCTAGCCGCGCCCCGTAGCAGATCCTCAAGCTCAGGAGACGCCGAATGAAGACTTCGTGGTTTCTCAGGTTCTCGAATGCGCTCGCGCAATTAGCGGGCCGCGCATCGACCTTCGTCATCGCCGTGGTGCTCGTGATCGTCTGGGCCGTCTCGGGACCGCTCTTTCACTTCAGCGATACATGGCAGCTCGTCATCAATACGTCGACGACGATCGTCACTTTCCTGATGGTGTTTTTGATCCAGAACACGCAGAACCGCGACACCGCAGCGATGCAGATCAAGCTCGACGAACTGATTCGCGCAATCGACAAGGCGCATAACGCGCTGCTCGATCTCGAAGAGCTCGATGAAAAGGAACTCACGGTTTTTCGCAAGCGTTATGAAAAGCTCGCGCAAGAAGCGCGCGATAATTTCCGCTCGGCAAGCAGCGATATCGACATGCCTTCTTTTCCACAAGACGAGAAGCGCGATGGATAAAGCTTGCATGGAAAGGCATGAAAGAGCGGCCCTGGATAATAATCTTGCGAGTTGCGCAAACTGCGTGACAAAAGCAGGTAATAAAAGGTAATCTTTCGGTTTCGCGGCGGCGCGCTCAGCGCTGCGCCGCGCGCCTGGCTCCGGAATCGCTCAGGTTTTGTCGAGCCGTTTCTTACGAGCGCATTTCGCCATACATCAGTAAACGGTTTCTCTAAAGTTTGCGGGATCTGCTTAAAACGATAGGGCGCCCGTCTTGTCGATTGGTTAAAAATAAAAAAAGAAAAAATCCACTCTCTAAAGTATTTCGGATTGTTGCCGACAAAGGGCGCGCGCATCGTTTTTCTAAACCTCGGAAAGAGGCCATTTCAGGCTTTAATTCGCGAAGTTATTCCTTCCCAAAATGGCTAGGATGGGTCCTGCCCGGTATTCCTTTTGCCGGGTCCACACCTACCTAAACCCTTGAAGGAAAGAAAAATGCGCAAACTGATGAAGGCATTCGTGCGCGACGAGCGCGGCGTTAGCGCGATGGAGTATGCAGTCCTGGCCGGCATCGTCGTGCTGGCGCTCGGCGCGATGGCGAGCACGTTCAGCAACAGTGTCAGCTCGATGTTCTCGAGCCTGTTCAGCAAGGTCTCGTCGGCACAAAGCACCGGTAGCGGCAGCTAAAGGGCTCGCGCCCACACAACAACGAGACCAACGTGCAGCTCTTGTCTCTTGCCATCCGCCTGATCGTGCTCTGCGTGCTGCTCTGGCTCGCGGTCATCGACGTGCGCTCCCGACGCCTGCCGACCAAAATCGTGCTGGTCGTCGGGGCGCTCTTCTTTGCCGACGCGCTGGCGCGCCGCATGCCGGTCGACGATGTCATCGTGCATCTGCTGCTCGCGATTGGCGTATTCCTGGTCTGCGCCGTGCTGTTCGCGGCGAAAATGCTGGGCGGAGGCGATGCGAAACTCGCCTCCGTGATTTTTCTCTGGGCCGGACTCGCTTTGTCCTTGCCCGCCTTAACCCTGATTTCCGTGATCGGGACCGTCGTGTCCCTCATCAGCCTCGCGACGCGCCACATGGACCCCGTGCAACGGTTCATGCCCATGAAAGCGCTCGCGATGTTCTCCGGCGCGCGCGGCGTTCCGTACGGCGTGGCCCTCGCGCTCGGCGGCGGTCTCGTGATCGTGCTGCCGGCGCTCATGCCTTTCTTTGCGATCCGATAGGACGGCGCGCTCATGTCCAACATCATCAAGTTCGCCATGCTTCTGATCGGCGCGCTGCTCATCGCGCTCATCGTGCGCGTCGTGGTCGCGAGCGCTTCGCGCCCGGCCAATCAGCCCGTGACGACCGAGAAGGTGCAGGTGAGCGCCGCCGATCTGCCCCAAGGCCTGCTTCTGCGCGACGAAGACCTCGCGTGGAAGGCGATGCCCGCCAACCAGATTCCGCCCAACGCGATCATTTCGGGCGCGCAGAACGCGCCCGACCTCAAGGGCGCGCTGCTGCGCCATCCGGCCGCGAGCGGCGCGGTGCTGACCGCGGCCGATGTCTTTTTGCCGAACGCACCCGGCTTTCTCGCCGCGACGCTCAAGCCCGACATGCGCGCCGTGTCCGTCGCGGTCGATGACGTCTCCGGCAACGCAGGTCTGATTCAGCCGGGCGATTACGTCGATCTGTTGCTGACGCAGCAAATGGAGCGCCGCACCGATTCGCCGGACATGGCCGTATCGAGCGAAACCGTGGTCGAGCACGTACGCGTGCTGGCCGTCGGCTCGGAGATCAAGCGGCCCAAGAACAACGGCGACAGCAGCGAGCCCATCGCGCGCGCCCGCACCGTGACGCTCGAAGTGACGCCGCGCATGGGCGAGGTCGTCGCCGTGGCGGCGCGCCTCGGTTCCCTTTCGCTCGCGCTGCGCAGCTTCGCGACCGACAAGCGCGATCCGAACGCATCGGCGACTGCGGCGGCGCCTGCATCGTCCGCGCAGCACGCGCCGATCTGGGCCGGCGACATCTCGCGCGCCGTCCGCGATCTGCCGCGCTCGCGCCAGACGCAGGTCAGCGCGCCGGTTCGCGTGGCGGCGCCCGCGCGTCCGGTCACGATCTATCGCGGATCGGAGAAGGGCGAAGCCGGTGCGACGGTCGCGCAGGTCGGCGGATCGTCGGACGCCGCGCCGCCGATTCCGAGCGTGCCGGCCCGATGAGCATCGTCCGCCGCGGCCGAACGCGGCGCCGATATGGAGCAGCAGCATCAAGTCACGGCAGCACAGTGCCAGGATCGAATCTCATGAGAACGCAGTTGGACTTCAGCAGCATCGAAAGACGGAGCGCGCGAACCGTGCGGAACGCACGAATCGCGCTCGCGTGCGCCGGCGCGCTGCTGGCGGGGTCCGTAGCGGCGGCGCAGCCGGTCATGTCCACGAAGCCGGGCGATGACGCCGCGCCCGCCATGCAGCTCGCGCAGCAGACTCGCGTGCGCGCCGCGGCGCCTGCGCGGACCGCGCTCGCCGCCCAGGCGGACGCCGCCGTCACGCTCGGCCCGCTTACGCTCGACGCGGGCAAGGGCACGATGCTGCGCCTGCCCGAGGATGCGACTTCGGTGTTCGTGGCCGACCCGTCGATCGCGGACGTGCATGTGCCTTCGCCCAAGACCGTGTTCGTGCTCGGCAAGAAGAACGGCACGACGACCTTGTATGTGCTCGGGCCGGGCAACAAGACGCTGCTTCAGCGCACCGTGGTCGTCGCGCGCGACATGCTCTCGGTGCGCAACATGCTCGCCGCGCGCTTTCCGAACCTGAACCTGCAGACGAGCTCGGGCCAGGGCTCGCTGCTCGTCTCCGGCCAGGTGCCGACTTCCAGCGATGCCGATGCGATCGTGCAGGCGCTGACGCCGTTTCTCGCCGACAAGGAAGTGCTCATCAACCGCCTGACGGTGGACCGTCCGCTGCAGGTGCAGTTGCGCGTGCGCATCACGGAAGTGGACCGCAACGTGACGCAGCAGCTCGGCATCAACTGGCAGGCGCTCGGCAATTCGGGCAACTGGCTCGGCGGGCTCTTCGCGGGCCGCGCGATCCAGAATCTGAGCCAGCCGATCGTCGGTTCGAACGGCGGCGTCGTGTATCCGATCAACCTGCCGTCCAACAACGCGTTCTCCGTTCTCGCGGGCTTCAAGGCGGGCAATACGGACATTCGCGCGCTCATCGACGCACTGAATCAGGAAGGCCTGCTCACCGTGCTCGCCGAGCCGAATCTCGTCGCGATGTCCGGCCAGACGGCGAGCTTCCTCGCGGGCGGCGAGTTTCCGATTCCCGTCTCGCAGACCAACGGCGCGATCTCGGTCGAATTCAAGCAGTTCGGCGTCAAGCTCGACTTCACGCCGACCGTGCTCAACGAACGCCGCATCAGCCTGAAGGTGCGCCCGGAAGTGAGCCAGATCGATTCGACCGCGAGCGTGACGACCGGCGGCGTGACCGTGCCGGGCCTCTCGGTGCGCCGCGCCGATACGACCGTCGAGCTGGCGAGCGGCCAGAGCTTCGCGATCGGCGGGCTGTTGCAGAGCAATACCACCGACATCGTTTCGCAGATTCCCGGCATCGGCTCGATTCCGGTGCTCGGCAAGCTGTTCTCGTCGTCGAATTACCAGAACAACAAGACCGAGCTGGTCATCATGGTGACGCCGTATCTCGTCGAGCCGACCGATCCCGCGAAGCTGCGTTCGCCGCTCGATTCGCTGATCTCGCCTTCGAGCGACGTCGAATACAGCTTCCAGCGCAAGGCGGGCGCGCAGCCGTCCGCAACCGAACCGCGTCTCGTCGGCGCGGCGGGCTACGTCTACTGAGCGCCCAGCCATGAAACTCGCACTTCGCCCGAGCCGCGTCTCGACCCTCGCCGTGCTGCTCGCGCTCGCGTGCGGCCTGTCCGGGTGTTTCCACCCGCCGCGCAACATGCCCAACGAATCGGTGATCGGCTATGACGGCACCGGCGCCGTGCCGCCCGATTGCGCGGCGCTCTCGCGCCCGCCCGTTCTCTCCGATGCCGGCAGGCAGCGCCCGTCGATGCAATGGGGCTGCGCGACCTACACGAATCTCGCGGCGCAGCTCGCGCATCCGGCCGATATCGTCGCGCCGCAGCCGCTCGGCCCCGCCGACGGCGCGACCGCCGCCAGCGCGATGCGCCGCTACGAAACCGGCCACGTCCTCCAGCTCGACAAGTCGTCGACGCGCGATTCGAACTAGCGCCTTCACGGACCGAGAACATGAGCACCACCGAGATCAGCTTCTTCAAAGGCAAGCAGGGCGTCCGGATCGCCGACTTCATCGCGTTCGTGGCGGACCGCAAGACCGAGCAGGTCCTGAAGAGCTTCGTGCTCGAACAGGCGATGCCGCACGTTCACATCGCCGTCGGCAACGTGGACGACGCCATCGCGCATCTGTCGAAGATCGAGCGATCGCCGCTCTTTCTGCTCGTCGATCTGGAAGGATCGGTGATGCCGCTCTCCGACCTCGGCCGTCTCGCGGAAGTGTGCGAGCCCTCGGTGCAGGTGGTCGCGATCGGGGAGCGCAACGACGTCGGCCTGTTCCGCAGCCTGCTCAAGATCGGCGTGCGCGACTATCTCGTCAAGCCGCTGACGGTCGAGCTGCTCAAGCGCACCGTCAACGTCTCCGAGGGCAAGGTGAGCCCGGTGACGCTCGCGCGCGCCGGCAAGACCATCGCGTTCGCGGGCGCGCGCGGCGGCGTCGGCGTGACGACGCTCGCGCTCAATCTCGCGCGTTATCTCGCCGAGGACACGCATCGCCGCGTGGCGTACGTGGACCTGAAGATGTGCGGCGGCGCCGCCAACAGCATGCTCGGCACGCAGAGCAACAACGGCCTCGTCGACGTGCTGCAGAACGTGCATCGTCTCGATCCGCAATATGTCGAACGCACGCTGGTCTCGAACGGCAGCCGCCTGTTCATCCTGTCGGCGGATATCGACTACGGCACGACGAAGCAGTTCGAGCCGGGCGCGCTGCGCCGCGTCGTCGAGCTTCTGTGCGACAGCTTCCACTACGTGATTCTCGATATCGGCGATCCCAACGGCCCGCTCGCCGCCGAAGCCTTCGATCACGCGTCGCGCGTGTATCTCGTCGCGGACCGCTCGGTGCATGCGACGCGCGAGACGATCCGCATGCTGCGCTACATCGAGGATCGCGACAACAATCCGCCGACTTCCGTGGTGCTCAACAATCCGAACGCGGCGGCCGCAGGGAAGGTGCAGCAAACGGATTTCATGACGGCGATCGGCCGCACCGTGCTGCACGAAGTGCAGTTCGAGCCGAAAGCGCTCGCGACCGCCGAGAACCTTGGCGAAGCGCCGGTCGAGCGCGCGCAGAACGGCTTCACGCAGACTATCGCGCGCATCGCCAATGACCTCACCGGCCAGCACGCGACGGTCGAGCGCTCGTTCCTGAGCAAGTTCAAGCTCCGGAGGGCGTGATGTTCGGGCAAAAGCAGGTGCGCGCGGAGCCGCCGTCCGATTCCCGCGACGGCGCGAACGGACAGCCGCAAGGTGAGGCGCCGCCGCTTTCGCTCGTCGAGAAGCAGGCCGCCGCGCCCGCGCCTGCGCCCGTGCGCTCGCAGCAGCCGGACGGCAACGAAGCGCTCGTGCGCTCCGATCTCTTCAAGACGATCCGCGCGGGCGTCTTCGCGGCGATGAATCCGTCGGCGGCCGTCGGCAAGACGCGCGAGCAGATGAAGCCTGCGGTCGAAACGCTGGTGCTCGATGTCGCGGAGCGCGAGCGCCTGAACGTCACGATCGCGGAGCAGGTGCAGATCGTCGGCGAGCTGCTGAACGACATGTTCGGTCTCGGCCCGATCGAACCCTTGCTCGCCGATGAAACCATCACCGACGTGCTCGTCAACGGTCCCGATCAGGTCTGGGTCGAGCGGCACGGCCGGCTCGAACTGACCAACTGCAAGTTCCGCGACAACGCGCACGTCGTCAACGTCGCGCAGCGCATCGCGGCGGGCGTCGGACGTCGTGTCGACGAAAGCAGTCCGATGGTCGATGCGCGTCTCGCCGACGGCAGCCGGGTAAACGTCGTGCTGCCGCCGCTCGCGATCCACGGCGCGTCGATCTCCATCCGCAAGTTCTCGAAGCGCAACATCACGCTGCATCGCATGGCGACGCAGGGCAACCTGTCCGCGCAAATGGCGACCGTGCTCAAGCTCGCGAGCACATGCCGCCTCAACATCATCGTGTCGGGCGGCACCGGCTCGGGCAAGACGACGCTGCTCAACGCGCTGTCTCATTTCATCGGCCACGGCGAGCGCACGGTGACGATCGAGGATGCGGCCGAACTGCAACTCGTGCAGCCGCACGTCGTGAGTCTGGAGACGCGGCCGGAGAATGCCGAAGGTCTCGGCGCCGTGACGCAGCGCGATCTCGTGCGCAATGCGCTGCGGATGCGCCCGGACCGCATCATCCTCGGCGAAACGCGCGGCCCCGAAGCGTTCGACGTGCTGCAGGCGATGAACACCGGCCACGACGGTTCGATGACCACGATCCACGCGAACACGCCGCGCGACGGCATCACGCGTCTCGAATCGATGGTGATGATGGCGAACGGCAACCTGCCGCTCTTGTCGATCCGCCGGCAGATTGCGAGCGCCGTGCATTTCATCGTGCAGATCGAGCGCATGCGCGACGGCATGCGGCGCGTGACGCGCATCACCGAGCTCGTCGGCATGGAGGGCGACGTCATCATCACGCAGGATCTGTTCACGTTCCGCTACGACGCGAGCGCCTACAGCGAAGAAGTGAAGGGCGTCTTCGAAACCGCCGCCGTGCGTCCGGCCTTCGCGCAGCGCGCCGCGTACTACGGCCTCGAAGATGCGCTTCTGGAAGCGATGAAGCCATGAACCTCGTCAATCTCATCACCGTCGCTTCGTTCGTCTGCGTGATGCTGCTCGGCGTGATGGTCGTCATCGTGCAGGACATGCGCAACAATCAGCCGCCGTCGCGCATCCGCCAACGCATGCAGACATCGTTCGCCGGGCGCGGCGCGAACGTGGCGAAGGCCAGCAAGCACGATCTCGACATCTTCCACGTCAATCGCCACGAGAACGCTTTCACGCGCTGGACCGGGCCGCGCCTCGCGCGCCTGCGCACGGTCGCGGGCGCGAACGGCCTTCGTATCGTGATCGTCGCGACGCTCGCGGGCGAGCTCGTCGCCGTCATCGTCAACCGTTTCGCGCCGATGCCGGATTTTCTGCCGCCGCTCGTGTCGATCGGCCTGCCGGCGCTCGCGCTGACCCAGTCGTACCGCTTTCTCGTCGAGCGTTTTCGCAAGCGCTTTCTCGACGGCTTCCCCGATGTCATCGACATGATCGTGCGCGCGGTGCGTGCGGGCGTGCCCGTGACGCAGGTGATCGGCAGCGCGGCGAGCGAATGCCGCGAGCCGCTCAAGAGCGAGTTCCAATTGATGGCCGACTCGCTGCAGGTCGGCCTCGATCTGGAAGAAGTGCTCGCGGTGGCGATGCGGCGCATCGAGATCGCGGATTTTTCGTTCTTCTGCGTATGTCTGCTGCTGCAGCGCGAAACCGGCGGCCAGCTCGGCGAGACATTGGAAAACCTGTCGGGCATCGTTCGCACGCGCCGCGAGATTCGCCAGAAAACCAAGGCGCTGACGGGCGAGGCGCGCATCACGACGAAGATTCTCGCGGCGATTCCGGTTGTCATCATGGGATCGATGTACGCGCTCAACCGCGACTATCTGATGGTGCTGTTCAACACCGATTCGGGTAACAACGTGCTCACGTTCGGCGTGATTTCCATCGTCGTGGGCCTGATCGTGATCGGCAAGATGTCGAAACTCGATACCTCGCGATGAACCAGAACCAGTTCGAAACGCTCATCAATCTGCTGATGCTGTTCGGCCTGTTCGCCGCGCTCGCCATCTGGTGGATGACCAAGCACGGCGGCACGCGCGGGCGCATCGCGGAGCGCGCGCGCATGGCCGCGGCCACGCACCGCTCCGACAACGTCGCGACGGACGACGGCGGCGATACGATGACGCGCGGCGAGCGCGTGATGCGCCGGCTCGCGCGCATCGGCGACAAGATCCCGTTCTTCGATGCGAAATATCGGCTCAAGCTGCAGAAGGAAATGGTGCGCAGCGGCTATCGCAGCAACCTCGCGGTGTCGATCCTGCTCGCGGTGAAATTCTTCTGCGGGCTCGCCTGCGCGGCGGCCACCGTGATGCTCGGCTCGCGCATTCCGATGGTCGGCGCGTATCCGGCCGCACGCGGCATCGCGATGCTGATGGTGTTCATCGTCGGCATGATCCTGCCGGAGTACGTGGTCGCGTTCCGGGCGTCGCGCCGCCGCAAGATGATGGCCGGCTGCCTGCCCGATGCGCTCGATCTGCTCGTCATTTGCACGAACGCGGGCAACAGCCTGGGCGTGTCGATCCGGCGCGTGGCCAACGAGCTGAAGACGATCTGCCCGCCGCTCTCCGACGAATTCGCGCTCGCCGCCGACGAGCTCAAGCTATCCGGCGACAGCACGCGCGCGCTCAACAATCTCGCCGAGCGCATCGATCTGCCGTCGATTCGCGCGCTCATCTCGACGCTCACGCAGTCGATGCGCTACGGCACGCCCATCACGCAGGCGCTGCGCACGCTGTCGCGCACCGAGCGTCTCGCGCATATCGTCTCGCTCGAAGAGAAGGCCGCGAAGCTCGCGCCGAAGATGGTCGTGCCGATGATGCTGTTCATTCTGCCCGCCATCATCTCGATCGCGGCGGGCCCTGCCGTCATTCAGTTGCTTGCGTTCATCGCGGGAAATAAATGAAGCCATCCTTCCAACGCACCGCGCGTATCGCGGCACTCGCCTCCATGCTCGCACTCGTGCTGGCCGCCACCGGCTGCACGACCACCGTGCGCCAGGTGACCGAAACGCGCCCCGTGCTGCGCAACTCCGCGCCGAGCACGATGAGCGAACTGCGCATCGCCGACACGGCGCTCGAATCGAACAACTTCGAGCTCGCGACTTCGCTGTACGAGAAGATCGTGCAGGCCGATCCGAAGTCCGTGCCCGGCCTGACGGGTCTCGGCAACACGCTGTACGGCGTCGGCGATTTCACGCGCGCGGGCGTCTACTATCAGCGCGCGAGCCAGATCGATCCGAAGGCGACGCCGCCGCTCATCGGCATCGCGCGCGTGGCGATTCATCAACGACGTTTCGCCGACGCCATCGCGACGTATCATCGCGTGCTCGCGATCACGCCGAACGATCCGCTCGCCTGCGCGGGCCTCGGCGCGGCGCTCGATCTCTCCGGCGATCACGCGCGCGCGCAAGCGCTGCTGCGCGAAGCGCTGATCGCGAATCCGGGCGATCCGATGCTGTCGCTGAATCTCGGTCTTTCGCTCACGCTGTCGGGCGATCCGCGTCAGGGCGCGAACGTGCTGCTCGACGTGACGCGCTTTCCCGCCGCGCCGCCGCAAGCGCGCCAGAATCTCGCGCTCGCGTACGGCCTGCTCGGCAACGATGAAGCCGCCGCCGCGATCCTGTCGCGCGATTTGCCGAAGGCGTCGGTGCGCGACAACCTGCGTTACTACGAACTGCAGCGCGAGCGCGACGGACAGACGAGCGCGCAGCCGTCGAAGAGCGTCGCCGTCTCCGCGATCGCGACGCCCAAGGTCCAGACGGCGAGCGTGAAATGATCTTGCGCGCGCGGTCGCTCGGAAACCGCCGCTTCTGGAAGCGCATCGCGCGCGACGAGCGCGGCGTATCGGCGATCGAGTTCGCGATCGTCGCGCCGGTGCTGTTCATCCTGATTCTCGGCACGGTCGAAGTCGCGCTCGACATGATCGTCGACGCCTCCGTGCAATACGCGGCGCAGCAGGCCTCGCGCGCGGGGCTCACGACGACCGATCCGTCGAGCGGCACGCGCAGCCAGGAGGCGGCGCGCATCGTCAACAACATTCTCGGCGGCTGGAAGAACATCAACGGCACCGTCGATATCAAGACCTACGCGTACGACTCGTACAACGATATTTCCGCAGGCAACTACGAGGACACGATGGGCGGCTTCGGCGATGTCGTGCTCTACCAGATCACGGTGACGATGCCGACCTTCTCGGGCATTCCGAAGCTCTTCGGCATCAACTCGATGACCTTCCAACGCAACTATCTCGTGCAAAACGAAAAATGAAGCCCGTCAGCGCAACGATGCGATCCCTGTTCGCGGCGGCCGTCACGCGACGCGTGCGCTCGGTGTCGAAACGGCTCATGCGCTCGGAGCGCGGCGCCGTGACGATCGAATTCGTGATCGTCGTGCCCGTGATGCTGCTGATCCTGCTCGGCTTCACCGAGCTGTATCTGTACATGCGCGCCGTGAGTCTCGTCGAGCATACGGCGTTCACGCTCGCGGATTCGATCGGCCAGATGAGCAACGTCATCGACGACACGTCGGACAAGAACAACGCGACCAACGCGAACAGCCTCACGTCGATCTGGGCGGCGGCGGTCACGCTCGCGCAGCCGAATACGCTCGACAGCAAGGGCGGCGTCATCATCACGGCGATCTGCGACCAGAATGTGAACTGCAATTGCACGCAGATGGGCGGAACGCTCGCGCAGACCAAGGGCACGCCGGCGATCATGTGGAGCGCGAAGCCGAAATGGCAGCCGACGGGCATGACGTCGAGCGTCACGGCGACGAAGGTCGTGCCGAGCAACTGGCCGTTCCGCTACGGCGATTCGGCGGTGGCGATCGAAGTCTTCTACCGTTACACGCCGTTCTCGATGACCGCGCCGTTCTGGCGCAGCGCACCGGGCGAGACGACGATCTACGAGCGTGTCTTCGTTCGTCCGCGCAACGGGCAGGTGCTGGCGCTCTCGAACCCATCCTCGACCTTGTCGACATCGCAATGCGAAAGCAGCACGGCCCTCTGAGCGCGCGCAGCGCGCGCAATCTGGTGTGCGGCGACGAGGGCGCCGTCACGATGATGTTCGCGATCTGCGCGAGCATGATGATCGGCTCGATGTGCATGGCCATCGACTCGATCCACTACGAAATGACGCAGGCGCGCATGCAGATGGCGCTCGACGTCGCGACGCTCTCGGCGGGCGCGGATCTCGCGCACTACGACACCACCAAGCCCGCCGATCTCGCCAACTGGAAGACCGACGCGCGCGCGTTCTACGACGTCAACATGCCGTCCGGCTATCTGGCGCTGAACATGCCCAACGCGAATTTCTCGGCGTCGGTGACGGGCGCGCCCGCGACGGGGCAGACCATCAAGCTCTCGGCATCCGGCTCGATGCCGCTGCTTGCGCCGGTCTTCTTCGGCAAGGCCAAGACGGACACGGGTTCCGACAGCGGCAACAACCAGACCAATCCCGACACGGCGACCGTCAGCGCGAGCAACGCGGCGCTGCGCCTGCCCAAGAGCACGCTCGAACTGGTGATGGTGCTCGACAATACCGGCTCGATGTCCGACTACGCGAACACCAAGGACTACACGGCGGGCACGAAGATCACGGGCTTGCGCGCGGCCGCGCAGAATCTCGTCACCAGCATCTTCCAGTCGTCCACGACCGATTCGTATGTCGGCCTCGTGCCGTTCACGACGATGGTCAACGTGAAGAATGCGTTGCAGCCCACCGGCAAGTGGATCACGCCGCTGTTCGACAACTACAACGCCCAGCATATGTCGATGACCGCCAGCAAGAACTGGAAGGGTTCGGGCTGGGGCGGCTGCGCGGTCGAGCCGCGCGACGCGGGCGGCAACCTGCGCGCGGAGGCCTACGAGCCGGCGTCGTCGCCGAACTTCAGGCCCTTCTTCTGGAACGTGCCGAAGAACAGCTTCTCGGTCTACACGTACACCAAATCGACGAAGAACAAGATCACCACCTGCACGATCAACAGCAACCCGACCGTCACGGTCGGCGCGCCGCTCACGTATCTCACGAGCGGCAGCGTGACGACTTCGTGCGGTACGACATACTCGGGCGCAACGCCGCCCGCGATTTACGACCAGTGGTACGTCAATTCGAGCAGCAATTCGACTTCGACCACGACCTACGATCAGAACGGCAATACCAACTACGGCACCAATGGTCCGTGCAACATCGCGCCTGCGCTCTTCCTCACGAAGAGCCAGAGCGATCTGACGACCGCCATCACCAACATGAAGGCGGCCGGCTCGACGCTGATCCCGACCGGTCTCCTGTGGGGCTGGCGCATGCTGAAGTCGTCGTGGTCGGACAATGTGGCGGGCGCGGGCAACGGCTTCATTTCGACCGACACGTCCTTGCCGCGCCCGGAGACGACGCAGGGCTTGCAGCGCGTGGTCATCGTGCTGACGGACGGCGAGAACGATCCGGGCGGATCGACGGGCTTCATGCCGCCGCAGGCATTCAACGGATTGTCGGGCGTGGGCCGCGCGGATCTGACGTCGAGCACGGTGTTCCCCAAAGGCCCCGGGTCGATGGGCTCCGTCGACGACATCAATACGTACCAGCTCGCGGTGTGCTCGGCGATGAAGCAGGACGGCATCATCATCTATTCGATTACGTTCGGCACTTACGGAACGGATACGGCCAGCGTGAGCGCGCAGACGACGATGCAGAACTGCGCGAGCCCCGGCAACTACTATCACGCGCCGAGCAACACGACGCTCAATCAGATCTTCCAGCAGATCGCGGGCAATCTCGGCGTGCTGCGTCTTACGCAGTAAGGTTTTCGGGCGAGGCGGGCACGCACGTTGCTCGCTTCGTCAGGGCAAGTCCACTTCACCAAGGAGGTCCGACATGCCCGAAAAGAAAACTCTCGAGCGCGCGGCGAAAGCCAAACGCGAAGGCAAGTCCCCGAGCACGCAAGCCGGCGCATTCGTGAAGGAGCAGATCGATCACGTTCGCGAGGGCAAGCACGGCGCGAAATCGGCGAAGCAGGCCATCGCCATCGGTTTGTCCGAGGCGCGTCGCTCAGGCGTGAAGATGAAGCCGCCGAAGAAGGGCACGGCGTCCGAGGCGACACGCAAGAAGGCCGCGCAGGACACCAAGGCCGCGCATCGGACGAAGAAGAGCCCGAGCACGGAGTCGAAGGCGAAGCGCTCGGCAACGTCCACGCGCGTGCTCAAGCGCGAAAGCACCAAGGCCGCTTCGCACAAGTCGCTGTCGCGGCAGACGCATGCAGCCGCGAGCCGGCGCTCGGCGGCGGATCGCTCGGCAGCCGCGAAGAAGGGCTGGGCGACGCGCCGCAGGAACGCGGCCGCGAAGTCCAAAGGCTCGCATGCGCGTCACGCATCGCGTTGAGTCGGCAGCATCCGGGCGTACGACACGGCCATCGTCGCGAGTTCCTGCGCGGCGGGCGTGAGCGGCACGCCCGCGCGGCGCAGCAGGCAGACGGGCGTTCTCCCGGCACGTTCGGCGATCGGCACGATCTCGACGTGCTCGCGAAAGAACGGATGTCCGGTGAGGCTCGCGGGTTCGAGCCCGAGATAATCGCTCGACGCAAGGCAATGCAGCGTGTCGAAGACCGCTTCGGTCGTCGCGGCGATGCGCGGCGGCGCGAGCTTCGCGTGCTCGAAGAGCGCCGATAGCTTGTTGGCCGGCGCGCCGCCGCCGCGCTGGCGTGTGCTGACCCATTCGGCGTTCTGCAAGTCGGCCAGTGCGCGCGAACGTGCGAGCGGATGACCGCGCCGCGCGATCACCGCGACGTCGGAATCGAAGAGCGGCGTCGTTTCCATGTCGTGGATGTCCGCGCCCGGTGCGATCAGCGCGAGCGCGAAATCGAGGCTGCCGTCGCGGACCCACGAAGTCAGCATCCGCGACGTCGCGCTCGTCAGATGCACATCGATGCGCGGACAGCGCTCCCGATAGCTCGCCAGCAGCGCGGGAAAAAGCCGCATGGTCGCTTCGGCCGCGAGTCCGAGCGCGACGCGACCCGTCAGTTCGCCGCGCAACTGGCGCATCTCGTCTTCCGTCTTGCGGCATTCCCCCAGAATCAAGTCGGCGCGTACACGCAAGCGCTCGCCGATCGGCGTGAGCCGCGCGCCGCGCACGTCGCGTTCGAAGAGCGGCCCGCCCGCGATCGCTTCGAGCTTCTGCAACTGCTGCGTGATGCCGCTTGGCGCAACGTCGAGCCGGCGCGCGGCGGCGCGCACGCTGCCCGCATCGGCGACGGCGACGAACATGCGCAACTGCGTGAGAGTCAGATCCACGTTCCGCGTCTCCGTCGGTGATCTCAAAAACTGAACATGATAAGCAAAACGCCTCTTTTTACGAGCGTTTTGGGCCCGTACCATCGGTGGCCACAATCAGGAGGCACCGCGTTCATGCTCAGACTCAGCACGCTTTTTCTCGCCGCCGCGCTCGCCGCCGCCGCGCCGGTTCACGCTAAAGACGCCGACACCTTGCGCCTCGGCATCGATCCCGGTTATCCGCCGATGGACGTGAAGACGCCCGATGGCCACGTCGCGGGCTTCGACGTGGATCTCGGCGATGAAATCTGCCGCCGCATCGCGATGCGCTGCCAGTGGGTCGAACTCGAGTTCTCGGGGATGATTCCCGCGCTGCAGGCCCGCAAGATCGACGGGATCATGTCGTCGATGGCAATCACCGACAAGCGCATGAAGCAGATCGCTTTCTCCACCAAGCTCTTCCAGTTCCGCTCGCGGCTGATCGCGAAGCAGGGCGCGCCGCTCACGGCGAGCGCGCAGGGCTTGCGCGGCAAGCGCATCGGCGTGCAGAGCGGCAGCCAGTTCGAAACCTACGCGATGAAGAACTGGCAGCCGGGCGGCGTCGAAGTGGTCGCGTATCAGAGCATGGACGGCGTGCTCAACGATCTGACCGCGGGACGCATCGATGCCGCGCTGCTCGGCTCCGTCGAAGCGGAGCACGGCTTTCTGAAGACGCCGCGCGGCGCGGGTTTCGCGTTCGTCGGCGAGCCGCTGTCGATGGGCGATCACGGCGTCGGCATGGGTCTGCGGCAGGAGGATGCGGCGCTGAAGGCCCAGGTCGACAAGGCCGTGGGCGACATGCGCGCGGACGGCACGTATCAAAGAATCGCGCGCAAGTATTTCGATTTCGACGTCTACGGCGACTGAACATGCACACTCAACGTCATCCGCTCGTGTCGACGACGCTCGGCACGTCGCGCGAACTCGCCAGCTTTCATTTCGGCGATGCCGCGAACGGCGAAAGCGTTTATCTGCAAGCGTCGCTGCACGCCGACGAAACCCCCGCCATGCTCACCGCGTGGACCTTGAAGCAGCGTCTCGCCGCGCTCGAAGCCGAAGGGCGCATGCGCGGCGAAATCGTGCTGGTGCCGGTGGCGAATCCCATCGGCTTGTCGCAGCATGTGCTCGGGCAATTCCTCGGGCGCTTCGAGGCGAACAGCGGCCACAACTTCAACCGCGATTTTCCGATGCCGTCCGCTGCCGCGCTGATCGAACGCGTGGGCGCGCGCTTATCGTCCGGCGATGCCGCGCACAACGCGCGTCTGCTGCGCGGCGCGCTCGTCGAGATGCTCGGCGAAACGACCGCGAAGAACGAGTTCGAATCGCTGCGGCTTGCGCTGCTCGGGCTGGCGTCGAAAGCGGATGTCGTGCTCGATCTGCATTGCTCGCTCGAAGCGACGATGCACATCTACACGAGTCCCGCGAGCTGGCCCGCGATCGAGCCGCTCGCGCGCTATCTCGGCGCGAACGGCGTGCTGCTGGCGACGGATTCGGGCGGTCAATCTTTCGACGAGGTTCATGCGCTTTTGTGGAACGAGCTGCGCGAGCGCCTCGGCGATGCAACGCCGCTCGGCGCGCCGAACATTGCGGCGACGATCGAGCATCGCGGCCAGCGCGATGTCGATTACGACACGGCGTCGCATGATGCGGAGGCCATCGTCGATTATCTGATCGCGCGCGGCGTGATCGAAGGCGAGGCGAAGGACGCGCCGCCGCTCGCGCAGGCCGCGACGCCGCTCGCGGGCAGCCAGCAACTGACGGCGCCGGCGAGCGGAATCGTCGTGTATCGCGCGAAAGTGGGCGCGCGGCTGCAAGCGGGCGATCCGGTGTTCGATATCGTCGATCCGGTCACCGACTCGGTGACGACCGTCACGACGGCCAACGGCGGCGTGTTCTACATGCGACGCGCGGTCCGCTTCGTGTACGCGGGCGCGCCGATGGGGCGCGTAACGGGTGAGAAGGCGATCAGGAGCGGGGTGTTGATCGGGGCGTGAGCGCGCCGAGCGCGTGTTTTCACTGCTCGCTAGAATGACTCCTCGCTTTCGAGGAGTCTCGCCATGCTGGATTTCGCACGCCACGCGCGCACGCTGACGCTCGATATCTCTTACGCCGATTCCGGTCCCGCCGACGCGCCCGTCGTGCTGCTGATCCACGGATGGCCGGATGCGGCGCGCGCGTGGAATGCCGTGGCCGCGCGGCTCAACGACGCCGGCTATCGAACCGTCGTGCCGGAGTTGCGCGGGGCGGGCGGCACGCGTTTCCTGCGCGACGACGCCGTGCGCGACGGCTCGGGCGTCGCGCTCGCGCGAGACGCCGTCGATCTCGCCGATGCGCTCGGCATCGCCACGTTCGATGTCGTCGGCCACGACTGGGGCGCGCGCGCCGCCTACACGATCGCCACGCTGTTTCCCGAGCGCGTGCGCCGCATGGCCGCGCTCGCGCTGGCGTATCAGCCGCGCGGCGTCTTCGAATTGCCCGACTTCTCGCAGGCGCGGCGCTTTTGGTACCAATGGTTCATGTCGCTCGACGGCGGCCCGGACGCCGTCGCCGCCGATCCCAAAGGCTTCGCGCGCATCCAGTGGGACACATGGTCGCCGCCCGGCTGGTTCGACGAAGCCGAATTCGCGGCGACGGCGCGCGCATTCGACAATCCCGACTGGGTGCCGATCACGCTGAACGCGTATCGCCGGCGCTGGCGGAGCGATCAGCCGTCCGATCCGGCGCTCGCCGATCTGTACGCGCGGCTTGCGACGATCGATCGCATCGGCGTACCGGCCTTGATGATTCAAGGCGGCGCGGACGCCTGCGACGAACCGGCGAGTTCGGAAGGCCAAGCGCGCTACTTCACGGCGGGCTATCGGCGCGTCGTTATCGATGGCGCCGGGCATTTTCCGCTGCGCGAGGCGCCGGATGCCGTCGCGGATGCGGTCATCGAACATCTGAAGTGATCGCCGAGCAGGCGAGCGCCTTGCGCAGTGTCACCGGACACTTCCGACACGTTTGGCGGCAAACACTGTATGCGTGTACAGTACTGATCGCTATGGCGGCCACGCACTTCCGAACACTCGTGCGACCTCGTCGAACACTTCGAGGATGCCGCCTAACTCATTGAACCGGTTGAAAAATTGGCATCGAATAACGCAATCCGCATTCGCGGCGCACGTCAGCACAACCTCAAGAATCTCGATCTCGACCTGCACACCGGCGAGATGACGGTCGTGACCGGCCCGTCCGGTTCCGGCAAGTCGAGCCTCGTGTTCGACACGCTCTACGCGGAAGGCCAGCGGCGCTACGTCGAAACCTTCAGCGCGTATGCGCGCCAGTTTCTCGACCGGATGGACCGTCCGCAGGTCGATCGCGTGGACGGCGTGCCGCCCGCGATCGCCATCGACCAGACGAATCCGGTGCGCAGTTCGCGTTCGACCGTCGGCACGATGACCGAACTGAACGATCATCTGAAGCTCTTCTACGCGCGCGCCGCCGAACTTTTCGACAAGAAGACGTCGCATCGCGTGCGTCACGACACGCCCGAGACGATCTACGCCGAACTGCTCGAACGCACGCGGGCCGATGATCCGCGTCTCGCGATCACGTTTCCGGTCGAATTGCCCGACACCGCGAGCGACGAGGAGGTCGAGCAGTGGCTCTCCGCGAGCGGCTATACGCGCGTGCAGGCGAAACGCCACGTCGAAACCGCAAGCGGCAAACGGCAGATGCTCGATGTCGTCGCGGATCGTTTTCGCTTGCAGAACATCGAGCGTTCGCGTGCGCTGGAGGCGATCGAAAGCGCGTTGCTGCGCGGCACGGGCCGCGTCGACGTCTATGTGCTGAAAGACGAAGGCGAGCCGGAGATCTGGCGTTTTTCCACCGGCCTGCACAGCCCGGAAAGCGATCTGCGCTACGCCGATCCGCAGCCGGCGCTGTTCTCGTTCAACTCCGCGTATGGCGCTTGCGAGACGTGCCGCGGCTTCGGACGCGTGATCGGCGTCGATTACGGTCTCGTCATCCCCGATGAAAAGAAGACGCTGCGCGAAGGCGCGATCAAGACATTGCAGACGCCCGCGTGGAAAGAGAACCAGGACGATCTCGTGCGCTACGGCGCGAAGGCGGGCATTCGCCTCGGCGTGCCGTGGAAGGATCTCACGCAGCAGGAGCGTGACTGGGTCATCAAGGGCTCTCCGGACTGGACGGGCAAGTGGCAGAACCAGTGGTACGGCGTGCAGCGCTTCTTCGATTATCTGGAGTCGAAGGCGTACAAGATGCACATCCGCGTGCTGCTGTCGAAATATCGCAGCTATACGACGTGTCCGGTGTGCGCCGGCGCGCGTCTGAAAACCGAATCGCTGCTGTGGCGTCTCGGCACGAAGGAACAGGCCGACGCAGTGCTTGCGCCGCAAGATCGCTTCATGCCGGAAGGCGTCGACTGGACGCGCGCGCAACTCGAAGCGCTGCCGGGCCTCACGGTGCACGATCTGATGCTGATGCCGATCGAGCGCATCCGCCGCTTCTTCGATTCGCTGACGCTGCCGTCGACCTTGCTCGACGAAGCGCTCAAGCTCTTGCACGCCGAGGTCCGCACGCGTCTGAAATATCTCTGCGATGTCGGTCTCGGTTATCTGACGCTCGATCGCCAGTCGCGCACGCTGTCCGGCGGCGAAGTGCAGCGCATCAATCTGACGACCGCGCTTGGCACGTCGCTCGTGAACACGCTGTTCGTGCTCGATGAACCGAGCATCGGTTTGCATCCGCGCGATCTGAACCGCATCGTCGAAGCGATGCATCGTCTGCGCGACGCGGGCAATACGCTCGTCGTCGTCGAGCACGATCCGTCGGTGATGCTCGCGGCCGATCGTCTCATCGACATGGGACCGGGTCCGGGCGAGCGCGGCGGGCAGATCGTCTATGACGGCGCACCCGACGACATTCAAGTCACCGACACACTCACCGGCGCGTATCTCGGCGGCCGCAAGCATGTCGCGCATGCGTCGAACTGGAATCGCCGCGTCGTCGATGCGAACACGCCGCGCCTCACGCTCGAAGGCGCGAGCGATCACAACCTGCGCGACGTGACGGTCGACATTCCGCTGCAACGTCTCGTGTGCGTGACGGGCGTATCGGGCTCGGGCAAATCGACGCTGATCCAGGACGTGCTCGCGCCCGCGCTGATGCGTCACTTCGGCAAGGCGACGGAAGCGCCCGGCGCGTATCGCGACCTGAAGGGCGCGGAGCATTTGAGCGATGTCGTGTTCGTCGATCAGTCGCCGATCGGCCGCACGGCGCGCTCGAATCCGGCGAGCTATGTCGGCGCGTTCGACGAAATTCGCAAGCTCTATGCGAAGGCGCCGCTCGCGTTGCAGCGCGGCTATAGCGCGAGCATGTTCAGCTTCAACTCGGGCGATGGACGCTGCCCGACGTGCGGCGGCTCGGGCTTCGAGCACGTCGAGATGCAGTTCCTGAGCGATGTCTACTTGCGTTGCCCCGATTGCGACGGACGCCGTTATCGCGCGGAAATCCTCGAAGTGAAGATCGAGCGCGGCGATCGTCAGTTGAGCGTCGCCGATGTGCTCGAGCTGACGGTGAGCGAAGCCGTCGCGCTGTTCGCCGGCGACAAGGAAGTGCTGCGCGTGCTGCAGCCGATCGTCGATGTCGGTCTCGAATACGTGAAGCTCGGCCAGCCCGTGCCGACGCTTTCGGGCGGCGAGGCGCAGCGTCTGAAGCTCGCGGGCTTTCTCGCGGAAACGTCGCAGACCAGCAAGAGCGAAAGCCGTCTCTTCATGTTCGACGAGCCGACGACGGGCCTGCATTTCGACGACATCGCGAAGCTGATGCAGGCACTGCGGCGCCTGCTCGAACGCGGTCATTCGCTGATCGTCATCGAACACAATCTCGATGTGATTCGCGCGGCCGACTGGATCATCGATCTCGGTCCGGAAGGCGGCGATGGCGGCGGGCAGCTCGTATGCGTCGGCACGCCGGACGATGTTTCGGCATGCGAACAATCGCATACGGGCCGCGCGCTGGTCGAATACGAAGAAGCGATGGCGCCCGGCGCGGCTCAAAAGCGCGCGGGCGTGCCGCTGCAACTCGCGGCGGAAGTCGCGAGCGCGCGACGTGCGTTGCAGGGCGAGAACGTGGTGCGGATCGTCAACGCGCGCGAGCACAATCTGAAGTCGCTCGATGTCGATATTCCGCATAACAAGTTCAACGTCGTGACGGGCGTGTCCGGTTCGGGCAAGTCGACGCTCGCGTTCGATATCCTTTTCCACGAAGGTCAGCGCCGTTACCTCGAATCGCTGAACGCATATGCGCGCTCCATCGTGCAGCCGGCGGGCCGTCCGGAAGTCGATGCCGTCTATGGCATTCCGCCGACCGTCGCGATCGAGCAGCGCCTGTCGCGCGGCGGACGCAAATCGACGGTCGCGACGACATCCGAAGTCTGGCACTTCCTGCGCTTGCTGTACGTGAAGCTCGGCATTCAGCATTGCATTCACGATGGCACGCCGGTCCAGTCGCAAAGTTCCGAATCGATCGCCGCGCAGATCATGCGCGATTTCAAGGGGCAGCATGTCGGACTGCTCGCGCCGCTCGTCGTCAATCGCAAGGGCGTCTATACCGATCTCGCGAAATGGGCGAAGGCGCGCGGCAATACGCATCTGCGTGTGGATGGCGAATTTCTGCCCGTGAGTCCGTGGCCGAAGCTCGATCGCTTCCGTGAACATACGATCGAATTGCCGGTTGCGGATCTAGTCGTGTCGGCGGACAACGAAGCGGAACTGCGGCGTTTGCTCGACGACACGCTCGAAATCGGCAAGGGCGTCATGCATCTTTGCGCGCCGCTCGATGAACTGCATGGGTCGTGGCACGACGGCGCGCGTCGCGGCAAGGAAGAAACGCGCGTGTTCTCGACGAAGCGCGCGTGCCCCGTTTGCGGCACGAGTTATCCGGAGCTCGATCCGCGCATGTTCTCGTACAACAGCAAACACGGCTGGTGCAACACATGCGTCGGGACGGGCGTGAAGCTCACGCGCGAACAGCGCGCCGCGTTCGACGACACGCTCTTCGCGCAGGACGATCGCGGACGCGAGCAGAGCATCGGCTCGGTCGATCAGGAACCGGACGATATCGTGGATCAGCCCTGCCCGGAATGCGAAGGCACGCGTCTGAACGATGTTGCGCGCGCCGTCACGTTCGGCAATTATCCGATCACGGAAGTCGGACGATGGACCGTCAGCGATACGCGCGAGTGGATTGCATCGCTCAAGCTCAAGGGCCGCGATGCGGATATCGCGCGTGACGTGGTCAGTGAAATCGAAGGGCGCTTGCAATTCCTCGAAGAAGTCGGGCTCGGCTATTTGAGCCTCGATCGCGCCGCGCCGACGCTTTCCGGCGGCGAAGCGCAGCGCATCCGTCTCGCGGCGCAACTCGGCAGTAATCTGCAAGGCGTGTGTTACGTGCTCGATGAACCGACCATCGGTTTGCATCCGCGCGACAACCTGATCCTGCTCTCCGCGCTCAAGAAGCTGAACGACAAGGGCAATACGCTCGTCGTCGTCGAGCATGACGAAGACACGATTCGCCGCGCGGATCACATCATCGATATCGGGCCGGGCGCGGGCAAGCGCGGCGGTACGGTCGTCGCGCAGGGCAACGTGACGGATCTCGCGGCGCACAAGGCGTCGCTCACGGGCCAGTTCCTCGCGAATCCGATCGTGCATCCGTTGCAGCCGCGCCGCGAAGTGCGCGCGGCGACCGCGAAGCGCGCCGCCGTGCCGGAGCAATGGCTGACGGTCGAAGGTGCGACGCTGCACAACTTGCGCAACGTGACGGCGACGATGCCGCTGAATCGGCTCGTCGCGATTACGGGCGTGTCGGGTTCGGGCAAATCGACGCTCGCGCGCGACGTGCTGATGACGAACCTGCTCGATGCCGTCGGCCGTTCGGTGTTGTCGTCGCCTGCGGTGCGGCGCGCGCGCAAGGCCGCGCAAGCGGACAAGCCCGCTGCCGGGTCGCGCGCCAGCGTGCTCGCGCGCGAAGCGCCGCGTCCGACGTTCGATGTCGCGCATGCGTGGCAGGGCTGCGCGGGCGTAACCGGTTTCGAGGCTATCGATCGCGTGCTCGAAGTCGATCAGACGCCGATCGGCAAGACGCCGCGTTCATGCCCGGCCACCTACATCGGCATGTGGGACACGATCCGCAAGCTCTTCGCCGATACGCTCGAGGCCCGCGCGCGCGGCTACACGCCGTCGCGTTTCTCGTTCAACACGGGCGATGGCCGTTGCCCGGCATGCGAAGGCCAGGGCGTGCGGACCATCGCGATGAGCTTCCTGCCCGATGTCAAAGTGCCGTGCGACGTGTGCCACGGCCAGCGCTTCAATCCGGAAACGCTCGCGGTGACATGGCGCGGCAAAAACATCGGCGAAGTGCTGACGATGGAGATCGACGAAGCCGTCGAGTTCTTCGCGTCGATGCAGAGCATCGCGCATCCGCTGCAATTGCTGCGCGATGTCGGCCTCGGCTATCTGACGCTCGGCCAGCCGTCGCCGACGCTGTCGGGCGGCGAGGCGCAGCGCATCAAGCTCGTCACCGAACTGTCGAAAGTGCGCGACGACGTCACGCGGCGCGGCCAGAAGCCGCCGCACACGCTTTATGTGCTCGATGAGCCGACCGTCGGCCTGCACATGGCGGACGTCGCGAAGCTGATACGCGTGCTGCATCGTCTGGTGGATGGCGGGCATAGCGTGATCGTCATCGAACACGATCTCGATGTGATCGCCGAAGCCGACTGGGTGCTCGATCTCGGCCCGGAAGGCGGCGTGAATGGCGGCACGATCGTCGCGGCGGCGGACCCGGACACGCTCGCGACGCATCCGCGCAGTCATACCGGCGCTGCGCTGCGGCCGGTTTTGGCGCGGACACGGGAGACCGAAAATGCTGCGTGATCTCGATACGCTGATCGCGTCGATGGAGCCCGAACTGCAGCCGGGCGCGTACGTGTTCGCGTCGCTGCCGCACGATGCGGTGGCGAGCGGCGCGGGCATCGTCGCGACGTTCCGCGAGCGCGAGGGATTGACGGTCGTGATGGAAGAAAGCGCGGCGCAGGCGGCCGGCGTCGCGCCGCTCTTTCGCGCGGCCTGGATCACGCTGACCGTTCATTCGGATCTGAACGCGGTCGGCTTGACGGCGGCGTTCGCGCGTGCGCTCGGCGAGGCGAACATCAGTTGCAATGTGATTGCGGCGGCGTATCACGATCACATCTTCGTTCCGGTCGAAGAGGGCGAACGCGCCGTCGAAGTCCTTCGGGATGTGCAACGCGCTGCTGGTAAGCTTTCGGCCTCATCAAAACCATGAAACCGACATAGATGGAAACGCAGGACAAAGCCGTCGCGCTGAGAAGAATGAAATGCTTCGCCGCCGGGCTGCTCGTCGCGGCCGGCGCCTTGTTCGCGCTCGCGAAAAGCCAGCACGATGCGGGCGCGTGGGCGTGGGTGTCGTCGTTCGCGGAAGCCGCGATGGTCGGCGCGCTCGCCGACTGGTTCGCGGTGGTCGCGCTGTTTCGGCATCCGCTTGGCGTGCCGATTCCGCACACCGCGATCCTGCCCGCGAACAAGGCGCGCGTCGCGGACAACCTGGCCGTGTTCGTTCGCGACCGTTTTCTCGGCACCGATGCGCTCGTCGCGCGCGTGAATGCGTTCGATCCGGCGAGCCGTCTGTCGATGTGGCTGGCCGAGCCTGCCAATGCCGAGTTGCTCGGCAAGAAGGCCGTGGGCGCGGTCGGGCAACTGCTGTCTTTCGTCGATGACGAGCGCGTGAAGTCGATGCTCTACGAGACGCTGCGCCGTCGCGCGGAGTCGTTCGATCTGGCGAGCGCGACGGGAAGCGTGCTGTCGACGCTGATATCGGACCGGCGTCATCAGTTGCTGCTCGATGAGGGCCTGAAGCAACTGGCCGGGTGGCTCGACAAGCCCGAAGTGCAGGAGATGCTCGCGACGCGCATCGTCGCGGTGGCGGGCGAGGAGTATCCGAAGCTCGTCGGTATGCTGGGATTCGTCGGACTGAATGCTGAAGACCTTGGCAACAAGTTTGCGGCCGGTCTCGTGCGCGGCGCGAATCAATGGCTGCACGATGTAAGCAGCGATCCCGAGCACGAGCGTCGCAAGGCTTTCGATGCGGCCGTGGAGCGGTTTGTCGAGCGGTTGAAGACGGATCCGGCGTTCAAGGCGCGCATCGACGAGCACAAGCGTGAGTGGCTGGAGCGGCCCGAGTTGCGGACATACGTGAACGGGCTGTGGGACGAGTTCATCGCGTGGCTCGATGCGGATATCAAGCGGCCGGATTCGGCGCTGCATGCGAAGGTCGTCGCGATGGCGGGCGGTTTTGCCGAGGCGCTCGGCAGCGATCCGGCATTGCGCGAGTCGATTAACGAGCATATGCGCGATGCTTTGAAGGCGCTTGCGCCGGAGTTGCGCGATGGCATCGCGAAGCATATTGCCGCCACCGTCAAGCAGTGGGACGATGCGACGCTCGTCAGGGATGTTGAGCTTAATATTGGGCGGGATTTGCAGTTCATTCGCGTGAATGGGACGCTTGTGGGAGGCGCCGTCGGGATTTTGATTCACGCTGTGAGTGCGGTTCTTGGTTGATTTTGTTTCTTCGCTGGATCCCGTGATTGGGTCGGGTCGGGGTTTCGCCGGATCCCGTTTTCGCGTCGGTCTATTAGCGTTGCCCCTGTGCGGGGCGGCACTTACTTTCTTTGCTGCTGCAAAGAAAGTAAGCAAAGAAAGCAGCTTCCGATACGCCCGCGGTCACACGCAATTTGGGTAGTCCTCTCGTCGATCGTGGGCTGCCTAAAGAGTGCCCTCATAGGCCCCATCGGGCTTGGCTCGCGCACGGTCTGAACCATCGCACCACACACCAAACTGGTTCAGCACCAAATAGCTCCAGCCCGCTTCGCGGCCGACCGGTCAATCGGGGATGCATGTGCTTCGCTACTAACGTCTTCATCTCGCCGCCTTCGCCGTACGTCGGTTTCCCTCGCATATCGGGCGGCAGCGCGTAGCGCTGTGCCGGATGTATGATTGCTGGACCCGCGCGTTGTAACTACTAGCTAGTCAGACCGTGCGCGAGCCAAGCCCGGTGATTGTGATGAGGGCACTCTTTAGGCAGCCCACGATGGACGAGAGGACTACCCAAATTGCGTGTGACCGCGGGCGTATCGGAAGCTGCTTTCTTTGGTTACTTTCTTTGCAGCAGCAAAGAAAGTGACTGCCGCCCCGCACAGGGGCAGTGCTAATAGACCGACACGAAACCGGGATCCGGCGAAACCCCGAACCGACACGAAACCGGGATCCGGCGAAACCCCGAACCGACA